>NZ_CP193755.1:1885000-2895000 GCF_050847355.1 Limimaricola sp. AA108-03
CGCACACCAAGCCCTTTCCGTTCTGGGAATGGGTGATCGACGAGGTGCGGGCCAGGCATCCGGGCGCGGTGTTCCTCTCGGAGGCCTTCACCCGGCCCAAGATGATGAAGCGCCTCGCCAAGCTGGGCTACAACCAGTCCTACAGCTATTTCACCTGGCGCAACACCAAGGCCGAGCTGACCGAGTACCTGACCGAGCTGACGAGCGAAGAGTGCCGCCACTACATGCGGCCGAACTTCTTCGTCAACACGCCCGACATCAACCCGTATTTCCTGCAGACATCGGGCCGCGCCGGGCACCGCATCCGGCTCGCTCTCGCCGCGACGCTGGCCGGCAATTACGGCGTCTACAGCGGTTACGAGATCTGCGAGGCCACGCCGATCCCCGGCAAGGAAGAGTATCTCGACAGCGAGAAATACGAGATCCGCGACTGGGATTTCGACCGCGAGGGCCATATCAAGGACGATATCCGGCTCCTGAACGGCATCCGCCGCAAGCACGCCGCGATGCGCGACTTCACCAATCTGGAGTTCTTCGACGCGCATGACGGGGCGGTGCTCTATTACGGCCGCTTCGACCCGGCGACCGAGAACTACTTGCTGTTCCACGTGCTGCTCGATCCGCATGCGGGGCGGGAATTCGCCTTCGACCTGCCGCTGTGGCGCTTCGGCCTGCCCGACGAGGCCTCGATCGAGGTGCAGGACGCGATCCATGGCAATCACTTTACCTGGCACGGCAAGGAACACCGGCTGACGCTCGACCCCGAGACCCGGCCCTATGCGATCTGGCGGCTGATCCCGCCGGGAGGAGCGAGAGATTGATGGAAGACCAGAGCATGGCCCCCGCAGCCGAGGCGGACGCGATCGATAACAGCCAGCGCGACTGGTACAAGGACGCGGTCATCTACCAGCTTCACGTCAAGGCCTACCAGGACAGCAATGGCGACGGCATGGGCGATTTCGCCGGCCTGATGAGCCGGCTCGACCATGTGCAGGAGCTGGGCGCGACGGCGATCTGGCTGCTGCCCTTCTACCCCTCGCCGCTGCGCGACGATGGCTACGACATCCAGGAATACACCGAGATCAACCCGCAATACGGCAACATGGACGAGTTCCGCGCCTTCGTGGAGGAGGCGCATCGCCGGGGGCTGCGGGTGATCACCGAGTTGGTGATCAACCACACCTCGGACCAGCACGAATGGTTCCAGCGCGCCCGCAACGCCCCCATCGGCAGCCCGGAGCGCGATTTCTACGTCTGGTCCGACGATGACGGCAAATGGCCCGAGACGCGGATCATCTTCAACGACACCGAGCCGTCGAACTGGACCTGGGATCCGGTCGCGGGGCAGTATTACTGGCACCGCTTCTTCAGCCATCAGCCCGACCTGAACTTCGACAATCCCGAAGTTCTGAAAGAGGTGCTGCGGGTCATGCATTTCTGGCTCGACATGGGCGTCGACGGGCTCAGGCTCGACGCGATCCCCTACCTCGTGGAGCGCGACGGCACCAACAATGAGAACCTGCCCGAGACGCATGACGTGTTGAAGGCGATCCGCGCCGATCTCGACGCGCATTACCCCGACAAGATGCTCTTGGCCGAGGCCAACCAATGGCCCGAGGACACCCGCCCCTATTTCGGCGATGGCGACGAATGCCACATGGGCTTCCACTTCCCGCTGATGCCGCGCATGTACATGGCGGTGGCCCAGGAAGATCGGCACCCGATCACCGACATCATCCGCCAGACGCCGGACATCCCCGAGGATTGCCAATGGGCAATCTTCCTGCGCAACCATGACGAGCTGACGCTCGAGATGGTGACCGACAAGGAGCGGGATTACCTCTGGGACACCTATGCCAGCGACAAGCGCGCGCGGATCAACATGGGCATCCGCCGCCGCCTCGCGCCGCTGATGCAGAACGATCGGCGCAAGATCGAGCTCTTGAACTCGCTGCTGATGTCGATGCCCGGCACGCCGATCCTCTATTACGGCGACGAGATCGGCATGGGCGACAACATCTATCTCGGCGACCGCGACGGCGTGCGCACGCCGATGCAATGGTCGCCCGACCGCAATGCGGGCTTCTCCCGCGCCGACCCGCAGCGGCTCTATCTGCCGACGATTCAGGATTCGATCTACGGCTACCAGGCGCTCAACGTCGAGAGCCAGTCCAAGGACCCCTCATCGCTGCTGAACTGGATGCGCCGCATGGTGCAGGTCCGCTCGAACCACACGGTGTTCGGCCGCGGCGAGATGAAGCTGCTCTATCCCTCCAACCGCCGGGTGCTCGCCTATATCCGCGAACACGAGGGCGAGGCGGTGCTTTGCGTCGCCAATCTGGGCCGCGCCGCGCAGGCGGTGGAGATCGACCTCTCGGCCTATCAGGGCCGCGTGCCGATCGAGCTGACCGGGCATTCGGCCTTCCCGCCGGTCGGGGCCCTGCCCTACCTGATCACCCTGCCCTCCTACGGCTTCTACTGGTTCCTGCTCGCCGATGAGGACCAGGCACCGTCCTGGCACCAGGCACCGCAGCAGATCCTGCCGGAATTCGTGACGCTGACCACCCGCGACGGTCGCGTGTCCTCGGCGATCTCGGGGCGCGACGGGCGGCTTCTGGGCACCGACGTGCTGCCCAAGTTCCTGCCGCTCCAGCGCTGGTTCGCGGCCAAGGACGCCCGCATCTCCCGCGTCGCGATCGAGCCCCTGGCCGAGATCGGCCGCAACGGCGCGCTGGGTCTCATCGATGTCGAGGTGGGCGGCGAGACGCAGCATTACCTGCTGCCGCTCGCGGCGGTCTGGGGCGAGGACAGCGTGTCCTTCGGCTCCGCGACGCTGGGCTACACCATGGCCAAGCTGCGGCGCGGGCCCCGCGTCGGCGGGCTGATCGACGGCACGGTGGACGAGACCCTGATGGGCGAGATGCTGGCGGCACTGCGCGAGGGCTATGAGACCGACACGCCGCGCGGCCGACTGGTCTTTTCGCCCAGCGCGGCGATGGCCGAGATCGAGGATCCGGGCGAGCCGCGGCTGCTCAATGTCGAGCAGTCTAACGCCACCGTGGCCTTCGGCGACAAGGTGATCCTCAAGGTCTACCGTCGGCTGCGCGCCGGGTTGCAGCCGGATATCGAGGTGGCGCGCTTCCTCACCGATGTCGCGGGCTTCGATCACACCCCGGCCTTCCTGGGCGAGATCGCGCTGCGCCCGGATGGGGGTGAGGCCACCTCGCTGGGCGCCGCCTTCGCCTATGTCGCCAACCAGGGCGATGCTTGGGGCGCGCTCACCAACGCGCTCGACCGCTACCTGCAGGACGCGGCCACGGGCAACGAGGACGAGGCGCCGCCCTACCAGCCGGTGCTCGGCATCGCCGGCACGCTGGGCCGCCGCACCGCCGAGATGCACCGGGCGCTGGCACATCCGACCGATGATCCGGCCTTCGCCACCGAGCCGCTCACCGGCGCGGATCTCGCCGCGCTCTGCGACGAGGTCCGGGCCGAGACCGTGGCGATGCTCGACCGGCTCAAGGGCCTGTCCGACCTGCCCGAGCGGGCCGCCGAGCATGCCCGCCAGATCCTCGATCGGCGCGACGTGCTGATCTCGCGGATCGACGCTGTGTCGCGGATGCAGCCCTCGGGCGCACGCAGCCGCATCCATGGCGACTACCATCTCGGCCAGGTGCTGATGGCACAGAACGACGTGGTGATCATCGACTTCGAAGGCGAACCCCGGCGGACGCTGGACGAACGCCGCGCCAAGTCGCTCGCGCTGCGCGACGTGGCCGGCATGCTGCGTTCGCTCGACTACGCCGCGCAATCGGCGCTGCGCTGGGCCGAAAGCTCGGGCACCGACGGCGCCGAGGCCGACGAGTTGATCCGGAACTGGCACGACGAAGCGCGGCGCGACTTCATGGCCGCGTATCGGGAGGTCGCCAGCGACAACCCGGCGCATCCCGACGACGAAGGCTTCGCCGCCGCGCTTCTGGATCTCTTCCTGATCCAGAAAGCGGTCTACGAAGTGGGCTACGAGCTTGCCAGTCGCCCGGCTTGGGTGGACATTCCGCTGAGCGGCCTGCTCGACCTGATCGACGAAGAGGATACCCAATGACGACCCACGCGAGCGACACCCTGCCCGCATCGGCCCCCGACGCCACGCGGATCGAAGCCATCATCCGCGGCCGCATGGGAGATCCCTTCGAACTCCTCGGGCCGCACAAGACCGAGGACGGCGTGATGGGGCTGACCGTCTTCGCGCCCGACGCCGCCGAGGTGGTGGCGATCACCCCCGAGGGATCGGAGATCGCGCCGCTGAGCCGGATCAACCCCGAAGGCGTGTTCTGGGGCCCGATGCCCGGCGGCTTCGACTTCGGCACCCCCTACCGGCTGCGCATGAGGGCCGGGAGCCACGAATGGGAGCGCGACGACCCCTATCGCTTCACCCCGGTGCTGGGCGAGATGGACGAATACCTCGTCGCCGAGGGCCGCCACGAAGAGATCTGGAAACGGCTCGGCGCGCATCCCGTGACCCATGAGGGCGTCGAGGGTGTGAGCTTCGCGGTCTGGGCGCCCAATGCCCGCCGGGTCAGCGTCGTCGGCCATTTCAATGCCTGGGACGGACGCCGCCACCCGCTGCGCCGCCGCTTCGGCGCCGGTCTGTGGGAGCTGTTCGTGCCGGGGCTCGCGGTGGGCGATCTCTACAAGTTCGAGATCGTCGGCGCGCATGGCGACCTGCAGCCGCTCAAGGCCGACCCGATGTCGTTCCGGCAGGAGCAGCCGCCCTCCACCGGCTCGATCGTGCACGGCATGCACCGCCACGAATGGCAGGATGCCGCGTGGATGGAGAGCCGTGGCAAAAGCACGCTGCACGACAAGCCGGTCTCGATCTACGAGGTGCATCTCGGCTCGTGGCGCCGCGGCGCCGAGGGCGAGATCCTCGACTACGACACGATCGGCGGGCTCTTGGTCGACTACCTGCAGGACATGAACTTCACCCATGTGGAGTTCATGCCGGTCTCCGAGCACCCCTTCACCGGCTCGTGGGGCTACCAGCCGGTGGGCCTCTTCGCGCCAACCTCGCGCTACGGCACGCCCGAGCAGTTCGCGGCGATGGTCGACCGGCTGCACCAGGCGGGCATCGGCGTCATCGTCGACTGGGTGCCGGCGCATTTCCCGACCGACGCGCATGGCCTCGCCAATTTCGACGGCACCGCGCTCTACGAGCATGCCGATCCGCGGCAGGGCTTCCATCAGGACTGGAACACGCTGATCTACAATTTCGGGCGCAACGAGGTGGCGAACTTCCTGCGCTGCTCGGGCACCTTCTGGCTCGACAAGTACCACATCGACGCGTTGCGCGTGGATGCGGTCGCCTCGATGCTCTACCTCGACTATTCGCGCAACGAGGGCGAATGGATCCCGAACCAGTATGGCGGCCGCGAGAACCTCGACGCGATCGAGTTCCTCAAGGGCACCAACCACCAGGTGCAGCTCCGGACCCCCGGCGCCGCCACCATCGCCGAGGAAAGCACCGCCTTTCCGGGCGTCAGCCGTCCCGTCGACCAGGGCGGCCTGGGCTTCGACTTCAAGTGGAACATGGGCTGGATGCATGACAGCCTGAGCTACATCCAGCAGGACCCGGTCTACCGCAAGTACAACCACCACCAGATGACCTTCTCGATCCACTATGCGTGGTCCGAGAATTTCGTGCTGCCGATCAGCCATGACGAGGTGGTGCATGGCAAGGGGTCGCTGCTGAACAAGATGCCCGGCGACCGCTGGCAGAAATTCGCGAACCTGCGCGCCTATCTGGGCTTCATGTGGACCCATCCGGGCAAGAAGCTCCTGTTCATGGGCTGCGAGTTCGGACAGGAGCGCGAGTGGAACCACGACGTGTCGCTCGACTGGCACCTGCTCGAGGACGAGAAGCACAAGGGCGCGCAGAACCTCGTGCGCGATCTCAACCGTCTCTACCGCGACGAGCCGGCGTTGCACGCGCTCGATTGCGACCCGGCGGGTTTCGAATGGGTCGATGGCGGCGACGACGAACGCTCGATCTTCGCCTTCCTTCGCAAGGCCGATAGCGGCACGCGCCCGGCGCTGATCATCTCCAACATGACCCCCGTGGTGCGCGAGGACTACCGGATCGGCGTGCCCGAGGGCGGCGACTGGACCGAGCTTCTGAACACGGATGCCGAGATCTACGGCGGTTCCGGCGTCGGCAACTCGGGCAGGATCGCCTGCCGACAGGAGGAGTGCCATGGCCGCTCGGTGTCGCTGGCGCTGACCTTGCCGCCGCTGGCGACCATCGTTCTCGTTCCCGACCGCTGACCCGGCGGGCCGATGGGCCCGCCTTCCCTCACGGGCCGGGCGCCCTGCCCGGCCCCATCATGGAGCCCGCATGACCGACCTCGCCGATCTGTGCCGCCATCACGGGATCACCACCGAATATGACGACCCGCATGGCGAGGGCAGCCGCCCCGTTCCCGAGGCGACGCTGCGGCTGATCCTGCGCAAGATCGGCGTCGATCCCGAAGGCGCGCCCGAGGGGCCCGCCGCGCCGCAGGAGATGCAGGTGCCCGAGGATGGCATCTGTCATTTTCCCGACTGGCTCGACCGCGCCCCGGGCTGGGGCATCTTCTGCCAGCTCTACGAGCTGCGCTCGGCGCGCAATCACGGCATCGGCGATTTCCGCGATCTCGCGGAGATGGCGCGGACCGCCGGGCGCGCCGGGGCGGATTTCCTCGGGGTGAACCCGCTGCACGCGCTGTTCCTCGGCGATCCCGACCGCCGCAGCCCCTTCTTTCCCTCGACCCGCAGCTTCCTCAACCCGGTCTATATCGCGCTGGACGACCTGTTGGGGCACGAGGCGGGCGATCTCGACGGCGAGGCGCTGCGCGCCGGCGATCTGGTGGATTACGACGCGGTGGTGCCCGCAAAGCTAAAGGCTCTGCGCGCGGCCTTCGGCCGGCGACCCTTCGATGGCGACGAGGCGGATTTCGAGGATTTCGTGACCCGGGGCGCCGAGCCGCTGCGCCGCCACGCGCTGTTCGAGGCGTTGTCGCTGGCGATGGTGGCGGAAGGCCACGGCTCGGGCTGGAAGGGCTGGCCCGCGGCGTTGCAAGACGCGGACAGTCCCGAGGTCGCGGATTTCGCCGACAGGAATGCGGAGGAGGTCCGCTTTCATCTCTGGCTGCAATGGCGCGCGACGCGCCAGCTCGATGAGGCGCAGGCCTGCGCGCTCGACGCGGGCATGCGCATCGGGCTCTATCTCGATCTCGCGGTGGGCGAAGCTCCCGACGGCTCGGCCAGCTGGAGCGGCGGCGAGGTGCAGATGACCGGTCTCGCGGTCGGCGCGCCGCCGGACGTCTTTGCCGCCGAGGGCCAGTATTGGGGCCTGTCCGCCTTCAACCCCGGCACGCTGCGCAAGCTCGATTTCGCGCCGTTCCGCGACATGATCGGCGCGCAGCTCGCCCATGCCGGCGCGCTCAGGATCGACCACGCGATGGCGCTGTGGCAGCTCTTCCTGATCCCCGAGGGCGAGCCCGCCAGCGCCGGGGCGCATCTGCGCTACCCCTTCTCCGACCTGTTGCGCGTGCTGGCGCAGCAAAGCCGCGCCCAGAACGCGGTGGTGATCGGCGAGGATCTGGGCTTCGTGCCGCCCGGCTTTCGCGAGGCCATGCAGGCGGCCAACATCCTGTCCTACTCGATTCTCTACTTCGAGAAGGAGGGCGACCGTTTCCGGGCGCCGCAGGAGTACAGCCCCACCGCGCTGGCCTGCCTCTCGACCCACGACCTGCCGGTGCTGGAACGCTGGTGGGCCGGCGAGGACATCGCGCTGCGCCGCAAGCTCGGCCTCGTCGGCGAAGAGGACAGCGACGCGCATGAGAAGGAGCGCGCCCGCGAACGCCGCGCCCTGCTCGACGCGATGCGCCGCGCCGGCGCGCTGCGCGGGCGGCTGCCGCGGCAGAAGGAAATGCCGCGCGAGGTGCTGGTCGCGGCCTATCGCTACCTCGCGCGGAGCCGCGCCGCGCTTGTCGGCGTCCGGCTGGCAGACATGGTCGGGCCGCAGGCGCCGACCAACATGCCCGGCACGGTGGACGACTATCCCAACTGGCGCCCGCGGGCGCCGCTCGACCTGTCGCGGATCGCCACCCATCCCGAGTTTCGCGCCGTGACCTCGATGATGCGGCGCGAGCGCCGGCGGGGCGCTTGACAGCCGCCTGACCCGGCGGCAGGGTGGCCGCACTTCACCAGGGGGGCCCCGGCAAGGGGCTGAGATATCGCTGGGCGAGGTCGCCATGAATGGCGGCCCACGCGCGCGCAGACCCTTCGAACCTGATCCAGTTCATACTGGCGTAGGGACGGTGCGCGGCCGCTGGCTTCGGGGGAGACTCCCGCTCCATCGCCGCCCTTCCACCCCCGCTGTCGTTCTGGATCGTCACCGCCGACGCAAGGACGCCGCATGACGATCAACACCACCCCGCCCGAATTGCCCAAGGTCACCACCGGCGCGCTGCCCGCCTCGCGCAAGGTCTGGACGGCCGGAACCCTGCATCCCGAGATCCGCGTGCCGATGCGCGAGATCGCCCTGCACCCCAGCGCCGGCGAGCCGGATGTCCGGGTCTATGACAGCTCGGGCCCCTATACCGATCCCGAGGCCGCGATCGACACCGCCGCTGGCCTGCCCCGTCACCGCGAGGCATGGATCGCCGCGCGCGGCGATACCGAAACCTATCCGGGCCGCGCCACCCGCCCCGAGGACAATGGCCGAGACGAGGCCAGCGGCAAGCTGCGCCCCTTCCCGCGCGCCCATGCGCCGCGCCGCGCGACGGCCGACCGCGCCGTCACCCAGCTCGCCTATGCACGCGCGGGCATCGTCACGCCCGAGATGGAATTCGTCGCGATCCGCGAGAACATGGGCCGCGACGCGGCGCTGGCCCGGCCGCGCGACGGCGAGAGCTTCGGCGCCGCGATCCCCGATCACGTGACGCCCGAATTCGTGCGCGAGGAGATCGCGCGCGGCCGCGCCATCATCCCCGCCAACATCAACCATCCCGAGCTCGAGCCGATGATCATCGGCCGCAACTTCCTCGTGAAGATCAACGCCAATATCGGCAACTCGGCGGTCACCTCCTCGATGGAGGAGGAGGTCGAGAAGATGGTCTGGGCCACGCGCTGGGGCGCCGACACGGTGATGGACCTCTCCACGGGGCGCGACATCCACGACATCCGCGACTGGATCCTGCGCAATTCCCCGGTGCCGATCGGCACGGTGCCGCTCTATCAGGCGCTGGAGAAGGTCGGCGGCATCGCCGAGGACCTGACATGGGACGTGTTCCGCGACACGCTGATCGAGCAGGCCGAACAGGGGGTGGACTACTTCACCATCCATGCCGGGCTCAGGCTGCATCACGTGCCGCTCACCATCGACCGGGTCACCGGCATCGTCAGCCGCGGCGGCTCGATCATGGCCAAGTGGTGCCTGCACCACCACCGCGAGAGCTTTCTCTACGAGCATTTCGAGGAGATCTGCGAGATCTGCCGCCGCTACGACGTGTCGTTCTCGCTGGGCGACGGGCTGCGCCCGGGCTCGATCGCCGACGCCAACGACGCGGCGCAGTTCGCGGAGCTGGAGACACTGGGCGAGCTGACCCAGATCGCGTGGAAGCATGACTGCCAGGTGATGATCGAAGGGCCCGGCCACGTCGCCATGCACAAGATCAAGGAGAACATGGACAAGCAGCTGGCCTGCTGCGACGAGGCGCCCTTCTACACGCTGGGGCCGCTCACCACCGACATCGCGCCAGGCTACGACCACATCACGAGCGGCATCGGTGCTGCGATGATCGGTTGGTTCGGCTGCGCGATGCTGTGCTACGTCACGCCCAAGGAGCATCTGGGCCTGCCCGACCGCGACGACGTGAAGACCGGCGTGATCACCTACAAGATCGCGGCCCATGCCGCCGATCTCGCCAAGGGGCATCCGGGCGCGCAGATCCGCGACGACGCGCTGAGCCGCGCCCGCTTCGAGTTCCGCTGGGAAGACCAGTTCAACCTCGCGCTCGACCCCGACACGGCGCGCTCCATGCATGACGAGACGCTCCCCAAGGAAGCCCACAAAACGGCACATTTCTGCTCGATGTGCGGGCCCAAGTTCTGTTCCATGCGGATCAGCCACGACATCAGGTCCGAGGCCCAGAAAGAGGGCATGGCGAAGATGGCCGAGAAGTTCCGCGAGGGCGGCGCGCTCTACGTGCCCGAGCCCGAAGCCTGAAGGCACGCGGGACCGGCGCGGACCGGCATCGCTGACGCGTTTTCCGATTGATCGGTTGGCCAGTGAAGTGAACGGCGGGCGGGGTTAGCATGACCCCGGGCCCGCCGTTCATGCTCAGCCCTGCGGCGCGGCGAGCCCCTCGGCACGGGTACGGTCCCCACGGGCGGCGGCCCTCTCGCGATGCACCACGTAACCGCCGGAGCCGAGGATGATCGCGGTGCCGACCGCCGTGGCGAGGTCCGGCAGGTCACCGAACACCAGATAGCCGAGCAGCACCGCGCCCACGATCTCGAGATACTGGAACGGCGCCAGAAGCCCCGCCTCGGAGCGGCGGAACGCCTCGGCGATCAGCAGGAAGGTCGCCGCCGAGATCAACCCGGCCAGTGGCAGCACCCCCCAGATCCAGCCGGGTGCGGCGGGCGCCGTGAAGCCCGGCCCGCCCAAGAGCGCCATCACCTCGAACAGCGCCAGCGCGATCAGCGCCGCGTAGAGCGTGGCCCCGGTCTGGATGGTGAGCGCGGAGCGCGAGGCCGAGGCGCTGCGCAGGATCACCGCGTTGAGCGCGTAGCCCGTGGCCGCCATCAGCGGCAGGAGCGCCGCCGGGGTGAAGCCTTCGAAGCCCGGGCGGATCACCACCAGCGCGCCCACGAACCCCACCGCGACGGCGGCGTAGCGGCGGGGCCCGACCTTCTCGCCCAGAAGCGGCGCGGCCAGCAGCACGAGGATCAGCGGCTCCACGAAGAAGATCGCGATGGCGGTGGCGATCGGCATCACCGCGAAGGCACCTACGAGGCCGGTCATGGTGACGACCGAGCACAGCCCCGACAGGATCAGCACCGGCGAGAACATCGCGCCCCGCAACCGGTCCCGCAGCAGCAGCGCCAGCGCCGCCAGCGTCGCGCCCTGAAAGCCGAAGCGCCACAGCACCACCTCGGCGGGCGGCATCGCCCCGGTGAGCAGCTTGGCCAGCGTGTCGCCCACCGGCAGCAGCGCCATGGCGACCACCATCAACGCGATGCCGGTGCCCGCGGGCCCGTGATCTGTGCGGCGGGCGGGGGCGACCGGGCTCTTGGTGCGGGGTCTGATCATGGGCGTCTCCCAACATGCGCGCGCCGCCTCGCGACGGGGCACGACCGTCCGGGCGTCCGGGACGAGAATGATGAGATGGCCGGGGGCCCGGACGACGCCATCGTCGGCCCCGTGACCGGCCATGCCACAGGGCTAGTGACCCCGCGCCGGCCGGTCAAGCCTCAGGGCTGCGGCGCGCGTCACTCTCCCGGGGCGGGCAGAGACAGGCGGCGCGGGCGCGCGGTCTCGCGCCGGGCCCGATCCTCGGCCAGCGCCTCGCGCAGCCGGGTATCCAGACGCTCGGCCACGTGGCCCGGCGCGCGGAACCAGTCGGTCGACCAGACCCGCTCGATGCGCCATCCAAGGCCCTCCAGCACCGCCTGCCGCACCCGGTCGCGATCGCGCGCCGTGGCCGCCGAGTGGTAGCTCGCCCCGTCGCACTCGACCCCGGCGAGATAGGCGCCGCCCCGGTCCGGGTGCACTACCGCGAGATCGATGCGGTATCCCGACACCCCGATCTGCGTGCGCACCTCCCAGCCCCTGGCCTCGAGCGCGCGCGCCACCGCCTCTTCGAACGGGTTCTCGGCCGGGCCGAGGCTGCCCGTCTCGCGCGCGGGCAGCGCCACGGCGCCGCGATCGGCGTAGTCGAGAAACGCCTTGAGGTCGGCGACGCCACGGGCGCGGCTGCGGCCCAGATCGATCTGCTCGACCCCGAGCGAGGCGAAGACGTGCAACTCGCGCCGCGCCCGGGTGATCGCCACGTTGAGCCGCCGCTCGCCCCCTTCGGCATTGAGCGCGCCGAAATTCATTGAGAGCTTGCCCGCGAGGTCCGGCCCGAAGGTGACCGAGAACAGCATCACGTCGCGCTCGTCGCCTTGGATGTTCTCGAGGTTCTTGACGATGAGCGGCTCGTCGCGGGCCTCGTCGAAGAACCATTCCAGCTCGGGCATCTCGCGGCGCATCGCGTCGAGCTGGTCAAGGATGAGAGCCTGCTGATCGCCGTTGAAGGTGATGACGCCGATGCTGTGGCGCCGCGCCTCCGGCTGCGCCAGCGCCGCCACGAGCCGCTCGCGGATCAGCGCCACCACGGCGCGCGCCTCCTCGATGTTGGTGCGGCCCTTGCCACGGCCATAGCGCCCGTCGACACGGTGCAGCGTGATCGCCTCGCGCCCCGTGCCCGGCGACGGGAAGGTGACGAGACCGCCATCGTAGTAGAAGTGGTTCGAGAACGCGATCAGCGCTTCGTCGCGCGAGCGGTAGTGCCAGTCGAGCCGCCGCACCGGCACGCCCGAGGCCGCCACTTCGTCGAGGATCGAGGGCATGTCGCGCAGCGCGAAGACGTCTTCATCCTCGTCCTCCTCGTCCTCGGAGCGGCCGAAGAAATTGGTCGGCGGCAGCTGCCTCGGGTCGCCCACCACGATCGCCTGCCGCCCGCGTGCGATGGCGCCGATGGCGTCCCAGGTGGTGATCTGGCTCGCCTCGTCGAAGATCACCACGTCGAAGGCGGGCTGTCCGGCGGGCAGGTATTGCGCCACCGACAAAGGCGACATCAGCACGCAGGGCGCGAGGCGCGGCAGGCTCTCGGGCATCTGCCCCAGCAGCTGCCGGATCGGCATCGAGGGCCGCTTCAGCCCCAGCTGGTGACGCAGCACGCCCAGTTCCGAGGCGCGCGGCACCGCGTCGCGCGACGGCAGGTCGCCACCGATCCGGCGCAGCGCCTCGGCGGGGGCAAGGGCGGCGGCGCGGTCGTCGAGCATGCGGAACCGCGCCACGAGATCGTCATGGGCCCAATGGGCGAAATCGCGCAGCAGCGGTTCGGCATCCATGGCGCGCGGCAACCACCAGTCGGCATAGGCGGCCTCGAAGGCGTCGCGCGCGGGCCGGTCGAGCCGCCCCGCCTCGATCGCCTCGACCAGCGGGCCCAGCCCCGCCGCCTCGGCCCGGCCGCGCAGCGCGATCCAGCGGGTCCAGTCGGCCAGCCGCGCCGCCTGACGCTCCAGCGTTTCCAGCGCCCGGACCAGTTCGGCGGGGGCCATGGTCTCGGGCACCAGCCCGCCGAGATCCGCATAGGCGTCGCGGGCCGCCAGCGCCTCCGCTTCGGCCGTTTCCAGAGCAGCCAGCGCCGCGCGGATCGGCCCGTCGCCGGGCCGGCTCAGCTCGGCCCGCATCGCGCCGAGGCGCGCGGGATCGGCGCCCTCGCTCGCAAGCCCCCCCAGGGCCGTCTCGAGCCTGCGCCAGGCCTCGATGAGCGGTTCGTTCCGCTCGGCAGGCAGATGCGCCAGCGGCGAGGCGTCGCGCGTCGCGCGGCCCCGGCCAAGCCGGTGCAGCGCCTCGAGATCGGGGCCGGGATCGACCTCGCCCGCCCGCGCATGGCTTTGCAGCACCGCGCGCACCCGCCGCCGCGCCAGCGCCGAAAGCGGCCAGATCCCGCCCTGTGCCGCGCGCCATTCGGCATCGAGCGCCGCGAGGTCGATGCGGCTGTCGGCATCATCCGGATACTCCGCCGCGAGCCGTCCGCGCGCCGCCGCCATCGCCGCTTCGGCCTCGGCCCGCTCTCGTGCCGCGCGCTCCAGCTCGGCGAGCGGCAGCTCGGGCAGCGCCGAGAGGTCCGGCGCCTGCGGGTTCGCCAGCGGCGTCAGCTCGGCGAAAAGCGCCCGCCGCGCCGCCATGCGCGCCGCCTCGGGGGTGAGGCCCAGCCGATCGCAAATCCCGCCCAGCGCCCGGTCGAGGCCCCGCGCGGCGCGGCCCAGCACGGCCGCCGCATCGAGGAACCGCGCCTGCCAGTCGAAGGACCATTCGACATCGCCCAGAAGGTCGAGCGGCGCGCCCTGCCCGGCCACCTGCGCGAGGCGCTCCAGATCACCGGCGAGATCGCGCAACCGCGCGTAGCTTTCGGCGTCATGCGCATCCACGCAAGCGAAGCCGAGGCGCAGCGGTGGCGCGCCCGCCGCGACGCGGCCGATCGCCTCGAACACCGAAAAGCCCTGCCGCCCCTTGCGGTGCAGCGCCGCGACATAGGCGTTGAGCCGATCGCGGGTGAGCCGCAGATCCTCGGTCACCTCGATCCAATCGGCCTCGGTCCCCGCCGCCGCACGGTCCCAGCCACGCCCGAGCTGCGCCAGCACCGAGGCGCGGTCGGTCTTGCTCGAATGCAGCTCGAGGCAGGCGTCGCCCAGACCGCATCTCGCGAGGCGGCGATGCACCACCTCGAGCGCGGCGGCCTTCTCGGCCACGAAGAGCACGGTCCGCCCCTGCGACATGACCTGCGCGATGATGTTGGCGATGGTCTGGCTCTTGCCGGTGCCGGGCGGGCCGATGAGCACGAAGTCGCGGCCCTGCGCCGCCGCCGCCACGGCAGCGAGCTGGCTGCTGTCGGCAGGCAGCGGCGTCACCAGATCGGCCGGGGCCAGCACCCGGTCGAGATCGCGCGGCGCGATCATCGGCAAGTCAGGCTGCGGATAGGCCGTTTCCGGCCCGTCGAGCAGGTGCCGCACCAGCGGGCTGTCGCGCAGCTCCGCTTCGCGCGCGACCAGATCCTCCCACATCAGGAACTTGGCGAAGGAAAAGGTCGAGAGCGCCAGCTCCTCGATCACCTCGAAACCGGGCATGTCGCGCACCGCGAGCCGCACCAGATCGAAGATCCGCGCGAGGTCGATGCCGCTGTCGTCGCGCGGCAGCTCACCGTCGAGACCGGGCACCGACAGCGCGAAATCGCGGCGCAGGAATTCGAGCAGCGTCGCGTTGACCCGCACCTCGTCCTCGAGATGGCCCAGACGGAACTCGGACTTGGCCGAGCGCCGGTCGAGCCGCGCCGGGATCAGCAGCAACGGCGCGCGGTAGGCCCGCTCCTCGCCCTCGCGGCGCCAGCGCAGGAAGCCCGCGGCAAGGAACAGCGTGTTTGTGCCCCCCTCCTGCAGGTCGCTCTTGGCACGCCGGTGCAGCGCCACGAGCCGCGATTGCAGCTCGGTCGCCGTCAGCGGCGCGGCGAGGCGTCCACGCTCCTGCGCCTGCGCCGCGCGGCGCGCGATCTCGTCCGGCGACAGGCTCTCGGCCTCTTCCATCGGCACCGGGATGGCGGTGGCGCCGCCCGCCAGACGATCCTCCAGCGCCGCCATGTCGGCGCACAGGAACGGCACCGCGCCGCGCCCGTCGCGGAAATTCAGCAGGCGATTGCGCAGCGACAGGTCCAGAAGCTTGCGCTGCCAGCGCTCGATCCGCCCCTCGGCGGTGGCGGGGCTTTCCTCGATCTCGGCCACCGGCAGATCGGCCGCTGCGGGCGCGCGCGGCAAGGGCGGCGGCGTCACCTCCCCCGCCTCCGAAGCGGGCTCGAGCCCGGTCTCGGCCATCGGCATGATGCCGTTCGCCCGCGCCGCCGCGATGTCGATCGCGGCGATGAAGCCGGTCTCCCGCGCTTCGTCGCCCAGCGCCCGCCCCGCGGCCACCGCCGCCTCGAAGCCCATGCCACGGCCCGAAAGCTCCGGGTCGAGCATCAGCAACTCCCGCGCGGCGATCGCCTTGCGCAGCGCCACGGCGTCGGGCTCGACCACGCGACCGAAATCGCGGTCGACCAGCCAGACGCCGCACCAGACCTGCCCCTGTGCGAAGGCCAGCACCGGGTTCAGCCCCAGAGCCTCCATCCCCGCCGCCATCAGCAGCGTGGCCTCCAGCGGCGTCGCCAGTCGCTCGGCGCGGATCCGCGACGCGGATCGCAGCTTCTGGCCGCGACTGGCCACGTCGCCGCCCGCCACCGCGCCGCGCACGCCCCAGCCCTCAAGCGCGGACCAGATCGCCGCCGCCTGCATCCAGGCCCGGCCCGGATCGCCGGAGCGGTAGCCGTCGGGATCGCCCTGCCCGGCCCGCGCCAGAAGCGCCTGCGCCGCCTCGATCAGCCCCTCCGCCACCGCCGCGTCGGGCCGTGCGAAGGCGGGCAGCAGATGCGCCATCTCGCCCAAGCCGCCCCATTCGTCGCGCGCCAGCAGCCTCAGCCAGCGCTCGGCGCGGGCCAGAACCTGCCCCGCCTGCCGCAGTTCCAGTCGCAGCAGCGCAGGCTCCGCCGCCTCCAGCGTCGCGAGCGGCACCGGGTCGAGCGTCACCGCCAGATCACCGATCGCGAGGCGCTCCCCGGGGGCGATCCGGTCGAGGCGCCAGTGCCGCGGTCGCAGCACCGCCGGTTCGCACCACAGATGCAGCTCCGCCCCCTCGATCGCCGCCTCTCCGTCATGGTGCAGCGCGAGGCTCCTGATCACCGCCGAGCGGGCCTGCGCGGTGACGAAGCCCAGCCGTGCCACCGCGTCGATCTCGATCGTGAGGCGCGGCGAAACGGTCGGAAGCTGCATCTTGGGGTTCGTCATCCGTTCTCTCCTGCGCTTCGGCGGACATGAATCCATTTGCCCTTTGCCGTCAACAGCCTCGCCGCGATCCGGCAGGGCACCGCCGATGCCTGGGGGGCCCGAAAGGCTGGACAAGGACACCCCGCATCGATTTATCTCGCGCGAGGGCCCGCATCCGGGAGGGGCGCGGGACGTGAGAGACAGCAGGGAGAGACGCGTGGATCGTCGTTCGTTCATCACCAAGGCCGGTCTGGGTGCCGGCGCCGCCGCACTGGCCGCACCCGCCGTGGCGCAGGGCAACATCACCTGGCGCATGGTCACCACCTGGCCCAAGAACTTTCCGGGCCTCGGCGTCGGCGCCCAGCGCCTCGCGGACCGGATCACCGCCGCCTCGGGCGGCCGGCTGACGATCCAGGTCTACTCGGCCGGCGAGCTGGTGCCGCCGCTGCAATCGCTCGACGCGGTGATCGACGGCACCGCCGAGATGTCGCATTCGGCCGCCTATTACTGGCAGAACAAGTCCGCCGCGCTGAACTTCTTCACCGGCGTGCCCTACGGCATGACCTCGACCGAGCTGGCGGGCTGGATGCGCCACATGGGCGGTCAGGAGCTGTGGGACGAGGCCTATGACCAGTTCGGCGTGAAGGGCTTCCTGTCGGGCAACACCGGCACCCAGGCCGGCGGCTGGTTCCGCGACGAGGTCACCGGCCTCGACAGCCTCAAGGGCCTGCGCTTCCGCACCCCGGGCCTCGGCGGCCGGGTCTGGGAAAAGCTCGGTGTCACCGCGACCAACATGGCCGCGGGCGAGATCTTCCAGGCGCTGCAGTCGGGCGCGCTCGACGCGGCCGAGTTCGTGGGCCCCTACAACGACCTCGCGCTGGGCTTCCACCAGGTCGCCAAGAACTACTACTTCCCCTCCTTCGTGGAGCCGGGCCTCGCCACCGAGCTGGTGGTCGACAAGGCGAAGTACTCCGAGCTGCCCGAGGACCTGCAGGCGATCATCCGTGACGTGTCGCAGGCCGAGTACGACATGGTGGCCTCGGATTTCGCGGCCAACGACCCGCGCGCGCTCAACACGCTGATGAACGAGCATGGCGTGCAGGTGAAGCAGTTCCCCGAGGAAGTGCTCGAGGCCGCGGCCGGTGCCGCCAAGGAGGTTCTGGGCGAGCTGCGCGACAACGGCGACGACCTGACCAAGCGCACCACCGAGAGCTTCATCGAGTCGCTCAAGCTCCTGCGCACCAAGGCGCAGACCGCGGATGCCAACTTCATCCGCGCCCGCGAGCAGTATTTCGAGATGTGATCTCGACCTCCTCGCAGAACGAGAAAGCCCGGATCGAAAGATCCGGGCTTTTTCGTTCCGTTTGGCGCGATCCGCGGTTGTTACAGCACGGTCGGCAGCCAGGTCACGATCTGCGGGAAGGCGAAGAGCAGCGCGATGCCGATCACCTGCAGCAGCACGAAGGGGATGATGCCGCGATAGATCGCCGAGGTCGGCAGGCTGTCCGGCGCCACGCCGCGCAGGTAGAACAGCGCGAAGCCGAAGGGCGGCGTCAGGAACGAGGTCTGAAGGTTCATCCCCACCAGCACGCCGAGCCAGATCGGGTCGATGTCGAGCGCCAGGAGGATCGGCGCGGTGATCGGGATCACGATGAAGATGATCTCGAAGGTGTCGAGGATGAAGCCCAGCACGAACATGATCGCCATCACCACGATCACCGCCGCCACGGCGCCGCCCGGCAGGTTCGACAGGAACTCGTGCACGAGGTTGTCGCCGCCCATCAGCCGGAACACGATCGAGAAGACCGAGGCGCCGAACAGGATAATGAACACCATCGAGGTGATCGTCGCCGTCGCCACCACCGTCTCGTGCAGGATGCGCGGGCTGAGCCGCCAGCGTAGCGCCGCGAGGATGATCGCGCCGACCGCGCCGACCGAGGCCGCCTCGGTGGGGGTCGCCACGCCGCCCAGGATCGAGCCCAGCACCGCCATGATCAACAGGAGCGGCGGCAGCAGCGCGACCAGCACCTCCTTGAACAGGCCGCGCTTCTCCTCGGCCGGCACCGGCGTCGCGGGGCAGCTCTCGGGATCGGTGATCGCCTTGAAGATGATCCACAGCGAATAGAGCCCGACCAGCAGCACGCCCGGCAGCAGCGCGCCCGCGAAGAGGTCGCCGACCGAGACCGGGGTGGGCGCGAAGTTGCCCTTCTCCATCTGCACCTGGCTGTTGATGCCCGAGAGCATGTCGCCCATGAAGATTAGCACCGTCGAGGGCGGGATGATCTGGCCCAGCGTGCCCGAGGAGCAGATCACCCCCGTGGCGAGCTTGGGGTCGTAGCCCGCGCGAAGCATCGCCGGCAGCGAAATGAGCCCCATGGTGACGACCGTGGCGCCGACCACGCCGGTCGAGGCCGCGAGCATCGCGCCGACGATCACCACCGACAGGCCGAGACCGCCGCGCAGGTTGCCGAACAGCTTCGACATGGTGAGCAGCAGCTGCTCGGCGATGCGCGACCGCTCCAGCATCACCCCCATGAAGATGAACAGCGGCACCGCGACCAGCACTTCGCTGGTCATGAAGCCGATATAGCGGCTCGGCAGGCTGCCGAAGTTCGAGGGGTCGAACACGCCGATCGCCCAGCCGACGAGGCCGAACATCAGCGACACGCCCGCCAGCGTGAAGGCCACGGGAAAGCCCATCATCAGGAAACCGATGATGCCGAAGAACATGAGACCCGAGAGGATCTCTCCGATGAGCACTAGATCCATGTTATTCGGCGGCCTCGGTCAGGTGGTCGGTCTTGAGGGAGTAGCGCAGGCGCTCGGGCAACAGCCCGTCGCGCCCCGCGAGCGTCAGGATCGCGCGGCCCGCCAGGGCAAGGCCCTGAAGGCCAACCAACACCGCGAAGCCGATGATGAAGCTCTTGAGGATGAACAGCCCCGGCATGCCGCCGACATTGGCCGAGGCCTCGTAATAGCCCCAGCTGCGCTGCACGAAGGGCATGCCGTAGACGAGGACGACCACGCAGAAGGGCAGCAGGAACACCGCCACGCCGATCAGGTCGATCAGCGCCTTTCGCGGGATCGGCGCGGGCCGGTAGAAGATGTCGACCCGGACATGGTCGTCGCGCAGCAGCGCGAAACCGGCCACGGCGGTGAACATCGCACCGTTGAGCCAGATATAGAGGTCCTGCATCCAGACGTAGCTGATCGCGAAGACGTAGCGCTGCACCACCACGGTGAAGCAGACCACCACGATCCCCAGCGCCAGCCAGGAGAAGACCTGACCGATGATCCGGTTCAAGGCCGATATGGCGGTGACCACCGCCGCGAGCGCGCGCATCTCTCCCTCCCTCATGGGACATTTCAATCCGCGTTCACATGGCATGTCGGAACCGCTTCAAGCAACGCCCCGATGCGGCGCGGCATCGGAAAAAACGCCCACTCGCTTGGCATTGGGCAGCATTTTTCTGCATGGCGGCAAATTAACCTTGCGTATGCAGCGAATTGGCGCAGCCCCCAGTTGACAGCTCCGCCACCCGCTGCCTAGCCTCCAAGCAATCCGCCCGGAGGACATTGAGGCGGAAGGAAAAGGGGAGGAAGGCCGTGATGCTGATCACGCTTGCCGGGCCGCAATCGCGGGGCGGTTGCTGATGGACGCTGTTCTGAAGGCCGAAGGGCTCACCAAGGAATTCAAGGGCTTCGTCGCCGTCAACAAGGTCGATCTCGCGGTCGAGCGCGGCTCGATCCACGCGCTGATCGGGCCCAACGGGGCGGGCAAGACGACCTGCTTCAACCTGCTGACCAAGTTCCTGCAGCCGACGCGTGGCACGATCACCTATGACGGGCGCGACATCACCAAGATGGCCCCGGCCGACATCGCCCGGCTCGGCATGGTGCGAAGCTTCCAGATCTCGGCCGTGTTCCCGGATCTCAGCGTGCTGCAGAACGTGCGCGTGGCGCTGCAGCGCAAGCGCGGCGACAGCTATGATTTCTGGCGCTCGGAGCGCGGGCTGACCCAGTTCGACGACGAGGCGCGCGAACATATCGACGCGGTGGGTCTGTCGGAGTTCACCGATACCCGCGCGGGCGAGCTGTCCTATGGCCGCAAGCGCGCGCTCGAGATCGCCACGACGCTGGCGCTCGATCCGGCGATGCTGCTCCTCGACGAACCGATGGCCGGCATGGGCCAGGAGGACGTGGAACGCACTTCGCAGTTGATCAAGCGCATCGCCGCGAACCGCACCATCCTAATGGTCGAGCACAACCTCAAGGTCGTCGCGGATCTGTCTGACAAGATTACGGTTTTGGCGCGCGGCGAGATCCTCGCAGAGGGCGATTACGCCACCGTGTCGAAATCGCCCGACGTGATCGACGCCTATATCGGAGCCGGACATGACTGAGGCCGCCACGATGACCCACCGCCCCGCCGCCAGCGGCGCAGCGCTCCTGAGGATCGAGGGGCTTCAGGGCTGGTACGGCGAAAGCCACGTGCTGCACGGCATCGATTTCGAGGTGCGCGAGGGCGAGGTGGTGACGCTGCTGGGCCGCAACGGCGCCGGCAAGACCTCGACGCTCAAGGCGATCATGGGGATCCTGTCGAAGCGCACCGGCTCGGTGACGATGCGTGGCACCGAGACGATCGGGCTCGAGCCGCGCCACATCGCCAAGCTCGGCATCGCGCTGTGCCCCGAGGAGCGCGGCATCTTCTCCTCGCTCAATGTCGAGGAGAACCTGATGCTGCCGCCGAAGATCGCCGAAGGCGGTCTCTCGGTCGAGCGGATCTACCAGCTGTTCCCGAACCTTCTGGAGCGCAAGCGCAGCCAGGGCACCAAGCTGTCGGGGGGCGAACAGCAGATGCTCGCCATCGCCCGCATCCTGCGCACCGGCGCCAAGCTGCTGCTGCTCGACGAGCCGACCGAGGGCCTCGCCCCGGTGATCGTCCAGCAGATCGGCGCGACGATCCGCGAGCTGAAGAAGGAGGGCTTCACCATCGTGCTGGTCGAGCAGAACTTCCGCTTCGCGGCTTCGGTCGCAGATCGCCACTACGTCGTCGATCAGGGCCGTGTGGTGGACATGATCCCCAACGCCGAACTCGACGCCAACATCGACAAGCTGCACGCCTATCTGGGCGTCTGATGGCTTCACAAGGCGCATGAAAAGCGCCGTCCACTGGGAGGAAAACATGAAGAAAACTATTCTCGGAGCGCTGACCCTCGCGTCGTTTGGCCTGCCCGCCATGGCGCAGGACAACATCGAGGTCACGCTGGGCGTGCTGAACGACCGCTCCGGCGTCTATGCCGACCTTTCGGGCGAGGGCTCGGTCGTCGCGGCGCGCATGGCGGTCGAGGATTTCGACGCCGCCTCGAAGGGGCTCGACGTCGAGGTGATCTCGGCCGACCACCAGAACAAGCCGGACATCGCCTCGAACATCGCGCGCCAGTGGTACGACCAGGACGGCGTCGACGCGATCCTCGACGTGCCGACCTCCTCGACCGCGCTCGCGGTGGCCGACATCACCGCCCAGGCCAACAAGATCCTGATCGACAGCGGCGCCGGCTCGACCCAGCTGACCGGCGAGCAGTGCCAGCCGACCACGATCCACTGGACCTACGACACCGCGGCACTGGCCAAGGGCACCGGCGGCGCCGTGACCGAGGCGGGCGACAAGAAGTGGTTCTTCCTCACCGCCGACTACGCCTTCGGCCATTCGCTCGAGGAAGAGACGATGAAGATCGTCGAGGAATCCGGCGGCGAGATCGTGGGCTCGGTCCGCCACCCCTTCCCGGCCACCGACTTCTCGTCCTTCCTGCTGCAGGCCCAGGCCTCCGGCGCCGACGTGATCGGCCTTGCCAATGCTGGCGGCGACACCGTCAACGCGATCAAGCAGGCCGCCGAGTTCGGCATCACCCAGTCGGGGCAGTCGCTCGCGGCGCTCCTGATGTTCATCACCGACGTGCACGCGCTCGGCGCGCAGACCGCGCAGGGGCTGGTGCTCACCGAGGCGTTCTACTGGGATCATGACGACGAGACCCGCGAGTGGTCGGCCCGCTTCGAGGAGAAGTTCGGCTCGAAGCCGACCATGGTCCATGCCGGCGTCTATTCGGGCACCATGCACTACCTGCGCGCCGTCGAGGCCACCGGTTCGACCGATGGCGACGTGGTGGCCGAGTGGATGAAGGCCAACGAGTTCGACGATCCGCTCTTCGGCGAGGGCTATGTGCGCAAGGACGGCCGCGTGATCCACGACATGCACCTCTACGAGGTAAAGACGCCCGATGAATCGACCGGCGAGTGGGACCTCTACAAGCACGTCTCGACCATCCCCGGCGAGGAAGCCTTCCTGCCGATGGAAGGCTCGGGCTGCGCCTTTGCCAACGAAAGCTGATCCTGACCGGGCGCGCCGCGTGACGCGGCGCGCCCGCCTCCGCCCCAAGGGGCCACTCAAAACAACGGGACAGGCATGTTCGAACTCCTAGGCATACCGCCGCAGGTTCTGATGGGGCAGCTCCTGCTCGGGCTGATCAACGGGTCGTTCTACGCGGTCCTGTCGCTCGGCCTCGCGGTGATCTTCGGCCTCCTCAACATCATCAATTTCAGCCATGGCGCGCAGTACATGCTCGGCGCCTTCGTCGCATGGATGCTGCTCGAATATCTCGGCATCAACTACTGGTGGGCGCTGCTCCTCGCCCCGGTGATCGTCGGTGCGACCGGCATCGTGCTGGAGAAGCTGGCGCTCCGGCGGCTCTACCACCTCGACCATCTCTACGGCCTGCTACTGACCTTCGGCGTGGCGCTGATCATCCAGGGGCTGTTTCGCAACTACTACGGCATCTCCGGCCTGCCCTACCAGATCCCGTCGCAGCTCTCCGGCGGCCAGAATCTCGGCTTCATGTTCCTGCCCAACTATCGCGGCTGGGTCGTGGTGGCCTCGGTCGTGGTCTGCTTCGGCACCTGGTTCGTGATCGAGAAGACCCGGCTCGGCGCCTATCTGCGCGCCGCGACCGAGAACCCGACCCTCGTCGGCGCCTTCGGCATCAACGTGCCCCTGATGATCATGCTGACCTACGGCTTCGGCGTGGCGCTGGCGGGCTTTGCCGGCGTGCTCGCGGCGCCGATCTACTCGGTCAACCCGAACATGGGCGCCGACCTGATCATCGTCGTCTTCGCGGTGGTGGTGATCGGCGGCATGGGCTCGATCATGGGCGCCATCGTCACCGGCTTCGGCCTCGGCATCGTCGAGGGTCTCACCAAGGTGTTCTACCCGGCGGGCTCCGCCGTGGTGATCTTCGTGATCATGGCCATCGTGCTGATGATCAAGCCCGAGGGCCTGTTCGGGAGGAACAACTGATGAGCGTGAGCGATATCCAGGCCCCGGTGAACGAGCGCCGCCCCGCCACCGCCGGCATGCCGATGCTGCACAAGGCGATCTTCGCGGTGCTCTTCGTGCTGCTCGCCATCCTGCCGATGCTGGTCTACCCGGTCTTCGCGATGAAGGTGATGTGCTTCGCGCTCTTCGCGGCGGCCTTCAACCTGCTGCTGGGCTTCGGCGGGCTTCTATCCTTCGGCCATGCCGCGTATTTCGGCGGGGCCTCCTACGTGGCGGCGCATGCCTCCAAGGTCTGGGGCTGGACGCCCGAGGCGTCGATCCTCGTCGGTACGCTGGCGGCGGGCCTGCTAGGCCTCGCGATCGGCGCGCTGGCGATCCGCCGGCAGGGCATCTACTTCGCCATGGTGACGCTGGCCTTCGCGCAGATGGTCTATTTCTTTGCGCTGCAGGCCGATTTCACCGGCGGCGAGGACGGGATTCAGTCGGTGCCGCGCGGCGAACTGTTCGGCCTGTTCTCGGTCAACAGCAACGAGGCGCTCTACTACCTCGTGCTCGCCATCACCTTTGGCGGCATCCTGTTCCTCTACCGCATCGTTCACTCGCCCTTCGGGCAGGTGCTCAAGGCGATCCGCGAGAACGAGCCGCGCGCGATCTCGCTGGGCTACCGGGTCAACCGCTACAAGCTTATGGTCTTCGTGCTCTCGGCCAGCTTCGCCGGGCTCGCCGGCGCGACCAAGAGCCAGGTGTTCCAGCTTGCCTCGCTCACCGACGTGCATTGGTCGATGTCGGGCGAGGTGGTGCTGATGACCCTGCTGGGCGGCGTCGGCACGGTGTTCGGGCCGATCCTCGGTGCGACCATCGTGGTGACGATGCAGAACTACCTCGCCTCGATGGGGGCATGGGTCACGGTGATCCAGGGCGTGATCTTCGTGCTCGGCGTGCTGCTGTTCCGCGAAGGCATCATCGGCGTGCTGTCGAAGTGGCTCAAGCGGCCGCTCTGAGAAACCGGTAGGGGAAAGGCAAAGGCCCGGGCGGATCGCCCGGGCCTTTTTCGTGGCGCCGGTGGACAGGTCGTCATTGCGTATTTCGGGAACAAAGTTGCCTCAGGCGAAGCGCCGACCGGCCTCCAAGGCAAGACCGGTGCCGACCGAGCCCAGCATGTCCCCCGTGGCGATCCGCGCCTCGGGCAGATGCGCGGCCACCAGCGACCGCAGTACCGGCAGCCGCGAGGAACCGCCGGTCATGAACACCGTTCCGATCGCCTGCGGGCCGACGCCGGCCTGTGACAGTACCGCACCGATCCGTTCGCCGATCCGGCGCAGCGGCATGGCGATCGCCTCCTCGAAACCCGCGCGCGTCACCACCGGGTTCGGGCCGCCCACGAGCGGCTTCAACTCCAGCCGCGCGGCCTCGGCCTCCGACAGGTCGAGCTTCACCCCCTCGACCGCCATGGCGAGCGCATGGCCGCGCCGATCCTCGACCGCCCGGACCATCCGGTCCACGAGTTCGGGCGCATCCGCCTCCCGCGACAGCGCCTTGAGATCCGACAGGGCCCGCGCCGCGTAGAGGCGATTGATGCGATGCCACGTGGCGAAATCCACGTAGTAGTGGCGCGGCATGTCGCCCTTGCCGCCGCGGATCGGGCTGCCGAGGCCGAGATGCGGCATCGCGCTCGCGAGGCTCAGCAGCCGGTCGAGATCGGTGCCGCCGACGCGGATGCCGTCATTGCCGAGGATGTCATTCGCGCGATCCGGCCGTTCCATGCGGTCGGGGCCGACGCGCACCACCGAGAAGTCCGAGGTGCCGCCGCCGATATCGACGATGAGGACCAGTTCCTCCCGCGCGATGCCGCTTTCGTAATCCAGCGCCGCGGCGATCGGCTCGTATTGGAAGCCGACCTCGGAGAAGCCCGCGCCGCGCGCGATCTCCTCCAGCGCGTCCTGCGCCGCGCGGTCGCCCGCCGCGTCGTCGTCGACGAAATGCACGGGCCGGCCCAGCACCGCCCGCTCCACCCCCGGCGCGACCGCGTCGAGCCGGGCGCGCAGGTGCCCGAAGTAGCGGCCGAGGATCTCGACGAAGCTCACCGAGCGGCGGCCGATCGCGGTGCGCTCGGTGATGAGCGATGAGCCCAGCGTGCTCTTGAGACCGCGCAGCAGCCGCCCCTCCTCACCCGCCACATAGGCCGAGATCGCGGCACGGCCGAAGATCGGCGCCGGGTCGTCCACCTCCCAGAACACGGCGCTGGGCAGCGTCACCTCGTCGCCCTCGAGCGCGATCAGCCGCGCGCCACGCGCGGCGCCGAGCCCCATGGTGGAGTTGGAGGTGCCGAAATCGATGCCGCAGGCCACGGGGGTCATGAGAATTTCTCCGCCTTGATCGGCCCGCCGGGCCGTTGTCGAGCGGACCCGTCTAGCGGCAAGCCGGGCGCGGCGAAAGCCCCGAGAGAGCTCAGCCCGCCTGTCCGACCCGGCGCAAGGGCGCCGGCGGTTGCGGCGCCTTCGGCAGCGCCACGTTGATCCCGGCCTCGCTCAGCATGCGGTAGATCTCGGCAAAGCTCTCATCGGCCACCATCGCCTCGCCCTTGCGCTGGCTCAGGAAACCGTCGGCCGGGCCAGCGAAGCGGATCGCGGCGTCGACCTCCTCGTCGGAGCCCTGCTTGTAGGCGCCGATCCGGATCAGCTCCTCCATGTCGGCATGGCGCGCGAGGCTGCGCCGCGCCGCCTGCAGCACCGCGTATTCCGCCGCCGAATGGCAGCCCGGCAGCATCCGCGAGATGCTCTTCTGGATGTTCACGGCCGGGAACCGCCCCTGCTCGGCGATGGACCGGTCGAGCACGACATGGCCGTCGAGCACGCCGCGCACCGCATCGGCCACCGGCTCGTTCATGTCGTCGCCATCGACCAGCACAGTGTAGAGCCCGGTGATGTCGCCCTGCCCCTCCGCGCCGGGACCCGAACGCTCCAGGAGCTGCGGCAGCTCGGCGAAGACCGTGGGCGGGTAGCCCTTGGCAGTGGGCGGCTCGCCCGCCGCCAGCCCGATCTCGCGCTGCGCCATGGCGAAGCGGGTGACGCTGTCCAAGAGCAGCAGCACCTGCAGCCCCTGGTCGCGGAAATGCTCGGCCACCGCCGTCGCGGTCCAGGCCGCCTGGCGGCGCATCAGGGGCGGCTCGTCGCCGGTCGAGACCACCATGACGGAGCGCGCCATGCCCTCGGGGCCGAGATCCTCCTGGATGAAATCCTGTACCTCGCGGCCGCGCTCGCCGACGAGACCCACCACGATCACGTCGGCCTGCGCGCCGCGCGCCAGCATCGCCATCAGGGTCGATTTGCCGACGCCCGAGCCTGCGAAGACGCCCATGCGCTGGCCCCGGCACAGCGGCACGAAGACATCGAGCGTCTTGATGCCGGTGTCGAGCCGCGCCCCGACGCGGCGCCGCGCGAAAGCCGCCGGAGGACCGGCCCGCACCTGCCGCGCCGCCTCACCCTCCATCAGCGGGCCGCGCTCGTCGAGCGGTTCGCCCAGCGCGTTGACCACGCGGCCGATCCACGAGGCGTCGGGCCGCAGCAGGTCGCCGCGCGGGCTGTGTTCCACCCGGTCGCCGACCACGACGCCGGCCCATGAGCCGAAGGGCAGCAGATGCGTGCCGCGCGCGTCGATGCCGACGACCTCGCCCAGCACCGGGCCGCGGGCCCCATGCACCGTGCAGCGCCCGCCGATCCCGACCGCGCGTTCCAGCCCGCTCACCGTGAGCGACAGGCCCAGCACCGCGCGCACCTCGCCGGTGATGCGCGCCTCCGGAGCGTTGCGCAGTTGCGACGTCAGTTCCGAAAATGCGGTCTGCATGAAAATCACTCCGGTAGTCATGCCGATTTATACATGCTATCCATGATCGACCGGAAAGGAAACGCAAATGCTCGACGGAATGTCCTTCTTTGCTCTTGCCTCGAAGCGCCTCGACTGGCTCGCGGCGCGGCAAAAGGTGGTTTCCGAAAACATCGCCAACGCCAACACCCCGGGCTTTCGGGCCAAGGAAGTGTCGGGTTTCGAGGCGCTGCTGGCCGGCCGGCAGGCGGGTATCGCCACCACCGATCCGCGCCACATCACCTCTTCGGGCGGCCGCCACGAGACGACCCGGGTGATCGACGACCCGGTCGCCTGGGAACGTTCGATCGACGGCAACTCGGTGGTGCTGGAGCAGCAGACGGTAAAGGCCTCGGAGATCAGCGAAAGCTACCGCCTCGCCACCCAGCTCTATCGCAAGGGCCACGAGCTTCTCACAATGTCCGCCACCGGCCTGCGCTGACCCTTTAGGAGACCGTCATGGACCCGCTTTCCTCGATCAGCGCCATCGCCGCCAGCGGCATGCGGGCGCAGGGCGAACGGCTCAAGGTCGTCGCCGAGAACGTCGCCAACGCGGATTCGACTGGCAGCACGCCCGGCGCTGACCCGTATCGCCGCAAGACGCTGGCCTTCGAGGAGCTGGTCGACCGCGCGATCGGCGCCTCGATGGTCAAGGTCGAGCAGATCGGCCGCGACGACAGCCCCTTCGCGCTGGTGCACGATCCCGCGCATCCGGCCGCCGACGACAAGGGCATGGTCAAGATGCCCAACGTCAACCCGATCCTCGAAATGAGCAACATGCGCGAGGCATCGCGCAGCTACGAGGCGAACATGAACATGTTCGAAGCCGGGCGCGACATGCGCAACCAGATGATCGACCTCCTGCGATAGGGCTGACCGATGACCGAATTCTCCTCGATCCTTTCCACCACGAATATTCGCGGCGCCTACCGCTCCTCGCAGGAACTGACTTCAAGCCCGGCTGCCGTCGAGGCGCCGGCCAAGGGCGAGAGCTTTGCCGACGTCCTGAGCGAGGCCGCCTCTAAGGCGGTGAAGAACGTACGGGAATCCGAGGCCGTGGCGCAGAAGGGCCTGACCGGCGAGGTCGGCGCGCAGCGAGTGGTCGAGGCAACGCTCGAACTCGAGAGCACCGTGAAGGTCATGATCTCGATGCGCGACAAGGTGGTCGAGGCCTATCAGGAAGTGCTGCGGATGCCGATCTGATCGCGGCACCGGACAGACCACGCGCGCGGGGGCACCGGCGATGACCGAGAGCGATACATACGACATCCTGTCGGAGACGATCCTCGCGGTGCTGATCGGCTCGGGGCCGATCCTGGCGTTGGCGCTGGGGGTCGGCCTCGCCATCGCCTTCTTCCAGGCGCTGACCCAGATCCAGGAAATGACGCTGACCTTCGTGCCGAAGATCGCGGCGATCTTCCTCGGGCTCCTCGCCGCCACCCCCTTCATCTACACGACGCTGACCAAGCTGTCGGACAGGGTCTTCGACCTGATCGCGAGCGGTGGCGCGTGAGGCGCCTCGGGCTCGCCATCGCGCTCGTCGCGGCCCTGATGCCGCGGCCCGGTCTTGCCGGCTGGGGCGATTTCTACCGCGGCAGCGACGCGCTGCGCGAGGGCTCGACCGCGGGGGCCGCGCCGCGCGGCGCGCCCCTCGAGCACGGCGTCTGCGTCGCCGAGATCCTGCGCGCGCAGCTGCGTCACCGGATCCCCGGCAACCTGCTGCTGGCCATCGGCATCCAAGAGGCCGGGGTGACCCGTGGCGGCCAGCTGACGATCTGGCCATGGGCGGTGAACGCCGCCGGCGAAGGCCGCCTGTTCGACAATCGCGAGGCGGCGCTGGGCTGGATCTCCGCGCGCCGCGCCGCCGGGGTCGAGAGCATCGATGTCGGCTGCATGCAGATCAACCTGCGCTGGCATCCGAAGGCCTTCGACGGCGTCGCCGAGGGTTTCGATCCGGCGCGCAACGTCGAATACGCGGCGCGCTTCCTGCGCGGGCTCTACGAGGAGTTCGGCGACTGGACCGCCGCCGCCGGGGCCTATCACTCGCGCACGCCCGAGGCGCAGCAGATCTATCTCGCGTCGCTGCGCCGCAATATCGAGATCGCCAACGAACGCATCTCCGGCTTCCGCGATCTCGCCGCCCCGGGTCAGGGACGCGCAGCCGGCGCCGCCCGCCCGGCCCCCGCCCCGCAAAGCGCAGGCGCCATCGCGCAGCCGGGCCGACGCGGCTGGTCCGCCGGCAGCACGGGCGGCGGCGCCGGCAACGGTGCCCGCTTCGGGATCTACAGCAACGCACCGCTGCGGCCGATGATCGGCCAAGACCGGCCATCCTCGTGAGGCACGCATGAGCAGCAATCCCACCGGCGCCAAACCGCCCTCCCGCATGCTGGCCCTCGGCCTCGCCAACCGCGACGTGGGCTTCGCGCTCGGCGTCACGGCGGTGCTGGCGGTGCTGTTCGTGCCGCTGCCCTCGGTGCTGCTCGATCTGGGACTCGCGATCTCGCTGGCGCTCTCGGCGCTGATCCTGATGGTCGCGCTCTGGATTCCCAAACCACTGGAGTTCAACAGCTTCCCGACGCTTCTGCTGGTGGTCACCATGCTGCGGCTGTCGCTCAACGTCGCCTCCACCCGGCTGATCCTGAGCCAGGGTCACACCGGGCCGGGCGCTGCTGGCGGGGTGATCGAGGGCTTCTCGCGCTTCATCGTCGCCGGCAGCTTCGTGATCGGCATCGTGATCTTCGCGATCCTCGTGGTGATCAACTTCATCGTCATCTCCAAGGGCTCGACCCGGATCGCCGAGGTCGCGGCGCGCTTCTCGCTCGACGCGATGCCGGGCAAGCAGATGGCGATCGACGCCGATCTGGGCGCGGGGCTGATCGACGAGGCGCAGGCCAAGACGAGGCGCAAGGAACTCGAAGACGAGAGCGGCTTCTTCGGGGCGATGGACGGCGCCTCGAAGTTCGTGCGCGGCGATGCGGTGGCGGGCCTGATCATCACCATGATCAACATCGTCGGCGGCATCCTGATCGGCGTGGTCCAGCACGGGCTGCCGATCGGCGAGGCCGCCAATGTCTATACCACCCTGACCATCGGCGACGGGCTGGTGAGCCAGATCCCGGCGCTCATCGTTTCGCTCGCCGCCGGCCTCATCGTCACCAAGGGCGGCACCGAGGGCGCGGCCAACGAGGCGGTGCTGGGCCAGCTCGGCAAGTTTCCCAAGGCGCTCTACATGGCCGCGGGGCTCTTGTGCGGCATCGGCCTGCTGCCGGGCTTTCCGCTGCCGGTTTTCGTGATCCTCGCGGCGATGATGGCGGGTCTGGGCTACGTCATGGACCGCGAGGCCAAGGCACGGGTGCTGCGCGAGGCGGCCAAGGCGATCGAGGGCGAAGAGGCCGAGGCCAAGACCCCCGAGGATGACGTGCAGGAGACGCTGAAGCTCGACGATCTGCGGCTCGATCTGGGCGGCGCGCTGGTGCCGCTGATCAACCGGCCCGACGCCGCCCTGCCCGGCAAGATCAAGAGCCTGCGCCATCTCTTCGCGCGCGAGTTCGGCTTCGTCCTGCCCTCGGTGCGGATCAAGGACGACCCGGCGCTGGCCTCGGACAGCTACGCGATCACCGTGCAGGGCGTGGCCGCCGCCACCGCGCAGATCCGTGCCACCGGAATGATGGTGATCAACCCCGCCGAGGCCGCGATCGAGCTGCCCGGTCCGCGCACCAAGGACCCGACCTTCGGGCTCGAGGTGGTCTGGGTCGACCAGGCCCTGGCCGATCAGGCCGAGGCGGCGGGCTGCACCGTGGTGGACCCCGAAAGCGTCATCACCACGCATCTGACCGAGGTGATCAAGCAGCACATGCCCGAGCTGCTGACCTATGGCGCGGTGCAGCAGCTGATCGAGGGGCTGCCCCGCCCCTACCAGAAGCTCGCGGGCGAGATTTCCGGCACCAGCCCGACGATCCTCGTGCAGCACGTGCTGCAGGCGCTGCTGCTGGAGCGGATCTCGATCCGCAACCTGCCGCTGATCGTCGAGGCGATCGCCGAGGCCGGGCGCACCACCTCCTCGGTGACGCTGATCACCGAGCATGTGCGCCGCCGCCTGTCGAACCAGATCTGCCACGCGCTGACCGACGCGCAGGGATTCGTGCCGGTGATCACCATGTCCTCGGCTTGGGAGACCGAGTTCAACGGCGCGGTGCGGATGAACGGCGAGGAGCGCAATTTCCTGATGTCGCCGCAGCGGGTGCAGGAATTCGTGCTCGAGGCGCGCAAGGAGATCCAGCGCTTCGCGCAGGCCGATGAATGGCCGGCGCTGATGGTCAGCCCCGAGGTGCGCGGCTTCGTGCGCTCGATGCTGGAGCGGGTGAGCCCGATGACGCAGGTGATCTCCCACAACGAAGTGCATCGCAAGGCGGCGCTGCGCACCGTCGCCACCATCGGCGGCTGAGGCTTGGATCTCGGTGAACTCCTCGTCGCGCAGGCCCTCGCCGCCGGTCTGGTCTTTGCCCGGCTGGGCACGGCGCTGATGTTCCTGCCGGGCTTCGGCGAACAGTCGATCCCGGCCCGGCACCGGCTGCTCTTTGCCCTCGCGCTGAGCGTGTCGCTGTCGCCGCTGGCGCCGATCGAAGGGGCGGCGCAGGCCGCTCCCGTGGCGCTTCTGGCGATCTTCGCCACCGAGATCACGATCGGGCTGTGGATCGGCACCACCGCGCGGATCCTGTTCTCGGCGCTCTCGTTCGCGGGCTACCAGCTCGGCATGGTGGCGGGCCTGTCGAACGCCTTCGCGCCGAGCCAGGGCAGCTTCGAGGGCTCGACCCTGCTGTCGGGGCTGCTGCTGATGGCCGGGGTGGTGCTGATCTTCGTCACCGAGCTGCACCACGTCATGATCACCGCGCTGATCGACAGCTACGTGCTGTTCCCGCCGGGGCGGCTGATGCTGGGCGACCTCGCGCAGCAGACGGTGCGCGCGGTGGCGCGCAGCTTCTATCTCGGCGTGTCGCTCGCGGCGCCGTTCTACGTGCTGTCGCTGGTGCTCAATCTCGGCATGGGTCTCGCCAACCGGGTGATGCCGAGCCTGCCGGTGTTCTTCGTGGCGGCGCCGCTGCTGATCGCCGGCGGGCTCGCGGGCCTCGTCTTCGCCGGTCCCCCCATGCTATCGGCGATGATGCAGGCCCTCGCCGACTGGCTCACGGGCTTCAGCTTCTAAGGGGGCGCGATGTCGGAGGAAGACAAGAGCAGCAAGACCGAGGAGCCGACGGAGCAGAAGCTGCGCAAGGCGCGGCAGAAGGGCGACGTCCCCTCCTCCAAGGAAACCGGCAACATGATGAGCGCCTTCTCCCTGCTCGTCCTGTCGCTCTACGTGCTGCCGGAGCTGCTGCCGCGTCTCGCGGGGGACCTGTCGGGGCTTCTGGCCTCGGCGGGCGGCATGGAGATCGGCGTCGGCTCGGCCGGGCTGCGCGACGTTAGCGGCGTGGCGCAGCATCTCGTGGGCGCGGTGGCGGGCACGCTGGCGCCGGTGGTGCTCGTCATGGTGCTGGCGGCGCTGTTCGGTGTGCTGATCCAGGGCCAGACCGTGGTGGCGCTGGAGCGGATCAAGCCCAAGCTGTCGAAGCTCAACCCGCTCTCGGGCTTCAAGCGGCTGTTCTCGGCCGACGCCTTCGTCGAGTTCGGCAAGAACATCCTCAAGGTCGCGGTGGTGGCGATCATCGCGGGCCTCGCGGTCAAGAGCTCGGTGATGGGCATCTGGGAGGCGCCGGGCTTCGCCCCCGAGACGCTGCTGCCGCATGCGCGCGGCGCGATCGTGCGGATGCTGGTGGGGGCGACCGCCTTCCTGGCCGTGGTGGCGCTGATCGACATCATCTGGAAGCGGATGGACTACATCCGCAAGCAGCGGATGAGCCTCAAGGAGATCCGCGACGAGCACAAGGACAGCGAGGGCGATCCGCACATCAAGGGCAAGCGCGCCCAGATCCGCCGCAAGCGGGCGCAGCAGCGCATCGCCATCGCCGTGCCGAAGGCGACCGTGGTGCTGACCAACCCGACCCATTACGCGGTGGCGCTGCGCTACACGCCCGGGGTCGACCCGGCGCCGGTCTGCGTCGCCAAGGGCACCGACCTGATCGCGGCGCAGATCCGCCGGATCGCGCGCGAGAACGAGGTGACCGTGGTCGAGAACCGCCCCCTCGCCCGGGCCCTGCACGAGGTGGTCGAGGTGGACGAGGCGATCCCGACAGAGCACTGGCAGGCGGTGGCCGAGATCATCGGCTACATCATGGACCTGCGTCGCAAGATCCGCCGCGCCCCGCCGGAGGGCTCGCGGCTGCGCGAAGAGGACTGAAGCGAGGAACCCCGCGCGCCGCCGCCGGACTATTGCAGCCGGATGCCGTTCAGCCGCTGGTCGCCGGGCAGCTTGGAGCGCTCGAGAATGATCATCGAGATCGCCTGCGCGCGCACCACGTTCATCGCGGCCAGGATCGGCGCGGCGTCACGCTCGGGCATCGCGCCAAGCACGGTCACCGCCACCTCGATGTCGAGATCGTTCATGATCGTCGCCGCCTCGCGCGGCTTCATGTTCACGTAGAGCGCCACCAGACGCTCTACATCGGCCTGCCGCGCCTCGTCGATCTTGGTCAGCAGCCCTTCCAGCTCGCCGCGCAGCTCCTCGAGCCGTGCCGTCTCGATCGCCAGCGTCTCCTCGGCCAGCGCGATCTCGGAAGCGCGGTCGTTCAGCGCCGCGCGCTGCTCGTCGAGCAGGCCGCGCTCGGTGGCGATGGCCGAGAGCACCTCCTCGGGGGCGGCGCAGCTTTGCGGGATCACGGTCTCGGCCGGGGCCGGCGCCGGTTCCGGCGCGGGCTCTGGGGCCGGGTCACCGGCGGCGGCGTTGGCCGCGCTGACGAAGAGGCCGGGCCGCGATGGCTGCGGCGCCGCGCCGGGTCCGGCATTCGTGCCGACGCCGCCGATCAGCAGCGACGCCTTGGCGACGCCCGCGAGCGCCAGCGCGCCGACCACCATCTGGAACGGGCGCGGCGTGATCATTGATCGCGCTCGCGCACGCTGTCGAAGAAGCCCTGCACCAGCTCGGTCTTGCCGGTGACGCGGGTGACGCCCGCCGCCTGCGCGCGGGCGCGCGCGGCCCGCGCCGCCTTGTCGCCGGACCGCGCCGGAATTTTATCGCGGCTGGCGGAAAGCGGTGCCTTGGCCGGGCGGGCCTCGGCCTCGCCCAGATCGCGCGCGGCGCCCGCGAGGTCGCGCACCGTTTCCTCGGAGCGGTCGACAGCCGCCGAATAGGCGGTGATCATCGGCTGCAGCTCGCGCAGCGTCTCCATCAGCAGGCGCACCCGGCGATCCACCATGATCGCATAGCACAGCACGCCGGCCAGCATCAGCAGGATCACAGCGTCAATCAGCATCGCCATCGTCGCGCTCCTTCTCGTCCGCAAGCTCCTGGGTGACGCGCAGCGCCACCGAGCCGTTCTTGCGACGGCCCATCGCGGCGCGGAACAGCGCCAGACCGTTGCACGATACGGTGGCCTCGTGATCCATGTCGATGCCGAGGTCAATGATGTCGCCCGGTTTCCAGTCCAGAACCTCGCGCAGGCCGAGCCGCACCTCGTGCAGCATCGCCGTCACCCGCGCCTCGGAGCCCTCGATCGAGCGGCTCAGTGCCTCGCGCCAGCCGCTCTCGACGCCGAGGTCGCCGCCCGGAAAACTCTGCGACAGCAATGGCCGCACCGTCTGCAGCGTCGTATCGGGAATGACGATGTGAAAGACGCCGCCGCGCCCTTCGAGGCTGACCTGCAGCGCGATCCGCACCGCCGGGGCGATCGGCGGCGCCAGCACCGCGTTCGACGGGCGGCTTTCGAGGTGGTCATGCCGGAACTTCACCGGGCCCACCGGCTCGAAGGCGGCCTCGAGATCCGCCAGCACCAGCTCGGCCAGCTTCTGGCCGAATCGCTTTTCGATGGCGGTGAAGCTTCGCGGCGTCCATGGCCGCCCGTCGCCGCTGCGGCCACCCAGCATGATCTCGAGGGTCGAGAACAACAGCTCCGGCGACAACGCGACCGCGAGCCGCCCGTCCCAGGGCTCGGCCCGCGCCACCGCGGTCAGGGCCGGCGCGGCGATCCCGTCGAGCGCATCGGCGCAGGGCATGTATTCGAAGGAGAGCAGCGTCACCTCGGCAGGCATCGCCGCAAAGGTCTTGAAGGCCCCGCCCAGGCCGAGGGCGTAGCGCTCGAAGATCGCCTCCAGCAAGGGCAGCCGCTCGTAGCTGAGCGAGGCCATCTGGATGATCTGCTCCTCGATGCTGCCCTGGGTCAGGCCGCCTTCGGGCTCACGCAGCGTGCGCTGGCTCATGCGATCTCCCCTTTCACTGGACGATCATGTCCGAGACGAGGATCTCGCGCGGCGCCTCGCCACCCGAGACCGCGCGGGCCCGGCGCAGCAGTTCGGACTTCAGTTCCGATAGGCCGAGGCTGCCGCGCAGGTCGCGCTCGTCCAGCGTGCGCAGGTAGTCCTGAAAGCTGTCGCGCATGTAGATCTGCCGTTCCGGCAGCCGCGCTGCGTCCGGTGCGGTCGAATCGTAGATCAGCGCGAGGTCGAGCTTGAGGAAACGGCTGGTCTGGCGGCCCGAGGCGGTGGTGGCGGTGATGTTGACGATGATCTCCTCGAAGGGCAGCGCCATATGCGCCGGATCGGCGGCCAGCGCCGCGCGCATCTCCTCGGCCGCGGGCTCCGCCGGCTCGGAGACCGGCTCGGTCTCGGCCGCATCGCCGCCCAAACCGGCCAGTTCGAGGATTCGTGCCGGGCCGACCGCCGCGATCAATCCGCCGCCCAAGGCGATCACGGAGAGAAACACGAGCAATATCAGGCGCAGCCGACCGGGCCGCGCGCCGCTTGCCTTGCCGGCCATCTTGGCATTCGCTTCGGACATGTTGGTTCCCGCGATTGTCGGAACATGGACAATATGTGGTTTTCGGACCCAACAGGCAAGAACTTATCCATGACTATACTTGTTCCATGGAATGTTTTGAGGATAGTTTCGACACAAAGACCCGTATCGGCGAGGCTTTGCGTGCAATCCATCATCGACAACCTCGCGGCCCTCGGACGGCCCCGGCTCATCGCCTTGGGCGCAACCGGCCTCGGTCTCGTGCTGGCGCTGCTGGTCGGGCTGAACCTCGTGCTGGCCCCGAACTTCGCGCCGCTCTACTCGGATCTGTCGCTCGCCACCGCCGGCCGGGTGGTTTCGGCGCTGGAGCAGGACGGCTTCGACGTGGAGCTGTCGGGCGGCGGCACCATCGTCTCGGTGCCACAGGACGACGTGGCCCGGGCCCGCATGGCGCTGGCCGAGCAGGGCCTGCCCGGCGAGGGCGGTGCCGGCTGGGAGATCTTCGACCAGTCCTCGGGCCTCGGCATGAACAGCTTCATGCAGCAGGTGAGCCGGCTGCGCGCTCTCGAAGGGGAACTCGCCCGGTCGATCCAGACCATCGACGGCATCGACGCGGCCCGCGTGCATCTCGTGCTGCCCGAGCGCGAGGCCTTCTCGCGCACCCGGCCCGAGCCCTCGGCCTCGGTGATCGTGCGCGGACGCGCCACCTCCTCGATCTCGCGCCGGCAGGGTCTCGCGATCCGGGCGCTGGTGGCCTCGGCGGTGCCCGATCTCGCCGCCTCGCGCGTCACCGTGCTCTCGGCCAGCGGCGAGACGATCCTGTCGGAAGAGACCGAGGGCGACGCCGGCGTGCAGGCGGCGGGGGCCTCGATGCAGGAGCGGCTGCAGCGGTCGATCACCGAGATGCTGACCGCCCGCGTCGGCGCCGGCAACGCCCGTGTGCAGGTCAATGTCGACCTCTCGACCGAGCGCCAGGTGATCCGCGAGCAGAGCTTCAACCCCGATCAGCAGGTGGTGCGCTCGACCGAGACCCGCCAGGAGGAGAACCAGGACCGCGAGGGCACGCAGCAGGAGGTCGGCGTCGGCAACAACCTGCCCCCCGAACTGGGCGGCGACGTGAATGGCGAACAGTCCGCCTCGACCTCGACCCGCACCGACGAGATCGTCAATTACGAAATCGGCTCGACCCAAAGCGAGACGGTGCGCGAGCCCGGATCGGTGGAGCGGATCTCGGTCGCGGTGCTGGTCAACGGCATCTACAACGTCGCCGCGAACGGCGAGACGGTCTACGAGGAGCGCAGCCCCGAAGAGCTGGAGCGGCTCGCGGCGCTGGTGCGCTCGGCGGTGGGCTATGACGAGGCGCGCGGCGATCTGGTCTCGGTCGATAGCCTGCGCTTCATGGATTACTCGATGGATGTCGGCGCCCCGATCGGTCTGACGATGGGCCAGACCATCGCCCAGAATTTCGGCGCGATCCTGCGCGGCACCTTCGCCCTGGCGCTGGTCGCGGCGGTGCTGGCCTTCGGGCTTCGGCCGATGCTGCGCCGCGTGCTGCCCGAGGTGGCGCCGGGCCTGGCGCTCGCCGGGGCCGATGGCGCGGGCCAGCTCGGCTACGAGGGCGGCCCGGCCGGGGCCGGCGCCCCGCGCCTGCCCGGCACTGCGGCGGCACCAGGCTCGGAACTCGGCCAGCCCGGGATGATCGGCGCAACGGGACCGGGACAGCAGGCCGTGCTGCCCTACGAGCAGCAGATCGCGACCTGGGAGGGCGACGAGATGGTGTCGCTCGCCTCGGTCGAGGGCAAGATCGGCAAGCGCCGCCTCATCTCGGTCGGCGAGATGGTCGAGAACGAGCCCGAGGCCTCGTTGAAGGTGGTGCAGGGCTGGCTGGCCGAGGAGGCCTGAGATGTCGATCTTCGAACGGGATTTCGACCATGAGATCGCGCAGGAACGCCAGCTGGCGCGGCGCGAGGCGCAGGCGCGCCATACCGATGACGAGCTGCTCGCCGCCGTCGCCGCCGCCCGCGACGAGGCGCTGGCGCAGGGCCGCGCCGAGGGCCGCGCCAAGGCCGAGGCCGAGGCGTGCGCCGCCGAAGACGCGGCCCGCTCGGCGGCGCTGGAACGGATCGCCGGGCGGCTTGGCGAGATCATGGCGCAGGAGGCGCGGCACCGCGCCGCGCTCGAGGCGCAGCTGCTCGACTATGCCGCGACCACCGCCGCGACTGTCCTGCCCGAGATCCTCGAGGCCCATGCCCATCGCCGCGCCCTGGCGCAGATCCGGCGCGGGCTCAGGCTCGGGCTCGGCGCGGCGCGGCTGGACATCGCCCTGCCCCCGGGCTCGCAAGACTTGCAGCGCGAGGTCGAGGCGCTGATCACCGATCGGAACCTCGGCGCGCGCGCCCACGTCACCATCGATCCCGAACTCGTTCCCGGCGACGCCCGCGTCTTCTGGGAGGGCGGCAATCTCGACTACAGCTTCGCGCAGATCTGCGACGCGATCCTGAGCACATTGCGGGCCAGCGCCCGCCCCCACCCCCAAGCGGAGGACCGCACGTGACGGAGACCCCCAGCAAGACCACCGGCGCCGAGTTCCCCGAGATCGAGGACGATGCCGCCGCGCTGTTCGACGACGCCCCCGAGGCCCAGGCCACGAAGGGCGGGCGCAACATCGAGGCGATGCTCAATGTCGGTCTCGACGTGCAGATCGTGCTGGGCCATGCCCGGCTGCCGATCGCGCAGCTTCTGAAATTCGGGCGCGGCTCGGTGATCGAGCTCGACAAGCGGATCGGCGAACCGGTCGAGGTGGTGATCAACGACCGCCTCGTGGCGCGCGGCGATCTCGTGAAGCTGGGCGATGCGCGGATCGGCGTTTCGCTGACCGAGATCGTCAAGGACTACGTTTCGGGCGACTGAACACGGCCATGAACCGCAGCCTCCTCCTTCTCGCCACCGGCGCCTTCGCGCTCGCGGCCTGGCCCGCGATGGCGCAGGACGGGGCGGGCGTGCTCGACGCGCTGGGCGACGTGTTCTCGGACGCGGCGCCGGGCTCTGACGAGCGCGCTTCGCTCTCGGGGCGGATCATCCAGCTGGTGGCGCTGATGACGGTGCTGTCGATCGCGCCGGGGCTGCTGATGATCATGACCAGCTTCACCCGCTTCGTGATCGTGTTCTCGATCCTGCGCTCGGCGCTGGGTCTGAACCAGACGCCGCCCAACATGGTGCTGTCCTCGATGGCGCTGTTCATGACCTTCTTCGTCATGCAGCCGGTGTTCGAGGATGCTTGGGAGGGCGGGTTGCAGCCGCTGATGAACAACGCGATCACCGAGGAGCAGGCGATCGCGCGGATCGGCGACCCGTTCCGCGCCTTCATGTTCGCCAACACCCGGCCGCGCGACATCGAGCTGTTCCAGGGGCTGGCCGCGCGCGCCGACGGGGCCGAGCCCGAGCCGCTGCCCGAGACCGCCGAGGCGGCGTCGTGGCGCTCGCTGATCCCGGCCTTCATGATCTCGGAGCTGCGCCGCGCCTTCTCGATCGGCTTCCTGATCTACCTGCCCTTCGTGGCGATCGACCTGATCGTCGCCTCGGTGCTGATGAGCGCCGGCATGATGATGCTGCCGCCCGTGTTGATCTCCTTGCCGTTCAAGGTGATCTTCTTCGTGCTGATCGACGGCTGGTACATGCTGGCGGGCAGCCTGATGGAAAGCTACGTGCCACTGGCCGGAGGATGAGGATGAACGCGATGACCCCCGCGCCCGCGCGCGACGAGCCCAGCCCGGTCCGCGCCGCGGCGACGCCCCCCACCCCGCCGCTGCGCCGGCTGCGCGGCGCCGAGAAGGCGGCGATCCTGTTTCTCTGCCTCGGCGAGGAGCGCGGCTCGGAGCTGATGCGCAAGCTCGCGCCCGAGGACATTGCCAAGATCACCCGCGCCGTGGCGCGGCTCGGCGTGGTGCAGGCCGAGTTGGTCGAGCGGGTGCTGGCCGAGTTCTCCGAGGGCGTCGATACCGGCGGCGGCGTGGTCGGCTCGCTGGCCACCGCCGAGGCGATGCTGCGCGCCTTCCTGCCCGAGGAGCAGGTCGAGGCGATCCTCAACGACATTCGCGGCCCGATGAAGGAGCGCGACCTCTGGACCCGCTTCTCGGCGATGAACGAGAGCGTCATCGCCACCTATCTGCGCGGCGAGCACGAGCAGACCGCCGCGGCGATCCTGTCCAATGTCGACACCGAGGTCGCCGCCAAGGTGCTGCCGCTTCTGGGCGAGGAGATGATGCGCGAAGTCGTCGAGCGGATGATACGGATGGAGGCGGTGCCGCCCAAGATGATGGCGCAGATCGAGGAGACGCTGCAGACCGACATGCTCTCGGCCGGCGGCCAGTCGAGCGGCGTCGAGATGGAACAGCGCATGGCGGATCTGTTCAACAAGCTCGACCGCGACGTGTTCGAAGGGCTGCAGCAGGCGATCGACGCCCGCAAGCCTGGCGCGCTCGACGGCATCATGGCCAAGATGTTCACCTTCGAGGACCTGATCCGGCTCGACGCGCAGAGCCTCGCGCGGGTGATGCGCGGCCTGACCGGCAACACGCTGCCGCTGGCGCTGCGCGGCGCCTCCAAGGAGATGCGCGAGCATTTCCTCGACGCGCTGACCGCGCGGGCGCGCGACATGCTGCTCGACGAGATGAACACGATGGGGCCGGTCCGCGGCCGCGACGCCCGCGCGGCGCAGACGATGATCGTCGACTACACCCGCCAGCTTGCCGAAGAGGGCACGATCGAGCTGCCGAGCGCGGCCGACGAGGAAGAGGACATCCTCGAATGACGATAAAGGGCCGGAGCTGTCGCTCCGGCCCTGCCGGTTCCCGTCCGATGGCCGTGTTTCGGCGCGTCCGGGCTAGTAGGTCGAGCGCGGCATCGAGGTGATGATCGAGATGTCGAGGGTGATCGGCGTGAACTGTCCCCCCGCCCCGGCGCTGACGGCGGCGTTCATCAGGGCCAGCGCCGCGTTGGTCGAGCTGTTGACGCCGGACTTCGTGTCAGAGATCGCGACATAGGTCCGCTCGAGCTTCGCGAGCTCGTCCGGATCCTTGAGCTTGGTGAGATCGAACTTCGCCTTGAACAGCTCGACCTGCTTGTCGATGTCGAGGCCCGCCACGCTTGCAGGCACCCCGAGCGAGGTGCGCATGAACTCCGTCAGGTCGGAATCCTTGAGCACGTCGTACCAGTTCTTGATGCTACCCGCCTTGCGGCGGAACTCCAGCACGGTGCCGACCGTCTCGTTCTGGTCGGCCTGGGCATTCTCGAAATGCTGCTCGACGTATTTGTTGACGATCGTCTTGCGCCAGAAACTGGAGTTGGTCAGCGTGTTCCGGGTTCCCTCGTCCTTGAAGCCGAGGTTCTTGTAGAGATCCTGAAACCGCGGGTCGGTCAGGCGATTGACCAGGGAGCTGGAGTCCTCGGAGTCGCTCTTGAGGAGCTTCTTGATCATCGCCTTGCCGAAGATCTGGTCCTCCAGATCGAAGGCCTTCATCACGAAGACATAGAGCTCCCGGTCCTCCATCAGCTGGTCGACCGTCTTGATGTCGCCGATGCGCTCCTCGAACGCCTCGATGGCGCGGCTGTGCTCGGCGCTGCTGCGGATCATCTCGAGCTGGCGGTCGCGCGTGGCGTCCACCAGCTGCAGGCCCATCCGGGCGTTGAGGCCCGAAAGCGAGATCATTCGGCGGCCATGGACGCGGAGGCCTGCGTGCCCGACGAGATATGGTCGAACAGCTTCGCCTCGTGTTCGAGGACCGGGCGCAGCGCGCGCATCGCCTTGTAATAGTCGCCGACGCTGACGTAGTTGGCCGCCTCGAAGATATGGCCGAGGCTCGGATGGCCGAAGGTGGTGGCGAGGTTCGCCATCTCCCGCTGGATGATCGGCACCAGGTCGTCGCGCAGCTTGGAATGGATCAGCGCGTTCTGCACGAGGTAGTAGACCCGGGTGACCGGCGTCACCGGCGCGTCCTCGTCGAGCAGGTCATGCCCGCGCACCACGTCTGCATGGCTCTCGATCGTGAGCACGTGGCGGCGCGACGAGTTGCGCATCATGCAGCCGTTGACGACGATCCGCTCGTCGGGGCGGAGGGTGAGCTTGAGCGCCATGTCAGGCCACCTCCGCCGGGGCCGGGGCCTGGCCGCCAAGGCCCGCCACGATCGAGCGGTTGATCTCGACGAGCGCGCCGACGCCGGCATTGCCGCCGATCACGGCGCTGGTCTGGCGGTCGACGAAGATCGCCAGCGAGATCAGCCCGGCGCGCAGCTCGGCCGGCAGCGCGTTGCCGGGCTGGGCCAGGTCGAATTGCAGCTCGGACCAGAATTTCTGATTGGTCACCAGATCGTCGCGCAGCCCGTCGGACAGGAGCGCGCTGCGCTCGCGGGCGCTCTCGGCCCGGTCGAAGGCAGAGGCACGGGTGGCGAGCTGGCCGGTGACGCGGCTCAGCACACGGCGCTCGATCTGGCGGGGGGTTTCGCTTTCGCGGATGGTGGTCTTGTAGGCGGCGATGCTCATGCGTTCTGCTCTCGCTCAGGGCCCTGCTCTTCTGGCGGGGACGGTGGAGGCGGACGCGGACACAACCCGAGGATCGCGCAGACGCGTCAGCCGGTCGAAAACTGTCGGGGGGGATACCGGGCGCTGGCCCGGTTGGGGTGCGGCCCGCCCCGGAGGGCGGGCCGCGAAGTGCCTTAGCGGAACAGGCTCAGGATGTTCTGCGGCGCCTGGTTGGCGATCGAGAGCGACTGCGACGCCAGCTGCTGCTGGACCTGCAGTGCTTGCAGACGGGCCGCTTCCTCTTCCATGTTCGCATCGACCATCGCGCCGACGCCGGCGTCGAGGTTGTCGGAGAGCTTGGTCAGGAACTCCTGCTGACGCTCGATCGACTTCTCCGACTGACCCAGCGAGGTAGCCGCGTCGACGGTCGCCTTAGTCGCGGTGTCGGCGCTGCTCAGAACTGCCGAGAGGTAGGCCTCGCCAGTCGCCGATCCGGCCTTCGCGGCGAAACCATCGGCGATCGCCCGGAACATTTCCTTCTGAGCGTTCAGATCCACCGGCGTAACCGAGATGGTCGTCGTGGTCAGGGCACCAGCGGAGTCGCGGCTGATGCCGGTGACGATCGTACGCGCACCCCCTGCCGCACTCGCGCCAGTTTCAGCGGTATAGGTCCCGTCCGCAGCGAAAGCGCTGTCTGCACTCGCGTCCGTAGTACCGTCCGCCTGTTTGCCGGCAGCGTTGACCAGGTCATCGCCGTTGAAGGTCGACTGCGAGAGGATTGCCGACATATCGGCGACGAGGCGCGTCAGGTCGGACTCGATCTCGTCGAGACCACCCTTGTTCTCTTGGGCAAAGGCGACCTTGTCGCGGAATTCCGTCGCCAGGTCCGAGAACTGCTCGGCGCCGAGACGCGCGGTCGCGACCGAGTTCTTGGTCAGGGTCAGGCTTTCGTTGACGGCCTTGGTCATGCCGCTGTCGCCCTTCATCGTCTCGGAGATCGCGAAGTAGGCGGCATTGTCCTTGCCCGACGACACTTTCAGACCGGTCGAGATGCGGTCCTGGGTGCTGTTCAGGTTGGAGTTGATGTTCCGCAGGGTCGAGAGGGCGGACATCGCGGAGTTGTTGGTGAGGATCGAAGACATTTTAGTTCTCCAGCATTCTAACTGTTCGATCGTTTTTCTGACGAAGTCGGCATGACCGCCGCGGTGTGACTATGGTTAAACCCATGAATTGGGGCGCGTTTGTGGCGCTATACGGTCTTATCCATGGGGGCGCGGGAAAGCGTGTCCTTTGTGCTACGGTTGCCGTTCGCGCCATAGAGGCCGCCCAGCCCGTGCCGGTCGCGCAGGCGCTCCAGATCGCGCGCGACGGCGCCGGTGGTGGCGCGCATCCGTTCCAGCATCGCTGCATCCCGCGCGATGAGATCCGCCAGCACGTCGAGCCGCTCGCGCAGCTCCTGCGCCGCATCGTCCCCGGCCGCGAGACCGGCCTCGATCTCGGGGCGCGCCGCTTCGATTCGCGCGGCCAGTTCCGATTTGCGCTCGAGCCGCGCGGTCACGCCGGCAAGGTCGCCCGCGCGGATCTCGGCGATCTCCGCCTCGAGCAGCGCCACGAGTTCCGCGATCTCGGCCTCGAGGCCGCTCGGCTGCGATTCGGTTTCCTGCGTCATGCTGTCCCCTGCCCCGTCCGGGTGCCGTCGGTGTCTCCATAGGCGCCGATCGCACGCGCCACGCTGGTGGCGATTCCCGTGCTGTCCTGATCGGCGATCTGCTCGGCGAAGGCGCGCGCCAAGAAGCTGCGCCAGGTTTCCTCGGCATGGCCGCCGCCGAAGGCGCCGATGTCGACGCTCTTGAGCATCTCGTCCACGGTCTGCGCGAGGAACATCTCCTCGAACTTCTTCGCGGTCTTCATCGTCTCGGGATCCGCCTCGCGGGTCTTGGCGAGCGGCTTGAGAGACAGCGCGGTGGGCATGATCTCCATCAGATGATCTCCAGATCGGCGTGAAGCGCGCCCGCGGCCTTGATCGCCTGCAGGATCGAAATGGTCTGGCTGGCGGTGACGCCGATGGCGTTGAGCCCGTCGACGAGGCGCTGCAGGCTGACATCGCCCTCGAGGATCGAGAACTGCGCCTCCTGCTCCTCGACCGTCACCTCGGTCTGCGGCACGATCACGGTGTTGCCGATCGAGATCGGCTCCGGCTGGCTCACCTCGATCTCTTCCTTGACGATCACCGTGAGGCCGCCCTGGCTCACCGCGACCTCGGCGATGCGCACCTCGGAGCCGATGACGATGGTGCCCGAGCGGGCGTCGATCACCACCTTGGCGATGGCGTCGGGCTGCACGCGCAGCCCCTCGATCTCGGCCAGCATGCCGGGGATGTCGACCTTGGCGGCCGAGCGCACCTCGACGGTCCCCGAATCGAGCGTTCTGGCGATGCTGCCCATATGCGCGTTGATCGCCTGTTCGACCCGCTTGGCGGTGGTGAAATCCGGGGTGCGCAGCGCGATGCGGATCGAGTTCATCGCCGCGAGGTCGAAATCGATCTCGTTCTCGACCGTGGCGCCGTTCTCGATTCGCGCCACGGTGGGTACGCCCTCGACGATGCTGGCATTGGCGCCCTGCGCCGCGTAGCCCGCCACCGCGATCGGCCCCTGGCTCACCGCGTAGACCTCGCCGTCGGCGCCGGTGAGCGGCGTCACGATCAGCGTGCCGCCGCGCAGGCTGGTGGCGTCGCCCAGCGACGAGACGACCACGTCGATGGTCGAGCCGCGCCGTGCGAAGGGCGGCAACATCGCGGTGACCATGACGGCGGCGGTGTTCTGGGTGCGCATCTGCTCGTCGGTCAGGTTGCCCACGCCGAGCCGTTCCAGCATCCCTTCGATCGAGCGTTCGGTGAAGGGCGAGTTGCGCAGGGAATCACCGGTGCCGTTGAGGCCGACCACGAGGCCGTAGCCCACGAGCTGGTTCTCGCGAACGCCCTCGAACTGGGCGATGTCCTTGATCCGCACATCCGCCGCCGATGGCGGTGCCGCGATCGCGCCCAGACCGAGCGCCAGCGCGAGGGCCGGCAAGAGACGCGGAAGATGTCCTGCCATGTGCGACGCTGCTCCCGGAGGCCTGAATTGCCCGGTCATCCTAGCCGGGCGCCGGGAAGGCCCACAAGAACAGTTCCGATCAATCCATGAACAGGTTGCAATTATGCAAACTGTTCATGGATCAACACGGGTCAGAGATAGTTGAGGAAGGACAGCTTCGAGAGCCGCGCCGTCACCGCATAGGTGGCCTCGAGCTGCGTCTGCAACTGGGTCAGCCGAGTCGCGGCTTCGTAGGGATCGACGCCTTCGAGGGCAGCGGTCTGGCTCCGATAGAGATTGATCCGGAGTTCCTGCGATTCACGTAGTTCCTCGACCCGGGAGGCCTGCGCCCCCATCCGGGTCTCGGCGGCGAGGAGATTCTCGGAACCCGTGCTGAGGGCCTTGAGACCATCGTCGAACCAGACTTGGCGCGCCTCGGGATCGGCGATGTCGGCGATGTCGGTCGCCGCCAGCATCGCCAGCCCCCGCAGGATTTCCGTCATACCCGGATCGTTGGCCTGAACCCCGTACTCGATCGTCTCATCCGCATCGATCCGGGCCGTGAGCCGGGCGGTCTCCGAGACCGGGCTGCCATTGTAGAAGGTCTGCTCGAAATCACCGGGCGCGGTGCCGCCCGGGGTGAACACGGCGGCCATCTGGTTCGCGATCGCCGCCGCATCGGCGGCATCGACCGGCCCTGCCCCGTAGATCCCCGACACCACGTCGGATGGGGCGAGACCGCTGCGCGGGTTCGCCTGGTCCCAGGGCTGCAGCGTCAGGTTGCCGCTGTCGAGCCCCCCGAACAGCGCGCTGCCCTGCACGGTACGGTTGGCCTGGCCGATGATCTGCTCGATCGCGACGCGCGCCGCCGCTTGCAGCTCCTTGCCCTGGATCAGCCCGTTGGCGCCGGTCTGCGCGGCCAGATCAAGCACGCCGCCCACCGTGCTGCGGATCTCGCCCAATGCCTTGGTGCCGCTGTCGAGCCTGTAGGACAGCAGCTCGTTCGAGAGGGCGAACCCCTCGAGCCGCTTGGTGTTGGAGCGCAGCGTCAAGGCCTCGGCCGAGCGCGTGCCCAAGGAGCGATACACGTCCGCTTTGCGGTTCGTGCTCATCTCCGTGCCGGCATCGCCGAGCTTGCGGTCAAGCTCGCCGATCAGGCGGGTGCGGGTCAGCGTGCTTTGCAGGCTGCCGGATGTCCGGGTCATCGAAATCATCATCGGTCTCCTTTACCTGACGGCCGCAAGCAGCGTGTCCATCATCTCGCCCAGCGTCTTCATGACCGTGGCGTTGGCGGAATAGCTCTGCTCGATCAACATCAGCTGTTGCAGTTCCTCGTCGATGTTGACGCCCTGCACCGCCGAGCGTGCCGCCTCGGCGGCGTCGCGTCCGGCCCCCAGGGCCTCCGCCTCGTCGCGCGCGGTGTTCCGCATCTGCTGGTGATCGGCGATCAGCCCGGCCGCGAAATCCGCGAGGGTCCGGTTCTGTCCCAGCCCCGCGGATTCGTCGAAACTGGTCGTTCCGGCCAGCATGGTGACGTAGCCATCGATGCGCCGCCCATCCGAGGCCGGGCCCTGCGCCACCGCGCCCACGCCGTCGCGCAGCCGCCATGCGCCGCCGCCCGCATCGGAGCGCACGGCATCGCTGACGGCGATGCGCGAGGCCAGCCCCGTCAGATCCGCCGCCGAATAGGCGTCCCCCCCATCGGTGAACAGGCCGGGCTGACCGGCGGCAAGGCTGTCATCCGCCGCCTCGAACCCCTGCACGAGGGCGCGCGCCATCTCGTCGAGCTGCAGCTGCATGCGCGGCAGGTCGCCCCCCAGAAGACCCAGACGGCCCGCCAGCCGCCCCTCTTCGGAGCCCCGCGAACCGACGCTGCCCGGTGTCACGTCGACGCCGTCGATCGACAACCGATCGGTCTGTTCGTCGAATTTCAACACGCGCACGGAATCGTTTTCGACCAGCGGCGCGCCACCGGTGGTGAAGATCGAGATCCGCCCGCCGGCGTCGAAGCTGGTGCGGATATCGAGGATTTCGCTGAGACCGTCGAGCTTCGTCGACAGGTTGTCCTCGAGCGCGGCGCGGCGCTCGGTCGGGCCGTTCTCCCGGCTGATCTGGCGGTTGATCTCGGCGATGTCGGTCAGCGTTTCGTTGATCTGGCTCACATCGCTGCGGACCCCGGCGCGAGTGTCGGATTCGATGAGCGCGAGGCTGTCGGCGGCGCCGCGCAGCGTCGAGGCCATCGCGACCGCCGCCTTCACGGCGCTCTCCTGAAGCGCCGGCTGCGCCGGATCGGACGCCACCGCGTCGAGCGCGCTCTGGAAGGTCGCGAGCCGACCATGCAGCCCGGTGTCGGAATCGATCTCGCCCAGAACGACCGCGTGGCTCGCGAGGGCCGAGGCGACGACCTCGCGCCCGGCCACCCGCGAGATCTCCTGTCGATGCGCCTGTTCGAGGCGGGCATCGGCGGCGCGGGCATAGCCCGTCACCGCGACGCCGCCGCCGGGCAGGCTCGTCATGGGGGCGCTGCGCTTCGAATAGCCCGCGCGCGAGGCGTTGGCGATGTTGCTGGAGGTCATTTCCGACCAGCTCTCCACGGCGGCAAGGCCGGTGCGGCTGGCGTTGAAGGCGGCGGTGATGCCCATTCTGCGATCCTTTAGAAAGAGAAGCGCGGCGCATTCTGCTGCCGCCTAGCGCGGCTCAGCGCTTGAGGTTGGTGGTTTCCTGCAGCATTTCGTCGACGGTGGTGACGATCTTGGCGTTGGAGGAATAGGCGCGCTGGGTGCTGATCAGGTCGGTCAGCTCCTGCGCCACCTCGACGTTGGAGCTCTCCAGCGCCCCGGCGGTCAGCCCGCCGGCCGAGCCCTCGCCGGCCTGGTTCAGGCTGAACTTGCCGGAGTTGCGCGACAGCACGTAGGCGTTGCCGTCGGCGGCCAGGAGCCCGTCGGGGTTGGCGACCTCGGCCAGCGGGATGTTGTAGAGCGGCTTGCGGCTGCCGTTGTTGAACACGCCGTAGACGTCGCCGCGCTCGTCGATCTCGGTGCGCACCAGCACGCCGCTCTCGGCGCCGTCGGCGCCGATCTTGAGCGCCGAGTAGTCGCCGGCGAACTGGGTCATGCCGGTGTGGCTGTCGGGCGCGCCGATCGAGACCTCGATGGTCTGCGGCACGGCGCCGTTGTCGACGGTCAGCGTCGCGATGCCGGTGGCGGCGTCGAAGGCGAAGCCCGCCGGCGCCGCGGCGTTGGAGGTGGCATTCGAATAGAGCCGCGGCGCGCCGGCGAGCGGGCCGCTGTCGTGGAAGTCGACGGTGACCTCGCCGTATTGCGCGCCGTCGGCGCCGGAGATGCTCAGCGTCCACTGGCTGGCGGTGGCGCTGGGCTGCCAGGAGAACTGCATCCGCTCGGCCTCGCCCAGCGGGCTGTAATACTCGGCCGAGCTGAGGAACGGCTCGCCCGGGGTGGCCAGCCCGGTCTGCTGGGCCGGGATGTTGCCGCTGACGGTCATCTCGCCGGTGGGCGAGCCGGTCTGCGACAGGCTGCCGAGATTGACGGTCCTCAGGTCGCCGAACTGGTTGCGGTCGACATTGCCGATCGAGGCGGTCTGGTCGTAGGGAAAGCCCGCGAGGTAGTAGCCGGCGGCGTTGCGCAGATCGCCGTTCTCGTCGGGCAGGAACGAGCCGGCGCGGGTCAGCATGAAGTTCGCCTCGTTGGTCTCGCCCGGCTGCTTCGAGACCACGAAGAACCCCTGCCCGCCGATCGCCAGATCGGTGGCGCTGTTGGTGGCACGCACCGCGCCCTCGGTGCTGACATCGGCGCCCTGGAAGGCCCGAACACCCGAGGGCGAGATGCCGGCATTGTCGCTCAACGTGCTGGTGGTGACCATCTGCACGAAGCTGCGCCGGTAGCCGTCGGTGTTGGCGTTGGCGATGTTCTCCGAGATCCGGCCCACCGCCGTGGAATTGGCGCGCAACCCGCTCACGCCGGTCTGCATCGCGTAGGAAATGCTCATCCTGCCTGTCCTTCCTTACTGTTGCCGCCGCGGACGCATCGGTCCGGGTCCGGTCGTTGCTCCGGCCGGGGCCGGGAATGGGCGGTGGTGGTCATCAGCCATCCCCCGCGATGGTTTCGAGACGGCGCAGGGCTGCGTCCGCACCCTGCATCCGATCCGTGGCGGATTTTTGACCGATCGGCAGCGACAGCGGCGCGACCGGCGCGAGCGAGCGCGCCACCGCCGCAAGCTCCGGGCTGGCCGCGAGATCGGGTAGCCGATCCAGCAGTTCCGCCACCAGTTCCGCATCGCCGGCGCGATGCGCCGCGAGCAGCAGGCGAATTGCCTCCGACGTGCCGAGCCCGGGGCCCAGATCGCGCCACAGGCTGGCATAGGCATCGCGCGCCGCGGCCCATTCACCGCGCTCGAACAGCGCCGCCGCGCGCAGCCGCAGGTAGCCTTCCGAGGGAATTTCCATCCGCGTGGCGATCACCGCCGCCCCGTCGCCCTCGGCGCTCGAGAGCCGCGCGCGCAGCAGCGCCAGGCGGTCACGCAGCTCCGGCACCGAGGCCGGGGCGGTCCCCAGCGCCTGCGCCGCCGCCTCGGTCTGGCCGCCGCGCAGCAGCGCCTCGGCCTGCGCCAGCCGCAGGGCGTCGAACCGGGCGGGCGGCACCTCCTCGAGCCCGAGGTCGCGCATCACCGCGAGCTGGTCCCGGATCGCGGCGTATTCGCGCGCCGCCGCGTCGGTGGCGCCGATCTCGTAGAGCCTCCCGGCCAGGAGTTCCGCCTGCGCCGCGAAGCCCGGGCGGAACACCAGTTCGGGCGAAAGCCGCCGATGCGCCGCCACGAATTCGGCGATCGGCAGGTCGCCGGATGCGCCTTGCGCGTAGAGATCCGCGACCATCTCGTCGAGCCGGTCGCCGGAATTGCGGGCCGCGTCGCTCTGCGGGTGACGGCGCAGCACCTCGGTCAGCGCGGCGATCGCGGCTTCGGTGTCGCCCCGGCCATATTCGACCTCGGCCAGCCGCTCCAGCGTGGCCACCTCCAGCGCGTCGCCGCGCCAAGAGCGCCAGCTCTGCCGCAGGAGCTGGGCCGCGTCCTCGGGCACCAGCGTGTCGGTGGCGCGCCCCAGATCGATCAGCGCCAGCCGCGCCCGCTGCGCCCAGACATCGCTGCCGCCTGCGGCCATCGCGTAGCTGTCGAAGGCCATGACCGGGTTGCCCCCGGCCTGCGCCGCGCGGCCCAGAAGGAACCTGTAGGCGCTGCCGCCGCGCAGCTCCGGGTGACTGTCGAAGCGCTGCGCCAGCGCATGGGCGGCATCCCAAAGCCCGGCCTCGATCGCGGTTTCCAGCAATTCGGGCAGCAGCGCCGCGGCGAGGGCCGGCGGCAGCGCGCCGAGCACCTCCTCCGCCAGCGGCAGATCCTCGGCCGCGGCGGCCACGTCGCCCTCGCGCGCATGGGACAGTGCCCGCCATAGCGGTCGCTGCGACCAGTGATCGGCGGCCTCGAGCTGCGAGCGCGCGGGGAGAGGCGCCGGCGTGGCGTCGCCCGACACCCCCCAGGCGGCGAGCGCGATCCGGTCGCGCCGCGCGGCGCGGGCCGGATCGAGGGCTGCCGCGCCCTCGTCATCCGGCAGGCCCGACAGGAAGGATAGTGCCTCGGGCGCGAGCGCATGGCTCACCGAGAGCGCGGCGAGGTCGAGCAGCAGGTCGGCGCGGGCCCCGGCGGTCTCCGCCTCGGCCAGCCCCGCGACCAGCGCGGCACGGCGATCGACATAGTCGACAGAGCTTGCCCCCCGCGGCGCCGGATCGGCCGCGGCGGCATGTCCCATCAGGGACAGCCCCAGACATATGCTCAGTAATCTTGGCAAATCCGCCACGACCCCATGAATTGATAGGCACTATCCTTGATCGAATTCCTGAACGGCGCAACAACAGTCCGAGCTACGGGGCGCAAGCACCGGGAATCGTGGGAATCGGGAGACAGGCCGGGATGGACAACAGCACCTATGTTTCGCTGTCCCTCGCGACGGCGATGCGCAACGCGCTCGACGTGACCGCCAACAATATCGCCAATGCCAACACCGCCGGTTTCAAGGGCGAGCGCGTGGTCTTCGACAGCTACATGCTGCGCGAGACCGGCACCGAGGAGACCCGCGAAACCGATTTCCTGATCGACCAAGGCTCCTATATGGACCCGAACCAGGGCGCGATGAGCCAGACCGGCAACCCGCTCGACCTGGCGCTGCAGGGCGATGGCTGGTTCGCCTATGAAACAGATGGGCGCACCGCCTATGGCCGCGACGGCCGCTTTGCGCTCGACCCGAACGGCGCGCTGGTGACGTTGTCAGGCGCCAAGGTGCTCGATCCCGGCGGCGCGCCGATCGCCCTGCCCCCCGATCTCGGCGGCGATGTCACGATTTCGCAGGACGGCACGATCTCCTCGCTGGCCAACGGCGTGATCGGTCGCGTCGGCCTGTTCGACCTACCCGATCTGCAGGCCTATGAACGGATCGGCGCGGGCATGTTCGTGCCCCCCGAGGCCGGCGACACCGCCCGTCCCGCCACCGACGCCACCCGCGTCGTCCAGGGGGCGGTCGAGGCCAGCAACGTGCAGCCGGTGGTCGAGATGACCCGGCTGATGGCGATCCAGCAGGCCTATGAGCGCGCGCTCAAGCTGGTGAACAGCGAGGACGACCTGATGCGCGACATGCTGCGCCGCATCGGCAAGACGGCCTGACCCCCTTTTCACGGACCCGACACAGGAGCCCGACCATGAAAGCCCTCGGAATCGCCGCCACCGGCATGCTCGCGCAGCAGACCAATGTGGACGTCATCTCGAACAACATCGCCAACGCCAACACCACCGGCTTCAAGTCGAGCCGCGCGGCGTTCCAGGACCTGATCTACGAGACGGTCCGGCGCGAGGGTGCGCTCACCTCCGAGGCCGGCACGATGCGCCCGACGGGCGTCGATATCGGCTTCGGCGTCGAGACCGCGGGCACGGTGCGGCTCAACACCCAAGGCGGGCTGATGGCGACCGAGAACCAGCTCGACCTCGCGATCGACGGGCGCGGCTTCTTCACGGTGAACCTGCCCGATGGCGGTCAGGCCTATACCCGCGACGGCGCGTTCCAGCTTTCGGCCGAGGGCCAGCTCGTCACCATGCAGGGCTACGAGCTCGATCCCGGCATCGTCGTGCCGGAGAACACCACCCAGGTGGAGATCTCCGAGCAGGGCGTGGTCATGGCCTTCGTCGGCGAGGACCCGGTCCCGGTGGAGCTGGGCCAGATCACCATGGCGACCTTCACCAACGAGGCGGGGATGCGCCAACTCGGCGGCAACCTGTTGCAGGCGACCACCGCCTCCGGCGACGCGGTACCCGCCAATCCGGGCGATGCCGGTCTAGGCATCCTGCGGCAGGGCTATCTCGAGAACTCGAACGTCAACATCATCCAGCAGATCACCGACCTGATCTCGGCGCAGCGGGCCTACGAGATGAACTCCAAGTCGCTGGAGACCGCCAACGAGATGATGACCGCCGCCAACCAGATCAAGTGATGCGCCGCGCCGCTCTACTCCTCCTCGCGCTTGCGGCACCTCTGGCCGCCGCCGCCGCGCCCTTGCCGGTGCTGGTGGAGGAGCGCGCGCGCGACCATCTGGGGCCGCAGCTTCCCGAGCGGGCCGAGTTCGAGATCGGCTTTGCCGGCAGCCCGCCGAGCGAGGCGGCGCTGATCGCCGAGTTCTGGATGGACCCGGCCTCCGGGCGCTTCGTCGCCAACGCCATCGACGATGTCGGCGGGCTGCACCGGGTCAGCGGCCTCGCCTCGGTGATGATCCCGCTGCCGGTGCCCAACCGCCGGCTGATGCCCGGCGACATCGTGTCCGCGGGCGACCTGACCGAGATGCGGCTGCCGCAGGCCCGACTCGGGCCCTATGCGGTGATCGACCCCGACGGCGTGATCGGCATGCAGGTGCGCCGGATGCTGCCCGAGGGCCGCCCGGTGATGGTGCAGTCGGTGATGCAGCCGCTGGTGATCGAACGCGGCGACGAGGTCAGCATCAGCTTCACCGACGGCGCGCTGCGGCTCAAGGCGCCCGGCCGGGCGCTGTCGGACGCGCATCGCGGTCAGGAAGTCCGTATCGTCAACACGTCAAGCAACACCACCCTCACCGGCATCGCCGCCGCCGAGGGCATCGTGGAGGTCTCCCGTTGAGCCGCACCCATCTGCGTCCCCTGCCCGTCCTGTTGCTGGGGGCGGCGCTCGTCTCCGGCTGCGGCGGGGTGCGCGACCGCTTCGACCGTGATCCGCAGACCACTGCGATCGCCGTGAACCCGCTCACCGTGCCCGAGGCGGCCTCGGTTTCGGTGCCGATGCCACCCCCGGCGCCCCCGCGCGTCTACCAGCGCGCCGAGGCGGCCTCGCTGTGGGAACGCGGCGGCTCGGGCGGCTTCTTCGCCGACCAGAGGGCGAGCCAGGTGGGCGACATCCTTACCGTCGACATCCGCATCGACGACCGCGCGCAGCTCCGGAACGCCGGGCAGCGCTCGCGCGACGGCCAGAGCACGATCGCCTTCCCGACGCTGTTCGGCTACGGCACCCAGATCGACAAGATCCTCCCGGGCGTCGGCCCCGAGGACCTGCCGCAGGGCGACATCGTCGATATCGGCTCGACCACCGACGTGTCGGGCTCGGGCTCGATCACCCGCAACGAATCGATCGAGCTGAAGGTGGCGGCGCTGGTGGTGCAGATGCTGCCCAACGGCAACCTCGTCATCGCCGGGCGGCAGGAGGTCAAGGTGAACCAGGAACTGCGCGAACTGCGGGTCGCGGGGATCATCCGGCCGCAGGACATCCAGATGGACAACACCATCCCCTACGAGAAGATCGCCGAGGCGCGCATCACCTATGGCGGGCGCGGCCAGCTGTCGCGCACCCAGGAGCGCGGCTATGGCGAGGATGCGATGGACATCATCTTGCCCTACTGAGGCGCAATCACCGCCACGATACCGGGCGACAAGGGACCGAACGCAACGCACGCGATGGTCCGATGAAATCCACGATCCTGATGATCTCCGTGCCGCTGGCCTGCCTCGTGGGCGGCTACGGCGCGGGGATGTTCCTCGTCCCCGCCCAGACCCTCGTGGCCTCGGCCGAGCCGACGACGCTCACCGATGCCGCGCCCGGCCGCCCCGGCGATCACGAGGCGCTGGGCATCCCGCCCGCCCCCGTCGATCCCGAGGCCGGCGCCCATGCGGAAGAGACCTCCAAGGCCGATCATGCGGAGCCCGAGGCCGAGGCCGTGCCGCTCCTGGAGATCGGCCGGCTGACCGTGCCGGTGCTGAAGCCGCGCAGCATCACCTATGTGGTCGCCGACATCGCGCTGGCGATGCCCGAGGCGGCGCTGGTGGCGAAGGTCGAGGAGACCCCCGAGACCATGCTGAGGATGCGCGACGCGGTCCTCGCGTCCCTCACCGAGGCGGCCGCGACGCCAGCCATGGCGGGGCCCGCGATCGACACCGAAGCGCTGTCAAAGCGCGTGCTGGCCGATCTCAAGGCGATCGGCATGCCGGTCGAGGAGGTGCTGTTCCCCAACATGTTCAAGCAGGACGTGGCGCGGCAGGACATCCCGCGCGCCGAAACCCTGCCCGCCACGGCGCAGGTCACGCATTGAGACCGCTCCCCGAGCGGCCCTCGGGCCGCTCGGGTAAACCCGATCCGAAGTATTACTGAACGCTGATCAGGCTGTCGGGAGAGATTTCCGCCCCGGTGTCGAGCTCGAGGATCGGCCAGCCATCGCGGAATGCCACGCGCTCGACCTGGCCGCTTGCATAGGTGGTGTGAAACACCGACTCCTCCTCGGCATCGAGCGCGACGATCTCGACTTGGAAGGTGCCAGCGGGCACCGGCAGCCCGTCGGGATCGCGCCCGTCCCAGACAACCTCGTGCCGCACCCCGTTGACGGCGGGCAGACCGTCGATCCGGCGCAGCTCGGTCCCGTCCTCGCCGAGGATGCGGGCGGAGACCTGCGTGGCCTCGCCGCTGAGCTGGTAGGAGAACCGCGCCTCGCCGTCGCGCAGGGTGATCAGGTCGCTCGGCGCCAGAACCTCGCGCCCGAGCAGCATGATGTCGCTGCGGGTACCGCTGTCACCGAGTTGGGTCTCGATCCGCTCCAGCGTCTCGTTCGTGGTGATCGACTGCTCGACCTGCGTCAGCTGCGCGAGCTGCGACACGAAGGCGGTGGAGTCCATCGGCTCCAGCGGGTCCTGGTTCGACACCTGCGCGATCAGCAGCGTCAGGAAGCTCTGGTAGTCGGTGTTGAGCTTCTCGCGCGAGGTCGTGGCCTTCGTGGACGCGCTCGCGCTCGCGGCGTTGATCGGGGACAGCGTTTCCATGGCGGGCTCCGGAGATTCAGGTCAACATGTCGAGGCGGCCTGCGCCGCCTGCGGATGGCGTGGCGGGACCCGCGACGGGCTCGGCCTCGGCATCGTTCTCGATCGCCGGAATAGCCGTCGGGCGGCCATCGCCGCGATCCCCGCCGTTGCCGCGATCGAAGGATTCGAAGCTGAGCTGGCTCTCGTCGAAACCGGCCCCCTCATTGCCCAACAGCGCGGCAAGGCCTTCGCGGTCGCCGCGCAGTGCCTGCAGGACGCCCTGGTTCTCGGCGCGGATCACGACGCGGAGTTGCCCGTCCTCCTGGGTGAGGTCGATCTCGATCTCGCCGATCCCGCCGGGCGTCAGCGAGATCCGCGTCACGCCGTCGTTCAGGGTGGCATTCCGGATCTGGCTCGCGACCGCGCGCGAGAAGCCGCTCGCCAGTTGCGGTGCGGCCGGCGGCGGCGGCGGTGGAGCCTGAGGCTCCATCGGGGCGCGCGACGCGACACCGGCATCCAGCGTTCTGGGGGCCGGCTGCGCCGCCTCAACGGTGGTCGGCTCGCGGAGTGTCGGCTCGGCCCCTTCCGGTCCGATCTTCGCCTGCTGCGCCAGGGCCTCGCCGAGCAGGGCCGCGAAGCCACGCCGCGACGGTGTTGCGGCCTCGACGGTCGCCAAGGGTTCGGCGTCATGCCCCGCCGCTTCGGTGGCGTCCGGGGCCGAAGCGACCTGGTCGCCCTGCGCTGCCACGCGCGGGCCGGGAATGCCGCGCGCCGGGGCGGGGCCGGCTGTCGGGACCGCCTGCCGGGAAGGCGCGGCGGGCATGGTCGGCTGCCCGTTTGCGAGGGGCGCAATGGCTGTCGCCTGAACCGTCTGCATCGCGGCTTGGCCAGCCTGCGCGGGCAGTTGCTCCGCGGGGAGCGTCACCTGCCCCATGCTTACGGCCTGGGTCGAAGGCATGGCGATTTGCCCGCCCGGCGTGGCACCGATCCGCATCTGTTGCGGCATCGCGGTCTCCGCGCCTGCCGAAGCGGCGGTCGGCCCCATTCGCGCATCGCCAGCCAAGGTCGCATCGGTGGGGCGCAGAGAGACGTGACCCGTCTCGACGAAGGGTGATACCGGCACTGGCGTGGATGGGGCTGGCGCGGATGGGACTGGCGCGGCGGACCGGACCGACGCCTGTGCGGCGGCCGCACCTGCAACCTGATTCCACCCTTCGGCACCGAACGTGGTAGCCGGGACGGCCGACCATGCGGGCAAAGTGGTCGCGAGATCACCCATGGGTTTGCCGGACAGCTCGGACAGGATGACCGACAGCCCGGTGATCATGTCGTCAGAGGCAACAACCATGTCTTCGGCACCGGAGAGCTCGTCGAGGCGTGCCGAGATGTCGGTGCCATGCGCCGCGTCGAAATCCGCGAACAGGTCGCGCAGCGCTGCACCCGTCTCCGAGAGGCTGGCCGCGCGTGCGACGGGGTCCTCGCCCGCCTCGCCAAGCGATGCCGCCCCCTTCTCCATCAGCTTCGCCGCCGCTTCGAACAGCCGCTCATATGGCGGCGCCGAAGGCGGGGCGGCCGGGCGCGATGGCGCGCCCGTGTCGCGGCTCGACGCGAGCATCGCCTCGAAGGCGCCGGGATCGCCCGCCGTGCCACGCCGCATCGCCGCGCCATGCGCCGTCCCCGAGGAGGCTGCGTTCTGCGTCAGGGGGGTCGGAAACAGGGCCATGGGGGTCGTCAGCTATCGCCCGCGGCCTGATCCTGCGCCGCCGTCGCGCGGCCCAGCACGGCGCCGATGCGGGTGCCGATCGCGCGCAGCCAGTCATCATGGCTGCGGGCGCCATGTGCGAAACCGATCAGATCCGGCACCGCCAGTTCGATGGCTGGCGCGCTGAAGCTGGCATCGAGCGCGCCAAGATAGTCACGCAGCCGCGGGCTGGCCAGAAAGAGCGGTCCGCCGAGCAGCATGTCGGGTTCCGAGCCCCGCACCGCGCCACCGGTCCAGAAGCTGGCCAGCACCGCCGCGAGCCCGGCCCGGAACGGCGCCGCCACGAGGCCGAGGCGCTGCATCCGCGGGCTGGCCGCGAACGCGTCATAGGCCTGCGCCAGTAGGTAGAGCGCATCGGTCTCCTGCTCGACCGGGAACACGCCGCGCTGCACCGCGTCGACCAGCAGCTCGCCGACCAGCCGGCCGGCGAGCTGCGAGCGCGCGGCATCGCCCGCGCCCGGCCGCAGCGCGGCCCGATCGAGGATCACCACCAGCGCGCCGTAGGGCGCGACGAGCTCAAGCTCTTCCTCGATGACGTCGCCGAGCGCGAGGGCCGGCATCAGCTCGGCCTGCTCGGACATCACCTGCCCGCCAAGCCCGTCGCCCCGCTGCAGGGCCACGCGCCGCATCGGCAGCATCGCATCGAGAATGAGGCCGAAACGGGCCTCGGTGTCACTGTCGCCCGCGCAGGCGACATCGCCCCGCCAGATGGCTTCGAGAAGGTCACTGCTCTGCATCGATCCGCCCTGTTGTCCAGGTCTGGTAATTGCCCCGCCGAACGCCGCTTTGCGGTTCGTCCGACGCTTTTCGTCACCCCGACGCGGGCCTGTCCGCGCTGCCTTTCGGGGCATGTTCAGATTGATAGCAAATTGAGGCCGAATTGGGGCACCCATTTCGTCGCTGCCCCCTGAGCGCCATGATCGTGATCTTTATGCCGCAGCCATGTGGCGCGAAGGACTCGCGCTCAGCGGGGCCGGCCGACGGCGGCGATGCCGGGCTCGGGGTATTCGAGCAGCAGCCCGATCCGCCTGTTTTGCGGGGCTTCGGGCCGGTCCGCATAGAGCGGGACCGTGTCGGCGAGGCCGGTGACCCGGCTGATCCGCTCGGCCGGAAACCCGCTGTCGATCAGCGCCCGGCGCGTGGCGTTCGCGCGGTCGGAGGACAACTCCCAGTTGCCATAGCCATCCTGACGCGCAAAGGGCAGCGAATCCGTGTGGCCGGTGATCGCCAGCGGCTGCGGCATGTCGCCGATCGTCTCGCTCACGATTTCGATCAGGGCCTGGGTCTGCGGCACGATCCGGGCCGACCCGGTGGCGAACATCGGGCGCTCCTCCTCGTCGAGAATCTGCACGAGCAGCCCCTCGGGCGTCCGGTCGAGCCGCAGATTGTCGCCGATATCCGACAGCGCCGGCGTCGCCGCGATCCGCTCGGCGATCTCGGCCTCGATGGCGTCGAGCTCCGCGTCGCGGCGCTCCACCCGTTCCTGCATCTCGGCGGCGGCCTGCGCCATCTGCCGCGTCTCGATCTCTTCGGCGCTGGGCGGCGCGGCCTCGGCGGGCAGGTATTCGACCACCACCTCGGGCGCCTTGTCGCGCAGTCGGCTGTCGAACACCTCGAGCGGGCTTTCCGTGCCGAAATCCGGCAGCTCCGGCGCATCGTTCGGAGGCACCCCGTCCGAGGCCGCCACGTCGCCCGCCATCTCGACGATCTGGCCGCTCAGCAGCCCCGCCGCGCCGCCGTCACTCACCGCCGACAGCGAGGGCGTGAAATATTCCGCCAGCCCTTCCAGCGTCTCTTCCTCGCTGGCGGCCAGGATCCACAGCAGCAGGAAGAACGCCATCATCGCCGTCATGAAGTCGGCATAGGCCACCTTCCAGCCACCGCCATGGTGGTCATGATGGCCGTCGTCCTCGACTTTCTTGATGATGATGGTCTGCCCGGCGGCCATGCGCTGTCCTCCTGCCCGCGGCCCGTGGCGCGCGTTGCGATGACGCGGCGCCAATGGCGCGCCGCGTGGCTAATCCTGATATGGGGAAACGATAGGGCGGACGTCGCTCAGCCGACGGATTCGCCGCTCTGGCGCTGCGCGTCGCGGCTGTAACGGCCGAAGCCGACCTTGCGGGCGTAATTCGCCTTGCGCTCTGAATAGCTCGGCGCGACCAGCGGCATCTCCTCGGGCAGGCCGAAGGCGGCGCGGTACTCGGCCTCGGTCATGCCATGCTCGGCGCCGAGATGCCGCTTGAGCATCTTGAACCCCTTGCCGCAGCACAAGCAGAACACCTTGTCCTGGGTCACCGCCCGCGAGACCGGGATGGCCGGGGTCATGGTCCCGGACCCGGCGGGCGAAGCTTCGGGCCGACCGCCATCGCCATTGGCATCCTCATCGAGGCCCAGCTCGTGGCTCAGCTTCGCGACGAGGGCCACGATATCGTCCGATCCCACATCCGGCCGCGCCGCATAGGAGGCCACGATGGCGCTCAGAAGCTCGGTTTTCGAATTCGATCTGGTCATTTCCACCCTCTCTTTCAGGGAGCGCGCGCCGCTCGGCTCTGCCCGACAGTGGTCGCAGGTCGGTCCGCCGAAATGCAGCAAGTCGAATTCTTCGACGGGTCTTTCTCTATCCTTGCACGTGCCTCAAGAATAATCAACGACTCCCTGCATTCTTGGCGGTATGTCGCCGACACCGATAGTTCGGCGCCGCCATCGGGTATTCGGGCGGCAAACCCCAACGCGAGCGGTACTCCTCGGGGGTCAGGTGCAGGGTTTCGCGCAGGTGCCGGCGCAAGAGCACCAGCTTGCGCCCGGTTTCGAGGCAGATGATGTAATCGGGCGTCACGCTGGCCTCGATCGGCACGGCCGGGCTTCGCTCGCCGCGCTCGGGCGCGGGACTCACCGCGCTGCCTCGGATACGCCGGCCAGAGCCGCCAGCCCGGCCCGCGCCGGTTGCAGCGCGCCCGCCACCTCCTCGGAGACCGAGAAGGGGCTCCAGCTCACCATCAGCGAGCCGCCGACCAGCACCATGCCGGCCAGCACCAGCGCCGCGCGCAGCGGCCGGCCAAGGCTCCAGCCCTCCTCGACCTGCACCATCGGCGCCTCTGGCGGCGCCGCCAGAGCCGGCAGCAACGGCCGTACGAAGATCCCGCCCGCGGTGATCGACACCTGCGCGTTGTGGGTCTGGCGGCGGAACCGGGCGGCCCAGGCCTCGGGGAACTGCTCTTGCGGCATGTCGATCACCAGGGGTGTTCCGGGCTGCCAGTCCGCCAGCGCCCCGCGCGGCAGCACGAAGCAGCCGAAATCGACGCTGTGGCCGACATTGCCCACGGTCACCGGCATCTCGTTGCCCTGCGCCGCCTCCGGTTCGAGCGTCAGCCGCACCCGCGCGCCCTGCCCGTGCAGATGCGCCGAAACCAGCGCGCATTCGCGCCGCGCCGGATCGTCGGCGGCCTCGAACCCCTCGGGGAACAGCCGCGGCTCTGGCTCGGGCTGCGGCGCACGGCGGGCGCTGCGACGCTCGCTCACCTGCGGCAGGTCGCTCTCGATCTCCTCGGCGAAACGGCGCGCGTCGCGTCCGATCACCGCCTCGGGGTCGAGCCCTTCCTCGCGCGCGAAACGATAGTTGATCGCGTAATCCTGCGCGCTTTCGCTCAGCCCGTCGGTCGAGGCGGCGAGCGCCAGAAGCTGCTGCTCCTCCGAGAACCGCACCCGGCGCGAGGCAAATCCCTCGACCGGCGGCACCACGGCCAACGTCTCCGCCGCCTCGCCGAGGCTTTCGCGCAGAACCTCGAGCACGCGTCCCGCCTCGTCGCGGTGATGCACCATCAATTCGCAGCGTCCCGCACCGTCGAGCCGCACCATCAGCTGCATGCCTTCGGGCCAGTCGCGCATCACGCCGCGAAGGCTGTCCTCTTCGAGGAAATAGGCAAGTGTCTCGACGCTGCTCATTTCAAACACCACTGCGGCAATCTTGGGAACTATCCTTGTTTATGCTTGAATTGGTGTCAATTATCCTTATCCGATTTAAGCGGAAACACGCGATGCTGTGTCGCGGGCGCAAGGTTTCGGAGAGCTGCGATGACCCTAATCCTCGGACTTGGCATGGTTTTCGGACTGGTCTTCGGCGGATTCATGCTGTCGGGCGGCAAGATGGACATCGTGCTCTACGCCCTGCCCTATGAGGGCATGATGATCGGCGGCGCGGCGCTCGGCGCCTTCGTGATCGCCAACTCGATGACCGTCATCAAGAGCTCGTTCAGCGGCCTGATCAAGGTGCTCAAGGGGCCGAAATGGAAGGCCTCCGACTACGAGGCGCTCCTGAACCTGATGTACGAGCTGGCGCGGCTCTACAAGCAGAAGGGCATTCTCGCGCTCGACGAGCATATCGAGACCCCCAAGGACAGCCCGATCTTCCAGCGCTACCCGACGATCCTCAAGGACCACTTCGCGACCGAGCTGATCACCGACAGCTTCCGGATGCTGGCGATGCAGTTCGACGACAAGTACCAGACCGAGGACGTCATCAACCGCAAGATCAAGAAGCACCACCACGAGGCACTGGGCGCGGCCGGCGCGATCCAGACCATGGCCGACGGCCTACCCGCGATCGGCATCGTCGCCGCCGTTCTGGGCGTGATCAAGACCATGTCCTCGATCGATCAGCCGCCCGAGGTGCTGGGCAAGATGATCGGCGGCGCGCTCGTGGGCACCTTCCTCGGCGTGTTCCTCGCCTATTGCATGGTGCAGCCGGTCTCCAACCGGCTTAAGCAGATCGAGGACGAGGACGGCGCCTTCTACATGATCATCCGTGACATCTTCGTCGCGATGGTCGCCAACCACCCGCCGAACATCTGCGTCGAGATCGGCCGCGGCAACATCCCGACCTCCAAGCAGCCCGACTTCTACCGCGTCGAGGCCGCGCAGAAGGAGCTTCCTGCGGCATGATCCGCCTGGCTCTCATCGTCGCCCTGCTGGCCGGTCCCGCCATCGCGGCAGGTTCGGCAGAGCCGGCGGAGGAAGAGAACCCGGCCGAGGCCGCGACGGGCCTTGCGCCAACCCCCTACTCCTTGGAGCCGCCCGAGCACGTCAACGCCTTTCCGCCCGAGATCCTGGCGCGGATGCGCGAGGCGCTGGTAGCGCTGGAGGCCGCGCGCGGTGGCCAGTAGGCGCGACCGGGCGCTGGGGCTGATCGAGCGGCTGCACCGGGTCGAGATCGAAGCCCGCGCGGTGGAGCTCGGCGCCCTGCGCGATCGCATGGCCGAGCTGGAACGACAAAGCGCCGAAACGGCGCAGGCGCTGGCCCGCGACGGTCGCATCACCAGCATCGAGACCGCCCCCTATGTCGGGGACTACATCCGCGACGCCCGCGCGCAGATCGGCACGCTCGACCGGGCGCGCGCGGCGCTGGAACCGCAGGCCGAGGCGCTCGAAGCGGCGATGCGGGAGGGATTTCGCGAGATGAAGACGGTCGCCACGGTGGCCGCCCGCGCGAAGCTGCGCGCCGCCCGGGACCGCGCCGCGCGCGAGGCCGCGGAGACCGACGAGATGGTGCTGCTGCGCTGGGGCCGCGAGGGCTGAACCCCACGGCTCCTGTTGAGCCTGCCGCGGCGCATGTCTATATGCCCCTCGCGCCACCCGCACGTGGCCCGACACGCGAGGGAGCCCCGAGATGCTGCGTACCCCCTATTATCTCATCGACAAGCAGGCGCTGCTGCCGAACCTTGAGAAGATCGCCAAGCTGCGCGAGCTTTCGGGGGCCAAGTCGCTGCTGGCGCTGAAATGTTTCGCCTCGTGGTCGGTGTTCGACCTGATGAGCGAATACATGGATGGCACCACCTCGTCGTCGCCCTTCGAGGTGAAGCTCGGGCGCACGCATTTCCCGGGCGAGACCCATGCCTATTCGGTGGCCTGGGACGAGGCCGACATCGCCGAGGTGCTGGCCAATTCCGACAAGATCATCTTCAACACGATCGGCCAACTCGAGCGTTTCGGCGAGGCGGCGAAGGATCACGTGCGCGGGCTGCGCGTGAACCCCGGCATCAGCTCGTCGAGCTTCGACATCGCCGACCCGGCCCGGCCCTTCTCGCGGCTGGGCGAGCATGATCCCGCGCGGATCGAGGCGGTCTGCGACCGCGTCTCGGGCTTCATGTTCCACAACAACTGCGAGAACGCCGATTTCGACCGTTTCGACGCGATGCTGGGCCAGATCGAAGACCGCTTCGGTCACCTGATCGGCCGCATGGAGTGGATCAGCCTCGGCGGCGGCATCCATTTCACCGGCGCGGGCTACCCGCTGGAAAAGCTGGCGGAACGGCTCAAGCGCTTCGGCGAGACCCACGGCGTTCAGGTGTATCTGGAGCCAGGCGAGGCGGCGATCACCAACTCCACCACGCTGGAGCTGACCGTCCTCGACACGCTCGACAACGGCAAGAACCTCGCCATCGTCGACAGCTCGATCGAGGCGCACATGCTCGACCTGCTGATCTACCGCGAGAGCGCCAAGGTCGCGCCGAACACCGGCGATCACGAGTGGATGGTCTGTGGCAACTCCTGCCTCGCGGGCGACATCTTCGGCGAATTCCGCTTCGAAGAGCCGCTGAAACCTGGCGACCGCGTCTCGATCCGGGACGCGGCGGGTTACACGATGGTCAAGAAGAACTGGTTCAACGGCGTGCGCATGCCCGCCATCGCGGTGCGCGAACTCGACGGCACGGTTAGGTCCGTGCGCGAATTCGGCTATGGTGACTTCGAAGCCGCCCTGTCCTGAGGCGCGGCATAACACGAAAGGAGGCTCGAGGGTCTTGAAGAAGAACGTCCTCATCATCGGCGCCGGTGGCGTCGCCCAGGTCGTGGCGCATAAATGCGCGCAGAACGCCGACCTGCTCGGAGACATCCACATCGCCTCGCGCACGAAGGCGAAATGCGAGGCGATCCTCGCCAGCGTCCGTGAAAAGGGGGCCCACAAGACCGACGGCGCCCTCGCGGCCCATGCCGTGGACGCGACCGACAGCAAGGCAGTGGCCGCGCTGATCGAGCAGACCGGCGCGCAGATCGTCATCAACGTCGCCTCGGCCTTCGTGAACATGCACGTGCTCGAGGCCTGCATCGAGACCGGCGTCGCCTATATCGACACCGCGATCCACGAAGAGCCCGACAAGATCTGCGAGACGCCGCCCTGGTACGGCAATTACGAGTGGAAGCGGAAGGAGCGCTGCGCCGAAAAGGGCGTCACCGCGATCCTCGGCGCGGGCTTCGATCCGGGCGTGGTCAACGCCTATGCCCGTTTCGCCATCGACGAGTACATGGACGAGGTGAAGTCCATCGACATCGTCGACATCAACGCCGGCTCCCATGGCAAGTACTTCGCGACCAATTTCGACCCGGAGATCAACTTCCGCGAGTTCACCGGCACGGTCTATTCCTGGCAGGACGGCGCGTGGCAGGAAAACGAGATGTTCGAGGTCGGCCGCGATTGGGACCTGCCGGTCGTCGGCACCCAGCGCGCCTACATGTCGGGCCATGACGAGGTGCATTCGCTCGCGACCAACTACCCCCACGCCGACGTGCGGTTCTGGATGGGCTTCGGCGAGCACTACATCAACGTCTTCACCGTGCTGAAGAACATCGGCCTCCTGTCCGAGCAGCCGGTGAAGCTGGCCGAGGGCCAGGAAGTCGTGCCGCTCAAGGTGGTGAAGGCCTGCCTGCCGGATCCGTCGAGCCTCGCGCCCGACTACACCGGCAAGACCTGCATCGGCGATCTGGTGAAGGGCACCAAGGGCGGCGAGGAGGTCGAGGTCTTCGTCTACAACGTGGCCGACCACAAGGAGGCCTACGAGGAAGTGGGCAGCCAGGGCATCTCCTACACCGCGGGCGTACCGCCCGTCGCCGCCGCGATGCTGATCGCCACCGGCGAGTGGGACGCGCGCGAGATGCGCAATGTCGAGGAAATGGACCCCAAGCCCTTCCTCAAGGTGCTGGGCCAGATCGGCCTCGGCACCTGGGTGCGCAAGGATGGCACCGACGAGAAGCTCTACTGACCGGTCAGGGCGGCGCTAACGCCGCCCGCCTGCAAGCTGCGCCGCCTCCGGCAGGCGGCGCAGCCACAGCATCGCGGCCGCCCCGATCACCGGCCCCGGCACCAGTACCAGGAACGCCCAGCGCCAGCCGCCCATGGCCCCGGCCACCCACGGCATAATCTGGATCGCCAGCACCGTCAGCGCGAAGCCGATCCCGAGTTGCAGCGTCACGGCGGTACCGACGAAGCGCGGCTCGGCCAGTTCGGTCACGGCGGCCGAGAACTGGGCGCTGTCGGCCACGATCGTCACTCCCCAGACCAGCGCCACCAGCGCCAGAAGCCAGCCCGGCCCGTCGAAGGCGAAGCCGATCACCAGCGCCGAGGCCCCCGAAAGCCCCATCATCAGGGCCGTGGTCGCGCACCGGCCGATCCGGTCCGACAGCGCCCCCGCGAGCACGCAACCCAAGGCTCCCGACGCCACCACGAGGAAGGTGAGCATCGACGCGGAACCCGTTGGAAACGGGAACAATTCCGCCTCTGCCGCCGTGGCGAAGGCGAGGAACCACGCCCACATGGCATAGAGCTCCCACATGTGGCCGAAATAGCCGAGATTGGCGTGCATCACGCCGCGGTTGCGCAGCGCGGCGAGGCTCTGGCGCGGATCGAAGGTGGCGCGGCCGAAGCCGTGCGGCCCCTCGGCCAGCCCCAGCCCGAACAGGGCGGCGGCAAGGCCGGTGGCCGCCGTCGTACCGATCACCACGGCGCGCCAGTCGAGCCCTTCGGTCAGGGCGCGCAGCAGATGCGGCATCGAGGAGCCGAGCGTCAGCGCCCCGATCAGGAAACCGAGTGCCAGCCCGCGCCCGCGCATGAACCATGTCGCCATCAGCTTGATCGCCGGCGGATAGACCCCCGCCAGCGCCGCCCCGGTGAGCGCGCGCGCCGCGATCATCGCCCCAGCCCCCGGCTCCAGAAGCAGCACCGCATTGGCAATCGCCGCGACCAGCGCCGAGACCGCCATCAGCCGTGGCAACGCCACGATGTCGGGCAGGTTGACGAGACTCGCCCCCACCGCGCCCGCCACGAAACCCAGCTGCACCGCGTTGGTGAGCCAGGCCTGCGCGCCGGGGCCGATCCCCCAGTCGCGTACCAGATCCGGCAGGATCGCCGTCGCCGAGAACCAGCTCGTCATTGCGCAGACCACGCCGGCGCAGATCAGCGCCAGCGCGCGCCAGCGCCCCGGTGCCTGGGCGGCGGTCACGCGATCCCCCGGAAATTGCCTTGGCATCCGTCCCTGCAGAACGAAATGGACGGTTTCATTCCGCCGCTGTCACAGTCCTCGTATCGTGTCGTCATGCCGTCCCTCGTCATTGCCGCGACACTCCCCCGGCGCGGTGCGCGTGTCGAGAGGGGGGCTGGACCCCAAGGCCCGGTTTGGGCATTCGGCCGGCGACCCATTCGAGGAAAGGACGCCCCATGCCCAAGATGATCCACTCCATGATCCGCGTTCGCGACGAGGCCCGCTCGCTGGCCTTCTACGAGATGTTCGGCCTCGAAATCGCCGATCGGCTCGATTTCGAGAGCTTCTCGCTGATCTACCTCAGCAACCCCGAAAGCGGCTTCGAGCTGGAGTTAACCGTGAACAAGGGCGACAAGACCTACGATCTCGGTGACGGATACGGTCACCTCGCCTTCCTCGAGGACGATCTGGAAGCGCTGCACCAGCGGCTCGCCGAAGCCGGCCATCAGCCGCGCGACATCAAGGATTTCGCGCCCGATGGCGAGACCGTCGCGCGGTTCTTCTTCGTGGCGGACCCAGATGGCTACGAGATCGAGGTGTTGGCCCACAAGGGTCGCTTCGCGAACCAGTGACCCCGCCCCCGGGGCGGCCCCGCGCCGCCCCGGCACCCCCCAACGCTGACGCAAAGTCATCCGACGCATCGGAGCCGCGCCACTAGACGACCGGTCTAATCATGCCCATCTGCCGGGCATGACCGACACGCGACAGCACATCCTCGCCATCGGACGCGCCCTCGTGGCACGGCACGGCTATACCGGCGTCGGGCTCTCCGAGCTTTTGCGCGAGGCCGGCGTGCCCAAGGGCAGCTTCTACCACTTCTTCAAGTCGAAGGAGGCCTTCGGCTGCGCCCTTCTCGACAGCTTCGTGGAGGGCTATGCCGAGGATCTGTCGGCAACGCTCGGCGCGCCGGACAAGGATGCCCGCGCGCGGCTCATGGCCTATTTCGAGGGCTGGCGCGCGCGCCAGTCGGGCGAGGCCTACGAGGCGCGCTGCCTCGTGGTGAAGCTTTCGGCCGAGGTGGCCGAACTGTCGCCCGGCATGCGGGACGTTCTGGATCGTGGCGTCTCGGCCATCATCGCCCGTCTCGCGGCGGTGATCCGCGAGGGGGCCGGTGACGGCTCGCTGCCCGCGCATCCCAATCCGCACATGCTCGCCACCACGCTCTACCAGATCTGGCTCGGCGCGAGCCTGATGGGCGCGCTGTCGCGCGACACCATCCCCTATGACGGCGCCATGACCGCCACGGCGGCGCTTCTCGACAACAAAGGACATGCTTGATGCCCCAATCCCCCGACACCAACCGCCGCTGGGTTCTCGCCGAACGCCCCAAGGGCGAGCCGAACGAGAATACGCTGCGGCTCGAGACCGCCCCGGTGCCCGAGCCGGAACAGGGCGAGGTGCTGCTGGCGACCGAGTTCCTGTCGCTGGACCCCTACATGCGCGGCCGAATGAGCGACGCGCCCTCCTACGCGGCCCCGGTGGAGATCGGTCAGCCGATGGTCGGCGGCACGGTGGCGCGCGTGGCCAGGTCCAACAACCCGAACTTCGCCGAGGGCGACCGCGTGGTGAGCTTCTCGGGCTGGCAGGACTACGCCGTCTCGGACGGCACCGGTCTCAACAAGCTGCCCGCTGACATGCCCAACCCCTCCTGGGCGCTGGGTGTGCTGGGCATGCCGGGCTTCACCGCCTGGGCGGGGCTGCGCGAGATCGGCAAGCCGAAGCCGGGCGAGACGCTGGTGGTCGGCGGCGCGACCGGGCCCGTCGGCTCGACCGTGGGCCAGATCGCCAAGTTGCAGGGTCTGCGCGCCGTGGGCATCGCGGGCGGGCCCGAGAAGTGCCGCCACGCGGTCGAGACATTGGGCTTCGACGCCTGCGTCGATTACAAGGCCGAGAGCTTCGCCGATGATCTCGCGCGAGAAACGCCTGAGGGCGTCGACGTCTATTTCGAGAATGTCGGCGGTGCGGTGTTCGACGCCGTGCTGCCGCGTCTCAACACCGGCGCGCGCATCCCGCTCTGCGGGCTGATCTCGCAATACAACGCAACCGCGCTGCCGGAGGGGCCGGACCGGATGAACTGGCTCATGGGGCAGATGCTGCGCAAGCGGATCGCCATGCGCGGCTTCATCATCTTCGACGATTTCGGACATCTCTACCCCGAATTCGCCGTCGAGATGGGCGGCTGGGTCGCGGACGGAAAGATCGCCTACCGCGAGGAGATGATCGAGGGTCTGGAACAGGCGCCCTCGGCCTTCGTTGGCCTGCTGCGCGGCGAAGCCTTCGGCAAGCGCGTGATCCGCGTCGCCTGAACGACATCGCCCCCGAAGTGCAAAGGAAAGACCAAATGCCCAAGATCCTGATGATCCTCACCTCGCATGACCGCCTCGGCGACACCGGCGAGAAGACCGGCTTCTGGCTGGAGGAGTTCGCTGCCCCCTACTACGTCTTCAAGGATGCGGGTGCCGAGATCACGCTGGCCTCGCCGCAGGGCGGCCAGCCGCCGCTCGACCCCAAGAGCGACGCGGAGGACTTCCAGACCGATGCGACCCGCCGGTTCAAGGAGGACGCGGAGGCGCAGGAGCTACTCGCGAATACCACGCGTCTCGACGAGATCTATCCCACGCAATACGACGCCGTGTTCTATCCCGGCGGCCATGGCCCGATGTGGGATCTCGCCGAGAATGCCGACAGCCGTCGCATCATCGAGACCTTCGTGAATGGCGACCGCCCGCTCGGCGCCGTCTGCCACGCCCCGGCCGTGTTCCGACATACCCAGACCGAAGCCGGAGAGCCGCTGGTGAAGGGCCGCCGCGTTACCGGCTTCACCAATGGCGAGGAAGAGGGCGTGGGCCTGACCGATGTCGTGCCCTTCCTGCTCGAGGACATGCTCAAGGAGAAGGGCGCGGAATACGCCAAGGGCGAGGATTGGGCGCCCTACGTGCTGGTCGACGGCAAGCTCGTCACCGGCCAGAACCCGGCATCCTCGGAAGAGGCCGCGAAGAAGCTGCTGGCGCTGATCGAGGACTGATCCCCGGCCAGTCTCTGATGAAGGCCCGCGCGCGGATTGCGGGCGGGCCTATTCGCATCACCAGCGATGATGCACATGTGGCCGGATGCGCGTCTCGTAGATCTCGCGCACCCCGGCCATCAGATCCTCGGGCAGCACCGGCAGCCCGCTGGCGGCGGCGTTGGAATTGGCCTGCTCGGGCGTCTTGGCGCCCGGGATCACCACCGTTACCGCCTCCTGCATCAGGATCCAGCGCAGCGCCACCTGCGCCATCACCGCTTCGGCCGGCAGCAGCAGCCGCAGCGCCTCGACCGCCTCCAGGGCCACGTCATAGGGCACGCCCGCAAAGGTCTCGCCCTTGTCGAAGGCCGCGCCGTCGCGGTTGAAATGGCGATGATCGTCCGGTGCGAAATCCGTGTCGGGCAACATCTTGCCCGTCAGCAGCCCCGAGGCCAGCGGCACCCGTGCGATCACCGCCTTGTGGCGCCGCCTTGCCTCCGGCAGGAACAGCTCCGCCGGGCGCTGCCGGAACATGTTGTAGATGATCTGCACCGAGTCGACGTTGTCGTACTCGATCGCCTTCAGCCCCTCCTCGACCTTTTCGACCGAGACGCCGTAGCGGCGGATCTTGCCGCGCGACACCAGATCGTCGAGCGCCCCGAACACTTCCGGCCGGTAATAGACCTCCGTGGGCGGGCAATGCAGCTGTACGAGGTCGAGCGTGTCGGTGCCGAGATTCTTCAGGCTGCGATCGACGAAGCCCTCCATCGCCTGCGCCGTGTAGCCTTCGGCCAGATGCGGAGCGAGCCTGCGGCCGAGCTTGGTCGCCACGAAGGGCCTCTCGCCGCCCCGCGCGGCGATCACCTCGCCGATGATCCGCTCGGACCGGCCGTCGCCATAGACATCCGCCGTGTCGATGAAGTCGACGCCCGCATCGAGCGCCGCGTGCAGCGCCGCCTTGGCGTCGGCCTCGCTCACCTCGCCCCATGTACCGCCGATCGCCCACGCGCCGAAGCCGATCTCGCTCACCGGGATGCCGGTGCGCCCGAAAACCCTGCTCGCCATGCTCATCTTGTCGTCTCCCCTTATGGCGGCGCGGCCGCGCTTGCCTCGATACTAGACCGCCACGACGCGGCGCCCAGCCCGCTCGGCGCTTGCCTCGCGCGCATCTTCGCCTAGAAGGGCTGCGATCCACACGGAGACCTGCCATGCCCCTGACCACGACCCGCCGGGCCTTTGCCGCGGCCATCGCCATCCTCGCCGCGCTCCCCGCCGCGGCCCAGGACGTGCCGACGCTCTACTTCTCGGCCATCCCCGACAATGACGAGACCAAGCTTCAGGAGCGGTTCGGCAAGGTCGCCGAATATCTCGAGGCCACGCTCGGCGTGCCGGTCGAATACGTCCCGGTCAAGGACTACGCCGCCTCCGTCACCGCCTTTCGCAACGACCAGATCCAGCTTGCCTGGTTCGGCGGCCTCTCGGGCGTGCAGGCACGGCGGCTGGTGCCCGGCAGCCATGCCATCGCGCAGGGCGCCGAGGATCAGAGCTTCGTCACCTATTTCATCGCCAACACCGGCACCCCGCTGACCGAGTCCGAGGATGGCAGCTTTCCCGAAGGCCTCGAGGGGCTGAGCTTCACCTTCGGCTCGCAGGGCTCGACCTCGGGACGCCTGATGCCCGAATTCCACCTGCGCCGGATCACCGGCGAGGACCCGCGCGACTTCTTCTCGGATGTCGGCTTCTCGGGCGATCACGGCCAGACGCTGCGGCTCGTGGCCTCCGGCGCATACGACGTCGGCGCGCTGAACTACACCGTCTACGAGCAGGCGGTCACAGAGGGCGCCCCCGAGGTGGAGACCACCAAAGTGATCTGGCGCACCCCGCCCTATCCCGATTACAACTGGACCATCCGCGGCGACGTGGACGAGCGCTGGGGCGACGGTTTCGCCGAGCGCGTGCAGGAGGCGATCATCGCCATCGACGATCCCGCGCTGCTCGAAAGCTTCCCCAGAACCGGCTTCATCGCCGCCGAGGACGCGCTTTACGACGCGATCGAGGACACCGCCCAGCAGCTCGACCTGATCGACTGATGACCGCCGCGTCGCTCCTGCGCTTCGAGGGCGAAACGCTCTCCTGGGACGGGGCGGCCGTGCTCGAGGGGTTGAACCTGTCGCTGGCGCGCGGCGAGCGGCTGGTGCTCCTCGGGCGCTCGGGCTCCGGCAAGAGCACCCTGCTGAACGCGATCCGCCTCAAGCTCGAGGCGGCGCGCCCGGCGCCGCGCCTCGCCCTCGTGCCGCAGGATCCCGGGCTGGTGCCGCAGCTCTCGGTATTTCACAACGTCTGGATGGGCGGGCTCGACGATCACTCGGCCGCCTACGGGCTGCGGGTACTGCTGCATCCCCCCGCCCGCGAACGCGCCCGCGTCGCCCCCTTCGTGGAGCGGGTCGGCCTCGCTGGGCTCGAACGGCGCCGCGTCGCGGCGCTGTCGGGCGGGCAACGGCAGCGCACCGCACTGGCCCGTGCGCTGATGCGCGGCGGTGACGCGCTGATCGCCGACGAGCCGGTCTCGGCCGTCGATCCACGCCAGTCCGGCGACCTGCTCGACGCGCTTGCGCAGCGCTTCCCGACCATGGTGCTGGCGCTGCACGACCCCGAGCGCGCGCTCGCCATCGGCACCCGGATCATCGGTATCCGCGGCGGCCAAGTCACGCTCGACCGGCCGACGCGCGATCTTACCCTGCCCGAGCTCCATGCGCTCTACGCCGCCTGAGCCGAAACCGAACCGCCGGTTGCGGGCTGGCCAGGTGCTGGCGGGTTTCGGTATCGCAACGCTGATCGCCCTGATCTTCGCCGATCTCGATCTCGCCCGCCCCGATCCGTGGCTGACGCTGCGCCGGATCGGCGCCGGTCTCGCCGCGCCCGATTTCGGGGATCCCGCCGCGCTGGCCTACGCGGCGGCCCTCACCGTGGCCTTCGCGGTCTGCGGCGTCTTCGCCGGGGCGCTGGCCGGCTTCGTTCTCAGCCTCGGCTACGGCTTCGCGCCTCTGCGGTGTTTCTGCATCCTGATCCGCTCGGTGCACGAGCTGTTCTGGGCGCTCCTGCTGCTGGGCGTCACCGGTCTGGGTCCGCTCACCGGGGTACTGGCCATCGCCCTGCCCTATGCCGGCATCTTCGCCAAGGTCTTTGCCGAGTATCTTGCCGAGGCCGATCCCGCCGCCACCCGCGCGCTGCCGCGCCGCACGCCGCCGCTGTCGCGGCTGCTGTGGAGCCGGCTGCCGCTGGCGCTGCCCGAACTCGGCGCCTACACGCTCTACAGGCTCGAATGCGGGCTGCGCTCCTCGGCGGTGCTGGGCTTCGTGGGGCTGCCGACGCTGGGCTACCTGCTCGAAACCGATTTCCGGCAGGCGCAGTACGGCGCGGCGGCGGCGGCGCTGGCCGTCTACCTCGCGCTGATCCTGCCGATCCGCTACTGGATGCGGCTGCGGCTGGCGCCGCTCTGGCTCGTTGCGGGCGCATGGCTTCTGGCGCGCCACCCGGCGCCGCCGATGGGCGACGGCGCGCTCCTGCGCTTTCTCTCCGATGCCGTACCAGCGCCGCTACGCATGGGCGATTGGGCGGGACTCTGGCCTTGGCTGTCCCGGCTGCTGAGCGAACAGGCGCTGCCGGGGGTGGCCGCCACGCTTGTCCTGTCGCAGCTGGCGCTTGCCCTGGCCGCGGCGGTGGCCGTGGCGGGCTTCCCGCTGATCGTGCGCCGTGTGGCCGGGCGGGCCGGTGCGCTGCTGGGGCACCTGTCGCTGGTGCTGTCGCGATCGATCCCCGACTACATGCTTGCCTTCCTGATCCTGCAGGTGACCGGCCCCTCGATGATCCCCGCGATCCTCGCGCTCGGCCTGCACAACGGCGCGATCATCGCGCATCTGATGGGGCGCCAGGGTGACGCCCTGACCGCGCGCCTCAGGCCCGATGCCCCGCGCGGGCTGCGGCTGGCCGCCTGGGAGCTGCTGCCGCGCATGTCGGGCAACTTCTTCGCGCTATGCCTTTATCGCTGGGAGATCATCGTCCGGGACAGCGCCATCCTCGGCCTTCTGGGGATCGCGACGCTCGGCTTCTCCGTCGATGCGGCCGTGCAGGAGCTGCGCACCGATCGCGCGGTGATGCTGCTCGTGGTCTCGGCGCTGCTGACGCTCGGGATCGACGCGTTCTCCGGCTGGATCAGGTCGCGGATGCGGCTCTCTGCGCCGGGCATGCGCCGGGCCGAGCCGGAGACCGCGGAGGCGGCCTGAGGCCTTGCGGCTTTTGGGCTGGCGGCGGGGCTGGGGGCTGGCGGCGGGGTTTGCGTATTTGTGGAACAAAGTGGCCGGCGGGCGGGCCCGGCGCGGAGAAGGCGCGCGCCGGGCCCCTTGGTCGGGGGGGCGAGGCTCAGAGCTTCTCGGTGAGCTCGGGCAGCGCGGTGAACAGGTCGGCGACGAGGCCGTAATCGGCGACCTGGAAGATCGGCGCCTCCTCGTCCTTGTTGATCGCCACGATCACCTTCGAATCCTTCATCCCCGCGAGATGCTGGATCGCGCCCGAGATGCCGACCGCCACGTAGAGCGCGGGCGCCACCACCTTGCCGGTCTGCCCGACCTGCCAGTCGTTCGGCGCGAAGCCCGAATCCACCGCGGCGCGCGACGCGCCGACGGCGGCGCCGAGCTTGTCGGCCAGCGTCTCGATCAGCGCGAAGTTCTCCTGCGAGCCGACGCCGCGGCCGCCCGACACCACGATGCCGGCGGAGGTCAGCTCGGGCCGGTCGCTCTCGGCCAGCTTGTCCTCGACCCAGGAGGACAGGCCCGGATCGGCGGCCGGCGCCACGTCCTCGACCGGGGCCGACCCGCCGTCGCCCGCCGGCTCGAAGCCGGTGGTGCGGATGGTGATGACCTTGGTGGCGTCGCGCGACTTCACCGTCTGTACCGCGTTGCCGGCATAGACCGGGCGGTCGAACGAGCCGTCGCCATGCAGCGCCAGCACGTCGGGGATGATCATCACGTCCAAGAGCGCCGCGACCCGCGGCATGATGTTCTTGGCGTCCGTGGTGGCGGGCGCGGCGACCACCTCGTGGCCCTCCGCGAGCTGCGCCACCAGCGCCGCGACCGGCTCGGCCAGCCGGTGCGAATAGAGCGCATCCTCGGCGCAGAGCACCCGGGCCACGCCCTCGATCGAGGCGGCGGCCTGCGCCGCGTCCTTGGCCTTGGCGCCGACGCACAGGAGCGTCACCTCGCCCAGAGCCTGCACCGCCGAAACGGCGCGGGCGGTGGCGTCACGGTTCAGTTCGCCGTCCGTGACCTCGGCCAGAAGCAGAACGCTCATCCCACGACCCCCAGATCCTTGAGTTTCTCGACCAGCTCATCGACCGAGCCGACCATCATCCCCGCCTTGCGCGCCGGCGGCTCGGCGGTCTTCACCACCTCGAGCCGCGGGCTGACATCGACGCCGAAATCCGCCGCCGTCTTCTCGTCGAGCGGCTTCTTCTTGGCCTTCATGATGTTGGGCAGCGAGGCGTAGCGTGGCTCGTTCAGCCGCAGGTCCACCGAGACGATCGCCGGCAGCTTCACCGAGATCGTCTGCAACCCGCCATCGACCTCGCGCGTCACCTGCGCCTCTTCGCCCTCGATCTTCACCTCGGAGGCGAAGGTGGCCTGGGACCAGCCCAAGAGCGCCGACAGCATCTGGCCGGTGGCGTTCATGTCGTTGTCGATCGCCTGCTTGCCGCAGAGCACCAGCTGGGGCTGCTCCTCCTCGACCAGCTTGGCGAGGATCTTCGCCACCGCCAGCGGCTCGATATCCTGGTCGGGGGCCTCGGCCGCGACCACCAGGATCGCCCGGTCCGCGCCCATCGCCAGCGCCGTCCGGAGCGTCTCCTGCGCCTGCTTCACGCCGATCGACACCGCCACCACCTCGGTGGCCACGCCCGCCTCCTTCAGACGGATCGCCTCCTCGACCGCGATCTCGTCGAACGGGTTCATCGACATCTTCACGTTCGCCAGGTCGACCCCCGTGCCGTCCGACTTCACACGGACCTTCACGTTGTAGTCGATCACCCGCTTCACGGGGACTAGGATCTTCATCATCTGCTCCTGTCTCAGAAGAACGCCTGCAGGCCGGTCTGGGCGCGGCCAAGGATCAGCGCATGAACGTCATGCGTGCCCTCATAGGTGTTCACGGTTTCCAGGTTGATCATGTGGCGCATCACCGGGAACTCGTCGGAGATGCCGTTGCCGCCATGCATGTCGCGGGCATGGCGCGCGATCTCGAGCGCCTTGCCGCAATTGTTGCGCTTCATCAGGCTGACCAGCTCGGGCGAGGCGCGGCCTTCATCCATCAGTCGGCCAAGCCGCAGGCTGCCCTGCAAGCCGAGCGCGATCTCGGTCTGCATGTCGGCGAGCTTCTTCTGGAACAGCTGGGTCTGGGCCAGCGGCTTGTTGAACTGCTTGCGGTCGAGGCCGTATTGCCGCGCCGCATGCCAGCAGGCCTCGGCCGCGCCCATCGCGCCCCAGCTGATGCCGTAGCGCGCGCGGTTGAGGCAGCCGAAGGGACCCTTGAGGCCCTGCACGTTCGGCAGCAGCGCGTCCTCGCCGACCTCGACGCCGTCCATGACGATCTCGCCGGTGGTCGAGGCGCGCAAGGAGAGCTTGCCGCCGATCTTCGGCGAGGACAGGCCGGCCATGCCCTTTTCGAGGATGAAGCCGCGGATCTTGCCCTCATGCGCCTCGGACTTGGCCCAGACCACGAAGACATCCGCGAACGGCGCGTTCGAGATCCACATCTTCGAGCCCGACAGCCGGTAGCCGGTGTCGGTCTTCTTGGCCACGGTCTTCATGCCGGCAGGGTCCGAGCCCGCATCGGGCTCGGTCAGGCCGAAGCAGCCGATCAGCTCGCCAGAGCACAGGCCGGGCAGGTATTTCTTCTTCTGCTCTTCGGAGCCATAGGCGTGGATCGGGTAGATCACGAGGCTCGACTGCACCGACATCATCGAGCGGTAGCCACTGTCCACGCGCTCCACCTCGCGGGCGATCAGGCCATAGGTGACATAGGACGCGCCGAGACCGCCATACTCCTCCTCGACGGTGACGCCGAGCAGGCCCGCCTCGCCCATCTCGCGGAAGATCGAGGGATCGGCCGTCTCCTCGCGGTAGGCCTCGGTCACGCGCGGGGCGAGCTTGTCCTGTGCGAAGGCCCGCGCCGCATCGCGCAGCATCCGTTCGTCCTCGTCGAGCTGGGCCTCCAGCAGGAACGGGTCGCTCCAGTCGAATTGAGCGAGTTCGGGGCCGTGGCCGTGTGTATCCTTGGGCATGTCAGTTCTCCTCCGCGTCGAGTGCCGCCAGGCGATCCGCAAAGGTGCCCAGCAGCTTGTGTTTCAGGATCTTGCCGGTCGCCGCGGCGGGCAGCCGGTCCACGATCAGGATCTTCGATGGCCGCTTGTAGCTCGAAAGCCGCTCCGAGACATGGGCTTTCAGCGTCGCCGGCTCGGGCGCCGGATCGGTGCACTGCACGAAGGCTAGCACCTCCTCGTTGCCGCCCCGGCTGCGGCCGATGACCGCGGCCTGCACCACGCAGGGGTGATCGTTCAGCGCCGCCTCGACCTCGGGCGGATAGACGTTGAAGCCGGAGCGGATGATCAGCTCTTTGCAACGGCCCACCACGTGCAGGCGGCCCTCGGTGTCGATCCGGCCCAGATCGCCGGTCCTGAGCCAGCCCTCGGCATCGATCACCTGCGCCGTGGCCTCGGGGTTGCGGTAGTAGCCCTTCATCACATGAGGCCCGCGCGTGTGGATCTCGCCCACGCCCTCGGCGTCGCTCGCCGCCGGGTCGATGCGGATCTCGATGCCGGGCAGCGCCGGGCCGACCGAGACGTCGGGCGTGCCGATCGGGTTGCGGGTGCCGCAGACGCCCGCCGTGCTTTCGGTCATGCCGTAGCCGTTCTGCAGCGGCAGCCCGTAGAAGGCCTCGGCCTTGCGCTTCCATGCCGGATCGAGCGGCGCGGCGCCGGAGGAGACGTAGCGCAGCTTCGCGCCCTCCAGCCGGTCGAGGCCGAGCGAAGCGACGTGTTTCATCAGCAGCGCGTGCATTTGCGGCACGGCCGGCAGCACCGTCGCGCCGTCCTTCAGGGCGGCCAGCAGCCGGTCGGGGGCGAAGCGGGTCTCCAGCTGGACGCAGGCGCCGCAGGAGGCGCCGGCCATCAGCATCGAGGCAAGACCGAACACATGGGTGAGCGGCAAGGCCCCGTAGATCCGGTCCCCGGGCACCATCGCGCGCATCGCGGCGCTCGAGGCGCCGGCGAAGAGCAGGTTGGCATGGGTCAGCATCACGCCCTTGGGGTCGCCCGTGGTGCCGGTGGTGTAGAGAATCACGGCGACCCGTTCGGGGCCCGCGGGCCCCGGCTCCGGCGCCCCAGCGGGGCCCTCGGCGACGCCGAGACTGCCGGTCGTGGTGGTGACCTCAGCCGCGCCCGCCGCCTGCGCATGGGCGCGCGCCTCGGGCGAGACATGCGAGGTGTAGAGGATCGCGCGCGGCGCGGCATGTACGGTGATGCGCTCCAGCTCTGGGCCGGTCATGCGGGCGTTGACCGGCACCGCGATGGCGTCGAGACGCGAGGCCGCGAAGATCGCCAGCGCCGCGGCGGCGCAGTTCTCGGCGACGATCAGCACCCGGTCGCCCGCCCCCACGGCGCGGTCGCGCAGCAGCCCGGCCATCTCCTCGATGGCGGCGTGGTATTCGGCGTGGCTGAGCACGCGGCCATCGCTGTCGATCAGCCCCGGCGCGTCGCCGCGATCGGCCGCCTGCCGGGCGATCAGCTCGTGCACCCGGCGCGTCCTCGTCCCGGCCTCGGGGCTCTGGGCCATCTCGGCACTCGTCATGCGATCATCCCCTCCTGCATCCTGTCGCGCGCTGGCGCGGGGCGCAGCCGCGCCAGCGCCGCCAGCGCCTCCTCCTCGAGCCCGCCGACGATCTCCGCCAGCGGCGCAATCTCCCCGGTGAGCCCCAGCGACTGACCGGCCGAGAGCATGCCGCGTGACACGTCGCCGGTCTCGTAGGCCCGGCGCCCGATCCGCCCCGCGACATGCGGCAGCAGCGCCTCGATCCCGATCTCCGGGTTCTCCGCCTCCAACCGCGCCACCGTCTCCGAGGTCTCGTTCCTCAGCGTGCGGATGGTGTTGCGCACGCTGGACATGGTGAGCATCGTGTCGGTCTCGCGCGCGCCCGACAGCGCCCGCTTGTAATCGGGATGCGCGCCGATCTCCTCGGCGACGAGAAAGCGCGTGCCGACCACGACGCCCGCAGCGCCGCCCGCCAGCGCGGCCACGATCTGCCCGCCATGACCGACGCCGCCGCCGATCAGGAACGGGATCTTCAACCGCCGCTCGGCAAGCGCGAGGTTGACGAAGGAACCGACGAGGTCGAGGCCGGGATGGCCGCCGCATTCGGCGCCGACGATCGACACCATGTCGACGCCCACCGCCTGCGCCTTCTCTGCGAAGCGCACGCTCGGCACCTTGTGCAGCACGGTGATCCCGGCATCCTTCAGCATCGGCAGCCATGGCTCGGGGTTGCGTCCCGAGGTCTCGACGAAGCGCACGCCCTCCTCGGCGATCAGCGCGAAGATCTCCTCCGTGCGCTCGCCCGGCACCAGCTTGGGCAGCATCGAGACGTTGACCCCGAAGGCGCCGCCCTGCGACATCTCGCGCGTGCGCCGGATCTCGGCGCGCAGCGCGTCGGGCTCGGGGAAGCTCGCCGCCGTCAGGAACCCGATGATGCTCGCGCGCGCGCAGGCCGAGACATAGGACGCGTCCGACAGCCACATCAGCCCGCCCGCCACGATCGGCAGCCGCGTGCCATAGGCACGGGTGACGGCGGTGTCGAAGACCGGATCGATCATGTCCGCTCCCTCAGCTTGGCGAAATCCGGGCTGCGCTTTTCGAGGAAGGCGCCGATGCCCTCGGCCGCCTCGGCCGTTCCCTGGGCGCGGGCCATGGCGTCGCGCTCGGCATCGAGCTGGCTAAAGAAATCGCCCGTCGCGGCGCCGTTCATCAGCGCCTTGATCTCGCCCTGCGCGACGGTCGGCCCCTGCGCCAGCCGGTCGGCCAGCGCCATGGCGCGCTCGAACACCTCGCCCTCGGGCGCCAGTTCGGAAAGCGCGCCGAGCCCCTGCAGCCGCTCGGCCGCGATCGGCTCGCCCAAGAGCACCATGCGCCGCGCCAGCGCCCGCGGCAGCAGGGCTGTGAGGAAATGCGTGAGCCCGGCATCGGGCACCAGCCCCGCCTTCACATAGGCTGCGGTGAAGCGGGCGTTCTCGGCGGCGATGGTGAAATCGCAGGCCAGCGCCAGCGACAGCCCGGCCCCGGCGGCGCCCCCCTCGACGGCGGCGATCACCGGCTTGGGGCAACCGATCACGGCGCGGATCAGGTCGTGCAGCCGGTCGATATTGCCGCGCCGCTCGGCCTCGGTCTGCGCCGCGCGGGTCGCCAGCACACCCAGATCGCCGCCGGCACAGAAGAAGCCGCCCTCGGAGGCGAGGACCACGCAGGCGATGCGCGGCGTATAGGCCGCCGTCATGATCGCCTCCTGCAGCGCCGCGTAGTAATCCGGCGTCAGCGCACCGCGCCGGGCGGCGTTGAGGTTCCACACCACCAGCCGGTCGCCGAGATCCTGGATCCGTGCCATGCTCATGCCGTGCCCTCCTTTGCAGGTTGCGACACAGGCTTGAACACGCCGGTCGCGGTGGCGACGAGTCGGTCGTCCTCGGCCCGCAACTCGCCCTCGATGAACAACAGCTTGCGACCGCCGCCGGTGATCCGGCCCACCGCCACGAGCGCCTCGCCCTCGCGGGCGGGGGCGAGGTACTGGGTGTTGAGCGAGATCGTCAGGAAGGGGTGCCGCCCCTCGGGGTCGCGGGTCAGGCTACCGGTGGCGCCCATCGCGTTGTCGAGGATCGTCGCGACGATGCCGCCATGCAGCATGCCGTGCCTGTTGGTGTGCTCCGGCCCCACCCGCAGGTGACAGCGCGCCCGTCCGTCGCCCTGTCCCACGTCGAGCGTGTAGCCCAGCAGCCGCTGCGCCCCGGTCTCGCCCCTGATGATCCCCTCCCCGGTCATCTCAGGCGGCCCGAAGCCGGACGAAGCGCCCGAGATGGAAGGTCGCGTCGCCGAAGCGCTGATCGAGCATCGACAGGCGGCGCGCGAAGCGGCCGAGATCGTATTCCTCGGTCATGCCGATGCCACCATGCATCTGGATCGCCTCCTCGGCCACCAGCCGCGCCACCTTGCCGACGAGATGCTTGGTCGCGGAGACATGGATCTCGCGGGTGTCGCGGTCGGCCTCGAGATGGCCGCACAAGTTGATCACCGCCGAGCGCGCCTGCTCGATCTCGATCAGCATGTCGGCGGCGCGGTGCTGCAGCGCCTGGAACTTGCCGATTGGCTGGCCGAACTGCTTGCGGGTCTTGAGATAGTCGCCGGTGAAACCGCGCGCCGTCTCCATCGCCCCGAGCGCATCGGCGCAAAGCGCGGCGGTGGCGCGTGCCTGCGCAGTCTCGATCGCCTCGATCGCCGCGCCCTCGGCCCCCAGAAGCGCGCTCTCGGGCAGGGACACGCCGTCGAGCGTGATCTCGGCCGCGCGGCCGCCATGGCTCAGCGGGTAGTCGCGGATTTCGACGCCCGCCGTGCCCTTGGGCAGCAGGAACAGGCTGATGCCGTCGCGGTCGCGCGCCTCGCCGGAGGTCCGCGCCGAGATGACGATGTGATCGGCCTGCGCGCCGTTCACGACGACCGATTTGCGGCCCGTGAGGCTCCAGCCCTCGCCCGAACGCTCGGCCCGGGTCTCGACCCGCTCGACGTCGAAGCGGCTGGCCGGCTCGCCATGCGCGAAAGCGAGCTGGACGCTGCCCTCGACCGCCTGCTCGATCAGGCCCTTCTGCGCCTCCGTGCCCAGCTCGGCCACCAGCCCGCCCGCGAGCAGCAGCTCGAGCATCGGCTCGGTGGCACCCGAGCGGCCCAGCTCCTCGAACACGGTCATCAGGTCGAAGCCCATGCCGCCGAAGCCGCCCTGGTCTTCGGTGAACAGGGCACCGGCGACGCCCATCTCGGACAGCCCAGCCCAGATCTCGGGCGAGGAGCCGGTGGCCTCGGCCGCTTCGAGCGCGGCGGGGGTGACGGCGTCGCCGAGATAGCGGCGCAGCCCGTCCTGCAGCATCTGCCGCTCTTCGGTCAGTTGGAAGTTCATGGCCCGCTCCTCAGAGTTCCAGGATCGCCTTGGCGATGATCGTCTTCTGCACCTCGTTCGATCCGCCATAGATCGAGAGCTTGCGGTTGTTCAGGTAATGCGGCGTCGCGGCCATCGCGTAGTCCGGCCCGACCGGCCCCTCGTTCGAGCCCGCATCCAGCGCCTCGGAGACGAAAGGCATGGCCCAGGGGCCGACGGCCTGCTTGGTCAGCGCGTTGATTTCCTGCCGGATCACCGTGCCCTTGACCTTGAGCATCGAGCTTTCCGCGCCCGGCGCCTGACCGGCGGCTGCGGCCGAGACCACCCGCAGATTGGTCGTGGCCATCGCCATCAGCGCGATCTCGACCTCGGCGATCTTCGCGGCAAACAGCGGGTCCTCGATCAGCGGGCGGCCCTGGCACTGTTCCAGCTTCGCGATCCGCTTGAGATTGGCCAGACCGGCATTGGCAAAGCCGACACCGGCGATGTTGGTGCGCTCATGCGTCAGCAGGTACTTGGCGTAGGTCCAGCCCTTGTTCTCCTCGCCGACGAGGTTCTCCACCGGCACGCGGACGTTGTCGAAGAAGACCTCGTTCACCTCCGGCTCTCCGTCGAGCAGCACGATCGGGCGCACGGTGACGCCGGGGTCGTTCATGTCGACCAGCAGGAAGGAGATCCCCTCCTGCGGCTTGCCTTCCTTGGAGGTGCGCACGAGGCAGAAGATCATGTTCGCGTACTGGCCCAGCGTGGTCCAAGTCTTCTGCCCGTTGACCACGTAATGGTCGCCGTCGCGTTCTGCGGTGGTCTTGACCGAGGCGAGGTCCGAGCCGGCGCCCGGCTCGGAATAGCCCTGGCACCACCAGTCGTCACCGTTGAGGATGCGCGGCAGCCAGTAATCCTGCTGTTCCCTGGAGCCGAACTTCTGCAGCACCGGGCCGAGCATCGCGAGGCCGAAGGGCACGATGCGCGGCGCATGGGCGGCGGTGGTCTCCTCCTCGAAGATGTGCCGCTCGACCGCGTTCCAGCCGGCGCCGCCATGTTCCTTGGGCCAGTTGCCCGCGAGCCAGCCCTTCTCGTTGAGGATGGCGTGCCATTCCTCGTAATCCTCTTTGGTCAGCCGCTGGCCAAGACGGCCCTTGTCCGACAGGCGCTTGGGCAGTTTCTCGTCCAGAAAGCGGCGCACCTCGGCGCGGAAGGCCTTCTGCTCTTCGGTGAAGCTCAGGTCCATTGCGGCCCCCTTCTCAGTAGATCTCGAACAGGCCGGCAGCACCCTGCCCGCCGCCGATGCACATGGTCACGACGCCGAGCTTGGCGCCGCGACGGCGGCCCTCGATCATCAGGTGGCCGGTCATCCGCGCGCCGGTCATGCCGAAGGGATGGCCGATCGAGATCGAGCCGCCCGAGACGTTGAGCTTATCGTTGTCGATGCCCAGCGTGTCGCGGCAGTAGAGCGCCTGGGAGGCGAAGGCCTCGTTCAGCTCCCACAGGTCGATGTCGTCGACGGTGAGGCCCTGACGCTCCAGGAGACGCGGCACGGCGAAGACCGGGCCGATGCCCATCTCATCGGGCTCGCAGCCCGCCACGGCAAAGCCGCGGAAGGCGCCGAGGATGTCTAGGCCGAGGCGCTCGGCCTCCTTGCGGTCCATCATGACGAGCGCGGCGGCGCCGTCGGAGAGCTGGCTGGCGTTGCCGGCGGTGATGAAGTTGCCGTCGCCGCGCACCGGCTGGAGCTTTTGCAGGCCTTCGAGATTGGTCGAAGGACGGTTGCACTCGTCCATCGAGATGGTCTCGGTGACGTGGGAAACCTCGCCGGTTTCCTTGTCCTTGACCGCCTTGGTCACCTCCATAGGCGCGATCTCGGCGTCGTAGCGCCCGGCCTTTTGAGCCTCGGCGGTGCGCTGCTGGCTCGACAGCGCCAGCTCGTCCTGCGCCTCGCGCGAGATGCCGTAGCGCTTGGCCACCGTGTCGGCGGTCTCGATCATCGCGTGGTAGATCTCGGGCTTGTGCTCCTCGATCCAGGCGTTGCGCGAATGGCGCACGGGCGGCTGCACCATCGAGATGCTCTCGACGCCGCCGACGAGGATCGCCTTCGCGCCCTCCTGGCTGATCATGTGCCCACCCATGGCAATGGCCTGCAGGCCGGAGGCGCAGAAGCGGTTCACGGTGGTCGCTGCGATCGAGACCGGCATCCCGGCACGGATCACCGCCTGACGGGCGATGTTGCCGCCGGTGACGTATTCCGGGTAGCCGCAGCCGAAGATCGCGTCTTCGATCAGCGCCGGATCGATACCGGCGCGCTCGACCGCGTGACGGGCGGCATGGCCCGCCATGTCGGCGCCATGGGTGATGTTGAACGCGCCCCGGGCGGCCTTGCCGATCGGGGTGCGGGCGGTGGATACGATGACGGCGTCGGTCATGTCGTCTCTCCCTCTCAGCCGTTCAGGCTGGCGAATGTGGAATTCTCGTCGGCGAGGCGGTCGAGCAGCGGCGCCACCTGCCAGAAGTGATCGTCCTCGGCGGCGTATTGCCTGATCCGGTCGCGGATCGTGGCAGGGCCTTCCGTGTCGGCATAGTGCATCGGGCCACCGCGATGGCGCGGGAAGCCGTAGCCGTAGAGCAGCGTCACATCGACATCGAGCGGGCGCTGCGCGATGCCCTCCTCGACCACGCGGGCGCTCTCGTTGACCATGGCGGCCATGTAACGCGCGACGATCTCTTCGTCGGTGAAGTCGCGCGGGCTCACGCCCTGCTTCTCGCGCTCGGCCGCGATGATCTCCTCGACCTCCGGGTCGGGGCGGCCGCGCGGGCTTTCCTCGTCGTAGATGTAGTAGCCGCGCTGCGTCTTCTGGCCCAGCCGCCCCATCTCGTAGAGCGTGTCGGCCCAGCCCGGGTAACGGTCGCGCTCGTGGCGCTGACCGGCCTTGCGCTGGCGCGTCATGTAGCCGATGTCGAGCCCCGCGAGATCGCCGACCTGGTAGGGGCCCATCGGGAAGCCGAAATCGCGCAGGGCCTTGTCGATCTGGTAGGGGCTGGCGCCGTCGAGGATCATGTGATCGGCGGCGGTCCGGTAATGCGACAGGATGCGATTGCCGATGAAGCCGTCGCAGACGCCGGCACGAACCGAGACCTTGCCCAGCTTCTTGCCGAGCGCGAAAGCGGTGGCGGTGACCTCTGGCGCGGTCTTGTCGGCGACCACGACCTCCAGAAGCTTCATCACATGGGCAGGCGAGAAGAAGTGCAGCCCGATCACGTCCTCCGGACGCTTGGTCGCCTGCGCGATCTCGTCGATGTCGAGATAGGAGGTGTTGGTCGCCAGCACCGCGCCGGGCTTGGCGACCCGGTCGAGTTCCCGGAACACGTCCTTCTTGACGTCCATGCTCTCGAACACGGCCTCGATGATCACGTCGGCCCCGCTCAGCGCGTCGTAGCCGGTGACGCAGGAGAGGGCATTGCCAAGGATCGCGTCGCGCTTGTCCTCTTTCAGCTTCCCGCGCTTCACGGCGGCGGCGAGGTTCTTCTCGATGGTGGCGCGGGCGCGGGATGCGGCCTCCTCGTCGCGCTCGACCAGCGTCACGGTCAGGCCGCGCAAGAGCGCCGCGGTGGCGATGCCCGCCCCCATGGTACCGCCGCCAATGACGCCGATGGCCGATACGTCGCGGGGGGCGACGCCCTCGATCTCGGGCAGCTTGGCGACCTTGCGCTCGATGAAGAAGGCGTGGATCAGCCCCGCGCGCTGCGGCGTCTCCATCATCTTCATGAACTGACGGCGTTCCTCGGCGAGGCCCTCGTCGAAGCCCAGCTTGGTCGCCGCCTCGATCGCGTCGAGCGCGGCCAGCGGGGCGACCTCGCCACGCAGCTTCTTTTGCAGCGCTGCGCGGCGGGCCTCGAACATCGCGGCGTCATGCGCGGGCGCGGCCATGTCGCGGACCGGGCGCGGGCCTGCGCCCTGCTGCAGCAGTTCCTCGGCATAGGCGAGACCGGCCTCGAGCGCCTCGCCCTCGCCGAGACGATCCACCAGCCCCAGCTCGACGGCCTTCCGGGCCGAAACCGGGGTGCCGGTGGTGGCCATCTCGATCGCGGCCTCGGCGCCGACGAGGCGCGGCGCGCGCTGGGTGCCGCCGGCGCCGGGGATCACGCCGAGCTTCGTCTCCGGCAGGCCCAGCTGCGCGCCCGGGACGGCGACGCGGTAATGCGCGCCGAGCGCGATCTCCAGACCGCCACCCAAGGCCGCGCCGTGGATCGCGGCGACGACCGGCTTGGTGCAGGCCTCGATCCGGTTCACCACCTCGGGCAGCGACGGCTCCTGCGGCGGCTTGCCGAATTCGGAGATGTCGGCGCCACCGATGAAAAGCCGCCCGGCCCCGTGGATCACCGCGATTTCGGCGGCATCGGCCTCGAACCGCTCGATCGCCTGCACCAGCCCGGCCCGCACGTCGCGGCCCAAGGCGTTCACCGGCGCATGATCCACCGTGATGACCGCGACCCGGCCCCGGCTCTCGAAATGCACTGTACCTGCCATCTGGTCCTCCCTCTCCGGCCTCAACCTATCGGCCGCGCCAATCTATTTCAACATGCAAATCTTAATTCCGCAATGCGGAACTGATACGGCATTCAGATCTCGTGCCGGGTCAGGAACGGCCCCTGCCCCATGATCCGCTCGAGCTCGCGCACCCCGGCCTGCAGCTTCCGCCCGACCTCGCCCCTCATCCGTTCCATGCTCAGATCCTTGGGCATGGCGCCGCAGGTGAAGACCACCGGCTCGCTCAGGTCGCGCGACTGGAACGGCACCGAGACGGCGTGGATGTTAGAAGCGAAATAGACCGCCGGGTTCGCGATCACGAAGCCCTCGGTGACGAGCTGCGTATAGGCCTCGCGCCGGGCCTCGCGCGCCGTCTCCTCGTCGAGGCCGCGATGCCCCTCGGCATCGGCGACGGCCTCGACGAAGCCCTCCTCCGACAGGGCGGCCAGCATCGCGTGGCCCGAGCTCGATCCCTTGAAGGGCAGCCGGTGCCCGACCTCGAGCCAGATCGACGAGACATTCTGCGGCCGCCAGGTCTTGGTGATCAGCACCCGGCCCCGATCGCGCACCGACAGGAGCGCCAGCGTGCCGGTCTCGTCAGCCACGCGCTGCATGATCGGCCCCGACAGCTCGACGAAGGAAATGGAGGCGCTCGCCACGTTGCCCAGTGCCAGCAGCGCCGGTCCGGGGCGGTAACGGTCGTGGCGCCGCGCATGGGTGAGATAGCCCAGCGACTGGAGCGTGAAGGTCAGCCGCGAGACGGTCGATTTCGGCAGGCCGGTCCGCTCGGAGATCTCGGCATTGCCCAGCCCGTCGTCCGAAGGCCGAAAGGCGCGCAGCACCGACAGGCCCCGCGCCAGCGTTGTGGCGAAACGGCGGTCCTGGCTTTCGTCGGTGATCTTCATGGGCGCCTCACATCGAATAGGGGATGACCAGCGACAGCGCCGGCACCGCCATGATCAGGATCAGCACCAGAACGTCCACCGACAAAAACCGCGCGATGCCGGCGAAGATGCGGTCGATCGGCACGTCGCGCCCGACCACGCCCGCGATGACGAAGACGTTGAGGCCCACAGGCGGCGTGATCAGGCCGATCTCCAGGAGCTTGATGACGACGACGCCGAACCAGATCAGATCGAAGCCGTAGGTCTCGATCAGCGGGATCATCAGCGGCAGCGTCAGCACCATGATGCCGATCGGATCGAGGAACATGCCCAGCGCGAGGTAGATCAGCGCGATCGCCGCCATCAGCAGGATCGGCGACAGCTCGGCCGCGGTCACCGCCTCGACGATGTCGGGCGCGACGCCGGTGAGCGCGATGAAGGCCACGAAGATCTTGGCCCCCGCCGCGATCAGGAAGATCGAGGTGGTCTGGATGCAGGTCTCGCGCAAGCTCTCCCAGATCGCGCGCAGCGTCAGCTTGCGCTGCACCAGCCCGATCAGCACCGCCGCCGAGACGCAGACCGCCGCCGCTTCGGTGGCGGTGAAGATGCCGCCATAGATGCCGCCGACGATGATCACGAACAGCAGCACGGCGGGCCAGGCCTCGAGCGCGGCGCGGCCGCGATCGGCCATGGAGATCGTGCCGGTATAGGCGGGCGCCGAGGCCGGGTCGCGCTTTACCCAGATGAAGATCACCAGCAGGAAGCCCAGCAGCGAAACGATGCCCGGCAGGATACCGGCGAGGAACAACTGGCTGATCGAGGTCTCGGTGAAGATGCCGTAGATGATGAACAGCACCGATGGCGGGATGAGCGAGCCCAGCGTGCCGCCGGCGGCGACGCTCGCCGTGGCGAGGCGCTTGTCATAGCCCACCGAGAGCATCTCGGGGGTACAGATGCGGCCCATGGTGGAGGCGCAGGCGATCGAGGATCCGGTGATCGCCGAAAAGCCACCGCAGCCCACGACCGAGGCCATGGCGACGCCGCCGGGCACGCGGGCGAGCCAGACCCGCGCGGCATGGTAGATCTTGGTGGTGATGTCGGCGCGGTAGGCGATGTGGCCCAGCGCCACGAAGAGCGGGATCATCGACAGGTCGTAGCTGTGGATGAGATCGAAGCTGTTGGAAAAGACCAGCGAGGTGGTCGGCCGGATCGCCCGCTCCGGCGCGAAGGCGCCGGTGCGGAAGGCAAAGATCACGAAGGTGCCGATGGTGGCGATCGCCGCGAGCGCGAAGGCGATCGGCACGCGCAGCGCCAAGAGGAACAGGACCGCGCCGAAGGCCACGAGACCGATGAGAGTGCCGTCCATGGTCTCAGACCTCTTCGTGGGGAGAGTGCTTGGAAGGATCGACGAGCACCCGGCCGCCCGAGCGGATCGTGCGGATGTCGCCCACCATCTGGATCGCGAGGCGCAGCCAGCAGAACGAGACGCCGAACAGGAAGATCACGCGGCCCGGCCATTTCGGCAAGGACAGCTGACCGAAGAAGTAGCTTCCCGATTTCAGCGTGTGCACCGCCTCGTTCCAGCCGGCCCAGATCAGCGGCGCCAGCGCCAGGAGGCCGACCAGCGAGCCCAGCACCACCAGCCAATCCTGCGTGCGCGGCGGCAGCCGCTCGGAGAGCACCTCGACCACGATGTTGCCGCGCGCCGCCGCCGTGGCCGCAAGCGGCAGCACGATGGCGGCGACCATCAGTTCGCGCACCATGTTGATCGTGTCGGGGATGCCCGAGTTCAGCGTCGCGCGCAGCACCACGCTGGTGGTGATCAGCAGCCCAAGCCCGATCACCGCCGCGGCGGCGAGGTTGAGCAGGAAGCTTTCGATACGGCTCAGCATGCGCACTCCCTTGGCGCCGGGGCCGGGCCCCGGCGGTCATCAGCGGATATGGTCAGGTGAAAGACGGGCGACGCGGGTGAGGCGCGCCGCCCGAAGCTCCCATGGGGCGTGGTTCAGCCACGCTCCCAGGGGTAACCCTTCTCGTCGACCTCGGCCTGATACTTGGCGATCAGACTGCGGTACTCCTCGAGCAGCGCCGCACCGTCGAGACCGGCGGCATCGGCCTGCGCGGCCCACTCCTCGAGATAGGTGTTGCCCTTCTCCACGAGCTTGGCGCGCTCGGCCTCGGGGAGTTCGATGATCTCGACGCCCGCTTCCTTCATCTTCTCGATGGCGGCGTCGTTGTCGGCGTTCACGAGGCGGCCGAACTCGTCGGAAAGCCCCTTGCCCGCCTCCATCAGCGCCTGCTGCTGATCCTCGGGGAGCGCGTCATAGGCGTCCTTGTTCATGAAGATGCCCAGCGCACCGACCTGGCCCCAGTTGAGCATGGTGTAGCTGTCCATGACCTCTTGCTGGTTCAACGCGCCGACCGCGTAGGAATAGCCCTGACTGCAGTCGAGCAGCCCCGAATCGAGGCCCTGATAGGCGTCGTAGATCGACATGTTGACGAGGTTGGCGCCGAAATCGGCGAAGGTCTTGCCATAGGCGCCGACGCCGCGGACCTTGAGGCCGTCGATGTCCTCGACCGAGCGGATCGCCGTGCCCTTGCAGCCGATATGCACGGCCGAGGTGGTGTAGGTGCCCAGATATACGAGGTTCTGATCGGCGAGGTTCGCCTGGATCGCCTCGGAATTGCGCATCAGCTCGTCGGTGGCCTTCATGCCGACCCAAGGATCGGGGTTCTGCACCGGCAGGTCGGCGATGCCGTAGGCCAGCATTTCCTGCGGGAAGTAGACACCGATGATGGTGCCCGCATCGGCCACGCCATCGGCCACGGCCTGGGCCGCGGCATCGGCCTTGAACAGGGCGCCGCCCCATTGCACGTCGAAGTTCAGCTCGCCATCGGTGCGGGTCTTCACATCCTCCACGAACCAGTTCAGCGCCTCGGCGCGAGCACCGCGGTTGGGACCGGCCTCGCCGAAGAAAAGCGTGGTTTCGGCATGGGCGACGGAGCCGAGCGTGGCACCGGCGAGAATCGTCGAGGCGAGGGCCGCCTTCAGAAATCGCGTCATTTCAGTCTCCTCCCTGAATTTCGCATAGTAGAATTGTATTCTGCTAAACGAAACCTACGAGAGCAGTACCGTTCTGGCAACCCGTTGCATACGCCGCAGCGCGGCAACGCGCCTCAATCGAGAAGCGGCACCAGCTCGGCGATGGGCCCATCCGGCCCCGGCTCCAGAATGGCCAGCGTGATCGGCAGCTTGAATCGCCTTGGTCCGGCGGCACCGGGGTTGAGGTAGAGCACGCCGCCCCGTCTCTCGATCTGCGGCTTGTGCGAATGGCCGCTGATCACCACGTCGAAACCCCGCGCAGCGGGATCGAAATCGAGCGTCTTGCGGTCATGCCGCATGTGGAGCCGCAGCCGGTCCAGCTCAATATCGCGGGTTTCGGGAAATCGCCGGCACCACGGCGCGGTATCGATGTTGCCCCGGATAGCCGTGACCGGCGCGATCTCCTCCAGCGCCGTCACGATGTCCTCGCGGCCGATATCCCCGCCATGCAGGATGTGGTCCACCCCGGCCAGCGCCCTGAGAGCCTCGGGTCGCAGGAGCCCGTGCGTGTCCGAGATGACGCCGATCCGCATCAGGCCGTGGCGCGGCGCAGCTCGGGCGCGACGCGGGTGCCGAAAAGCTCGATCGCCTTCATCAGCTGCGCGTGGTCATAGACCCCGATTGCCATCTGGATCAGCAGCCTGTCGAATCCGAAGATCTCATGCGTGGCGAGGATCTTGTCGACCATCTCGGCGGGGCTGCCGACGAACTGCGCGCCCCCCGGGCCGCGTGCCGCATCGAACTGGGCGCGGCTCGTGGGACCCCAGCCCCGCTCCCGGCCGATCCGGTTCATCACCTCGGCCTGCGCCGGATAGATGATGTCGGCGGCCTGCTGGCTGGTCTCGGCCACGAAGCCATGCACGTTGAGGGAGGTCTTCAACGCGCTGGGCTCCTGCCCCGCCTGCGCGGCGCTCTTGCGGTAGAGGTCGAACAGGGGCGCGAACCGCGCCGGCTCGCCACCGATGATCGCAAGCGCCATCGGCAGGCCCAGCGCACCGGCGCGGGCCACCGATTGCGGCGAACCGCCCACGGCGCGCCAGATCGGCAGCCGTTCCTGCACGGGCCGCGGATAGACGCCGCGCCCGGGGATCGCGTGGGTATGGGTGCTGCCGGGCCAGCGGATCACCTCTCCCTCGTTCAACGCCATCAAGAGCTGCAGCTTCTCCTCGAACAGGTCCTCGTAATCCTCGAGGTCGTGGCCGAAGAGCGGAAAGCTCTCGATGAAGGAGCCGCGCCCGGCGATGATCTCGGCCCGGCCGCCGCTGAGATTGTCGAGCGTCGCGAATTGCTGGAACACCCGGATCGGATCGTCCGAGGACAGCACGGTGACGGCGCTGCTCAGCCTGATCCGCCGGGTGCGCCCGGCCGCCGCCGCCAGCACCACCGCCGGGGCCGACACCGCGTAATCTGGGCGGTGATGCTCGCCCAGTCCGAACACGTCGAGCCCGACCTCGTCGGCAAGCGCGATCTCCTCGACCAGCTGCGACAGCCTGAGCGCCGGGTCGACCCGGGCACCGGTGACCGGGTCCGTGCCGACGTCGCCAAAGGTGTAGAGGCCAAGCTCCATGGTGTTCTCCCGCTCCTGACGAGACTGAGCTAGCGGCCCGCCCCGCCCGGTCCAACTGTCGCTTTCGCGCATGATCTGTGCATCGATGTCCGACGGCGCGGAACCCCGTTGCGCAAGGGCGGCGTTTCCCCCACATCTTGATGGAGCATAAGGATTCCGGGCGCTTGTTCACCTACGACACGTTCCTCTTCACATTGCTCGGGATCGGCCTCGCGCTGCTCGCCACGGTGATGCTGCTGCAGCAGCGCCGCACCCCGCAATCGGCGGCGGCTTGGATTCTCGCGATCATCCTGCTGCCCTGGGCCGCGATCCCGCTGTTCTTCGCGCTGGGGTTTCGCAAGACCCGGACCCGCCACCCCTTCATCCGGTTCTCCTCCTCCGCCGGTCGCGACCGGCCAGACCCCGCCGGCGGCCCCTCGGAGGCGTTCCGCGCCTATGGCGTGCCGCCCGCCAGCGCCGGCAACAAGATCGAGCTGCATCGCGACGCGGCCCATGCGCGCGAAGCGATGCGGGACCTCGTGGCGAGCGCCCGGCACGAGCTCGACATCACCTTCTACCTGATCCACGACGACGAGATCGGCCGCGATTTCGTCGACCGGCTCACCGCCAAGGTCGAGGATGGCGTGCAGGTGCGGCTGATCATCGACCGGCTGGGCGGCTTCTGGTGCCCGCGCGCGGCGCTGGCGCGCTTCGAGGCGGCCGGGGGCGAACTGCGCTGGCACCAGCCCTTCCTGAACTGGCCGCTGAAGGGCCACATGAACCTGCGCAACCACCGCAAGATGATCATCGCCGACCGTGCCCGCGCCTGGACCGGCGGTCGCAATGTCGGCTGCGAATACATGGGGACGCCGCTTCAGACCGGTCGCGGACCGCGCGACCCCGAGCTGTGGCGCGACCTGTCCTTCACGCTTCAAGGGCCCTCGGTCGAGGTGCTGTGGGACCTGTTTCGCGCCGATTGGGGAGTCGTCGAAGACAACCCCGACGCGCTGCCGGAGCTGCATGTCGAGGAGCGGCCCGGCGATGCGGTGGTGCAGGTCGTCCCGTCGGGGCCCGATACCCATCTCGATCCACTGCACGACGTTCTGGTGCAGATGATCCACGCCGCCACCCGCCGGATCTGGATCGCCACGCCCTACTACCTGCCGACCGAGCCGCTCAACGCGGCGCTGTGCACCGCGGCGCGACGAGGCGTCGACGTGCGCGTCATGGTCCCTGCCCGCTCGAACCAGCGGATCGCCGATTTCGCGCGCGGCGCCTATCTGCGGAGCCTCGACGAGGCCGGCGGTCGGGTGCTGCAGCTGCCACGGCAGATGACCCATGCCAAGGCGGGCGTGATCGATGACGCGGCCTGGGCCGGTTCGGCCAATTTCGACGTGCGCTCGATGTTGCTCAATTTCGAAGTGGCGGTCTTCGTCTATGATGCGGGATCGGTCGCGCTCCTGGCCGACTGGTTCGCGGCCGAGACGGCGCTGTGCCGCGAGGGCGTGCGCCGCCCCGGCCTCGGGCGCAGGCTGGCCGAGGGGGTGTTCCGCCTCGGCGCGCCGATGCTGTGAGGATGCCATGACCCAGCCCCATCTTCGTCCCGGCCGTCTCAGGCTGGTGAGCTACAACATCCGCAAGGCGCTGGGCACCGACCGACGCCGCAACCCGGCCCGGATCTGCAACGTCATCGCGGCGATGGAGGCCGATATCGTGGTGCTGCAGGAGGCCGATCTGCGGCTCGGGGCACGGCCCACCGCGATCCCGCTGACCGAGCTTTCGCAGCTCGGCGGCCTGCATGTCGTGGATTTCGGGCAATCGGCCAAGAGCCTCGGATGGCACGGCAACGCGATGCTGGTGCGCGAGGGCATCGCGGTGCGGGACCTGCACCGGATGGTGCTTCCGGGCTTCGAGCCGCGCGGCGCGATCGCCGCCGATCTCGACACGCCGGCGGGGCCTCTGCGGGTAGGCGGGCTGCATCTGGGGTTGCTGCGCGGCTCGCGTCGGTTGCAGCTCACCCATATCATGGACGAGCTGGACCGGATGCCCGAACGCCCGACGGTGCTGGCGGGCGACATGAACGAGTGGTCGGAGCGGGTCGGGCTGGGCCGGCTGGCGCGGCACTTCGAGATACACGCGCCGGGACGCAGCTTTCACGCTCGGCGCCCCGTGGCCGCGCTCGACCGGATCGCGACCGGCCCGGGGCTGGTGATCGCCGAAAGCGGCGTTTGGCACGAACAGCCCGCCCCCGCGGCCTCGGATCACCTGCCGATCTGGGCCGATCTGCACCACGTCTGAGCGATCAGACGATCAGCTCCTCCAGAGGCCGCCGTGCCCGCTGATCGGGATGCGTCCCGGGCGGGCCGAAACGGATCACCTGCATCAGCCGCCGCTCCGGATCGATTCCGACATGCCGCGCCACCTCCTCCCGCGCGTCGTGGCGCGAGGTCAGCACCCCCATCGGCCAGCCCGCGAGGCCCAGCTTCGAGGCTTCGAGCAGCAATCGCAGATAGGCGCGGCCCGCGGTCACCGGACTGTCGGCGACGGGCCGATGGAACAGCGCGATCACCGCGCTGCTGCGGATCTGCATGGTCTCGCCCACCAGCCGGTCGGTCAGTCCAAGCATGTCCGCCGGGCGCCACAACGGGCCCAGCACCAGCCGTGCCTCGGCCGCGGCGCGCGGGCTCAGCCGCAGCGTCGCCCGGTCGAGCCCGTCATGGCGCTTGCGCGGGTGGCGCGGGCTCAGCCGCAGCCACGACAGCAGCTCGCGCCGCGCCGCGCCGTCGCGCAGATGCGCCATCGCCGCCCGGTCATGCAGATCGGCCAGCCAGTCGCGACGTCCCGCGTCGGTGACGAGGATTGCATCGCGGCGGGTCCAGCCATAGAGATCCACCGGCCCCGGCTCGTAGGGCCCCCGATCGCTGAAGCGCAGCGGCAGCTGCCGCCCCAGCGGGTCCGGGTCGGTCTGCGCCTCGAGCGTGATCCGCGCCGCCAGCCGCAGCCCCGGCATCGTCTCCCGGTCGTCCTGGCCCCAGAGGTCGGTAAAGCCCGCCCCCATGCGCCGCGCCGAGAGCGCGAGGATCGTGGCCTCCGCCGCCGCGCCGCAGGCGAGGCCGGCGGCAATGCCATGCGGGTCGGAGACGGGCAGCGTCGCGGCGGGGTCGCAACCGATCAGGATCGTGTCGCCCTTGCGGCGCCAGCGCGCGGGCTGCGTGTTGAGAGCGGAAGGAGCGCTGCGCGCTTCCTCCACGATCTCTCGAAACTGTTCGGTCTGCATCTGCCGCTCCCTCGGGCGACGCGCCCGGCTGGCCAGACCCTAGCGGCCGCTGCCGCGACGGCAAGCCGTTCGGGAGCGAGCGTGGCGCAAACCACGCAGCGCGTGCGAGGTTCGATATGCAGAGGTCCGGCTCAGCGGCAGAAATGAAAATCCGGCCGCCCCTTGCGGGACGGCCGGAACATCGCTGCGTCCCGCCCGGCTTCAGGCGGCGTCGCGCTTGGGATTCTTGCCCATGATGATCATCGACAGGATATCGTCCTCGGTCACGTCCTCGACCCGCTCGGTGCCGACCAGCTGGCCGTTCTTCATCACCGAGACCCGGTCGCACAGCTCCATCATCTCGCGGGTGTCGTGGCTGATCAGGAAGATGCCCAGACCCTGCGCCTTCAACTCCTTGATCAGGTCCGCGACCATCGCCGTCTCGTGCACGCCGAGCGCCGCGGTCGGCTCGTCCATGATCAGGATCCTGGCGTTGAAATACACCGCGCGGGCGATCGCCACCGACTGTCTCTGGCCACCCGACAGCGCCGAAACCGGCTCCGAAAGCTTGCGGAAATTGGGGTTGAGCCGCGCCATGATCTTGCGCGTCTCGGCCTCCTGCTTGGCATCGTCGACAAAGCCCATCCTAGTGACGATCTCGCGCCCCAGGAACAGGTTCGAGGCGGCGTCGAGATTGTCGGCCAGCGCCAGCGTCTGGTAGATCGTCTCGATATTGTAGCGCCGTGCGTCGCGAGGGCTGTGAATCGAGGCCTTCTCGCCGTTGATCCAGATCTCGCCCGAATCCGCCTTGTAGGCGCCCGAGAGGATCTTGATCAGCGTCGACTTGCCGGCGCCGTTATGACCCAGAAGCCCCACCACCTCGCCCGGGTAGAGATCGAGCGACACCCCATCGACCGCCTGCACGCCGCCAAAGGCGATGCGGATGTCCTTCAGTTCGACGAGGGGGGTTGCGCCAGAGGCGCGCGGATCGGGTGCGCCAGAGGCGCGGGGATCGGATTGCTTGTCCATGTCACTTCCCTCCGACGCGGCGGCGATAGATGATGTCGATCAGCACGGCGGCGACCAGCACGGTGCCGACGACCATGTTCTGCAAGGGCGCGTCGACGCCGACCATGGCCATGCCCGATTGCAGCGACTGCATGATCAGCGCGCCAAGAATGGCGCCGTAGATCGTGCCGATGCCGCCCGACAGCGCCGTGCCGCCGATCACCGCCGCGGCGATGACGCGTAGCTCGTCGAGCGTGCCGATATCGTTGGAATGGTTGGTCAGGCGCGCCGAGGCGACCACGGCCGAGATGGCGACGAGCGTGCCCATGATCGCGAAGACCTTGACCGTGAGCAGCCGGGTGTTGATGCCCGACAGCTCCGCCGCGTCCGGATTGCCGCCGGTGGCGAAGATGTAGCGGCCGAGCCGCGTCTTGCGAGCGATCACCGTCATCACCACCGCCACCGCGATCAGCAGCAGCACCGAGTAGGGAATGCCGTAGGAGGCGGTGAAGCCCTCGGGCATCTCCGCGCCGCGCGCGGCGAAGTCGCGGGCCAGCACCCGGCTCGGGATCTCGTAGGCGTTGAGGATGGCGACGAAGCCGAGGATCGCGCCGACGATGATGGCCATGACCACCGCCTCGGCCCAGATCGGCTTGACCCGGAAACCGTGACCGATCTTGTTGTGCCGCGCCGACCACAGCGCCAGCACCGCGACGACGGCGGCGAGAAGGCCGGCGATCCAGCTCCATTGCGCGCCCAGCGTGCCGTTGATGCCGCCGAAGGCCTGGAAGGTCTCGTCGAGCGGGCCGATGGTCTGGCCGGAGGTGATGTACCAGCCGACATTGCGCCAGATCAGCAACCCGCCCAGCGTCACGATGAAGGCGGGAATGGTGAGGTAACCGACCAGCCAGCCCTGGAACGCGCCGATCACCGCGCCGGTGATCAAGCCCGCGAGGATCGACAGCCATGGCAGCGCCGCGTGACCCAGCGGCAGGCCCATCATGTCGGGCAGCCAGCGGGTCTGCATCATCGCCATGACGGCGGATGCCGTGGCCAGCAGCGCGCCGACCGAGAGGTCGATGTGGCGGGTGACGATGATGAACACCATGCCGGTCGCCATGATCGCCACCGAGACGGTCTGGATCGACAGGTTGAAGATGTTGCGCGGGGTCAGGAAGCGGCCATCGGTCAGCACGTTGAACACGACGCAGACGATGATGAAGGCCCCGACCATGCCCAGCAGGCGCAGGTCGAGTTCCAGCTGGTTCAGGAAGGAGCGCGCGGGCGCCTTGTCCGCGGGCCGCTGCCCCGAGGGGGCGGCGTTGGGGACGGTATCGGTATCGGACATGTGGGGGCTCCTGGACGGAGAGGCGCGGCGCGGGGGAGCGCGCGCGGTCATGGGGGCGTGACGCCCCGGCCCGGATCACCGGGCCGGGGCGGCGCGTATCACTCGGCGCAGGCGGGAACGTCGCCGGTCACGCCCTGGCACAGGGTTTCCTGATCGATCCAGCCGGCATCGACCACCACGTCGAGGTTCTCGATGGTCACCGGGACCGGATCGAGGAACTTGGCCCAGAGCGTGGTGCCCGCGGGCGAGGTCCACTCCTCGGCACCCTCGATCGCGCTCATCTCGGCGCCACCGGCCAGCTCGATCGCGATCTCGCCGGCCTCGCGGCCCAGCTCGCGGCTGTCCTTCCAGACCGAGACGGTCTGCGTGCCCTGCGCGACGCGGTTGAGCGCGGCGTGGTCGGCGTCCTGACCCGAGACCGGGATGCCGTCCATGCCCTGCGCGGTGAGCGCGGCCACGGCGCCGCCGGCGGTGCCGTCATTCGAGGCGACCACGGCGTCGACCTGGTTGTCCTGCGCGGTCAGGATCTGCTCCATGTTGCGCTGGGCGTTGGCGGGCAGCCAGCCGTCGGTATAGGCCTCGCCGACGATGGTGATGGCGCCGCTGTCGATCGCCTCCTGCAGCACCTCCTGCTGGCCGCCGCGCAGGAAGTCGGCATTGGGATCGGTGGGCGAGCCCTTGATCATCACGTAGTTGCCCTCGGGCGCGGCCTCGAGCACGGCGCGGGCCTGCATTCGGCCCACCTCGACGTTGTCGAAGGTCAGGTAGAAGGCGCGGTCGTCCTCGATCAGCCGGTCATAGGCGATGACCGGGATGCCTTCGTTGAAGGCGGCGTCCACGGCCGGGCCGATCGCCTGGGTGTCCTGCGCGAGGATGATCAGCGCGTCGACGCCCTGCGCGATCAGGCTCTCGACGTCGGAGAGCTGCTTCGAGGAGGAGGACTGCGCATCGGCCGAGACGTATTCGGCGCCTGCGGCTTCGAGCGCGGACTTGATCGCGGCCTCGTCGGTCTTCCAGCGCTCTTCCTGGAAGTTGGACCAGCTGACGCCCACGGTCATGCCGTGCTGCTCGGCGATCGCGGTCGTGCTGAAGCCGGCCGTCAGGGCGACGGCGGCCAGAATTGCGTTGCGCATGGGTATCCTCCCTAAAACATGTCTCCCGTCCCACCGGGATGCCGATCCCCTCCCAGGGACCGGTTGACCGACACAGTCGCATATTTAGTTCGCTTGTCAAAATATATTTTGCCAAGAGCTGCCCCGAGACGGTAACAATCGATGGCAGGCGCGCCGCATTTCGAGCAAATCGGGAATATCGGCCGGAGGAGGCCTGCAGATAATTCGGGGATCGAACTATGATCGACGCACAACCGGCGGAGGCGGACGATACCGTGGCCGAACCGCAACAGGGCGTCGGACCGCTGCTGCCCGGCGCGCAGCGCGAGGCGCGACCGCTGCGGCAACAGATCCTCGAGCATGTCCGCGCCCATGGGCGCACCGCCCGCGCCGATATCAGCCGTGCCCTCGGCGTCAGCGCCGGGTCGGTCACCACCCTGACCTCGGAGTTGATCGGCCTCGGCCTGCTGCGCGAGGTCGAGAGCGCCGGCGCGGCCCCAACGACGCGGGGCCGACCCCCGGTGGCGCTCGAGCTGGTCTCGGAGGGTCGGCTCGTCATCGGCATCAAGATCTCCGACGAGCGCAACACCGCCGTGCTGGTCGATTTCTCCGGCGCCATCCTCGCCGATGCCGCGCGGCCGGTCCCGCCGAGCCGCCGCACGCTGGACCAGACCTGCCACGAAATCGATGCGCTGATCGAGGCGGTGCTGGCGCAGGCCGGGCGGCCGCGAGACGAGCTTCTCGCGGTGGGCGTCGGCCTCTCGGGCATGGTCGACCACGAAAGCGGCACCGTGCTCTGGTCGCCGCATCTGGGCCCGGACATGCCGCTCGGTCCCGAGGCCAGCCGCCGCTTCGGACTGCCGGTGCTGATCGACAACGACGCCAACATGCTCACCCTCGCCGAGCTGTGGTTCGGCGTCGGGCGGCAGCGCTCGGACTTCGCCGTGGTCACCATCGAGCACGGCGTCGGCATGGGGCTCGTGATCGACAACCGCCTCTATCGCGGCGAACGCGGCATGGGGCTCGAGATGGGCCACACCAAGGTGCAGCTCGACGGCGCGCTGTGCCGCTGCGGCAAACGTGGCTGCCTCGAGGCCTATATCGCCGATTACGCTCTGGCCCGCGAGGCGGCCACGGCGCTGGGCCGGTCGCCGCAGAGCCCGCAGGTGATGCTCGACGCGCTCTATGCCGAGGCCAAGAGCGGCAACCGGGCCGCCCGGTCGATCTTCAACCGCGCCGGACGCTACCTCGCGCTCGGCCTGTCCAACGTGATCCAGCTGTTCGACCCGGAGCTGGTGATCCTCTCGGGCGAACGGATGCGCTACGACTATCTCTACGCCGACGAGGTGCTGTCGGAGATGCGCGAGCTCACCCTCGTCGAGGGGCGCGTCCCGGCCCGGATCGAGATCCACGCTTGGGGCGATCTGGTCTGGGCCCGCGGCGCGAGCGCGCTGGCGCTGGCCGACGTCACCGGGACGGTGCTCGCCGAGGCGCGCTCGGCATGACGCGGCGGGATCGGCGGACCGGGACCGAGATCGGTCGCGCGGGGATCGCGGCGCTCGGACTGACCGCCCTGCTCTCGGCAGGCCCTGCCCCGGCCGGACCGCGCTTCGAGGACCGCTCGGCGGCGCTTCCCGAACATGTCTATGCGGGCGGTTGGGAGCATTTCGTGGGGGGCGGCGTCGCGGTGTTCGACTGCGACGGCGACGCGCGGCCCGACATCTTCGCCGCCGGGGGCGAGACCCCGGCACGGCTCATGCGCAACCGCGGCGATCTCACCTTCGATCCCGTGCCCCTGCCCGATCTGCGCGGCACCACCGGGGCCTATCCGCTCGACGCCGACGCCGATGGCCGACCCGATCTCTTCGTGATGCGCGCCGGTCCGAACCGGCTGCTGCGGGGCCTGGGCGACTGCCGGTTCGAGGATGCGACCGAGGCCTTGGGGCTGCCCCCGGGCGACGGCTGGACCACCGCCTTCACCGCATGGTGGGAGGCGGATGAGCGCCCGGTGATGGCGATCGGGAATTACGTGGATCGCGACGACCCGGAAGGCCCCTTCGAGGCCTGCGACGAGAACGCGATCCTGCGGCCCGGGGCGGATGGCTGGCGCGCCGAGGAACTCGGCCCCGGCTTCTGCGCGCTGTCGATGCTCGCGGCGCGCGACGCGCGGGGGCGGCGCGCGCTCAGGATCTCCAACGACCGGCACTACTACGTGCGCGGCGGCTTCGAGCAGATGTGGGACATCGAAGCGCGCCGGTTTCTGGACGAGGCCGATGGCTGGCCCACCGTTTCGCTCTGGGGCATGGGCATCGCCTCGCGCGACCTGACGGGCGACGGGCGCGACGAGGTGATGCTCACCTCCATGGGCGACCAGCTTCTGCAGCTCGCGCAACAAGATGGCAGCTATGCCGCCGCGCCCTTCTCGATCGGCTCCTATGCGCAGCGTCCGCATATCGGCGATGACGGCCGCCCCTCGACCGGCTGGCACGCAGAATTCGGCGATATCGACAATGACGGGCGTGCCGACCTGTTCATAGCCAAGGGCAATGTCGACCAGATGCCCTCCAATGCCATGCGCGACCCCAACAACCTGCTGATGCAGCAGGCTGACGGAACTTTCACCGAGACCTCGGTCGAGGCAGGGATCGCCACCACCGAGCGGTCGCGTGGCGCCGCGCTCGCCGATTTCGACGGCGACGGGCGGCTCGACCTCGTGGTTCTCAACCGCCGCGCGCCGATGGAGCTTTGGCGCAATGCGAGCGAGGGCACCGGCCACTGGCTCGGCCTCGATCTGCGCCAACCCGGCGGCAACCGGTTCGCCATCGGCGCGGTAGTGACGGTCGAGACGAAAGCGGGCCGGCAGGCGCTGCAAAGGACCATCGGCGGCGGCCATGCAGGTGGACAGCTCGGGCCGCTCCATGTCGGGCTGGGTGCCGCCAAGCGCGCGCGGGTCAGCGTCGAATGGCCCGACGGCGCGATCACGGGCCCGCACGAGGTAGAGGGGGACCGCATCGTCACACTGGACCGCGCCGCCCTGCCCGGCTGAGCTTGCCACCGCCGCGCCCGACGCTAGGCTCGCGGCCATGAGCACACGCAGCTACGCCATCGGCGACATTCACGGCCACCCGGAGAAACTCCGCGCGGCGCATGACCTCATCGCGGCCGACCGGGACCGGACCGGCGACGGTGAAAGCCCGGTGATCCATTTGGGCGATCTCACCGATCGCGGCCCCGACAGCCGGGGCGTGATCGAGATGTTGATCGAGGGCATCGCGGCCGGCGCGCCGTGGATCGTCCTGTTGGGCAATCACGACCGGATGTTTCACCGCTTCCTCAACGATCCCGATTGGCACGATCCGGGGTTACGCGAGGATCTCGGCTGGCTCGATCCGAGGCTGGGCGGCGACACCACGCTCGAAAGCTACGGCGTGGCACCGGTGGCGGGGCGCGATCTCTACGAGGTGCATCGCGAGGCCGTGGCGAAGGTGCCCCGCGCGCATCGCGACTTTGTCGCCGCGCTGCCGCTCACCCATTCACGCGGGGAGGTGCTTTTCGTTCATGCGGGCATCCGCCCCGGCGTCGCCCTCGCCGACCAGACCGAGGACGACCTCGTCTGGATCCGCAAGGGCTGGCTCGAGGATGGCCGCGATCACGGCCCGCTGGTGGTGCATGGCCACACCGCGCTCGAACGTCCCCGCCATTTCGGCAACCGGGTCGATCTCGACGGCGGCGCGGCCTATGGGCGGCCGCTGGCGGCGGCGGTGATCGAGGGACGCGAGGTGTCGCTGCTGACGCCCGCTGGCCGGACGCCGCTGCGCCCCGAACCCGAGGCCTAGCGCGGGATCGCCGCCGTCGCCTCGATCTCGACCAGCGCCTCGTCCTCGACGAGGCCCGCGACGATCACCATGGTCATCGCCGGGAAATGCCGCCCCAGCACCCGGCGATAGGCTTGCCCCACCTCCTTTTGCCGCGCGAGATATTCGCTCTTGTCGGTGACGAACCATGTCAGCCGGGTGATGTGCTCGGCCTTGCCGCCCGCCGCCTCGACCACCGCGAGGATGTTGCGCAGCGCCTGTTCCATCTGGCCGATGAAATCATGCGTTTCGAACACCTGGTTTTCGGTCCAGCCGATCTGGCCGCCGACGAAGAGATGCCCCTCTGGCGTCATCACGCCGTTCGCATAGCCCTTGGCGGGCGCCCAGCCTTCGGGGTGGATGATCTCATGTCCCATGCGGGGCCTCTCCTTCGGTCTGTTCTGTCGCGCCCGTCCGGGCGATGTCTTCCTCGATCGGTCCGCGCAGCGCGTCGGGCCAGCGCGCCGGCCGCCCCGTCGCCTGCGCGACATGGACCAGCGTGAAATCGGCGCGCAGCCGCGCCTCGCCATTGCTGGAGATGTCGATCTCCAGATCGAGGCTGGAACGCCCGACACGCAGCGGCCTGAGCCGCAGCTCCAGCGGATCGCCGATCCGGCTCGGCGCGGTGAAGCGCACCTCGCAGCGCGCAGTCGGCACGGCAAAGCCGCCATCGACGTGGATCGCCCCGAAACTGCGGCCGAGACGCTCCTCGAACCAGTCCTCGATGCAGGCGTTCAGCATCTCGAAATAGCGCGGGTAGAAGACGATCCCCGCCGGGTCGCAATGCTCGAACCGCACCTTGCGCGTGGTGGTGAAGACCATCGCCTCACACTCCCAGATATTGCTGCGCGAGATCACCCGAGAGCGCCGCAGGCGCGCCGTGCCAGACATCGCGGCCGCGCTCGAGCACCACGCAGTCATCGGCCACCGTCGCCAGTTCGCGCAGCGACTTGTCGACCACGAGGATCGACTGGCCCTGCGTCTTCAATTCGCGGATCGCGGCCCAGATCTCGGCCCGCACCACCGGTGCCAGCCCCTCGGTCGCCTCGTCGAGGATCAGGAGCTTCGGGTTGGTCATCAGCGCGCGGCCGATCACCAGCATCTGCTGCTCGCCCCCCGACAGCGTCTCGGCGCGCTGCCCGGCCCGCTCGGCAAGGCGCGGGAACAGCGCACAGACCCGCGCCATCGTCCATTCGCCGCGCCGCGCGGCGGCCATCAAGTTCTCGCGCACCGTGAGCCCGGCAAAGGCGCGGCGGCCTTCCGGCACGAGGCCCAGGCCGAGCCGCGCCGCGCGGTGCGAGGGCAGCCGCGACAGGTCCTGCCCGGCGAAGGCGATGCGCCCCGAATTGGCCGCCATCATTCGGGTGATGCAGGCGATGGTGGTGGTCTTGCCCATGCCGTTGCGGCCCATCAGAGCCAGCGCGCAGCCCTCCTTCAGCGTGAAGGAGACGCCGAACAGCGCTTGGCTCGCACCGTAGGAGGCGCAGAGATCCTCGACTTCCAGAAGCGCGTTCATGCCTCTTCCCCCAGATAGACCCGCTGCACTTCCGGGTCGGCCCGGATCTCGTCCGGCGTGCCGGTGGCGACGACGCGGCCATAGACCAGCACCGACACCCGGTCCGAGAGCCGGAACACCGCGTCCATGTCATGCTCGACCAGTAGGATCGGCGCGCGGTGACGCAACCCGTCGAGCAGGTCGCCCAAGGCCCGAGCGCCCTCGGTGCCCATCCCGGCCATCGGCTCGTCGAGCAGAAACAGCCGCGGCCGGAGCGCCAGCGCCATCGCGATCTCGAGCTTCCGCCGCTCGCCATGCGCCAGCGCCGCCGCGGGCACGTCCTCGCGCCCCGTGAGGCCGGCCTGCGCGATGCAGTCGCGCGCGGGATCGAGGAGCGCGGCGTCGCGCATCACCGGGCGGAAGAAGCGGAATGTCGCCCCCGACGCACCCTGCACGGCCAGCACCACGTTCTGCAGCACCGTGAACTCGGACGCGACCGAGGACACCTGGAAGCTGCGCGCCATGCCCGACCGCGCCCGCCCGGCCGCGTCGACGCCCGACAGGCTGCGCCCGTCGAGCCGGATCTCGCCCGCATCCTGTGCGATCTCGCCCGAGATCTGCTTGATCAGCGTCGACTTGCCCGCCCCGTTCGGCCCGATCAACGCATGGATCTCGCCCGGGCGCAGGTCGAGCGACACGTCGTCGGTGGCCTTCAGCGCGCCGAAGCTCTTCGACAGGCCGCGGATGTCGAGGATCGGATCAGCCATGTTTTCTGCCCCCCGCGAGGAATCCGATGACGCCGCCGCGCGCAAACAGCACGACGCCCAGGAGCAGCAGCCCGAAGAAGAACTGCCAGTGATCGCTGACCCCGCCCAGCAGGTGTTCGAGCGCGATGTAGAGCCCGGCACCCGCCAGCGGCGCGAAGAGCCGCCCGGTGCCACCGAGGATCAGGAACACCAGCAACTCGCCCGACAGGTGCCATGACAGCATCGAGGGGCTGACGAAGCGGTTGAGGTCGGCATAGAGCGCACCGGCCAGCGCCGTGATCGCGCCCGAGATGACGAAGGCCACCAGCAGCACCCCGCCGGGACGGATGCCCACCGCCATCAGCCGCTGCCGGTTCTGCCGCGCCGCCTGAAGCGCGAGACCGAAGCGCGAGCGCGCCAGCATGGCGATCAGGCCCAGCACCGCCAGCAGCAACGCGACGACGAGTCCGAAGAACTGGATCGGGTCGAGCGTGTTCAGCCCCGGAAAGCCGTTGCGCACGTAGATCGGCAGCCCGTCCTCGCCGCCATAGGCGGGCCATGAAATGGCGAAGTAGAAGATCATCTGCCCGAAGGCCAAGGTGATCATGATGAAGTAGACGCCGGTGGTCCGCAGGGACAGCGCGCCGATCACCGCCGCGGCCAGCGCGCCCACCGCCATGGCCACCAGCCAGATCACCGGCATCGAGGTGGTGCCCTCGAACAGCACCGGCCATTCGAACATGGGCGTGTAGTTCAGCGCGTGATGCGCGAGGATGCCGGCGGTGTAGCCCCCCAAGCCGAAATAGGCGGCGTGGCCGAAGGAGACGAGCCCGCCGAAGCCCAGCACGAGGTTCAGCCCGGCGCCGGCGATGGCGAGGATCGCCACCTTGGTCGCCAGCGTCACGAGGAAGGTCTCGCCCATCGCCCAGGCGCCGAGGCCGAAGCCGATCAGCCCGAGCGCCAGCGCGGCGTTGACGATCTGCGCGCGTGCCATGCGCCCTCCCCGCCCCGTAGGCGCCGCCGTGATCTCCGCCGCGCTCATGCCCGCGCTCCGAACAACCCGCCGGGTTTCACGATCAGCACCAGCGCCATGAGGATGTAGATCGCCATCGAGGCCAGCGCCGCGCCAACGCTCGTCGCCGCCGAGGTCTCCATGAAGAGATCGAAGATCGATGGTAGCAGCACCCGGCCCATCGTGTCGGTGAGCCCGACCAGCAGCGCGCCGACCAGCGCGCCCTTGATCGAGCCGATGCCGCCGATGACGATCACCACGAAGGCGAGGATCAGCACCGGCTCGCCCATGCCGACCTGCACCGACTGGATCGTACCGACCAGCGCGCCCGCCATTCCCGCCAGCGCCGCGCCAAGCGCGAAGACCAGCGTGTAGAGGCGGCCGATATCGACGCCCAGCGCCGCGATCATCTCGCGGTCGGCTTCGCCCGCGCGGACCTGCACGCCGATCCGGGTCTTGCCGATCAGCAGGAACAGCCCCACCGCCACGAGAAGCCCGGCGCCGATGATGGCGAGGCGAAACAGCGAATACTGGATGCCGCCCGGCAGGGTCACGCTGCCCGACAAGCTGGGCGGCACGTTGAGATAGAGCGGAAAGGAGCCGTAGAGCCAGCGCGTGCCTTCCGAGAAGATCAGGATCAGCGCGAATGTGGCGAGCACCTGGTCGAGATGGTCGCGGCGGTAGAGCCTGCGGATCACCGCCACCTCGACGATCGCACCCGCCGCCGCGGCCGCCGCGATCGAGGCGGCGAGGCCGAGCCAGAAGGAGCCGGTGGCCGCTGCCACGCCCGCGCAGGCGAAGGCGCCGATCATGTAGAGCGAGCCATGCGCGAGGTTGATCAGCCCCATCACGCCGAAAACCAGCGTGAGACCGGCGGCCATCAGGAACAGCATCAGCCCGGACTGAAGCCCGTTCAGCAGCTGCTCTATCAGCAATAACATCGACATCGGCTCGCTTTCGTCAGGGATGCGGCGGGCCGGAACGGCCCGCCGCGCGGGGTCTTACATGCTGCACTCTTCGGCGTAGGCGTCGCCGCGATCCTCCATCGCCGTGGCGACGATCTTGTTGGTCAGCGTACCGTCCTCTGAGATCACCTCGCGCACATAGATGTCCTGCACCGGGTGCTGGTTCGGCCCGAAGGCGAAATCACCGCGCACGCTGTCGAACTCGGCGGCGCGCAGCGCCTCGCGGAAGGCCTCCGCATCCGCGATATCGGCCTTTTCCATCGCCGAGAGCAGCAGCCGCGCCGTGTCGTAGCCCTGCGCCGCATAGAGCGACGGCAGACGGTCGTATTTCTCCTCGAAGCCCGCGACGAAGGCCTTGTTGGCCTCGTTGTCGAGATCGGGGGACCACTGCGCGGTGTTCTTCACGCCGACCGCCGCCTCGCCGATCGCGGGCAGGATGTCCTGGCTGAAGGAGAAGGCCGGGCCCACGACCGGCATGTCGATGCCCGCCTCGGCCCACTGCTTCATGAAGGAGATGCCCATGCCGCCCGGCAGGAAGAAGAACAGCGCGTCGGCGCCGCTGTCGCGGATCTGGGCGATCTCGGCGGCGTAGTCGGTCTGGCCGAGCTGGGTGTAGACCTCGCTCGCGACCTCGCCCTCGTAGAAGCGCTTGAAGCCCGAGAGGCTGTCCTGACCGGCCGGGTAGTTCGGCGCCATGATGAACATGCTGCCGAAGCCTTCGTCGGTGGCGTATTGCCCCGCCGCCTCGTGCAGGTTGTCGTTCTGGTAGCTGACCGAGAAGTAGTTCTCGTGGCAGCCCTTGCCCGCGAGCTGCGAGGGCGCGGCATTGGTCGAAAGGTAGAACTTGCCCTGCCGCGTCGCGCCCGGCACCACCGCCATGGCGAGGTTCGACCAAACGATGCCGGTCAGCACATCGACATCCTCGGACTGGATCATCTCGTCCGAGAGCTGCACCGCTACCTCGGGCTTGCGCTGGTCGTCCTCGATGACGACCTCCAGCTCGGGGTTGCCCGCCTCCTCGACCGCCAGCATGAAGCCGTCGCGCGTGTCGATGCCGAGGCTGGCGCCACCGCCCGACAGCGTGGTGATCATGCCGACCTTGACCGGTTCGGCCATGGCCGTGCCGCCGATCATCGACAGCGCGAGGGCGGTCGTCGTCAGGTATCTGGTCATTCTCGTCTCCCTGTGAATGCCGGTCTTGGGGCCGGTCATAGATTGGTACGCAAGTGCCAAAGCTCTGGAAAGAGTTCGATTTCGAGCATCCGCTTGAGGTAGCTGACGCCCCCCGTGCCCCCCGTCCCGCGCTTGAAGCCGATGACCCGCTCCACCGTGGTGACGTGGTTGAAGCGCCAGCGACGGAAGTAGTCCTCGAAATCGACGAGCTTCTCGGCCAGCTCGTAGAGCGGCCAATGCGTCTCGGGATCGCGGTAGACCTCGGTCCATGCGGCCATGACGCGGTCATCGGGATGCGCGGCCTGTTCCGGCACGTCGAAGCCGGCGCGGGCGAGACAGCCGATGGCGGTGTCGTAGAGACTCGGACGGGCCAGCTCGGCGCGCAGCCGCTCCACGATGTCGGGACGGTGCTCATGCGGGCCGATCATCTTCTCGTTGCGGTTGCCCACGGTGAACTCGATCAGCCGGTACTGCCAGGACTGGAAGCCCGAGCTCTGCCCCAGCGCGTCGCGGTAGCGGGTGTATTCGCTGGGCGTCATGGTCCTGAGCACGTCCCACGCCGCGTTCATCTGCTCGAAGATCCGCGCCACGCGGGTCAGCATCTTGAAGGCCGGACGCAGCCGGTCCTCGGCAATGGCGCTGCGGGCCGCGTCCAGCTCGTGCAACGCCAGCCGCATCCACAGCTCGGTCACCTGATGCTGCACGATGAACAGCATCTCGTCATGCTCTTCGGTGCGCGGGTGCTGCGCGGTCAGCACCGCGTCGAGACCGAGATAGTCCGTGTAGGACATCTTGCCCTCGAACCGCATGACGGGATCGTCGGTCACTTCGATCCCTCGCGCAGCCGGAACCTCTGGATCTTGCCGCTCTCGGTCTTGGGCAGCGCGTCGCAGAACACGACGGAGCGGGGATACTTGTAGGGCGCGATCTGCGCCTTCACGTGGTCCTGCAAGAGCTTCGTCATCGCGTCGCAGGCCTCGTGGCCCTCGGCCAGCACCACATGCGCCTGCACCACCTGCCCGCGATCGGGATCGGGCGCGCCCACCACCGCGCATTCGGCGACCGCCTCGTGCGACAGCAGCGCCGCCTCGACCTCGGGCGCCGCGATGTTGTAGCCCGCGGACAGGATGATGTCGTCGGAGCGGGCGGCGAAGTGGAAGCGCCCCTCCTCGTCCTGCACGAAGGCGTCGCCGGTGAGGTTCCAGCCGTCGCGGACGTAGTCGCGCTGCCGCTCGTCGGCGAGATAGCGGCAGCCCGTGGGCCCCTTGACCGCCAGTTGCCCAACCGTACCGCGCGGCACCTCGTTCATCTCGTCATCCACCACCTTGGCGACATAGCCGGTGACGGGCCGCCCGGTGCAGCCCGGATGGCTGTCGTCGAGCCGGTTGGTGATGAAGATGTGCAGAAGCTCGGTCGCGCCGATGCCGTCGAGCATCGGCTTGCCGGTCTTCTCCATCCACTCGTGATAGACCGGCGCGGGCAGCGTCTCGCCCGCCGAAACGGCGCAGCGCAGCGACGACAGGTCCGCGCCCTCGTCCATCGCGCGCAGCATGGCGCGGTAGGCGGTCGGCGCGGTGAAGCAGACGGTCGCCTTATACTTCTCGATGATCTCGATCATGTTGGGCGGCGAGGCCGTTTCCAAGAGCGTCGCCGCCGCCCCGAAGCGCAACGGAAACACCGCGAGCCCGCCCAGACCGAAGGTGAAGGCCAAGGGCGGCGATCCGACGAAGACGTCGTCGGGGGTGACGCCGAGCACTTCCTTGGCGTAGCCATCGGCGATGATCAGCAGGTCGCGGTGGAAATGCATCGTTGCCTTGGGCACGCCGGTCGAGCCCGAAGTGAATCCCAGAAGCGCCACGTCGTCGCGCCCCGTCTGCACCGGCTCGAAGGTCACCGGCTTGTCGAGCGCGGCGCGGTCGAGCTCGGCATCGTGGTTGGCGGTGCCGTCGAAGCCCACCACCTTTTCCAGATGCGGGCTTTGCTTGGCGCAGGCCACCATCTCGTCCATCAGCCGCGTGTCGCAGAGAGCGAGGCTCACCTCGGCCTTGTCGACGATCTTGCACAGCTCGCCCGCACGCAGCATCGGCATGGTGTTGACCACCACCGCCCCGGCCTTAGTCGCGGCGAGCCAGCAGGCGACCATCGCCGGGTTGTTGGCCGAGCGGATCAGCACACGGTTGCCGGGCTTCACGTGGTAATCCTCGACCAGCACCCGCGCGATGCGGTTGGTCCAGTCCATCAGCTCCTTGTAGCTGCGGCGGCGGCCATTGCCGATCAGCGCGGTGTGGTCGCCAAAGCCCTTCTCGACCAGCCGGTCGCACAACTCGACCCCGGCATTGAGCCGCTCGGGGTATTCGAAGCCGTCGAGCAGAAGCTCGGGCCACTGGTCGAATGGCGGCAGGTTGTCGCGCGAGAAGCTGTCTTCGTGCGCCGTCGGTCCCAGCATCTGTCTTTCCTCCCCTGATCCGCACCGCCGGGGCTCTCCCCTTCCCCGGCGGCGCGGTCCCTGCCCTAGCCTGCGTGCGCGGCCATCGCGGCGCGGGCGATGATGATCTTCTGCACGTCGCTCGCGCCCTCGTAGATCCTGAGCGCGCGGATTTCGCGGTAGAGCGTCTCGGGCACCGAGCCCGCGCGCACGCCATCGCCGCCATGGATCTGCACCGCCGCGTCGATGATCTTCTGCGCCTGATCGGTCGAGAACAGCTTGGCCATCGCCGCCTCGCGGCTGACGCGCGGCGCGCCGCTATCCTTGGTCCAGGCGGCGCGGTAGGTCAGCAGCGCCGCCGCGTCGATGTCGAGCGCCATCTCGGCGATGTGGCCCTGCACCATCTGCATCTCGAACAGCGGCGCGCCGAACAGCTCGCGCGATGCCGCACGGTCGAGACTGGCATCCAGCGCGCGGCGTGCGAAGCCCAGCGCCGCCGCAGCCACGGTGGAGCGGAACACGTCGAGCACCGACATCGCGATGCGGAAGCCCTGCCCCGGCTCGCCGATCATCGCGCTTTCGGGCAACCTCACGCCTTCGAAGGCCAGCCGGGCCAGCGGGTGCGGCGCGATGGTCTCCAGACGCTCGGCCACGCGCAGTCCCGGCGTGTCGGCCGGCACGATGAAGGCCGAAAGCCCCTTGGCGCCCGGCCCCTCCCCGGTGCGGGCGAAGACCACGTAGAGATCGGCGATGCCGCCATTCGAAATCCAGGTCTTCTCACCGTCGAGTACCCAGCCGTCGCCGTCGCGCCGCGCCGTCATGGCGAGGTTGGCCACGTCCGAGCCGGATTGCGGCTCGGTCAGCGCGAAGGCCGAGATCGCCGCGCCGCGCCGCACCTTGGGCAGCCATTCCGCCTTCTGCTCGGACGAACCGAAGAGCGAGATCGCGCCCGAGCCCAGCCCCTGCATGGCAAAGGCGAAATCTGCGAGACCGTCATGGCGCGCCAGCGTCTCGCGGATCAGGCACAGGCTGCGCACGTCGAGCTTGCCGTCCTCGGAGGCCGCGTGCTCCAGCCAGCCGCCCTGCCCGAGCCGCGCCACCAGATCGCGGCAGGTCGCGTCGGTGTCGGCGTGATCGATGCCCGAGAGCCGCCGCCCGGCCCAATGCTCCAGCGCCTCGGACAGCTCGCGGTGCTTCTCTTCAAAGAAGGGCCAGTCGAGATAGCTCTTGTCGGCCATGTCAGTCCCCCTCGAAGACGGGTTTTTCGCGGGCCATGAAGGCGCGGTAGGCGCGGCGGAAATCCTGGGTCTGCATGCAGATCGCTTGCGCCTGCGCCTCGGCCTCGATCGCGCGCTCCAGTCCCATGTCCCATTCCTGCAGCAGCATGGTCTTGGTCATCATGTTGGCGAAGCGCGGTCCTGCCGCGATGCGGCTCGCCAGCTTCAGCGCCTCGGCCTCCAACTCGTGACCCCCGACGAGGCGGTTGTAGAAGCCCCAGCGTTCGCCCTCATCGGCGCTCATCACCCGCCCCGTATAGAGCAGCTCCGCCGCCCGCCCCTGCCCGATGATGCGGGGCAGCATCGCGCAGGCCCCCATGTCGCAGCCCGCGAGGCCGACGCGATTGAACAGGAAGGCGGTCTTCGCCTCCGGCGTGGCGATCCGCAGATCCGAGGCCATGGCGAGGATCGCCCCCGCTCCAACCGCGACACCATCCACCGCGGCAATGACCGGCTTGCCGCAGGTGAGCATCGCCTTGACCAGATCGCCGGTCATCCGGGTGAAGCCCAGAAGCCCCTTCATGTCGAGCTCGGTGAGCGGCCCGATGATGTCCTCGACATCGCCGCCGGAGCTGAAGTTGCCGCCATTGGGCGCGACGACCACGGCGTGGGTCTCCTCATCCGAGGCGAGATCGCGGAACCAGTCGCGCAGCGCGGCGTAGCTCTGAAACGTGAAGGGATTCTTGCGCTCGGGCCGGTCGAGCCGGACCACAGCGACCGCGCCCTCGCGCTCCAGCTTGAAATGCGCGCTCATCGCTTCTCCTCCAGATCGCGGGCCACATGGTCGAGATCCTCCATGATCCGCGCCGCCTCGGCTTCGGTGATCGCGCCCATCAATTCGTTGACCCAAGCCTCGTGCGCGGTCGCCAAGGTGTCGAAATGCGCGCGGCCCTTGCCGGTCAGCCGCACTTCCATGGCGCGGCGGTCGCCTGCCACCGCATGGCGCTCGGCATGGCCCTCGACCTCGAGCCGGTCGACGATGCCGGTGACGTTGCCGTTCGACACGCGCAGCCGCCGCGACAGCTCGGACATCTTCAGCCCCTCGGGGCTGCGCGCCAGCGCCGCCATCACGTCGAAGCGCGGCAGCGTTGTGCCGAACTCGGTGCGCAGCCGGTCGCGCAGCGCCGTCTCGACCGCGTTCGAGGTCTTCAGGAGCTTCAGCCACAGCCTGAGCCGCGTCTTGCCCGTCTTGGCCTGCACGTCCACGCTCATGTCTCGCCCCCCGACACCGAAATCGCCTGACCGGTCACCGCGCTTGCGCCGTCGCCCACGAGCCACAGCACCGCGTCGGCCACCTCCTCGGGCTGCACGAAGCGGCCCTGTGGGTTGCCCGAGGCGAGCGCCTTGGCGGCCTCGTCGCGGCTCCGCCCGGTCTTGGCGACGATGTTGTCGATGCTCTCCTCCAGCATCGGCGTCTCGGCAAAGCCGGGGCAGATGGCGTTGACGGTGATCGGCGTGCGCGCCAGCTCCAGCGCCAGCGACCGGGTGAGCCCCACCACCGCGTGCTTGGCCGCGACATAGCCGGAAACGTAGCCGTAGCCCTTGAGCCCGGCGGTCGAGGCGATGGCGATCAGCCGCCCCCGGCCCGCCTCGCGCATGCCCGGCAGCACCGCCTGCCACAGGTTGAACACCCCGTGCAGGTTGACTGCGAGCATCGCGTCGAGGTCCTGCGCCGTGGTCTTGGCGAAGGGCTTGCTCTCGGCGGCGCCGGCATTGGCGATGGCGATGGTCACGGGGCCGCGCTCTCGCGTCGCCTGTTCCACGACGCGCGCCATGTCGCCGGCGCGCGTCACGTCCCCCGTGATCCATCCCATCTCCGCCTGCCCCCCGGCGGTCTCGACGAGCGGCGCCTCGCGCCGCCCGGTGATCGTGACGCGCGCCCCCTCGGCGGCCAGCGCGAGCGCGATGGCGCGCCCCACCCCGGTGCCGCCGCCGGTGACCAGCGCGTGGTGTCCCGCAAGCCGCATCAGACCGCTCCCACCATCTGCTCGGCCCTGTCGGCCAGCCGCCATGCCTGATCACGGCCCGGCAGATAGGGGTCGGGCCACGCCGCGTGCCGATCGCCGATCGCGGTCGCGGCGTGCAGCGTCCAGTAGGGATCGGCGAGATGCGGACGGGCGATGGCCACCAGATCGGCGCGCCCCGCCATCAGGATCGAATTGACGTGATCGGCCTCGTAGATGTTGCCCACCGCCATCGTCGCGATGCCCGCCTCGTTGCGGATGCGGTCCGAGAACGGCGTCTGGAACATCCGGCCATAGACCGGCCGTGCCTCGATGCTGGTCTGCCCGGCAGAGACGTCGATCAGGTCGGCGCCGGCCTCATGGAAGGCGCGGGCGATCTCGACCGCCTCGTCGGGCGTCACGCCGTGGTCGCCGACCCAGTCATTGGCCGAGATGCGCACCGACATCGGCTTGTCGTCGGGCCATGCCGCGCGCATGGCGCGGAACACTTCCAGGGGCCAACGCAGCCGGTTCTCCAGCGATCCGCCATATGCGTCGCTTCGCCGGTTCGACATCGGCGAGATGAAGGAGGAGACGAGGTAGCCATGCGCGGCGTGCAGTTCGATCATGTCGAAGCCCGCCCGCGCGGCCATCTCGGTCGAGGCCACGAATTGCGCTGTCACCTCGTCCATGTCCTCGCGTGTCATTTCGCGCGGCGCCGGGTTATTGTCCGACCACGGGATCGGGCTGGCCGAGATGGTCTCCCAGTTGCCCGCCTTCAGCGGCGCATCCATCTCCTCCCAGCCAAGCTGGGTCGAGCCCTTGCGCCCCGAATGGCCGATCTGGCAGCAGAACTTCGCATCCGTCTCGGCATGGACGAAGTCGGTGATCCGCGACCACGCCGCCTCGTGCTCGGGGGCGTAGAGACCCGGACAGCCGGGCGTGATCCGGCCTTGCGCCGACACGCAGGTCATCTCGGTATAGACCAGCCCCGCCCCGCCCTTGGCACGCTCGCCCAGATGCACCAGATGCCAGTCGGTCGGGCAGCCATCCTTGGCCTTGTACTGCGCCATGGGCGAGACGACGACACGGTTCTTCAGCTCCATGCCACGCAGCCTGTAGGGCGCGAACATCGGCGCGCGTACGGGCGCGTCCTCGGGCAACCCGGCGCGGCTCTGGAACCAGCGCTCGGCGCCCTTCAGCCATTCGGCATCGCGCAGGCGCAGGTTCTCGTGGCTGATCCGCTGGCTGCGGGTCAGCAGCGAGTAGTTGAACTGCACCGGGTCGAGATCGAGATAACGGCCGACCTCCTCGAACCACTCCATCGAGTTGCGCGCCGCCGATTGCAGCCGCAGCACCTCGATCCGGCGCGCCTCCTCGTAGCTTTCGAAGGCCGTGGCGAGGTCGGGCGCGGCGGCGATCTCGTCCGCCAGCGCGATCGCGGATTCGAGCGCCAGCTTGGTGCCCGAGCCGATCGAGAAATGCGCCGTGGCGGCGGCATCGCCCAGAAGCACGATATTGTCGGTGTACCAGCGTTCGCACAGCACCCGGGGGAAGTTGATCCAGGCCGAGCCGCGGATATGGCGCGCGTTCGACATCAGGGGGTGACCGCCCAGATGATCGCGGAAGATCTTCTCGCAGACGGCGATCGACTCGTCCTGGCTCATCTTGTCGAAGCCCCAGGCCCGGAAGGTTTCGGGCGCGCATTCGACGATGAACGTCGCGGTGCCCGGCTCGAACTGGTAGGCATGCGCCCAGACCCAGCCATGCTCGGTCTTCTCGAAGATGAAGGTGAAAGCGTCGGCGAAGGTCTGGGTCGTGCCGAGCCATGTGAAATGGCAGCGGCGGCGGTCGATCTCGGGACGGAAGACCTCTTCGAACTCGTTGCGGGTCTTGGAGTTGAGCCCGTCGGCCGCGACCACGAGATCGTAATCGGCGGCGTAGTCGGAGGCGGACCCGACCTCGGTCTCAAAGCGCAGCTCGACGCCCAGTTCGCGCGCCCGGCCCTGCAACAGCAGCAACAGCCGCTTGCGGCCGATGCCGCAAAAGCCGTGCCCTGTGGAGACGATGCGCTCGCCGCCCTTCACCACCGCCACATCGTCCCAATAGGCGAAATGCGCGCGGATTGCCTCGGCCGAGGCCGCATCATTGGCGGCAAGGTTGTCGAGCGTCTCGTCCGACAGCACCACGCCCCAGCCAAAGGTGTCGTCGGGGCGGTTGCGCTCGATCACCACCACCTCGTGCGACGCGTCGCGCAGCTTGGCCGATATGGCAAAGTAGAGCCCCGCCGGTCCTCCCCCGATGCACGCGATCCTCATGGCCCCTCCCCGAGCTGTTGCGAGGAGGCTAAGATGCGCCCCGATTCATTTCAAGCTTAAAATATCTTTGCTTGAAGCATGCGTTCGGGTGGCTCAGCCCGTCATCTCGTCGATCTCCACCTCGTAGCCCCAGAGCTCGCGCAGGCAGGCGAGCGTCGCCTCGCGCTCGCGCGGATCGAGCGGCACCTCGTTGCGCAGCACGTGGCGCAGCCGCAGCACCCGGTCGCCGGCGAGGTCGGCGTCGATCACCTCGATATCGGGCGAGCGGTTCGACAGGTCGTAGCCGCGTGCCAGCGTGTCGCGCAGCGCTCGGTAGCCCGCCTCGTCATGGATCGCCGTGACCTTCAGCGTGTCCTCGGCCTCGGCGTCGCGCAGCGCGAAGAGCCGCAGGTCGCGCATCACCTTCGGGCTCAGGAACTGCTGGATGAAACTTTCGTCCCGGAAATTGGCCCATGCATCCTTGAGCACGCCGCGCCAGTCGCCGCAGCCGGCGATCGAGGGAAACCATTCGCGGTCCTCGGGCTCGGGGGCCTCGCAGATTCTCTGGACGTCGCGCATCATGGCGAAGCCCAGCGCGTAGGGATTGATGCCGCCATAGCCCGGGTGGTCGTAACCGGGCTGGAACAGCACGCTGGAATGGCTGTGCAGGATCTCGAGCATCGCGCCGTCGCCGATCCGTCCCTGCTCGTGCAGCTTGTTGAGGATGTGGAAATGCACGAAGCAGGCGCAGCCCTCGTTCATCACCTGGGTCTGACGCTGCGGGTAGAAGTACTGCGCGAGGTTGCGCACGATCCGCAGCACCTGCCGCTGCCAGGGTTCGAGCACCGGGCTGTGGCGTTCGAGAAAGTAGATCAGGTTCTCTTCCGGCAGGCCCAGCATGCGGCGCCGTTCGGCCGCGGCGTTCTCGTGATCATGCGGCCGCCGTTCCCGTTCGAGCCGGCTCCACAGGTAATGCGCGGCGCGTTCGTCCTCCTCGATGCGCCGCTCGGCCCGCTCGGCCTCGGCCCTGAGCGAGGGCTGCGCCGGGCGGCGATGGCGGAACACCGAGGCGCTCATCAGCGCATGCGCGGCGTCGAGCGTCCGCTCCACCCGACCCGGCCCGTGCCGCTCCTCGCACCGGCCGAGGAAATTGCGGGCGTAATCGAGATAGTCGAGGATGCCGCGCGGGTCGGTCCATTGCCGGAACAGGTGGTTCGACTTGAAGAAGTGGTTGTGACCGAAGGCGGCGTGGGCGATCACCAGCGCCTGCATCGGCATGGTGTTCTCTTCGAGGCAGTAGCAGATGCAGGGATCCGAGTTGATGACGATCTCGTATGCCAGCCCCTGCACGCCCTTGGAGTAGAGCCTTTCGTGGTGGATGAACTGCTTGCCGAAGGACCAGTGGCGATACATCAGCGGCATGCCGGTGGCGGAATAGGCGTCGAGCATCTGCTCGGTCGAGATGATCTCGATCTGATTGGGATAGACGTCGAGCCCGAGATCCTCGAGCGCGATCTGCTCGATCGCCTCGGTGGTGCGCCTGAGCGTGTCGAAGTTCCAGTCCGGACCGTCGAACAGGAGATCAGCCATGGGCGGCCTCCGTGCGGCGGGCGAAGAGATCGCGGAACACGGGATAGATGTCGGCCGGACCGGCGACCCGGCGCATCGCGAAGTTGGGCCAGCGCTCGGCCACCTCTCGATAGGCCATCCACAGCTCGGTGCCGCGCGCGGCGTCGCGCAGGATCCGCGCCTCGGCCTCGCCGATGATCTCGACATAGGCGAAGTGCTGGCAGATCTTCAAAAGCTCGCTTTCGAGCCAGATCTGGCAGTCGCGGCTGTCGCCCTGGTAATTGTCGCCATCCGAGGCCTGCGCCGCGTAGATGTTCCATTCCGAGGCCGGGTAGCGCTCGGACTGCACCCGGTTCATCTCGGCCAGCGCGGTCGAAACCATGGTGCCGCCGCTCTCGCGCGAATAGAAGAAGGTCTGCTCGTCGACCTCCGAGGCGAGATGGGTGTGCCGGATGAAGACCAGATCCACCGTCTCGTAGCGCCGCGTGAGAAACAGGTGCAGCAGCACGAAGAACCGCTTGGCGAGATCCTTTTCGCGCGCCCCCATCGAGGCCGAGACGTCCATCAGGCAGAACATCACCGCCTGTGCGCGCGGCTCCGGCTGCGGCTCGAAATGGCTGTAGCGCAGGTCGAGCGGATCGAGATAGGGCACCCGCTTGCGATGCGCGGTCAGGGCCTCGATCTCGGCCTGAAGGCGGATGATCTCGGCGCGCTGCGCCGCGTCGGGCTCGAACACCGCCTCGAGCGCGAAGAGCCGCTCTCGCAACTCCTCGAGCTTCGCGTCGGAGGGGCGGCGCAGGGCGATGCGGCGACCCATGGCGCGGCGCATGGTGCGCCCGACATTGAGATTGGCGGGCGCGCCGGTGACCGAGAGCCCGGCCCGGCGCGGCCGCGCCACCGAACTGCCGGCGAGGCTGCGCTTGATCATGTCGGGCAGTTCGAGGTCCTCGAAGAAGATGTCGAGAAACTCGTCGCGCGACAGGGCGAAGACGAAATCATCCTCGCCCTCGCCATCCGGCGCCCCCTTGCGCCCCGCCCCGCCGCCGCCCTGCTGCGGGCGCGGGATCTCGTCGCCGGCCTGGAACTCCCGGTTGCCCGGCAGCACGCCCTCGCGCGTGCCGCCCTTGGAGGCATGGCGAAAGCTCGGCTCGCTCAAGCTGTCGCGCGGTACCGCGACATCGGTGCCGGCTTCCATGTCGGTGATGCCGCGCTTGCGCACGCTGGCATCGACCGCCTCGCGCACATGCGCCTTGATGCGGCCGATGAAGCGACGGCGGTTGGGAGTGCTGCGGCCCTTGGGGTTGAGACGGCGGTCGATGAAATGCGTCATGCCCGCCCCTTTCTCATCCGGCCTTGTTCACCCGCATGTACCATTCGACGAGCCTCCTGACCTGGCGCGGCGTGTAGCCCCGCTCGCCCATCCGCTCCACGAACTCGGCATGCTTCGCATCCGTGTCCTTGTCGCGCTTGGCGCCGAAGCTGACTACCGGCAGCAGGTCCTCGACCCTCGAGAACATCCGCTTCTCGATCACCCGGCGCAGCTTCTCGTAGCCGCGCCAATCGGGGTTGCGGCCCTCGTTCTCGGCCCGGGCGCGCAGCACGAACTTGACCACCTCGTTGCGGAAGTCCTTGGGGTTGGACACGCCCGCGGGCTTTTCGATCTTGGCCAGTTCGGCCTCGAGCACGTCCCGGTCGAACATCTGCCCGGTGTCGGGATCCTTGTAGTCCTGATCCTCGATCCAGGCATCCGCATAGGCGATGTAACGGTCGAACAAGTTCTGGCCGTAATCGGAATAGCTCTCGAGATAGGCCTTCTGGATCTCCTCGCCGATGAACTCCGCATAGCGCGGTGCCAGCTCGGATTTCAGGAAGTCGAGGTAGCGCGCCTCGGTCTCCTCCGAGAACTGCTCGCGCCGCACCGCCTGTTCGAGCACGTACATCAAGTGCACCGGGTCGGCGCCGACCTCGTCCACATCATGGTTGATGGTCTCGGCCAGCACCTTGAAGGCGAAGCGGGTCGAAACGCCGGTCATGCCCTCGTCGGCGCCCGCCGCGTCGCGGTATTCCTGAAGACTCCGCGCCTTGGGATCGGTGTGCTTGAGCGTCTCGCCGTCATAGGTCCGCAGCTTGGAATAGATCGTCGAGTTCTCGTGCTCCTGCAGGCGCGTGAGCACCGAGAACCGCGCCAGGATCGGCAGCGTCTCGGGGGCGCAGGGCGCCTCGGCGAGCGAGCTTTCGCGCAGAAGCTTCTCGTAGATCCGCGCCTCTTCGGTGGCGCGCAGGCAATAGGGGATCTTCACCACCGAGATCCGGTCGAGGAAAGCCTCGTTGTTGCGGTTGTTCTTGAACTGGCGCCACTCGGCCTCGTTCGAGTGGGCGATGATCAGGCCCTGATAGGGCATGGCGCCGATGTTCTCGGTGCCGGTATAGCTGCCCTCCTGAGTCGCGGTGAGCAGCGGGTGCAGCACCTTGATCGGTGCCTTGAACATCTCGACGAATTCGAGAAGGCCCTGCGTGGTGCGGTTCAGGCCCCCCGAATAGCTATAGGCGTCGGGGTCGTCTTGACCCATGTGTTCGAGCTTGCGAATGTCGAGCTTGCCGACCAGTGCCGAGACGTCCTGGTTGTTCTCGTCACCCGGCTCGGTCTTGGTGACGCCGATCTGCCGAAGCCGCGACGGCTGCATCCGCACCACCGAAAAGCGCGAGATGTCGCCGCCGAACTCCTCGAGCCGCTTCACCGCCCAAGGGCTTATCAGCCCGGTCAGGAGCCTGCGCGGAATGTCGTACTTGTCCTCCAGAAGATCGCCGAAACGCTCGCGGTCAAACAGGCCCAGCGGGCTTTCGAAGACCGGGCTGATCTGGTCGCCGGCCTTGAGAACGTAGATCGGCTCCTTTTCCATCAACGCCTTGAGGATCTCGGCGATGGTGGACTTGCCGCCGCCCACCGGGCCGAGCAGGTACAGGATCTGCTTGCGCTCCTCGAGGCCCTGGCTGGCATGGCGGAAGAAACCGACGATCCGTTCGACCACTTCCTCGTTGCCATAGAGGCTTTCGAAGGCGCGGTAGATCTTGACGGTACGGTTGAGGAAGATCCGTCCGAGCCGCTGGTCGTGGCTCGTATCCACGAGTTCGGGCTCGCCTATGGCGCGCATCATCCGCTCCGCAGCGGTGGCACGCACCGATGGATCCTCCCGGCATCGCAGGAGGTATTCCTGCAGTGTCAGCTCCTCGGTTCGGGAGTTCGCATAGCTTTCGGCGTAGCGGGTAAATACATCCATCGGCCCATTCTCTCGTCCGTTGGCGCGTCTTGGTCGCGCGGTCCCGTCCCCCACAGGCGAATCTTTTTCTTTCATCATATTATGTGGTGACGACGATCTGGCAAATCACGGAGATTTACGGTGCGTCACGCATCATGTTTCAGGGAGTTGTGCGTGAATGGCACACAACCCGGCTCCGATGCCCGGTTCCGGGCGTTCCGTGTTCGGTCGCGCGACTGGCGGGTGAGTCCCCCGCACGCTTTGGCTGAATACCGTCCCGACGGGGCAGGACCTTCGGCGAAGCCTTCGTGACATGGCTGAAGCCGCTGCAAAGAGGGCACACTTCTCCGTCCGGATAGCTCCGTGCCGAAGGTGTCGCGTCGCGAATTCAGCGCCCGATCCGCAAGTCTGTCGCACTGGCGAGCGCTGTCAGGTTCTTCGGACGCGCGGCACGCGATGGCGCATGCGGCGCGACAGGCTTTAGTGCGAAACCGGACTGGAAAAATCCGCGTGACCGGCACCCGTAAGGCCGATCCGAGCAGGCCTAATCGCCGCCCGCCCCACCGCGGCCATAACCGAACCGGTCGTAATCCATCGCGTATCGCGTCTCGATCCGCGCCCGGTCTCCGGCCTGCATCGGCACCTCCAGCCCGCCCGTCGCCTTCTCCCGCGGCAGATCGTGTGGCGCGGCCAGTCCGGTCACCTCCGACAACCGCGCGAAGACCGGCTCCATCCCATCCTCGAAGCGAAAGATCTCGAGCCCGGGCAGATCGGTGAACTCGACCTGCGGGCGAAGGTGATTGCTCAGGTGATAGGGGTTCTGCTCGGCCGCCCGCAGGTTCTGACGCAGCCAGCGCGAAAAGTCGCGACCCCGCGTTTCGGGCGAGACCTCGGCGACGGCCAGGCGGCGCAGCCCGCCCCACCGGCGCAGCTTTCGCCCGCCGGACTTGCGCCAGACATACTCGCTGATCATCCGCGCCTCCGGGTGGCGGGTGATCGCGAAGGCATAGTCGAACCACCCCGATCCGGGAAACAGCGCGCCCAGCAGTTCGGCGTGAAAATGCTGCGGCGGGCATGGAAGGGCGGTGCGCGTCGGAATCCGGAACGCTTCGGCGCCGGCCTCCCCCAGCCAGCGCGAGACCGAGGAGCCGCCGGTTTTCGGAATATGCACGAACAGGATGCGAAGTCCCCTGACCTGAAAGATCGGCACGCGTCGCTCCCTTGGATGGCCTCACCGCTACTGGGCCGCGCGAGCAGGTGAGGTCAAGCATCGAGAGGCCTTTCACGGCCGCGGGACGCGCGCCGGTCACGGGATCGATCCACCCCGAAATCGGTGCCGCGCGCCTCACTTCGAAAACAGCACCGGGCGCTTGGCGCGCTGCATCAGGTCGCGCGTCACCGTGCCCAGCACGAAATCATAGGCCTTGGAATGCCCGAAGGCGCCCGTGGCGATGAAGCTCGCCCCGGTCTCGAAGGCCTCGCGCTCGATCACCTCGGCGATGCGGCTCTCGCCCGGCGACCTGTGGGTGACGGTCGCCTTCATGCCGTGACGGCTGAACATCGCCGCCATCTCGTTGGCGGGATAGTCCTGTTCGCCGGGGTCCGGCGCCTTCTCGACGCTGAGCAGCGTCACCTCGGCCCCCTCATCGAGCAGCAGGCGCGCGTCATGCGCGGCCCGCGTCGCCTCGCGCGTGGCGCTCCAGCCGATCACGGCCGAGGCTCCGAGCGCGCCGGGCTGGTAGCCCGGCGGGATCATCAGCACCGGGCGCCCCGCATTACGGATCAACTCCTCCTGCGGACGGCCCGCCGCATCCCTCTCGGGCCGCATGACGAGGACCAGATCGGCGGCGCGGGCGCTTTCGCACAGACGTTCGCCGATCGTGGCGAGGCGTGCCTCGAGACAGCGCCATTCGGGCGTCACGCCTTCGGCCTCCGCCGCCGCCTTGAAGGCGGTTTCGATCTCGAGGGCCGTGTCGCGCTGCCCGGCGCGGATCTGGGTCAGGATCTCGCCGGTAACATACAACGAGACCGAGGCATGGACGACCGGATCGGGCAGCACATGAAGCCCGAGCAGATGCGCGCCATGCTGCCGTGCAAGCGCGGCGCCGGTCCGGGCCAGAGTCGGGGCGCTCGCGCCATCCGCAAAGCACAGGGCGATGGTACGGCAGGTCATGGATCGTCTCCTTTCGAGGATCAGATGAATCAGGGGGTCAGTCGGGGATCGAGGGCGGCACGGCGAGGATGTCGCAGGGCGGGTCCGCCATGAGGCCGCGCGCCACGCTGCCCAGCAGCGCCTCGGACAGCCGCGAGCGGGTATGCGTCCCGAGCACCAGCAGATCGGTCGGCGCGGAACCGATCTCGTCGCGGATCGCCGAAACCGTCTCGCCCTCGATCAGTTCGCGGTCGGAGGGGCCGACGATATCCTCGATGCCACCGAGAAAGGTCTCCATGGCGGTTTCGGCCCGGGCCCGCGCGCGCAGCCGTTCACCCGACATCACGGCGCCGCGCGCGGTGCCGCGCAGCACCCCGCCGAACGGCACGGTATAGCAATGCAGCAGGCGGATGCGTGCCGCGGGCGCCAGCTTGCGCGCGACCACGAGCGCCTCGCGCGCGGCGCAGGAAAAATCCGTGGCAAGCAGGACCGAACGATAGGGCCGATCGCTGTCGTCACGCGCGACCAGCAGCGGCACGCCGCAGGCCTTTGCGACCCGTTCGACCGTGGTGCCGCGGAACAGGTCGATCAGGCCGGGATGCCGGTGCGCGCCGAGGATCAGCAGATCGGCGCCCTCCTCCACGACCCGGTCGAGGATCACCATCCAGTCGGTGCCGACGCCGATGCGCGCCACCACGTCGAGGCCGAGGCGGTCGCGCAGGCCGATGGCCTGCCCTTCCAGCCGCGCCATGAGCGCCCTCTCGAAGGTCGCGTGCAGATCGTCCGGCAGGCCGTCCTGCATGACATGCAGCAGCACGAGCTGCGCGCCGCATTCCCGGGCCAGCGTCGCGCCACGCCGCAGCGCGATATCGCCCTGCTCGGCCATGTCGGTGGCAATCAATATCCTTTGCATCAGCGAAGCCTCCGTTCGGGCGCTGGATCCGCCCTTCTGTCAGGATCGACCCTAGCCCCGCCGGTCCAAGAGCGCGTTGATCCAGGTCAAGCCGCCTGGTGCAGAATACCCGTGCATGGCAGCGGTCATTCGGCGACGCGTCCGCCCGAGCCTGCCCGGGGGCGCGATCACCGCGCCTGCGGCAAACGGCCCGGATGCACCAGAAGGTCGCAGGGCAGATGGGCCAGCAATTCCGACGCGACGCGGCCCATGGTCATCGGCACGTGCCCCTCGGCGCCATGTCGGCCGATGGCCAGCAGGTCGATCTCCTCGCGCGCCATCGCATCGAGCAGGGCCTGCGTCGCGCGTCCCTCGATCAGCCCGATATCGACCGTGACGCCATCCCGCGACAGGCGCTCCTGCATCTGCCGGAGCTGGATCAGCATCGGCTCCTCGATCTCGTCGCGGTCGTGCTTGGTGATGTCGCCGGTCTCGTCCATGCGGTAGCCGAGCCCCCCGAAGGGCACGCGGTAGGCATGCACGAGCCGCATCATCGCCCCCTTTGCCAGCCGCGCGGCGAGACGCGCCGCCTCGGCATCGCGCGCCGCGAAGCTGGTGGCGGTCATCAGCCGGGCATAGGGGCGGACCGGCCGGTCCGACACCACGAGCACGGGGGCTTGCGACATCTGCACGCAGCGATGCAGCACGCTGCCGCGAAACAGGTCGAGAATGCCGCGATCGCGATGCGCGCCCATCACCACCAGATCGAAGCGCCGCTGCGCGATATGGTCGACGACCACGCGCCAGGGATGGCCGAAGCGCAGGTTCACCCGTGCCGCACCGGCGGTATCGCGCGACAGCATCTCGTACGCGGATTGCCCTGTCTCCTCGGCGAGGCGGCTCGGCAGGCTGTCATCGACCACGTGAAGAATTTCGAGTTCGGCCCCGAGCGTCGCCGCGAGTTGCAGCGCCCTTTCGAGGGCATGGCCGCTCCGGGCCGAGAGATCGCTCGCCATCAGGATGCCGGGCATGGGGTTTCCTCCCTTGAAATGGGCGATCAGTGACGCGGCCGTCTCTGGCCGGTGCCGCGGGTCGTCGGATCGGTGACCGCCGTCACCGCAAGGTCGATCAGCGCGCCGATCAGCGTCGCTTCGGCGATCAGCCACCAAGCCCCCGGCCCCGGCTGCGGCAGCCATTCCGAGCGCGCCCAGACGACGCCCAAAGGCTCCTGCGCCACGAGCAGCAACACCAAGCCCATCCAGAACCCGATCCAGCCACCGCTAAAGCCGGCCGGCAGGTGGAAGTCGAACACCGGCACCCGGTCGAATTGTCCCGACAGCCCAACCAGCGCGCCGAGGATCACCGACCAGAGCACGATGCCCCACACCAGCATGGTTTCCGCCGCCGAAACCGGCGTCAGCAGCACCGGCGCCGCAAGCCCGAACACGAGACCGAGCGACTTGGCCAGCGCCACGCGTTTCATCAGCGGTGTAAGCGTCATGTCGAGGTCCTCCTGTCTTCAGTATCGACGGAGCACGGCGGCGCGCCTTGATCTGGATCATCCCTCCTGCAGCGTTTCGAGATAGTCGGAAAGCGCGACCAGTGGCTGCGGCGTCGGCGTGAGGATCCCGTCGCCGGTATCGACATGCAGGGTCGGGCCGGTGAAGACCTGCGAGTATTCGGGCATCACTGGCGCCGGGTCGTCCTGCCGGAAATAGCCGTCGATATAGGACATGACATGAACCATCGGGAACGGCTCGCCCTTGGCGCGCAGCCGCGTCAGGTCGGCCGGGGGCCGCGGCAGCCCCTCGGCCAGCGGCCCGTCGCCCCGCCCGCCCGCGCCATGACACGCGGCGCAGTTCTCCATGAAGAGCGCGCGCCCCGTGGGCAATTCCGGCTCCGGCACGGCGCAGGCGCCCAGCAGCGCCGCCCCCGTCAGCACGGCCGCGGTGATGATCGGTTTCATGTCCTGCTCCATCGATGCCTCCGGGCCCGTACCGGCCCCTGCCCCGAGCACTCGCCGCTCCGTCGCGGCGGCGCATTGATCTGGATCAAGCGTCGCCGCCCGTCGGCTTGATCGGGATCAAGGCGCGAGGGCATGCAAGTCGGCAGCCTTGACGCATCGCATTCACAGGAGAGACACATGCCCCGAGGAACCGTCGCCGTTCTGGCCACCGACGCCGCGCTGGATCGCGGCGCCATCGCCACCGCGCTCGCGCTCACCGAAACCGACGAGGCGCATCTCGACATCCATTGCCTCGGGATCGAAAGCACGCCGCCGGACGCCTATCTGGCGGGACCGGCGCTGATGCTGACCATGCCCGACCCGGAGGCCGCGCGCGAACGTGCCCGCGAGTTGGAGGCCGAGATCCGGCCGCTGATCCCGGCGCATCGCGGCAATGTGCAGCTGCATCGCCACCACATCCGTGAAGGGCTCATCGGTTACGAAGTCGGCCGCATCGCCCGGCTGGCCGATCGGATCGTCGCCGCCGCGCCCTATGGTCCCGAAGCGCGCCCGCTGCAGGTCGCGACGCTGGAGGCGGCGCTGTTCACCGGCGGGCTGCCGGTGATCGTCGTTCCCGATGGCGGCGCCGAGATCGCGCCCAGCCCCTCCCGGCTGATGGTGGCCTGGGACGACAGCCGCGAAGCGATGGTCGCGGTGCGCGCCGCCCTGCCGATGCTGCGCCGCGCGGGCTGCGTCGACGTGGTGATCGTCGATCCCGACGTGCAGGTCGGCGACCGCTCCGATCCGGGCGGCGATCTCGCGCTGTTTCTGGCGCGCAACGGGGTCAAGGTGGAGGTTTCGGTCCTGGCGCGCAGTCGGTTCCGTGTCTCCGAGGTGCTACGACGCCATGCCTTCGACACCGGCGCCGAGGCGGTGGTGATGGGGGCCTATGGCCATTCGCGGCTGCGCGAGCAGCTCTTCGGCGGCACCACGCGCGAGATGCTGACCGCGGCGCGCATGCCGCTCGTTCTCGCGCGCTGAGACTTTCGGCGACCGCGATGTGCCGCGGCCAGTCATTGCCGGCTTCACGGCGCACCGACACCAAGGCAGGGGCTGTATTGGCGGTATCGCGTATCGACGACGGGTCCTGTCAGGCGCTGCTCCGCAGTTGACCGCGGAGCAGCGCCTTCTTGCGACCGGAGGTCAGACCGGGTCCGGCGACAGCCCGCCGGAGGCGCGTCCGGAAGCCTCCGAATGGCTTTCGAGATCAGCCGAGGCTCGAAGCGGCAGGGATAGTGCGACGGCCACGGCGCCCGCACGGTTACGAACGCTCAGGGCGCGATAGATCGCGCTGACATGTACCTTTACCGTGGCCTCGGCGAGATCGAGATGCCTGGCGATGGCCTTGTTGGTCATGCCTTCGGACAGGAGGGCCAGGACGACCGCCTGGCGTGGCGAGAGGCCCAGTTCTTCCTGATAGCGCCGTTCCGTCGTTGCGATGTGATCCCGTCCACCAGTGCTACGGGACGAGGCGACGACCTCGATCTGCGGGCGTTCGGTTGCGAGATCGGGAAGATAGATGCCACCGTTCAGCACGATATCGATCGCTTGCCGGATCTGGGATGGCGACTGGAACCGCCCGATGAACCCGTGGACGCCGAGCGAAAGTGCGCTCAGGACGCTGGAACGGGAATACCGGCCTCCGATACAGACGATGCTGGCCTTGGGATAGCGGCGTTGCAGCATCATGACGGTAGAGCTGCCCTTTCGCGCCAATGTACCGGAGTCGATCATCACCAGGCGCATGCCATAGGAATGCACGCGCCCCGGAAGCCCGACCAATCCCTCCTCGGGCGAGGCAATGCAGATTCGGTCGCTGGCGCTCTGCTCGTTATATTCATGCAGGGCTTTGACTACTTCGTTGTCTTCACTCGTATCTGGAATAAGCGCTAAAATAGACACTGACATGACCTTAAACCCACCAACAAGTCAAACTGAATAAAAATACACACCGTAGTCCCGTATTGTGGTTCGCACCCCCATACTTCCCTCGGCCCTCAAAGATAGTACCTTGGAATTAGTTATCCGTCAATATACTAAAGATCGAAAGAATTACCATTAACAAATATAATACCCGGCCGGCGCGTAAAATGAGGCAAAGGTATTAATCGACCTTATTTGCTAGCTGTCACTTCGGACCGTGACGGCCTGACCGGGGTACAATCCCGGGTTCACAAAGGACCCGAGCGACGGCACTGCATGCCACCCCACGCCCTACTGGCAGGGCCTCCCTCGTCCGCCCCGCCAAAACGAAGCATATAAGCCCGAACGTGAGGCAAGCATAAACCAAGGTTTATGCCACGGCATCCGCCCTGCTTTCTGATCCGATAAACCTACGGATGATAGCCAGCGACAGCGAATCCCGATCTCCTCGTGGGGCGCAGCCGTCCGCCGAACCGGCCAATGACCCTCGGATCACCTGCCGAGATCAAAAAGGATATTCCGATGAAACGAATTCTGTTGACTAGCACATTCCTGGCCGCATCCGCCTCCGCGCTTGCAGCCTCGCCCGCCGGCGAAGCCCTTTTGGAAAAATACAGAGAGGCCGGATACAGCCGCGTTCAGGTAAAGGAAGGCCCGAGTCAGATCAAAGTCGAGGCAACCTCGGGAAATCAGAAGGTCGAAGTCATATACGACTCGGCCACAATGAGGATCATCAAGCAGGAAACCGAGATGGCCGGCGCGGATGACCGGCGCGCCGGGTTCGAACTGAGTCAGGAAAGCCGTGATTTCGTCGAGGTACGGCGGAGCGGCGGAGAAAGCCCCGTCGTGAGTGACACCGGCGGCGGCGGCGGGGGTGTCTCTGCTTCCGGAGAGGCACTTCTGCAGAAGTACAAGGAGGCTGGTTACAGCCGCGTCGAGGTCAAGGAGGGCCCGAACCAGATCAAGGTCGAAGCAACCTCGGGAAACCGGAAGACCGAAGTCATCTATGATTCCTCGACGATGAGGATCCTGAAGCAGGAAACCGAAGCAGCGGACGACGACGACCGGCGCAGCGGCTTCGAATTGCGGCAGGAGGACCGTGACTTCCTCGATGTGCGGCGGCGGGACGAAGATGGCCGCTTCGACGATGATGACGACGACGACCGCGACGACGACGACGACGACGACGACGATGATGATGACGACGATGATGATGACGATGATGACGACGATGATGACGACGACGATGATGACGATGATGACGACGACGACGATGATGATGACGACGATCGCGATGACGATGACGATGACGATGACGATGACGATGATCGCTGAATGGGTCAGGAGAACGGCCTAGGGCTCTCGCATCGTCGGGTGTCTGGACGATCTGGAAACCGACTGAGAGAAAGGGCTGCCGGACTTGATCCGGCAGCTCTCCGCATCCCGGGATGAGAGGCGCATGGGTATTATTGCCAATGGGTGGAACGCAGTTCGGATGATGACTGCGGCCGCGCTGCTGACCAGCCTGCCACAGCTGGCAGCGGCGCAGACGATCCAGGATTCCATCGTTCAGCAGTTGATCGCTCAGGGCTTCACGCGGATCGAGATTTCCCAGACGCTTCTCGGTCGGACCCGCGTTCTGGCCTGGCGGCATGACCTGCAGCGCGAATTGGTCTTCAACGGAGCCACCGGTGAGATATTGCGCGACTACTGGGTGCGGGAACGAAGCCGCGGGGATGCCAGCACGGCGCCGCGTCTGGTCGAACCGGGCAATGGCGCCGCGGGCTCTTCCGGCTCCCGACCGGTGACAAGCGGGGTTCGTTCGCCATCGAACGCTTCGGATGGGGACAGCGGGAAAGAAACCGACAAAGATGATCGCATCGAAGACGATCGCGATGACGATGATCGCGATGACGACGACCGCGATATCGACCTTGGCGACGATCGGGATGACGACGACGACGATCGTGATGACGACGACGACGATCGTGACGATGATGACGATGACGATGACGATGATGACGATGACGACGCTGATCGTGATGACGACGATGACGATGACGATGATGACCGCAGCGGCCGCCGAGGGGGAGATCGGTGACATATGAGGACTTGATCGCCCCCTGTCGCCGGCATCGCTCGTGACTCAGGGCTGGCCTCTGACGGCGGTGCTGGCCGTGCAGGCCGTCTGCGGTCTCTTCTTTCTGGGCAATATCGCAATCTCGGTGCTCGGACTCACCACGATCAGCTGGCTTGCGCATGAACTCATCGAAATTGGCGCGGCGATCGGGCTGATCCTCGGCAGCGTTCTCGGTGCCGTGGCGCTGTCCAAGGCCAGACGAAGGACCGCCTATGTCGAAGCCCAGCTTCAGGCGGCTTCGGGCGCCTTTTCCCAGATCTTGGAACAGCGTTTTATCGACTGGGGACTGACGCCGGCGGAGCGCGACGTCGCCCTGCTTTCGATCAAAGGAATGTCGATCAGTGAAATCGCCGATCTGCGCAACAGTCGTCCCGGCACGGTGAAGGCGCAGACCAGCGCGGTCTACCGCAAGGCCGGGGTTTCCGGACGCCCGCAACTGTTGAGCCAGTTCATCGACGAACTCATGTCGGATTCGATGCTGGAGCGCGACCTGAACCCGCCTGCCACCTCGCCGAACTCCAACGGCCAAGATCGCGACCTTGCCGCGCCGTCGCCACCTGAATCCGACCCCCTTGCCCCGGCCAATAACCGCATCGCCGATCGCTAGAGCGGGCGGTCCTCCGGCCCAAGCCTGCGGATGCGCAGTTCCGCGGCCTGACCACCTGCCCTGTCCAGTGCCTGCAGCCGCAGCGCTTTCTCCCGAAGTGCATCCGGGGCGATATCGGGATTGATCCCGCCGGTCCGGGCCAGCTGCGTCACCAGGGGATAAAGTTCGGCCCGAGTCGCGGCATCGTATCCAAGTCGGGCAAGCGTCTGCCGCTCGCTCGCGTAACGCGTGCCCGGCGGCAAGGACGCCCGCATGGCTTCCCGCCGATGATAGAGCTCCACGCCGTCGACCGGCAGCAGGGCCAGAACCTCCGGCGGCGCCAGATATAGATCGACCAACCCGTCGATGTCGTTCAGCCGCACCTCCCATTCGAAGCCTCGATAGGCCAAGGTCACAGGACTGCCATCGCGCGGTGGCAGACCGTCGGCGCGTGCCTCCGCCGTGCTCAGACGGGCGCGCAGCAATTCCCGGATGGAGGCCGTATCCAGCGCCGTGACATGGCGGCGTTCGAGGGCGGCCAGCACTTTCGCATTGGACGCGCCCCGGAGCTGCAGTCCCACCGCGCTCGCGGCGACCAGCATGACGCCCAACAGCGTTGCCAGGAGCACAACCCCTCGGTTAGGCTGGCGGATAGCATCTGGATGAATCCTCATGACCGTCCCTGCTTTGCTTGCCGTACCTGCCCTCGCATTTGCCTATGCAGCCGGTTTCCTGATCATCTCGGCGAGCGCTTCGGCGGGATTTGAGGCGCTTCTCGCCGCGGGCCTCGCACTCCCCCTGATCTGGTTGAGCCTGACCGATCTGCGCCGGTTCGAGATTCCCGACGGAGCCGTCCTCATCATCGCGCTTGGCGGCGTTGCATTCCAGTATTTCGTTCATCCGCATCGCTGGTTTGTCGAACTCGGCGCAGCCGTGGCGCTCATGGCCCTGTTCTGGACCGTGGGTTACCATCTTTATCAACGCGGCGGCCGCGAAGCCCTGGGCATCGGGGATGCGAAATTGATTGGTGCCGGCGCATTGTGGACCGGTTTCGCGGATATTTGGCTGGCGCTGTTCCTGGCATGCCTCGGCGGGATCATCGCGGCGCTGGCAAGCAAACCGCTCGGGCTCTCCGAGGTGCCGCGAGAAATTCCCTTCGGGCCCTTTTTGGCCTACGCGATCTATCTTGTGTTCCTTTTACAGATTTCGAGTGTGCCATGGTATTAATCGACAAGAGAAAACCCCGTAATGCGCAAGCCGGGCTGACGCTTCTGGAAGTCATGGTGGTCCTGGCGATCATCGCGCTCGTGGTCGGGCTGAGCGCGCCACGGCTCATGAGCAGCTTCGGGCGTGCCAAGGCGCAGGCCGCCAGCGTCCAGATGGCCAATCTGAAAGGCGCGTTGCAACTCTATTACATTGATCTGGGCCGCTACCCGACCGAAACGGAAGGGCTGAAAGCGTTGATTTCCCCGCCGGTCGGGGCCGCAAATTGGCTTGGCCCCTATGTCGACTCGGAGGAGGCGCTCACCGATCCCTGGGGCCGCCCGTTCCTGTACCAGTACCCGAGCGCGGAGGGCGATTTCGCCTTGATCACGCTCGGTCGGGACGGTCAGCCCGGCGGCAGCCGGGAGGATAGCGACATCACTTCCTGAGACAGGCTTCGCGCCGGTCGAACGACCAAGGGCGGCAGGCTCGTACCCGCGGCGTCGTATTCGATCCGTACCAGTTCCGGCAATGGTGCCGTCATGGGCCACACCTCGCGCCACTCCGGCGGCATACCCGGCACTGGCGAACCCCAGTATCGAACTTGCAGGCCGTCCGAATGCTCGACCAGCGCGAAATCGGTCCGGGGTCCATCCGTGGAAGCCAAGCCGGGCGCGGCAGCGCTCACGAGGACCGGGCTGACGCCTCCCGAGACGGTGGCGCGTTCCAAGGTCACATGCACCAGATCGCCGGGCCAGAAGGGCGGCTCTTCGATCGAGGTTTCGAACTCAAGACGACCGTCCGTGCCCCATAATCGACCTTGGGGCGGCATGTCTTCGATCACGCGACGCAGCCGGTCTCGATTCAGCAGCAGCCCGGTGCCGATCTCCGAACCGGCGAAGCGTACCCCTGCCCGGCTCGTCAGGCCCAGCGCGGCGGACATGATGAGGGCGATCGCGCTCATCATGGCGAGCGCCAGCAACAGTTCGAGCAGGCTCGTCCCCCGTCGAAGGTGGCGCGGCCTGTTGATCGTCACGACTCGACCTCATCCAAAGCAAGGTGGCGAAAATCGACCTTGCGCGCCGGATCGCCAACCGGCCAGGCCGTGACCGTGATCTCGACCAAGCCCGGCCCGGCCGTGCCCCTCGCCTCCGAAACCGACCATTGCCAGTCGCCGATCCGCCCCTCGTCCCGGGCCGGCAATACGCCGCGGGTGGCCAGGTGTTCCTCACTGATCGAGCGGGCCAACTCCACCAGCCAAGCACGCTCCATGCGTTCGAAGGACTGGCGCATCAGGAGACGCGTGAACTCCAGCGCGCCTCCGACCACGACGGCCAAGACCGCGAGCGCGATCAAGGTCTCGATCAAGGTGAAGCCCGACCGGGGCCGACGGTGTTCAGAAGGCAAGTTCATTGATCGACATCACCGCATCCATGATGGTGAAGACAAGCCCGCCTATGGACCCCCCGACCAGCAGCGTCAGCGCCGGGGTCAGCGCCTGCAACAGCCCTTGCACGCGTCGTTCGAGTTGCGTGGCCAGCACGGAGCAAAGCGTCTCCAGAACCTCCTCCAGCCGGTTGGTTTCCTCCCCGATACGGAAAAGCTCGACGAACAGCGTCGGCAGGCCGGTCTCATGCTCGGCGAAAGCGCCATGCGCCCGCCCGCCGCGCCTCAGTGCAGCGGCGGCCTCCCGCACCGGCCGAGCGAGGATATCGCTTTCCTTGGCCACGGCCTCTAGGGCTTCAGGCAGAGTGAGCCCGGCCCTCAGCAACAGGCGCAACCCCCGGGTCAGTCGCAAGAGCGCCGCGTCGCGCAGCACCGGGGCGATCAAGGGCAAACGCAGAGCGAGCCGTCCGGCAGTCGGCCGCACAGCCACTGCCAGCAGCGCAACGCAGCCTGCCCCGCCTGCGAGCAGGAGCGCCGGCCACCACTGAAGCAGGAACTCTCGCAGGCCCAGAAGCAGGGACAGGCTGGCGGGCATGGGGCGCGCCTCGCCGTCGAAAAGCGGTGCGAGAGCCGGCGCGAGCGACATCGTCACGAGCAGCAGCAACGCCAGCCCGCTTACCAGCAACAGGATCGGATAGAGCAGCGCCGACGTGATATGGGCGCGCAGCTTCTGCTGACGCCGCAACAGCTCGGCAAGATCGCGCAACAGCTCTGGCATGGCATTGGAGGCCTCACCCAGACCCAGCAACTCCCGAAAGACCGGCGAGACGGGCGGACCGACCTGCTGGAATGCCTGCGCGAAGGGCAGACCCTCCGATACGAGCCAGATCACCCGCTGCAATCGCGTTCTCGTGGAATGCCGCATCGAGCCATGTCCGAGGACCCGCAACAGGCTCGGGATGGGCAGGCGCACGCTGAACAGAAGCGCGAGTTGCTCGGCCAGAAGCGCCTGCTCACCCAGTGGCAGGGGCCGACGTGGCAGCGCGATCTCGCGGCGCAGCCAAGAGGTGCGCGACGGGCTGCCCGCGTCACGCAGTTCGACGACGGAAAGGCCCATGGCGAGCAGGGTTTCATAGGCTCCGCCCTCGGAGGCGCTGTCGATCTCGCCGGCTTCGCGCTGGCCATTGTCGGAATAGGCGACATAGGAGAACATCGGCATCGGCATGGTCCCTCTCGGCCGGCGCGACCATGGCAATGCGCAGGTCCCGACGGCGGGTGACTAGCTTCACTCCAGCATCTTCACGGTCCTTTCCGAGGCCTCCGCCTCGGAGCGCATCACGATGCTGCGCTGGGTGATGGCGGTGATCGTCCAGCCCGCCACGGAATCGCCTTCGCCCACCCAGACGGGCTCGGACCTTCCGCTTGCCACGACCAGGGCCCGCGACCCTGACGGGTGCAGGATCGATGCGAGTAAGCGCAGCTCGGTCGAAGGATCTGCAACGGATCTGGTGGGGGCGACATCGGGCACGGCGGCAGGCTGCATCGGCGCGGCATCTGCCGCGTCCTCGGCGCGGCCGGTCGAAAACAGCGGCCGATCGGCGAGATCGACGAGCAGAGCCGCGTAATCCCGCGCCTCTGGTATGTCCAATGTAGGCCCTGCCTCTACCGTCGCATCGGCGCCTACATCGATCTGTTCCAACAGGAGGATCCGCTCAGGTGTCCGATGATGCAGCACCGCCATCGCGCCAAACCCGGCAATGACCGCGAGATGCGCGGTGGGGGGCCAGGCGGCAAACAGGGTCATGCCTCCTCCTCCTGTACCCAGAAGCCCCAAACCACGAGTTGGAACAGGACCGGTGCCTCGACCGGCCCGCTTGCCCGAAGGTCCCGCTCGCGCGAGGCCTCGTGCACCGACAGATGCGAGACCGCCAGACGCGGCGTGACGGCTTCGAGACCGGCAAGGAGCCGGACAAAGGCGGTGAAATCGCTCCTGCCCTCGATCTCGACCGCGACGGCGGGGCGGGTCAGTTCGGCGGGGGGCCTGGCCTCCGCAAAGGCGGAAAGCTCCAACGCGGACTGTCGCCCCAGCTCCACGAGGGTCTTTTGCAAGGTCAGCACGGCGTCGCTCTGATCGGCGGCGGTTTGCACCACCTGCGACGGCAGTTCCGCACCCTCCCCCGCCCTCTCCCAAACGCCGATCCGCCGCAGCAGACCATCCCGCTCACCGCTCAGCCGCTGCAGATCGGTTTCCAATGCGGTCCGGCGCAATTCGCCCGGGTATATCACGGCGGCGAAGAGAGCGGCGCCCAGCCCCGCCAACAGGAAGGGGGCGATCATGCCGAGAAGTCCCCCCTTCATGTTCCGCCCTCCCCCTGCTCGAGCACGACCAGCAGTTCGAACAGGCTTTGGCCCGTCACCGGATCGACCGAGACCGGGCCGTCGATCTGGGCATGTCGCGCCCATGGCGCGTCGCCCAATGCCTCGACCAACGAGGCCACGTCGATGGCGGACTGGCCCGCCAACCAAAGCTCGTCCCGATCGATCTGCAGCGCCTCCAGATGGACGTTGTCGCCCAATCGCTCCGTCAGGTCCGCGAGGATCGGGAACCGCCGATATTCGAGATTGAAGATCCCGAGTTCCGTGGCGATCTCCGCGACCGACTGGTCACGCGTCGTCGCCTGTGCGCGCGCCGCGACCGCCTGCTCCCGAAGCTGAGCCGTCTCCATCTCGAGCGCAGCCGCTTGGGCCGCGAGCGCGGACAGCTCCCGCCACTGGCCGAAGCCACCCCAGGCCAGCGTTCCGACGAGCACGCAGGCGGCGATCAACGTCCAGAGCCGCTGCGGCCGGTCGGTCTCGTGGCGCAGGTCCACGAAAGGCCTCGCCTCCGCCGCGCCGGCCGCGATGACCCGCCGCGGCATGAATCCCATGCGCCGCACTTCGTCGATCAGGTCCGATATTTCCGCCCGCTTGACGATGAGGGCCCTGTAGACGATGGCGTCTCCGTCATGTCCGTCGGGGACCACTGCCCAGAGCAGACCGGCCCCTCCGGCGGGCATCTGTTGGCGAAGCCGCACAGAGATCGCCGCCTCGGCCTCTCGACGGATCGCGCGCGGCAGGCTGATCCGTTTTTCCAGCATGATGTCGGAGGCCAATACGAGGTCGACGGGCTGGCGCCCTCGCCCGCAAGCACGCAGCTGGCTCTTCTCCTCGTCGCCGATCGGGGTGTTGCGGATCACGATGCTGCGCGCCGTGCGGGGCGGCAGGCCGGCGACGAACAGCCAATCGGGAAACAGCAGATGCCGCAAAGCGCGAAGCCGCTGCCCGGCCTTGCCCCATATGACTGATACCGTCCGCATGATTGACACAGCAGTCTGCACCGTCATCCCCTTAGCTGAGGCATTCTAAACCACGGGCCGGGACGGTGGATATTGGAAGAAAGGCTTATGCAACGGACTGGGACGCCCGCTTGGCCGAGGCCATCGCGGTCGCTGGGCTGCTGGAGCCGGAGGCGCTGAAGGCGGCACGCGAGCTGGCCGCGCAGCGAGGACTTCCCCTCCACAGGGCGCTGATCGACCACGGGCAGATCGACGAGGAACTGCTCCTGCCGCTGGTTTGCGCCGAACTCGATATTTGTTTCGAAGAGGGTCGCGCCGGTGACGGGACGCGGCCGGACGTCGCCACCATCGCCCGGCTATCGGCCAAGTATCTGACCGACCGGGCGGCGGTCCCGCTCGAGCTGGACGGGGCGGAGGCGCAGGTCGTTCTGTTGGCCGATCCCGCCGATGCCGAGCTTCGGCAGGAGATCGCTTTTCACCTGGGGCGAGAGGTGGAGATCCGTGGCGCGACGCGGCGCACGATCCGCCAGCTTCTCTCGCAGGTCCGCGAGGACGGCTCCACCACCGGGCGGCGCATTCAACGGCTCGACACGGCGGAGGAACCACCCGAGGCCGAGGGGCCGGTCATCCGTTTCGTCAATGACAAGCTCGCGGATGCGATCGCGCTCGGCGCGTCGGACCTCCACTTCGAGGCCGCGGGCAATGCGCTCACGGTCAGGCTCCGCATCAACGGCGTGCTCGTGAAACAGGATGTCCAGTCCGAACTCAGCCCCGCCGCGGTACTGGCACGGCTCAAGGTCATGGCCTCGGCCAATGTCTCGGAGCGTCGCCTGCCGCAAGATGCCCGTCTCACGTTGCCGATGGCCGGACGGGTCATCGATTTCCGCTTCTCCTCCCTGCCGACGCAGAGTGGCGAGAGCATCGTGCTTCGGGTGCTCGATCCACATGCGCTGAGGATCGGCTGGGACGCGCTGGGGTTCGAGGAGGACATTGCCCGGGGCATCCGTCGCGCGATCGAAAGACCGAACGGGCTCTTTCTCGTCACCGGCCCGACCGGCTCGGGCAAGACCACCACGCTCTATACGGCCGTCGCGCATCTGAACACGCCGAAGACCAAGATCGTCACCGTCGAGGATCCCGTCGAATACAATCTCGAAGGAATTCAGCAGGTGCAGGTGCAGGAGGCGATCGGGCTGAGCTTCGCCCGGGTGCTCAGGGCCGTGCTTCGGCAGGATCCGAACGTGATCCTGATCGGCGAAATCCGCGACCCGGAGACCGCCGAGATCGCCTGCCGGGCGGCGCAGGTCGGCCGGATGGTGCTGTCGACGCTGCACACCAACAGCGCGGAAGGGGCGGCGCTCAGGCTCGAGGATCTCGGCGTGCCACGATACATGGTCTCCGACGTCCTGCGCGGGGTGCTGTCGCAGCGCCTAGTCGCGCAGTCATGCCCGGCCTGCGCGGGGGGCGGCTGCGCGTCGTGCAATTTCACCGGTGCCGCGGGGCGGCGGCTGGAGACGCAGCTTCTGGAATTCGGAAACTCACCCCAGCCGTGAATACCCGGTAAATCGTCAAGCCCCGTTAACACTTGTATTGGGGCATAAGCCCCTAATTCTGTTTAAGACGTTCAGTCGATAGACAGTTTCCGTCCGTTAACCAATCATCGGGAGAGGCAATATTCGCACGGCGCTTCGCAATTTGTGGAGCGCCCATGGGAGGGATTTATGTATCTCAAGCCTCACGCCTCGCGCCGCCGCAAAAAGGAAGCGCAAAACGCTCGCAACAATCGCGCCGAAATCGTCAAGGCGCTTTCGCAGGGTCAGGTAAGCCGACGCGAGTTGTTCAAGTGGGGCATCTTCACCGGCCTCGGCACCCTGGCGAACGTCAACGGCCTCAGCCCCTTCGCGACGAGTGCCTACGCCGCCGTGCCGACCGGCGTGCCGCGCAGCCCGACCTTCGGCGCCCTGCCCTTCACGCAGCCGATGCCGCGGCTGCGGCTGGAGGAGCCACACGACCTCGTGCCGCGCGCCAATGGCGGCGAGACCGAGCTCGCCTTTCCGTCCCATCTGGAGGAACCGGCGGCGCGGCGTCTGTCCTACCATACCGACTTTACCGAGTCGGACGGCCGTGAGTGCCGCAATCCGAAATTCTCGGGCGGCCCGATGGAAGGCCGGCCGCCTGGCGAATATTTCGCGCATCAGAGATGGCTGGAATACCTGCCGAAGAAGGGCTTCATCATGACGCTCGGCCGGCTGGACGACGGGTTCTCGTTCCATCCGAATTTCCCGGAGCAGGACCGTGACAGCGTCTGGACCTTCAATTCCGGTCGCAAGGAGGATTCCGTGCTGCCGCCGCCGCTGATGAAAATGCGCTATGGCGAGCCGGCGATCTTCCGTCACTACAACCAGGTGCCGGATGACCCCAAAAAGAACAACGGCTTTGGCTCGATCAGCCAGGCCACGCACAACCACAACGCGCACAACGCTTCGGCCAGCGACGGCGCCTCCAACGCCCATTTCTTCACCGGGCAGTTCTACGACTACCACTGGTCGACGACGCTGGCGCGGGCCGACATGATCAACACCAACGCCACCGACCCCCGCGCCTCGGGACCTGACGGCTATGGCGGACTGAACCTCGTGAAGGGCGATTTCCGTGAGTTGCAGAGTTCGCTGTGGTTCCACGACCACCGGTTCTTCTTCACCGCCGAGAACGTCTACAAGGGCCATCTGGGTGCGCTGAACTACTATAGCGGCCCCGATCGCGGCCATGAGGGCCTCAATGATGGCGTCAACCTGCGGCTGCCAAGCGGCACCGAGCTCGACTGGGGCAATATCGACTTCGACGTCAATTTGATGATCTCGGACGCGGCGCTGGACGAGGACGGGCAGTACTTCTTCGACATCTTCGAGACCAACGGCTTCCTCGGCGACCTGATGCTCGTCAACTTCGCCTACAAGCCGTATTTCGAGGTGCTGCCGCGCAAATACCGGTTCCGGCTGCTCAATGCCTGCATGTCGCGATTCATCCGGCCCGGGCTGATCAACCAGAGAAACCGCTGGGTGCCGATGACGGTGATCGCCACCGACGGCAACCTCATGGTCAACCCGGTCACGGTGAACCAGCTCGATCCCATGGGTACGGCCGAGCGCTTCGACGTGGTGGTCGATTTCAGCCAGTTCCCGATCGGCAGCAGGATCCGGATGCTCAACGTCGCCGAGCACGAGAGCGGCGAGAGACCGAAGGAGTACCTGTCGCGGAAGGACGCGATCGATCAGGACACCGACGACCCGGCGGTCGGCACCTTCCTTGAATTCCGCGTCGTCGACAGCGTCAAGTCGGTCGATAACCCCGGCAAGACGCACTACGCCAATGACACCGACTACAGCCGGGTGCCATCGCAGTTGACCGAGCAGATCCCGATCATCGATCCGGTCCGGGTGCGCCATATCGAATGGAAGGGCACCGACGAGCCCGGCGAACTCTTGAGGGATGAATGCTTCCCCGATTGCGACGAGCGCAACCGGGAAGGCTTTGGCTGGACCGTCCGGATCAACGGCGAATCCAACCATTTCCTCAACGCCAACCGGGTCAGCATGCTGGTCCCGCGGCCCGGCGAGACCGAGCACTGGATCCTCGAGAACGGCAGCGGCGGCTGGGATCACCCGATCCACTTGCATTTCGAGGAAGGTGTTACCATCGACCGCGGTCGCAAGAAGCTGTCGGCGCTCGAGCGCGGTGCCCGCAAGGATGTCTGGCGCACCGGCCGCGGGGGTCAGGTGAAGATCCAGGTCACCTTCGGGGAATATGGCGGCGCCTATGTCACCCATTGCCACAACACCGTGCACGAGGACTGGGCGATGCTGGCGCGCTACGACGTGCTGACCGACCCCTATGATTCGAAGCAGTCCAAGTATCACGTCAGCGTGGTTCCAACGCCGAACCCGACGAAGTACGGCGTGACCTTTGTCGATCCCGAGGTCCTGCCCGAGGGCAATCCCTTCGATCGCGACTTCGAAGGGGGAGTCGGCAAGGACGATGATGACGAAAAGATGGCGGCATCGATGAACAGCGTCGCTGCCAGCGAGCCGTCAACCACGCGCAAGACACGCAAGTCGCGGAAAAAGTCCAAGCGCGCACGGCGCAAGGCGAGGAGGCAGAAGTGATACCGGGGTTCATGCTGCGCGGGCTCGCGGTCGCCGCCATCCTGGCGACCGCACCTGCCGCCCAGGCCAGGTGGGAGCTCGACTATTTTCCGAACACGCCGCTCCTGACACAGGAGGGCGAGAGGGTCCGCTTCGTGGACGACGTGCTGGACGGGCGGATCGCCGTCATCAACTTCATCTATCTCGATTGCCCGGACATCTGCGGCCTCGCCACGGCGCGGCTTGCAAAGGTCTATGAATGGCTCGGCGAACGCATGGGCGAGGAGATCGTCTTCGTCTCGATCTCCCTCACGCCGGAACGAGACACGCCCGAGGAACTCGCGGCCTATGCGGCGGCCTTCGGCACGGGGCCCGGCTGGTATTTTCTGACCGGCGATTCCGAGGAAGTGGCGCTGCTGCGCTACAAGCTCGGCGAGCGCAGCAAGCAGCTGAGCGACCATCGCAGCGACATGCTGATCGGCAATCCCCTGACGGGCGAATGGCGGCGTTCCTCGCTGATGGGCAACCTCGTGACGGCGACCGCCGAGATACTGGCGCTCGATCCCGACTGGGAACCGCCACAGACCGAAGTCGAGGTGGTCGAGGGAGAGGCGCTCGAGCGCTTTGCCGCGCGCCACCGGGAAGGCGAAGGCCTCTTCATAAAAGGTTGTGCCGCGTGTCATTCGATCGGTGACGGGGTCCGCGTCGGGCCGGACCTCGAAGGCGTGACGCTGCGCCGGGATCGCGACTGGCTGATGCGCTACATCATGTCGCCTGACCGGATGCTGGCCGAGGGGGACCCGATCGCGGTCATGCTCGACGCCGCCTATCCGGCGGTCCGCATGCCGACTTTCGGCCTGGGCGAGAACGACGCGGCGGATCTTGTCCAGTATCTGCACACCGAGACCCTGCGCCTCGAGGGCGTGGCGGAACCGGCCGCCGCCACGCATGATGGTCACGCTGGTCATGGCGGTCACGCTCATGGCGGCCATGAGGGTCATGTTGCTCATGAGGGTCACGCCGCTCATGAAGGTCACGCGGCTCATGATCTGGACGATCCGAGCGAGCACCATCACTGAAAAACGACGCCACCCACGCCCGGGAGCTCCGTGGCTTGCAAGGTACCGGCCCGCGAGAGATCCAAAAGATCTCGCGGGCCTTTTCTCGTGCAGGCGAACCCCAATCCAGCGATTCGGTACCGGCGAAAGAAGTCCGGGGCGGAAATGACCCTACATCGAAAGGCTTGCCCTCATGCTCTCGAATCAGCCGCCGGGGTTGAAGGCTGCAGATCTCTTGCCAGCACTGACTGAGTTCAGTCCACGCGCGAATACCCGATCACGACACGCGCCCCTGCGATTCGGTTGCATTCGCTAGGACGCACTCGACATTTCGAACGGACTATGGAGACGCAAAATCCGTCTCGCGCGCTCAATACAGCCCCTCGATTTCGAGCGGGAGATGGCGCACCGGCTTTCGATTCAGAATGGTGCGGGGCACCGGCCGTACATCGGCGGCCTGCAGCCGGTCATAACGTTGCTCGGCGGCCTGTCGGATGTCGGATTGCTCCCGCAGGATGGTCGGGCGCATGAACACGAAGAGCGTCCGGCTGGTGGTCTGCCCGTTGCGCGCCCGAAACAGGTTTCCGATCACCGGCACGTCGCCGAAACCGGGGACTTTGCCCTCCTGGCTCGTCCGATCGTCGGTGATCAGCCCGCCCAGCACCACGGTCCCCCGGTTGTCGGCCAGAACCGTCGTGTTGATGGCCCGACGATTGGTGACGAGATCCGCGGCCCCTTCGACGGTGGTCCCCACGAGGCTCGAGACTTCCTGGTTGATCGATAGCTGGACGACGTCGCTGGCGGTGATCCGCGGCACGACATCCATCGTGATGCCGACATCGCGGCGCTCGATCGTCGTGAAGGGGGTGACCGAATTTCCATCGGTAACGAAGCTGCCTGTGCGGAACGGCACGTTCTGACCGACCACGATGGTCGCCGGCTCGTTGTCCAGCGTGGTCACGCTGGGCGTCGACAGCAGCCGGGCACGGCTCGACTGGGACAGCGCCTGGACCAGAAGGCCGAAGTCGTTGCCGCTCGCCGACATGGTAAGCCCGGTGGAGAGCGCGACCGAATTCGGCGCCCCCAGTGCCATCAGCACATTGGCCAGCGAATTCCCTCCATTGCCGAAGGAGGTCGCGGCCAATTGCCCGGGCGGGGTGGCATCGCCAAAGCCCAGCTGCACGCCGAGACGTTCCGCCACCTCGCCGGAGACCTCGACGATCGCCGCCTCGATCATCACCTGCGGGCGGCGAACATCGAGCGCATGGACCAGCTGGCCGATTTCCGAGATTTGCGCGGCGGTGCCCCGAACCAGGATCGAATTCGTATCGACGGAGGCCTGGATCGCAACCGCTTCCGGGGTCACTGTCACGGCCTCCAGGGGTACGAAGCCCTGCTCGCCTTCCTCGGTGGTCTCGCCCGCGGCAGCAATGACAGCCGTTCCCGTGACTGGCTCTATCGCATCGCCCACCGTGCCGCGGATGATTTCCGCGACCACGGCAGCGTCACCGTATTTCAGCCGGAACACCCGGGTGGACACGGCGGCCTGCGGGCTGCTGCGCTGGGCCACATCCATCGAGCGCGCCAGTTCCCGAATCTCGCTGATCTCTTCCGGCGTGCCCCTGACCACGAGCTGGTTGCTTGACGGGTTCACCGAGAACCGCGCGCCCGTCGCGTCGTCACCGAGCACTTCGGCCAGTGCCCGGCCGATCGAAACGGCATCGGCATTGGCAAAGCGGATCACCTCGGAGCGGGCCTCGTCGGCTCCGTCGAACGCCCGCGCAATGGATGTGATCCGGTCCACATTCGCCCGCGTATCGGTCACCAGTATCGCGTTGGGATCGGAGATCCCCTCGATATAGCCGGATTCGGCGACCAGCGGACTGAGCACCCTGACCGCTTCGGCTGCAGGCAGGCGATCAAGCCGCACCATCGTCGTGACGAAGTCCTGCGCGCCGGTCTCGGATCCGGGCTGCGCGCCGCTGATCGTCCGCGCCCGTTCCGCCGGTACCACCTGCCACGTATTGCCTGCACGCACGGCGAGGAAACCCCGGACCTGCAAGATCGACTGGAACAGCGCCCAGACCCCCTCCTCGTCGAGCCGCTCGCTGGAAACGACGCTGACGCTGCCCTGCAGTTGCGGATCGAGAACCAAGGTACGCCCGGTGATCTTCGAGACCTCTTCCGCCAGAACGGAAATATCCGCTTCGCGAAGATTGATCACGAATTCGCCCGTACCGGGCTCGGCGGTCTGGGCGGCAACCGGTGCAGCCATCGCGAGACACGCCGCGACCGCCATGGAGCGGGCGAGGCCGAGCCGCCATGCGCGCATGGCATCACGGCAACCCGCGCGCGGCAGCGGAATGCGGCTGGTATTTGATTGCCCGAACCATCCCTTCAGGCCTGCGACCAGGTAATCCACCATCAGCCTTGTTGTGTTGTGCTGCTCTTGCTCTTTCATCGGAGGCTAGCGCGAACCCCGGTTCGATTCACTTTGATGCCACTTTCCGAGCCAACGCAATGCCGGCTGGTGCAGTCGCGCCACAGTGCGCCGCCGGGGCTTCGGCCTTCCCCATCGAACGGATTCCCGGACCCTCGACTTGCCACGAAGGGCTCCTTAGGCTCGCGGAAGGAGGTGCCTCGAAAGCGCTCCGAACCCACGCGCAGCATGAGGTCCCCCATATGTCATCGCGGTCCATCTTGCCGAAGACACCATTCGGCGGCCAGGCCACCGAGCCTCGGCTTAGCCGGCGCCGGCTGCTCGGCGGACTGGCGACCATGCCGGCATTGTTCGGACTTTCCGCCTGCAGTCCCAGCGGAGAGCCTGAGCTTCCCCCTCTCGGCACGACCGGACGCACAGCCTTGTTGCTCCCGCTGTCGGGGCAGCATGCCAAACTCGGGCAAGTCATGGCCGAAGCGGCCCGCCTTGGCGGAGCGGTGGATGGTCCCGGGGCCGAGATTGCCCTGCACGACGCGGGCGCCGATGAGACGAGCGCGGTGGCGGCAGCCAATCGAGCCGTTGAAGCGGGCGCGAACATGATCCTTGGGCCGCTATTCTCGAACCAGAGCCAAGCGGTCGCCGCAGCGGTCGGAACGCGCGTACCTGTCATATCCTTTTCGAACAACGATGCGATCGCGGGCCGGAACCTGTATGTATTCGGGATCACCCCATTGCAGTCGGCAAAGGCCGTTCTGCGTTTCGCCTCCGCGCGCGGAATGCGGCGGATCGCCGTCGTGGCCCCGCCCGGGGCATATGGAGAGCAGGCGGTGGCAGCAGCGCGAAAGGTGGCGCCCGAATTCGGTATCACCCTTTCGGATCCGCTCCAGGCGACCGGCCCGGAAGGCCTCGCCTCCCGCCTGGCCGCAGCATCGGGTGGGCGCCTTCCGGATGCGGTGTATCTTCCTGCGGCCTCCGCAGGCCTGGCGCCGATGGTCGATGCGGTGAAGGAGGCTGGCCTGCAGGTCCTGGGTTCGGAGCAATGGGCTACGATCCCGCCGCACCAATTAGGGGCTCTGAATCAGGCGTGGTTCGCGGGGCCGGATCCGATCAGCTTCGAAGCCTTTGCCCTCGGCCTCGAAGAAAGGATCGACGGGGAAGCCGGCGTTACCGCGGGGCTTGCCTTCGACGCGGCGAACATGGCCCGCCTTCTCGGCCGCCTCGGTCAGCAAGACCCGAAGGGGCTGCATCGCTCCGCCGGTTTCAACGGGGTGCTCGGCCCGTTTCGTTTCACGGAGACCGGCCTCGTGGACCGACAATTGTCGATCCTCGAAGTCAGGGAGGGAACGACGATACTCGTCGCGTAGCGGCAGCCGCGCGGAGTTGGCACCTCCCACCTTATCCTGCCGGCATTCATCGGCGGTGCCTCAGAAATTTGGCTTGTCCCGCAATCGCTCTACTGCCCAGTAGTGTTATCCCATGGGTACAGCATCGACGGCGCCGGGGGCCGGGACGCGATTCACAGGGTGATACGAATGTGGAGTTCGACGTTGTGGCGGTCGGGATCTTTTGCTGCAATGCGCTCCCTGCAAAGCCGCGCAGCTTTCCACTGATTAAACTTGTGACGGCGGCCAGGCCGGATCTTGCATGGCCGATGGGCGCTGTCCGACGCGGGCCGACCGGTGCGATTTGCTCGAACCCACCATCTTCGCTGCGATCGAGTTCCGTGCCACCGCCTGTCCGCTCCCATAGGCGAATGACGCGCCCGAGGAGCTGAATTCCAAGTGTTGGCAGGAGGCAAGGCTATAAGGCCTCGAGCGAGGCCTAGTTCGAACGGATTCGGCGCGGATCCGGATCGCCTTGCAGCCGCATCGGGGCACGCCAGCGGCGGCGCAGAAGCTTCTCGGCCTCGAGCACGAGCAGCAGCGCCACTCCCATGCCGAGCACCACGGCCCCGTCGGCCGGGGCCACGGGCCGACTGTCGAACACCGCCTGCAGCGGCGGGGCGTAGGTAAAGAGAAGCTGGGCCACGACTGCCAATGCCACGCCGAACCAGACGGCACGGGTGCCCAGAAGCCCGGTCACGGTAATCGAGGTCATGTGCAGGTAGCGCACCGAAAACAGGTAGAAGATCTCCATCACCACCAGCAGGTCGACCGAGAGCGTCCGGGCATAGGCGAGGCTCTCGCCCCGCGCCATGACCCAGGCCGAGAGGCCGAACACCGCCAGCCCGAACAGCACCGAGACCAGTGCCACGCGCCAGATCATCTCGCCGTCGAGCAGCGCCGCGCCGGGGCGGCGCGGCGGGCGCGCCATCACGCCCGGCTCGGGTGGCTCGAAGGCCAGCGTCAGCCCCAGAGCCACGGCGGTCACCATGTTGATCCAGAGGATCTGGACCGGCGTGATCGGCAGCGGCAACCCGATCAGGATCGCAAGGATGATCACCAGCGCCTCGCCGCCATTGGTCGGCAGGTTCCACGCGATCACCTTGCGGATGTTGTCGTGGATGGTGCGGCCCTCGCGCACGGCAGCGACGATCGAGGCGAAGTTGTCGTCGGTGAGCACCACCCGCGCGGCCTCCTTGGCGGCCTCGGTGCCCTTGATGCCCATGGCGATCCCGGCATCGGCGCGTTTCAGCGCCGGCGCGTCGTTCACCCCGTCGCCGGTCATCGCCACGACGTGCCCCTCGGCCTGCAGCGTCTCGACCAGCCGCAGCTTGTGCTCGGGGGCGGCGCGCGCGAAGACGTTGGCCTCGCGCGCCATGCGGCGCAGATCGGCATCCTTCGCCGCTTCGATCTCTCGGCCAGTAAGCGCGCCGCCCCTCGTGTCGAGACCGAGTTCGGCCGCCACCGCCTGCGCGGTCAGGGCGTGGTCGCCGGTGATCATCTTCACAGCGATGCCGGCGCGCCGGCAATCCGCCGCCGCCGCGATCGCCTCGGGGCGGGCCGGGTCGATGAACCCGGCAAGTCCGAGCAGCCTCAGCCCGCCGATGTCGGCATGACCGATCTCGCCCGACGCCGCGACGGGCTTCACGGCGAAGGCGAGTACACGGTGACCACTGGCGGCGAGCGCCTCGATCCGTGCCGCCCAGGCCTCGCGATCGATGGGCACCGCCTCATCGGGACCGGGCTGGAAATCGCAATGCGGCAGCAGCCGGTCCGGCGCGCCTTTCACGTGAAGCATCGCGCCGCCGGTGCCGGCGGTCAGCACGGCCATGTAACTCCATGCGGCGTCGAAGGGGATCTCGTGCAGGCGGGGATGCGCGGCGCGCTCGGTCTCGGCCTCAATGCCGATCTTGCCCGCGAGCGCCAGCAGCGCGCCCTCCATCGGATCGCCCTCGACCCGCCAACCCGACTTGTCCTGACGCAGATGCGCGTCGTTGCACAGCAGGCCGGTCCGGGCCAGCGCAGCCACGGCCGCCGGGTCGCCCTCGACCTCGCCGATGGGCGCATAGCCCTCGCCGCCGATCTCGGCGGCGGGGGCGCTCGGGTCGGTCACGACCCGTCGCACGACCATTTCGTTCAGCGTCAGCGTGCCGGTCTTGTCGGTGCAGATCACCGTCACGGCGCCCAGCGTCTCCACCGCCGGGAGCTGCCGCACGATGGCCCGCCGCGCCGCCATGCGCTGCACGCCCAGCGCCAGTGCGATGGTGATCACCGCCGGCAGCCCCTCGGGTATCGCGGCCACGGCCATGCCGACCATGGCGAAGAACGCGTCTTCCCGGGAGTATCCGCCAAATCCGACCGCGTAGCCGAAGACGAGCAGGCAGACGCCGAGAATGACCGTCGTCAGTCGCCGCGCGAAGCGGTCGATCTGGCGCAGCAGCGGCGTCGCCGTGGTCTCGACCCCACCGAGGAGCGCGCCGATCCGGCCGATCTCGCTGCGCGGCCCGGTGGCGACGACCACCCCGGTTCCGCGCCCGGACGCGACCAGCGTGCCCGAAAAGGCCATGGACCGGCGATCGCCGAGCGGGGCGTCCTTTGGAACGGGGTCGGTATTCTTGTCGACGGCGGCCGACTCGCCGGTCAGCACGGCCTCCTGCGCCCGCATCCCGCGCGCCTCGATCAGCCGGAGATCGGCCGGCACCCGATCGCCGGGTTCGAGCAGCACGATATCGCCCGGCACCAGTTCGGCGGCCGGTATGGTCTCGCGCCGGCCCGCGCGGCGCACGGAGGCGGTCTCCGACAGCAACCGACGCACCCCGGCCAGGGCGCTTTCGGCACGGCCCTCCTGCCACAGGCCGATCGCCGCGTTCAGCACCACCACCGCGAGGATCACGCCCGAATCCATCCAGTGGCCGAGCAGCGCCGTGACGGCGCCCGCCGCGATCAGCACCAGGATGAGAAGGTTCTCGAACTGGCTCCGCAGCCGGGCAAGCAGGCCGCGCCCCGGCGGCTCGGGCAGACGGTTGGGTCCGTGGCGGGACAGCCGGGCGGCAATCTCGGGTGGGGAGAGCCCCTCCGGCCCGCTTCCGAGGCTTCCCAGGACCTCCTCGGTGTCGGACGCATGCCAGAGGGGCGTGCCGTTCGCCTGGGCCTGCGGGGGCATGGAGGTCATTGCGGCTGGCTTCCTGACACGGCGCCGGAGCGGTCGGCGGCATGCGCAGGATAGGCGAGCGCGACGCTCCTGTCGCTTGCGCGAGATCAAGGTGGGCCCCGGAAGCGGGTGCTTTCGCTTCCGCATACCGGGGATCGAGGCGTGAATTCGGCGTAATGAGCAGGAGAGCCGGGAAGCGGAAAGACGAAGCTGGCTAGGCCCGGTGCTCGGGCTCTCGAACCGGGTGCGATGGCGTAAACCAGTCCTGGGTACGCCTGTATCGACATCGATTGCCAAGACAGGGCGGGATGAGGCGGCCCGGCACCGTGCATGAACGTGCAGCGCGTTTCGGGCGGATACGTGCCAGTCGCGAGTCGCAAGGTCGGTGAAACATGCGCCGGATGGCGATAGACTGTGCGCGGTCTCAACTCCCGCCTGAGCCCTTTCGTGAAAGGAGCCTCAACGATGAGCCGCCGATGCGCCAGATCCTGACCCTGACCCTGAACCCCGCGCTTGATCTTGCGACGGAAACCGAAGCGCTCGTGCCGAACCGGAAACTGCGCTGCGCCGCGCCGCGGCTCGATCCGGGCGGGGGCGGCATCAATGTCTCTCGCGCGATCGCCCGGCTCGGTGGCGTCTCGACCGCCATGGTCGCGCTGGGCGGCGCGACCGGCGAGACGATCGCCGCACTGCTTGCCGATGAGGGCGTCGAGATCGTGACCATCTCCGTGCCCGGGCTGACCCGGCAATCCTTCGCAGTCACGGCACGCGACAGCGGGGCGCAATATCGCTTCGTCCTGCCGGGGCCCGGCTGGCCGCCTCAAGCCACCGACAGGCTCTTCGACGAACTCGCGCGACGGATCGGGCCGGAGCAGATGCTCGTGGTGTCCGGCAGCCTGCCGCCGGGCCTCTCCGGTGAGGTTCTGGTCCGCCTGGCGGAACGGTGCCAGGCACGCGGGGCGGAGATGCTGCTCGACACCTCCGGCGCGGCCCTGGCAGAGGCGATCTCAAGCATTGAAGAGGTGCCGTTCGACCTGTTGCGGATGGACGGAGCCGAGGCCGACGAATTGGCCGGACGCGGCCTGTCGAATGCGCGCGAGCTTGCGGCGTTCGGGAAAGATCTTGTCCGGAGCGGCAAGGCGCGGCGCGTGGTCCTGTCCCTCGGCGCCAGCGGTACGCTCGGCGTATCCGCGACGGAGAGCTTCTTTTGCGATGCCCCGCCGGTCGAGCTCGTCAGTGCGGTCGGGGCGGGAGACAGCTTGCTCGGGGCGACCGCGCTCGCCCTGGCGCAGGGTCAAAGCTTTCGCGCGGCGTTGCGGGCTGGCACCGCGGCCGCAGCGGCGGCCGTGACCACGCCGGCCACCCAGCTTTGCGACGGGGCCCTGGCCCACAGGCTCGTGGCCGAGGTGAGGGTAAGGGACCTAGAATGACCCCGCCCCTAGAAGATGTTCTGACAGAAAAAACAGAGGGCTGAGGCTGGGGGTCGCTTCGCACCACCCTTTCGGGCCCCTGCGGCGTTGACAGAAGCCGGGTCATAGGTCCTGATCGTGAGCAGAGTTTCCTTGTTCCAAGGGAGGCGAAAATGAACCCTGATGCCATGGCCGCACGACGCGCCCTGATCCGGGCCTACCGGGCCTATCTTCAGGCCGAAGACGATCTGGAGCACGCTCTGGAACACGCGGCAGCCGTCATGCCCGAACTGCGACAGCACGGTTTACGCCCGATCGGATCACCGGGCTCGCGCATCCGCCGCTTGACGGATGTGCGCAGCCATTCGGTCGAGGTGCTCGATGTCATGCGCGACAAGCACCGGCGGGCCGTCATGCGTGTCTCCTCCAGCAGCCACATGACGACGCAGGCGCCCGAGCCACCCAAGGCGCTGCGCTAGCGACCGCCGCCAAGACACGATGTTCCACCGGGCCGCCGGGCATCGATCGGAGAAGTTCCGAGAGGCAACTGCCTGACGGGACCCTGCGGGGCTCGAACCTCGGCGAATGCAAATTGGAGTCCGCTCGCCCGCCATAAACAGTGGCATGACAGCCGATTCATAGCCTTTCCATCGTCTCTGGCGATGTTGATGAAGCGGCCCGTGGATTGATCAACCCCGGTTCGTGCAAGGCTGGGGCATGTCGTTACTGGGGATTCACAATAGCGTTCACGTTTCCGCCACGGGAGTGGTTGCTGCCCTGTTGTGATGAGAGGAGCGAAGTCGTTCTGCACCGTTCCATAATTGGGTGGCGCACACCTGACCGGGCGCCGTGAACGGCCCCTGCACTAGCACATGCGCGATGATTTGGCCGACGAGCCAAGTACAAGGAACGTTTCCATGCCTCAGGAGGCGATCAGCGTCAGCCGCGATCTCGCGGGGCGGGTATTCCCAAGCCATGCAGCGAACCTCGATGGCGCAGGCTAAAACTCTGCCGCAGTGAAGTGCTGTCGTCCTTTCGCCTGCGTCCCCCTTTCTCGCCGCCGTGGAAGATTACGCATCCATTGCCACCGGGGACTAGAGCCTCTCGCGCTCGGACATGAGGTGCGGCTGCTACAACCCGCCCATGTCAAACCTTACGTGCATCATGGCAAGACGGGTAGCGAAGCAGTCCGTGACCCAGTGGGGTCGCGTAAGCTGACGAACGATGCCGGGGCGATCAACGAGGCGGCGACGCGGCCGACCGTGGGCTACGCCCCCATGAAGAGCCGCGAGCCGCAGGGCATGCGGATCCTTCACTCGGGGCAAGACCTGCTGGCAACGAGCTGGGCACGCGGGGCAACATCAGGCCCTCGTGCTCCAAATCATTCGGCGACGGTCGACTTACCGCGCTGAGTGTACAGGAAGATTTGTGAGTTAGTGGCGGAGCGAGAGGGATTCGAACCCTCGAGACGGTTTCCCGCCTACACACTTTCCAGGCGTGCGCCTTCGACCACTCGGCCACCGCTCCGTTGCGGGCTCAGTAGCCAAGGCTCGGCGCCAATGCAAGGGCCTGACCCCGGCAATTTCGGCCTTTGATTGCCCCCGCCGCAAGGCTCCCGCATAGTGGATGCCGCACAGACCGGACGAGACAGCGCCTTGATGACCGAACCACCCCGCACGCCACTGCAATCCCAGCCGAGCCGGATGCGCCTGCCGCGCGATCCGCACCGCGTGCAGGACGTGGCCCTGATCATCATCGCTTTCGCGGTGGTGCTGTTTCTCCTAGTGCAGGCGCGGTTCCTGCTGATCTCGCTGGTGACCGCGATCGTCATCTTCTCGTTGATGAGCGACGCGATCAGCTTCATCGCACGGGCCCGGATCGGGCCGCTGGCGATCCCGAACTGGCTCGCCTCCGTCGCCGCCGTCGTCGCCATCGCGGCGACGCTGCTGACGCTGACCTCGATCGTGCTGGCGCAGATCAACACGGTGCTGCTCACCACGCTAAGCTATGCCGACCGCGCGCCGGAGGCGATCGCGGCGCTGTTCTCCTGGCTTGGCCAGAACACCGAGGCCGCGGTGCTCAACTCGCTGCAGACGGTCGAGCTCGGCGGCTATATCAGGGCGCTGGCGAGCCAGGCGGGCAACCTGATGCAGGGCACGGTGCTGGTGATCCTCTTCGTCGGCTTTCTCTTCGCCGAGCGGGTCTGGTTCTCGACCAAGCTGGTCAATTTCGTGGGCGACCCGGTGCGGGCCGACCGGGTGGGACGGATCATCGGCTCGATCATCCGCCGGGTGAACCGCTACCTCGCGGTCAAGACGCTGGTGTCGCTGATGACCGGGGTCATGGTCTGGGCGCTGGCGGGGCTGTTCGGGCTCGATCTCGCGGTGGCGCTCGGGATCCTCACCTTCATCCTGAACTACATCCCCAATATCGGCTCGATCGTCGCCACGGCGCTGGTGGCGCTGGTGGCCTATGTGCAGCTCGGCGATCCGGCGACGACGGGGGCGATCTTCGCGATCACCGGGGTGATCCAGTTCATCAATGGCAACGTGCTCGACCCGATGATGATGGGTCGGGCGCTCCGGCTGTCCTCGTTCGGGATCATCATCAGCCTCGCCTTCTGGGGCGCGGTCTGGGGCATCCCGGGGATGTTCCTCTCGGTGCCGATCACCGTGGCGGCGATGATCGTCTGCTCGGAGATCCCGGCGCTCAGGCCGATCGCGATCCTGCTGTCGCGCGAGGGGTTGCCAGAGCCCGAGACCGAACCGCGCGAGACCCCTTCGCGGCACGAGGCGGCCGAATGATCCGGGCGTGGCGGCGGGGCCTCAGCCCGTGCCGCCCCCCTCTGCCGCGTTTTCAGCCGCGCGCAACGTTTCGGGGTTCCTGAGCCACAGATCCTGCTGCGGGAAGGGGATGGTGATCCCCGCCGCCCTGAAGCGCCGCGCGATCTCGTGATTCATCTCCGACTGCACCGCGATGATGAAGTTGATGTCGCGCAGGAAGGCCCGGATCTCGAAGTTCAGGCTCGAGGGGCCGAAGCCGCGGAACAGCACCGCCGCCGCCGGGTTGGCGAGCACGAGGGGATGGGAATCCGCCACCTCCTGCATGATCTCCTGCACCTTCTCGAGATCGCTGCCATGCGCCACGCCGACCGGCACGATGACCCGACCGACCGAGTTGCCGCGGGTCCAGTTGGTAACGTGGTTCGAGACCAGATCGGCGTTGGGCACGATCACGTCGGTCTTGTCGAAGGTCTCGATCCGGGTCGAACGCACCGAGATGTCGCGCACATAGCCCGACTGGCCGTTCACCTCGATCCAGTCGCCCTCGCCTATGGGTCGCTCGATCAGCAGGATGATGCCCGAGACGAAGTTCGAGACGATGTTCTGCAGGCCGAAACCGATGCCCACCGAGAGCGCACCGGCGACGATGGCGAGGTTCGACAGGTCGAGCCCGGCGGTGGTGATCGCAAGGATCGCCGCCGAGGTGATGCCGACATAGCCAAAGCCCACCGCGACGGCGTTTTGGCCGCCGAGGTCGAGCTTGGTGCGCGGCAGCACCACCGAGCGCAGCACCCGCTGGACCAGCCGCGTCAACGCGTAGCCGATCACGAATATCACCAGAAGCCACATCAGGTCGGTGGGCTGAAGGCGCGTCTCGCCGAAAGAATAGCCTTCGCGGAACCGGGTCCAGACCTCGGCCAGATCCTCGGGTCGGGCGCCCCAGACCAAAGCCAGCACCGGCAGCGCGGCAAGGATCAGGAACAGCCCGATCAGCACCGGCACCAACGCGTCGCGGGCCAGATCCTCGGAGCCGGTGGCGACGGTCCACAGGTCGAAGACCAGCCGCTGCAGCAGCACCAGCACGCCGATCAGCATCATGGTCTTGATCGCCGGCACCAGAAGCGCCTCGGACAGCGCGGCATAGCCCAGCACGGAGAGCACCGGCGAGATCACCGCCACCGCCATCGCGACCTTGCCCAGAAGCGACAGGAGCCCCTGCCGGACGCTGGTGGTGTCGCGGCGCGCGGTCTCGGGCTGCGGCGTGGCGGGAGCGGTGGCGGGTGCGCCGTCATGCACTACCCCGGCCAGGGTGCGACCCAGCAGGAACAGCGGCACCGCGACGAGAAGCTGCAGCGGGAACAGGAGCGCCGCCTCGGCGCCCTCCGGCGCGTCGGCGGTGGCGATCAGCGCCTGCGAGACCTGCGTCAGGGCGATGGTCCCGCCCAGCAGCATCGCCTGCCTTCGGGCCCGAGTCTGCCGGGCCGGGGCGATGCCGGCGATCGGCTGCGCCGCCTCGGGGCCGAAGAACTGCCCGGCCATCCAGCGCGCCAGCAGCACCGCGAGACCCGCCAGCGGCAGCACCTCCAGCAGTGCGCCCGCCCGCGGCCCGTTCATCCCGGCAAGATCGAGGGCGCGGGCGACCAGCACCAGCCCGGCGAAGGGCAGCGCCACCTGCGCCAGCGACACGCCGAAGCCCAGCGCCCGCGAGCCGCGCCGGTCGGCTGCGAGAATGCGGCGGCGCAGATGCCGGGCCCAGAGGCCGGCACGCATCAGGATGCCGCCCAGCAGCCCGAGGAAAAGCACCTCGGCCAGAACGCCCGCCAGCGCCACCCGCCGCGCGGGCGAGGTCCAGCCGGCCCAGAGCTCGGCCCGCAGCGCCTCGGCGCGCTCGAAGGCGACGACGAGCGCGGAAGGCCAGAGCCCGGGATTGAGCGGTGAGGGCCCACGATCGCCGAGCGCTCTGCCCCGTCGCTCGCGGATCAGCCGGTCGATCTCGCGGATCAACCCGTCGGCATGAGCATAGGCCTCGTCGGCCAACCGAACCGGCGCGCGCAGCCGCATCAGCTGCTCGGTCAGCGCGGCGCGGCGCGCCGCGATGGACTCGTCCTCGCCGCCGGCTTCGGGCGCGGCGCCCAGCGCCGTGAGCTGCGCCTCGACGGTGCCAATGCGGCCGCTATTGGCGCCGCGCGCCTGCTGGAACCGGTCGCGCCAGACCACCAGATCGCCGCGCAGCCGCTGCAGCGCGAAATCGGAGCCCTGCCCGCGCTCGGACAAGGCCTCGCTGCGCGCCGCCGTGCGCTCCCAGCTTTCCCAGTTCACGTCGTCCTCGGCCAGCACCTCGGCCAGCGGACCGGTCCCCGGCAGCGTCGCATCGGCCGGACCATAGGCCGTGGCGGGTGTCAGCTCCGGGGCCTCTGCCTCGGCACCCTCGCCCTCTGCCTCGCCTTCTGCCTCGCCGGTTACCTCAGGGCTCAGGGCCTCCTCGACGCTGGCGGCCGGGGCATCGGAGGGTACGGGCTCCGCCTCGCCCGCCTGCGCCTCGGTCGTCGCATCGGCGGGCGCGTCGAACAGCCCACCCGGCGCGGGGGCGATGCCCTGCGCCATGGCGGAACCGGCCCCGAGCAGGAGCCAGGCCGGCAGCATCAGCCGCCGGGCAAGGCGCGCGCCCTTGCGGGCCGCCGCGTGGGCGCTCATGCGTCCTCGAAGACGCCCGGAATGGAGGAAGGGCCGCGATCGAGCCAATCCGGCGCCGGCAGACCCTTGGACTTTAGGAAGTCGGGGTTGAACAGCTTCGACTGGTAGCGCGTGCCGTAGTCGCACAGCACCGTCACGATGGTGTGGCCCGGCCCCAGCTCGCGCGCCAGCCGGATCGCGCCGGCGACGTTGATGCCCGAAGAGCCGCCGAGGCAGAGGCCCTCATGCTTGAGCAGGTCGAAGACGATCGGCAGCGCCTCGGCATCGGGGATCTTGTAGCTGAAATCGGGGGTGAAGCCCTCGAGATTGGCAGTGATCCGGCCCTGGCCGATGCCCTCGGTGATCGAATCGCCCTCGGCCTTCAGCTCGCCGGTGGTGTAGAAGCTGTGCAGCGCCGCGCCTTCGGGATCGGCGAGGCCGATCTTCACGCCCTTGGGCTGCAGCGCCATGCCGACGCCCGCCAGCGTACCGCCGGTGCCGACGGCGCAGATGAAGCCATCGACCTTGCCTTGGGTCTGTTCCCAGATCTCGGGGCCGGTGCCGTCGATATGCGCCTGACGGTTCGCGACGTTGTCGAACTGGTTGGCCCAGAGCACGCCCTCGGGGGTGGTGCGCGCCAGCTCCTCGGCGAGACGGCCCGAATAGCGGACATAGTTGTTGGGATTGCGATAGGGCGCGGCCGGGACCTGCACCAGTTCGGCGCCCGCGAGCCGCAGCATGTCCTTCTTTTCCTGGCTCTGGGTCTCGGGGATCACGATCACCGTCTTGAAGCCCATCGAGGCGCCGACAAGCGCCAGACCGATGCCGGTATTGCCGGCGGTGCCCTCGACGATGGTGCCGCCGGGCTTCAGCGTGCCCTTCTCGACCGCGTCGCGGATCATCCACAAAGCCGCGCGATCCTTGACCGACTGGCCGGGGTTCAGGAACTCGGCCTTGCCCAGAATCTCGCAGCCCGTCGCCTCGGAGGCGGCGCGCAGCCGGATCAGGGGGGTCTTGCCGACGGCGGCGGCGAGATCGGATTTGATGTCCATGGGGCAGCCTTTCCTGTGTTGTCCCGAGCAATATGCAGCGCTGCTCAGGAACTCAAGCCGCGTCGCCCTCCGCTTCGGCGCGCAGCCGCGCACGATGATGCGCGAGCCAGTACATCATGGCGAGCATCGGGATGACGTCGATCTCGCCCGTCTGCGTCAGCGACATGGCCCGGTCGAAGGGCACGGCGTGCAGCCGCAGATCCTCGTGTTCCTCGTCGAGCCCGCCGCGCCAGCTTTCCTCGCGCGGCAGGTCGGCCAGCGCGAGAAAGCAGTGGAAATGGTCGGTGCTCGACCCCGGTGAGGGGTAGCCCCCGAAGATCGGGATCAGCGCGTCGAGCCGCAGCCCGGCCTCCTCTCGCGCCTCGCGCAACCCGGCCTGCTCGGGCGTCTCGCCGGCATCGACGATGCCCGCCACCGGCTCGAGGCTCCAGGGGTTGGTCGAACCGCGCCGGGCCGGGCCGCTGCGGAACTGCTCGACCAGCAGCACCCGGTCGCGGCGCGGATCATAGGGCAGCACCAGCGTCGCATCGACACCCACCAGCACCTCGCGCGGCAGCGCCTCGGCGCGCCCTCCGTCGAAGCGCCGATGCGACAGGCGCATCGTGGCGAGCTTGAAGAATTCGCCCGAAAGCGGGGCGTCGAGACGCAGCGCCACATCGTCCGCCTGCGCCTCGTGGCGCAGCGTCGCCGGGGCCGGCGTGGCCGCCGCGCGCAACCGGGAACTGGCGCGGGCCGCGATCATCGCTTTCTGACGGGCGAAGCTGGTCGGGCTCAGAGGTGGCGCATGATCGGCGATCTCGCCCGCCATGAGGGCCCATCGTACCCCCTGCCCGTCCCGCCACGCCGCCACGTCCCAGTCCGGGCCGGTCGCCCCGCCCCGCCGCGCGCGGATCTCGGCCATGCGCGGTGCCCCGCCCACGCAGTCCACCTGCGCCTCGAATGTCTCATGGCCGAGCGCCACGCCATAGGCATCGAGCCGGACACGCGCATGCTCTGGCAGCGGCGAGACCAACAGCCCCTCGACCACCGCCCCCTCGCGCGCGACGAGCGACGGGTCGGCGTCCGGCGCGCCGGTCAGAGCGTATCCCGGCAACCGCGCCGGCACCCCGTCGAGCGGCCGAGCCGTGACCGCCTCGAATGTCGCGGCCTCGGCGAGCGGCCCGAAGACGAACAGATCCGACATGCTCAGCTGGCCCGGGAATGGGTGAATTCGAGCAGCAGCCCGATGCCGATCCCGCCCAGCCCCAACAGCAGAATTTCCTGCGGTTGGACGAGCCGAAGCGCGCTTTGCAGCATGAAATCCACCATCGCCTCCATCGCATCCGTCGGGTCGCGAAACCGGCCCCGCCACGATGCGCGCAGCGCGAAGATCGCGCCATGCGTCACCAGCACCGTGAGAAGGCCGATGACCGTCGTGGTGACCCCGTTGCTCACGCCGTCGAGAAGACCGCCCCCGGCGCGCGGCCCGGCGATAAACCAGCCCATGCAAAAGCCGATCACCGCGTTGATCTGCGGCGTGTTCGGGTTCACCGTCAGCCCCTCGAGAAGCGGCAGCGCCAGCACCGATGCGACGAAACCCAGCGCCGCGAACAGCAGGGCCCCGACCAGCTTGGACGCAGTGGGCATGGCGGCTCTCCTCGATATGCGGTGCGTTCAGCCCGGACGGGTCACGGTGATCTGGGTAACGTCGCAATTTCCGGAACGGAAGGTGCTGGCGCAGGAACACAGGTAGAAATTCCACATTCGCCTGAATCTTTCGTCAAAGCCAAGCCGTGCGACCTCGTCCCAGCGCGTGTTGAAGCTGTGGTGCCACTGTCGCAGCGTGCGCGAATAGCTTTCGCCGAAATTGAGCGAACCGGTCACCCGCAGCCCGGCCTGCTCGCTCAGCCGGTGCAGGATACCCGGGCTGGGCAGCATGCCGCCGGGAAAGATGTATTTCTGGATGAAATCGACGCCGTCGCGGTATCTCTCGAAGCGCTGATCCTGCAGGGTGATCACCTGCAGCGTCGCGTGGCGTCCCGGGCGCAGCCGGGCGCTCAGCCGGTCGAAATAGACCGGCCAGTAGCGTTCGCCCACCGCCTCGAACATCTCGATGCTGGCGACGCCGTCATACTGGCCGTCCGCATCCCGGTAATCCTGCAGCCGCAGCTCGACCCGGTCCGACAGCCCGGCCCGGTCGATGCGGGCGCGGGCGAAGTCGAGCTGCGCCTGGCTGATGGTCAGTCCGGTGACCTTCAGCCCCCGCTCGGCGGCGGCGTATTCCGCGAAACCGCCCCAGCCGCAGCCGATCTCGAGCACGTGGTCGCCGGGGCGTACCCCCATGCGGTCGATGAGGCTTTCGTATTTGCGCCGCTGCGCCGCCTCGAGGCTTTGCTGGCTGCCCTCGAACAGCGCCGAGGAATAGGTCATCGAGGGGTCGAGCCAGAGCGCGTAGAACTCGTTGCCGAGATCGTAATGGTGGCGGATGTTGCGCTTGGCCTGAAACTTCGTGTTGGAGCGCAGCCAGTGGCGCAGACGCTCATAGGCGCGCAGCAGCCGGTGGCCGGGGAAGCCGTCGAACAGCACATCCACCTCGTCATGCACGAGGTCGAGCAGCGCCAGCAGATCGGGCGAGGACCAGGCCCCGTCCACATAGGCTTCGGAAAATCCGAGATCGCCTTCCCGGATCAACCGCGCGAAGCAGTCCGGGTCGTGGACGGCGATCTCGGCGGCGAAGCCCGGCGCTTCGCCCTCGGCGCGAAACCGGCGGCCGTCGGGCAGCACGATGTCGAGCCGGCCGCGGCGGATCGATCGCGTCAGTTCGAACACCTGCGCGAAATAGCGTGGCAGCCCGCTCTGCCCCTCGGTGCCGGTCAGGATCATCGGTCGCGCGCCTCCCCGTTCTCACGATCCAGATTACGGATCGAAGCGGGCTTGTCACCTGGCGCGTGACCGGCAAATGCATGGCAAGGCTCAGCTATCGCGCCCCTTATAGGCCGCGAGCGCGCGGTCGCGCCCCTCCGCCGCGCCGACGATCGGGTCGGGATAGGGCATGTCCGCCGACAGCCCCCAGCGGCGCGGCGCCGCCTCGAGAAAGTCGCACGCGGTTCGCGGCGGATCGGCCTGGCCCTCGGCAATCCAGGCGCGCTGATAGGCGCCGTCGGGGTCGAACTTTTCGAGCTGGCTCTCGGGGTTGTAGACGCGGAAATAGGGCGCGGCATCAGGACCGGAGCCCGCGATCCATTGCCAGCCCAGCGCGTTGTTGGCCGGGTCCCAGTCGACGAGGCAGTCGGCGAACCAGTCATGGCCGATCTTCCAATGCGTCATCAGGTGCTTGGTAAGATAGGAGCCGGTGATCATCCGGGCGCGGTTGTGCATCCGCCCCGTCGCGTAGAGCTCGCGCATCGCGGCATCCACGAAGCGCATCCCCGTCCGGCCCCGCTTCCACGCCGTGGCCTCGGGGCTGTCGCCATCCTCGGACCACGGGAACCGGTCCCATTCGGCGCGCCAGTTGCGGGTGATCAGCCGGGGCGTGTGGTGCAGCAGGTGATAGGCGAACTCGCGCCAGAGCAGTTCCTTGAGAAAGGTCTCGGCCCCGCCCGCCCCCGCCTCGCGCGCGCCGAGCGCGGCGCGGTAGCAGCTGCGGATCGAGATTTCGCCATATGTGAGGTTCTCGGACAGGCCCGAGGTGCCCTCGATGTCGGGCCGGTCGCGGGCAATGTGGTAATCCTCGACCCGCTCCGCGACGAAGCGGTCGAGCCGCGCCCGCGCCGCCGTCTCGCCGACGATGAGGTAGCGCGCTACCACGTCCGCCCCGCGCCGCATGTCGCGGCCCATCCGCCAGTCGTCGAGGCGTTCGCTGTCGGGCCAGCTTTCGGGCGCGGGCAGCCGTGCCGGCGTGGGCAGCGGGTCGCCCGGATCGCGGCTGCGCACCGCCTTCATGTATGGGGTGTAGACCTTGTAGTAACCGCCGGTCTTGGTCTCGACGCTTTCGGGCTCGAACAACAGATGGCCCGTGAAATCGCGGGTTTCGATGCCCTCCGCGTCGAGACCTTCCATGGCTTCGGCATCGCGTGTTCGCGCCTCGGGGTCGTAGGCGCGGCTCCACCAGACCGCCCGCGCCCCGGTCTCCGCGACCAGTGTCCGCAGGCTGTCGAGCGCACGGCCACGCCGAAGGATCAGCTTCGAGCCGATGCCGTCCAGATCGCGCGCGAGGCTTTCGAGCGAGAGACCGAGCCGGAAACGGGGCGCGGCGCCCTGCCCCTCGACCACCTCGTCATGCACGAAGACCGGGATCAGCGGCGCGCCGGTCTCGACCGCCTCGGCCAGCATCGGGTGATCGGCCAGCCGCAGGTCGCGGCGGAACCACAGAAGGATCGGGGCGGGCATGGGGTCACTCCTCGGCGCTTTTGCCCCGAGCTAGCGCCCCGCCGTGCCGATCAAGCCGCGCCGTCGCGTCGCAGCGGCTCGGCCGGATGCTCCGCCCGCGCGGTCTGCACCGTCAGCTCCTCGCGGGTGCGCGGCAGCGCGTGCGGGATCTCGGCCTGAATCCAGGCCACCAGCTTTTCGCGGATCTCGCAGCGCAGGTCGAAGGCGCGCCCGGCATTGCGGGCCGAGGCCAGCACCCGCACCTCCATCACCCGTTCGCGGAAATCGGTGACGGCGAGGTTGAACACGTCGCGGTCCCACAGCGCGCTCGCCTCGGTGATCTCGCGCGCCTTGTCGCGGATCCGGTCGATCGGCGCGGAATGGTCGAGATAGAGCAGCACCGAGCCGATCAGGGTCGAATTCTCGCGGGTCCAGTTCTGGAACGGTTGCTCGATGAAGTAGCTCAGCGGCACGATCATCCGCCGCCAGTCCCAGATCCGGATCACCACGTAGGTCGAGGTGATCTCCTCGACATTGCCCCATTCGCCTTCGACGATCAGCGCGTCGTCGATCCGGATCGGCTGGGTCATGGCAAGCTGGATCCCGGCGAAGAGGTTCTTGAGCACCGGCTGCAGCGCGAGGCCCGCGACGATGCCAGCGGCCCCCGCCGAGGCCAGCAGCGACACGCCGTATTGGCGTACCTCCTCGAAGGTCATCAGCGCCGTGGCGATGGCGACGATGGAGATCAGGACAGAGGCGACGCGCAGGAATATCTTGGTCTGGGTGACATGCTTGCGCGCGAGGAGATTGTCCTCGGCGTCGAGCGTGTAGCGACGCAGATGCAGCTTGGCCCAGACATCGAGCACCACCCGCGCGATCCAGCCGATGAGCAGGATCGTCCCCACCAGCACGAGGTGCTGCAGCCCCCGCTCATCCGACGGCGAGAGCGGCGCGACGGCGGCGGCGGGCGCCATGAAGAAGAAGATCAGGCCGAGCCGGGCGGGTCCGCGCGTCTGCCGCACCAGTTCGCGGCGGAACATCGCGCTGCCTTGGGCCCAGCGACCGAGCGCGCGGTAGATCAGCGCATGGACGAGGCAGGCCAGCGCGATGGCGAGGCCGAAATCGATCAGGATCACGGCCCAGGCCGGCAGCCAGCCAAGGCCTACATCGGAGAAGGTCTGGAATAGCATCATGCGGCGGGATGATAGGCGCGCGCTTCGCGCCGAAAACCCCCGCAGGCGCCTTTTCGCCGCAATGCGGCGAAGCGCGGCGCGTGAAGCGGCCCCGAAGACGGGGCCGCTCCGTTTTTCATCACGGCGTCGGGTTCTTGCGCTCGTTCTTGAGCGCGATGAAGATCGCCACGCACATCATCAGAAGCAGGAAGGCAAAGGGGAAGCCAGTGGCCACCGCCATCGCCTGCAGCGCCGCGAGACCGCCGCCCAAGAGCAGCGCGATCGCCACGAGACCCTCGAAGACGCACCAGAACACCCGCTGCGGCAGCGGGCCGTCGACCTTGCCGCCGGAGGTGATGGTGTCGATCACGAGCGATCCCGAATCCGACGAGGTCACGAAGAACACGATCACCAGAATGATGCCGATCAACGAGGTGATCGTGGCCAGCGGCAGCTGGCTCAGCATCTCGAACAGCTGCACCGGCAGCGCCGCCTCGGCCGCGCCCTGGAAGCCGTCCACCACCACCTGGGTGATCGCGGTACCGCCGAAGACGCTCATCCACAGGATGCAGACCATCGATGGCACCAGCAGCACGGCGATCATGAATTCGCGCACGGTGCGGCCGCGGCTGACCCGGGCGATGAACATGCCGACGAAGGGCGACCAGGAGATCCACCAAGCCCAGTAGAAGGCGGTCCAGCCCTGCGAAAAGTTGGCGTCCTCGCGCCCGAAGGGCTGGCTCAGCGCCGGGAAGTTGGTGACATAGGCCCAGAGCGAGGCGAAGAAGGTGCTGATGATGGTGCCGGTCGGGCCGACGAAGAGCACGAACAGCAAGAGCAGGAAGGCCAGCACCATGTTGATCTCGGAGGCGCGCTTCACGCCGCCGTCGAGACCGGCCATGACCGAGACCGTGGCCACGGCGGTGATGCCGAGGATCAACAGGATCTTGAGACCGGCGCCGGTGCGGCCGATCTCGTCGCCCTCGGGGTTCAACAGCGGATTGTTGTAGCTCAGGCCGAACACCGAACGGGTGTTCTCGGCGGTGTCACCGGTGCCGAACAGGAAATCCATCCCCGCGACCGCTTGCTCCGCGCCGAAGCCCAGCGAGGTGGCGAGACCGAACAGCGTGGCGAAGACCGCGACGATGTCGATGATGTGGCCGGTCCAGCCCCAGACCCGCTCACCGAAGATCGGGTAGAAGGCCGAGCGGATGGTGAGTGGCAGGCCCTGATTGTAGCTGAACAGACCCAGCGCCAGCGCCACCACGGCATACATCGCCCAGGGGTGCAGGCCCCAATGGTAGATGGTCGCCGCCATGCCCAGCCGCCGCGCCGCCTCGGCGTCGCCCTCGGCGCCGGACAGCGGCGCCCAGCTTTCGGGGCTGCCCGCGCCCTCGGCGAAGGAGGTCGAGAAATGCGACAGCGGCTCGGAGACGCCGTAGAACATCAGACCGATGCCCATGCCGGCGGCGAAGAGCATCGCGAACCAGCCCGCATAGCCGTAATCGGGCCGCGCCGCCGCGCCGCCCAGCCGGACCGAGCCCAGCGGCGTCACGATCAGCAACAGGCCGAACAGCACGAAGATGTTGCCGCCGAGGATGAAGAACCACGAGAAGTTCGCGGTAAGCCAGTCGCGCACGCTCTCGAACAGCGCGGTCGCGGCCTCGGGCACCATCAGCGTGCCCAAGACGAAGGCCACGATGCCGAGGCCCGCGATCAGGAAGACCGGGTTGTGGATGTCGAGCCCGAAAGGCCCGATCTGCGTCTGAATGTTGTCCTGACCGACCTCGTAATCGGTCTCGTCGATAAGCCGCGTCGTTTCCGCGGCGTCTGGATCGGTGTCCGGCGTCGTCATCGTCACCCCCATGCTTGATGTCACACGAAGACCTAGGCCCGGGGGGCCGAGGTCAAGAAAACGTGTGTCTGTCACATGATATCACGGAATGCGACCCCGTGACGCCTCGCGTCACGGGGTCAACCGATGCGTGTCGGCACCGCGTCTCAGCCGGCGACGTCGACCACGACCCGGCCGCGCACCTGGCCCTTGAGGATCTCCGCGCCCAGCTCGGGCAGATCGCCCAGCCGCGCCGGCCGGATCATCGCGCGCAGCTTTTCCATCGGCAACTCGCGGGCGATCCGCTCCCAGGCGGTGACGCGGTTCTCATAAGGCTGCATGACGCTGTCGATCCCCAGCAGGTTCACGCCGCGCAGCAGGAACGGGATCACCTTGGCCGGCAGGTCAGCGCCGCCCGCCAGACCCACCGCCGCCACCGAGGCGCCGTGGTTCATCTGGCCCAGCACCCGCGCCAGCATCGCCCCGCCGACCGCGTCGATGCAGCCCGCCCAGCGTTCGCTCTCGAGCGGCTTCTTTGTGGTCTCGTTCAACTCGGCGCGCGGCACGATCGAGGCAGCGCCGAGATCACGCAGGTAATCCTCGGTTTCCGGCCGCCCCGTCACCGCGGCCACCTCGTGGCCGAGCGAGGCGAGGATCGCGGTGGCGACCGAGCCGACGCCGCCCGCCGCCCCAGTGACCAGCACCGGCCCCTGCCCGGTCTTCAACCCGTGCGCCTCGAGCGCCATCACTGCGAGCATCGCAGTGAGACCGGCGGTGCCCACCGCCATCGCGTCGCGGGTCGACAGCCCCTCGGGCAGCGGCACCAGCCAGTCCGCCTTGACCCGGGCGCGAGTGGCGTAGCCGCCCCAATGCGCCTCGCCGACGCGCCAGCCGGTCAGGATCACCTTGTCGCCGGGCTTGTAGCGGGCATCGTCCGAGGCCTCGACCGTGCCGGCGAAATCGACGCCCGGCACATGCGGGTAATTGCGCACCAACCCGCCGCCCGGGCCGATGCACAGCCCGTCCTTGTAGTTGAGCGTGGAATATTCGACCGCGACGGTCACGTCGCCCTCCGGCAGGCGGGCGTCATCGAGCTCCTGCACCGAGGCATGGGTCGCGCCCGCCTCGTCCTTCTCGACCAAAAGCGCCTTGAACATCGGAATCCTCCCTCGGGCCGCGTTGTCGTTGCGGGCATGAATGCATGTCGCGCGGCACGGCGCAATCGCCGGGGCGCTCATCGCTCTTGATGCGGCGAGGGGCCGCTTCTAGGCTTCGGCAGATGCGCGGGAGCCGCGCAACCAACTGGAGCGATTGCATGATCCTATCTCGCCTTCTCGGAGCCGCGTCCCTCGCCGCCCTCGCCACCGCCGCCGCCGCGCAGGACGGCAATCTCACCATCCTCGACTACCCGGGCTTCGAGGAGCCGTCCTTCCATCCCGCCTATGGCGAAGCGCATGGCGAGCCGACCTATTCCTTCTTCGGCGACGAGGAGGAGGCGTTCCAGAAACTGCGCGCCGGTTTCCAGGCCGACATCACCCATATCTGCGCCGGCTCGGTCACCAAATGGACCGAGAGCGGGCTGATCGAGCCTTGGGACACGTCGCGGATCGAGGCTTGGGACACGCTCGACCAGAACCTGACCGGCCAGCAGGTCGGCGGCGAAACCGAAGAGGTCTATTTCATCCCGACCGATTTCGGCTCCACCGCCATCGCCTACAACCCCGACGAGGTCGCCGAGGAGGACGTGGCCTCGCTCGAGGTCTTCAAGAACCCGAAATTTGCGGGCCGCATGGCGCTGCCCGACAATGTCGACGACGCCTATGCGCTGGCCTATCTGGCCACCGGCACCACGGACTGGACCGAGGCCGGCGAGGCCGAGTTCGAGGCCGCCTCGAACTGGCTGCGCGAGGTGCATCCGAACCTGCGCACCTACTGGACCGACCCGGCCGAGCTGAGCCAGCTGATGGCCACCGGCGAGGTGCTGGTGAGCTGGGCCTGGAACGAGACCTATCCGACCATGGTCGAGGAAGGCCGCCCGATCGGCTTCCAGCGCGAGACCGCTGAGGGCTCGTCGCTGTGGCTGTGCGGCTATGTCAACATGAAGGATGCGCCGGGCGAGGAGGATCTCGCCTATGACTACATCAACGCGATGCTGGCCCCCGAGGCGGCGATGCCGCTCCTGGAGGCGGGCTTCGGTTCGGCCAACGCCGCGGCGCTGGGCGAGATCGACGAGGCGACGCTGACCGCCTCGGGGCTCGAGCAGATCGAGGTGCCGGTGCTGGCGCAGCTGCCGATCTCGAACGCGCTGCGCGAGCAGCACGCCGAGACCTTCGAGATGATCAAGTCCGGCTTCTGATCCGGGATGGGGGCCGCGCTTTCGCGCGCGGCCCCCTTTTCAAGCCGGGCCCGCCCCCCTATATTCGCCATGTTCCTTCGGGGACTATGGACATAAACGCGCCTGTAATAAGCGGATCGGACCCGGGGGCGGTACCCGGCGGCTCCACCAAACATCCCTCGTTGGGGGCAGATGGGGCCGAAACAGGATCGACGAACGTGTAAAGAGGTGGCTTTGTCTCGGTGAGGTACCACCGATATCGGTCCAAAATTGTACAGTTGCCAACGACAACCGTGCTCCGGCTATGGCTCTGGCTGCTTAAGCAGTCCGGGTTGCCGAAACTTAAGTCCTTGCGCCTAGCAGCGTAAGGCGGGGTTCGCAGGCACCTGGCAACAGAAGCCTGCACTTTTCCCGCTCATTTCATCGGTCTGCCGCGAAGCGACTTGCCCGGCCCGCATTGCCCGGTGCAGCATGGGTCATGGCCCGGCTTCCGCTTCTTGCTCTCGCCCTCGCCTGCTTGTCCTGGCCTGCCTCGGCGCGAGCCTGCGACACCGCGCTTCTGCTCGCGATGGACGTGTCCAACTCGGTGGACGAGGCCGAATACCGGCTGCAGGTCGACGGGCTGGCCGACGCGCTCGAGGATCCGGTGGTGATCGAGGCGGTGCTCACGGGCCAGGTGGCGCTGGCGGTGCTGCAATGGTCGGACTCGTCGCAACAGCGCGTCACCAGCGATTGGCGCCAGCCGCCCGACCATGCGGCGCTGTCGCGGCTCGCCGCCGAGATCCGCGCCACGCCGCGCGCCTTCGTGATGGGCGGCACCGCCCCGGCCGAGGCGCTGTCGGCGGCGCTGCATCTGATGGAGCGCGCCCCCGATTGCCACCGCAAGGTGATCGACGTCTCCGGCGACGGCACGCCCAATGACGGCGGTGATGTCGGCGGGCCGCAGCGCCGGGCCGAGGCGATGGGGGTGACGATCAACGGGCTCGCCATCGAGAGCCTCGGCCTCGCGATCACCGGGTTCTACCGCAGCCGCGTCGCCACCCGCGACGGCTTCGTGCTCACCGCGCGCGGGCATCGCGAATATCCCGAGGCGATCCGGATGAAGCTGCGCCGGGAACTGGTGCGGGTGATGGGCCGTGCCGACCCGCCCTGACCCCCTTGCCCCCTTTCATCCGGCCTCGAATCCCTTATGCTTGCCCGGACTGCGAAAGGATGACGCGACGTGACCCGGCCTGCCAACCGCTCGATCGACTACGGAAACCTCATGCATCGGGCGATGCGCGGGCTGATCCAACAGGTGCTGACGCGGGTGGCCGCGGAAGGCCTGCCCGGAAAGCATCACTTCTTCATCACCTTCGACACCATGCATCCCGACGTGGAGATCGCGGACTGGCTTTCGGACCGCTACCCGGGCGAGATGACCATCGTGATCCAGCACTGGTTCGACAATCTCACCGTCACCGACGAGGGATTCTCGGTCACGCTCAACTTCGGCGACAGCCCCGAACCGCTCTACATCCCCTTTGACGCGATCCGCACCTTCGTCGACCCCTCGGTCGAGTTCGGCCTGCGCTTCGAGAACCAGGAGGATGACGAGGAGGACGCCGACGAGGAGGCGCCGATGCAGGAAATGGCCGAGCCAGAGGATGATGACGAGGCGCCGAAGAAGGGCGCCGCCCAGGTCGTCAGTCTCGACAGCTTCCGCAAGTCCTGAGCGTCTGGCCGGCGGCGATTTGGCAATTGCCCCGGAGGCGGCCCACGCGGTAGATGGCATGCGACGGCATACCAGGGAGATCGCGATGAGCCAGACCAGCCCCACCCGCACCGAATCCGACAGCTTCGGCCCGCTCGAGGTCCGCGCGGACCGCTACTGGGGCGCGCAAACGCAGCGCTCGATCCTGAACTTCCCGATCGGCTGGGAAAAGCAGCCCGTGGCAATCGTGCGCGCGCTGGGCGTGATCAAGCAGGCCTGCGCCGAGGCCAACAAGGCCCGCGGCAAGCTCGATGCCCGCCTCGCCGATGCGATGATCCAGGCGGCCTCCGAAGTGGTGGCCGGCAAGCTCGACGATCATTTCCCGCTGGTGGTCTGGCAGACCGGCTCGGGCACCCAGTCCAACATGAACGCCAACGAGGTGATCTCGAACCGCGCCATCGAGATCCTGGGCGGCGAGATCGGCTCCAAGGACCCGGTGCATCCCAACGATCATGTCAACATGGGCCAGTCCTCGAACGACACCTTCCCCACCGCGATGCACATCGCCGTCGCCACCACCGCGCGCGACGTGACGCTGCCGGGGCTGGAGAAGCTGCACGCCGAGCTGGCGGCCAAGGCCGAGGCCTTCAAGGACATCATCAAGATCGGCCGTACGCATACCATGGATGCGACGCCGCTGACGCTGGGCCAGGAATTCGGCGGCTACGCGCATCAGGTCGCGATGGGCATCCGTCGCGTCAAGGCGGCGCTGCCGGCGATCTACGAGCTGGCGCAGGGCGGCACCGCCGTGGGCACCGGGCTCAACACGCCGCAGGGCTGGGGCGAGACCGTGGCCGAGAACATGGCGAAGATCACCGGACTGCCCTTCGTCACCGCCCCGAATAAGTTCGAGGCGCTGGCCGCGCATGACGCGATGGTCGAGATGTCGGGCGCGCTGCGGGTGGTGGCGGGCTCCCTGTTCAAGATCGCCAACGACATCCGCCTTCTGGGCTCCGGCCCGCGTTGCGGCCTCGGAGAGCTGATGCTGCCCGAGAACGAGCCCGGCTCCTCGATCATGCCCGGCAAGGTCAACCCGACCCAGTGCGAGGCGCTGACGCAGGTCTGCGCGCATGTGATGGGCAACGACGCCGCCGTGGGCTTCGCCGGGTCGCAGGGCCATTTCGAGCTCAACGTCTACAAGCCGATGATCGCCTACAACGTGCTGCAGTCGATGCAGCTTCTGGGTGATGCCGCGGTGGCCTTCACCGACAATTGCGTCGCCGGCATCGAGGCCAACGAGGAGCGGATCGGCAAGCTGATGCGCGAAAGCCTGATGCTGGTGACCGCGCTGGCGCCGACCATCGGCTACGACAACGCCACCACGGTCGCCAAGACCGCGCACAAGAACGGCACGACGCTCAAGGAAGAGGCGATCAACCTCGGCTTCGTCGATGCCGAGACCTTCGACCGGGTGGTGCGTCCCGAGGAGATGATCGGCCCGAAATGAAGCCGGTGAACCTGAACCAGTTCAGGAAGAACAAGGCGCGGGCCGAGAAGAAGGCCCGCGCCGACGCCAATTCCGCGAAGTTCGGCCGCAGCAAGGCCGAAAAAGACCGCGACGCGGCCGAGGCCGAGGCGGCAGCGAAGCGGCTCGACGGGCATCGCCGCGACGATGAGTGACGGCCGACCCGTCAAGCGATCGCTGACGCTCAGGGGACACCGTACCAGCGTGTCGCTTGAGGACGCATTCTGGCGCGCCTTCCGCGACATCGCCGCCCGCGAGCGGCGCACGATCAACGGTCTCGCGGCCGAAATCGACGAAGCGCGCGGTGATGTCGGCCTCGCTTCGGCAATCCGGGTCTTCGTGCTGCACTGGGTCATGGATAATTAGGCATCTCTGTCGCCCGAAGCCTGGCTCACACACATGTTCAGCGCCAGAAGCGCCGTGCAAGGTGGCGTGCTGCGTCGCAAGACCCGGGACGTGGAGCGCTATGTCGGGCGCGAAGCGTTCCTCGCGGAGATGCGCCGGCGCGGCTTTTCGGTGGTGGAGAATGCGGGTCAATTCGTGATCTTCTGCAATCGCGAGCCGATCCGGCGGATCCTGTGATCCGAATTCTTCGCAGAATTCGGTCCGGAACCTTCAAAGGTTCCGGCTAGCCGCGTTCCGTCACCCGCAACCGGATACCGCCCCTGGCGCGCACCGTCAGATGCGCCACCGGCACGGGCGCATCGCCCTCGACCGCCTCGAAGCGGAAGCGCGACAGCAGCGCCGCCAACAGCATGGCCGCCTCGGCCATCGCGAAGCCTGCACCGGGACAGACCCGCGGCCCCGCACTGAAGGGCATGTAGGCACAGCGCATGCTTTCCTTTGTCTCGACCCGGCCCCAACGATCCGGGTCGAAATGATCCGGGTTTTCCCAGAACCGCTCGTGCCGATGCAGGTGCCAAGGCGACAACACCACTTGCGTGCCTCGCCGCAGGGATCGTTCCCGGAAGCGCTCGGGCTTGAGCGTCTCGCGCACCATCATCGGCACCGGCGGGTAAAGGCGCAGCGCCTCACGCGTGCAATCTCGGATGAGCTGCAAGCCGGAGAGCCCGGAGAACGCACCGGTAAAACGTCGTGCCTCGGCGGCAGCGCAGTCCTGGATATCAGGATGCGTGGCGAGCAGGTAGAGCGTCCAGGCAAGGCTGGCCGCGCTGGTTTCGTGCCCTGCCAGGAAGAAGATCGCCACCTGATCGACCATCTCTTCGCGCGAGAATTGCGCGCCGGTTTCAGGGTCCGGCGTTGTCATGATCTTGGTTGCGAGATCGCGCGGTGCCGTGCCTGCCGCGATCTCCGCCGCCCGCGTCTCGACCAGCCCGGCGATCAGCGCCCTGATCCGCCGTGCGGTGGCGCGGGTCTCGCGCGAATGCAGCTGCGGCATCCAGGCAGGCCCCTTCACGAAAGCGGCCAGGTTCAGCAAGGGCTGGCTGCGTTGATGGGCATGGAAGGACTGATAGGTGGCCTGGGCCGTTTCATGCTCGATCGGCAGCGAGAACAGCGTGCGAAAGATCACGTCGGCAGCGGCATGGCTCGCCTGTTCCTCGATCTCGACCGCGCGCCCATCGGCCAAGGGCGCCAGCCGCGCCACCGCCGCAGCACCTGCCGCCTGCATGGCGGCAAAGCTCTCCTTCAGCCGACCGCCCTCGAAGGCCGGATCGATGATCCGCCGCTGTCGTTCCCATGTCGCGCCATTGGTGAGAAACACCGACGCGCCAAGCAGCGGCCGCAGACCCGCGCCGATCCGTTCGGATTTCGGAAAATCGTGCGGCCGCTTCTTCAGCACCAACCGCAGCAGCGCCGGATCATTGATCAGTACCGATCGGAAGAACGGGGTGCGAAACTCCGCCATCCAGGCGCGGTAGAGCCGAGCTGGCTGGGCCGAGAGGATATCGGCGCGAAACAGCTTCAGGTGCCGCCAGAGCGACACGCGCGGCGCGCGGGGCACGGGCTTGGGCGGCAGAGGGTTCATGCGGCAGTGGTCACATGGGGCGAGAGCGGCCTGCGGATCGCCTGGCGCGACGGCGAACGCTCCGCGAAGCGCGCCGCCAGCGTCAGCGGCCCGGCGGTGACGCGGAAATAATCGTAATCGCCGGGACGATCGAAGGCGCAGAGATATTGGAAATGCAGCCGGAAGAAGCGCCAGCGCAACTCGCGCCAGCGGGCCGGGCTCAGCGTTCGGGTGAAGGCGGCGGAGACCACCAGCGGCCACCGCTGCCCCTCGGGGGCCACCCCCGACACCGCCACCGGGTCGCACAGCGCGAAGGCGCAGCCATCGCCCGGGGCGGTCACGTCGAGCCATGTCAGCTCATCCCGGGTCGAGAGATAGGCGAGATCGGCGCGCAGGCGACGCGCTTCGGGCAAAAAGGACATCATCGGCACCACCTGCCCCAACGATACGAACCCCAGCGCCGGGCCGCCTGCGGGCACCCGGCTCGCGCGGATCAGGTCCGACAGCACCGAGACGGCGAGATGCGCGCCGGAGGAATGCCCGACCAAGAGAACCTCGTCGACATCCTCGTGCAGCGCCGCCGCGATCCGATCGGCGAACTGTGCCAGACGCCTCTCGAGCGCATCCGGGTTGGCGCCGCGCCAGCGGGCGGCGAAGGCGTAATCATGCATCAGGTAATAGGCGAAGAACCGGCGGTCCTTCCGACGAAACCAGTGCAGCGCGCCCCAGGCCGTCAGGGCCAGCACGGGCCAGAAGACGAGCGCCGACGGCGCCCCCGAGGCGGCCATGAGCCACTCAGCGAGACGGCCCGCCAACGCCCCGAGCCCGAGCGCGAGGCCAAGCTGCAGAAGCAGCATGACCACCGGGTAGAGCGCGGCGATCACAGGCCCCTTTCGAAGCCGCATCAGGCGCGGCAGCGCGCCGCTCGCGATGTAGGTCCATGCTGTCCTGAGAAGCTGTGCATAGGTCGCGGCGACGCCGCCTCGCATCTGCTCGCGCACGATGTCCGACCAGACCAGCACTTCGAACTCGGCGCGCTGCTCAGATCCCTCGATCCGGGCCTCGACATTCCAGCCAAAGCGGCGGCCGGTCGCCGGAGACAGGGTCAGGTCGAATCCCGAAACAACCGCTTGGGCGGCGGCTTCTCGGCGATAGAGTTCGCGGTAGCGGCGCGGGTGGATCGGGTCGAAGCCGGGGATGTAGAAGACCCGCCGCCTGCGCACCCGTCCCGGTCTCGATCCGTCCATGGCCCCTCCCGTCATGGCGCCAGACTAGACGAGGAAACCGGCGACCATAAGGCCGAAACCGGGCTTCAGCCGAGCGCCGCGAGTACCGGAAAGGTCTCGAGCAGCCAGAAGCTGAAATCGGAGAACTGGCCGGTGAGCATCATCAGGCCGACGGTCCATAGCAGCAGCCCCGATGTCCGCTCGATCCGCCCCATGTGCCGCTTCATCCACGACATCGCGCCGGTCAGCTTGGGAAAGAATGCCGCGACCAGGAGGAACGGGATGCCCAGCCCGGCGGCATAGACCGCGAGCAGCGCCGCGCCGCGCGTCACCTCGGCCTCGGTCGCGGCCAGCCCGAGGATAGTGCCGAGGATCGGGCCGAGGCAGGGCGTCCAGCCGAAGGCGAAGGCCAGACCCAGCACGTAGGCGCCGAAGGCCGAGCCGCCCCTGTCGCCGCCCGAGATCCGCGCCTCGCGGTCGAGGAAGGGAATGCGGATGACGCCGGTGAAATGCGCGCCGAAGACCATGATGGTGATCCCGGCAATGATGTTGAACCAGTCCTGGAACTGCAGGAACATCCGCCCCAGCGCCGAGAAGGCGACCCCCAGCAGCAAGAAGACCGTCGACAGCCCCAGCACGAAGAACAGCGCCGCCGTCATCACCCGGCGCCGCTCGCGCGCGGGTGCGGCGAGATCGGTCACCGACACCCCGCCCATATAGGCCAGATAGGGCGGCACGATCGGCAGCACGCAGGGGCTGAGGAAGGACAGGAGCCCCGCCGTCAGCGCGATCATCATCGCGGGGAGAAGCGTCGCGTCGAGGATCATCTCGGCTGAGAACATCGAAAAACTCCTTTGGTCCGGCGAGGCTATCAGCCGCCGCCCGGGGCGTCACCAGCCCGGCTCTCACTTGGTCGTGCGGCAATGTGTCAGTCCCGCGCGGGAAGGCTCAGACGCCCGGCAGCACCCACAGCGCCTCGCGCGGGAGCCGCCAGCGGATGTCCTGCCCGGGCATGGCGCCGCGCGCGGCGCCCGCCCGCATCAGCGCCTCCAGCCGAAGCCCGGCGACCTCGGCGGTGATCCGGGTGAGCAGCCCCTCGAAGCGGGTCTCGATCACCCGCAGCGTCACCGCGTTCTCGCCCTCGCCGGTCTCGATCGCCTCGGGGCGCAGCGTCAGGCAGCCTTCCCCCGCAGGCGCGGCATGGGGCAGCGCCAGCCGCCCCAGCGCGCAGTCGAACGCGCCGCCCGAGGACCGGCCGGGGATGAAGTTGCAGCCGCCGAAGAACCGCGCCACCTCGAGATCGGCGGGCCGGTTCCAAAGCGTCGCCCCCCTGCCGATCTGGTGGATGCGGCCGCCCAGCATCAAGGCGACCCGGTCGCCCAGCACCGCCGCCTCTTCTTGGTCATGGGTGACGACCAGCGTGGTGATACCGGTCTCGCGCTGAAGCCGCCGGATCAGCGCCCGCATCTCGGTGCGCAGATGCGCGTCGAGCGACGAGAGCGGCTCGTCGAGCAGCAGCAGGCCGGGCTTCAGGACCAGCGCGCGGGCCAGCGCCACGCGCTGCCGCTGGCCGCCCGACAACTCGTGCGGGCGACGGTGCCCCAGACCTTCGAGTTGCACCTGTTCCAGCGCCTCGGCCACGCGCATCGCGATCTCGCGCTTCGGGCGTCGCTGCATGCGCAGGCCAAAGCCGACATTGGCGGTCACGTCCATATGCGCAAAGAGCTGACCCGACTGGAACACCAGCACCGCCTCGCGCCGCTCGGGCGGCAGGTGCAGCACCGACAGCCCGTCGAAGCGGACCTCGCCCGCATCGGGCGCGATCAGACCGGCGATGACGCGCAGCGCCGTGGTCTTGCCGCAGCCCGAGGGGCCGAGCAGGGCCAGCATCTCGCCGTTCCCCACCTCGAGCGAGAGCGCGTCGAGCGCCGGGCGCTCCGCGCCCGGATGGCGCAGATGCAGGTCGTTGAGCGTCAGCCGCGTCACCGCGTCCCTCCGATGGCCATGCCGCGCCCCGTCAGCTGCCGCGCCACGAGGGCGAGGATCACGAGGCCCGGGCCGAGGCTCAGCATCGCCAGCACCCCGGCCTGGTCGTTGCGCCCCGCGCCCGCCTGCGCATAGAGCAGCAAGGGCAGCGTCACCACCCGGCCGCCGCCGATGGTCAGCGTCAGGATGTATTGCGACCACGACACCAGAAAGGCGAAGAGCCCGGCCACGACGATGCCCGGCGCGATGGCGGGCAGCATCACGTGCCACAGCACCTGCAAAGGCTTTGCCCCGAGACTGCGGGCCTGCGCCTCGGCCTCGGCGTCGTAATTGGCGAAGACGCCCGACATCACGAAGATCACGTAAGGCAGCGTCGGCACCAGATGCACCAGCACCACGCCCGGCACCGAATTGGTGAGGCCCAGCCGCAGGAACACGCCATGGATGCCCAGCCCCACCGCTATGCCCGGCACGATCACCGGCGCCAGCAGCGCCAGCTCGACCAGCGCCTTGCCGCGAAACCGGTAGAGCCCGAGCGCCCGGCCCGCCGGAATGCCCAAGCCCAGCGCCAGCGCCGCGGCGGCAAGGGCGATCAGCGTCGTGGTGGCAAGTGCGCCGGGGATCTCCGAGCGCGGCGCGAAGGCCTGCATCCAAGGCTCGATGGTCCAGTGGGCGGGCAGGATCTGCGGAAAGAACCAGCCGCGCGCCACCGACCACAGCGCCAGCGGCAAGAGCGGCGCGACGAGAGCCGCGATCAGCGCCAGCCCCAGCAGGATGCGCAGCCGCGGGCTCAACGGTTCCGCCCCGCGAAGGCGGCGCGGATCAGCACCGCCGAGACCAGCGCGATCAGCATCGCCAGCGCCATCGCCTCGGGTCTTGCGGCGAGATCGGGGTCGGTGAAGCGCTGCCACGCCAGCACCGGCAACGCCGTGGGCGCGCTCTGCCCCAGAAGCACCGGCACCTCCCAGGCGCCGAAGGAGAAGGCGAAGACGATGGCGCCGGCGCGGATCAGCGCCGGCATCAGCAGCGGCAGCAGCACCAGCCGCATCGCCGCGAAGGGCGAAGCCCCGAGCGAGCGCGCGGCGCTTTCGGGGTCGTCGCCCAGACTTTGCATGTTGGCAAGGAGGATCAGCCCGATGAAAGGCACCTCCTTCCAGACGTAATGGGCGATGATGCCGATGGCGAAGCGGTCCTGCGTCAGCGCGGGAAAGCCCGCGGGTCCGTCGATCAGCCCGGCGCCCGCCGAGAGCCGCGCGACGAAGCCCGATTGCGACAGCAGCCACAGGATGCCCAGCGCGCCCACCGCGTGCGGGATGGTGAGGTTGATCTGGAACAGCAGCCGCGCCAGCCCCTGCCCCGGGAACCGGCGCCGCAGCAGCAGCGCCGCGCCGAGGCCGATCAGGCAGGAGAGCGCGGTCGAGGCGAAGGCGATCCAGAGCGACAGGCCGAGCGAACGCCAGACCCGGCCCTCGGACAGCACCGCGATCCAAGCGTCACCGCTGGCGCCGCCGCGACCCATGCCGAAAGAGCCCGCGAGCCCCAGCGCGAGGCCGCCGCCGAACAGCACCGCGATCACGCCGAGCGCGGGCGCGAGCGACAGCCATGGATGCCCGCGCCCGATCATCTCAGTTGCCGACGTTGCGAATCCAGCCATCCTCGATCGCCGAGGTCCAGTCGGCCTGAAGCTCCGGCAACGCCGCCTGCCCCAGCTCCTCGATCGAGACCACCGAGGGGTGCCGTTCAAGCGCCGCGAAGCCTGCCTGCACCTCGTCCGGGGCGCGGTCGGGCTCGATCACCGTGGCCGCGCCCCAGACCTCCGGCTGCGCTTTTTCGAGCTGCGCCTCGGCCGAGAGCAGCAGGTTCTGGGTCACCAAGGCGGCCGCCTTGTTCGCGGCGTTGACCGGGATCACCATGTAGTTGGTGTTGGCCAGCGTGCCGTCGCTCAACCCGTAGGAGCGCGCGGTCTCGGGGAAGATCCCGTTCACCACCGCCGTGCCGACCTCGGCAGGGTCGTAGGTGAAGAACAGGTCCACCTCCTGATTGGCGAACATCTGCTGCAGCTGGGTGATCGATGTCGGGTAGGTGACGCCCTCGCGCCACAGATTCGGCTCGATCCCGTTCAGGATCTCCCAGGTTTCGCCGGCCACCTCGTCGAACTTGGCCTGATCGAACGGCCCCATCAGCGCATCCGGCCCGCCCGCCACATGGGTGAAGACGTGGCGCACGAGGGCGGCACCGGTGAAATCGGGCGGCGCGGGATAGGTGAAGCGGCCCGGATTGGCCTTCACCCATGCCAGGAGCTCGGGGATCGAGCGCGGCGGCTCGGACGTGCGGGCGGTGTCGTGGGCGAAGGCGAACTGCACCCGGCTCCACGGCACCTCGCAGCCCTCGACCGGCGTGCCGAAATCATTGGCGATGGCGGGGTTGTCGAAATTCACCAGCGCCGCGTTGGGCAGCTTGTCGACATAGCCGCACCAGGCGAGGTCGCCCTGCTTCATGGTGCGGAAATTCTCGCCGTTGATCCAGATCATGTCGACCGCGCCCGTCGTCGCGCCCGCCTCGACCTCGCCCAGCACGATGTTCACCGCCTCGGCGGTGTCGGTGAGCGGCACGCGGTTGAGCGTGATGTTGTACTCCTCCTCGAGACGGCCGCCGATATAGTCGGAGACATAGGCGTTGATGTTGTCGGCCCCGCCCCACATGAAGACGTTGACCTCACCGCCGCGCGCGGTCTCGACGATCTCCTCCCAGCTCATCTCGAGCAGCGCATCGCCCTCCTGCGCCCGGGCCGCGCCGCTCGCGAGGATCAGCGCCCCAATGATCCCTGTCATCATCCGCTTCATGTTGCTCCTCCCGTCGATGCCGCCGGATCGCATCGCCCGGCTTCGGTCACAGGGTAGTGCCTGCGCCGCGATATCGGCGCAACACACCAAAATGTCAGGCGCTTGCAACATGAAAGCGATGATCAGTGATCGGCGGGCCGGCGCAGCGGGTTCGGTCCCGGCCCGTCATGACCGCCGGGCGCCGACGCGTTGTCCGGTGCCTTGACCGTGCCGCTGCGCTTCGGCTCGAACGAGGCATACCAGGCGGCCAGCGCCTCGATATCCGCCTCTTCCAGATCCTGCGCCGCGACCCGCATCAGGTTGTAGGCCTCGGTGCCGCCGCGCACCCCGTCGCGCCACAGCCGGAGCTGGGTGACCAGATAGGCCTCGTCCTGCCCGGCGAGAGGCGGGAAATCCCCCTTCAGCGCCTCGCCGCCCAGCCCTTCGAGGTCGCGCGGCCCCGGCCCGTGGCAGGCGGTGCAGGTGGGCACGTCGTCGGAGCCCGCCCGCGCCAGCCGCTCGCCCAGCGCCAGCGTTTCGGGGTCATGCGCCCGGACCCCGCCCGTTTCGTCCCGGGGCGCCTGCGCTTCTGCGAACCATTCGGCAAGCGCGCGCAGCTGGTCGGGGGCCAGTTCCGAGGCCGCATGCTGCATGATCCCGCTCTCGCGCCGCCCCTCGCGATAGGCCAAGAGCGCGGCCTCGATGTAATCGGCTTCGAAGATGTCGAGCCGTGGCACGTGGCGTGTGACGCCGCCATGGCAGCCCGCGCACCACGCCGCGCCTTCGGGGCCGCCGCTCTCGGTCAGCGCGGTCAGCTCGGCCTGCCGCTCGGGCGTCACCTCGCCCTTCTGGATCGCGCGCAGATAGGCGACCCCGGCCCAGACGTCGTCGCCGCGCTGCGAGGGCCATTGCGGCATGCCCGACATCTTCACGCCTTCGTAGAGGATCCAGTGCAGCTCTTCGGGGCTCCAGCTACCCACCGCCTCAGTGATGTGCGGCGGCACCGGGTTCATGCCGAGGATGGTGGCGGTGCGGTCGCGCCCAGGCACGGCGTGACACATGGCGCAGGCGGTCTCGAAATGCCGCGCGCCAAGCTCGATCAGCGCCGGGTCGTCGAGATCGGGGGCCGGCGTCTCGGGGTGGCCGGAATAGAGATCGACGGCGTTGCGATAGGTGGTGTGCAGCGCCCAGTAGGTCGGCGGCAGGTGGCCCGCGCGCGCCGACACGTTGTAGAGCCCGAAGGCAATGGTGGCACCGCCCGCCGCCGCGCCCAGCCCCGCCAGCACGGCGAGCGTGACGAGAACCGTCCTGGTCCGCTGCTTCATGCCGCGGCCTCCCTTTCCTTCACGGCGCGGGCGGTGAGCGCCAGCCCCGCCACGAGATAGACCGGCGTGCCGATCCCGAGCATCAGCATGCCGCCAAGCTGCTGGCCGCCCAGATCGGGCATCAGCCCGCACCAGGCGGAATAGAGATCGCGCGGCGCGAGGATCAACAGCGCCCCCAGAAGCGTCATGTGCATCGATGTGAGCAGCAGCCCCCCGGCCCCGGCCAGCGGATGCCCGGCCCGCAGGCAGCCGGCCCAGACCAGCAGCCCCGCCAGCAGAAAGCTGGCCTGCTCGGCGGCGAAGCCCGCCTCGGAGCGATAGGCCAGCGCATGGGCGCGCGGCAGGTGCCAGGCCCAGACCACCGCGAATTCGAGCGCTGCGGCGATCAGCGGGCCCAGCGCCAAGGCCCGGCCCAGCGCGGGCCAGCCCAGCACCAGAAGCGGCGCGGCGAGCGCCACGATGGTCATGTGCCGCAGCATGTGCCCCGCGAAGGAGGCGCCGAGCCACATCTCGAGCGGCGCGACCCAGACGGCGGCCAGAAGCCCCAGCCCGAGGATCATTGGCACCGGCCTGATCGCGCCGGGCCTCACTGGCAGGTTCCGAGGATGATCAAGGGCAACGTGTCGTAGACCACGCCGATGAACGACACCAGCGCCAGCAGGAACCCCGCATGGCCGAGAAACTGGTGCCGGTCCTCGGCGCTGCCCTCGGGGTTCGAGAATTCGCCGGTGTCGCGCACGTCCCAGCGCAGGAAGGCGCGCCAGCCGATCCAGGCGATCGCGGCGAGCATCGCGACGGTCATCGCGATCAGGGCGATGCGCAACGCGCCCATCGAGAACATGCGCTCGAACTTGAAGCAGTAGACCGAGACCGCCGCGTAGCTGATCAGGAAGTGGAAGGCCCAGATCGTCGGCCCGAGCGTGATCCGCCACAGGCTCTCGCGCTCTTCCGAGAATTCGTGCTCGTCCTCGCGCGGATGCGAGGGCCGGTCGTGATCGCTGCGCTCCATGCGGCCCTCCCTCACATCAGCCGGGGCACGATACCCATCATCGCGCCGGTCACCAGCGCCGTCAGCCCCAGGAAGTGCCAAAACAACGTGACGTTCCACAGATCCGCGTCATAGCGCGGGGTCAGCTTGCCGAAGAGGCTGCCGGCGAGGCAATAGAGCTGCATGATGGTGCCGACGATGCCATGCGCCACCACCCAGACCATCAGCGCCCACATCATCGCCGGATAGACATGGCTGGCGGGGTCGAGATCCATGACCGACAGGATGAAGCCACCCATCCCGGCCAGCGTCAGGAGCGGCGCCAGCGCCAGCGCCCCGCGCGCCAGCCCCACCCGGCCGGCCCGGTTCAAACCGCGCGCGCCGCGCGTCAGCGCCCATGCGGCGGCGAAGGCGGCGGTGGAGAGCGCGACGAGATAGCCGTTGGCATGCTCGGCCCCCGGCGGCGGGAAGGCGGTGTTCGAGGTCCAGTAGAAGAACACCCCGAAGACCAGCGACGCAAAGGCGGTGGCGTCGCCCAGCATGGTGATCCAGACCGCCCACCAGCCCACCGCCTGCGGCCCGGCGGCATAGGTCGGCAGGCTGAGGCCGAGGCCCACATCCTTCATGTCCTTTTCCGGCGGCCGCGCGGTCGAGGTCCAGAGCCAGTAGAGGATGCAGACCACCGCGAAGGCCGCCGAGACGATGGCCGGGCCATAAATGTGGAAGGTCGGCAGGATGAAGGCGCCGCCGGTGAAGGCCGCCGCCCAGATCGTGATATAGGCCGGGCCGGTCACCCGCTGCACCTGGATCGGCCGCGCGTCGATCACGCTGGTCACGATGGTCTCGCGCAGCCCCTCCTCGGCGTCGGGCAGGTAGTAGCGCCCCTGATCCATGCGCTCGACCAGCTTGGGCTGATCCCAGAGCGGGTAGCGCGAGGTGATGTGCGGGATCGAGCGCACGCCCCACTTGGTCTCGGGGATCTCGTGGCTCCATTCCAGCGTGCCGGCCCCCCACGGGTTGCGCTCGATCTGCGGCTGGTCCTTCTTGGGGCGCACGATGTCCCAGGCGAAAACCGCGAAACCGGCGGCGACGATGAACGAGCCCACGGTCGAGATCTGGTTGAGCCAGTCGATGCCCAGGCCCTCGGGATAGGTGTAGACCCGGCGCGGCATGCCGAGGAGGCCGGTGAGATGCATCGGCAGGAAGGTTATGTTGAAGCCGGTGAAGATCAGCCAGAAGGACCAGCGGCCCAGCCGCTCGGAGAGCATCTTCTTCCGGAAGAACGGGAAGAAGTAATAGACCCCCGCGATCACCGGGAAGACCATGCCGCCGAACAGCGTGTAATGCAGGTGCGCCACGATGAAATAGGTGTCGTGCACCTGCCAGTCGAAGGGCGCGATCGCGACCATGACGCCGGTCAGGCCACCCGCCGTGAAGATCGCCAGAGCCCCCGCGATCCACAGCATCGGCAGCGTCATGACCACCTTGCCGGCGATCAGCGTCGCGACGAAGGCGAAGAGCTGGATGCCGGTCGGGATCACCACCGCCTCGGAGGCCGCCGAGAAGAACCCCAGCGACATGTTGGGCAGGCCGGTGGTGAACATGTGGTGCACCCAGAGCCCGAAGCTCAGGAACCCGGTCCCCACCGCCGAGAGCACGATCCATGAATAGCCGAGGATCGGCCGGCGCGCGACCGTCGGCACGATCATCGCGGCGATGGCGATCGAGGGCAGGAAGATGATGTAGACCTCCGGGTGGCCGAAGATCCAGAACAGGTGCTGCCACAGCATCGGGTCGCCGCCGCGCGTGTGATCGAAGAACGGCCAGTCGAACGAGCGCTCCAGTTCGAACAGGAAATCTCCCGCGATCAGCGGCGGAAAGGCAAACAGGATCATGCCGCCGACGACAAGGACGTACCACGCGTAGAGCGGCATGACGTTGACGCGCATGCCGGGCGGGCGACACTTCAACGCGCCGACGATCAGCTCGACCGCCGCCGCGATCGAGGCCACCTCGATGAAGCTGAGGCCCAGCAGCCAGATGTCCGAGCCGATGCCAAGCTCGATGGTGGCGAGCGGCGGATACATGAACCAGCCCGCCTTGGGCGCCGCCGAGAACAGGATCGAGCCGATCACGAAGATGCCGCCGATCAGAAAGGCCCAGTAGCCATAGGCCGAGAGCCGCGGGAACGGCATGTCGCGCGCGCCCAGAAAGGCGGGCAGGATCAGGATCGAGATCGCCTCGAACATCGGCACGGCGAAGAGGAACATCATCGCCGAGCCGTGCATGGTGAAGAGCTGGTTGAACATGTCGGCCGAGATCAGGTCGTTCTCCGGCACCCAGAGCTGCAACCGCATCAGCAGCGCCATGACACCCGCGATCAGCATGAAGACGAAGGCGGTCATGGTGTACCAGACGCCGACCTCGGAGTTGTTCACGGCGGTCCAGTAGCGCCAGCCCTCGGGCGTCTTCCAGGCACGGCGCAGGTTCTCTTCCTGCCGCTCGCGGACCTCGCGCGGCACCGGCTCGTTCAGCATCTCCTCGGTCGGGGGATAGATGCCCCGTGGCGCGAGGTCGCCCGCGGGGATGCTTCGGTCGGTCATTCGAGGCCCTCGAGATAGGCGGCGATCGCGTCGATCTGTTCGCCCGTAAGGTGGTCATAGGCGGGCATTTCGGCGCCGGGCTTCCAGGCGCCCGGGTTGGCGACCCACTTGGCGAAATCCTCAGTGCTCGTGCCGAGCCGCCCGGCGGCGAGCGAATGGCGCGAGCCGACATGGGTGAGATCCGGCCCCACCCGCCCCACGGCGGGGGTGCCGCGCACCGCGTGGCAGGCGCCGCAGCCCTGCGACAAAAACAGCGCCGCCCCCCGGGCCGCCTCCGCGCTCGCGGGCGTCACTGCCGGGGCGGCCTCGGCCGCGAGCCATGCCTCGAAAGCCTCGGGCTCCATCACCTCGGCCTCGAAGGCCATCCAGGCGTGGCTTTCGCCGCAGAACTCGGCGCATTGGCCGCGATAGATGCCGGGGCGTTCGGGACCGAGCGTCATTTCGTTCACCCGGCCGGGAAACATGTCCATCTTGCCGCCCAGTGACGGCACCCAGAAGGAATGGATCACCTCCTTGCTGTCGAGCAGGAAGGTCGAGCGGACGCCCGCGGGCAGCCGGATCTCGTTGGCGGTGGTGACGGTGCTGCCGTCCTCGCGCTGATATTCGACGCGCCACCACCACTGCTCCCCGGTCACCCGGATCACCGGCCCGTCGCCGGTGGCGCGCAGGTCGGGCATGATGCTCAGCCCATAGACCAGCAGCGCGCTCAGCGTCACCGTCGGGAAAGCGATGCCGCCCAGAATCACCAGCCAGTTGGCGATCCGCTGCGAATGCGCCGCCGGGCTGCGCCGCGTGGCCCAGTAGAACAGCCCGTTCATCCCGAACCACAACACCACCGCGCCCGCGAGCATGACCCAGAACAGGTCGCCCAGGATACGCGCGTCCTCGCCGCCCGGCACCAGCGCCGATTGCCGCCCCTCGCAGGCGGCGAGCAGCAGGAACGACAGGAGCGCGAGCCGCGACGGGCCGGGGAGAAAGATGGGTCGGGCGCGGGTCTCGCGGGGCATGCAGGGTCCGGGGTCAGCGGCGCTCGCGCCAAGGTCACGACAATGAGAGCGCGCCCCGCGCTGCGGTCAACGTCGCAAGTCGAAGAAATCGCACCGAGACCTGTGCATTGCGCGACGTCGCGCAATCGCTATGTAACGGCGTCATGACATTCGCACATTCCAGCTCCCTCACCGGGCGTCTCCCGGTTTCCGGCATCTTCGCAGGCGTCGCGATGCTGCTGTTCGTCGCGGTGGCGCTGGGGCTGTGGCGCGACCAGTTGGACTGGCAGTTCCGCGAGAGCGGGATCGTCACCTATGGCTCGGTGCTGCTTCTGGGCCTGATCTCGTGGACGAGCTTCGCGATCGGCAAGGTCCGGCGCGACCGCGCCCGTCCGTTCCTGCGCGATCCGCGCGCCGTCTGGATCGCCATCGGTGCGGGCTTCGCCTTTCTCGCGCTCGACGATCTGGCGCAGATCCACGAGAATCTCGACAAGCTGATCCACACCCTCGCGGGGGCCAAGTCGACGGCGCTGACCGACCGGCTCGACGACCTGATCATCGCGTTCTACGGGCTGGTCGGGCTCGCGGTGCTGTGGCTGTGCCGCTCGGAGCTGCGCCGGTTTCGCGGGCTGCTCCCGTGGCTTGGCTTCGGCTTCGCGCTCCTGGTGCTGCAAGTCGGTCTCGACGCGATCTCGAACCGTGACGAATGGCTCGACTGGCTCGCCGTCGCCGAGGCGCAAAGACCGCTCTATGCCGACGTGATGACGGTGTTCGAGGAAGGCGCGAAGCTCTTTGCCGAGGCCGCCTTCCTGTCGGGCTTCGTACTCGCACGGCGCGGATTGCACGACGCCTGAGTTTCAGACGCCGCGCTTGTTGCCCCAGATCAGCACGTGCAGCTGCGGCAGCACGCGCGCCTCGAACCAGCCATCGGCCAGCGCCCGGCTCACCAGCCAATCCATGCGGTCGGTGATGCCGTCCATGTCGATCTCGGCATCCTCGGCCTCGGGCGGCGGCGGCGTATGGTTGCCGGGCTGGAGGTAGACCGGCAGCTGCGGGTAGCGACCGGCCACCTCGCGGGCCCAGAGGTAATCGGCCTCGTCGAACACCACGATCTTCAGGATCGCTTCCGCGTCCCCCGCCGCGGCGAGGCACTCGTCGAAGCGCGCCCAATCCGGCGCCTCGCCCGAGGACGGCGGCTTGGGTGACAGGACCAGCGGCTCCAGCCGGGAAAACCAGTCGCGCGCCACCGAGCCTTGGGTCTCCAGCGCGAAGCGGTAGCCCAGGGCGCGCCCGCGCTCGATCAGCGGGCCGCAATCCTGGATCGCCGGGTTGCCGCCCGAGATGGTGACCGTCAGCGGCCGCCCGCCGGACAGCTCGACGATGCGGTCCCAGACCGCCCTGGTTTCCATCGCCGCCCATGTGTGGCGGTATTCGCTCTCGACCGCGTGCAGGCTGTCGCACCACGAGCAGCGGTAGTCGCAGCCGCCCAGCCGCACGAAGACCGTGGCCTGGCCGATCAGCGCGCCCTCGCCCTGGATCGTCGGGCCGAAGATCTCGGAGACGCGCAGCGTGGTCATGCCGCGCGCCGCCCAGGCTGGGGCCGGTACTCGGCCCAGGTCTTCGGCGTCTCCGACACCCGCACCGCGCTGACCTGGTCCCAGCGCGCGGCGGCCCAGTCGTAGATCGCCCGGGCCAGCACCTCTGAGGTCACGCCGTCATGGCCGAACACCTCGTTGAGATGGCGATGGTCGAGATGGTCGTCGATCCAGCGCTTGAGCGGGTCGAGCGCCCGGTAGTCGAGCACGAAGCCGTTCTCGTCGAGCTCCTCGGACTGCAATTCCACCTCTGCGATGTAGTTGTGCCCGTGCAGCCGGGCGCAGGGGTGGTCGCCCGGCAGGCCGCAAAGCTGATGGCTGGCGGAGAAGTGGAATTCCTTGGTGATCGTGTACATCACTTCGCCCCCCGCGCGACGGCCTCGACCCAGAAATCCGGATCGGCATATTCGGTGGGGTCCGCGACGCCCGCGAGGTGGAACGCCTCGCGCCGCTCGACGCAGGTGCCGCAGCGGCCGCAATGCTTCTCGCCGCCCTTGTAGCAGGACCAGGTCTCGGCGAAGGGCGTGCCGTGCTTCGCACCCTCGGTCACGATCGCCGATTTCGGTTCGTGCACGAACGGGGTGTAGAGCCGGACATCGGCGTAGCCATCGAGCGCTTGGCGCTGCATCGCGTCGAAGGCTTCGGTGAATGCCGGGCGGCAGTCGGGGTAGATGAAGTGATCGCCGCCATGCACCGCCGTCGCCACGGCGTCGGCCTTCTGCGCCGCAGCTAAGCCGAAGGCCACGGTCAGCATGATCGCGTTGCGGTTCGGCACCACGGTCGTCTTCATGGTGTCCTCGGCATAATGCCCGTCGGGCACCTCGACATCGTCGGTGAGCGCCGAGCCCGACAGATGCGCGCCGATCGAGCGCATGTCGATCAGGTGGAACGGCACGCCCAGCCGCTCGGCGGCGGCGCGGGCGAAGTCCAGCTCTTTCGAGTGGCGCTGGCCATAGTCGAAGGAGATGAGGCCGGCCAGCTCGTTCTCGGCGGCGACCTTGTGGGCGAGCGACACGCTGTCGAGCCCGCCAGAGCAGATTACATAGGTTTTCATCAGATCCGTCCTTGTTTTGACCGGGTAGGCTGCGACCGGTGCCCGGACCATTCCGGGCGACCCTCACTAGCGCATCCGGGCGGGACGGGAAAGATCAGCCTTCGGGCACGTTTTCGCGCAGCTCCTCGAGCCAGACCGCCGCGCTCGCATCCGACGGCGCGCGCCAGTCGCCGCGGGGGCTGAGCGAGCCACCGGCCGAGACCTTGGGCCCGTTCGGCATGGCCGAGCGCTTGAACTGCGCGAAGCCGAAGAAGCGGGAGACGAAGACCTCCAGCCACTTGCGGATCTCCGCGAGGTCGTAGGCGCGGCGCTTTTCCTGCGGGAAGCCGATCGGCCAGAGCCCCTTCTCGGCATCGTGCCAGGCGTGCCATGCGAGGAAGGCCACCTTCGAAGGCGGCAGCCCGTAGCGCATGGTGTGGAACAGGAAGAAGTCGTGCAGCGCGTAGGGCCCGATCCGGTCCTCGGTCGATTGCAGCTCCTCTTCCTCGGATTGCGGCACCAGTTCGGGCGAGATCTCCGTATCCAGGATCGCCTGCAGCACGTCGGTGGTTGCGGCCTCGTCGAACTGCCCGGACTGGATCGACCAGCGGATCAGGTACTGGATCAGCGTCTTGGGCACGCCGGAATTGACGTTGTAATGGCTCATCTGGTCGCCGACGCCATAGGTGCACCAGCCCAGCGCCAGTTCACTCAGATCCCCGGTGCCGACGACGATGCCGCCATTCTGATTGGCCAGCCGGAACAGGTAATCGGTCCGGAGCCCCGCCTGCACGTTCTCGAAGGTGATGTCATAGACCGGATCGCCGCCGGAGAACGGGTGATCCATGTCCTTCAGCATCTGCCGCGCGGCGGGCCGGATATCGATCTCGGCCGCCTGCACCCCCATCGCGCGCATCAGCTTCCAGGCGTTCGACTTGGTGGCATCCCCGGTGGCGAAGCCGGGCATGGTGTAGCCGAGGATCGTGTCGCGTGGCAGGCCCATGCGGTCGCAGGCCTTGGCCACAACGATCAGCGCGTGGGTGCTGTCGAGCCCGCCGGAAATGCCGATCACCAGCTTGGGGTTGCCGATCGATTCCATCCGGCGGCGCAGCCCTTCGACCTGGATGTTGAAGGCCTCGTAGCAGTCGAGATCGAGATGGCTTTCGCGGTTCGGCACGTAAGGGTAGCGACGGATCGGCCGGATCAGCCCGGCATCCTCGAAATGCGGCCGATGCGCGAAGCGGATGCGCCGAAAGGCCGGGGCCTGCCCCTTGCCCGCGTCGTTGAAGGTGCCGGTGCGGATCCGCTCGTTCACAAGCCGCTGCGTGTCGATATCGGCCATGCACAGCTCGGGCTCCACGTCGAAGCGGCCCGACTGCGCCAGCAGGTCGCCCATCTCGTAGACCGCGCCCTGCCCGTCCCAGCTCAGATCGGTGGTGCTCTCGCCGGGGCCTGCGGCGGAATAGGCATAGGCCGCGAAACTGCGCATGCCGTGGCTGCGGCACAGCACGTGGCGGTCGTCGGATTTGCCGATCACGATGTTCGAGGCCGAGAGGTTGGTGAGGATCAGCGCGCCTTCGGTGGCCGCCTGGCTCGACGGCGGCACGGGGGCCCAGAAATCCTCGCAGATCTCCGTGTGGAAGATCAGGCCGGGCAGATCCTCGGCCTCGAAGATCAGGTCGGTGCCGAAGGGCACTTCCTCTCCCCCGAACCGCATCGCGCGGCCCGTGACGCCGCGCCCCTCGGCGAACCAGCGTTTTTCGTAAAATTCGCGGTAATTCGGCAGGAAGCTCTTGGGCACCACGCCGAGAATGCGCCCGCGCGAGATCACCACGGCGCAGTTGTAAAGCCGCCCCTCATGGCGCAGCGGCGCGCCGATCAGCAACACCGGAGCGAGCTTGGCGCTGGCCTCGGTGATGCGCGTCACCGCCGCCTCGACCGCGTCGAGAAGCGCGGTCTGCATGTGCAGGTCGTCGATCGCGTAGGAGGAGACGCAGAGCTCGGGGAACACCACGAGATCGGCCTTGGCATCATGCGCGCGCCGCGCCTCGGCGATCACCGCGTCGCGGTTGAACGACACGTCGGCGGGCCGCACGCGCGGCGTCGCCGTGGCGACACGGACGAACCCGTGCCGGTGCAGGGAGTGAAAGGCGTCTGGCCCTTTGCGCATGTTCGTCACCTCGTCTTCTCCGGCGGTTCGGGCGCGCCGACCATGCCGCGTCGCCCGCGGATAGACCAGCCCTCCCCCGGGTTTCAGCCGCCGCCGATCATTCCGAAGCTCACGCCGACCGCCACGATGCTCAGCAGGAAACCCAGCCCCATCAGCAGCCCGTCGCGCAGCGTCATGGCGAGGCCGAAGGCCGCGATCGCCGCCATCGGCGCGCTGGACGCGAAGGGCACGAGTTCCAAGGGCGGCACGGTCAGGCACAGGAGCAGCACCGCGATGCCCGCGATACGCGACGCCTTGGGCCCGGTCAGCGCTTCAAAGCGCCCGTGAAACCACCGATCGAGCCAGCGACCGATACCGCGCAGCTTGTCGGCCGCCTTGGCGAGCTTGTCGCCCGAGATCGAGCGGCGTTCGAGGAACCCCGGCAGCCACATCTCGTCGCGCTGCATCACGATCTGCACCGCGAAGATCGTGATGATCAACGCCAAGAGCGTCGGCACGCCGGGCACGCCGCCGATCGGCGAAATCTCGATCAGCGCCGGCACGAAGAGAAACGGGCCGAAGCCGCGATCCCCGAGCGCCGAGGTCACGTCACCCACGGTGGCGCAGTCGTCGTCGCGCCCCTCCTGCTCAAGCCGGTCGAGCACATCCTCGACCGCGCGCGATCTGTCGCCCATGCGCCTCTCCCAGCTCGGCTGCTTCTGAGCAGCAACACGGAGAGCGCGAAGACGTTCCGGAACGGAACGGCTCAGCCGCGCCTGGTCTGCGCGCGGTCGTGCCCGACCGGTGGCGTGGCGACGCCCGACCTGCCGCGATCCTGCGGCAGCGGGTCGGCCAGCAGCCGTTCGCGCAACGCCCGCGCATGACGTCGCGCCTCGGGGCGCGAGCGGCGCGCCGCCTCAAGCAGCTCGATCACCTCGGATGGTGCGGTGCCGGGGCGGATCCCCGGCGGCAGCATGGCAAGGATCTCGCGCAGGCGCGGCGCCAGTGAAAGGGCATCCGCGGAGGCCTCGATCGCGCCGCCCATGCGCTGCGCCGCCTCGGCATCGCGGGACAGGACCAGCCCGGCGAGCCCCGCCCGCCGCGCCGCGCGGATCGCCGCGCGCGCCGCATCGGCCCCGGCCGCATCCGGCAGCGGCAGCCGCGCCACCACCGGGCCACCGATCACCCGTGCCAGCGCCGCCGCCATGGCGAGCCGTGCGCGCGGACCGACATCCTGCGGGCCGCCCGCCCCTTCGGGTGCGCAATCGAAGGCAGCGGCGTCGCGGGGCGCGATCCCCGGGGCGCCGCGCAGGGATCCGGTGCCGAAGACGTGGCGATTGGCCGCCTCGATCTGCGCCTCGGTGAAACCGAGCTGCTCCAGCAGCCCCATCCCCTGCCCCGGCATCGCCGCGGCGTCGAGGCCGAGCCGCGATGCGCAGAACGCCGTGCCCAGCCGCCAGGGCGTGACCGCCGCGCGCAGGTCGCGCGCCTCGGGGAGCGCCGCCTCGATCCGGGCGATCTGCTGCGCGTCGAGCCCGCGCGCGCGCAGCGCCGCATGGTCGATGCCCGGCGCGGCGGCGAGGCTGCCATGCCCGGCCACGTGACGGATTAATGCCTCGATCCGGTCGCCGCCGTATCCCTGAGCGGCAAGCCCGGCGCGCAACTCCGGCGCGGCCTCGCGGCAATGTCCCCGCTCGGTCTCCATCTCGATGCGCAGCTCGGCCAAGGGCGCGAGCGGGTCGTCCCCGAGCCCGAGGATCGCCGCCCGAGCGCCAAGTGGCGCGATCGCGATCCGGGGGGTCGCCGGCGCATCGGGGGCGGCCTGCTCGTCGATCCCGGCCCAGAGCCCGCGCGCACGCTCGATAGCCGCACGGGCAGCGTGCGGCACCGGCTTGGCTTGGAGCCGCGCCAGACCGGCGCGCGCATGCGCATCGCCCGCCCCCGGCGCAAGCCCGAGCTCCGCTGCCATGGTCGCTCGCGCCGCCTCGGCCAGAGCCCCCATCGCGACCGCCGCGATGCGCCCTTCGCGCGTCGCATGTCCCAGGCCGAGCCGCATCAGCGCACCGCCCAAACCCGCCAGTCCAAGGTCGCCCGGCACGGCCTTGCGCCCGGCAGCCGCGGCGAGAGCCAGTGTCCAGAGCTGGACCGCATGAACCAGCGCCGCCACCGCGACCTCGCCATCCTCGACGAAGCAGCGGAGGTCGAGCACGACGCTCGGCGCGGCGACGCGCGGATCGGTCTCGAAATCGAAAGCAAGCGGCGCGCCGTCGCGGACCGCTTCGGCGAGGCACCTCACCTGCGCGTCTTCCGCCTGCGCCATCCGCACCCGCAGCGGCGAGGCCGCAGGCTCGGACGCGCCTATGCGCCCGCTCCAGAGCGCGGGATCGATGACCGCGATACGGTGCATGACCATCTGGCGCATCTCGTCGGCCCAGATGCCGAGGCAGGTGGGGTCCGTCAGAAGGCCGGAAGCCTTGGCGCCAGAGGAGAGCCGCGCCGTCAGCGCGTCGACGGCATCCGCGAGGCCGGTCTCGCCCCGCGCCCCCGGCACCTGCGCGGCAAAGGCGCGCGCGGCGCGCAGCGTCCAGCAGGCGGGCACCTGCATGGCGGTGCCGTCCTCGAGCCGGATACGGCGGGTCGGCATCCCGGCAAGCGGGGCCTGTCCCGGCATCGTATAGCGCCGTTCGATCTGCATGCAGGTGGTCCCGTTTCGCCGCGTGAGCCGCAGGCCGCAGGCCCCCGGTTCGGCGAAACTGAGCAGCGCGGCGGGTACGGTCAACGCGGTGCCGGGGTGGCGCGAACGAATATCGCGACACCGCCTCGGCGCCCTTGGATTCGCCCACCGCAGTTCACCGCTCTCCCACAGGGTTTTCCACAGCCCCCACCGGTCCATGAAAAACGTCATATGCCCAGTCTGCGTTGGGCTTTGAGGGCGCCTGACGCTGGGACATATGCACCGCTTGAGCACGGCCTGAAAATTATCCACAGGGGGTGAGAAACGGGCCCTGAACTTGTCCACCGCAGGGCGTGACATCGGGGCCACAGGGGTCTTTGGGGGTCGTTTTGAGCCGGAGATATCTTCGATGGCGCGATACGGGCCACAACCCGGCGTCACCCGGTGTTAGGGGGATTCGCCACGATGCCCGAAACCAGAGGGACCGGCCTCTCCGGGTCACCGAGAATGGAAATGAGAGGAGATTGGTCGGGGCGGCAGGATTCGAACCTGCGACCCTCTGTTCCCAAAACAGATGCGCTACCAGGCTGCGCTACGCCCCGGACCGCCGCCCTTCTAGGCTGGCGCGCGCCCGGGTGCAAGCGCCGCCGTGATCATTCGCAGGGATCGGCTGCCGGTGTCTCGTCGCTGCCGATCGAGGGGTGGCGCAGCGTGTCGCCGGGCGCGATGCCGAGCCGTTCCGCCATGCCGCCATTGAGCTCCAGAACGTACTGGATGTCGGTGCCACCCGGGATCGGGGTTTCGTCGAGCGGCTGCGCGCGCTCGTGGATGCTGCGCACGGTCCCGTCGGGGCCGGCGAAGATCATGTCGAGCGGAATGAGAGTGTTGCGCATCCAGAAGGACACGGCCTGCGGCTCTTCATAGACGAAGAGCATGCCCGTCATGCGCGGCATCTCGGGAACGTTCATCAGCCCCTGCGCCCGCTCGGCGGCATCATCGGCCACGGCCACGGTGAAGGCCGCCTGCCCCCAATCGCCCCGTATCGTCACCCGGTCGGGCGCGCAGGTCGCGGCCTGCAGGGCCAGCGGCGCCGAGACGGCGAAGGCCGCCAGCAGCAGCGCCTTCATGCCTCGTCCCCGTTCCCGTCCTCGGGCTTCGCGGCCCCCGGCTGGCGCAGCGCCGCGTCCCAGGTGAGGATTTCCGTCGCCATTCGCCCGCGCTTGCCCTGGATCACCCGCAGTGACACCGCCTCGCCGGGTTCGAGATCCGCGAGGCCGGACGCCCGCAGCACCTCGACATGGAGGAATATGTCGTCGCCGGCGCCGAAGATGTTGGCGAAACCGAAGCCCTTGGTCTTGTCGAACCACTTGATCCGCGCCGGTTCGAGCGGACGGCTCGCGAGATATTCGGGGTCGAACTCCTGGAAATCGGCCAGCGGCACCGCGGCGGCGGTCGCCGGTGCCTCGAGCGACAGGATGGCGGCGGCCTGGATGCCGCGCTCGGTGCGATGGGCAAGGATGCGAATCCGCGCGCCATCGGCCACCGAGTTCTGGCCATAGTTGCGCAGCACATTGGCGTGCAGCAGGATGTCGGAGCCGCCGTCATCGGGCACGATGAAGCCGAATCCCTTCGCCGGATCGAACCACTTGACGTGTCCCGCGATCTCGAGGCGGTCCTCCGTCTGCTTGTCCAGCATGTCGTTCATCTCCGCCTCCAGCAGCCTTGTCCCGGCCCGTCCGATTTTTTTCGTCTGTGCAGCACAGTCCGAGGGTGGCTACAAGCATCGAATTTCATTCCGTGTGAAATCACGGTCCTAAACGTAACACTTCGAACGGATGGTTCAGCGTCGGTCTCGACCATTTGTACCGGTCGTGAAGCCGATGTGCGCCATCTGCCCAAAATTCGATCTCGAGCGGTCTGAGCCGATATCCACCCCAGAAGGCCGGCCGCGGCGGATCCTCGCCAAGCTCGGCATCGAGTCGCGCCACCTCCGCCTCGAGCGCCGCGCGCGAGGCGATCGCACGACTTTGAGGCGAAGCCCAGGCCCCCACCCTGCTCTCACGCGGCCGTGATCTAAAATAGGCGTCGGCGATCGGGCCGTCCTCGCGTTCCACCAACCCGCGCACCCGGATCTGTCGGCGCAGCGACTTCCAGTGCATGGCGAAAGCGGCGCGGCCATTGCTGTCGATCTGGCGCGCCTTGGCGCTTTCGTAGTTCGTGTAGAACACGAACGCATCGCTCTCGATGCTCTTGAGCAGTACGATTCTCACATCCGGCAGACCCTCGGAATCAACCGTGGCCAGCGCGATCGCGTTGGGATCCGAAGGCTCGTGGCGCCCGGCTTCCTCAAGCCAGAGCCTTGTAATATTCAGCGGATCATCTCCGGCGAAGATGCCGACACGCGGGTCCATCATACAAACTCACTCACTCGTATTCCGACAGTATACTCCATTCTCAACCATTTAGTCCCCTCTCCTTCCGCTCTAAGCATGACGTCACGTAGGCCCGTGGCCTTGATGCCATGCTCCCTATCGCCTACACCGGATCGAAACGGCGCCGGATCGGCAAGAGGGACATTCATGACATCGCAGTTGATGGCGGGAAAACGCGGCCTCATCATGGGGCTCGCCAACGACAAGTCGATCGCCTGGGGCATCGCCAAGGCCTGCGCCGGTGCCGGCGCCGAGCTGGCCTTCTCCTATCAGGGCGAGGCGCTGAAAAAGCGGGTCGGCCCGCTCGCGGCGGAGGTCGGCTCCGACATCGTGCTGCCCTGCGACGTCGGCGACGAGGACAGCATCGACGCGCTGTTCACCGCGCTGCAGGAGAAATGGGGCAAGCTCGACTTCATCGTCCACGCCATCGGCTTTTCCGACAAGTCCGAGCTGCGCGGCCGCTATGTCGACACCTCGAAGCAGAACTTCCTGATGTCGATGGACATCTCGGTCTGGTCCTTCACCTCGGTGGTGAAGCGCGCGGCGCCGATGATGACCGAGGGCGGCTCCTGCCTGACGCTGACCTATTACGGCGCCGAGAAGGTGATGCCGCACTACAACGTCATGGGCGTGGCCAAGGCGGCTCTGGAGGCGAGCGTGCAGTACCTCGCGGAGGATCTGGGCCGCGACGCGATCCGGGTCAACGCGATCTCTGCCGGCACCATCAAGACGCTGGCCGCCTCCGGTATCGGTGATTTCCGTTACATCATGAAGTGGAACGAGTATAATTCGCCACTGCGCCGCACGGTCACCCAGGAGGAGGTCGGAAAATCCGCCCTCTACCTCTTGTCGGATCTGGGCAGCGCGGTTACCGGCGAGGTCCATCACGTCGATGCGGGCTACCACGTGATCGGCATGAAGAACCCCGACGCGCCCGACATCACGAAAGGCTGAGAGCGATGACCGACCGACTGCCGCATGAAAAGGGCTTCCACGTATCCTGGGACCAGCTGCACCGCGACAGCCGCGCCCTGGCCTGGCGGCTCGACGGCCGGGGCCCCGACGCCGAGGGCGCCTGGAAGGCGGTGGTCGCGATCACCCGCGGTGGCATGGCGCCGGCGATGATCGTCGCCCGCGAGCTCGGCATCCGCACCGTCGACACGATCTCGGTCAAGTCCTACGAGCACCAGAACCAGGCGAGCGCCAAGGTGCTGAAGGCCCCCGACGCCGAGATGATGGGCGACGGCACCGGCATCCTCGTGGTCGATGACCTCGTCGATACCGGCCGCACGCTGGAGCTGGTGCGCCAGCTCTATCCCAACGCCCATTTCGCCACCGTCTATGCCAAGCCGATGGGCAACGGCCAGGTCGACACCTATGTCACCGAGGTGAGCCAGGACACCTGGATCTTCTTCCCGTGGGACATGGCCCTGCAATATGTCGAGCCCTATCGCGGCAAGGACTGAGCCGCTCCGGCACCTGCACAACGGCCCCGCCATCGGCGGGGCCGTTCGCGTTCCGGCCCGCCCCATCGGGCGTATCGCGCGATGTGGGCCCGGCGATTGCGCCCGCATCGTCGCGGGTCTAGCGTCCCCTGCGACACCCCAGGGAGACGACATGAGCAGCAGCCGCACCGCATCGACCTTTCCACCTCCCGTGATGGAGGCCCGCCGCTGGATCGAGGGGGTCAGCTTTCCGCCCGAGCGGCCGCTCCTGAACGTCAGCCAGGCCGCGCCGGTCGATCCGCCGCCCGAGCCGCTGCGACGCGCCATGGCCGAGATCGTCATGCAGGATGCCAGCGCCCATCTCTATGGCCCTGTCCTCGGCCTGCCGGACCTGCGCGAGGAGATCGCGCGGCACTGGAGCGAAGCCTATCGCGGCCGCGTCGTGCCCGAGCAGGTGGCGGTCACCTCGGGCTGCAACCAGGCCTATTGCGCCGCGATCTCGGCGCTTTGCGGCGAAGGTTCCGAGGTGATCCTGCCCAGCCCGTGGTACTTCAATCACCGCATGTGGAACGACATGGCCGGGGTGCGGACCCTGCCGCTCGAGACCGGCCCGACGCTGCTGCCCGACCCCGAGGCCGCCGCGGCGCTGATCACGCCCGCGACCCGTGCCATCGTGCTGGTGAGCCCCAACAACCCCGGCGGCATCGAATACCCCGCCGAGCTGCTCGCGGCCTTTCGCGACCTGTGCCGCGACCGCGGTCTCGCGCTGATCCTCGACGAGACCTATCGCGACTTCGACAGCCGCGAGGGGCCGGCGCATGAGCTGTTCTCGGACCCGGACTGGGCCGAGGTGCTGGTGCAACTCTATTCCTTCTCCAAGGCCTACCGCCTCACCGGCCACCGGGTCGGCGCCGTCACCGCGAGCACCGCGCGGATCGCGCAGATGGAGCGGTTCCTCGACACGGTGACGATCTGCCCGACCAGCCTCGGCCAGAAGGCGGCCTTGTGGGGCATGCGCAACCTGGGCGACTGGCTGGCGGGCGAGCGCGCCGAGATCCTCTCGCGCCGCCGCGCCATGGAACGGAGCTTCGCGCGGCTCGCGCCGCAGGGCTGGCGGCTGATGGGCTGCGGCGCCTATTTCGGCTGGATCGAGCATCCCCATGCCGAGCCTTCCGACGCGCTGGCGCAGCGGCTGGTGCACGAGGCGGGCGTGCTGCTGCTGCCGGGTACGATGTTCACGCCCGAGGGCTCCGAGGCGGGCCGGCGGCAACTGCGTATCGCCTTCGCCAATGTCGACGCCACCGGCATCGCCGAGCTGGAAACCCGGCTCGCGGCGCTGCCCGCGCGCTGAGCACGACCCCGGGCGGGGCCCTCGCCGCGGACGGGGCCCCGCCCCATCCGCTTGCACGGCCCCGCCCGCTTGCCTATTCAACGGCTCACGCCGAAGGGGCGCGACAGGGAGACCGCAATGGCATCGAGCAAGGGCAACCGCGTATTCGTCTGGATCATCCTGATCCTGCTCTTCGTGGGCCTGATCGGCTTCGGGGCCACCGGGCTCACGGGCAACGCGACCCGGCTCGGCACGGTCGGCGACAAGGATCTGGAAATCCAGAGCTACGCCAACGCGCTGCAAAGCCGCATTCGCGCGCTCGAAAGCCAGACCGGCTCGGCGGTGAGCTTCGCGCAGGCGCAGCAATTCGGCCTCGACCGGGCGGTGCTGGGCCAGCTCGTCACCGAGCGGGTGCTCGATGCCGAGGCCGAGGCGCTGGGCCTTTCGGTGGGCGACGCCCGTGTGCGCGATCAGGTGCTGGCGATCCCGGCCTTCCAGGGGCTGAACGGCAGCTTCGACCGCGACGCCTATCGCGACGCGCTGTCCCGCAACGGTCTCAGCGTGGCCGAGTTCGAGCAGAGCCTGCGCGAGGGCGAGGCCCGCGCCCTGCTGCAGACGGCGGTGGTCGGCGGCGTCGCCGCGCCCGACGCCCATGTCGAGGCGCTGGTCGAGTTCCTGATGTCCCGGCGCGACATCACCTGGGCGCCGGTGACGCTCGGCGCCGCGCCCGCGCCCGCCGCCGATGACGGCCGCCCGCGGGTGATCCTGCCCGAGATCCTGCTCGACGCCGAGATCCCTGCCCCCACCGAGGCCGAGATCGAGGCGCGCTACGCCGCCGCGCCCGAGGCCTATACCGCGCCCGAGATCCGGCAGATCAGCTATGTCTGGCTGCGCCCCGAGGACGTGGCCGAAGAGATCGAGATCGACGACGCGCAGGTGCGCGAACTCTACGAGCAGCGAATTTCCGAATACGTGCAGGAGGAGCGCCGGCTGGTCGAGCGGCTGGTCTATCCCAACGCCGAGGCCGCCGAGACGGCGCTGGCCCGGCTCGAGGCGGGCGAGGCCGACTTCGAGGATCTGGTCGAGGCGCGCGGGCTGAGCCTCGAGGCGGTGGATCTGGGCGACGTGGCCGAGGCCGATCTGGACGGCGCCGCCGAGACGGTCTTCGCCGCCGAGGCCGGCGACGTGGTGGGCCCGGTCGAGACCGATCTCGGCCCGGCGCTGTTCCGCGTCAACGCCGTGCTCGCCGCCGAGGAGGTACCCTTCGAGGCGGTCGAGGACGACCTGCGCGCCGAGCTGGCCCAAGCCCGCGCCCGCCGCGAGATCGAGCGCCGCAGCCAGGAGATCACCGACCTGCTCGCGGGCGGCGCCGCGCTCGAGGATCTGGCCGAGCGCGCCGACATGGAGCTGGGCACGATCGAATGGTCAGAGGAAGTCTCCGACGGCATCGCCGCCTATGCACCGTTCCGCGAGGCGGCCGCCGCCGCGCAGGAGGGCGGTTTCCCCGAGCTTCTGGGCTTCGAGGATGGCGGCGTCTTCGCGCTGCGTCTCGACGGCGTGACGCCGCCCCAGCTGCGTCCGCTCGACGAGGTGCGCGCGCAGGTGATCGCCGATGTCGAGGCCGAGACCCGGGCGCGGCTGCGCGGCGAGCGAGCCGAGGCGCTGGCGGCCGAGATCGCCGGTGGCGCGAGCTTTGCCGAGGCGGGCCTCGCCCCGCAGCAGGCGCAGAACCTCACCCGCCGCGCCTTCGTCGAGGGCACCTTCCCCGGCTTCATCCGCGAGATCTTCGAGATGGAGGAAGGCGAGACCCGCGCGATCACCGGCGACGGCTTTGCCGCCGTGGTCCGGCTCGATGCCGTGGCGCCGCCCGCCGAGGAGGATGCCGGCGTCGCGGCCGAGCGTCAGGCGATCGAGGAGCGGCTCGGCACCGGCATCGCGCAGGACATCTACGCGGCCTATGCCAGCGCCGTGCAGGCCCGCACCGAGATCCGCATCGACGACACCGCCGTCCAGGCGGTCCATTCCTCCTTCAGGTAAGACGCCCATGCTCAGCCCCGATTTCGAGACGTTCCGCCAAGGCTACGAGACAGGCGCGAACCAGATCGTCTGGACCCGCCTCGCGGCCGATCTCGACACGCCGGTCTCGCTGATGCTCAAGCTCGCCAATGCCGGCAAGCACGCCTTCATCCTGGAGAGCGTGACGGGGGGCGAGGCGCGCGGCCGTTACTCGATCATCGGCATGAATCCCGATCTGGTCTGGGATTGCCGCGGCACGCAAAGCCGGGTGAACCGCGCCGCGCGCTATGACGACGACGCCTTCGAGGATCTCGACGGCCACCCGCTCGACACGCTGCGCGCGCTCCTCGCCGAGAGCCGGATCGACCTGCCCGAGGACCTGCCCGCCGCCTCGGCCGGGCTGTTCGGCTATCTGGGCTACGACATGATCCGTCTGGTGGAGCGGCTGCCCGACGTGAACCCCGACCCGCTCGGCCTGCCCGACGCGGTGATGATGCGCCCCACCGTGGTGGCGGTGCTCGACGGGGTGAAGGGCGAGGTGATCCTGGTGGCCCCGGCCTGGTGCGGCCAGGGCCAGTCGGCCCGCGCCGCCTTCGCCCAGGCCGCCGAGCGCGTCACCGAGGCGATGCGCGCGCTCGACCGGCCGGTGCCGCAGGAGGCACGGGCGCTTCAGGCGCCGGCGCCGCTCTCGGAGCCGGTGTCGAACTTCACCCATGAGGGCTATCTCGCCGCCGTGGAGAAGGCCAAGGAGTACATCCGCGCGGGCGACATCTTCCAAGTGGTGCCGGCCCAGCGCTGGACCCAAGATTTCCCCGAGCCACCCTTCGCGCTCTACCGGAGCCTGCGGCGCACCAACCCCTCGCCCTTCATGTTCTACTTCAATTTCGGCGGCTACCAGCTGGTCGGCGCCAGCCCCGAGATCCTCGTGCGGGTGATGGGCGGCGAGGTGACGATCCGCCCGATCGCGGGCACCCGGCCGCGCGGCGCCACGCCCGAGCAGGACCGGGCGAACGAAGAAAGCCTGCTGGCCGATGCCAAGGAGCTGTCCGAGCACCTGATGCTGCTGGATCTGGGGCGCAACGACGTGGGCCGGGTGGCCAAGCCCGGCACCGTGCGCCCGACCGAGCGCTTCATCATCGAGCGCTATTCCCACGTCATGCACATCGTCTCCAACGTGGTGGGTGAGCTGCGCGACGACCAAGACGCGCTCTCGGCGCTTCTGGCGGGGCTGCCGGCGGGCACGGTTTCGGGTGCGCCCAAGGTGCGGGCGATGGAGATCATCGACGAACTCGAACCCGAGAAGCGCGGCGTCTATGGCGGGGGCCTGGGCTATTTCAGCGCCGGTGGCGACATGGACATGTGCATCGCGCTCAGGACGGCGGTGGTGCAGGACGGCAAGCTCTACATCCAGGCCGGCGGCGGCGTGGTCCATGATAGCGACCCCGAGGCCGAGTACATGGAGACGGTGCACAAGTCGAACGCGCTCAGGCGCGCCGCGGCGGATGCCGCCATGTTCCGCCCGGAGGGCAATGGCTGAACCGAGACTGGAACGAGACTGGGCGGGGATCACCCCGCCCTTCGCGGTAAATGCCGCACGCGAACCCGGGCTGGCCGGATCGTGCCCGACCACACCCTTGATCGGTACCAGGTGCGAGGTTCATGGCAGGAAGCGACACGAGCTACTTGCGATGACTTCTTTGCCGGCCCTCTCGGGCATGTTGCCGTTCACGCGCGTTGGGACCGACACGACCTCCACGGGCCCGAGACCATGACCGGGGCATCGCGAACTCCCGTTTCATCCAGATCTCGATCGAGCCTTCGAAAGACGAAGCCCCTCGCGACGATACGCGACCTTGCTCGCGACCAGATGCGCGTGAATGAGGCCTCCGGGCTATAGAGGACCAAGGCTTGGCTGATCGCATCACGGCGCTGAATATCGCTGCCCATCTGGATCAGGTGGCGGGCTTCTATACTGAGGCGCCCGATTATTGGGTTCTGGCGGAAGGGAGCCATCCGGACCCCTCCGAAAAGGCGGAGGAGTTCTTTACCGCTGGCGCGCCCGGCTGCGACCTCGATCGCTCTCGGTTTCTGGGGCTCTTCTCGGACGGCCGGCTTTCCGGGCTGGCCGAGCTTCATTACGGCTTTCCCACGGAGAGCGATGCCTATCTCGGCCTGATGATCCTCGGGCCTTGGTCCCAAGGAGCCGGGCGCGGGGCCGTGTTCCTGTCGAGGATCGAAGACCTCGCACGCTCGGATGGGGCGACTAAGCTGTATGTGGGCGTTCTGCAGGCGAACCCGCGGGGGCGCGCGTTCTGGGAGCGCGAAGGGTTCCGGGCGACCGGGATCAGCAAGGCAGACAACACGCATGGCCTCGACCATGTGCTTCATCGCCTCGTGAAGCCGCTCTGAAGCCAGAACCGCGGGTCATGATGCCCCTGTAGCAATGCAGCCGCCGAAGTCCCGGCGGCTGCACTTTTTCGGCAATGGGCCGGGGGTCACCCCGCCCATCTGGTCTGTCGCCGCGCAGCGTTCAGCGGCGGCGCATCAGCGCGTCGAGGCTCCACGGCCCCGGACCCGCGACGAAGATGTAGAGGAAGACGAAGCAGTAGAGGATCGCCGCGTCGCCGCCGTTGAGCGTCGGGAACAGGTTGCCCGGCGCGTGGAACGCCCAGTAGGCCACCGCCATCATGCCGGAGAGCACGAAGGCCACCGGGCGGGTGAACAGCCCGACCAATAGCAGCAGGCCGCCCACCAGTTCGAGCAGACCGCCCACTCCCATCAGCGAGGCCAGCGGCGGCGTCTGTTCGCTCGGCGGAAAGGCGAAGATCTTCTGGCTGCCATGCAGCGTGAAGATCAGGGCGCTGACGATGCGCAGCACGCTGAGCATTTCGGGCGCACGGGCGGCGAGGCCGGTCTGGGAGGGGGCGGAGGTCATGGGCGATCCATTCGATGATGTGGTGACGCGCCATCAGTGATCGGCGCCGGGACGGCGGTCAAATCACCGACCCTGTGCGCCAATACGCAGATCCCGCCCCGCCGACCTGCCCGGCCCTACTTCGACCATCCTACTTGCCCGGACCCACCGATTGCAGCCGCAGCAACGCGCTGACCGGCGCCGGCGACACGCCCTCGCGCCCGGCACGGTTGCCCCACAGCGTCAAGGCGGTGATGGTTTCGGGGTTCAACTCGGCCAGAAGCGTCACCTGTCCCTGCTGCCGCGCCCGGAAGGCGGCCTGGTCGAGAAAGCGCCGGATCACCCGGTCGTCCTGACCGACCTCGCCGAGATCGCGGTAGATCTCGACCGCTGGTACGCCCCGGTCGCGCGCCTGTCGCAGCGGCGTCGCGAGCCCGTGCGGCAGCGCCACCAGCCCGCGCCCCTCCTCCGCCAGATGATCGAGCGCCTGCGCGGTCACGTCGCCATCGGCATTGAGCCCGGCCCCGCCCGCATCGAGCAGCGCCACCGCCTCGGGCAGCGCGGCGAAGGCGGCCTCGTAGGTGACCTCGACATCCGAGGGCCGCGCCCCCGCCGGCAGCCGCACCATCGCCGCGACCTCGTAGCCGGCCTCGCGCCAGCGCGCGGCGCGCGCGGCGGCATCGGGCGCCTCTGGATCGAGGCCGATGGTGACCGGAAAGGGAATGCTCGAGACCGCGCTCACCGGATCGTCGAGCAGGCCCATGTCGAGCATCACCACCGAGAGCCGGGGCGCGCCGGCATCGGCGGTATCGGGCGCGGCGAAGCGCAGAACGGCGGGCGCGTCCTCGGCGATCGGCGCCGGCTCGGCCTCTTCCTCCGTGCCGGGACGGCGCACCGGCACCGCGTCGCCGCCATTGAGACCGGCCGCCCGGCCCGGCAGGCCGCGCTCGCCGGTTTCGGGCACCGGCAGCACGGTGATCGTGCCCGGCTCCGGCACGATCCCGGCCGGCGCCTCGCCGGCGGCGGGGGCTTCGGGCGGTGCGGGCGGCTCGGGCAGGCCGCTGGAACCAGGGGCGGGCGCGGGCACACCGGCCTGCGGCAGGCCTGCGGTTTCGACCTCGTCTGCCGCGTCAGGCTCCGGCGTTTCCGGCTCCTCGTCGATCACTTCGCGCGGTGCCTGCGAGGGCGGCGGCGGCGGGTCCGTGGCCACGGTGATGTCGGCCTCGCCCGCCGGCACCTCGATCCCCCGCGACGGCGGCCCCGGCAGCACCGGTTCTTCCGAGCCCGGGGCGACGGCGGGCCCGGCGGCGGTTTCGGGCAGCGTCTCCGGCGCCGAGACCGCCTCCCCGGCCTCGGGCCGGCTTTCGGGTACGGTATCGGCCGAGGGGACGGCGCCGCGACCCGCGGGCACGTCGGCGCGCGGCGTCGTCGGCAGGGGATCCTGCGGCGCGCTGCCGCTCGGCACCTGCGGCGCCTCGGTCTGGGGCGGCGACAGCACCGGCTCGGAGGGCGCCTCGGCCTCGACCGGCGGTGCCATCCCGGCGATCTCGAACGGGGCGTCGCCGCTGCCCGGGTCCGTGTCCGGCATGTCGAAGGCCTCGACCGCCTCGGGCTCCTGCGGCACCTCGGGCAGAGGCGTCGAGGACGAGACCGGCGGGCCGCTCGGCGCGTCGGGCAGGGTCTCGACGGTGGCACGGCCCGACACCACGATGTCGGCCTCGGCGCGCTCCGCCTCGGCCTCGCGCGCGGGATATCCCTCCTCGGACGGCATCTCCGGCGCGTCCGACGGCTCGCGCCCCGTCTCGGGGGGCGCATCGGGCGCCGTTTCGACCTCCGGCGTCACCCCGGTTTCCGTCTCCGGCCCGGGCACCACCTCCCGCAGCCCGATCTCCGCCGTACCGTCACGGGCCGGCGGGTCGCCGATGAGCGAGGCCACGGCCAATGCCCCCGCCGACACGAGCAGACCCCAGAGCCCGCCTATGATGAACCCAGATCCCACTTTTCCTGCCCCGCTGCGCCGCGCGTCACGGCGTCGCTCAGTCCCGGACCTTGACGTTTCCCGCCTCCCGGTCCCATTTATGCCCCGACCTTACCAAGGGACCACCGCCGAACGGTAGCCCCGAATTGCAACGGCCGCGTGCGCCGCCCGGAGGGACCATGCTTCTCCTGATCGACAATTACGACAGCTTTACCTGGAACCTCGTGCACTATCTGGGCGAGCTGGGCGCGGAGGTCGTGGTCAAACGCAACGACGAGATCGACACGCAGGCCGCGATGGCGATGGCGCCCGAGGGCATCGTGCTCTCGCCCGGCCCCTGCGATCCCGACCGTGCCGGCATCTGTCTCGACCTGACCCGCGCCGCCGCCGAGACCCGGACGCCGCTGCTCGGGGTCTGCCTCGGCCACCAGACCATCGGCCAGGCTTTCGGCGGCCGCGTGGTGCGCTGCCACGAGATCGTGCATGGCAAGACCGCCGATATGCTGCATGAGGGCAAGGGCGTCTTCGCCGGGCTGCCCTCGCCCTTCAAGGCGACGCGCTACCACTCGCTGGTGGTCGAGCGCGAGAGCCTGCCCGACAGCCTCGAGGTGACGGCGGCGCTGGCCGATGGCACGATCATGGGGCTGATGCATCGCGAATTGCCGATCGAAGGGGTGCAGTTCCACCCCGAGAGCATCGCCTCCGAGCATGGCCACCAGATGCTGAAAAACTTCCTCGACCGGCTGCCCGGCCACGCGCCCGGCACCCCGGTGGCGGCATGAGCGACCGTCTGAAGCCGCTGATCGCGGCGGCGCTGGCGGGACCGCTCTCGCGCGAGGAGGCGGAATCCGCCTTCGGCATCCTGTTCGACGGCGACGCCACCCCGGCGCAGATGGCGGCCTTTCTGGTGACGCTCCGGATGCGCGGCGAAACCGTGGCCGAGATCGCCGCCGCCGCGCATGTGATGCGCGCGCGCTGCCTGAAGGTCGCGGCGCCCGAGGGCGCGATCGACATCGTCGGCACCGGCGGCGACGGGAAGAATACGCTCAACATCTCGACCGCGACCGCCTTCGTCGTGGCGGGCGCCGGCGTGCCGGTGGCCAAACACGGCAATCGCAATCTCAGCTCGAAATCCGGCACCGCCGACGCGCTGGGCCAGATGGGCGTACAGGTGATGGTCGGGGCCGAGGTGGTCGAGCGCGCTCTCCGCGAGGCTGGGATCGGCTTCATGATGGCACCGATGCATCACCCGGCGATGAAGCATGTGGGCCCGGTCCGGGCCGAGATCGGCATCCGGACCCTGTTCAACATTCTCGGCCCCCTGACCAACCCGGCCGGGGTAAAGCGCCAGCTTACCGGTGCCTATGACCCGGCGCTGATCGCGCCGATGGCCGAGGTGCTGGGGCGGCTGGGCTCCGAGCGGGCCTGGCTGGTGCATGGCGGCGACGGCACCGACGAATTGTCGATCTGCGGCCCCTCTGCGGTGGCCGCGCTCGAGAACGGCAAAGTCGAAAGCTTCGAGATCAGCCCCTCCGATGCCGGGCTGCCCGAGCATTCGTTCGAGGCGATCATCGGCGGCACCCCGGAGGAGAACGGCCGGGCTCTGGCGGCGCTGCTCGACGGCGCGCCGGGCGCCTACCGCGACGCGGTGCGGCTCAACGCTGCCGCCGCCCTGCTGGTCGCGGGCCGGGTCGAGGACCTGCGCGCGGGCGCCGATCTCGCGGCGCAGAGCATCGATTCGGGCGCCGCGCGCCGCGCCATCGAGCGCCTCGCCGCGATCACCTCCGGCACCGCGTGAACGAACTGCCGCAAGGCTGGGCCGATCTGCCGTTTTTCGCGGCGGAGTGGCCGGCGCTGCGCGACCGTCTCGCCGCCCTGCCCGCCGTGCTGCCGTCGCCGGAACTGCGGTTCCGGGCGCTGGAGCTGACGCCGCCCGAGACGGTGCGCGTGGTGATCCTGGGCCAGGACCCCTACCCCACCCCGGGCCACGCCACCGGCCTTGCCTTCTCGGTGCCGCCGGACCTCGCGAAACTGCCGCCCTCGCTGCGCAACATCCAGCGCGAGATGCGCGACGATATCGGCTGCGCCCCGACCACCGGAGATCTGAGCCACTGGGCCCGGCAGGGCGTGCTGCTTCTCAACACCGCGCTCTCGGTCGAGCCGGGCGCGGCGGGCGGCCATGCGCGCTGGGGCTGGGACCGGCTGGTGGGCCAGGTGCTCGCGCGCGCGTCGGCGCGGCCCTGCGCCTTCCTGCTCTGGGGCAAGCACGCCCAGAAGATCGCGGCCCCCCATCTCGGACCCGACCATCTGGTGATCGAGACCGCGCATCCCTCGCCGCTCTCGGCCCGGCGCGGTTTCTTCGGGTCGCGCCCCTTCAGCCGCATCAACGACTGGCTCGAGGCGCGCGGCGAGGCCGCGATCGACTGGTGCGGTTCCGCCTGAACGCTTTCCAAGCCCCATTTTGCCCGGTAGAACGACGACATGGATATTCTCGACAAGATCAAGGCCTACAAGCTCGAAGACGTCGCGGCCCGCAAGGCGGAGCTGCCGCTTTCGGATATCGAGGCGCGCGCCGCGCAGGCCCCCGCCCCGCGCGGTTTCGCGGACCGCCTGACCGAGGCCGCGCGCGAGGGCTACGGCCTGATCGCCGAGATCAAGAAGGCGAGCCCCTCCAAGGGGCTGATCCGCGCCGATTTCGACCCGCCGGCGCTGGCCCGCGCCTATGAGGAGGGCGGCGCTGCCTGCCTGTCGGTGCTGACCGACGGGCCCTCGTTCCAGGGCGCGGACGAATATCTCGTGCAGGCGCGCGAGGCCTCGTCGCTGCCGGTGCTGCGCAAGGATTTCCTCTACGATCCGTGGCAGGTGGCCGAGAGCCGGGCGCTCGGGGCCGACTGCATCCTCATCATCATGGCCAGCGTCTCGGACGCGCAGGCGCGCGAGCTCGAGGACGCGGCGACGCGCTGGGGCATGGACGCGCTGATCGAGGTGCATGACCGGGCCGAGCTCGACCGCGCCGCCGGGCTGAACTCGAAGATGATCGGCATCAACAACCGCAACCTGCAGACCTTCGAGACCTCGCTCGACGTGACCCGCATGCTGGCCAAGCACGTGCCGGTGGACCGGATGATCGTCGCCGAGAGCGGCCTTTCGACGCCCGCCGATCTCGCCGAGATCGCCCGCTACGGCGCCCGCAGCTTCCTGATCGGCGAAAGCCTGATGCGGCACGAGGACGTGACGGCGGCGACCCGGGCGATCCTCGCCAACCCGCTGACCGCGCCGGGCGGCGCCTGATGCCGCTGACGCATTTCGATGCCGCGGGCCGCGCCCAGATGGTCGATGTCACCGACAAGCAGGTGACCGACCGGCTGGCGGTGGCCGAGGGCCATGTGCGGATGAGCCCGGAGACGCTGGCGCTGGTGCGCGAGGGCCGCGCCGGCAAGGGCGACGTGCTGGGCACCGCGCGGCTCGCGGGGATCATGGCGGCCAAGAAGACCGCCGATCTGATCCCGCTCTGCCACCCGCTGCCGCTCTCCAAGGTGACGATCGACCTGGAACCGGACGAGGATCTGCCGGGCGTGCGGATCACCGCCACCGTGCGGACCAGCGGGCGCACCGGCGTCGAGATGGAGGCGCTGACCGCGGTGTCGGTCGCTTCGCTCACCATCTACGACATGCTCAAGGCGGCCGAAAAGGGGATGGAGATCGGCGGCGTCCGCCTCGCCCTGAAAGAGGGCGGCAAGTCGGGGCGCTGGGAAGCGTGATCCCGGTATCCGAGGCGCTGGACCGGCTGTTCGCGCTGGTCTCCGCCCTGCCCGTCGAAGAGGTCGGGCTGACCGCCGGATTGGGCCGGGTGCTGCGCGCGCCGGTGACGGCCCGGCGCGACCAGCCGCCATTTTCGGCCTCGGCCATGGACGGCTACGCGATCCGGGACGCCGATTGCGCGCAAGGCACGCGGCTTGCGGTGATCGGCGAGGCCGCGGCCGGACACGCCTTCTCCGGTATCGTGGGCCCCGGCGAAGCAGTGCGCATCTTTACCGGTGCGCCGGTGCCCGAAGGCGCCGACCGCGTGGTGATCCAAGAGGATACGACCCGCGATGGCGACGCGGTGATCCTCGGCCCCGGCATTTCGGACAACCGCAATATCCGCCCCCTGGGCGCCGATTTCCGCGTGGGCGACGCGCTTGCCGCGCCACGCCTCCTGCGCCCGGCCGATATCGCGCTGGCGGCGGCGATGAACGCCGACCGGCTCACCGTGTCGCGCCGCCCCGAGGTGGCGATCATCGCCACCGGCGACGAGCTGGTCGCGCCGGGTGGAGATCCGCGCCCCGACCAGATCATCGCTTCGAACGCCTACGGGCTGCACGGCATCGTCGCGCAGGCCGGCGGCACGCCACGGCTGCTGCCGATCGCCGGCGACAGCATGGCCGCGCTGCGACAGGCCTTCGATCTGGCGCGCGGCGCCGACATCGTTCTGACCATCGGCGGCGCCTCGGTGGGCGACCATGATCTCGTCGGGGCCGCCGCGGCCGAGGCCGGCATGGAGCGCGCCTTCTGGAAGGTGGCGCTGCGCCCGGGCAAGCCGCTGATGGCGGGCCGCTTCGGCGAGGCGCTGCTCTTGGGCCTGCCGGGCAATCCGGTCTCGTCGATGGTCTGCGCCCATGTCTTTCTGGTGCCGCTGATCCGGGCGATTTCCGGGCTGCCGCCCGCCGCCGCGCCGCGTCGTCGCGCGCGCCTCGCGGCACCCTTGGCCGCGAACGGTCCGCGCGAGCATTACCTACGCGCCGCCAGCGGCCCGGACGGCGTCAGCGCCTTTTCCAAGCAGGACAGCTCGCTGCTCTCGGTGCTCTCCGACGCCGACTGCCTGATCGTGCAGCCGCCGCACGACCCTGCCCGCGATGCGGGAGAGATGGTCGAAATCATCTCGCTGTGATTCCAGCCGCCTCTTGACACAAAACGGGAACGTGCGTAGAACGGAGCCCCAACCGTCTGCGCGCATAAAGGGGCAACCATGCTGACCCGCAAACAATCCGACCTGCTGGAATTCATCCACCGGCGGATCAAGGCCGACGGCGTTCCGCCCTCCTTCGACGAGATGAAGGACGCGCTCGACCTGCGGTCGAAATCCGGCATTCACCGGCTGATCACCGCGCTCGAGGAGCGTGGCTTCATCCGCCGCCTCGCGCACCGGGCCCGGGCGCTCGAGATCCTCAAGCTGCCCGAGGCGATGGAAGCGCGTCTCGCCGCCGAGGGCGCGGCGCCGGAGGCCGATCCCAAGCCCTCCGACATGCCGCCCGAGATCGCGGCGCTGGCGATGAACCTGCCGGTGATGGGCCGCATCGCCGCCGGTGTACCGATCTCCGCGATCAGCGAGATCAGCCACGAGATCGCGGTGCCCGGCTCGATGCTCGGCCAGGGCAGCCACTACGCGCTCGAGGTGCGCGGCGACTCGATGATCCAGGCCGGGATCAACGATGGCGACGTCGTGGTGATCCGCGAGACCGGCACCGCCGACAATGGCGACATCGTCGTCGCGCTGATCGAGGAGCAAGAGGCCACGCTCAAGCGGTTCCGCCGCAACGGCAAGCGGATCGCGCTCGAAGCGGCGAACCCGGCCTATGAGACCCGGATCTACAGCGACGATCAGGTCCGCGTGCAGGGCCGCCTCGTCGGGCTGATCCGCAGCTACTGAGCCCTCGTCCAGAGACGGCGGCCGGCGCGCTCGGCCACCGTCTCGATCCGCAGGCCGCCGGGACCATCCCGGATCGCGAGCGCGCCCGTGTCGCGCAGCCGCCTTGCGTCGTAGCGCAGGCAGGGACGCGGCTCCGCGTCACGCTGGTTGGCGATCAGGATGTCCGCGCCATCGCAGCCCCGCAGCGCGGCCAGTGCGGTCTTTCCCGTGACCTGGACGATCCGCGTGCCCCCCAGATCGAGACGCAGCACCCTGTCGATCCGGGGTAGGACCGCCGGGTCATGCGCCGCCTGCTGATCGCGCCCGTCGCCGTCATTCTCGAGCCAGGCGGATGCGGCGAAACCATCGCCGGTGGGCTTCGACAGGGCCCGCCCCTCGGGCGTCATCAGGCCCAGGAGCGCGCCGCTGTCGCTCACCAGCAGGTCCGGCCGCTCGGCCCGCGCCCAGAGCCCCGCCGCCAGCGCCAGCGGCAACAGCGCCGCCACCCGGCCCCGCCCCTGCCACAGCACCAGCCACAGCCCGCCCAAGGCCACCAGCGGCACCACCGCGCCGGGCGGCGCGATCACCGCCGAACTGGCGCCATCGAGCGCGGCGATGCGCTCGGACACGAACAGGATCCAGCGCGACCCGTAATCGATCATCCATGTCGCGGGTTGGTCGAGGCCGAGCGGGCCGGTCACCGCGAGGATCACCGCGCCGGGCATCACCAGCCCGCCCATGGCCGGCACGGCGAGCAGGTTGGCCAGCAACCCGTAATGCGCCACGCGGTTGAAATGCGCCGCCGCGAAGGGGGCGGTCGCCGACCCGGCGACCAGAGAGGTCAGCGACAGCAGCGCCACCGGCATCCACAACCGCGCCAGCCCGCGCGGCCGGTGCCAGCCCGGCGGCAGACGTCCCATCACCGCGACCAGCGCCAGCACGGCGGCGAACGACATCTGGAAACCGGGGTTGAGCAACGTCTCTGGCCTGAGCCCCAGCACGATCAGGGCCGCGATCGCCAAGCCCCGCAGGCTCAGCGCCCGCCGGTCGAGTAGCACCGCCCCGAGGCTCACCGCCACCATCACGAAGGCCCGTTCGGTCGCCACGTCGCGCCCGGCAAGCGCGAGATAGAAGGCGGAGGCGGGCAGCGCCGCGGCGGCGGCGATCTTGCGCGCGTCGAGCCGCAGCGCCAGCGGCGGCACTGCGGCGATCGCCGCGCGCACCAGCCAGAACACGAAGCCCGCCAGCATCGCCATGTGCATCCCCGAGATCGAGACGAGGTGATAGAGATTGGCCTCGCGCATGGCGTCGTTCGCGTCACGCCCCAGCCCGGAGCGGTCACCGGTCGTCACCGCGGCGGCAAATCCCCCCGCCTCGCCCGCGACGCGCGCCCGCATCGCGGCGCTGAGCCGGACCCGCAACCGCGCCAGCCACGCGCCCTCGGCCCCCGCCTCGGAGGCGAGCAGCAGCGGCACGCGGCTGTAGCCCACCGCGCCGAGCCGTGCGAACCAGGCATGGCGCCGGAAATCGAAGCCGCCCGGCTCGGCCGGTCCCGGCGGCGGCGACAGATGTCCGGTGGTCATCACCCGCACCCCCGGCGCCAGCGGCGTGTCGATTTCGCCATGCAGCGACAGCCGCACCCGCGCGGGTCGCCGCCTGACCTCGTCGAGCCGCACCCGGTCGAGCGTGATCCGCAGCCGGTCGCTCTGCGAACGGTCGATATCGACGATCCGCCCCTCGATCGGCCCGTAATAGCGAAAGCCGAGCACCGGCGCGGACAGGCCGTGCGCCCGGGCGCCGGCCAGCAGCAGACCACCGCAGACCAAGAGGCCGGCCGCCGCCAGAAACCGGAACATGGAGCGCCGCAGCAAGCCCCATGCCGCCACGCACAGGCCGACGGTCCCGGCCACGGCACCGTAGAAGCCCGCCCCCGGCTCCTCGGCCAGCCCGAACCAGATGCCGATGCCGAGGCCGAGGCAGACCGGCGCCCAGCAGGCGAGATGGCCGCGCTGCCGCGCCAATACTCCTTCGAAGCCGGCCAGCGGGATCGGGGCCGCCCGCTTGGGCCATGCTTGTTTCCGTGCCCCGACCTGAGTATCCCCCATGCAACAAGGCTGCGCGCCGTATGCTTAGCGAAAGGTTAAGAATCCCCGACATGTCCCAGACCCCGGTCGTCACCCGCTTCGCCCCCTCGCCCACCGGCGCGCTGCATATCGGCGGCGCCCGCACGGCGCTGTTCAACTGGCTCTATGCCCGCGGTCGCGGCGGCAAGTTCCTGCTGCGGATCGAGGACACGGACCGCGCCCGCTCCACGGCCGAGAACACCCAGGCGATCCTCGACGGGCTGCGCTGGCTCGGTCTCGACTGGGACGGCGAGCCGATCAGCCAAGCCGAGGGCGCCGCGCGCCACGCCGAGGTGGCGCGCCGGATGCTGGCCGAAGGCACGGCCTACAAGTGCTTCTCCACCCAGGAGGAGATCGAGGCGTTCCGCGAACAGGCCCGCGCCGAGGGCGGCTCGACGCTGTTCCGCTCGCCCTGGCGAGACGTGCCGGAGTCCGAGCATCCCGACGCGCCCTTCGTGATCCGGATCAAGGCCCCGCGCGAGGGCACGAGCACGATCCGCGACGAGGTGCAGGGCGAGATCACCATCGGCAACGACCAGCTCGACGACATGGTGCTGCTGCGCTCGGACGGCTCGCCGGTCTACATGCTGGCCGTGGTGGTCGATGATCACGACATGGGCGTGACCCACGTGATCCGCGGCGACGACCACATGACCAACGCGCACCGACAGGCGATGATCTACCGCGCCATGGGCTGGGACCTGCCGGTCTTCGCGCATGTGCCGCTGATCTTCGGCCCCGACGGCAAGAAGCTGTCGAAGCGGCACGGCGCCACCGGCGCCGCCGAATACCAACAGATGGGCTACCCGGCGGCGGGGATGCGCAACTACCTCACCCGTCTCGGCTGGAGCCATGGCGACGCCGAGTTCTTCTCGGATGCCGAGGCGCGTGAGTGGTTCGACCTGAAGGGCATCGGCAAGTCGCCGGCCCGCTTCGACACCAAGAAGCTCGAGAACCTGTGCCGCCAGCACATCGCCGTCGCCGACGATGCCGCACTGCTGCATGAATTGGAGGCTTTCCTTGCCGCGACCGGGCAGCTTCCCCTCACGGAATTCCAGCGGGACGGCATTTTGCGTGCCATGCCGCATCTGAAGGACCGGGCCAAGATCTTCCCGGAACTTATTGAAAAGGCTCACTTCGTCCTGACGGAGCGGCCGATTGAGCCGGACGAGAAATCGGCCAAGGCGCTCGACGATGTATCCCGTGGTATACTGGCAGAATTGACGCCGCAGCTGCAAACTGCTAGCTGGGAGCGTGACGCGCTGGAGGGGGTCGTGACAGCTTTGGCCGAGACGCATGGTCTGGGCTTGGGTAAGGTGGCAGGGCCGCTTCGCGCGGCGCTGGCGGGGCGCATGGTCAGCCCCAGCGTATTCGACATGATGCTTGTGCTCGGCCGCGACGAAACCGTCGCACGGATCGGGGATGCGGCGGCCTGAGAGACTGGCCCGCCATTGGGCCGGTGCTATGTTGCAGCGCGGCATCGAGAGATCAGAGTCGCGCGCCGCCCTGGCGGCGGCGGGAACATGAAGGGGACCTGAATGGCCGAAACCACAAAGACCGCCAAGCTGACGATCGACGGCGAAAGCTACGATCTGGCGATGTACGCCCCCACCGAAGGGCCCGAGGTCATCGACATCCGCAAGCTCTATGCGCAGGCGGGCGTCTTTACCTACGATCCGGGCTTCACCTCGACCGCGTCCTGCGACTCGACCATCACCTATATCGATGGCGAGGCGGGTGTGCTGCTGCATCGCGGCTACCCGATCGGGCAGCTGGCGAAGGAATCGCACTATCTCGAGGTCTGCTACCTGCTGCTCTATGGCGAGCTGCCCTCGGCGGCGCAGCTCGAGGAGTTCGAGACGCTGGTGACGCGTCACACGATGATCCACGAGCAGATGCACAACTTCTTCCGCGGCTTCCGCCGCGACGCGCATCCGATGGCCACCATGGTCGGCGTGGTCGGTGCGATGTCGGCCTTCTACCACGACAGCACCGACATCAATGACGAGCACCAGCGCGAGGTCGCCTCGATCCGCCTGATCGCCAAGATGCCGACCATCGCGGCGATGGCCTACAAGTACTCGATTGGCCAGCCCTTCGTGTATCCGCGCAACGATCTCGACTATGCCTCGAACTTCCTGCGCATGTGCTTCTCGGTCCCGGCCGAGGAATACGAGGTGAACCCGATCCTCGCCCGCGCGATGGACCGGATCTTCACGCTGCACGCCGATCACGAGCAGAACGCCTCGACCTCGACCGTGCGCCTCGCCTCGTCGTCGGGCGCCAACCCGTTCGCCTGCATCGCCGCCGGCATCGCCTGCCTCTGGGGCCCCGCCCATGGCGGCGCCAACCAGGCCTGCCTCGAGATGCTGCGCGAGATCGGCACCCCGGACCGGATCCCCGAGTTCATCGAGCGCGCCAAGGACAAGAACGATCCGTTCCGCCTGATGGGCTTCGGCCACCGGGTCTACAAGAACTTCGACCCGCGCGCGAAGGTGATGAAGGAAAGCGCCGACGAGGTGCTGGAGCTTCTGGGCATCGAGAACAACCCGACGCTGCAGGTCGCCAAGGAGCTCGAGCGCGTGGCGCTGGAGGATCCCTACTTCGCCGAGAAGAAGCTCTACCCGAACGTCGATTTCTACTCGGGGATCATCCTCGACGCGATGGGCTTCCCGACCTCGATGTTCACGCCGATCTTCGCGCTGGCGCGCACCGTCGGCTGGGTCTCGCAGTGGAAGGAGCAGCTTGCCGATCCGCAGCTCAAGATCGGCCGCCCGCGCCAGCTCTATCTCGGCGCCGCGCAGCGCGACTACGTGGATATCGAACAGCGCTGATACACAGCTTTAGGATGCCTCGATGGACGGGCCCGGCGGAATCGCCGGGCCCGTTTTCGTTTCGGATGCGAGACGCGCGCCATGATTCCGCCATGTTTCGGCGGCGCTTCGGTCCGCTCGTCGCCGCCATTGCGACGCCGGAACCAATCCTCGTGGCGCTAAGGAATTGTCCCGATCCCCGCCTATACTTTCGAGCAAGCCTCCCAAAATAACCCCTTCGAAAGAGATGTCCGTTTCCTGAGGAAACCGGATATGCAGACTCTTTCGGATAGGACCCCTATACGTTGGGCGCCTATCCGAAGGGATAAGTCATTGGAAAAAAAGGGCAAAATTCCCGGTGCCGGGGGCCGTGCCACCCCAATGCCGCAATCCGTTGCGATACAGAATGCGTTCACTTCAACGAGTTCTAATTTTCAGGATCGAGCGAAAGGATACTCCCATGTCGGCCCATATCGCGATGCAGTTCACCGCCACTCCCGAGAGCACCCATGCCACATTCGGCCAGGACGTCCGGGTTCGCATCGCGCTGCACGAGACGGCCGATGGCGGCATCACGATCGACCTGAAGATGCAGGACGAGGACGGTCACGGGCTGGGCCTGGGCACGCTGGTGTTCGACTTCGCCGATCACGACCTTCTGGGCGGGCTCAGCCTGACCGGCGACAAGCTGCGCGGCCAGCACTTCTCGGCCGGTCGGGTCCGCGCCGCAGGCGACACCGGGCGCGGCCATGATTGCGGTGCCAATTTCGGCCGGGCCCAGCGGCAGAACGGCCCGGCGCCGCGCAGCGCTGCCGCGCATCTGGCGCATGACCGGCTGTGCATCACGCTCGACGATCTGGCGGGCCGCGCCTTCTTGCTGCAGCTGGTGCCGACGGCGGCGAACCACGCCGCCTGCGCGGGCTTCGTGATCGAGGGCCGGCTGCCGGCGCGTCCGGCGGCGCCGACCCGCAAGACGACCTCGACCGACGGCTCGGTCTTCGGCGGGCTGCTCGACGAGATCATGCCGATGATGTCGCCGCGCGCGCAGCAGCTGGGCAGCGCCGCCTGAGCCTTCAGCGCCCTTCGAAGCGGGGCGCCCGTTTCTCGACGAAGGCCACGACCCCTTCCTTGAAGTCGCGGCTGCGGCCGCAGGCGCCCTGGTGGCGCGCCTCGATCGCGAGCTGTTCCTCGAAGCTCGCCTCGGGGCTGGAGCGCATCGCCTCGCGCAGCTGCCGGTAGGCCTCGGTCGGCCCCTGCGCCAGCTGCGCCGCGCGGGCGCGCCAGCGCTCCTCGAAATCGACCTCCGGCGCCGCCTCGTAGATCATCCCCCAATCCGCCGCCTGCCGCGCCGGAATCCGGTCCGCGAAGAGCATCGCCCCCATTGCGCGCGCGGTCCCGACCTGCCGCGGCAGGGTCCAGGTGCCGCCCGCATCGGGGATCAGGCCGATCCGGGTGAAGGCCTGTGTGAAATGCGCCGCCTCGGAGGCGATCGCCACGTCGCAGGCCAGCGCCAGATTGGCCCCGGCCCCGGCCGCAGCACCGTTCACCGCCGCGATGCTCGGCACCCGCAGGTCGCGCAGCGCCAGCAGCATCGGCACGTATTCGTCGCGCAGCACCCGCTCGAGATCGGTGGCATTGGCGTTGCCGGTGTCACCCAGGTCCTGACCCGAGCAGAAGGCCCGCCCCGCCCCGGTCATCACCAGCACCCGCGCGCTCTCGTCGAGATGGCGCAGCGCATGTGTGATCTCGGCGCGCATCTGCGTGTTGAGCGCGTTCATCACCGCCGGCCGGTCGAGCGTCAGCAGCGCCACGCCGTCATCGATCGCGAGGCTGATCGTCTGGTAGTCCATGCAAGCTCTCCCCTTGTTGCGGGCGAGCCTACAGCCGCGCGTGACGCGATAAAGGGGCAACCGCGCGTCAGGGCTTCAGGATGTCCCTGAGACGCGTCTCCTCCTCCTCGCTCAGCCGGTCCTCCGGCCCCGAGGCGCGGCGGCGGATCGAGACGAAGGCGACGCCGCCCGCCAGCAGCAGGAGCCCCGGCGCGGCGAGCCAGAGCACGAGGTTGGCGCCGCTGGCATCGGGTTTGAGCAGCACGAACTCGCCGTATCGATCGACCACGGCGCGCACCACCTCGGCGTCGCTGTCGCCCGCGACCAGCCGCTCGCGCACCATCAGCCGCAGGTCGCGGCTGACGCCGGCATTGCTCTCGTCGATGCTCTCGTTGCGGCAGACCGGGCAGCGCAGCCCGGCGCTGATTTCGCGGGCGCGCGCCTCGAGCGCCGGGTCGTCGAGCACCTCGTCGGGCTCGACCGCGAAGGCGGGCGCCGCGACCAGCGCGAGGATGAGCGCGAGCCGCTTCATTCCGCCGCCACCGTGGCCACGGGTGCGCGCCGCGCCCCCGCCGCCACCCGCATCCGCCGGTCGGTGAGCGAAACCACCCCGCCCAGCGCCATCAGGATCGCGCCGCCCCAGATCCAGGCCGCCATCGGCTTGATATGGCTGCGCACGGCCCAGCCGCCGCCATCCTGCGGATCGCCGATCACGAGATAGAGGTCGCGCCAGATCCCGCCATCGATGCCGGCCTCGGTGGTGGGCATTCCCGCCACTGGGTAGAACCGCTTTTCGGGCAGCAGGGTCGCGACCTCGCGCCCATCCGCGCGCACCGTCATCTCGCCGATGGTGGTGAGATAGTTCGGCCCCTCGGCCTCGCGCACCGCGTCGAGCGTGATCTCGTAGCGCCCCAGGCTCCAGCTTTCGCCGATCTGGGCGACGCGGATATCCTCGCGCTCCCACGCCAGAAGCCCGGCGATGCCGATGATGGTGACGCCCAGACCCGCATGCGCCAGCCCGCGGCCCCAATCGGCGCGCGGCAGGCGGCGCAGGCGGTGGAGCCGTGCGGCGACCGAACCGCGACCCGAGCGCGCCCAGAGATCGACGCCTGCGCCGCCGACCACCCAGCCACCCAGCGCCAGACCGAGCGGCCCCAGCGCCGAGCGCCCCGAGCCCAGCGCATAGCCCAGCAGCAGCAGCGCACCCGCCAGCGTCAGCGCGGGCCAGAGCTGCCGCAGCACGCGCGCGCCCTGCGCGCGCTTCCACGCGAACAGCGTGCCGGGCGGCAGCAGCAGCGCCAGCGCCACGAAGAACGGCGTGAAGGCCGCGTCGAAGAATGGCGGTCCGACCGAGAGCACGCGCCCGAACGCCATCTCGGCGATCAGCGGCCAGAGCGTGCCGACGAAGACCACCATCGCCGCCACCGCGAGCAGCACGTTGTTGGCCACCAGCGCGCTCTCGCGGCTCACCAGCCCGAACACGCCCTTGGCCTCCATCGCATGCGCCCGCGCCGCATAGAGAGTAAGTGCGCCGCCGGTGAAGACGCCGAGGATCATCAGGATGAAGACGCCGCGCTCGGGGTCGTTGGCGAAGGCATGCACGCTCGTCAGCACGCCCGAGCGGACGATGAAGGTGCCCAGGAGCGAAAAGCTGAAGGCGAGGATCGCGAGCAGCACGGTCCAGCTCTTCAGCGCCTCGCGCTTCTCGGTGACGATGGCCGAGTGCAGCAGCGCGGCGGCGAAGAGCCACGGCATGAAGGAGGCGTTCTCGACCGGGTCCCAGAACCAGAAGCCGCCCCAGCCCAGCTCGTAATAGGCCCACCACGAGCCCAGCGCGATGCCGATGGTCAAAAACAGCCAGGCCGCCAGCGTCCAGGGCCGGACCCAGCGCGCCCATGCGGCGTCGACCCGCCCCTCGATCAGCGCCGCGACGGCGAAGCTGAAGGACATCGAGAGGCCGACATAGCCGAGATAGAGAAACGGCGGGTGGAAGGCGAGGCCGGGGTCCTGCAGCAGCGGGTTCAGATCCTGCCCGTCGAAGGGCGGGACCGCCATCCGCAGGAACGGGTTCGAGGTGAACAGCAGGAAGGCCCCGAAGGCGACGCCGATCGAGGCCTGCACCGCCAGCACCCGGGCGCGCAGCGCCTCGGGCAGGTTGCCGCCGAACCACGCCGCGCAGGCGCCGAAACCCGACAGGATCAGCAGCCACAACAGCAGCGAGCCCTCGTGATTGCCCCAGACGCCGCTGATCTTGTAGATCATCGGCTTCAAGGAATGCGAGTTGGCGACCACGAGGGCCACCGAGAAATCCGAGGTGACGAAGGCCACCGTCAGCGCCCCGAAGGCGAAGGCGGTGAGCGCGAATTGCGCGGTGGCGGCGGGCTCGGCCACGCCCATCCAGCCGCGCCAGCCCTTCTGCGCGCCGACCAGCGGCACCACCATCTGCACGATGGCGGTGGCAAAGGCCAGAATCAGGGCGAAATGTCCGAGTTCGATCAGCATGCGTCGGTTCTACCCGATCCGCCCTTCGGACGCTATCTCGGGGGCGGGGCGGATCGTCGCTCCCCCGCGGGAAGGCCGGTCACGGCTGCCTGCGCCGCCAGTCGTCGAGCGCCGCGTTCGGCGCCCAAGGGGCTTCGGGCCCGGTCGCGCGCGGCGATGGCAAGGCTGCCGGCGCGGGCGCGGGCCCCGGGATCGGGTCGGGCCGGTGGGCGCGCATCCGCGCGAGCGCCTCGACCATCCCGCGCTCGAAGCTCTGGCCATGCGCCTGCATCCGAGCCCCGAAATAGAAGCTGACGATCGCCCCCATCAGCCACCACAGCGGCTCGGGCACCAGCGCCAGCCCCTCCATCCGCGCCATGAACCAGACCGGATCGGCCATGGCGGCCCCGATCAGGCCCAGCGTGCCGAAGGCCATGGCCGGGCGTGGCAGCCGGTTCAGCCCGTCGATGAAGCGGTCCCAGCCACCGCGCCGCTCGCGCGCCATCTCGGCGGCGAACTGCGCCAGCACCGCCGCGCGGTGTTCCGAGGCGCGCCCGGCCCCGGCCTCGGCGTTCTCGCGAAACGCCTCGACCGTCTCGACCACGACGTTGCGGCGCGCACCGAACAGCGTCGTCAGCAATCCACCGATCAGCCCCATGCCGCCACCCTTTCGCGATGTTGCGCCTCGCTCAGGTGATAGCGCGGCGAGATGAACTCCTCGGCGCGGCGAATCCAGCCGCCCTTGCCGCCGTCGCGGCGGCGCGCGAACTTGCGGCTCGCCGGGCGACGATCCGCCAGCGCGTAGTAGTAGTTGCGCCGGGCGATGCCGTAGGCATCGGCGAGATGGTCGGGCGCGGCCGCCTGCGCCCGGGCCGCGGCGGCGATGGTCTGCGGGCCGATGATGCCGTCGATGGCGACGGGGATACGCATCGCCACCAGCAGGCGCTGCAGGATCTTCACCGCGTTGGCGCCCGAATTGACATACATGTCGAAGACCGAAGCGTGCAGGCTCTCGGGCAGCGCGTCGATGCGCGGTCTCCTGAAGTAGTGCTCGACGAAGATATCGGCCGCCTGCCCGGCGGTGAGCCGCTTCAGATCGGCCTTGGTGACCACGCCGTCGCCATCGAGATCGCGGCCGAGCCTGCGCAGCGTGCCGATCGTGACGCCGTAATTCGTGGCACCACCCGGATCGTCCGGGTCGTCGACATAGCCGCCTTCCCGCGCGACGATCTCCGCCGCGATCTGTTCCACGCTTTTCATTCCGCACCCCTCCGTGACCCCGGATGGGAGAATGCCGCCGCTTCGTTAATTCGACGGCGACGCGGCGTTCGGTGCCTTGTAGACGCCCTGCTCCTCCAGCGCGTCGATCACTTCCTTGGGCATGTAGCTCTCGTCATGCTTGGCGAGGATCTCGATCGCCTCGAAGCGCTCGCCGTTCCAGCGGCCCTGCCCGACCATGCCCTGCCCCTCTTCGAACAGGTCCGGCAGGATGCCGGTATAGGCGACCGGCACCGAGGCCGCGCCATCGGTCACCGAGAAGGTCACCGTCTCGCCCTGACCGCGCGAAAGCGTGCCCTCCTCGACCAGACCGCCGAGGCGGAACACCTCGTTCGGCGAGGGCGGCTCGGCCAGAAGCTGTGCCGGCGAACGGAAGAAGCTGATCCCGTCGCGCATCGCGTAGCCGATGATGCCGGTGGCCAGCGCCAGCGCCACCGCCGCGAGGATGAGGACCTGGATCCTCCGGGTTTTCTTGAGCCCGCGCATCAGGGAAAGACCGGGGCCAGCATCAGCCCCTCCGTTTCGGGCAGGCCCAGCATCAGGTTGGCGTTCTGCAACGCCTGACCCGAAGACCCCTTGCACAGATTGTCGAGGGTCGAGACCACCAGAGTGCGGCCCGACACGCGGTCGCCCGCCACGCCCAGATGGCAGAAGTTCGAACCCTGCACATGGCTCATCCCCGGCAGCTTGCCGAAGGGCAGCACCCGAAGGAACGGCTCGTTGGCATAGCGCGACCGCAGCGCCTCGTGGATGGCCTGCGGATCGCCCTTCACGTAGCACGAGGCGAGGATGCCGCGGTTCACGGGGACCAGATGCGGGGTGAAGAGGATGCGCACATCGCGCCCGGCGATCTGGGAGAACTCCTGGTCGAATTCGCCCAGATGCCGATGCGTGCCGCCAGCGGAATAGGCCAGCACGTCCTCGGAGCGCTCCGCGAAGAGCATGTTCTCCTTGAGCGAGCGGCCCGCGCCCGAGACGCCGTTCTTCAGATCGCAGACGATGTCGTCGAGGTCGATCAGCCCCTTCTCGATCAGCGGCCTTAGCGCAAATTGCACCGTGGCGGCGTTGCAGCCGGTCCCGGCGACGAGCCGCGCCGCGCGGATCTCTTCGCGGTAGAACTCGGTCAGGCCGTAGACGGCCTCGGCCTGCAACTCCATCGCGGCATGCGGCTTGCCGTACCACTTCTCGTATTCGCCGTCGTTCCTGAGACGGAAATCGGCCGAGAGATCGACGATCTTCAGATCCTTGGGCAGATCCGCGATCACCGCCTGGCTCATCGCATGCGGCAGCGCGCAAAAGGCGATGTCGATGGCCGAGAAATCGATCTCGTCGATGGTGCAGAGCTTCGGCAGTTCCAGATGCCCCAGATGCGGGAACACCTCGCCCATCGCCATGCCGGCCTTGCGGTCGCCCGACAGCGCCGCGATCTCGATCCCCGGATGGGTGGCGATCAGTCGGACAAGCTCGGCCCCCGTATATCCGGAGGCTCCGAGAATGGCGGCGGAATGGGTCATGGATTGGTCCTCGTCGAAAGACAGGTAGGGGCGCGGCGCGCCTCGGACAACGATCAGGCCGGGATGAACTCGATCTTGCGGCGCAGGAACTGCGTGGCGCGGTTCGACACGTTCTTCGGGTTGCCGGTGGTCAGGAACAGGCTCTCGGTGCCCGGACCCTTCATCTCGGGGCGACGCTGCAGATAGTCGGCAAGGCTCTCGGCCACGAGGTCGGCCTGGCTGAACACCTTGACCTGCGGGCCCAGCGCGTCCTGGAACACCTCTTCCATCAGCGGGTAATGGGTGCAGCCGAGGACGGCGGCGTCGGGCTCGGGCATCTTGCGCTTGAGCGCGTCGACATGGGAGCGCACCAGCGCCTCGGCGAGGATCATGTCGCCCTCCTCGATCGCGTCGACCACGCCGCCGCAGGCCTGCGCCTCGACATCGACGCCGATGGCGCGGAAGGCCAGCTCGCGCTGGAAGGCGCGGCTTCTCACCGTAGCCGGGGTGGCGAAGAGCGCGACATGCTTCACGCCGACTTCCCGGGGCGGCGAGTTGTCGCCCCAATGCCGCTCGGTCAGCGCCTCGATCAGCGGCACGAAGACACCGAGCACCCGCTTGTCCCGGGGCACCCAGCCCTCCTGCATGCGCCGGAGCGCCGCGGCCGAGGCGGTGTTGCAGGCGAGGATGACGAGATCGCAGCCCGCATCGAACAGCCGTTCGGTCGCCTGCGTCGTCAGCTCGTAGATGTCGTCGGCCGTGCGCACACCGTAGGGCGCATGGGCGTTGTCGCCGAAATAGACCAGCGGCAGATCGGGCAGCCGCCGTTCGATGGCGTCCAGTACCGTGAGCCCGCCCAAGCCACTATCGAAAATCCCGACCGCCATCGCGCACCCTGTATCTGCTCTCGAATTCGTGCCCCATCACCGTGGATCGGGGCGTCGGAGACAGCTCATACGTGGCTTTGCGAAGGAAATCCATCAATGCTTTGGGGTCGTCGCGGCGCGCGTCGAGCGCCGTGCGCGGCACCGGATCGCCGATCGCCACGCGCACCGGCGTATCGGTGCGCGCTCCGAATTCGCGCAGCATCAGGCCCATGCGCAGCGTGTAATGCAGGTGGCTGGCCACCTGGAACAGCCGCGAGTTGGCGCCCTCGAAATACACCGGTATCACCGTGGCGTCGGAGCGCGCGACCATCTTGGCGGTGAAGCTGCGCCAGACCGGGTCGCCGGGGATGCCGAAGGGTTTCGCCGCGGTCGAGACGGTGCCGCCCGGAAAGATGCCGACCGCGCCGTTCTCGCCCAGATGCGCCAGCGCCAATGCCCGGGTGGCGAGGTTCTTCTGCGCCGCCGCGCGGCTGCCGTCGAAATCGACGGGCAACACGACACGGGCGATTTCGGGGGCGGCCCCGAAGACCTTGTGCGCGAGGATCCTGAAATCCGCGCCGCGCCGCCGCGACATCAGGTGGCCCAGCATCAGACCGTCGAGAATGCCATAGGGGTGGTTCGCCACCACGATCACCGACCCCTGCGCCGGGATCGTTTCGAGCGCGCCCCGGGTCACCTCCAGCGCCAGCCCGTAGCGGCGTGCCATGACGCTCCAGACGTCCTCTCCGGCAGCGAGATCGGCCTCGTAGCCGCGCGCCCGGCGGATCAGCCTGTGGCGGCCGGAGGCCGCTTCCATCGCGCGGATCAGGGCCCGCCCCCCGCGGCTGCGGGCGCTGCCGGCATAGCTGATCTCTCGTGCCAGCAGCTCATGTCGCATGGCCAAACCCTTTCCGCGCCCAAGCACAGGAAGGGTCGCACCGGTGCATGACGCGCAGATGACGCAAGGAATTGCGGCAGCGGATGACGACGTTCCGGCATTCGGGCCCAGAAATTCAACAAATCTTGCAATTCCCCGCTATGCTGCGCCCGGTTCCGCTCGCATCGGCGCGAAATATCGCGCAGGCGCTTTGCAGGAACCGCGCCGCGCCATAGATGGCCGGGCGCAACGGACACGGCAGGACGGATAGGCGATGGACTGGGACAAGCTGCGGATATTCCATGCGGTGGCGGATGCGGGGAGCCTCACCCACGCCGGCGATTCGCTGCATCTGAGCCAGTCGGCGGTGAGCCGGCAGATCCGGGCGCTGGAGGAGCAGCTCAACACGACGCTGTTCCACCGCCACGCGCGCGGGCTGATCCTCACCGAGCAGGGCGAACTGTTGTTCGACGCGACCCGCGCCATGAACAAGCGGCTCGAAGCCGCCTCGGCGCGGATCCGCGACAGCGAGGAGGAGGTGTTCGGCGAGCTGCGGGTGACCACGCCGATCGGCTTCGGCACACTGTGGCTGGCGCCGCGAATGCGCAAGCTCTACGAGGCCTATCCCAATCTCAAGATCGACCTGATCCTCGAGGAGCGCGTGCTCGACCTGCCGATGCGCGAGGCCGATGTGGCGATCCGGATGAAGGAGCCGAGCCAGGCCGACCTGATCCGCAAGCGGCTGATGAACGTGAAGATGCGGCTCTACGCGACGCAGAGCTATCTCGACCGCGCCGGACCGCTGGAGAAGCTCGAGGATTTCGAGAACCACCGCCTGATCTGCCAGAACCCCAGCTCGGCGCAGGTTTCGGCCGGTGCCGCGATGGTGCAGGAACTGCTGAGCTACAACATCCCCTCGCTGCTGACGGTGAACAATTACTTCGGCGTGCTGCAGGCGGTGCTCAACGATCTCGGTGTCGGCGTGCTGCCCGATTACCTGCCGCAGCATTTCCCCTCGCTGCAGCGGGTGCTGCCCGATCTGGAGTCCGGAGAAGTGCCGGTCTTCCTCGCCTATCCGGAGGAGCTGCGGCAGTCCAAGCGCGTCGCCGCCTTCCGCGATTTCGTGCAGGAGGAAGTGCAGGCGCATCGCCGCAAACTTCGCGAACAGCTCGGCGATTAGGCATTTCCGCCGCAACTGCCCAATAGATAGTCATGCGCTGGGCGCATGACGGCCTTGCCGCTATGGCAGGGGTTTTGAACTTGATCGTTCACTAACCGCTATATATTTCAGCTTTCGAAGCCGATGCTGCTTTGCGGCGCATCGCTTCATACCTCCCTGTTGGACTTGCCGGGCCTGTGTGCCCGGCTTTTTTTTGCCTCTTTTGTCTTGTTCGGGGCGGTAGGCGGGGGCACCCTGTCGGCGTCACAGCCGGAGGGTGGCAGGATGCGAAGCTTCGATCCCCTTTCCCAGCCGCCGAAATTCGCGATGCCGGTGCCGATCTTCCGAATCTTCGACGAGGCGCTGGCCCGCAGCTTCTACATCGACTTCCTCGGATTTCGCGTGAAGTGGGAGCATCGCTTTGCCCCGAACAAACCGCTCTATGCCGAGATCGCGCGCGGCGGGGCGGTGCTGCATCTGAGCGGCCATCACGGCGATGCCAGCCCCGGCGCCGCGGCATATCTGCCGGTCGAGGGGCTGAGCGCCTTTCGGGACAGCCTGCATGCCAAGCGGCACCCCAACGCCCGCCCGGAGATCGAGACCCGGCCGTGGGGCGACGAGATGATCGTCATCGATCCGTTCTCGAACCGTCTGCGTTTTTGCGAAGAGCGCTGAGCCAGCCCGCATTCAACCCTCCTGCCGCGCTGCTCCAGCCTGCTCGGGACGCGGTCGATCGGCACGGCGAACTGTCTCATGATGGAAAAATCTGCCGCACTTCGGCTCAGAGGCCACCCATTGCCACCCGGCAACCGAATGACGGCGGCGTCTTGCTCGACATGTTCCTCGCGCGCGACTGGATCGCGGGACGGGCCGGTGCGGCCCCTGCCCCCTGAATTCCCGGTCGTCGAAACCCGCTTTCCCCTGCGGCGTCCCGATTGTATGACGCGCGCGACCAGCAGGAGAGCGCCCGCATGTCCGACCCCCAGATCACCGACGACCTCATCGCCGCGCACGGGCTCAAGCCCGACGAATACGCGCGCATCCTCGAGATCATCGGCCGCGAACCGAGCTTCACCGAGCTCGGCATCTTCTCGGCCATGTGGAACGAGCACTGCTCCTACAAATCCTCGAAGAAATGGCTGCGCACGCTGCCGACCGAGGGCCCGCAGGTGATCTGCGGCCCCGGTGAAAATGCGGGCGTCGTTGATATCGGCGACGGCCAAGCGGTGGTCTTCAAGATGGAGAGCCACAACCACCCCTCCTATATCGAGCCCTACCAGGGGGCCGCGACCGGCGTCGGCGGCATCCTGCGCGACGTCTTCACCATGGGCGCGCGCCCGATCGCCGCGATGAACGCGCTCAGCTTCGGCGAGATCGAGCACCCCAAGACCCGCCGCCTCGTCTCGGGCGTGGTGTCGGGCATCGGCGGCTACGGCAACTGCTTCGGCGTGCCCAATGTCGGCGGCGAGGTGCGGTTCCACCCCAGCTACAACGGCAACTGCCTCGTCAACGCCTTCGCCGCCGGCCTCGCCAATGCGGACGCGATCTTCTACTCGGCGGCCTCGGGCGTCGGCATGCCGGTGGTCTATCTCGGCGCCAAGACGGGGCGCGACGGCGTCGGCGGTGCCACCATGGCCTCGGCCGAGTTCGACGACACGATCGAGGACAAGCGCCCGACCGTGCAGGTGGGCGATCCCTTCACCGAAAAGCGCCTGATGGAGGCCTGCCTCGAACTGATGGCCTCGGGCGCGGTGATCTCGATCCAGGACATGGGCGCGGCCGGCCTCACCTGCTCGGCGGTGGAGATGGGCGACAAGGGCAATCTCGGGATCCGGCTCGACCTCGACCGCGTGCCCTGCCGCGAAAAGGCGATGACCGCCTACGAGATGATGCTCTCGGAGAGCCAGGAGCGGATGCTCATGGTGCTGCGCCCCGAAAAGGAGACCGTGGCCCGCGCGATCTTCGACAAGTGGGACCTCGACTTCGCGATCGTCGGCGAGACGATCCCCGAGGACCGCTTCCTGATCATCCACGAGGGGGAGACCAAGGCCGACCTGCCGCTCAAGGCGCTGTCGGGCACCGCGCCGGAATATGATCGCCCTTGGGTCGAGACGCCCGCGCCCGCGCCGCTGCCGCTGGTCGACGAGGTCGATGCGATCGAGGGGCTGCGCGCGCTGATCGGCTCGCCCAATCACGCCCACAAGGCCTGGGTCTGGGAGCAGTACGACCACATGGTGATGGGCGACACGGCGCGCGCGCCGGGTGCGGGCTCGGGCCTCGTGCGGGTGCACGGCACCGACAAGACGCTGGCCTTCACCTCCGACGTGACGCCGCGCTACGTCAAGGCGAACCCCTATCAAGGCGGCAAGCAGGCGGTGGCCGAGGCGTGGCGCAACCTGATCGCCACCGGCGCCAAGCCGCTCGCCGCGACCGACAACCTCAACTTCGGCAACCCCGAAAAGCCCGAGATCATGGGCCAGCTCGTCGGCGCCATCAAGGGCATCGGCGAGGCCTGCGAAGCGCTCGACTTCCCGATCGTGTCGGGCAACGTCTCGCTCTACAACGAGACCGACGGCACCGGCATCCTGCCCACACCGACCATCGGCGGCGTCGGGCTGATCGAGACCGCCGACCGCGCCATCGGCACGCAGCCGCGCGAGGGCGACGTGGCGCTGGTTCTGGGCACCACCGAGGGGCATCTGGGCCGCTCGGCGCTGCTGTGGGAGATGCTGGGCCGCGACGAGGGCGATGCGCCGCATGTCGATCTGGCGGCCGAGAAGGCGCATGGCCTCTTCGTGCGCGACAACCACGCGCTCATTCGCGCCTGCACCGACCTGTCGGATGGCGGGCTGGCGCTGGCTGCCTTCGAGATGGCCGAGGGCGCAGGGCTGGGCGTCGAGATCGGCGTCACCGGCACGGCGGCGCTGTTCGGCGAGGATCAGGGCCGCTACCTGATCGCCGCCGACGAGGACAGCGCCGCGGCGCTGGAGGCCGCCGCCGGCTCCGCCGGGATCGCGCTGGCGCGGGTCGGCCGCTTCGGCGGCACGACGGTGAGCCTCGGCGGTGCCACCGCGCCGCTGTCGGAGCTTTCGACGCTCTTCCGCACCGCGTTCGAGACCGCGCTGCACATTCCGGCGGCCGAGGCCGAGCTGGCGGTCTGAGGCGCGGCCTCCCCCCTGCCCCGGCGGCGGCCTTGCGTGCCGCCGGGGCGCCGCCTACATCTGAAGCGACATGAACAGGCGAGGAAGACAGACATGGCGATGAGCGCACAGGAAATCGAGGATCTCCTGCGAGAGACCTTTCCCGAGGCGAAGATCTCCATCACCGACCTCGCCGGAGACGGCAATCACTACGCCGCCGAGGTGATCGACGAGAGCTTCCGCGGCCTGAACCGGGTGCAGCAGCAGCGCGCCGTCTACGCCGCGCTCAAGGGCCGGATGGACGGGCCCGCAGGCGATCTGCACGCGCTGGCGCTGACCACCAAGGCGCCCGACTGACCCCCATTCCCGCAAAGGACACGCATATGACCGCGCAGGACAACGCGACCGACGCCAAGGCCCGCATCGACGAGATCGTCAAGTCGAACGACGTGGTGCTCTTCATGAAGGGCACCAAGACCATGCCGCAATGCGGCTTTTCCAGCCGCGTCGCCGGGGTGCTGAACTTCATGAACCTCGAGTTTCGCGACGTGAACGTGCTCGAGGACAACGACATCCGTCAGGGCGTCAAGGATTACTCCGACTGGCCGACGATCCCGCAGCTCTACGTGAAGGGCGAATTCATCGGCGGCTGCGACATCATCACCGAAATGACGCTCTCGGGCGAGTTGGACCAACTGTTCGAGAAGAACGGCGTGGCCTTCGACCGCGACGCCGCCGAAAAGATCCGCGAAGCCAACAAGGGCTGAGCCAAGGGCGCTTAAGACAGGCGCTTCGAGATGAAGACCCGGTGGAACCCCTGCTCATGGGCCCGCCGGGTCTCTTCATATCCGGCCATGGCATAGATGCGCAGGTTCCGTTGCATCGCCGCGTTGGTATAGAGCCGGATCTCGGGCAGCCCGGCCCGCCGTGCCATGTTCTCGGCCGCGCCGAGCAACGCCCGGCCCAGCCCGCGGCCCTGTGCGTCGGCATGCACGGCTATGTTGTCGAGCAGGAGATGATCGGGCCGCGGCAGCAGCACCATCAGCGCCGCGCTCGGACCTGCCTCGTCCGGCAGATGCACGACCCCCGCCGCGATCAGCGCACCGTAATCGGCGCGCATCGGCGCGGGCGCATGACCGATCAGCGGGATATAGGGAGCGTAAGCGGATGTGACGATCTCGTCGACCCGATCCCGGTCCGCCGCCCGGGCCAGCCTGAGGCGCATGGCCTCAGACGCCCGCCTTCTCGACCCGCTCGGCCAGCGCCTCGGCACGCGCCGTCATCTCGGCCAGCATCTCGATCAGGCCGTGCGGGATCACCGGCACCTCGACCTCGACCTTCTGCGGATCGGTGCGCGCCTTGTTCAGCGCCGCCTCGGTCTGGCTCAGCCGCTTCTCGACCTGGCCCGCGTAGTTTTCGGTCTGGCGCAGCCGGTCCTCGAGCCCTGCGGCCCGGTCGGCGAGCATCAGCCCGGCCATCAGCAGCATCTTGCTCTCGGGCATCCGCCCGGCCTGCTGGGCGAGGCCCGAGGCCTCCTCGTCCAGAAGCCGCGCGGCGGCCTGCAGATAGGGCTCCTCGCCCGACTGGCAGGCGACGACGAATTCGCGCCCGCCGATGGTGATTTCGACCTGCGGCATCAGTCGCGCTCCTCGACCAGCGGTTTCAGTTCGGACAGCACCGCGTCGAGCTCGGCCACCTCGGCGTCGCGCTCGGCCCGCAGCGCGCCCAGCTCGGCGGCCATGGCGCGGTCGATCAGCTCGGGATCGGCCAGCTCGGCCTCCATCGCCTCGCGCAGCTCGCCCGCCACCTCGCGCAGCTCGGCATTGGAGCGGCGCAGCGCCTGAAGCTGCCCGTCGAGATCGGCCATCTGGGCGTTCTGCGCCTCGATCCGCGCCTCGAAGGCGGCGAGCCGACCATCCTGTTCCTCGCGCAGCGCCTTCAACCGGCCTTCGAGCTCGGCATTGGCCTGCTGCTGGGCGCTGAGTTCGGCGCCGAGGCCCTCATCGTCGCCGCGCGGCCCGCTCTCGATACGGTCGAGCCCCTGGCCGATCCGGTCCAGCGCCGCCGAGAGGCGGCTCTCCAATTCGGTGATGTCGGTCATCGTGCCCCTGCCTGCCCTGCCCCGGTCCCGTCCGGGCCGCCGCGAACGCGGTCCGAATCGCACGGGGCTTCGGAAAAACCTAGACCACGCTCCCGCCCCCCGCAAACGCCGGCGGCGGACCGCAAGGCGCCGCCCGTCCGCTTGAACTCGCTCGCGCCGCCTGTCAATACCGTGCGCGACAAGGGGGGCCGCGCCGCGGCTGCCTCGACCAACCGGAGGACACCCATGGACATCGCCGCCCTGCGCGACAAGCATCCCGAGCATTGGAGGAAGGCCGCGGCCATCCGCACCCTGACCCTCGACGCCGTGGCTGCGGCCAATTCGGGCCATTCCGGCATGCCGATGGGCATGGCCGACGTCGCGACGGTGCTGTTCGAGAAGCACCTGAAGTTCGACCCCAAGGCGCCGAAATGGGCCGATCGCGACCGCTTCATCCTGTCGGTGGGCCACGGCTCGATGCTGCTCTACTCGGTGCTGCACCTGACCGGCTACGAGGAAGTGCCGCTCGAGGAGATCAAGAATTTCCGCCAGTGGGGCTCGAAGACCGCCGGTCACCCCGAGAGCGAGTATCTCGACGCGGTCGAGACCACCACCGGCCCGCTCGGCCAGGGCATCGCCAACTCGGTGGGCTTCGCCATCGCCGAGGAGATGCTGCGCGCCAAGTACGGCCCGAAGATCGTCGATCACTACACCTGGGTGATGGCCGGCGACGGCTGCCTGATGGAGGGCGTGAGCCAGGAGGCGATCGCGCTCGCGGGCATGCAGAAACTGTCGAAGCTCGTCGTGTTCTTTGACGACAACGGCATCACCATCGACGGCAAGGTGTCGCTCGCCGACGTGACCGACCAAGCCAAGCGCTTCGAGGCCTCGGGCTGGCACGTGCAGTCGATCGACGGGCACGACCCGGAGGCGATCGACGCCGCGATCGAGGCCGCCAAGGCCGACCCGCGCCCCTCGATGATCGCCTGCAAGACGCATATCGCGCTGGGCTCCTCGGCGCAGGACACCGCCAAGGGCCATGGCGCGCTGACCGACGAGAAGCTGATCGCCGACACCAAGGCCGCCTATGGCTGGGAGCACGGGCCCTTCGAGATCCCCGCCGACGTCAAGGCGCAATGGGAAGCGATGGGTGCGCGCGGCGCCAAGGCACATGAGGAATGGCGCGAGCGCTTTGACGCGCTGTCCGAGCGCAAGCGCATCGAGTTCGAGCGCGCCTTCGCCGCCGAGGCCCCCAAGGCGCTCGCCGCCAAGATCCGCGCCTTCAAGAAGGACGCGCTGGAGAACGCCAAGCCGGTCGCCTCGCGCAAGTCGTCGGAGATGGTGCTCAACGTCGTCAACGGCGTGATGACCGAGACCGTGGGCGGCTCGGCCGACCTGACCGGCTCGAACAACACCCGTTCGGGCGATATGGAAGTGTTCTCGCCGGAGAACCGCTCGGGCCGCTACATCCATTACGGCATCCGCGAGCACGGCATGGCGGCGGCGATGAACGGCATCGCGCTGCATGGCGGCCTGCGCCCCTATGGCGGCACCTTCATGGCCTTCACCGACTACGCGCGCGGCGCGATGCGTCTCTCGGCGCTGATGCACCAGCCGGTGGTCTACGTGATGACCCATGACAGCATCGGTCTGGGCGAGGACGGCCCGACCCACCAGCCGGTCGAGCACCTGTCGATGCTGCGCGCGACGCCCAACACCTACGTGTTCCGCCCCGCCGACACGATCGAGACCGCCGAGGCCTGGGAGATCGCGCTGTCGACCTCCGACCGCCCCTCGGTGCTGGCGCTGAGCCGCCAGAACCTCGCCCCGGTGCGCAACGAGCACAAGACCAAGAACCTGACCGAGCAAGGCGCCTACGTGCTGCGCGAGGCGAGCGAAAAGCGCCGCGCGATCATCATGGCCTCGGGCTCCGAGGTCGAGATCGCGGTCGCGGCGCGCGACATCCTCGAGGCCGAGGGCATCGGCACCCGCGTGGTCTCCGTGCCCTGCATGGAGTTGTTCGCGGCGCAGGACGAGGCCTACCGCAAGCGCGTGCTGCCCGCGGGCCCGGTGCGCGTCGCCATCGAGGCGGGCGTGCGCCAAAGCTGGGACCGCTGGCTTCTGGGCGAGCGCGGCCGCGAGGCCAAGGCGGGCTTCGTCGGCATGGAGGGCTTCGGCGCCTCCGCCCCGGCCGAGACGCTCTACGAGAAGTTCGGCATCACGGCGCAGGCCGTGGCCGAGAAGGTCAAGGCGCTGCTCTGACGCCGACACGGTACGGCGCGAAACATGGGGGCGGCCTTCGGGCCGCCCTTCGTCTTTGGGACGCGGCGTTCAGTCGAGCCGCACCGCGATCCGCCCGGCGCCGGCCACCGCCAGCGCCAGACAGCCGCCCGCGATGGCCCAGTTCTTGACGAAGATCGTCATCTGCCACGGATCGTCGGGCAGGAAGTGGAACGCCGAGGTCAGGCCGCAATAGAGCCCGAGCGACAGCGCCACCGGCCGTACCGCCACGCCGAAGACCAGCGCCAGCCCGGCGGCGGCGTTGTAGGCCAGCGCCGGCCAGACCAGCAGCCCCGGCAAATGCCAGCCCGCCAGCAGCCCGATCACCTCGCCGGGGTCGAAGGCCTTCTGCGCCGCGCCGCCGAGAAACAGCACCGCCAGCAGCAGGCGGCCGATCAGCAACAGCCCGTCGTCCAGCCGCAATGACGGCGACGCGGTCCGCTGCGCCTCCCCTGCCTCGCGGTCTAGACTTGCGCGCATGAGCACCTCCTTCGCCCTCTCCCTGTTCGGCCTGATCCTAGCGGCGCTGGCGGCGGATCACTACTGGCTCGACGGGCGCGTGGCGCTGGTGCTGGCGCGCGCGGGGCTCGATCTGGTCCACTGGCTCGCCCTCTGGCGCTAACGGCAGCGCTCACGGGGGCGCTGCGGGGCGATCTTCGGTTGACGCCGCGCCACAAATGCCGATCTTGGCGCCGAACCCAAGCCCGGCAATTCCCGAGGAGACCCCCATGGCTGTCAAGGTAGCAATCAACGGCTTCGGCCGCATCGGGCGCAACGTCCTGCGCGGCATCATCGAATCCGGCCGCACCGACATCGAGGTCGTGGCCATCAACGATCTCGGCCCGGTCGAGACCAACGCCCACCTGCTGCGCTACGACAGCGTGCATGGCCGCTTTCCGCATGAGGTGAAGACCACCGAGGACACGATCGATGTCGGCCGCGGCCCGATCCGCGTCACCGCAATCCGCGACCCCAAGGAACTGCCCTGGTCCGACGTCGACGTCGCGCTGGAATGCACCGGCATCTTCGTGAGCCATGAGAAGGCCGCGATGCATCTCGAGAACGGCTCCAAGCGCGTGCTGGTTTCCGCACCCTGCTCGGGCGCCGAGAAGACCATCGTCTACGGCGTCAACCACGAGACGCTGACCGCCGAGGACAAGGTCGTGTCGAACGCGTCCTGCACCACCAACTGCCTGTCGCCGGTCGCCAAGGTGCTCAACGACGCCATCGGCATCGACAAGGGCTTCATGACGACGATCCACAGCTACACCGGCGACCAGCCGACGCTGGACACGATGCACAAGGATCTCTACCGCGCCCGCGCCGCGGCGCTGTCGATGATCCCGACCTCGACCGGCGCGGCCAAGGCCGTGGGTCTGGTGCTGCCCGAGCTCAACGGCAAGCTCGACGGCGTCGCGATCCGCGTGCCGACGCCGAACGTCTCGGTCGTCGACCTGACCTTCAACGCCGCGCGCGAGACCAGCGTCGAGGAGATCAACCAGCTGATCCGCGACGCCGCGAACGGCCCGCTCAAGGGCATTCTCGGCTACACCGACGAACAGCTGGTCAGCTCGGATTTCAATCACGACCCGCATTCCTCGGTGTTCCACACCGACCAGACCAAGGTCATGGACGGCACCATGTGCCGCATTCTGACTTGGTACGACAACGAGTGGGGCTTCTCCAACCGCATGGCCGATACCGCCGTCGCGATGGGCAAGCTGGGCTGATCGCCCGAACTCCCTGACAAAGCGAAAGGCCGCCCCTCGGGGCGGCCTTTTTCGATCCCGCATCGCGGTCACCCGGTCGGTTCGCGGGTTGCGCTCACTGGCAGAGCCGGAAATCGCCGCGGCGCGCCTTCACGTCGAGATGCAGATGGTCGGCATGGGCGGCATCCGAGCCCGGCCCCAGCACGGTCGTGAATTCGAGGCAGGCGGTGGCGCGCACCGCGTCCTGGAACGCCTCGGCCATCGAGCCCTCGCGCTCGCGCGGCTGCACCTTGACCTCCGGCCCCTCGGCGAAGCCGAAGGACATGATGTCGACCGCGTTGCCAAAGGCGTGCTCGGACAGCGTGTCGGCATCGGAGCTGCGGCTGCGGCAGTTGTAGACCGTGCCCTGCCGGATCTCGGTCAAGGCGCCGCGCCCGAGCCGCTCGGCGGCGGGCTTGGCGAAACCCTCCACCCAGCGCGCCAGCGCCAGCGCGGTCTCGCAACGCATCGGCGCGGGCGGCGCGAGCGCCACGCCCGGCACGATTTCCGACAGCATCACCGGATGCACGATGCCGCAATCGGCGATGTCCGTATCATCGACCGGTGGCTGCGTGTCGAACACCGCGCCCAGCGCCTCCAGCTCGGCACGGCAGGTCTCGCGGGCCGCCGCCGATGCGGCGAGCCGGTCCGGCATCGCCGGGACGCTCTCGCGCGCCGTCCCGCCGGCATCGGGCGTGTCATCGGTGACCTCGCCCGCTTCGGCTTCGGCCTCGGCTTCGGCTTCGGCTTCGGCTTCGGCTTCGGCTTCGGCTTCGGCTTCGGCTTCGGCTTCGGCTTCGGCTTCGGCTTCGGCTTCGGCTTCGGTACTGTCGTCTGTTCCGGCGTCAAGCTCGGACCCGGTCCCGGAATCGACCTCGGAAGCCTCGTCACCCAGCGTGCCGGCGTCCTCCTCCGATGTTCCTTCGGCCTCGTCCCGAAGCTCCGGATCGGGCGGTTCGGGACGTGCCTCCGGCATCGGCACCGCCTGCGGCGCCATCTCGGAGCCCTCTGCCTCCTCATCCGGCACTGACGGCGCCTGCGCGTCCTCCGTCAGATCGGCGGGTCGCACGGGCGGCAGGGGGGCGGTTTCGGGCGGCGCCTCCTGCGCCGCGAGCGGCGCGGCCAGCAGGCCCAGCAGCGCCCCTGCCGCCAGCCGGATCATTCGATGAACTCCACGACCACGCCCTCGGACACCAGCAACGCTAGCTCCTCGGCGTCCCAATTGGTCATCCGCACGCAGCCATGGCTGGCCGCCTGGAACAACGAGTCCGGCTCCGAGGTGCCGTGCAGCCCGTAGGTCGGCTTCGACAGGTCGATCCAGACCGACCCCACCGGCCCGTTCGGGCCGGGCGGCAGGATCAGCACCTCGTCATTGTCGCCCTGCTGGAAATTGACGTCCGGGTTGTAGGTGTAGGTCGGGTCCATCGCCACGGCGACCACCTCGACCGTGCCCGAGGGCGACGGGGTCTGGGCCGAGCCGACCGTGACGGGGTAGTTCAGGATCATCCGGCCGCTCTCGTCGAAGCCCGCGAGCCGGCTCGTGCCCTTGCGCACCTCGATGCGGGCCACCTTGGTCTCGAGCGCCGGACCGGGATCGACCACGGTGATGGTCTCGCCCTGCCGCCAGCCGGTGCCGGGGTTCAGGTTTTCGAGGAAGCCCTGATCCATGTGAAACCGTTCGGCCAGCTTCTCCGCGACGCTGGTGTAGCCGAGCTGGTCGAGCTCGGCGAGCTTGGCGTAATCCTCGGGCAGCGGATCGCTGAGTCCGGTCACGTCCTCCTCGGTGATGGTGTAGCTTTGCAGCATCGGCGCGGGCTGGGTCGCGGTGAGCGCGTCCCAGACCTGGCTGTCGAGTTGGCCGTCCGCCGTGAAGCCCTCGCGCGTCTCGAAGGCGGCGATGGCGCTCTCGCTCATCCCGCCCTTCCAGCCGTCGATGATGCCCGGCGAAATCCCGGCGCGGTCGAGCAGGATCTGCGTCTTGACGGTGATCGCCGACTGCCCGTCCGGCAGCGGTCCGCCCTGATAGCTGGCGGCCTCGATCTCCTCGGGGGTGGGCGGCACCTTTGGCGTCTGCGCCTGCATCGGCTCCGTGGAGGAGGCGTCGCTCGGAGCGGTGGCGGAGCCGCTGGCACCCGAGGCACCCGAACTCGCCGATGCACCGGAGTTGTCCGGGGTCGCCTGCTGCGCCTCGACCGGCTGCGCGCCGCCCTGCTGCAGCATGCGCAGCGTCTCGGGCTGCGCGGCGGTGCCGCCGGGGGCGGTCACGGTAGCGGGCGGGGCCTCCGCCCCTGTCCCGCCTTGCGTATCCTGTTGCGCCGGGGGTTGCTGCTGGGGCTGGCTTTCGGAGGGCGTGGGCTGTGCCGCCTGACCTTGCGTGTCCTGTCCGGCCGTTCCTTCGAGAACCTTGCGGGTCTCGGCGGCGATGTCCGCCCCGCTTGGAGTCCCCTGCTGCGCGACGGCACCGCTGGCCGCGAGAGCAAGGATGGACAGGGAAAGGCGGATCGGGGTTGGGGTCATCTGGCGCTCCTCCGGACAGCTGTCCGGCACAACGCCGCGCGGCGGCCCCGAGGTCCCTCGATCAGAGGTCGAGCCGCACCTTCAGCGCGGCCTCGACCCCCGGCGGCACGAAGGACGAGACATCGCCGCCGAGCCGAGCGATTTCCTTGACCAGCTTGGAGGCGATGGCCTGGTGCCGGGCCTCGGCCATGAGGAAGACGGTCTCGACCGACTTGTCGAGCATCCGGTTCATCCCGACCATCTGGTACTCGTATTCGAAATCCGCCACCGCCCGCAGGCCGCGGATGATCATCTGCGCGCCGACATCGTTCGCGGCGTCGATCAGCAGGTTCTCGAAGGGGTGCACCACGATTTCCGAGCCGCAGGCAGCGGCGATCGGTGCGGTCTCGGCTTCGATCATCGCGACCCGCTCGTCGAGCGAGAACAGGGGTCCCTTGTCGCGATTGATCGCCACGCCGATCACCAGCCTGTCGACCAGCGTGCAGGCCCGGCGGATGATGTCCGTATGGCCCAGCGTGACCGGATCGAAGGTTCCGGGATAAAGACCGATGCGCATGACGCCTCCCCGCCGCATGTTGCGCGTGCACACGACACCAAGGCGGGCCGGGATGCAAGGCCCCGACCCGCGCGTGGAGCCGCGCCCGGCGTCGTCAGTGGCCCATGATCATCCCTTCGAGCGCATCCTTCTCCATCGCCAGCTCGGACAGCCGCGCCTTGACCACGTCGCCGATCGAGATCAGCCCGACCATCTCCTCGCCTTCGACCACCGGGATGTGGCGAAACCGCCCCTCGGTCATCCGCGCCAGCACCGCATCGGCCACCTCGTCGCGGTGGCAGGTGACCGGATCGCGGGTCATCATCTCCTCGACCTTTTCGGACAGGCAGTCCGGGCCGCGCTGGCCGATCTCGCGCACGATGTCGCGTTCCGAAATGATGCCCAGCGCCCGCTTGCCGTCCTGAGAGACCACGAGGGCACCGATGCGCTTCTCCGAGAGCTGCCGCGCGGCCTCGGCCACCGTGATGTCGGGCGCGACGGTGGCGACGGTGTCGCTGGCCTTGGATTTCAGGATCTGTTGCACGAGCATGGCGCACTCCTCTTCAAGCGCCCCCTGAGCTGGGGGCCATGGATCAACCGTCGCGCCCGGCGCTCGTTCCTGTCAAGCATTCCGCCTCGAGCCGCGCCACCTCCGCTCGAAGTGCCGCCGCGAGGAGCGTCGCGAAACGGGTGAGCCGCGCCGAGCGGCGGTCGGCGGCATGGCGCACCAGCCAGAAGGCACGGGTCAGCCGCAGCTCGTCGGTCAGCACCCGGCGCAGCTCCGGCGCGAAGGGCAGCGCGAAATCATGGACGATGCCGATCCCGGCATGGCGCAGCATCTGCAGCTGCACCGAGACCGAGTTGGAGGCGAGCGGCACGCCCTGCGCGCCAAGGCTGCCGAGATAGTCGAGCTCCCGATCGAAGATCATGTCGGGGATGTAGCCGACCAGCGGCCGCGCCCCCAGATCGGACAGCCGCGCCGGCACCGGGGCGTCGGCCCGCTGCGCGAGGCTGAGCCGGTAGTCGGTGATCTTCTGCACGGTGAGGCGCCCCGCCTCCGGCGGGCTCACCGTGACCGCCATGTCGGCCTCGCGCTTGGACAGGTTCACGACCCGCGGCAGGGCGAGGATCTGCAGCTCCAGATCCGGGTTCTCGGCCTGGATCGCGGCGCAGACCTGCGGCAGCACGAAATTGGCGCAACCATCCGGCGCGCCGATGCGGATCTGCCCGGAAAGGCCACGTTCCGGGGTCCCGGCCTCGGCGGCCCGGGCCAGCGCCGCCTCGGCGCGCGCGGCGTGTTCGGCCAACCGCTCGCCACGGGGCGTCAACGCGTAGCCCTGCGGGCTCTTGACGAAGAGCGCCGCGCCCAGCCGCTCCTCGAGCCGCGCCACCCGCCGTCCCAGCGTCGCCGGGTCCATCCGCAGCCCCGGCGCCGCGCCCGAGAGGCTCTCGGCGCGCGCCACCGCGAGAAAGACACGGATATCGTCCCAATTCTCCATATCATCCTGCAAAAACGCAAAACCGTTTTGGCACCCTGCCGCTTCTACCGGCATTTCTGCAAGGCTATAGTGATGCCAACTCAGATCGTTCTTCGGGAGGACCGGACATGCAGGAACTGACCCATTACATCGGCGGCGAACACGTCAAGGGCGGCTCGGGCCGCTTCGCGGACGTCTTCAACCCCGCCACCGGCGAGGTGCAGGCCCAGGCCCCCCTCGCCTCTCGCGACGAGCTCGACCGCGCGGTCGAGACCGCCCAGAAGGCGCAGCCGGCCTGGGCCGCCACCAACCCGCAGCGCCGGGCGCGGGTGATGATGGAGTACGTGCGCCTGCTGAACCGCGACATGGACAAGCTGGCCGAGGCGCTGTCGCGCGAGCACGGCAAGACCATCCCCGACGCCAAGGGCGACGTGCAGCGCGGCCTCGAGGTGGTCGAGTTCTGCATCGGCGCGCCGCACCTGCTCAAGGGCGAGTACACCGACGGCGCGGGCCCGGGCATCGACATGTACTCGATGCGCCAGCCGCTCGGCGTTTCGGCGGGCATCACCCCGTTCAACTTCCCGGCCATGATCCCGATGTGGATGTTCGCGCCCGCCATCGCCTGCGGCAACGCCTTCATCCTCAAGCCGTCCGAGCGCGCACCCTCGGTGCCCCTGATGCTGGCCGAGCTGATGGAAGAGGCCGGTCTGCCCAAGGGCATCCTGCAGGTGGTCAACGGCGACAAGGAGGCGGTGGACGCGATCCTCGAGCATGAGGGCATCGCCTCGGTGGGCTTCGTCGGCTCCACCCCGATCGCCGAGTACATCTACGGCAAGGGCTGTTCGCACGGCAAGCGCGTGCAGTGCTTCGGCGGCGCCAAGAACCACATGATCATCATGCCCGACGCGGACATGGACAAGGCCGCCGATGCGCTGGTCGGCGCGGGCTACGGCGCCGCGGGCGAGCGCTGCATGGCGATCTCGGTCGCGGTGCCGGTGGGCGATGAGACCGCCGACCGGCTGATCTCGGCGCTCAAGCCGCGGGTCGAGAGCCTGAAGGTCGGGCCCTACACCTCGGGCGACGATGTCGATTTTGGCCCCGTGGTCACCGCAGCTGCCAAGGAGAACATCCTCAAGCTGGTGCAGTCCGGTGTCGATGCGGGCGCCGAGCTGGTGGTCGACGGGCGCGATTTCCGGCTGCAGGGCTATGAGAACGGCTTCTTCGTCGGCGCGCATCTGTTCGACCGCGTGACGCCGGACATGGACATCTATCGCAAGGAGATCTTCGGCCCGGTCCTCTCGACCGTGCGCGCGGGCTCCTACGAGGAGGCGCTGAAGCTCGCCATGGATCACGAGATGGGCAACGGCACCGCGATCTTCACCCGCGATGGCGACGCCGCGCGCGACTTCGCGAACCGGGTCAATGTCGGCATGGTCGGGATCAACGTGCCGATCCCGGTGCCGCTGGCCTATCACAGCTTCGGCGGCTGGAAGAAATCGGCCTTCGGCGACCTGAACCAGCACGGCACCGACAGCTTCAAGTTCTATACCAAGACCAAGACGGTCACCGCGCGCTGGCCGAGCGGAATCAAGGATGGCGGCGAGTTCAACTTCAAGCCGATGGACTGAAGCTCACGTCAACGCGACTGGACAGGGGGCAGCGTCCGCGAGACGCTGTCTCCATCGCGCATTTCGCGCGCGGAGGATCCTGTCATGCCGACGCGTCGTCAGATACTTAGCCGCGCCATCACCGCTGTCATAGCCCTGCCCATCGCGGCATTGGCCGCGCGTGCGGGCGGTCTCGCGCCCGCGGTTCCGCCCCCCGCCCCGACCCGCCCCGCTCCGGCAACGCCGGCCATGGGGCAGGTCCACCAGGTGTCGATACAGGGCTTCGCCTTCGTGCCGGCGGCCATCGCCGTCGCGCCGGGCGACACGGTGGTCTTCACAAATCGCGACATCGCACCCCATACCGTGACCTCTGAAAGCGGTGTCTTCGACAGCGGCCGGCTGGGCTCCGGGCAATCGGTTCGGATGAGCTTTTCGGCTCGCGGCGAGTATCCCTATCTCTGCGCGATCCATCCGAGGATGCGCGGCACGCTCCGCGTCGGCTGAGCCGGGCCGGACCCGTTTCGCTGCAAGAGGCGTTGGCCCCGGCAACATTACCGGAGGGCCGCCCCATGTCTGATCCCGCCTTCAGCCTCGGCATCGAGGAGGAGTATCTCGTCGTCGACGCCAAAACGATGGACCTCGCCGCCGTACCGAGCGAGATGCTCGACTCCGCGAAAAAGCGGCTCGGCGACCATGTCAGCCCCGAATTCCGCGACTGCCAGATCGAGATCGGCACCTCGGTCGCCGCGAACATCTCTGAGGCGCGCGCCGATCTCGCGCATCTGCGCGGCGGCCTGGCCGAGGTGGCGCAGGATCACGGCCTCGCCCTTGTCGCAGTCTCCTGCCACCCTTGGGGCGATCCCGAAAGCCGTGGCACCGGTCAGGGCGCGCGTTACGACAAGATCGCCGAGGATATCGGCGGCATCGCGCGGCGGCTGATGACCTGCGGCATGCATGTCCATGTGGGCTTGGGCGAGGATCACGAGCTGCGCGCCGACCTGATGGGACAGGCTAGCTACTTCCTGCCTTTCGTGCTCGCGCTTTCGGCCTCTTCGCCCTATTGGCGCGGCGAGGACACGCAGCTGTCGTCGTGGCGGCTCAACGTCTTCGACCAGTGCCCGCGCTCGGGCCTGCCGCCGCGGATCGAGAGCTGGGCCGAGTATCGCAAGATGGTCGATGCGCTGGTTCAGGCCGGGATCATCGAGGATGCCAGCAAGATCTGGTGGGACCTGCGCCCCTCCGAGGCCTGGCCGACGCTGGAGACCCGCATCGCCGACGTGATGCCGCGCATGGAGGAGGCGCTGTCCGTGGCCGCCTTCGTGCAATGCGTGATGCGGATGCTGTGGCGGCTCAAGACCGAGAACAAGCGCTGGCGCGTCTATGACCGCTTCCTGATCGAGGAGAACCGCTGGCGCGCGCAGCGCTACGGAACGGAAGGCACCCTGCTCGACCTCGGGCGCAACGCGCTCAGGCCGATGGAGGAGCTCCTGGGCGAGCTGGAGGAGATGATGGAGGGCGACGCCCGGGCGCTGGGCTGCCTCGACGAGCTGCGTGGCACCCGGAGGATCGCGCATCGCGGTTCCTCGGCGACGCGACAGCGCCGCGCCTACGACACGGCACGGGGCAACGGGGCCGAGCCGCGCGAGGCGCTGCGCGAGATGCTGCGCGGCGTGTCACAGGAGTTCATGGAAGGCGTGGAGCGCGGAGTTTCGCCGAGTTGATCACGCGGCGGGGAACGGAACGAAGATTGCGCCGTTGTCAAGCCAAATCCGATTCAGGAGAAGATCCCATGAAGACGCTCATCGGCCTCGGCACCGCGCTCACCATCGCCACCGCTCCCATGGCCCTCAACGCAGAGCCCAAGCTCAAGATCAACGGGGGCGGCGCAGTGATGCAGATGCTCAACGCCGTCGTCTCCGGGAACACCAAGCAGGCCATCAAGGCCGAGAAGAAGCTGCGCAAGGCCGCGCGCAAGGCGGGCGTGCCGGTGGCCGTGGGCACCGTGGCGGCCGCCTCGGGCGGCGCCGCGATGGCGCAAGCCGCCCCGGCCCCTGCCCCGCGCTTCGCCCCCGAAAGCGTGAGCCAGCGGCCGCGCCTTCGCCCCGAGGCGGCGAGCTTCGCCGCGATGGACACCCCGGCCGAAGCGCCCCCGGTGACCACCTTGCAAAACGGTCGGCGTATCGAGACCTCGGCGCTCGGGACCTCTTCGACCCCGGGCGATACCCGGGTGACCAGCACCACAACCGCCGCGGCCGGGCCCACGGTGATCAACATCGAGGGGGATCGCGTCTCGACCTCGGGCGGCGCCTATTCCGAAGCGACGGGCGTCCCGACCCTGACCGCCGCTGCGGAAACCGCTACCGTAGAGCCCGCGGCACAGACGGTGTCGCTTGAGACCGACAGCTCGATCTTCGGCGGGCCGACCGGCTACTGATACCGATCCGACAAAGCGAAAGGGCCGCCCCTCGGGGCGGCCCTTCTGCGTTCATCCTCAGCCGTTCATTCGGCGGCGATCTTGCGCGGCTTCAGCATCGGCTTGAGATAGCGGCCGGTGTGGCTCGCCTCGACCTCGCCCACCTGTTCGGGGGTACCGGTGGCGACCACGGTGCCGCCGCCATCGCCGCCCTCGGGCCCGATGTCGATGATCCAGTCGGCGGTCTTCACCACGTCGAGATTGTGCTCGATCACCACGACCGTATTGCCCGCCTCGACCAGCTCGTGCAGCACTTCGAGAAGCTTGCGCACATCCTCGAAATGCAGGCCGGTGGTCGGCTCGTCGAGGATGTAGAGCGTGCGACCCGTGGAGCGGCGCGCCAGCTCCTTCGACAGTTTCACCCGCTGCGCCTCGCCGCCTGAAAGCGTCGTCGCCTGCTGGCCGACCTTGATGTAGCCGAGGCCGACGCGGCACAGCGCGTCCATCTTCTCGCGGATCGAGGGCACGGCCGAGAAGAACTCCTGCGCGTCCTCGACAGTCATGTCGAGCACGTCGGCGATCGACTTGCCCTTGAACTTCACCTCCAGCGTCTCGCGATTGTAGCGCGCGCCCTTGCAGGTCTCGCAGGTGACGTAGACATCGGGCAGGAAGTGCATCTCGATCTTGATGACGCCGTCGCCCTGGCAGGCCTCGCAGCGCCCGCCCTTGACGTTGAAGGAGAAGCGGCCCGGCTTGTAGCCGCGCGCCTTGGCCTCGGGCAGCCCCGCGAACCAGTCGCGGATCGGGGTGAAGGCGCCGGTATAGGTCGCGGGGTTCGACCGCGGGGTGCGGCCGATCGGGCGCTGATCGATATCGATCACCTTGTCGAGATGCTCGAAGCCCTTGATGGTCTCGCAGGGTGCCGGCGCCTGCCGGGCGCCGTTGAGCTTCATCGCCGCGTTCTTGTAGAGCGTCTCGATGGTCAGCGTCGACTTGCCGCCGCCCGAGACGCCGGTGACGGCGACGAACTTGCCCAGCGGGTAATCGACCGTCACCTCCTTGAGGTTGTTGCCGGTGGCCTTCACCACGGTGAGCTTCTTGCCATTGCCCTCGCGCCGCTTGGCGGGCACCGCGATCTCGCGGCTGCCGACGAGATACTGGCCGGTCACCGAATCCGAGTTGGCCATGATCTCCTGCGGCGTGCCATGCGCGACGATGGCGCCGCCATGCACGCCCGCGCCCGGCCCCATGTCGAAGACGTAATCCGCCTCGCGGATCGCCTCTTCGTCATGCTCGACCACGATCACCGTGTTGCCCTGGTCGCGGAGGTTCTTGAGCGTGGTGAGCAGCCGGTCGTTGTCGCGCTGGTGCAGGCCGATCGACGGCTCGTCGAGCACGTAGAGCACGCCGGTGAGGCCCGAGCCGATCTGCGAGGCCAGCCGGATGCGCTGGCTCTCGCCGCCCGACAGGGTGCCGGCGTTGCGCGACAGCGTCAGGTAGTCGAGGCCGACATTGTTGAGGAAGCCGAGCCGCTCGCGGATCTCCTTGAGGATGGCGCGGGCGATCTCGTTCTTCTGGTTGGTGAGGCTGGCGGGCACGGTCTCGCACCAGTCGAAGGCCTCGCGGATCGACATCTGCACGACCTGGCCGACATGCAACCCGGCGATCTTCACCGCCAGCGCCTCTTCGCGCAGCCGGTAGCCGTGGCAGGTGCCGCAGGCACGGTTGTTCTGGTACTGCTCCATCTCCTCGCGGACCCAGGAGCTGTCGGTCTCGCGGTAGCGGCGCTCGAGATTCGGGATCACGCCCTCGAAGGGCCGTGACACCTTGTAGACCCGGCCGCCATCATCGTAGCGGAACGCGATCTCCTCCTTGCCGGAGCCACGCAGGAACACCTCCTGCACCTTCTCGGGCAGGTCCTTCCAGCGGGCGGTCTTCGACACGCCGTAATGCTTGGAGATCGCCTCGATGGTCTGCAGGAAATACGGCGTCTTGCCCTTGCGCCACGGCGCGATGGCACCGTCCGCGACCTTGAGCGTGACATCGGGCACGACGAGGCGCTCGTCGAAGAACAGCTCGACGCCCAGACCGTCGCAGGAGGGGCAGGCGCCGAAGGGCGCGTTGAACGAGAACAGCCGCGGCTCGATCTCGGGGATGGTGAATCCCGAGACCGGGCAGGCGAACTTCTCGGAGAAGGTGATCCGCTCGGGCTCGCCGTCGCCCTCCTTGGGCGCGGTTTCGAGTATCGCGATGCCGTCGGCGAGGTCGAGCGCGGTGCGGAACGAATCCGCGAGCCGCGTCTCCAGCCCCTCGCGCACCACGATCCGGTCGACTACCACGTCGATGTCGTGGCGGAACTTCTTGTCGAGCGTCGGCGGGCTCTCCAACTCGTGAAATTCGCCATTCACCTTGATCCGCTGGAAGCCCTGCTTGCGCAGTTCGATGAACTCCTTGCGGTATTCGCCCTTGCGGTCGCGCACGATGGGCGCGAGCAGGTAGCCGCGCGTGCCCTCCTCCATCGCCATGACCCGGTCGACCATGTCCTGCACCTGCTGCGCCTCGATCGGCTGGCCGGTGGCGGGGGAATAGGGCGTGCCGACCCGCGCGAAGAGCAGGCGCATGTAGTCGTAGATCTCGGTGACGGTGCCGACCGTGGAGCGCGGGTTCTTCGAGGTGGTCTTCTGCTCGATCGAGATCGCGGGCGAGAGGCCCGAGATGTGATCGACATCGGGCTTTTCCATCATGTCGAGAAACTGCCGAGCATAGGCCGAGAGGCTCTCGACATAGCGGCGCTGACCCTCGGCATAGATCGTGTCGAAGGCCAGCGAGGATTTGCCCGAGCCCGACAGGCCGGTGATCACGACAAGCTCGTCGCGCGGGATATCCACGTCGATGTTCTTGAGATTGTGCTCGCGCGCGCCGCGCACCTCGATCTGCTTCAGTTCCGGCATGCAGGTCCCCACCAGTGTCCAGCCCGGAAGATAGGGCCCCGAAGGCCGTTCTCCAACCGCGAAATGAGAACGAAACGATAACACATGGCAGGGCTGCGCGAAATGCCGCAACCCCTGCCGCGCAGGCGACGGGGCTGCGGCATCTTATCCGGGCGGTCAGTAGCCGCCCATCCGTGACGGCCAGGCATGGCGCTGCCAGAAGCCACGGCGCTGCGGCGGCGCGTTGGTCGCGATAAACGCCCGCGACGGGCTCGCGGCCACCAGGTCGTGCAGCAGGTCGTTCAGACCCGTGTCGGCGCGGCCGGTGACCGGCAGGCCATGCTCCGCCTCGAAGACGCGGATGGCATGCGCCAGCCGCGGCCCTGGCAGCCCGTCGATCTGCCCGGGTTCGTAGCCCAGATGTTGCAGCAGGATCTGGATTTCGTAGACGCCCTCGCGATCGGCCTCCATGGCCTGTGCTGGCGCCACCGTCGCGATCAGCCCCGCGACGACGCAGAATGTCGGAAAACGCATGATACCCCCTACTTCGGGAACCGGTCCCGATGGGGCCATCCTAACAGAAAATGCCCCCGACCGGGCCGGTCGGGGGCATTCGTGATCCTGCGCTGCGGCAAGGATCAGTAGTGCAGCGCCCGCCCATAGGCGTCGAGAACGCTCTCATGCATCATCTCGGACAGCGTCGGATGCGGGAATACCGTCTCCATCAGCTCCTTCTCGGTGGTCTCGAGGGTGCGGCCGACGATGTAGCCCTGGATCAGCTCGGTCACCTCGGCGCCAACCATGTGGGCGCCCAAAAGTTCGCCGGTCTTGGCGTCGAACACGGTCTTGACCATGCCCTCGGCCTCGCCCAGCGCGATCGCCTTGCCGTTGCCGATGAAGGGGAAACGGCCGACCTTCACGTCAAAGCCCAGCTCCTTGGCCTTGGCCTCGGAGTAGCCGACCGAGGCCACCTGCGGCTGGCAGTAGGTGCAGCCCGCGATGCTTTCGGGTTGCACCGGGTGCGGATGCTCGCCGGCGATCAGCTCGGCCACCATGACGCCTTCATGCGAGGCCTTGTGCGCGAGCCAGGGCGCGCCGGCGATGTCGCCGATGGCATAGAGCCCCTCGACGCCGGTGCGGCAATATTCATCGGTGATGACATGGGTGCGGTCGATCTTGACGCCCAGCTCTTCGAGCCCGAGCCCCTCGGTGTTGCCGACGATGCCGACGGCCGAGATCACCGTGTCGAACTCCTGCGTCTCGACCTTGCCCTTGCTCTCGATATGGGCCGTGACCTTGCTCTGCCCGCGATCGAGCTTCTTGACCACGGCCTTTTCCATGATCTTCATGCCCTGCTTCACGAACTGCTTCTTGGCGAAGGCCGAGATCTCGGCGTCCTCGACCGGCAGGATCCGGTCCATCACCTCGACGACGGTCGTCGCCGAACCCAGCGTGTTGTAGAAGCTCGCGAACTCGATCCCGATCGCGCCCGAGCCGATGACCAGCAGCTTCTTGGGCATGCGCGGCGGCACCAGCGCGTGGCGGTAGGACCAGACCAGATCGCCATCGGCTTCGAGCCCCGGCAGGTTGCGGGCGCGCGCGCCGGTGGCCAGAACGATGTTCTTGGCGGTCAGCTCCTCGCTGCCCTTCTCGGTCTTGACCGTGACCTTGCCCTTGGCGGGGATGGTGGCTTCGCCCATCACCACCTCGATCTTGTTCTTCTTCATCAGGTGGCCGATGCCCGAGGAGAGCTGCTTGGCCACGCCGCGAGAGCGTTTGACCACCGCATCGAGATCGTAGCCGATGCTCTCGGCCTTGAGCCCGAACTCCTTGGCGCGGTGCATCAGGTGGAACACCTCGGAGGAGCGCAGCATCGCCTTGGTCGGGATGCAGCCCCAGTTCAGGCAGATGCCGCCCAAGTTCTCGCGCTCGACGATCACGACCTTCTTGCCCAGCTGGGCGGCGCGGATCGCGGCGACATAGCCGCCGGGGCCGGCCCCGATCACGATCACGTCGAAGTTCCTGGCGGCCATCGGTGTTCCTCCTCGGCGGTCCCGCAAAAAATTGGTTTGACGCTAAACTACTTTCCGCCGGGCTTCCAGACGGCCGGTTGCATGGCAGGTCTGCAAGCGATGCCGCCGGGTCAGGAGGCGGATTTCAGCCGTTCGACCACGGCGCCGTAACCGCCCTGATCCAGCCATTCCCTCTCGGCCTCGGTGGTCTGGCGGCCCAGCGCGTCGTTGCGGAACGGGAATCGCCCAAATTCCCGGATCACCTCGCGATGGGCGCGGGCGTGCAGCAGATTGTCCTCGGCATCGGGCATCCGCTCGCAGAACAGCCGCACGGCGCGATCCTGATCGACGAGATTCTCGGAATGCATCAGCGGCAGGTAGAAGAACTGCCGCCCCGGCGGCACGATCTCGCGGTCCCAGGCATTGTCGATCGCCAGCTTGGCGACCGAGCGGGCCTGCTCGTCGAGCTGGAAGGCGCGGGCGTCGTCGCGCCAGATGTTGCGCGCGAACTGGTCGGTGACGATGATATAGGCCAACGCGCCGTTCGGCTCGGTGAGCCAGTGGCCCAGAGCGCCCTCGGCGGCCTTGTCCCACATGGCGCCGAACCGGTCGCGGATCGTGGCATCGAGATCGTCATCGGCGATGTACCACTGCTTCGGCTCGACCTCCTCGAGCCAGAAGGCGAGCACCTTCTCGGCCTCGCTCGGCGCCTCGGCCTGGGCGGTGACGGGGGTGGCGGTCATGGCGGTCCTCCTGATCGGTGGTTCCCCCAAACCTGCCCCAACCCCGCCACGGGTCAAGCGCGAAGGCGCGATATGGCGCGAATTGGCCCCGATCCGGCCGCCCGCCGCTCAGGCGGCGTCGTCGCGGGCCTCCTCCTGCTGCTCGATCTCGTGCTCGATATAGACCTCCTGCGCGACCTCGGCGGCCACCGCCGTGGCGGTGGCGGCGATCGGCGCGTAGCTGACCGTGTCGCCGACCTCGACGCCGCGATCCGGGCGCCGCAGCATGCGCCAGCCCGCATAGCTCGCGAGTCCCAGCATCAGCACCGCGATGAAGGCCCAGAAGCCATGCGCGCCGACATTGTCGAGCATCCAACCCACCACGATCGGGCCGGCGATGGCGCCGACGCCGTTGATCAGCAGCAGCCCGCCCGAGGCCGCCGCCATGTCCTCTCGGTCGAGGTAGTCGTTGGCATAGGCGATGAGCAGCGCGTAGAGCGGGTTCGAGGTGCCGCCCACCAGCGCCGCCGAGACGAGGATCAGCCCGACATGACCGGGCAGCAGGAACGACACCAGCGCCCCGGCCCCGCCCACCGCCGACAGGCCGAGGATCAGCCAGCGCCGGTCGATCCGGTCCGACAGCCAGCCGATCGGGAACTGCAGCACCAGCGCGCCGACATAGGTGATCGAGACCAGGAGCGAGATCTGCGCCACCGACAGGCCGGCCCGGGCGCCATAGACCGCCGACATGCCGAACTGCGCCGCGAAGACGCCGCCCAGGAGGAACATCCCCATGCAGGCCAGCGGCGAGGCGTCGATCAGCCGCCGCAGTGGCAGCGGTTTGGTGGTGTTGAACACCGGCGCCGGGCTCACCGACAGGAGGATCGGCGCGAAGGCCATCGACACCAGAACCGAGGGGATGATGAACAGGATGAAGCCCGACACGTCGCCCAGCGTCACGAGATACTGCGCCATGACGATGCCGGCCATCTGCACGATCATGTAGAGCGACAGCGCCTTGCCGCGATGCTCGTTGCTGGCGGCATCGTTGAGCCAGCTCTCGGCGGTGATGTAGACGCCGCAAAAGCAGAAGCCGATGGCGACGCGGCCCAGCGTCCAGGCCCATGGCTCGGCCAGCGCCGGGTAGAGGATCAGCACCGCCGAGATGGTCGAGCCCAGCGCCGCGAAGACCCGCACGTGACCGACCCGGCGGATCATCATCGGCGCGTAGCGCGAGGCGAAAAGGAAGCCCGCGAAATAGGCCGACATGATCACCGACATCTCGAGCGTCGAGAAGCCCTCTACCTCGCCGCGCAGGCCCAGGAGCGTGCCCTGAAGCCCGTTGCCGATCATCAGCATGAACATGCCGAGCAGAAGCGCCCAGGAGCTCCCGAGAACCTGAATCATGGCCTGTCCCTTTCTGCCGGCTAAGGCTCGGCTAACCCGGTGCTAGCAGCCGAGTCTTTCAGCAATACGACGGTTCGTCGGTCGAAAACGAAGCGGCTTCAGCGCCCGTTGCGTGGCAACAGCAGCGAGGCGTCGCCATAGGAGAAGAAGCGGTAGCGATTCGCGATGGCGTGATCGTAGATCCGGCGGATCTCCTCCACCCCCATCAAGGCCGAGACCAGCATCATCAGCGTCGATTTCGGCAGGTGGAAATTGGTCATCAACCCATGCGCGACGCGGAATTCGAAGCCCGGGGTGATGAAGATGTCGGTCTCGCCCGACCACGGCGCGATCTGGCCGCCCCGCGCGGCGCTCTCGATCAGCCGCAGCGCGGTGGTGCCGACCGGGATGACCCGCCCGCCCGTGGCGCGGGTGGCGGCGATCTCGGCGGCGGCCTTCTCGCTCACCTCGCCCCATTCGGCGTGCATCTTGTGGTCGCGGATGTCGTCGACCTTCACCGGCAGGAAGGTTCCCGCCCCGACATGCAGCGTCACATGGGTGAAGCTGACGCCGCGCGCGGCCAGCGCCGCCATCAGCGGCTCGTCGAAATGCAGCGAGGCGGTGGGGGCGGCAACCGCGCCGGGCCGCGCCGCCCAGACGGTCTGGTAATCCTCGCGGTCGCTCTCGTCGGCGGCGCGCTTGGCGGCAATGTAGGGCGGCAGCGGCATCGCGCCGACCTCGGCGATGGCGGCGTCGAAATCATCGCCCTCGAGATCGAAACGCAGCACCGCCTGATCGGCCTCGCGGCCCACCAACTCGGCCGAGAGTCGCTCCGAGAACACCACGACCTCGCCCTCGCGCAGCTTCCGAAGCGGCTTGACCAGCGCGCTCCAGCAGCCGTCAGCGCGGGGACCGAGCAGCGTCACCTCGATCCGCGCCGTGCCCTCGCCGGCGGCGCCGGGGCGGGTCCGGGTGCCGCTCAGACGCGCCGGGATCACCTTGGTGTCGTTAAGCACGAGCCGGTCGCCCGGCCGCAGGATCTGCACCAGATCGGTCACCACCCGGTCGGCGATCTCCCGGCCTTGGGCCAGCAGCAGCCGCGCCGACGAGCGCGGCTTGGCGGGCCGGGTGGCGATCAGCTCGTCGGGCAGGTCGAAATCGAAATCCGAGAGCTTCATCGGCGTCCTCAGGTCAGGTCGGTGGCGGCCTCCGGAACAGTTCGCGGAACAGGCCGGGGGTGAGCGCGGAGAGCGGGTTGACCGAGACCTGCGGGTCCTCGGGCGTGCCGCCCAGCGTGTAGTTGAAGCCGATCAGCCCCTCGCCGGGGCGGGTCAGGAACGATCCCAGCGAATTGACGAGGTAGAAGGGCGAGACGACGCCTCGGAAGGCCATGCGTCTGGAAGCGAGGCTGTATCTCCCGTCGAGGGAAATGCCAAGACCCGGCCCGGTGGCGCTCGATTGCGTGATCTCGAGCATGTCAGGGCTCAGCCGGAAATCGGCCAGGATCCGGTCGAAGGCGAGCCCCTTGCCGTCCAGCTGCTGCAGCAGTCCCACCACCGAGATCGCGTCGAGAAGCTGCGCCATGGCGGGCGCGTCGCGCACCCGCAGCCCGGCCACGTCGAGATCGCCGGTGTAATGGCCGGGTCGCCCGTCGGGCAGCAGCGTCAGGTCGAGCGCGCCACCGGTGGCGGTGCCGTAGAGCCCGGCCGAGCGCAGCACCGCCCCCGCATCCGGCCCGGTGATGCGCACCGCCGTACCGCCATCATCGGGCACCACCAGCCCCGAGACCGGCGCGCCGCCATTGACCCGCGCATCGAAGCGACCCGAAAAGCCGCCCACGGTCGAGAACCGGCCCCGCAGCGCGGTGAGCGCCACCGCGTCGGTGACGCGCAGCCGGTCGAGCGCGAGGCTGATCGGCCCGCCCGCCCCGCCGCCGCCCTTGCCGAAACCGGCGCGCCGCAGATCGACCGCGCCGCCCGTGATCTCGAGCCCCACCGTCTCGCCCGGGCCGCGCCCGACCAGATCGGCGCTGACGTCGAGCCAGTCCGACAGGCGCACCCGCTCGAAGCTGGCGCGCTCCAGCCCGCCGCCGGGACGCAGCCGCAGATCGCCGCGCGCCGAGAGGCCGCCCGCGTCGAGCGCGATCCGGTCGATCCGCGGCGTCTCGCCCAGCCGCCCCGCGATCTCCAGCTGCCCGGTGGTGCCGGGCGCCACCGACCAGCCCAGTGCCGGGATCGACAGGCCGAGCCCCCTGAGATCCGTCGAGAGCGTGACCCGCGGCGGCGCGCCCCGCGCCAGCCGCATCGCGACCTCGCCGCGGCCGCGACCGGACAGGGTGCCCTCGGGCAGCGCGATGCCGAAGGTGTCGAGAAAGCGCTGCGACAGCTCGACCGTCCCGTCGAGCCGCGCCGTCCCACCGGATGCGCCGAGCGGCTGGCGAAAGGCCACATCGGCCGGCAGACCGTCGATCGTCACCGGCCCTTCGACCTCGAGCGCCTCGGGCCCGGCCCTGAGCGCGAGGTGCTCGGCAGCGACGCGGCGCTCCGGCACGATCGCCGTGCTCGACACCTCGTCGAGCGTGCCGCTCACGGACCAGGCCACCTCCACCGGTGCGACCGGCCCGCCCAGCGGCAGGGCGACGCGGGCGCTGGCCCGGCCCCGCCCCTCGATCAGATCCACCGGCTTTCCCGCCTTCTGCAGGAACCGGAAAGGCGGCTGGTCGATCAAGGACAGCATCGCCGTGACCGTGCCCGCGGCCTCGATGCCGATCTCGGCGCCGGGGCGCGGCCCGCCCAGCCGGGGAATCGTGAAGCTGGTGCCCGAGAGGTCGACGCGGCCGCCCTGCGGCGCCTCGGCCACGCCCTCGGTCAGGCTGACGGAAAAGGTGCCGTCGCCGATGCTGGCATAGCCCGCCCCGCCGGTGATCGGCGGCAGCCCGTCGAGCGGGCGGATCGTGGCGCCTTCGAAACCATGGCTGAGCGCGATCTCGAGGTCCTGCCCCGGCGACCGGCGCAGCGCCGCCGTCACGTCGCGCAGCGTGGCGGCGGGTATGTGGTTGGCGATCCAGTCGCGGGTCCCCGGCTTGAAGCCCTCGGGCCAGTAGGCGAGCAGGCGCTCGCGCGAGAGCGCCGCAGCCTGGACATCGAGCGCGGCGCGCCAGCCTTCGGGGGTCGAGCCGATCGCGCCGCTGCCGCCGATCCGGGCACCGCTGGCGGCATCGGTGGCACCGAATCCGCCGATCTCGAGCTCGAAGGGATCGGGGTGCAGCCGCAGGTCCGACCAGACCTCGCGCAGTGCCACCGCGTCCGGCAGCCCGGCCCCCGCCGCGAGCGCCACCTCGTCGAAGCGCATCTGCGCCACCAGCGCGCCGGGCCAGCCCGCCTTCACCTCGCGCAGCCAGGCCTGCCCCTGCCCCTCGACGCGGCCCAGCTCGCCCATGGCGGAGATGCGCTCGAACGCGATTCGGTCCTCTGCCGGGTCGAACCGCAGCGCCAGCTCGGCGCGCTCGAAGCGCAGCGGCTCGGCGCCCTCGCCCGGCGCCAGCGCGCCGGCGCCGATCCGCAGCGCCGCGCTGAACGGCCCCGGCGTGCCATCGATGCCGATCCGGCCCCGCAGCCGCGCCGAAAGCGGCGCGTCGAGCACCGACAAAAAGGACAGCGCCGGATGCTGCGTGGCGAGATCGCGGCTGGCCGCTCCCTCGATGTTCATCCGGATCTCGGCATCCCGCGCGCCGCCGGCACGGTCGTAGCCGAGGGCGAGATCGGTGACCTCGCCGCCATCGGCGCGCAGCGTCATCTGCCCGGCGAGCCGCATCCCGGCGCGCAGATCAAGCGCGATCCGCCCGTCCTCGGCGGTCCAGTCGCGCCCCGCGCGCGCATCGGAATAATTGACCGCCAGCCGCCGCGCCTCGATCCGCTCCAGAGCATCGAGCGCGGGCCGGTCCAACACCGCGTCGATGCGCGACAACAGCCCGGCCAGCCCGCTCGTATCCGGCTGCGGCGCGGGGACGGATCGCGGCGCGGCGCGCTCGAACCGCACTTCGACCCGGCCGGTGGTGTCGCGCCTGAGCCCGATCTCGGCCTCGGTCAGGATCACCTCCTGCGCCAGCACGGAGCGCTCGAAGAGCAGGCCGCGCGGGCTCAGGAGCGCTTCGATCCGGGGCACCCGCGCCAGCACCGCGCCTTCGGCATCGTGCAGCACCGTGTCGCGCAGCGCCACGCGCGGATGCAGGTCGGTGCCGAGCGTCAGGGCGATCGCGCCGAAATCGATGCGCCCCCCGGCCAGCATGCTGTCCGCCTGCGCCTCGATCCGCTCGGTGATCCAGCTCGGCGCCGTGATCGTCTGCCCGATCAGCAACAGCCCCAGGCCGAGAGCCAGCGCCACGGGGAGCGTCACCAGCGTCAGCCCGAGCCCGAGACCGAGGCGCAGGCCTTCCGCCAGCTTCAGCCCGCGCGCCCGGCGCCGCGACGGGCGCGCGAGAGCCGTCGCCGCCACGGCCGGGCGGGCGCGCCGGTCGCGCGGGCTGATCGATCGGTGCTGCAAGTCGGGCCAAGACCCCTTGATTTCGTCGGCCCCAGCGTAGATCCCTTGCCCCCCGAGGGCCACCGCCGCCCGTTCACGACAGCGAGGATGCGCCATGAGCGACACGATGACGGCCACCCTGCCCGAGCCCGGCCAGAAAGCCCCCGATTTCATCTTGCCGCGCGACGGCGGCGAAGAGGTCCGGCTCTCGGCCCATCTCGGCGCGCCGGTGGTGCTCTATTTCTATCCGCGCGACGACACGTCGGGCTGCACCAAGCAGGCGCAGGGCTTCACCGAGCTGGGCGGCGATTTCGAACTGCTGGGCGCACGGGTGCTCGGCGTGTCCAAGGACAGCGTCGCCAAGCACGAGAGGTTCCGCGACAAGTACGGGCTGGGCGTGACGCTGCTGTCGGATGCCGAGGCCGATGTCTGCGAGCGCTACGGTGTCTGGGTCGAGAAGAAGATGTACGGCAAGACCTTCATGGGGATCGAGCGCACCACCTTCCTCATCGACGCCCAAGGCAGGATCGCCCGAATCTGGCGCAAGGTGAAGGTGGCGAGCCATGCCGAGGAGGTTCTCGACGCGGTGCGGGCGCTGTGAACCGGACGCTCACCGATCTGGCGGTCGAGGTGCTCTCGACCGCCGATGGCCGCCTCAAGACCGCACGCAGCCACGCCGCCGCCAAGGCCTGGCGCGACAGCCGCGCCGCTGGCGCGCCGCTGGAAATCGGCGATACCCCGCCCCCGGACCGGCCGGCCCGCCCGGACCGGCCCGAACTGCTGGCCCCGCGCGAAATGCCCAAGCGCCGTCCCGGCTCGGAACATGGCCGGATCGCGCTGATTCACGCGGTGGCGCATATCGAGCTGAACGCGGTGGACCTGCATTGGGACGCGGTCGCGCGCTTTGCCGCGACGCCGCTGCCTTTGGGCTATTTCGACGACTGGGTGCAGGCGGCGGACGAGGAATCGAAGCATTTCAACCTGCTGTGCGACCGGCTTGAGGCGCTGGGCAGCCATTACGGCGCCCTGCCCGCGCATGAGGGCATGTGGCGCGCCGCCGAGGACACCGCCGCCGACCTGATGGCGCGGCTCGCCGTGGTGCCGATGGTGCTCGAGGCGCGCGGTCTCGACGTGACGCCCGGCATGATCGAGATCTTCCGCAAGGCGGGCGACACCGACACCGTCGCGGCGCTCGAGGTGATCTATGCCGAGGAGGTGCACCACGTCTCCTACGGCTCGAAGTGGTTCCACTTCCTGTGCGGGCGGCACGATCTCGACCCCGCGCCGCTGTTTCGCGACCTCGTGCGGCGCCATTTCCACGGCGGGCTCAAGCCGCCATTCAACGAGGAGAAGCGCGCCGAGGCCGGGATCCCGCCCGATTTCTACTGGCCGCTTGCCGAGGAGACGGCCCGGCGAGAGGGCTGAAGACCGGCCCTTTCGTTGCTCGGGCGCCACAGTGTGACACTATAGTCCTTTCGGCGATATCTTGCCGTTTTTCGGCCTTCTCCGCGCCCGCGACCCGGGTGGCTGCCCAAAGATGTTGCGACAGGGGGGAGGCCCCGCTAACACCACGCACGCGGCACTCTCGAAAAAGAGAGGCTGTGACCGGGACAACACGGGGACGGACGGGTGCGCATCAAACTGGCACAGAAACTTCACGCGGCGCTGGAGCGCCGGTTTCCCGAACGGCGGCTGTTTCTGCGCTCGGACACCGAGACCCGGTTCATCAGGCTCCACCCCTCGACCCAGCTGATCGCCTGGACCGGCGCGACGCTGGTGGTCGGCTGGACCATCACCGCCACCGCGATTCTGCTGATGGATTCGATCGGCTCCGGCAATTTCCGCGCCCAGGCGCAACGCGACCAGATGATCTACGAGGATCGCCTGAACGTTCTCTCGGCCGAGCGCGACCTGCGCGCCGCCGAAGCCGCCGCCGCGCAGGAGCGGTTCTCGACCGCGCTGGCCCAGATCTCGACCATGCAGAGCGAGCTGCTGGCCTCCGAGGACAAGCGCCGCGAGATGGAGACCGGGCTCGAGGTGATGCAGGCCGCGCTGCGCCGCACCATGATCGAGCGCGAGACCGCGCGCGACGCCGCCGAGGAGTTGAAGCTGGCGCTGGCCGAGGGCGGCACCCTGCCCGGCGGCGCCGACGCGGCCTCGGTCGAGGGCACGCTCGACATCCTGTCCGGCGCGCTGGCCGAAACCGCCGAAGAGCGCGACCGCATCGCCGAGGATGCCGAGCTTGCCTTCGAACAGGCCAACGAGATGCAGCTCGAGCTGCGGCTGATGACCGAACGCAACGACGAGATCTTCCGCCAGCTCGAAGAGGCGATGACCGTTTCGGTCGAGCCGCTGGGCGAGATGTTCCGCGCGGCCGGCATGGACCCCGACGCGATGATCAGCAAGGTGCGCAAGGGCTATAGCGGCATCGGCGGCGGCGCGCTGACTCCGATCCAGTTCTCCACCATGGGGTCCCATGCGGGCCATGGCCACGACAATGCCGAGCGTGCCAACGCGCTGCTCGACAAGATGGACGAGATCAACCTCTACCGGATCGCCGCCTCCAAGGCGCCCTTCGCGGAGCCGGTGAAATCCTCCTATCGCTTTACCTCCGGCTTCGGCCAGCGCTGGGGCCGCCTGCATGCGGGCGCCGATTTCGCGGCGCCGATCGGCACCCCGGTCTACTCCACCGCCGACGGCGTGGTGGTCAGCGCCGGTTGGGCCTCGGGCTATGGCCGGCTGATCAAGATCCAGCACGAGTTCGGGATCGAGACCCGTTACGCCCACCTCAACAAGATCAGCGTGAAGGTCGGCCAAAGGGTATCGCGCGGCGAGCGGATTGGTGATATGGGCAACTCCGGACGATCGACCGGGCCCCACCTCCATTACGAGGTGCGCGTCGGTGGGACTCCCGTCAATCCCATGACCTACATACGAGCTGGAAAAGATGTTTTCTAAGAGCAAGATCAACGAGCCCGGACCCAGGACAGCCGAAGGGAACCCCCAGATGGACGCCACCACCAAGCCCGCGCAGCCGCAGGGATCGCAGGACTACCGTCCCGCCGCACCCAAGGCGAAGCCGCCGGCCTCGGTGCTCTCGGCCGACCTGCACATCAAGGGCAACGTCAAGACCACCGGCGACATCCAGGTCGAGGGCCAGATCGAGGGCGACATCCGCGCGCATCTGCTGACCGTCGGCGAAGGCGCCACCGTGCGCGGCGAGCTGGTCGCGGATGACGTGGTCATCAATGGCCGGATCGTCGGCCGGGTGCGCGGCCTCAAGGTTCGCCTCACCTCGACCGCCCGCGTCGAGGGCGACATCATCCACAAGACCATCGCGATCGAGAGCGGGGCGCATTTCGAGGGTTCGGTGCAGCGTCAGGAAGACCCGCTGAACACCACCGGCGCGCCCAAGCCGCTGCCGAAGCCGTCCGTGGCCGAAGGCGGCCACGACTGAGGCCGGTCGCGGGATCGACGGATCGGGGCGTCTCGGAAAACCGGGGCGCCCTTTTCGTATCCGGCTAGCCGTAGAGGAAATTCGCCGCGAAACGCGCCCGCAGCGGCGGCAGGGCGGTGATCAGCCGCACCGCCGCCAGCGTCGCTGGGCGGGCCAGCCGGCGCTTCGCGGTGACCACGCGGCGCATCCGCTCGGCCCCGGCGATGATCCGGCGATCCGCGGCGCGGCGGGCTTCGGAATAGCCGTCGATTCCGCCGTCGGCGAGCCGTTCGGCCAGATCGCAGGCATCGGCGATGCCCAGATTCATGCCGCGCCCGCCGGCGGGAGAATGCGAATGCGCGGCGTCTCCCGCGAGCAGCACCCGCCCCTCCCGGAACCGCTCCGCCAGTCGCAACGCCACCCGGAACTGGCCCCGGTCGTGCAGATGCGCGACCCGCACGCCGAAGGGCTCGGCCGCGAGCGCGTCCTCGGTGTTCGAGATCATCCGCACCCGCTCACCGCCCAGCGGCACGACGGCGGCCACCCGCCCCTCGGGCAACAGGGACAGCGCCACCCGGTCGCGATGCGGCCAGCCCGGCGCGTCGATATCGGCGATCGACCAGACATCCGGAAGACGGTGCCCGGGATAACCGATCCCCGCCGCCTCGCGCATGAGGCTGCGCGTGCCGTCGGCGCCGACGAGCCAGTCGCCGCGCTCCTCCTGACCATCCTTCAATGTGATACGGACGTCTCGGGCGTCCTGCGTCATCGCGACGATCTCGGCGCCGCGCAGCAGCGTGCCGCCGTGACGTGCCAATGCCGCGGCGAGGATCGCCTCGGTGCGATCCTGCGGCAGCCCGAACATGTAGCGACGGCCGAAACGCTCGGGCCGGGCCTCGGCGAAATCGAGGCTGGCCCAGACCCGGCCACCGCGATGAAGGATCAGGCCTCTATAGGTGACGCCCTCGGCCAGCAGCGCCTCGGTCACGCCGGAAGGCTCAAGACGATGCAGGCTTTCGGGATTGATTCCAACGGCGCGCGACAGGGGGGACGGCGCATCTCGCGCCTCGAAGACCGTCACCTCGATACCACGCCGGGCCAGTTCGACCCCGGCGGTCAGCCCGGTGGGTCCGGCGCCGCAGATCAGCACCCTCATCCTCAGCCCTCCCGCCCCAGTCTAGGAGCGCAGGGTTACGACGGGCAAGATGCGGGACAGGTGAGCGCGGGCCGAGAGGACGGGACCGGGGCTCCGCCCCGGACCCCGGCGTATTTCAGGAACAAAGTCGGGGTTGGGCTCAGTCGTCCGAGGTCGCCTCGGCGCGGCTCTTGCCGGAGACCTGACCAGCCAGGGTCGCGGCCATGAAGCCGTCGAGATCGCCGTCGAGCACGCCTTGGGTGTCCGAGGTCTCGTGGCCGGTGCGCAGGTCCTTCACCATCTGGTAGGGCTGCAGCACGTAGGAGCGGATCTGGTTGCCCCAGCCGGCATCGCCCTTGGCGTCGTGCTGTGCGTTGATCTCGGCGTTCCGGCGGTCGAGCTCCATCTGGTAGAGTCGCGATTTCAGCGCCTTCATCGCGATGTCGCGGTTCTGGTGCTGCGATTTTTCCGAGGAGGTCACGACGATGCCGGTCGGCAGGTGGGTGATCCGCACCGCAGAGTCGGTGGTGTTGACGTGCTGGCCGCCGGCGCCCGAGGAGCGGTAGGTATCGACCCGGATGTCGGAGGGGTTCACGTCGATCTCGATGTTGTCATCGACCACCGGATAGACCCAGACGCTCGCGAAGGAGGTTTCGCGGGTGCCCTTGCCGAAGGGCGAGATCCGCACGAGACGGTGCACGCCCGATTCCGATTTCAGCCAGCCATAGGCGTTGGGGCCGGAGATCTTGTAGGCGACCGACTTGATGCCGGCCTCGCCGCCAGCTTCCTCGGACTGCATCTCGACCTCGTAGCCGCGCTTCTCGGCCCAGCGCACATACATCCGCTGCAGCATCTGCGCCCAGTCGCAGGCCTCGGTGCCGCCGGCACCGGCATTGATCTCGAGGAAGGTGTCGTTGCCATCGGCCTCGCCGTCAAGCAGCGCCTCCAGCTCCTTGGCGCCGGCGGTCTGGCGCAGCGCCTTGAGCGTGGCCTCGGCCTCGGCCACGACCTCCTCGTCGCCCTCCATCTCGCCCAGCTCGATCAGCTCGACATTGTCCTTCAGCCCCTGGCTGATCTGGTCGTAGGTACCCATCTTGTCGAGCAGCGACTGGCGCTCGCGCATCAGCTTCTGCGCGGCGGCGGGATCGTCCCACAGCGTCGGGTCCTCGACCCGGGCGTCGAATTCCTCGAGCCGGTGCGCCGCCGTCTCGAGGCCCATGCGCTTGGCCAGCAGCCCGAGCGACTTCTCGATGGCGGCGATGTTGGCTTGCGTCTCTGCGCGCATGATCGGCTCCTCACTCGGCCTCGAAGGCTTTGAATTGTGCGGCGTGATAGCGCGCCCCGCGCGCCCCGGCAAGCGAGGCGCGCGAGAGCGTCGCTCAGTAGAGGCCGCCCGAGGACAGCGTGCCGAAGCTCGCCTTCGGGCCGACGGTGGCGGTGTTGCCGGTCGAGGTCTGGACCTTCTTGGCCGGCTTGTTGCCGCCCGCCTCCTCGTAGAGCGGCAGATCGCCCGACATCTTGAATCCGCCATCGAAAGTCACGCCGAACAGCGGCTCCTCGCCGATGCGGAAGCATTCGGAGATCACGTTATCGCCCGAGGCGCCGTCGGGCAGGCGCGCACCCGAGAAGCGGTCGATCTTGATGAACTGGCACTCGTCGGGGACCGGGAACTCGGTGCCGCCGAAGCGCTCGATCGCCTCCCTCATGAAGCTCTCGAACACCGGACCGCAGATGCCGCCGCCCGAGGCGCCCGAGCCGAGCGAGCGCGGGTTGTCGTAGCCGATGTAGCAACCCGCGACGATGTTCGACGAGAAGCCCACGAACCACACGTCCTTGGCATCGTTGGTGGTGCCGGTCTTGCCGGCGATCGGCACCGGGAGATTGATGCCGCGAGCGGTGCCGCGCTTGACCACCCCCTCCATCATCGAGGTGAGCTGGTAGGCGGTGACCGCGTTCATGATCCGCTCGCGGTTCGACTGGATCGTCGGCGCCTTGCCTGCGGGCAGGTTCGGGAGCGAGCAGTCGACGCAGTTGCGTTGATCGTGGCGGTAGAGCGTGTTGCCGTAGCGATCCTGCACCCGGTCGACCAGCGTCGGCTCGACCCGTTCGCCGCCATTGGCGAACATCGCATAGGCCGCGACCATCTTGAACAGCGTCGTCTCCTGCGCGCCCAACGCGTTCGACAGGTAGGGCCCGAGGTCGTCGTAGACACCGAACTTCTCGCCGTAATCGGCGACGGTATCCATGCTTACCTCCTGCGCAAGGCGGATCGTCATGATGTTGCGCGACTGCTCGATGCCGGTTCTCAGGGGCGTCGGCCCATAGAACTTGTTGGAGGCGTTCTGGGGTCGCCACATGCCCTGCGGCGTGTTGATCTCGATCGGGGCGTCGACGATGATCGTCGCCGGGGTGTAGCCGCTGTCGAGCGCCGCAGCGTAGACGAAGGGCTTGAAAGAGGAGCCGGGCTGGCGCATCGCTTGGGTGGCGCGGTTGAACACGCTGTCCTGGTAGGAGAAGCCGCCCTGCATCGCCAGCACCCGGCCGGTGTTGACGTCCATCGCCATGAAGGCACCCTGCACGCGCGGCGTCTGCCGCAGCGTCCAGCGGATGAAGCTGCCGTCATCGTCGGAGGTCATCCGGCGCACCAGCACCACGTCGCCGCGCTCGAAATTCTCGGCAAAGCTGCCGCGCATCCAGGAAATGTCGTCGCGCGGCACCACATGCGGCTCGGAACCGTTATCGGCCAGCCCCTCGATCCCAAGGCGCATCTCGCTCTCGCCGAGTTCCATCACCACGGCCGGGTACCACTGGCTTTCCAGCGTCACGTCGCGCGGCACGTCGACCTCGGAGAGCGCCTTGCGCCAGGCCAGCTCGTCGTCGAGCGTTTCGACCGGGATCGACTTGCCGGTGCCGCGCCAACGGCCCAGCCCGCGATCATACTGCTCGAGCGCGCGCTGCAGCGCATGCGCCGCCTCGACCTGCAACGGGCCGTCCAGCGTGGCGCGGATCGACAGACCGCCGCCGAAGAACTCGTCCTCGCCGAACTCGGCCGAGAGTTGGCGGCGCACCTCGTCGGTAAAGTAGTCGCGCGGCGGCAACGCGGCGCGGAAGCTCGCGATATCGCCGGACTGTACCGTGTCGAGCGTCAGGCCACGGCCCTCGCGATAGGTGGCCTCGTCGATATAGCCGTCTTCCCACATCCGGCGCAGCACGTAGTTGCGGCGGTTCACCGCGTCCTCGTATTGCCGCACCGGGTGCAGGTTGCCGGGGCGCTGCGCCAGCGCCGCGAGATAGGCGGCCTCGCCCGGCTCGAGCTGCGATAGCGGCTTGTTGAAATAGGTCTGCGCGGCGGCGGTGACGCCGTAGGAGTTCTGCCCGAGGAAGATCTCGTTGAGATAAAGCTCGAGGATCCGCTCCTTGTCCATCGCGCCCTCGATCCGCACCGCGAGGATCAGCTCCTTGATCTTGCGCTCGATGGTGCGCGAGCCGTCGAGCAGGAAGTTCTTCATCACCTGCTGGGTGATCGTGGAGGCACCGCGGATGTCCTCGCCCCGCGAGCGCACCGCCTCGACGCCGGCGGCGACGATGCCCTTCACGTCGAATCCGGAATGGACGTAGAAATTCTGGTCCTCGGCCGAAACGAAGGCATGCTTGACGAGATCCGGGATCTCCTCGGCCGGGGTGAAGAGCCGTCGTTCGGTGGCGAACTCGTCGAGGATGTTGCCTTCGCCGTCATAGACGCGGCTGATCGTCGGCGGCGTGTACTGGGCCAGCGTCTCGTAGCTGGGCAGATCGCGGCCATAGACGTAGAAGATCGCCCCGAGCGTCAGCGCCCCCATTGCGAGGCCGAGGGTCAGCATCGAGAAGATGCCGCCGAGGAAGGACATGATGAAGCGCAGCACGATTGTCTCCGGGAGGAATGAGGGGCTTATAGGCAAGCGCCCGCCCGGGGTCAAAAGCGCAGGGCTTGAAATCGGCAGCAAAACGCCCGAAAGCGGGGTCACGCTTTGGCGAGGGGATTGCGCTCTCGACAGCTGGCACCCAAAAGGGCGTACATGATGGCAACCGACACAACCCCTTCCCGCCGCGCCACGCCGGACGACGTGATCGCGACCTATGACGCCGTCGGCCCCGAATGGGCCAAGGCGCGCGACCGACGCCTGATCGAACGGCGCTGGGTCGACAGGATGCTGGCCGCGGCGCCGCGCAATGGCGGCCGCCGCCGCGTGCTCGATCTCGGCTGCGGCTCGGGCGCGCCGATCGCGCAATACGTCGCCGATCGCGGCGCCGAGGTCACCGGCGTCGACGCCTCGCGGGTGATGCTGGGCCTGTTCCAGAAAAACCTGCCGCGCGCCCGCGCCTTCCACCACGACATGCGCGGGCTGCGCCTGTCCGAGAAGTTCGACGCGATTCTCGCTTGGGACAGCTTCTTCCACCTGGCGGGACCCGATCAGCAATCGATGTTCCCGACCTTCGCCGAGCACGCGGCGCCCGGCTGCGCGCTGATGTTCACCTCCGGCCCCTCGGCCGGCACGGCGATCGGCGACGTGGCGGGCAAGCCGATCTTCCATGAGAGCCTGAGCCCCAAGACCTACAAGGGCCTTCTGGAGATGCACGGTTTCAAGCCGCTGGCCTTCATCCCCGAAGACCCCGATTGCGGCATGCACTCGGTCTGGCTGGCCCGTTTCGACGGTCTGCCGCGCGAGGAAGGCCCGAAGCCCGCCAACAAGGGCTGAGGCTCGGCCTCGGCACGGTATCACGGCCCGCGCGTCACCGCGCGGGCCGTTTGCGATTCAGCGCCGCCGCAGCGGCGCGCGTGCGGCCTCCTCGGCCGCCCAGTTGCGCAGCCCCGCGACGAGCCCCGCGACGATCCGGGCGCGCGAGGCCGGATCGACGAGTCGGGCCCGATCCCCGGCATTCGACAGGAACCCCACCTCGACCAGAACCGAGGGGAAATCGGCGGCGTTGAGCACCGCCAGCGGCGCGCTGCGGAGGGGCCGCGAATTGAGATGCGCGCCCGCCGCTCCGAGCGAAGCCACCAGCGCCTGTGCCAGCCGCTCGCTCTGCGGCGCGGTGTCGATCCGGGCCAGATCCATCAGCGCCGTGGCGACCCGGTCGTCCTGACGGCTGAGATCGAGCCCGGCCAACAGGTCGCCGCGCTGGTGCCGCTCGACCATGCGCCCCGATGCCGTGTCCTGCGCCTCGTCCGAGAGCGTGTAGACCGAGCCGCCCGAAGCCTCGTCTTCCTCCAGCGCGTCCGCATGCAGCGACAGCAGCAAATCGGCCCCCGCCGCCCGGGCGATGGTCATCCGCTCGGACAGCGGCACGAAGGCGTCGGCGTCGCGGGTCAGCACCGCGCGCATGTTGCCGGAACGGTTGATCGCCTCGGCCGCCTCGCGCGCCAGCTGCAGCATCAGGTCGGCCTCGACGAGCCCTTCGCGCATGGCGCCCGGATCGACGCCGCCATGGCCCGCATCCACCGCCACCACCAGCGGCCCCGCCTCCGCCGCCCGCGGCGGGGCCAGCGTCTCTCCGGCCGGGTCGGCGGGGCGCGCGCGTTCCGCGAAGGCCTCGGCGCTCACCGGCCCCAGCGCGATGCGCAGCCGCGCCGCGCCCGAGGGCTGTGCCCGCATCTCGGCGCTCTCGACCGCGAGTGGCTCGGCCAGGTCGAGCACGAGGCGCGACCAGCCGGGCCGCCCGCGCCCGAGCCGCAGCGCGCTGGCGCGCGTCCCCGACAGCAGCGCCGCCGGATCGGCCCCGGTCCAGTCGACCTCGGCGAAATCGAGCACGAGCCGCCGTGGCTCGTCGAGCGTGAAGACCCGCCAAGGCACCGTCTGGCTCAACGCCAGCTCCAGCTCCAGCCCCCGGCGCGTATCCGCGACATGGCTCTCGGCGGCATCGAGCCGGGCCAGCCCCGAGAACTCCTGCGCCGAGAGCGGCCCTGCCAGCAGCAGCGCGAGGCCGATCCCCTTCATCTTTCCCCAAATACGCATACCCGGCCTGCCCCGGGCACCGCGGCGGGGCCTCATGCGGCGCCCGCCTCCGCATGACCGCGCGCCGCCATGAAGCGGGCGAGCCGCGACAGCCCCTCCTCGATATCGGCGGTGGAGCGGGCATAGGAGAAGCGGATCCAGCGATGCCCGTCCGCCGGGTCGAAATCGAGGCCCGGCGTCACCGCGACGCCCGCCTCGTCGAGGATCTCGGCGGCGAAGGCGCGGCTGTCATCGGTGAAGGCCGAGACGTCGGCATAGACGTAGAACGCCCCGTCGGGGGGCGCGAAGCGGGTGAAGCCCGCCTTCGGCAGCCGCTCCAGCATCAGCGCGCGGTTGGCGGCATAGACGGCGGCATTGGCTTCCAGCTCATCGGTCGCGTCCATGGCGTGCAGCGCCAGCCGCTGCGAGGCGTGCGAGGTGCAGATGAACATGTTCTGGGCGATGCGCTCGATGCCGCGCACATGCTCGGGCGGCACGATCAGCCAGCCGACGCGCCAGCCGGTCATCGAGAAGTATTTCGAGAACGAGCCGATCACATGGATCTCGTCGGTCACCTCCAGTGCCGAGGTGCCGCGCCCGCCGATCCCGTGATAGATCTCGTCCGAGATCAGCGCGGCGCCGCGCGCGTCGCAGGCCTGCGCCAGAGCCCCGAGCCCGTCGCGGTCGAGCATGGTGCCGGCCGGGTTCGAGGGCGAGGCCAGCACCAGCCCGTCGAGCGCGTGGCGCTCGATATCCTCGGGCACCGGCTGCATCCGGTTGGCGAGCCGGGTCGGCATATCCACCGGCACCATGTCGAGCGCCTTGAGAATCTGGCGGTAGGAGGGGTAGCAGGGCGCGCCCAGCCCCACCCGGGCGCCGGTGTCGAAGAGCTGCGTGAAGCTCAGCAGGAACGCACCCGAGGCGCCGGAGGTCACCACGACCCGGGCCGGGTCGAGATCGACCCCGTACCATTCGCCGTAGTGCCGGGCGATGCGGGCGCGCAGTTCCGGCAGGCCCAGCGCCACGGTATAGCCCATCGGCCCCGCCGCCATCTCGCGCGTCAGCTTCTCGACCGCTTCGCGCGGCGCGCCGGTACCGGGCTGGCCCACCTCCATGTGGATGATGTGCCGCCCCGCCGCCTCGGCCTGCCGTGCCGCCTCCATCACGTCCATCACGATGAAGGGATCGACCTCTCCGCGCCTTGAGTTCCGCATGCCCTGCTCCCTAAGGTTTGGCCGGGTTGTGCCAACGCGGCCCCCCTGCCGTCAATGGCCCGCGCCTTCCCGCGCGGGAACTTGGCAGGGGGACGATGATGTGATCTGCACGGCTCGACACGAGGAAAGGACATTCCAATGCTGCGCTCGCTCATCCGCGCCCTGCCCGTCACGCTGGCGCTCGCCGGCCCCGCCGCCGCGCTCGATCTCGAGGCGATGACCGATGCCGAGCGCGATGCCTTCGGCGACCAGGTGCGCGCCTACCTGCTGGAGAACCCCGAAGTGCTGATGGAGGCGATCGCCGTGCTCGACCAGCGTCAGGCCGAAGCCGCGGCGCAAGGCGACAGCGCGATGATCGCGAGCCATGCCGAGGCGCTGTTCGAGAACGAGGGCGACTGGGTCGGCGGCAACCCGGACGGCGACATCACGCTCGTCGAGTTCATGGATTACAAATGCGGCTATTGCCGCCGCGCCTTTCCCGAGGTCGAGGAGCTGGTCGAAAGCGACGGCAACATCCGTTACATTCTCAAGGAGTTCCCGATCCTCGGCGAGCAGTCCCTGATGGCATCGCAATTCGCGCTGGCGATGCGCGAGCTCGAGGGCGACGAGGCCTACAAGCAAGCGCACAACGCGCTGATGACCATGCGCGCCGACGTCTCCGAAGACTCGCTCGAAGCGCTGGCCGAGAGCTTGGATGCCGATTTCGAGGCGGTTCAGGCGGAGATGGACAGCCCCCGCGTCGCCGGGATCATCGCCGAGAACCACCGGCTGGCCCAGGCGATGCAGGTCAGCGGCACGCCGAGCTTCGTGATGGGCGACCAGATGCTGCGCGGCTACGTGCCGCTAGCGCAGATGCAGGAAATGGTCGCGGCCCAGCGGGCGGAGTGAGCCGATGCTGCCACCTCGCCTTGGGCGTCTGGAATAGCCCGCGCCGGATCAGCACCCGCTTTCCGGCCATATCTCGTCGGTTCGGACACTTGATTGTCCGAGCCGACTGGTGAGTGGCACCGACAGATGATGAATGGCAGCACGCGCCCCACAATAGCCGCGCGTGCAGGCGGTCGAGGTAGAGGAGTTCACCACGATTTCCGATCCGACCTGCCGTATCGTCAGCTCGCAATCCTCCATCCATGCCGTCCAGCCATTGCCGCTCTTTTGGCCGATCGCATTGTCCATGCCGCAGGAGTGGCCGTTTCCGGCCGTCAGGTGAAAGCCGAACTCCAGCTGCTCGCCCCGCTGCTCGATCCAAAGCTTCAAATAGTCCGGCACGCAGTAGACGCCGGAAAGATCGCGCTGCATCGGTGCGCTTCCGTCGAAGTCGCGCAGTCCCATCAGCCAGTATTCCATCGATGTCGCGAGGCAGTCTGGCTGATTGCCGCACTCGTCCCGGCGCCCCAGCCAACGTAGCTGGTCGGCCTTGAGGGCGTCGGCCTGCGGCGACGTGGCGACCCGCCGGGCGGCGCTGTAGGCAGCAGCGATGTCGCGATCCAAGGCGGCCAGCCGCTCGGAGCCACAGATCGCGTGTTCCGTGGGCGTGCCCGCGCGGGCGCAGTCGAAGCTGGGCTGGGCCTGGACGAACGTCGCAAGCGAGGGGAGACAGAACAGGAGAGAGACGAGGCGCCACATGACCGAGACCTCCACTGGCAAAGGAACACCGCCATCGGGCGGTATTCCGCAGCCTATCACAGTGGCGCATATCGGTCGCGCGGAAGGTCGGGGCGTCTCCTGCGATCCGCCCCAACCGGTCCGTCAGCGCGCGATGTAGGCGACGCGGCGGGTGTCGGGCTCGACCACGACCTGCTGGCCGTTGATATTGGCATAGGTCAGCATGCTGTCGGGGATCGGCGTCAGCACCACGGTTTCGGGCAGACCCGCGCCAAGCACCACCTCGCCGTCGAGATAGATCGGATCGACCGGGTTGTCGTTGAGATAGGTGATCGCGCCGTCGGTGATCTCGAGGCTGGCGCCTTCGGCTGAGGGATCGGCGGCGATCACCGCCCCGTTCAGCGTCACCGTGCCGTCCGGCAGCGTCGGATCGTAGGTGACCGTGGTGATACCTGCCGCATCGGCGTTCTCGTAGATCACGACCGGCGTCGTTTCGACGATCGCGGTGAGATAGCCGCCCGACGCCCAGCCGGTCGCGCCGTCATGCGTGACCTCGCACCAAGTCGCGGGGTCGAGGCAGCCCGCCACCTCGACCGGTTCGCCCTTGGGGATCATGCCGACCACCTCATAGGCGGGACCGGCCCCGGCGCGAATGTTGAGGTCGACCGTCGCGTTGGCGGTGGCCTGTGCGAAGGCGGGAAGTGCGAGTGCGGTGAACGCGCCCGCGGCGGCGAGTGTGGGTATCATGCGGATCATGGGTGGTCTCCGGATTGCGGGGCCGACATGGCCCGCGCCTGTTGCCGGTGAAACGCCGGCGCGCGGCAGTTCGATCCCTCATGTCGCGCATGCCGGGAGATATGTGGCCGATCCGCCATGCCCGCCATTTCGCACGAAAAAGGGCGGCCCGAAGGCCGCCCTTTCGAAAGCTCACCGGTCCGGATCAGCGGACGATGTAGACGATCCGGCGCTCTTCCGGCTCGACCAGAACCGGGGTGCCGTTAACATAGAGGTAGCTGTACTCGGCCTCGGGGATCGGGTTCAGCTCGACCTCCTCCGGGATGCCGGCACCGACCACCACTTCACCCTGAAGGATCACCGGCTCGACCGGGTTCTCGCGGACATAGGTCACCACTTGGGAATCGGGGTTCAGCGCGTCACCCGCCGCGGCGCCGATGATGCCGGCGCCGATCACCGCAGCCGGGCCACCGATCAGGGCCGCCGCGGCACCCGCCGCCGTGGCCGCGCCCGCGATCGCCGCGGGGCCGTCATTGGCCTCGTTGTCATAGGTCACGGTTTCGATCTCGAGCTCGGTGCGGTTCTCGTAGAGCACGACAGGCTCGGGGGCCTCGGCCATCTGCACGGTGAGGTAGTCGCCATAGGCCCAGCCGGTGGTGCCGTCGAGCGTCACCTGGCACCAGTTGGCGGTTTCGAGGCAGCCCTCGACCATGACCTCGCCCTCGGCGGGGATCACGTCGACGATTTCCATCTCCGGACCGGGGCCCGCGCGCAGGTTCAGCTCGGTCACCGCGGTGGCGGTGGTGCCGCTCGTCGCGGTTTCGGCGTTGGCAGTGGTTTCCGTCGTCGCCGTGGCCTCGGCCTCGACGCCCACATTCGCGCCGGCTTCGGTATTGGTGTCGACCGTGACGCTGGTCTGGGCAAATGCCGGCATCGCGGCCACGAGCGCGGCGGCAGTCGTCATCAGAAGCGATTGCTTGGTCATGTCTCGTTCTCTTCCATTGCATCAATCGCGCCACCCGCTGTGGCGCTGCTGGGAAAGAAACGATTTCGGGCCTTTCGGGGTCCGTGCAGTTTGCCAATACCGCCTACAAAACATGCAATTTTCCGCCGACGCATCGGCGGGAACATACCGCTCCCGCCGGACCTCGCGTCAAGCTATTCGGCGGCTTTGGCGGCGGCTTTGTCGCGGGCCTCGATCTCGGCGGCCTTCGCCTCGACCTGCTCGACGATGTGGTCGATCATCTGGTCGTTCGACATGCGGTGGCTCTGCTTGCCGGCAAGATAGACCATGCCGTTGCCGGCGCCGCCGCCGGTGAAACCGACATCGGTCATCAGCGCCTCGCCCGGCCCGTTGACCACGCAGCCGATGATCGAGAGCGACATCGGCGTCTTCACATGTTCAAGCCGCTTTTCCAGCGTCTCGACCGTCTTGATGACGTCGAAGCCCTGCCGCGCGCAGGAAGGGCAGGAGATGATGTTGACGCCGCGATGGCGCAGGCCGAGGGATTTCAGGATCTCGAAGCCGACCTTCACCTCCTCGACCGGATCGGCCGAGAGGCTGACGCGGATCGTGTCGCCGATCCCCATCCACAGCAGGTTGCCCATGCCGATGGCGGATTTGATGGTGCCCGACATCAGGCCGCCCGCCTCGGTGATGCCAAGGTGGATCGGCGCGTCGGTGGCATCGGCCAACTGCTGGTAGGCGGCGGCGGCGAGGAACACGTCCGAGGCCTTCACCGAGATCTTGAACTCGTGGAAGTCGTGATCCTGAAGCAGCTTGATGTGGTCGAGCCCGCTTTCGACCATGGCAGCGGGACAGGGCTCGGCGTATTTTTCGAGCAGGTGCCGCTCCAGCGAGCCCGCATTGACGCCGATCCGGATCGAACAGCCGTGATCCTTGGCGGCGCGCACCACCTCGGCCACCCGCTTGGCGTCACCGATATTGCCGGGATTGATCCGCAGGCAGGCCGCGCCCGCCTCCGCTGCCTCGATGGCGCGCTTGTAATGGAAATGGATGTCCGCGACGATCGGCACCGGGCTTTCGCGGGTGATCTCGCGCAGGGCGCGGGTGCTGTCCTCGTCAGGCGTCGAGACCCGCACGATGTCGGCCCCGACATCGGCGGCGCGGATGATCTGGTCGAGCGTCGCCTTCACGTCGCTCGTGTCGGTGTTGGTCATCGTCTGGACCGAGATCGGCGCATCGCCCCCGACGGGAACGCGCCCCACCATGATCTGGCGCGACTTTCGGCGCTGGATCTCGCGCCAGGGCCGGACGGCGTGAAGGGACATGGGAAACCTCTCGCGGATCAGGGCCGCGAGGCGCGTGACCTGCGCGGCGTCATTCGGTTGGCGCGGCTTCGGCGACCCGCACCAGCTTGGCCAGGTCGGAGTCGCTCTCCAGATCGGCAACCTGATAGCTGGCGGTGAGATTGTCCACCGACAAGGCCACGTTGGACGTCACGGTGCCGGCATCGCCGACGGGGCCGTAATGCTGTTCGCCCACGGCGAAGTAGACGGCACCGGATTCGCCGACCCGCAGCGTCGGTGCGTCTTCGAGCGCCGGCACCTCCCACGAATCGCCGCCATTCATGATGCCTTCGTAGAGCGTGGTGCCATCGGCCGATTTCACCCGTACCCAAGCGGGGCGCACGGCGACCATCTTCACGGTCGGGGCCGGATCCTCGGTGACACGCACCGACGGCCCCTCGACCCCGGCCTCGGCAAGGGCGAGTTCGATATCCGGAATCGTGATCGTCGGCAGTTCGACGGCGTCGAGCGCGGCGAGCATCGGGCTCGGCCCTTCCGGGGCGGTAGTGGTGGTCTCAGCCTGCGCGACCGCGACGGGGGCGTCCTGCCCCGGGCGACGCGGCTGGGTGACGAGTGCGGCGATCGGGCCGTCGCGAGGCGTCATCACCGGTACGTCCAGAGCCTGCGGCCGGTAGAGACGGTCGAGCACCTCGGGCGCAGCGGGTGCCAGTGCAGCCAGCTCCGTCGCCGAGGTCTCGCCCGTCTCGGGACGGCCGCCGCCGGCAAGGGGATCGACCTGCGCAAGAATAGTAGGCGTCTGCTCCACCGGGGCCAGCCGCACCTTCTGCACCTCCTGCAGGATCGACCAGCCGCCATAGCCGAGACCGCCCATCAGCAGCAGCAGCACGGCGACCGAGCCCAGCGCGCGCGGCTCGAAGCCGGCGAGGATGCGCTCCGCCGGGGGCAGGAACGGCGTGGCGCTGTCGGAGAAGATGTCCTTGCCGAGGCTGGTGCTCTGGGCAGCCTTCTTCGGCCGGACCGTCGAGGCGGCGGCGGACATGCCATGCGCGGTGGTGAAACCGGATTCGCGGCAGAAGGTCTCGTAGGCGGTGTTGGGGTCCATGCCCAGATAGCGCGCGTAGGAGCGCACATATCCCGCGATGAAGCCGGGCGTGTCGAAAGCGGTGGGATCGGAATTTTCAATCGCCGCGATATAGGCGGCCTTGATCTTCAGCTCGCGCTGCACGTCAAGCAGGCTCTTGCCCAAAGTCGCGCGTTCACCGCGCATCAGATCGCCCAAGCGCAATTCGAAGGCATCGAAACCCTTGGTTTCGGCCTCCTCCGTAGCGTTTGCACGCCTGAAGCTCCGCCCGATCATATCGAGTGTTCCCGTTACTGCCCGCCCCCGGTTACCGACCGGGGCTGTGTCTGGGCACAACTCCCGGGAGGTCCTGAGGTTCATTCTAACATGGGGCGCGGGCTACCGCACCGGGAGATATGCTTAACCTGTCAATTCGGCGCGATTCAGCGCACAATGTGACCACAACCCATCCAACGCGCGCACCAGCGCATCCATTTCGCGCGGGCCATGCAGCGGCGACGGCGTGAAGCGCAACCGCTCCGTGCCGCGCGGCACGGTGGGGAAGTTGATCGGCTGTACGTAGATGCCGTGATCGGCAAGCAGCATATCGGAGATCACCTTCGTATGCACCGGGTCGCCGACCATCAGCGGCACGATATGGCTGCCATGGTCGAGGATCGGCAGGCCGAGGCCGCGCAGCCGGGTCTTGAGGATCTTGGCCTGGGTCTGGTGCTGGTCGCGCAGATCCTGATCGGTCTTGAGATGCGCGACGCTGGCGGCCGCGCCGGCCGCCACGGTGGGCGGCAGCGAAGTAGTGAAGATGAAGCCCGGCGCATAGGAGCGCACCGCATCGACCATCTTGGCCGAGGCCGCGACATAGCCGCCGAGAACGCCATAGGCCTTGCCCAGAGTGCCGTTGATCATGTCGATCCGGTGCGCCAGCCGGTCACGCTCGGAAACACCGCCGCCGCGCGGGCCATACATGCCGACCGCGTGCACCTCGTCGAGATAGGTCAGCGCGCCGAATTCCTCGGCGAGATCGCAGATCTCGGCGATCGGGCCGAAATCGCCATCCATCGAGTAGATCGATTCGAAGGCGATCAGCTTCGGCACGTCGGGATCATCGGCTTCGAGCAGTTCGCGCAGATGCGCGACGTCGTTGTGCCGGAAGATCCGCTTCGCCCCGCCATTGCGGCGCACGCCCTCGATCATGCTCGCGTGGTTGAGCGCGTCGGAATAGATGATCAGCCCGGGAAACAGCCGCGGCAGCGTCGACAGGGTCGCGTCGTTGGCGATGTAGGCGGAGGTGAAGAGCAGCGCCGCCTCCTTGCCGTGGAGATCGGCCAGCTCGGCCTCGAGCCGCTTGTGATAGACCGTGGTGCCGGAGATGTTGCGCGTGCCGCCCGAGCCCGCGCCGACGGCGTCGAGCGCCTCGTGCATGGCCGACAGGACCGCAGGGTGCTGCCCCATGCCGAGATAGTCGTTGCCGCACCAGACGGTCACCGGCGACTCGCTGCCATCCGGGCGATGCCAGGTGGCATGCGGGAACTGGCCCCTGTGGCGGGCGATGTCGATGAAGGTGCGGTAGCGGCCTTCGCTGTGGAGCTTGCCGATGGCGGCATCGAGCCCTGCTTCGTAATCCACGGGCATCTTTCCCCTTTTCGTCTGGTGGGGCGCGGCGCCCCGGCGTTTGGCCGTTGTCGTGCATATAGGCGGACTCGCGCCCGGACAACACGCTACAATTTGCCACCCCACCGCATATTGGCCCTGCGTCTTGTGCAAGCCCACCCCGGATGCTGGACAGTGCCGCAGAGCGCGGCCAGTCTGTAAGCCAATTATAGCAGGAGTTCCGATGACACTCGACCCCGTCTTGCGGCGTATAGACGCCGATCTCGAGGCCGCTACCATGCGGCTGCTCGAACTGCTGCGCATTCCCTCGATCTCGACCGATCCGGCGCATCGCGCCGATTGCCGCGCCGCCGCCGACTGGTTGGTCGAGGACCTGAAGTCGATCGGCTTCGAGGATGCCGCGCTGCGCGACACGCCGGGCCACCCGATGGTCACCGGCGGCATGGGCGAAGGCGGGCCGCACCTGCTGTTCTACGGTCATTACGACGTGCAGCCGGCCGACCCGCTGGAGCTGTGGAAGACGCCGCCCTTCGAGCCCGCGGTCGAGGACACGCCTGCGGGCCGGGTGATCCGCGGCCGCGGCGCCAGCGACGACAAGGGTCAGCTGATGACCTTCGTCGAGGCCTGCCGCGCCTGGGTGGCAGTGCATGGCAAGCTGCCGACCCGCGTGTCGATCCTGTTCGAGGGCGAGGAGGAATCCGGATCGCCCTCGCTCGTGCCGTTCCTGCGCAACCACGCCAACGAGCTCAAGGCGGATCTGGCGCTGATCTGCGATACCGGCCTGTTCGACCGGGACACGCCGGCGATCACCACGATGCTGCGCGGCCTCGTGGGCGAGGAGGTGATCATCACCGGCCCCAACCGCGACCTGCATTCGGGCGCCTATGGCGGCCCGGCGGCGAACCCGATCAAGCTGCTGGCGCGGATCATCGCGGCGCTGCATGACGATCATGGCCGGGTCACCCTGCCCGGCTTCTATGAGGGCGTGCCGGAGATCACGCCCGAGTTGCGCGCGCAGTGGGAAGGCCTTGGCTTCGACGCCGGCGCGTTCCTCGGCGGCGTCGGGCTGAGCCAACCGGCGGGTGAGGCCGACCGCACCGCGCTCGAGATGATCTGGGCCCGGCCCACCTGCGAGGTGAACGGCATCGCCGGCGGCTATGCGGGCGCGGGCTTCAAGACCGTGCTGCCGAGCCAGGCCAGCGCCAAGATCAGCTTCCGCCTCGTGGGTCAGCAGGACCCCGAGGCGATCCGCGACGCGTTCCGCGCCCATGTCCGCGCGATGCTGCCCCCCGATTGCAAGGTCGAGTTCCACGGCCACGGCGCCGCCCCCGCCAGCGTCATGTCGACCGACGACCCGGCCTTCGAGACGGCGCGGCAGGCGCTCAGCGCCGAATGGCCGAACCCGGCCGCCTTCGTCGGGGCCGGCGGCTCGATCCCGATCGCGGGGTATTTCAAGACCGAGCTCGGCATGGATTCGATGCTGGTGGGCTTCGCCAATGACGACGATCTGATCCACAGTCCGAACGAGAAATACGACCTGCGGAGCTTCCACAAGGGCATCCGCAGCTGGGCCCGGGTGCTGGCGGCACTGTCTGAAGCCGGCTGAACGCGCAAGGCCCGGCCGGCGCGCAGAATGGCGTGCCGGTCTGATTGCGTATTTGAAGAAAGATGAACCCGACGGGGCCGGAAGCTGCGCCGCCCGAGAGAGGCGAACGCCGGACCGGAGTGCAGGCCCTTCATTCATCTTTCCGAAAATACGCAAGCTCCAAGGCTGGCATAAAAAGCAGGGCACGCCCCTCCCGGCGTACCCAGCCAGCAACGCAAACGGCCCCGCGCTCGGATGAGCGACGGGGCCGTCATGGCGTCTAGTGGCGCGGTTGACGGGGCTCGAACCCGCGACCCCCGGCGTGACAGGCCGGTACTCTAACCAACTGAGCTACAACCGCGCACAAGGCTCGGAGCGTATGGGACGGACGAGAATGGCGCGGTTGACGGGGCTCGAACCCGCGACCCCCGGCGTGACAGGCCGGTACTCTAACCAACTGAGCTACAACCGCGCATCTCGTCGTCCGGCAGCGCCGAACGTGAGGCGGGTTCTAGGCACAGTGGCGGGGGGCGTCAAGCGCCGATCGGTGCAAAAATGGCCGGTGGACGAGATTGTCGGGCTGACCTCGGGGCAGCGGCGGCGCCCGTGGTCAGGGCAGAGGAATGTGTTCGCTCTCGCCCGGCGGCAACCGGAACCGCCCATGCGTGAAATCGCCTGCCCGCCAGGCCTCCTTGGCGGCCTCGATCCGATCTTTCGAGGACGCGACGAAGTTCCACCAGATATGGCGTGGCCCCGGCATCGTCGCACCGCCCAAGAGCGCGATCCGCGCACCGCCCGGTCCCGCGCGCAGCGACAGCCGATCACCGGGCCGGAACACCATCATCCGCCCCGCGGCAAAGCTCTGCCCCGCCACCTCGATGCTGCCGGAGAGCACATGCACGCCGCGATCCTCGTGATCGTCCGGCAGCGGCAGCTGCGCGCCGGGCGCAAGCTCGGCATCCGCATGGAACAGCTCTCCCGGCGCCGCGACCGGCGACACCGCCCCGTAGGCGTTGCCCAGCATCAGCCGCAGCCGCACCCCGCCCTCCTCGATCACCGGCAACCGGTCGGCACCGGCATGTTCGAAACGGGCCGGCTCGTCTTCCATTGCATCGGGCAGCGCCAGCCAGGTCTGAAGCCCGAACATCCGCCCGCCCGACGCGCGCGCCTTGCCGTCGATGCGCTCGGAATGGGTGATGCCCTGCCCTGCCACCATCAGGTTCACCGCGCCCGGGGCGATCCAGCTATCCGTACCGAGGCTGTCGCGGTGATGGATCCGTCCCTCCAGCAGGTAGGTGACGGTGGCCAGACCGATATGCGGATGCGGCCGCACGTCGAATCCCTCGCCCTTCAGGAACTCGGCCGGGCCGACCTGGTCGAAGAAGATGAACGGGCCGACCATCTGGCGGCGCGGCGCTGGCAGCGCCCGGCGCACTTCGAAGCCGCCCAGATCGCGGGCGCGCGGCACGATGAGCGTTTCGATCACGTCGGGATCGACGCTGGTGTCGAGCGGGTGAAAGCTGGGGATCTGGCTCATACAGGCCTCCTGTCGATGACCCCAACATAGCAGCCCATGAACGATCGCGGCAGGACCACCGCCGCAGGGCGATTGTGCGGGACCGAAGAGACGGGTGGCTCTTGCGGCGCAAGAAACGGACCCACGCGCCGGACACCCGGACCGGAATTCGCGGCCAAGGGTAAGACGATGAATAATCCAGGGATCTGTAACGGGCATCGCGCCCGGCTTTTAGAAACCGGAAACGCAACGAATTGAGAGCACTAAAGAATATCGCGGAGCAAAGGAGCGGCGAATTCCGACTGACTCAATATCAATCGCTGCGCCCTACATTCGATTAACGAATCAACCATCAAGTGTTAGTCTTTGCCGGTCGATCTGCGGGAAATCACCAACGAAACCCTTAAATCGCGAGTTCTCAGATGTTTAATGATTTGCGAACGACTTCGGTGGCATCCGACCTGACCGCGCTTCCGAAAGCCCAGATAGGCTTGGGCCGCACCGAGGCCGAAACCCTCACCATCGCGAACGGTTTCGCGATCAAATCGAACCCCCACCCCTCAAACGGGGCCTATCTCGAGGCGAAGAGCGGCGAGGCGAGCGCCAGCGGGGTTTTCGATGGTGGCGCCGGCTATTACGATCTCACGGTCGGATATTTCGACGAAACCGACGGCGTGTCGCAGATGGAGGTGCTGGTGAACGGCGCCATCGTCGACAGCTTCGAATGGAACGGCACCTTCGGAAATGACAAATCGAGCCCCGCCAGCCGGGCGGAGTATCTCGTCGGGGATCTGTGGCTCGCGCCGGGAGACCTGATCACGCTGCGCGGCATGGGCGATGGCGGCGAGCCGCTGCGCACCGATTACATCGACATCGCGGTCGACACCTCACCGCCGCCCGGCGGCGCTTTCGTGATCGAGGCCGAGGCGATGGAGATCGTCTCGGGCTTCAAGGTCGTGTCGAACGGCAAGGCCTCGGGGGACGCCTACCTCCAGCATGTGCGCCGCGGCACGGATGGCGACGCCGATGAGGCGCGCGCCGCCTATACCTTCGACCGGGCCGGCACCTTCGACATGACGATCGGCTATTTCGACGAAAGCGACGGCGTCTCCTCGATGCGGGTCCTGCTGAACGGGGTCGAGATCGATCGCTTCGACTGGGACAGCAGGTCGGGCGGCAGGCGCGCCAACGAGCAGAGCCAGGCGGAACGGGTGATTTCGAACCTGACCGTCTCGGAGGGAGATCGTCTGGAGCTGGTGGGCCATGGCGATGGCCGCGAGCCGCTGCGCACCGATTTCCTGCGCTTCGAACCCGCCACCCCCGCCCCCCGCGCGACGCCGGATCTGTGGTACGAGGATGAGGGCGAGGTGATCGTGGCGCTGAATGACGGCGCGGCCAACTTCACCGAACGCGCTACCGGTATCATGGTAGGCGACGCCGACATCCTGTCGGGCGATTTCGACGGCGACGGCGACATGGATTTCCTGCGTGTGGCCGTCAGCCGCGGCCCCGTGCCCACCGCCACCCCCGACGAGATCGATTTCGACATCGAGACCACCCTGTTCGAGAATGACGGGGCAGGGCATTTCGCGATGACTTTGGAGGGCACCTTCACGCTCATCCAGCCCGTGAGGGATTCGAGTGTGGATTTCTTCTTCAAGGCCCATGCCGCGGCCGATGTGGATGGTGACGGGGACGTGGATTTCGTCGCCATGGAGGATATGGGGGAATCCTTTTTCCTGCTCGGGAATAACGGATCGGGTCTTTTCAGCCTCGCCGCGCGAAGCCATGTCTTTCAGGATCCGGACAGCCAAGTGCTTTTGGGCGATCTCGATGGCAATGCCGATCTCGACATGGTCATCCTCAACGATTTCACCGAGAACGACGTGGTCGTCTACCTCAATGACGGTACTGGCGTGATGGAATTCAGCACCAGCGCCAGCCCCGGAGCGGAAAGCTATGGCGACGGCCAGATCATCGATCTGGACGGCGACGGCTTCAACGACATCCTCTATGTCGCCGCCGGCGAAGGCAAAGGCATCTACAGCATCACGAATGACGGATCTGGGGGCTCCCGGCCCGGCGGGCGGGGCAGCTTCACGCCAGACGAGGAAGGTCTGATTGGGTCGTTCGAGGCGGCGAATTTCGATCGCGACGGCCAGATTGAGATCGCCAGCGCCGGGGCCGGCGGTGGCGCTACCGAGACCGGCTTCCGCCTGTTCGACGTCGTGACGACGCCCGAGAGCACCGAATTCGTCCTGAAATCTTTCGATCCCTCGATCACCGGACTGCTGGTCGCGAATGGCGATTTCGATCTCGACGGGGACAACGACCTCCTGATCGTGCCCCGCGACACCGTGCAAGAAATGACGCTTCTGGTGAATGATGGCGACGGCAATTTCTCCTCCGCCGGCGTGGTGATCCCGCCCTTCGTCACCTCGGAGGGATCCTTCGCCCCGGCGGTGAACGTCGCCTTCATCGACGACTCCGCCCTTCTCGCATGACCGGCGAAGCCAGTTCGGCCAGCGCCGCTCTCGGCAAGACCGGGGTCGCCATTCGCTAGGTGCGCGACCCCGAGCGGGACCAGGCCACGCGAGGCCTGACTGAGCAGATCGAAGTCGCATGGTGGGTGGTGAGGGGCTCGAACCCCCGACATCTTCGGTGTAAACGAAGCGCTCTACCAACTGAGCTAACCACCCGCGTGGGCCGGTTTAGCCGCCCCCATCGCCGACTGCAAGCGGTGCGGCGAGCCGATCGTGTCGCCCCTGCGAGATCCGGAACACCACCCCCTGCCCGCCTGGCAGCCGCGCCAGATCGGCGCGACTGCCGCCCGTTGCAATGGTGCGCAGCACGCGCGAGGTCATGCCATGCGTGACGAGCACGCTGGGACCCTCGAGCGCGGCGAGCAGATCGGCGCAGCGCGTCCAGAGCGCGGCAAAGCCCTCGCCGCGCGGCGCACGGGCGTAGAAATCGATGAAATGCTCGCCCGGCGGCCCGGGCCAGCGGGCGTCGATCTCGGCCCGGTCGAGCCCGGACCAGTCGCCCATGGCGATCTCGCGCAGCCGCGGTTCGGGCCGCGGCGCCGTGCCGAAGGCGAGCCGCGCAGTCTCGACGGCGCGGCCCTGCGGCGAGGACAGGATGCGGTGCGTCGCCGGACCGACGCCGCGCGCGGCCAGCATCCGGCCCATCGCGCGGGCCTGCGCCCGCCCGGTTTCGGTGAGCGGCGAATCGAGACCGCCCTGCATCCGGCGCATGGCGTTCCATTCGGTTTCGCCATGCCGCATCACGTAGATCTCGGGTATCGTCACGCGCGCTCTCCTGCCGTGCCGGTCCAGCGTCGCGGCCCGGGTCCGGACCGGCCCAGCCGGTCCTGCGCATTGTAGAGCGGGCAGCTGTCGAGCGACAGGCAGCCGCAGCCGATGCAATGCCCCATCTGGTCGCGCAGCCGCGTCATCAGCGCGATGCGCTCGTCGAGCATCGCGCGCCACGGCGCCGCCGCCTCGGCCCAGTCCCGGGCCGAGACGGCGCGATCGCGCGGCAGCCGGTCGAGCACCTCGCGGATCTCCGACAGCGACACCCCCACCGCCTGCGCCACCTTGATGATCGCCACGCGGCGCAGCTCTCGCCGGTCGTAGCGGCGATGATTGGCCGGGTTGCGCCAGCTGCGGATCAGCCCCTCGGCCTCGTAGAAATGCAGCGTCGACACCGGCACCCCGGCGCGCGCCGCCATTTGGCCGATGCTGAGATCGGAGGGAACGGGAAAGCGTGACATGGCGCTTGACCTCAACCTTACTTGAGGTCGCAGATTGCGGGCTCCGATACGGAATCACAAGAGCCGAGGAGCCCTGTCCATGACCACCTTCCCGCTACGTCCCCGCCTTTCCCTTCGCCGCCTGCTCGCATGGTTCTCGACGCCAAAGCGGGTGCATGACCCGCTCGACGACGCGCTGTGCGCGGAGCTTCAGTCGATGCGCCACGAGACGCAGCTGCTGCATCTGCGGGAGCTGCGCCGCAACCCGCATCTGGCGCGCGACATGGGTTTCGAGCCCGATGCCGATCCCTGCCCGCCCCGCATCGGGCCGGGCGGAACGCTGCTGTAAATGGACACCAGCTCTGGACGCGCGGGGGCCGGCCGCCGTAGCTGGGGCCGACCGATCAGCAGCGGAGTGCGCATGACCCATTTTCCCATCGATGTCCCGCCCGCCGCGCGGGCCATCCCCCGCGCAGGAACGGCGCCGGACGACCAGCCGCGCGTCGCGGTGGTCACCGCCTTCGCCCCCGAGATCGCGATTCTCGAAACCGCGCTGGAAGGCGCCGAAACGCGGCGCATTGGTCCCGCGACCTACATCACTGGCCGGCTCGAAGGGCGTGAGGTGGTGCTGTTCCTGTCGGGCATCTCGATGGTCAACGCCGCGATGAGCACGCAGGCGGCGCTCGACCACTTCAACGTCACCTCGATCCTATTCTCAGGCATCGCCGGCGGCGTCGACCCCGGCCTCGGCATCGGCGACGTGGTGGTGCCCGCGCGCTGGGGCCATTTCCTCGAAGGCGCCTTCGCGCGCGAGACGGATGCGGGCTATGCCCTGCCCGGCTGGATGAGCGCACCGGTCGCGAATTTCGGGATGATGCATACCTGCCCGGTGGGCGTGGTGGCGCCTGGGGCGGACGCGCCGCAGGGCCGGTTCTGGTTCGACACCCACCCCGTGCTCCTCGAACTGGCCGGGGCCGCCGCAGCCGAGGTCGAACTCTTGGGCTGCGACGCCGAGGCGACCCCGCCCCGGGTGGTGATCGGCGGCAATGGCATCTCCGGACCGGTCTTCATGGACAACGCCCAATTCCGCGAGCACGCCCATGCCAGCTTCGAGGCGCGGGTGCTCGACATGGAGAGCGCAGGCGTGGCGCAGGTGGCCTATGCCAACGGCGTGCCCTTCATCGCTTTCCGCTCGCTGTCCGACCTCGCCGGCGGCGGCGGCGACGAGAACGAGATGGTACGTTTCATGTCGGTGGCGGCCGAGAACTCGGCCCGGCTGATGCGCGCGGTGCTGGCGCGACTGCCGGCATCCCTTTGAAACGCAAAAGGCGCGCCCCGTCGGGCGCGCCTTCCGTAACATGGTGGGTGATAAGGGATTTGAACCCCTGACATCTTCGATGTGAACGAAGCGCTCTACCACTGAGCTAATCACCCGTTGGCGCGTCATTTAGCGGTCCCGGCCCAGGGGCGCAAGACCTCCTTCGCGGCAATTTCACCTCGGGTGGAAATTCATACGCCCCGTTGGGCCAAGGCACGGCTGCCAGTTCGCAGGACGGCCCTGGAAGCGCGATCGGCGCTGACATGCCAAATCTCCCATGGCTCCTCGTTCGCCCGATCGAGGAGCTTCCCACTTGCCGAGCGACCGTGCCGGTGACAGCGAGGCCGGGCACCAGATGGCGGCCATCATGGGGGGCGTCGCGGAACGCGGCCACCGGGCCTGCCTGGCTTTGCTAGACGGGAACTGATCCCGCCATGCGAAAAGGGCGCCCCGCAGGGCGCCCTTTCCTCGTTCAGTGATGGGCGGCGGTGCCCGCGGTGCCGTCGCGGCTCTCGAGCGCGCGGGCCGCGGCGGCGGCTTCCTCCGCCTCCTCGTCCCACTCGATCGGCTCGGGCTGACGCACGAGCGCGTGCTTGAGCACTTCGGAGACATGGCTGACCGGAATGATCTCCAGCCCCTTCTTCACCACCTCGGGGATCTCGGCAAGATCCTTCTCGTTCTCCTCGGGGATCAGCACCGTCGTGATGCCGCCCCTGAGCGCCGCGAGCAGCTTCTCCTTGAGGCCGCCGATCGGCATGGCATTGCCGCGCAGGCTCACCTCGCCGGTCATCGCGATGTCCTTGCGGATCGGGATGCCGGTCAGCACCGAGACGATCGAGGTGACCATCGCGAGGCCGGCCGAGGGGCCGTCCTTCGGGGTCGCCCCGTCGGGCACGTGGACGTGGATGTCCATGCGGTCGAAGCGCGGCGGCTTGACGCCGATCTGGGGCGCGATCGAGCGGACGTAGCTCGACGCCGCCTCGATCGATTCCTTCATGACGTCACCGAGCTTGCCGGTGGTCTTCATCCGGCCCTTGCCCGGCAGCTTGAGCGCCTCGATGTGCAGCAGGTCGCCGCCCACGGAGGTCCATGCCAGACCCGTGACCACGCCCACCTGATCCTCCTTCTCGGCCAGCCCGTAGCGGAACTGCTTCACGCCGAGGAAGTCGTTCAGGTTCTCGGGTGTCACCTCGACGGCCTCGACCTCCTTGCGGACGATCTTGGTCACCGCCTTGCGCGCGATCTTCGACAGCTCGCGCTCGAGGTTCCGCACGCCGGCTTCGCGGGTATAGGTGCGCACCATCTCGGTGAGCGCCGCGTCGTCGATCGAGAACTCCTTTTCCTTCAGACCGTGGTTCTTGAGAACCTTGGGCAGCAGGTGCTGCCGCGCGATCTCGCGCTTCTCTTCCTCGGTGTAGCCCGCGAGGGAGATGATCTCCATGCGGTCCAGAAGCGGCCCCGGCATGTTGTAGGAGTTCGCCGTGGTCAGGAACATTACGTTCGACAGGTCGTACTCGACCTCGAGGTAGTGATCCGCGAAGGTGCCGTTCTGCTCGGGGTCGAGCACCTCGAGCATCGCGCTCGCCGGGTCGCCGCGGAAGTCCTGACCCATCTTGTCGATCTCGTCCAAGAGGATCAGCGGGTTCGAGGTCTTGGCCTTCTTCAGCGCCTGGATGATCTTGCCCGGCATCGAGCCGATATAGGTCCGGCGGTGGCCGCGGATCTCGCTCTCGTCACGCACGCCGCCGAGCGAGATGCGGATGAACTCGCGCCCCGTGGCCTTGGCGACCGATTTGCCCAGAGAGGTCTTGCCGACGCCCGGAGGGCCGACGAGGCACATGATCGGCCCCTTCAGCTTCTTCGAGCGCTGCTGGACGGCGAGATACTCGACGATCCGTTCCTTGACCTTCTCGAGACCGAAATGGTCGTCGTCGAGCACCTTCTGCGCGAGCTTCAGGTCCTTCTTGGTCTTGGACGGGTTGTTCCACGGAATCGAGAGCAGCCAGTCGAGATAGTTGCGCACGACGGTGGCCTCGGCCGACATCGGGCTCATGTTCTTGAGCTTCTTGATCTCGGCCTCGGCCTTTTCGCGGGCCTCGTCCGAGAGCTTGGTCTCCTCGACGCGCTTCTCCAGTTCGGCGACCTCGTTGCCGCCATCCTCGCCGTCGCCCAGCTCCTTCTGAATGGCCTTCATCTGCTCATTCAGATAGTACTCGCGCTGGGTCTTCTCCATCTGGCTCTTGACGCGGGTCTTGATCTTCTTCTCGACCTGCAGAACCGACATCTCGCCCTGCATCAGCCCATAGACCTTCTCGAGCCGCTCGCCGATGTCGAGCGTTTCCAGGAGATCCTGCTTCTGCTTGACGTCGATGCCGAGATGGCCGGCGACGAGGTCGGCGAGCTTGGCCGGATCGGTCGCTTCGGTGACGGCCGAGAGCGCCTCTTCGGGGATGTTCTTGCGGATCTTCGAATAGCGCTCGAACTCCTGCGCGACGCTCTGCACCAGCGCAGCCACGATGTCGCGGTCGCCGGGCATCTCGGTCAGGTACTCGGCGCGCGCCTCGAAGAAGCTGTCATTCTCGATGAACTCGGCGATACGCACCCGCGACTTGCCCTCGACGAGGACCTTCACGGTGCCGTCGGGCAGTTTCAGCAACTGCAGCACGTTGGCCAGCACGCCCGCCTTGTAGATGCCCTCGGACGTCGGCTCGTCGACGCCGGGGTCGACTTGGGACGACAGCAGGATCTGCTTGTCGTCGGCCATGACCTCCTCGAGCGCGCGCACCGACTTCTCGCGGCCCACGAAGAGCGGCACGATCATGTGTGGGAACACCACGATGTCGCGCAGAGGCAGCACCGGGTAGGAGGGGCTGAGGGGCTCTTGCATGCTCATTGTATCCTTGTTCTTGGCAAGACGGTCTGGCCCCGCTGTGCGGCAGCCGCAAGGCCGTCTCCTGTCCGGGATCTTACTTGGGTGAACCGACCGGTCAGTTCAAGCGCGTGTCGCGTGGCTCTCTCGGCAATGTGCCTCGGAGCGGGCGGCCGGGCAAGGCGGATCGCCCCACCCGTCCCCGGATGTCAGGCGGCTTTCTGCTCCGCGAGCGTCGGATAGTCGAGATACCCCTCGACGCCGCCGCCGTAATAGGTCGACTGGTCGCCCTCGTTCAGCTCGGCATCCACCTCGAGGCGATGCGCCAGATCGGGGTTGGCGATATAGGGCCGACCGAAGGCCACGAAGTCCGCCTGACCGCTTTCGACCACGCGGATCGCGGTGTCGCGTCCGTAACCCGCATTGGCGATGTAGGCGCCGTCGAACAGCTCGCGCAGCCGCGCGGTCTGGCGGCCGAGTTCCTGATCGAGATCGCCCTGCGTGCCCGGCTCCACCATGTGGATATAGGCGATGCCGCGGCGGCTCAGCTCGGGGATCAGGTAGGAATAGACGGTCATCGGATCGCTGTCCTTCAGCCCGGCCACCTCGATCAGCGGCGACAGGCGGATACCGGTGCGGCCCGCGCCGTAGACCTCCGTGACGGCATCGACCACCTCGAGGATCAACCGCGCGCGGTTCTCCGGGCTGCCGCCATAGGCGTCGTCGCGCTTGTTCGCACCGTCGCGGATGAACTGGTCGAGCAGATAGCCGTTGGCGGCGTGAATCTCGACCATGTCGAAGCCCGCCTCCTTGGCATTCTGGGCGGCCCGGCGATAATCATCGACCAGCCGCGGCATCTCGTCGAGCTCCAGAGCGCGCGGCTCGGAGACGTCGACGAAGCCCTCCTCGGTCACGGTCTGCGCCTCTGCCCTGAGCGCCGACGGCGCGACCGGCTTCTGGCCGCCCTCCTGCAGCGAGACGTGGCTGATCCGGCCGACATGCCACAGCTGCAGCGCGATCTTGCCGCCCTCGCCATGCACGGCATTCACGACCTTCTTCCAACCGTCGATCTGCTCGCGGCTGTATATGCCCGGGGTCTGGATATAGCCCTTGCCCTCCGGCGTGATCTGCGTGGCCTCGGTGATGATGAGACCGGCCTCGGCGCGCTGGCGATAATATTCGACATGAATGTCGTAGGGCGCGTCGCCCTGCTTGCTGGCGCGGTTACGGGTGAGCGGCGCCATCAGCACGCGGTTCTTCAGCTCGACATCGCCGAGCTTGCCGGGGGTGAATAGCTTGTCGGTCATTCTTCGGTCCTTTCCGAACGGATTGGAGCCGAACTATGCCATCGCCGCGCCGCCGCAAGACGGGGGGATGCGCGGTGCAATGTGCGCCGTTGCACGCCTCCGAGCGGGAACCGGACGCCGCGTGGCGCGGCGCCGAGTTACCTCGTTCTGAAACTTCGCGATTTCCGGCGAGACCTCAGAGCGGTTCGATGTCCCCTTCGGCGCGCAACGCGTGAAACCGGGTTTCGAAGCCCGCGAAATCGCCTGCCGCGATCGCCGCCCGCATGTCGCCCATCAGCTCTTGGTAATAGTGCAGGTTGTGCCAGGTCAGCAGCATGCCCGCGATCATCTCCTGGCTGCGCACGACGTGATGCAGGTAGGCCCGGCTGTAGTTGCGGCAGGCGGGACAGCCGCAATCCTCGTCGAGGGGGCGCGGATCGTCGGCGTGGCGAGCGTTGCGCATGTTGACCTGACCGCGCCGGGTCCAGGCCTGGCCGGTGCGGCCCGAGCGCGAGGGCAGCACGCAATCCATCATGTCGATGCCGCGCTTCACGGCGCCGACGATGTCGTCGGGCTTGCCCACCCCCATCAGGTAGCGCGGCTTGTCCTTGGGCAATTGCGCGGGCGCGTAGTCGAGGCAGCCGAACATCGCCTCCTGCCCCTCGCCCACCGCGAGACCGCCCACGGCATAGCCCTCGAAGCCGATCTCCTTGAGCGCCTCGGCGCTTTCCTCGCGCAGGTCGCGCTCCAGCCCGCCCTGCTGGATGCCGAACAGCGCGTGGCCGGGCCGGTCGCCAAAGGCGTCGCGGCTCCGCTGGGCCCAGCGCATCGACAGCCGCATCGACTCGGCGATCCGCTCACGGTCGGCGGGCAGCGCCGGGCATTCGTCGAAAGCCATGACGATGTCCGAGCCGAGGAGCTTCTGGATCTCCATCGATCGCTCGGGCGTGATCTCGTGCTTGGAGCCGTCGATATGGCTCTTGAAGGTCACGCCGCGCTCGGTGAGCTTGCGCAGGGAGGCGAGGCTCATCACCTGGAAGCCACCCGAATCCGTGAGGATCGGTCGCTCCCAGTTCATGAATTTGTGCAGGCCCCCGAGCCGGTCGATCCGCTCGGCCGAGGGACGCAGCATCAGGTGATAGGTGTTGCCCAGGAGGATGTCGGCGCCGGTCTGGCGGACGCTTTCGGGCATCATCGCCTTGACGGTGGCGGCGGTGCCGACCGGCATGAAGGCGGGCGTGCGGATCTCGCCCCTCGGGGTGGAGATGACCCCGGTGCGGGCGGCGCCGTCGGTGGCGTTCAGGGAAAAGGAAAAGCTCATGGCGCAGCCGATAGCGTCCAATGGCGCGCCACGCAATCGACATGGCTTGACCCGCCGCTGTCACATCGATAATTCCAGATACATGGAACAGACAGACGCCATCACGGCCTTCGCCGCCCTCGCTCAGCCCACGCGGCTCGATGCCTTCCGCCTGCTGGTGAAGGCGGGCCCGGACGGCATGGCGGCGGGCGAGATCGCCGACGCCTTGGGCGCGCGGCAGAACACCATGTCGGCCAACCTGTCGGTGTTGCACGCGGCCGGGCTGGTCGAGAGCCGCCGCGAGGGGCGCTCGATCCGCTATTTTGCGGCGATGGGCCGCGTCGGCGCGCTGGTCGATTTCCTCGTCGAGGATTGCTGCGGCGGCAGGCCCGATCTCTGCCCGCCCGTGGGGGACTGCGCATGAGCCTGTCGCGCCGCCTCTTTGCCGAAGCGCTGGGCACCGGGCTTCTGGTCTGCGCCGTGGTCGGATCGGGCATCATGGCCGAGAGCCTCACGCCGGACGTGGCGCTGGCGCTTCTGGGCAATACCCTGCCCACCGGTGCGATCCTCGTGGTGCTGATCACCATCCTCGGCCCGGTCTCGGGGGCGCATTTCAACCCGGCGGTGACGCTGGCCTTCGCCGTGCGCCGGCAGGCCCCTTGGGGCGAGGTCGCGCCCTACATCCTCGCGCAGGTGGCGGGCGGCATCGCCGGCGCGGCGCTGGCGCATGGCATGTTCGATCTGCCGGTGCTGCAGACCGCGACCAAGATCCGCACCGGCGGGCCGCAATGGCTGGCCGAGGCGGTGGCGACCTTCGGCCTCGTCTTCACCATTTTCGCCGGCATCCGGCAGGCGCCCGCCGCGATCCCGTGGCTGGTGGGCCTCTACATCACCGCCGCCTACTGGTTCACCGCATCCACCAGCTTTGCCAACCCCGCCGTCGCCATCGCGCGCAGCTTCACCGACACCTTCTCGGGCATCCGGCCTTTCGACCTGCCCGGCTTCGTGGCGGCGCAGATCATCGGCGCGCTGATCGGCGTGGCAGTGGCGGCATGGCTCTTCGCCCCGGACCGCCCACAGGAGCAGACAGCATGAGCATCGTCATCCACCATAACCCCGCCTGCGGCACCTCCCGCAACGTGCTGGAACTGATCCGCGCCTCGGGCACCGAACCGACCGTGATCGAATACCTCCAGACCGGCTGGACCAGGCCGCAGCTTCACGCGCTCTTCGCCGCCGCCGGGCTGACCCCGCGCGACGCGCTCAGGACCTCCAAATCCCCCGCCGCCGAGCTCGGGCTTCTGGACGAGAGCGTCGATGACGAGACGCTGCTCGACGCGATGATCGCGCATCCGGTGCTGGTCAACCGCCCCATCGTCGCCTCCCCCAAGGGGGTGCGCCTGTGCCGCCCCTCGGAGACGGTGCTCGACCTGCTCGACCGCCTGCCGCCGGGCCCGCTCTTCAAGGAGGACGGCTCCGCGGTGATCGACGCCGACGGGCGCCGGGTGGGATGAAGCCCTTGGAGGCAACACAGATGAGGCGTCGGGATCTGCGTATTTGAGGATTGATGAAGGAGGGGCCCCGCGCCGGATCCGCCTCGGCGCCCCTCCCCGTTCATCTTTCAGGCAAATACGCATGGCGCACCCCTCCCGGACGCTTCGTGTCGGCGGCAGCAAAGCCGCACCCTTTACCCCGCCCCGCGCTTTTCCTATATGATCGCTCAGGTATCGGCGCCGCCAAAGCGCGCCCCGCTCCAGCCCAAGGACAGCCCATGCCCGACACCCAACTCGAAGGCACGCCGCTGATCGCGCCCTCCTCGACCGACCATGCGCTCTACGATCAGGTGGTCGAGGCGTGCCGCTCGGTCTACGACCCCGAGATCCCGGTGAACATCTACGATCTCGGCCTCGTCTACACGATCCATATCGACGAGGAGAACGCGGTGAACATCAAGATGTCGCTCACCGCGCCGGGCTGTCCCGTCGCCGGCGAGATGCCGGGCTGGGTCGCCGATGCCGTGGGCGCGGTGCCGGGCGTCAAGCAGGTCGACGTCGACTTGGTCTGGGAGCCGCAATGGGGCATGGAGATGATGTCCGACGAGGCGCGGCTGGAGCTCGGCTTCATGTAGTTCGGGGCCCGGCGGGCCCGCCCGCCCTGCCCCTTAGGGCAGCCATCGGAACCCCTGCCCCCGCCCCCGGTTGGGTCCGCGATATCGCGGGAGACCCGACCTTGCCCATGAAGACCTTGATCGCCGCCTGCGCCCTGCTGGTCTGGCTGCCCGTCGCCGTATTGGCGCAGGACACCTCCGTCTTCGAGGTCGAGACGCTGAACGAGGGGCTGCCTTCCCCGCCGGACAGGCTCGATCGCTCGACCCCGCAATCGACCATGGAGGCGCTGTTCGAACTGATCGAGGCGCATGAGTACGAGACCGCCGCGCATCTGTTGAACCTCGTCGACGTCCCGCCCGAGGAACAGGTGGAGCGCGGCGCGCGGCTCGCCGCCGATCTGGTGGAGGTGCTCGACCGCATCGCTGTCATCAACTGGACCGCGCTGCTCGAGAGGCCCGACGCGCTCGACGCCAATGCCAGCGCCGAAAGCCCGGTCGCGGGTCAGCCGCAACGTTCGATCCTGATCGACGTGGTCGAACTCGGCAATCGCGCGGTGGCGATCCGGCTGAACCGGCTGAAGCCCGGCGATGACGAACCGGTCTGGGTCTTCTCGCGCCAGACCGTGGCAAACATCCCGGCGCTGCACGCGATCTACGGGCCCACCCGCTTCGAGGAGGAGATGCCCGAAGCGTGGCGCGAGCAGGCCTTCTGGGGGCTGAGGTGGTGGGAGCTGGTCGCCTTCCCGGCGATGCTCTTGCTGGTCGGCGCCGCCGGCTGGACCACCGGGCGGCTGCAGGCCGCGCTGGCCAGCCGCGCCAAGGGACGTCTGGCCACCGATTTCCTGCGTGCCACGAGAATGCCGATCATCCTCGCGATCTGCTCGGGCCTGACCGCGGCGCTGAGCCATTCGCTGTTCATGTTCTCGGGCCGGATCAACAGCGTGCTGGTGCCGCTGATCGCGCTGGGCTTCACCGCCGCCGCGCTGATCTTCGTGATGAACGGCATCGACGCGGTGCTGAACCGGATCGTGCCCTTCGACGACGACGCCCTGTCGGATCCGCGCATGGAGAACCGCCGCAACCTCGCCACCCGGATCGCGGCATGGCGGCGGGTGCTGATCATCGCGATCGTGCTGATCGGCGGCGCGATCGTGCTGGCCGAGGCACAGTTCTTCGGCAGCCTCGGCCTGTCGATCCTCGCCTCGGCCGGGGCGCTGACCCTGCTGATCGGCTTCGCGGCGCGGCACATCCTGGGGAACATCCTGTCGAGCCTACAGATCGCGATGAACCGCTCGGCCAAGATCGGCGACAAGCTCGAATTCCGGGGCCACATCGTCACCGTGGAGCGGATCAACTTCACCTACGTGCAGTTGCTCGACTGGACCGGGGTGCGGCTGATCGTGCCGGTCTCGGAATTCGTGGCCGAGCCGTTCGAGAACTGGACCATGCAGACGCCCTCGATGATCCGCACCATCAAGCTCAAGCTGGCGCATGATGCTGAGGTGCAGCCGCTGCGCGACGCCTTCTTCGAGATCGTCGACGAACAGGACCCCGACGAGGTGCAGGAGCGCGACCAGCACTTCGTGATGGTGGCCGATCAGGACGTGTTCGGCCAGGAGGTATGGTTCTGCCTCGCCTGCGCCAAGGCCGACACCGCCTGGACGCTGTCCTGCCAGGTGCGCGAGGCACTGCTGGAACGGGCGCGGGAGCGGGCGACCGAGGGGCACACGGTATTTCCGCAGGCGAATCCGGCCGAAGCCGCCTGAGCCCCGCTTGAGACGGCGTGGCCGGGGCCTTATGTTGATGGGTGCCAATCCAGGAGGCCCCAGATGTTTTCGATCCCCGGCAAGCAGGCCGTCAGCATATCCCCCGCTGCCGCGCGGCAGATCGCCCGTCTCATGGAGAAGGGCGGTCATGCGGGGCTGCGCATCGGCCTCAAGAAGGGCGGCTGCGCGGGCATGGAATACACGATGGACTATGTCGACGAGGCCGATCCCAACGACGAGACCGTCGAGCAGGACGGCGCCCGGGTGATGATCGCACCGATGGCGCAGATGTTCCTGTTCGGCACCGAGATCGACTACGAGACCTCGCTGCTCGAAAGCGGCTTCAAGTTCCGCAATCCGAATGTCGAGGATGCCTGCGGCTGCGGCGAATCGATCAAGTTCAAGGACGTGAACGAGCTGGCCGCGGAACGCCGCAACGGCTGAGCACCGGATCGCTCGGGCCTGAGAGGGGCCGGTTCCAAGGGGACCGGCCCCTCGGCTTTTGCCGATGGGGCATTTGGTCTACACAGGCGCAACTCTTCACATTCGAAAGGACGGCACATGGGTCGCAAACTGGTCGCGGGCAATTGGAAGATGAACGGCACCAATGCCGATCTCAAGGAGATCGAGGCGCTCGGGATCGCCTGGGCCGCGCCGCGCGTGGACATTGTGATCTGCCCGCCCGCGACGTTGCTGTCGCGCATGGCCTTCAGCCTCGGCGGCCAGCCGATCCGGGTCGGCGGCCAGGACTGCCACGCCAAGGAAAGCGGCGCCCATACCGGGGACATCTCGGCCGAGATGCTGAAGGATGCGGGTGCGCGCTACGTGATCCTCGGCCATTCCGAGCGCCGCGCCGATCACGGCGAGACCGACGACATGGTCCGGGCCAAGGCCGAGGCCGCGCACAAGGCCGGTCTCACCGCGATCATCTGCCTCGGCGAGAGCCTCGAGCAGCGCGAGGCGAACGAGACGCTCGAGGTAGTGAGCCGCCAACTCGCGGCCTCCCTGCCCGAGGGCGCCACCGCCGCCAACACCGTCGTCGCCTACGAGCCGATCTGGGCGATCGGCACCGGCAAGGTGCCGAGCCTCGGGCAGATCGCCGAAGTGCATGGTGCCCTGCGCGCCGGCCTCAAGGAGCGCTTCGGCGAGGAGGCGGAGGGCATCCGCCTGCTCTATGGCGGCTCGGTCAAGCCCGACAACGCCGCCGAGATCTTCGGCGTCGAGAACGTCGACGGCGCGCTGGTCGGCGGCGCCAGCCTGAAATCGACCGATTTCTCGCCGATCATCTCGGCGCTCGAATCCTCGCTCTGAGCGACGTATCCGCCATGCAGAAAGGGCGCCCCTCAGGGCGCCCTTTCCCGTTTTCGGTGAGGGGTCGTCAGTTGACGATGATCTCGGGGCCCATCGTGGCGTTGGGCAGCACGGTGGAGATCCACGGCACGTAGGTGATGATCAGCAGGAACACGCCCAATACCGCAAGGAAGGGCAGCGCCGCGCGGACCACGCCCATCACCGACATGCCCGCGACACCGGAGGTGACGAAGAGGTTGAGACCCACCGGCGGGGTGATCATGCCGATCTCCATGTTCACCACCATGATGATGCCCAGATGGATCGGATCGATGCCGAGCTGGATCGCGATCGGGAACACCAGCGGCGCGACGATCACCAGAAGCCCCGAAGGCTCCATGAACTGGCCGCCGATCAGCAGGATCACGTTGACCACGATCAGGAAGGTGATCGGGCCGAGACCGGCGCCCAGCAGCGCCTCGGCGATATGCTGCGGGATCTGCTCGTCGGTCAGCACGTGCTTGAGGATCAGCGCGTTGGCGATGATGAACATCAGCACGATGGTCAGCTTGCCCGCCTCGAACAGCGTGGCGCGTGTATCGCGGTGGATGAAGCCGGTGCCCAGCGCCCATGGGGCACGGTAGAGCGGCGTCGGCTTGCCGCCCTTTTCGCGGGCCGCGAGCGGCCCCATGTCGCGATAGACGAAGGTGGCGACGAGGAACGCGTAGACGGCGGCGACGGCGGCGGCCTCGGTCGGGGTGAAGGCGCCCGGTGCCCAGACGATCGGGAAGCCGCCCGAGAAATCGACCCAGGGGTGGCCATAGATGCCGCCCATGATGATCGCGATCAGGAACAGCCCCCAGAACGCTTCGCGGAAGCTAGCCCAGATCTCGCCCCAGCCGAGCCACTCGCCCGCCGGCATGTCCTTGATCCGCGCCATGACGTAGATGGTGATCATCAGCATGACGCCGGCGAGGATGCCGGGGATCACGCCCGCGAGGAACATCCGCCCCACCGAGACATCGGTGGCCGAGGCGTAGACCACCATGACGATCGAGGGCGGGATCAGGATGCCCAGCGTGCCGGCGTTGCAGATGACACCGGCGGCGAATTCGCGGGTGTAGCCCACCTGCCGCATCGCCGCGATGACGATCGAACCGATCGCGACCACGGTGGCCGGCGACGAGCCCGAGAGGGCGGCGAACATCATGCAGGCCAGCACGCCCGCGATGGCGAGGCCGCCCTTCAGGTGACCGACGCAGGCGATGGCGAAACGGATGATCCGTTGCGCCACGCCGCCCGTGGACATGAAGGAGGAGGCGAGGATGAAGAAGGGAATGGCCAGCAGAGAGGGATGGCCCGCCATGGACTGGTAGAGCGACTGCGCGATCGAGGCCAGCGAGGTCTCGGAGAACATCAGCTGGAAGACGATCGAGGACAGGCCCAGCGCGATGGCGATCGGCACGCCGATCAGCAGCAGGCCCACGATCATCAGGAAGAGAAAGACGACTTCCATGGTCAGGAGAGCTCCCGGTTCAGATGCGCGGCGTCGGCGACCGCGTCCTCGGCTTCGTGGCTGACGATCAGGCTCTCGGATTCGCCCTTCCAGATGCGGATCGTGGCCTGGATCAGGCGGAACAGGATTAAGGCGGCCGAGATCGGCAGAATCAGGTAGGGGATGACGCGCGGCATCTTGGAGTAGCGCTCGTCGTAGTTGATCCAGCCCTCGAGGAAGCGCAGCCAGTCGAACATCGGGATCTGGTCGGTCTCGAAATAGGACGTGGTGCGGGCTTGGGTGTCGAAGCCGGTGGGCAGCCAGGTGCCGGTGGTCTTGGGCAGGTCCGCGAAGGGCGCCCAGTAGTCCCAGGCCCCCTTCAGCAGCAGCACGCCGTAAGCCAGCGAGGCGGCGCAGGCGACGAGCGCGACGATCCGGCGGCCGCGCTTGGGAAGCAGGTTGATGACCGCGTCCACGCCCAGATGCGCGGTGATCTTGAAGCCGTAGGCGATGCCGAACAGCACCAGCCATGCGAACAACGTCAGCACCGTCTCTAGGCTCCAGATGATCGAGCTGTTGAAACCGTAACGCATGATGACGTTGGTGCAGGTGAGGAGCGTCATCGCGCCGAGCAGGAAGGCGATCATGCCCTCCTCGAACTCCTCGACGATGCGCCCGAAACGGCCCCTGCCGGGCCTGCTGTGGACGGCGTTCATCCCCGTGTCCCTTCGTGTTCGATGTTGCGGATAAGCGAGGGGCCGGGCCGCGTGGCGGCGGCCCGGCCCCTGCCCCGATCGCGCGGGCTTACTTGCCGGCGTTCTGGGCCGCCTCGATCATGTCGGCGCCGACCTCGTCCTCGAACTGCGCCCAGACCGGCTTCATGGTCTCGACCCAGGCCGCGCGCTGCTCCTCGGTCAGTTCGCGGATCTCGCCACCGGCGTCGAGGATCGCCTGGCGCGCCTCGGCATCGACCTGGGTGACGGCGGCGTTGCGCTCGGCGGTCACTTCCTCGGTGATCGTCACCAGCTGCTCGCGCACCGCCGGGTCGAGGCTGTCGAGGAAATCGACGCTCGCCACGACCATGTAGTCGAGCACGCCGTGGTTGGTCTCGGTGATGCCATCCTGCACCTCGAAGAACTTCTGGCCGTAGATGTTGGACCAAGTGTTCTCCTGCCCGTCGACGACGCCGGTCTGCAGCGCGCCATAGACCTCGGCAAAGGCCATCGGCTGCGGGCTGGCGCCGAGCGCTTCCATCTGCGCCACCAGCACATCGGAGGGCTGGACGCGGAACTTGAGGCCTTCGGCATCGGAGGGCTCGAGCAGGGGCTTGTTGGCCGACATCTGCTTCATGCCATTGTGCCAGAAGCCCAAGCCCTGCACGCCACGGCGCTGCATCTTGTCGAGCATCGCCTGCCCGCTCTCGGAGGCCTGGAAGGCGTCGACGGCGGCGATGTCGTCGAACAGGAACGGCAGGTCGAACAGGCGGTAGGCCTTGGTGATCGACTCGAACAGCGACAGCGAGGGAGCGGCCATCTGCACGTCGCCGCGCAGCATCGCCTCGATCACCTGCTCGTCGGTGTAGAGCGTGGAGTTCGGGAAGACCTCCATGCACATCGTGCCATCCATCTCCTCGTTGACGCGGGTCTTGAGAAGCTCAGCGGCGATGCCCTTGGGGTGCTTGTCGGTGTTGGTGACATGGCTGAACTTCACCACGGTCTCACCGGCGTCGCAGCCCATCGGATCGGCCTGCGCGGCCTGCGCGGCAATGCTCAGCGCCGCGGCGGTGGCGGCGAGGGAAAGGTATTTCATGCGTCTCCTCCCATGAGACTTCTGTTTCGTCGGCGCCGAGCAAACAGGCGGCCCGCCTACCGCTCAAGCGGGAAACCACTCATCGCACCAAATGTGAAAAAGTCGCTTTCTTATAACATATTAGTGAGCATTTCTAATGTATATCCTTCTCAGCGCGCCCCAAGGCTGCGCGGTGTTCCGCACACCCTCGCCCAAAAACTGTGCGACAATCCGCACAGTCAGTCGCGGCGATAATCCTCGGCCCGCAGGCCGTGGCGGCCGAGCTTGTCGTAGAAGGTCTTGCGCGGCAGCTTCAGCGCCTCGGCGGTTCGGGTGGCATGGCCGCCATACCGCCGCAGCGCCTCGATCAACAGCGACCGCTCGACCCGGGCGAGCTGTTCGGCGAGGCCGCCCCCTTCGTTCTCCGACTCTGGTGCGTCGAGGCCGGGATCGAGCCCCATTGCCACCCGCATCGCCACGCTGGTGAGGGCGCGCGCGTTGCCCGGCCAGTCGCGCGCCATCAGCCGGGCCAACAGGTCGGAATCGATCTCGGGCATGGAGAGGTTGGCCTGCTCGCAGGCCTGCGCGACATAGTGCCGGAACAGCACCGGGATGTCGTCGGGCCGCTCGCGCAACGGCGGGATGGTGACGCGCATCAGGTCGAGCCGCCAGAACAGTTCGGGGTTGAGCCGTCCGGCCTCGGCTTCGGCCGCAGGATCGCGGGTGCTGCCGCCCAGTACGCGCGGGCGAGTATCGCCGCCCTCGAGCCGGCCCAGAAGCGCGTATTGCGTGCCGGGCGGCAGCATCGTGACTTCGTCGACATAGAGAGTGCCGCCGCCCGCCTCCTCCATGGCCGCCGCGAGCCCTGCCTCGTCGAGCGCCGCACCGGCCCGCTTGACGAAGGGCGCGCGGGCCGAGGCCGAGAGCAGGTGGATCACCTCGGCGACCTTGGAGGTGCCGCTGCCGGGCGGGCCGCAGACAAGCGCTTCGGCTGAGGCCCGCGCGATCGCCCGCACCCGCTCGCGCATCGCCTCGGCCTGGGCCGAGCGGCCGACCAGCATCCGGGACGCCGCGTCGCCCGCGACGCTCGCCGCTCGCGCGCGACGCGCCGCCAGTACCTCCGCGCGCAGGCCCAGCGCCTGCTTCACCGTGGCGACGAACTCCTTGGGGCCGCAGGGCTTTTCGAGAAAGGCATGTGCGCCCTGCTCCATCGCGCGGACCGCCATCGGGATGTCGCCCTCGCCGGTTAGCAGGATCACCGGCAGCTCGGGATCGACCTCGCGCGCGCGTTCCAGCAGGTGGAACCCGTCGCGCCCCGGCATCCGGATGTCGGTGACGATCACCCCGTCGAAGCCCGGCGCGATATGGTCCTTGGCCGCGACGTAGGAGCCCGCGAGGATCGGCTCCAGATCGGCGAGATCCAATGTCTGGCCCAGCGCCTCGCGCACCTCGCGGTCGTCATCGACCAGCAACACCCGCTTCGTCATGCCGCCTCGCTCGCCTTGGCGAGATCGAGTTCCACGGTGAACTCGGCCCCGCCCTCCTCGTGGTTGCGGCCCCGTATCGCGCCGCCAAAGCTCTGCACGAGCCCATAGGAGATCGAGAGCCCAAGGCCCATCCCCTCGGAGGCACCGACCTCCTTGGTGGTGTAGAACGGATCGAAGATCCGGTCCGGTTCGCCGATACCCGGCCCGCTGTCGCGCACCGTGAGACGGGCCCGGTCGCTCATTCGCGCGATCTCGATCGCGAGCCGCTTTTCCTCGCGCCCCTCCATCGCGTCGATCGCGTTGCCCACGAGGTTCAGCACCACCTGCTGCAGCCGCACCTCGCCGCCGCGCACCGTGACCGGCGCCTTTGGCGGGGTCCATTCCAGGGTCACCTCGGCCTGCCGGGCCCGTGCCATCGCCATCTCCAGCGCCGCCTCGACGACCGCCACGAGGTCCACCTCGACCACCGCCGCGCTCTCCTGCCGGGCGAATGCGCGCAGGTTGCGGATGATCCGGCCCATGCGGCGCACCAGCTCGGAAATCCGCTCGAGATTGCGGCCCGCCGCCTCCGCATTGCCACGCGCGAGGAAGGTCTCGGCGTTCTCGGCAAAGCTGCGGATCGCCATCAGCGGCTGGTTCAGCTCGTGGCTGATCCCGGCGGACATCTGGCCCAGCGCCGAGAGCTTGCCCGCCTGCACCAGATCGGCCTGCGCCCGCCGGAGCCGCGCCTCGGCGGCGGCACGTTCTGCCACTTCGCGCTGCAGGCTGGCATTGACCGCCTGCAGCGCCACCGTGCGCCGCGCCACCCGCTCCTCAAGCCGGGCATTGGCGCGCGCCAGCGTGCGCCGCCGGATCGTGGCAAGAAACAAAAGCGCCCCGAAGGCGAGGCAGAGCGCCGCCGCCGCAGAGGCCTGCAACAGCGCGATGCGGCGCGCCGGCGCGGTGTCGAGAAGCGCCTCGCCGGTCAGGCCGATCACCGGCAGGGGCTGCGACAGGTGCAGGCCCCGCTCGGGCAGATAGGGACCGGCGCGCATTCGCCAGATCTCGTGCCCGGCCTCGCGGACGCGCCCGACCAGCCCCAGATCGCTGCGCCCGACCAGCTCGGAGCGGTTCGAGACGAAGACCTCCCCCGCATCGTCGGTGAAGAACAGCGCCGGCGGATCGCCGCGCCAACCCGCCTCGATCGCCTCGACATCTGTGACCACCACCACGGCGCCCGCGACCGGCCCTTCGGGCGAGAAGATCGGCGCGGCGAAGAGGAAGATCCGCCGCCCGTAACGGCGGCTCGACAAATGCGCGACGCCAAGCGCCCCGTCCATCGCCCGCTCGAACCACGGCGTACCCGCATCGCCGCGCCGTGCCACGGAACCGGCCGCCGCGATCTGCCGACCGAACCGGTCCAGCAGCACGATGTCGAGCGCGCCGGTCATGTCGGCGGTCTGGCGCAGCAGCGCCGTGGCCCGCCCGCCATCCGGCCCGTCGAGACGCGGCGCGAGGTAGGGGTGCCGCGCGGTCAGGACCGAAAGCTGGCGGTAGCGCTGCAACTCGCTGGTGAGCCTGTCCGAGGCCAACGCTAGGTCCGAGGCGCCGCGTCGCGACATCTCGGACAGCGCGGCGCGATAGCCCCAATGCTGCACCGCCAGCGCCAGCGCCGCCACCAGTGCCAGAAATCCGAGCACCCGCAGCGCCCGCCTGATCCGCGACCCGTCCATGACGCCCATCATATCGTCTGCGCGCTTGCCAAGGCCAGAGCCACGGGCCAACCTCCCGATCATGCAGGAGTTGTCCCAATCCCCGACCGAGCCCGCCTTCGTGCAGAACCCCTACCCGTTCTATGACCGGGCGCGGGCGGCGGGGCCGCTGTTCCGCTGGAGCGAATATGACATGGCCTGCGCCACTTCGCATGCCGCCGTCTCCGCGATCCTTCGGGACCGGCGCATGGGCCGCGAGGTGCCGCTTGAGCGCGCGCCCGAGATTCCACAGCATCTTGCCGCCTTCTATGCCTGCGAGGCGCATTCGATGCTGGAGCTGGAGCCGCCCGCCCATACGCGGCTGCGGGGACTGGTGCTGCGCGCCTTCACCTCGCGCCGCGTCAACGCCCTGGCACCCGAAATCGAGGCGCTGTGCCACCGGCTGATCGACGGCTTCCCGCAGGGTCCGTTCGACCTGCTCGACGCCTATGCGCGGCAGGTGCCGGTGATCGTCATCGCCCGGCTCATGGGCCTGCCCGAAAGCCGCGCCGACGACCTGCTGGCCTGGTCCAACGCGATGGTCGGCATGTACCAAGCCAAGCGCACCCGCGCGATGGAGGACGCCGCCGAGATGGCCACGCAGGCCTTCTGCGACTTCCTCGCGGTCTATATCGCCGAAAAGCGCCGCAACCCGGCCGACGACCTGATCTCGGAGCTGATCGCCGCCGAGCAGGAGGGCGAGAAGCTGAGCACCGAGGAGCTGGTCTCGACCTGCATCCTGCTCCTGAACGCAGGCCACGAGGCGACGGTGCATTCACTTGGCAATGCCGTGCGCACCCTGCTGATGCACGGCCATCGCGAGATCGACGCGGCCTGCGTGGAGGAGCTGGTGCGGCTCGACCCGCCGCTGCACATGTTCACCCGCTGGGTCTACGAGGATCTGGAGATCTTCGGCCAGCGGTTCTCGCGCGGCGACCGCATCGCCTGCCTCTTGGGTGCGGCCAACCGCGACCCGGAGGTCTATCCCGACCCGCATCGCTTCGACCCCGCGCGCCGCGGCCCGGCGCATCTGGGCTTCGGCGCGGGCATCCATTTCTGCGTCGGCGCGCCGCTGGCGCGGCTCGAGATGCAATGCGCGCTGAGCCTGCTCATGCGCCAATGCCCCGATCTGGCGCTGGCCGAGGCGCCGCGCTATTCGGACCTCTATCATTTCCACGGGCTGGAGCGACTGATGGTGCGCGCGTTCTGACGCCGGATCACCGCCCACCGATCAGAGCGGCAGCGCCACCGTCGACTTGATCTCCTCCATCGACAGCAGCGCGGTGACGCTCTGCACCCGCACCTCGGCGATCAGCGCCTGGTAAAAGGCGTCATAGGCGCGCGCGTTGCGGACCCGCACCTTCAGGATGTAGTCGATGTCGCCCGCGAGCCGGTGCGCCTCCTGCACCTCGGGGCGGTCGCGCAGCGTGGCGAGGAACTTGGCCTGCCAGTCGGCCTCGTGGGCGCTCGTGCGGATCAGCACGAAGAAGCAGGCCTCGAAGCCCAGCGCCTCGGCATCGAGCACCACGGTCTGCGGGCCGATGATGCCGCGCTCGCGCATCTTGCGGATCCGGTTCCACACCGGGGTCTTGGACGAGCCCACCGATTTGGCGATCTCGTCGAGCGAGCGACCCGCGTCGCGCTGCAACTCGATCAGGATCTTCCGGTCGATCTCGTCAGGCTGGAACGACATTCGCGGCACTCCTCGGTTTTGGAACGCATGTCCCCCGGAAGGCTCCCAGAAGAACACGCATTCCTTATCTGCCCGGCCGGGTGGCCAAAAGCAAGACATCTGTCCTATATCGACGTCAGAACACAGGACGGAGATCGCGCCATGCCCCGCAAGTTCACGCCCAAGGTCGTGACCGCCAACCGCCTTCTCGAGGGCGACGCCGTCTGGCTGACCGCCGACGGGCGCTGGACTCCGGACATGCGCGAGGCCGAGCTGATCGACGAGGAGGCGCATGCCGAGCTGCGGCTGCTGGCGGCGCAGAGCCAGGCCGACATCGTCGTCGGCCCCTATCTCGCCGATGCCAAGCCCGGCGCCGAGGGCCCCGAGCCCACGCATTTCCGCGAAACCTTCCGTACCCGCGGTCCGTCGAACTACGCCCACGGCAAGCAGGTGGAGCTCTGAGCATGTATCACTACAACGACTTCGACCGCGCTTTCATCCAAGAGCGCGTGAACCAGTTCCGCGGCCAAGTGGAGCGCCGGATCGACGGTTCGCTCAAGGAGGAGGAGTTCCGCCCGCTTCGCCTGATGAACGGCCTCTACCTGCAGCTGCACGCCTACATGCTGCGCGTGGCGATCCCCTATGGCACGCTCAATTCCGACCAGATGCGCACGCTGGCGCTTCTGGCCGAGAAGTGGGATCGCGGCTACGGCCATTTCACCACGCGCCAGAACATCCAGTACAACTGGCCCGCCCTGCGCGACGTGCCGGACATGCTGCAGGCGCTGGCCGATGTTGGCCTTCACGCGATCCAGACCTCCGGCAACACGATCCGCAACGTGACCGCCGACCATTTCGCCGGGGCCGCCGCCGACGAGATCGCCGATCCGCGCCCCGTGGCCGAGCTGCTGCGCCAGTGGTCCACCGATCACCCGGAATTCCAGTTCCTGCCGCGCAAGTTCAAGATCGCCGTGACCGGCGCGGCGCATGACCGCGCGGTGATCCAGGCCCACGACATCGGCATCCAGATCGTCGAGAACGCCAAGGGCGAGATCGGCTACAAGGTGCTGGTCGGTGGCGGCCTCGGGCGCACCCCGATGATCGGCAAGGTGATCGAGGAGTTCGTCAGCCAGGAAGACCTGCTGCCCTACTGCGAGGCGATCGTCGCCGCCTACAACCTGATGGGCCGGCGCGACAACAAGTACAAGGCGCGCATCAAGATCACCGTCTTCGAGAACGGCCTCGACGCGTTCCGCGACGCGGTGAACGAGCAGTTCGCCCGCACCAAGCCCGCCTTCTCGGGCGTGGACGTGAAGCTGTTCGAGGAGATCCGCGCCCAGTTCGCCCCGCCCGCGTGGCGCAACGCGCCGGTCGAGGCCTATGACGCGGCCTATGCCGCCGACCCGCTGTTCCGCAGCTGGGCCGATACCAACCTCGCGCAGCACCGCGCCGACGGCTACGCCATCGTGTCGGTATCGCTCAAGAAGCCGGGGCAGACGCCGGGCGATGCCACCGCCGAGCAGATGCGGGTGCTGGCCGAGCTCGCCGATCTCTACGGGCACAACGAGCTGCGCATCAGCCACGAGCAGAACGTGATCATCCCGCATGTCCACAAGTCGGACCTGCCAGCACTTCACGCCAAGCTGCGCGAGCACGACCTCGCCGCGGCCAATATCGGGCTGGTCTCGGACATCATCGCCTGCCCGGGCATGGATTACTGCGCGCTGGCCACGGCCCGTTCGATCCCGGTGGCGCAGCAGATCGCGCTGCGCTTCGAGGAGCTGAAGCTGGAGCACGACGTGGGCCCGCTCAAGATCAAGATCTCGGGCTGCATCAACGCCTGCGGCCATCACCATGTCGGCCATATCGGCATCCTCGGGCTCGACCGCGCCGGGGTCGAGAACTACCAGGTGACGCTGGGCGGTTCGGGCGACGAGACCGCGAGCATCGGCGAGCGCGCCGGCCCCGGCTTTTCGGCCGAGGAGATCGTGCCCGCGATCGAGCGGCTGGTTCTGGGCTATCTCGACCTGCGTTCGGGGCCGGAAGAGACCTTCCTCGCCGCCTATCGCCGGCTCGGGCCCGCGCCGTTCAAGGCCGTGCTCTACCCCGAGCAAGAGGCGAAGCGGGAGCGGGCTGATGCTGCATGAGACGCCACATCGCATCGACGAGACCATCCGTGACCTGAACGCCCGCTACCGCCACCATGGCGCCACCGCGGTGCTGGAAAAGGCGCTGGCCGAGCACGCGCTCGGCCGGATAGCCCTGGTCAGCTCGTTCGGCGCGGAATCGGTCGTGCTCCTGCACCTCGTCTCGGTGATCGACCGCACCACCCCGGTGCTCTTCGTTGACACCGAGATGCTGTTCGCCGAGACGCTGGCCTACCAGATGGAGCTGACGGAGCGGCTGAACCTCAAGAACGTGCGCACCATCAAGGCCCGTCCCGAGGCGTTGGCCGAGCACGACCCCGAGAACCTGCTGCACAAGTCGAACCCCGACCTGTGCTGCGCGATCCGCAAGACCGAGCCGCTGCAACGCGCGCTCTCGGGCTTCGACAGCTGGATCACCGGGCGCAAGCGCTACCAGGGCAAGACCCGAGCTGCGCTCGAGTTCTTCGAGAACGAGGACGACCTGCGGATCAAGATCAATCCGCTGGCCCACTGGACCAGCACCGACCTGCAGGACTATATCGCCGAGAACCGCCTGCCCCGGCATCCGCTGGTGGCGCAGGGCTACCCCTCGATCGGCTGCGCGCCCTGCACCAGCAAGGTCGCGCCTGGCGAAGACCCCCGTGCCGGTCGCTGGCGCGACAGCGACAAGGAAGAGTGCGGCATACATTTCGTGAACGGGAAGATGGTGCGCGGCAAGCCCGCCGAAGCCTGAAACCGATCCGGCGAAGCCGCAGATTTGAAGACTGATGAACAGGGGCCCGGCCCCGAGAGGACGAGATGACCGTGATCGTGACCGACAAGGGCTTCGCCCCAGACGACTTCACCGGCAGCTTCGTGCCGCTGGCCGAGGTGAACGCGGCCGACACCGCCGTCGAGATCGCCCCCGGCGACGACCCGCGCGAGCTGGTCGGGCGTCTGGGCGAGATCGCCGCCATCCGGGTGCTGTTTCCCGCCTTTTCCGACGGGCGCGGCTTCACCCATGCGCGTGACCTGCGCTCCCTGGGCTTCACCGGTCGACTGCGCGCCGCGGGCCACGTGATCGCGGATCAATACGCCATGGCCCGGCGTTCGGGTTTCGACGAGGTCGAGATCTCCGACGATCTGGCGCAGCGCCAGCCCGAGGACCAGTGGCGCGCCCGCGCCGACTGGCAGGCCCATCACTACCAGGCGCGGCTGCGCGGTTGAGCCGCCTTTACCCGTAACGCCTCCTCCCCTATTCGAGCCGAACGAGAAAGACATGACCGAGCAAAGCCCAGTGACCCAGACCAACGCCGCCCGCGTCGCACAATCTCCCGACGGACAGGTCGTGACCGCCGTGCGTCACTACACCGACAGCCTGTTTTCGTTCCGGATCACCCGGCCGGCGAGCCTGCGCTTCCGCTCGGGCGAATTCGTGATGATCGGCCTGATGGGCGACAACGGCAAGCCGCTGATGCGCGCCTATTCCATCGCCTCGCCGAACTGGGACGAAGAGCTGGAATTCTACTCGATCAAGGTCGCCGACGGCCCGCTCACCTCGAAGCTGCAGCATATCCAGGAAGGCGACCACGTCATCCTGCGCCCCAAGCCGGTGGGCACGCTGGTCCATGACGCGCTGATCCCGGGAAAGCGGCTGTGGCTGTTCTCGACCGGTACCGGCTTCGCACCCTTTGCCTCGCTGTTGCGCGATCCCGAGACCTTCGAAAAGTTCGAGCAAGTCATCGTCACCCATACCTGCCGCGACGTGGCCGAGCTGACCTATGGCCGCGAGCTGGTCGAGAGCGTCAAGACCGACGAGATGCTGCGCGAGCTGATCGGCGAGGAGAACCTCGACAAGCTGGTCTACTATCCGACCACCACGCGCGAGGAGAGCCCGAAGATGGGCCGGATCACGCATCTGATCGAGAATGGCGAGCTGTTCTCGGATCTGGGCGTGCCGGCGCTCGATCCCGAGACCGACCGGGCGATGGTCTGCGGCAGCCTCGCCTTCAACCTCGACATCAAGGAGCTGCTCGAGAAGGCCGGCCTGCGCGAGGGTGCCAATTCCGACCCGGCCGAGTTCGTGATCGAGAAGGCCTTCGTCGGCTGAGCCCGTCCGCATCGACATGAAAAAAACGCCGCGCGGAGCGATCCGCGCGGCGTTTTCGTTTTGCCTTGCTGGCGATAGGCGGCCCGGTCATCCGGGCCGCGCCACCCTCACTCGACGCCCAGCTCGGCGCGGATGTCCTCGAGCAGCGAATCGCGGATCGCGGGATAGCGGCGCGCGCGCTCCAGCGCGGTGGCCAGCTGCTCGCGGCGCTCGCTCTCGAGCGCGCTGTCGGCGATCGCCTGCTGTACCGCCTCGTAGTCGAAGGTTTCGGGCTCGAGCGCCGCGTCGAGGATCGCGAGACCTTCGTTGCTGCCGGCGGCCTCGGTACCGAGCGTTTCCTCGGCCTCTTGCTCGACTTCCTCGGCGAGGTTCACATCATCCATCAGGATCACCGGCTCCGCGCCCTCGGGTGCGGGGATGGTCTCTTCCTCGACCTCGTCGGTCAGCGCCTCGGTATCGGCGGCACCGCCTTCGGGCGGGGTGATCTCGCCGGCTTCGTCATTGGGGGTGATGTCGGCGGCGGGCGCCTCGGCTTCTTCGCCGGCGATGTCGGCGGTCGGCGGCTCCGCCAGCTGGCCGACTTCCTCGTCGGTGGCCTGATTGGTCGTGACCTCGGCGTCGTCACCGCCCCAGATCGTAGTCACCACGACGACCGCGAGCACCGCGGCGGCGATGATGCCGACAATTTTCATCATTGCGCTCATCCTTGCTGAAAATCCTGAACCTTTGTCGGCCCACATAGCACGGGTCATGCCAGATGCCACCGCGAGAGGGAAGCGCAACAGGCGCATTGGCCTTGTTTTGCGGCTTGAATCGCACTACCGGGGCGATTACCTTTCGCCCTACCCAATCGAACAACCGAAGGACTTGCACCATAGCCCGCAGACCTCACAACGCGCCGCCAACGCGCGACACCGGCCCTCGCGTCAACGATCGTATTCGCGTGGCCGAAATCCGACTGATCGGACAGAACGGCGAGAATATCGGCGTCGTCAGCCCCGAGCGTGGCCTGGCCCTTGCCGAAGAGGCCGGTCTCGACCTCGTCGAGATCTCGCCCAATGCCACGCCCCCGGTCTGCAAGATCATGGACTTCGGCAAGTTCAAATACGAGACGCAGAAGAAAGAGGCCGAGGCCCGCAAGAACCAGAAGACCTTCGAAATCAAGGAGGTCAAGTTCCGCCCCAACACCGACACGAACGATTACGACGTGAAGATGCGGAACGTGCTGCGGTTCCTCGAAGGCGGCGACAAGGTCAAGGTCACGCTGCGCTTCCGGGGCCGCGAGATGGCGCACCAGGAGCTCGGCCGCGAGCTGCTCGAGCGCGTCGCCTCCGACGTGGCCGAAATCGGCAAGGTCGAGAACATGCCGAAGATGGAAGGCCGCCAGATGGTCATGATGATCGGGCCGACCCAGAAATAATCCGCCTCGCGCGCAAGCGCCGATGCGAAAGGCCGCCCATCGGGGCGGCCTTTGTCATTTCCGGCTCGGCTCCGAGCACGGCGCGACCGTGGACTGTACAACTGACGGCTGATTCGGCCGGGATTGCCGAAGCGGAATCGGCGCCCGGCTTGCGGGGGCGGTTGCCGATATTGAGTGGCTTGGCAGAACGCGAACGGGCCGCCCCTTTCGGAGCGGCCCGTCCTCATCGGGCGCGAAGCCCGTCACCTTGGCCTTATTGCGCGGACGCCACCTGCTGCAGCAGCGGCGTGATCCGGCGCACCGTGGCGCGGCGGTTCGCCTGCACGTCGCCCTCGCTCTCGACCTTCAGGAACCGCTCGCCATAGCCCTGCACCACGAGGTTCTCGGGCGGGATGTCGAAGTTCTCGGTCAGCGCCAGCGCCACCGTCTCGGCCCGGCGATCCGACAGGGCGAGGTTGTAGGCATCGTTGCCCACGGCGTCGGTATGACCTTCGATCAGGAACACCTCGCGCGGGTTCTCGGCCAGCCGATCCTCGATCGCGAGACCGAGATCGACCAGCGTCGAGGCCTGCTCGGGCCGCAGCGCCGCCGAACCGGTGGCGAAGGTCAGCGTGTCGAGATCGATGGCCGGCACCAGCGAGCGCACCGCCTCGATCTCGCGCACCTGCCGCAGGCTGTAGTTGCGTCCCGTATCGACCGCAGCCTCGGCGCGCAGCGCCTCCAGAAGCGCGGCCCGGTCGGCCTCGGCAGCCGAAAGCGTCACCGGCGCCGGTTCGATTTCGCGCAGCGACCGCACATCGACCGGCTCGGTCTGGGCCAGATCGTCGAACAGCTCGATCTCGGTGCCGTCGGCGAAGATCCGGCTGCGGCGCAGAACGCGGCCCTGCGCGTCGCGGATCGTCACCACCTTGGTGCCGTCCTCGCGGGTCAGCGTGGTGCGGGTCGAGCCATCATTGAACGTCTCGGTCCGCAGGTCAGCGCCAGGCTGGCGCAGCAGCGCGTCGTCGTCGCGGTAGATCTCGAGCCCGTCGTCGCCCTCGACCACGACCCGGTCGCCGGTATTGGCGACGACTTCGCGGCCATTGTTGAGAAGCGAGCCGACGGCGACGGCACCGATGCCCAGGAGCAGCGCCTTCTGGAAGTCCGAAAGACCGTCGTCATCATCCTCGGCCTCGGTGGCCTGCGCTTCGGCAGCGGCATTCGCGTTCACCTTGGCGGCGAATTCCTCGTCGCTCTGACGCGAGTTCTCCTCGTCGATCTCGGTCTCGGTGACCTCGGCGACCTCGGCCTCGTTCGAAGCGGCCGCCGCCGCGACGGCCTGCTGCGGCTCCTGCGCGGTCGGATCGACGTCCTGCTCTTCGGCATTGGCGCGGCGCTCGGCACGGCGGGCCTCACGCTGGGCGCGGCGCGCGGCACGCTCCTCGGCGGTCAGCTTCGGCGCAGCCTCCTCGGCGGCACCGGCCTCGGCCTGCTCGCCCTCGGCGCTGCCCGCCTCCGCCTCGAGAGCGGCCTGCGCCTCGGCTTCGATCTCGGCCTGCTTGGCGGCTTTCTTAGCAGCCTTCCTAGCAGCCTTGCGCTCTGCCTTGTCGGCAGCAGCCTGCTCTTCGGCTTCGGCCGCAGCCTGGGCTTCTGCCTCGGCTTCGGCCTGCTGTTCGGCCTCGGCTTGCGCCTGTGCTTCGGCAGCCTCGGCCTCTGCCTGCGCTTCAGCCTGGGCTTCTGCTTCGGCCTGTGCCTCGGCCTCCTGACGGATCTGCTCCTCGGCTGCAGCGCGTTCGGCAGCCTGGGCCTCCTCGGCACGTGCTGCTTCCTCGGCCGCCTGTGCTTCGGCAGCCTGTGCTTCTGCCTCGGCCTGCGCCTGTTCGGCCTGTGCCTCGCCCTGCGCCGCGGCACCGGTCACGGCGTCAGCGGCCGCATCGGCGGCGCCTTCGACCGCCTCGGTGGCCGTGTCGGCTGCATTGGCAGCGGCCCGGTTCGCGGAACGGGCGGCGCGCAGCGCCTGCTGGATCGCTTCGCGGTCGCCGCTCAGCAGCAGGTCGAAATCGAGACCGGCCTCCGCGGCCGTCTCCGCGTCGATCTGGCCGGATTCGGCGAGCTTCTGCAGCACGCGGGCCCGCAGTTCGATCAGCGGCGTGCCTTGCGGATCGGCTTCGCCTTCGCAGGGCGGGGTCGCCCCGTCGGAGCAGAACAGCGCCTCGCTGCCCTGCTGGGCGGAGGCCAGCGGCGCGAGGTTCGGCAGCATGAGCGACAGGCTGGCCACGAGGGCCGTGGTCGTGCGGTAGCTTCGTTTCATCAGAATCTCCTCTCGGACCGCTCCGCGTCGGACGGGACCGGCATTGCCAGTGCAACGCGGGCGGTGGCGGCATGGGTCCGTGAGGGGGCGCGCTATGCAATAACAGCGTGGCGTCATGGGATGGTCGCGGCGCCACAGGACGGAATAAGAGCACCGGCCTTGCCAATTTCCGCCGTAATCGCGCAGGATTTTAGAAAGCCAAGGGACAGTCCCCACCTCCCCCAGCCGCTGGAGCGCCAGATGAACGAAATGTTGCCCGATCCGGAGATCGATCTGAGCGGCCTGCCCGTCGAGGCCTGGCAGCAGGGCATCGACGCGATCGGCGAGGAGCATGGCTATTACGAGCGGCTCGGATCGGACCACGCGGCGCTCTTCATCGATGCCGGGCCTCGGCTGCTGGTCAGCTTCGAGACGCGCGACGCGATTCGCCGCAACCCGCGCGGCCTGCCGCGCGGCTTCGAGATGCTGCAAAGGACCGGGTGGTCGCTCCTGGTGCTGATCTGCGACAACGAGGGATGGTTCAGGGCGCCGCGCGTCTGGAACTATGTCGACCGGCTGATCGACGAGGGCTTCTTCGAGGATTTCGAGCGGGTGCTGTTCTACGGTCACCACGCGACCGGCTATGCCGCCGCTGCCTTCTCGGTCGCTTCGCCGGGGGCGCGGGTGCTGGCGTTGCGCCCCATCGCCACGCTGGATCCGGAGGTGGCGGGCTGGGACCGGCGCCACCTCGCGGCGCGCCGGCTCGATTTCACCAGCCGCTATGGTTACGCCCCCGACATGATCGACGCCGCCGAGCGGGTGACGGTGATCCACGACCCGCGCCATGCCGCCGACGCGGTCCACGCCGCGCTGTTTCGCAGGCCCAACGTCACGACGCTGCGCGCGGCCCATGCCGGGGCCCGGCTGGAGCAGATCCTCGATCAGGCGGGCCTCATCCCCGAACTGCTCGAACTGGCGATGGAGGACCGGCTCGACCGCGCGGCCTTTGCCCGGCTCTGGCGCGCCCGGCGCGAGAACGCGCTTTACCTGCGCGGGTTGCTGCGACAGCTCGAATCGGCCGACCGCCCGGCCCGGCTGGCGCGGCTGTGCCGCCATGGCCTCGCCACGCCCGAGGCCGCGCATTACGCGCGTCGCCTAGAGGCTCTGCCCGGCTCCGCGCCACGCGCCACGGGCCCGGTTTCGCGCGCCAGCTGACCCGAGGACCGTGAGGGTCGTGACCTATGGTCAGGCCGCGCGGCCCGGTGTAGGAGGTCGGCCATGAAAGACCTACGCCCAGACCGGATCACGATCCGCCGCCCGGACGACTGGCACCTGCACCTGCGCGACGGCGCGATGCTTCGGGCCGTGGCTCCGGAGAGCGCCCGCCATTTCGGCCGGGCCATCATCATGCCCAACCTCGTGCCGCCCGTGGTCACCGCCGCGCAGGCCGAGGCCTATCGCGAGCGGATCCGCGCCGCCCTGCCCGAGGGATCGGGCTTCACGCCGCTGATGACCCTCTATCTCACCGAGGACACCGATCCCGAGGACGTGCGCGCGGCGCATCGCGCGGGCATCGCGACGGCGGTGAAGCTGTACCCGGCCGGTGCCACCACCAACTCGGCCTCCGGCGTGCGCGACTTCGACAAGGTCCGTCCGGTGCTCGAGGCGATGGCCGATATCGGCATGCCGCTCTGCGTGCATGGCGAGGTGACCGATTCCGCGATCGACATCTTCGATCGCGAGGCGGTGTTCATCGACAAGGTGCTGAAGCCGATCCGTCGCAAGACGCCGGAGCTGCGCGTCGTCATGGAGCACGTGACCACCGCCGACGCGGTGGATTACGTGCGCGACAGCCCCCGCAACCTCGCCGCGACGATCACCACGCATCACCTGATCATCAACCGCAACCACATCCTCGCCGGGGGCATCAAGCCGCATTACTACTGCCTGCCGGTCGCCAAGCGCGAGCGGCATCGCGTGGCGCTGGTACAGGCGGCGGTCTCGGGCGATCCGCGCTTCTTCCTCGGCACCGACAGCGCGCCGCACAGCGATCCGGCCAAGCTGCAACCCTGCGGCTGCGCCGGGATCTTCACCGCGCCCAATACCATGTCCTGCCTCGCCGAGGTGTTCGAGGCGGCGGGCCGGCTGAATCATCTCGAGGCCTTCGCCTCGCTCAACGGACCGCGCTTCTACAAGCTTCCCGTCAACGAGGACACCATCACCTTGGTCCGGGGCGCGCCCGTGACCTATCCCGAGCGGATCGAGACCGGCGACGGCCCCGTGACCGTGTTCGACCCCGGCTTCGCGCTGCACTGGCGCGTCGAAGACTGACCCTCCCCCGACGCATTCCCTACACGAAGAGTTCGAGATGATCCCCACCGGCTACCCCCCGAAGGACGAGATCGCGCGGCTGACCGCGCGGATGCTGCTGGAAATCGGCGCGGTGAAGTTCAACGCGACCGAGCCCTTCACCCATGCCTCCGGCAAGCAGGCGCCGACCTATGTCGATTGCCGGATGCTGATCTCGTTTCCGCGGATCCGCGCCACGGTGATGGATTTCCTGGCCGTGTCGATCATGCGCGAGGCGGGCTTCGAGGCCTTCGACAACGTCGCGGGCGGCGAAACCGCGGGCATCCCCTTCGGCGCGATGATCGCCGAGCGGCTGGCGCTGCCGATGACCTATGTGCGCAAGAAGCCGAAGGGCTATGGCCGCAATGCCCGGATCGAGGGCGTAATGACCGAGGGCCAGCGCGCGATCCTGGTCGAGGACCTGACCACCGATGGCGGCTCGAAGCTGAGCTTCGTCGAGGCGATCCGCGAGACCGGCGCGTCCTGCGACTGGACCGCCGTGATCTTCTATTACGGCATCTTCGAGGGCGTGACCGAGGCGCTGGCGGAAAAGGGCATCGGCCTCATCCACCTGTGCACCTGGTGGGACGTTCTGGCCGAGGCCCGCGCTTCTGAGGCCTTCGACGCCGGGACCCTCGACGAGGTCGAGCGATACCTCCGCAACCCGACGGGCTGGGCGGCGGCGCGTGGCTGAGAGGTGACGGTCGGCCAGCAATGGCCGATCCCGCCCGCCCTAACGGAAACCAGATGTTGACCCGAAGCCGCGATCCGCGCCAAGATGTGGCAGGGCGCGGCTTCTCCACCGGTTATCCACAGCCTTATACAAGTTGCGTCCCCGCCCCGTCGCATCCTATCAGCGACGATACGCGCCGCGGGCACGGCGCGCGGGCCAAGGGGTAGCAGCGATGAACGAGATCACGACATTCCGTCCGGGTGCGCTCGAAGAGGCGAAGCCGGACCAGATGCCGCATTCGATCGAGGCCGAGCAGCAGCTTTTGGGCGCGATCCTCACCAACAACGACGTGTTCGACCGGATCGCGATGATCGTGTCGAAGGACCATTTCTACGACCCGGTCCACGCCCGCATCTTCGACGTCGCCGCCCAGCGCATCGCCAAGAACGCGCTGGCCTCGCCTGTCACGCTCAAGACCTTTCTCGAGGATGACGAGGGGCTCAAGGAGCTGGGCGGCCCGGCCTATCTCGCGCGCCTCGCCGGCGCCGCGATCTCGGGCTTTGCCGCGCGCGACTACGCGCAGATGATCTACGACCTGGCGATCCGGCGCGAGCTGATCATGCTCGGCCGCGACATCGCCGACCGCGCCGCCAAGGTCGAGGTTTCCTCCGAGCCCAAGGAGCAGATCGTCGAGGCCGAGCAGAAGCTCTACAAGCTGGCCGAACAAGGCAGCTCGGAATCGGGCTTCCAGTCCTTCCTGCGCGCCGTGACCGACGCGGTGAAGGTCGCCAACGCCGCCTACCAGCGCGATGGCGGCCTCGCCGGCGTCTCGACCGGTCTCGTCGATCTCGACAAGAAGCTCGGTGGCCTGCATCGCTCGGACCTGCTGATCCTCGCGGGCCGCCCCTCGATGGGCAAGACATCGCTCGCGACCAACATCGCCTTCAACATCGCCAAGGCCTACAAGCGCGGCATCACCCATGACGGCACCGAGGGCGCCGTGAATGGCGGCGTCGTCGGCTTCTACAGCCTCGAGATGTCGGCCGAACAGCTAGCCGCACGTATTCTCTCCGAGGCCTCCGAGGTGCCGTCCGAGCAGATCCGCCGCGGCGACATGACCGAGGCCGAGTTCCGCCGCTTCGTCGATGCCGCCAAGCAGCTCGAGAGCTGTCCGCTCTACATCGACGATACCCCGGCCCTGCCGATCTCCCAGCTCGCCGCCCGCGCCCGCCGTCTCAAGCGGACGCACGGGCTCGACGCGCTGTTCGTGGACTATCTCCAGCTGGTGAAGGGCACCGGCAAGGGCGAGAACCGGGTGAACGAAATCTCCGAGATCTCCCAAGGCTTGAAGGCCATCGCCAAGGAACTCGATATCCCCGTCGTCGCGCTGTCGCAGCTGTCGCGTCAGGTGGAAAGCCGCGAGGACAAGCGGCCGCAGCTTTCGGACCTGCGGGAATCCGGCTCGATCGAGCAGGACGCCGACGTGGTGATGTTCGTGTTCCGCGAGGAATACTACAAGGAGCGCGAGAAGCCGGGCGACCACGAGATGGACAAGATGGCGGTCTGGCAGGACGAGATGGAGCGGCTGCACGGCAAGGCCGAAGTCATCATCGGCAAGCAGCGTCACGGCCCGATCGGCTCGGTCGACCTCAGCTTCGAAGGCCGCTTCACCCGCTTCGGCAACCTCGTGAAGCCTTGGCAGGACGGCGGCCCGCGCGAGTTCTGAGCGCTCAGCCCCCGGCGAGATCCTTGAGGATCGGGCAGTCCGGCCTCTCGTCACCGGCGCAGGCCTCGATCAGCTCGCCCAGCGTTGCGCGCATCTCCTTCAGCCGCGCGATGCGGGCGTCGATCTCCTTGGCGTGGCGCTGGGCAAGGCCGCGCACCTCGGCGCTGGCCCGGCCCCGATCCTCGTAGAGCGACAGCAGCATGCGGCAGTCATCGATCGAGAAGCCCAGGGATCGGGCCCGGGCCAAAAAGGCGAGCTTGTGCACCTCACTCTCGCCGAAACGACGATAGCCATTGCCATCGCGATGCGGCGCGACCAACCCGATATCCTCGTAGTAACGGATTGTCTTGGCGGGCAGACCAGCCCGGCGCGCGGCCTCTCCGATGTTTATGACGTCTCTCCCATGACGGGTTTCATGGCCCGCAGCCGCAGCGCGTTCGACAATACCAGCACCGACGAGGCCGACATCGCCGCCGCCGCCAGCACGGGCGACAGCAGCATGCCGTTCCACGGGTAGAGCACCCCTGCCGCCACCGGGATCAGCGCGACGTTGTAGCCGAAGGCCCAGCCGAGGTTCTGCCGGATGTTGCGCATGACCTTGCGGCTGATGGCCAGCGCATCGACCGCCGCGCCGATCCGGCCCGAGGACAGCACCACCTCGGCGCTCTCGATCGCGACCTCCGTGCCCGATCCCATGGCGATCCCGACATCGGCCGAGGCAAGCGCCGGGGCGTCGTTGATGCCGTCGCCCACGAAGGCCACCGGACCGCGGGCGCGCAGGCCCTCGATCGCGGCGAGCTTGCCTTCGGGCAGCACCTCGGCCTCGACATGATCGATGCCGAGATCGGCGGCGATGGCCATTGCGGTGGCGCGGGTGTCACCGGTGATCATCGCCACCTCCAGCCCCATCTCGCGCAACGCCGCGACGGCGGCGCGCGCCTCGACGCGAACCGGATCGGCCACGGCCAGCGCCGCCGCCGCCACGCCGTCGATCGCGACCAGCACGGGCGTGCGACCCCTCTCGGCCTGCGCCCGGGCCAGCGGTTCGAGCCGCGCGGCGTCGATCCCCGCCTCCAAGAGCAGCCGCGCATTGCCGACCAGCAGCGCCCGCCCGCCGACATGCCCCCTGAGGCCGCGCCCGGGCACCGCCTCGACCGCCTCGGCGGTCTCCATCGGCAGCCCGCGTGCCTGCGCTGCCGCCACGATCGCCGCGCCGAGCGGGTGCTCGGACTGCCGCTCCAGCGCCCCGACGAGGGCAAGGATCTCCGCCTCGTCATGTCCCGGCAGCAGATCGAGATCGGTCAGCGCCGGGCGGCCTTCGGTCAGGGTGCCGGTCTTGTCGAAGGCCACCATGCGCACCCCGTCGAGCGCCTGCAGCGCATCGCCGCGCCGGAACAGCACGCCGAGCGTGGCCGCGCGCCCGGTGCCGACCATGATCGAGGTCGGCACAGCGAGGCCCATGGCGCAGGGGCAGGCGATGATCAGCACCGACACCCCGGCGACCAGCGCATGGGTCAGTGACGGCTCGGGCCCGAAGCCCAGCCAGAGCAGGACGGTTAGCGCCGCCAGCCCCAGCACCGCCGGCACGAAGCGCAGCGTGATGCGGTCGACAAGCCCCTGGATCGGCAGCTTCGCCCCCTGCGCCGCCTCGACCATGCGGATGATCCCCGCGAGGCGGGTTTCGGCGCCGACACGGGTGGCGCGCACCCGCAGGACGCCGGTGCCGTTGACCGTGCCGCCGGTGACCGCGTCGCCCGCGCGCTTGGCCACGGGGAGCGGCTCGCCGGTCAGCATCGCCTCGTCGACCCGGCTCTCGCCCGAGATCACCTCGCCATCGGTGGCGATCCGGTCGCCGGGGCGCACCAGCATCACGTCGCCGGGCTGCAGATCGCCCGCGTCGATCTCGATCGTCTCGCCATTGCGCTCGACCCGCGCCACCGGGCTTTGCAGGTCCACAAGCGCGCGGATCGCGGCGCCGCTGCGGCCCTTGGCCCGCGCCTCGAGCGCCCGGCCCAGCAGGATCAGGGTGACGATCACGCCGGCGGCCTCGAAATAGACCGCGCGCGCCGCCTCCGGCAGCAGGGCTGGCGCGAAGGTGGCAACACTCGAATAGCCCCATGCCGCCAGCGTGCCGAGCGCGACAAGGCTGTTCATGTCGGGGGTACGGCGCCACAATGCCGGCAATCCGCGCGCCAGGAACACCCGGCCCGGCCCCGCCAGCACCAGACTCGTCAGGACGAACTGGATCAGCCAGCTGCCTCGCATGCCGATCGAAGCCTCGATCGCCATGTGGAAGCCCGGGACCATATGCGCGCCCATCGCGAGCACCGCCACAGGCAGGGTCAGCGCCGCCGCGATCCAGCTGCGGCGGCTCAGTTCCGCCGCCTCCTCGGCCTTGCGATCGCGAGGTGCCTCCATGGCAGCCCGATCCCCGGCGTCCCGTGCCGCGTAACCGGTGGCCTTCACCGCCCCGATCAGTTCCGGCATTCCGGCCGATCCGGCGAAGCGCTCGATCTCGGCCGTTTCCGCCGCGAGATTGACCCGCGCCGCGATCACCCCCGGCACAGCGGCGAGCGCGCGTTCCACCCGGCCCGAACAGGAGGCGCAGGACATGCCCTCGACGCGCAGCCGCACCGTCTCGCGGCGCACCGGGTAGCCCGCGCGGTCAAGCGCCGCCACCAGTTCCTCCGCCTGCCCGCCCAGCACCTCGGCCCGCTCCGTGGCGAGGTTCACGCGGGCCTCGGTCACGCCCGGCACGGCGCGCAGGCTGCGCTCCACCCGGCCGACGCAGGAGGCGCAGGACATGTTGTCGATCTGGAATGCGAGCGGTTGGACGGTCATCCGGCGATCCTTCGGTGGGCCGGTGCGACACTTAGGGTTCCAGTCATGGGAAGGTCAAGACGCGGCCCTGCCTGTCATTGGATAACAGCGGGGCGGACTTGACCCGAGCGCCTCGCGCCCCCTCATATCGAATGCACATCTTTCGCAGGAGGCACCGATGGCGACCTACTCGATCCCCGACATGAGCTGCGGCCATTGCCGCGCCGCCGTGGAAACCGCGATGCGCGAGCTCGACCCTTCGGCCAGCGTTGCCGTGGATCTGGAGAGCCGCACCGCCGAGATCGCCAGCGCCGCACCGGACGAGGCGGTTCGCGCCAAGCTCGCCGAGGCGGGCTATCCGGCGAAAGCCGTCGGCTGAGACATCCGGGCCGGCTGCCGCCGCACGAACATGGCGGCGCGGGCCGGGCCGAACGACTGATGAGGACGATCAGATGAGCATCACACGCCGCAGCCTTCTCCTTGCCGGGCTCATGGCGCCGATCGCACGAAATGCGCGCGCCCATGAACGCGCCGCGCTCCTGCCGACGGAGGTGCGGGTCCATCCGGGGCTGATGCCCGGAGACATCTACGTGATCCCCGAGGACTTCCATCTCTACCACATCCGCCGGCCCGGGATCGCGATGCGCTACGGCGTCGGCGTCGGCCGCGCCGGGCTCGAGTTCAAGGGCGCAGCGGTGATCCAGCGCAAGGCGGAATGGCCGTCATGGCGACCGACCGACGACATGATCGGGCGCGAGCCGGAGAAATACGCGCAATACGCCGATGGCGTGCCGGGCGGCCCGGAGAATCCGCTCGGGGCGCGAGCGCTCTATCTCTATCGCAACGGGCGCGACACCTATTACCGCATCCACGGCACCACCGACCCCGAGACCATCGGCAGCTCGGTCTCGAACGGCTGCATCCGGCTGCGCAACGAGGACGTGATCGCGCTTTACGACGCGGTGGAGATCGGCACGCACGTCACCGTGGTCTAGCCCACCCCCGGGACGTGTTCGACCGCGACGCGGGCGGCCTGCAGCGGTTCGGGCAGCGTCGCGGCGGCGCCGGGCACCAGCACCACGACCCGCGCGCCCTCCTGCGCCGCCGCCAGCCCCGCGCCCACCGGATCGTCGGAGACGAGGCGCTCGGCGTCGCGCCGGGCCAGTTCGAGCAGCGCCGGCGGCAGGTCGGGGCCATGCACCACGAGATCCGCCTCCTGCATCCGGCGCACGCCGCGCAGGCTCAGCAGATCCGCCTCGCCCGGCCCGGCGCCGACATAGGCCACCGAGCCCTCGACCGGGCCGGGACCTTCGTCGAGCCGCGCCTTGAGCAGTTGCGCGGCGCGGCGTTCGGAGCCTGCCGCATGGGCCGCGCGTACCGGGCCGGAGAAGACCCAGACCCAGAAATCGCGCCGCGCCCGGGCCGAGAAACGCTGCCCGACCGCGCCGCGCATGCGACCCGCCAGCGCCGCCAGCGCGCCGAGCCGCGGCTCGAGCATGGTTTCGACGGCGGTCTTGATCTGCCGCCCCAGCACCGGCGCCGTGCCCTCGGTGCCGATCGCGACGACGACCGGGTCGCGGTCGACGATCGAGGGGGTAAGCGCGTCGCACAAGGCCGGGCGGTCGACCACGTTGACCACCGGCGCGCCCAGCGCCTTGGCGAGCGCGTGCAGCGCCCCGTCCGCCCCGGCCGAGCCGGTGGCCACGAAGACCAGCGCCGCGCGCTCGAACAGACCGGCCCGGATCTCCTTGGCATCCTCGAGCCGCACCCGCCCCTCTTGGGCCAGCGCGCGCAGTTCCTCGTCGAATTCGAACCCCGCCACCACGATCTCGGCATCGGTGCGGATCACCAGCCGCGCCTTCTGCGCCGCCTGCTCGCCGCCACCGAGGATCACGATGCGCCGCCCCGTGGTGGCGAGGAACATCGGGAAGGCCTTCATGCCGCGTCCTTTCCGGGCAGCGCGGCACGGTCGCGGGCCTGCCAGAGCGCCTCGGCCAGCGCCTCGGCCCGCGCCAGCCCCGGCGCGGCGCCCAGCGCCAGAAGCGCCAGCGCGGCGGTCCCGGTGACCAGCGCCGTGGCGAAGGCATCGTCGCTCTCGCCGAGCCAGAGCCGGCGCAGATCCTCAGGTCGACCGCCCGGATCGGCGAGCCGCCTCGTCTCGTCGCGCAGCGCCTGCGCGGTCAGATCGACCTCCGCCCCGCCCAGCAGGCCGAACAGCTCGATCTCCTTCGAGGGGTTGCGCTCGAACTCGCCGCCGGCGCCCTTGAGGATGAGCAGGTTCTCTTGCCCCATCAGCGCGCCCGCATCGGCCTGCAGCCCGCGATAGGGCGGGTGGAACACGCCTTCGACCTGTGCCCGCGCGCCGAACGGATTGGCAATCCGAAGCACGGTGTTGATGCAGGATCTCAGGCCGAAGACCTCGCGCAGGCGGATCAGCCGGTAGCCGTCGGGCGACCAGGCCTCCAGCGGCACATAGGCGATCGAGGCGCTGTCGAGCGCGCGGCCCAGCGCGTCGCCGGTCTCGGCCACGGGAATGCCCAAGCCCGGCAGCGCATCGCGAATCTCGTGGCGATGCGCGTTCCAGCCATGCAGCGCGACGCGGTGCCCCGCCCCCGCCACCAGCTTGGCGGCGAGCAGGAACCAAGGCAGGCCGCGGGTCCGCCCGGCGGCATAGGAGGGCCAGTCGAGATCGGGGGCGGCCCGGCGCCAGTCCTCGCCGCTCGCCAGCGCGTCGGCGAAGCCCGCGATCTCGGCCGCGTCCTCGCCGCGATAGCGCATCACCATCAGCAGCGCTCCCGCCGCCTCTGGCGCGGCGGTCCCGTCGAGGATCAGCCGCAGCGCCTGCGCCGCCTCCTCGCGGGTCAGGTGACGACCCCGCCCCGGCCCGCGCGCCACGGCCCCCACGAACGGCGCGAGCGCGTTGGCGTCGCGCGATACGGATGGCTGCGTCATGTCCATGGCCCTTTTCGTCGGAATCACGCCTCAGATTAGGGCGCCAGAGGCGCAGAGGAAGGGCATGGGGTCAATGCGACCTGCGCCGCCGGGCCGGGCGGGCTGCGACGCCGGGTCGCTTTTTCGGGCAGGGTGCCGCTGTTATGTGCAATGCGCGAAACGCCCCTGCATTCAGGAAGATCCCCCATGACCCTTCGCCCCCTCGCCTTTCTCGCCACCATCGGCCTCGCCGGTGCGGCGCAGGCGCATGACTACGGCAGCGGCGACCTGACCGTACTGCACCCCTTTGCCATCGAGACGGCCGAGCGCGCCACCACCGGTGCCGGCTACTTCGCGATCCGCAACGATGGCGATGCCGCCGACGCGCTGATCGCGGTGGAGGCCGATTTTCCGAAGGTCGCGCTGCACGAGGCGGTGGAGACCGATGGGATGATGACGATGCAGCCGCTGGAGCGCATCGAGATCGCGCCGGGCGAAACGGTGACCCTCGCCCCCGGTCGGGGCGGCCACGTGATGTTCATGGGGCTCGAGAACCCGTTCGAGGTCGATGGGCGCTTTGCCGCGACGCTGGTCTTCGAGACGGCGGGGCCGGTCGAGGTCGAGTTCGTGGTCGAGCCACGCCCCGAGGCGGGCACCCCCCGTGAGGGCATGGATCACGGCGACATGGATCACGAGGCCATGGGTCATGGCGCGATGAATGAGGGCGAGATGGACCATGGCGATATGGATCACGGCGCCATGATCGAAGGCGACGACGCTCCTGCCGCCGCACAATAAGGCCACAAGCTGACCGCGTCCCTAGAGGCGCGCGGCCAGGCCGTCGAGCATATCGAGGCAGGCGGCGAGCTGGCGCTCTTCGAGATACTCGTCCGGGCGATGCGCCTGCGCGATGTCGCCGGGTCCGCACAGCACCGCATCCATGCCCAGCGCCTGCCAGATCCCGGCCTCGGTCCCGAAGGGCACGAGGCCCGGGGCACCGCCGACGATCCCCAGGAGCAGGTCGCGCGCGGCATTGGCGGCGCGCGGCTCGAGCCCCGCCACCTCGCCGAAGACCTCGGCCTCGATGCCGAGCCCCGGATGGGCAGCCCGCTCCGCCGCCTCATATGCCGCGAGTTGGCGTTTCACGTGCGACGCTTCGGCCGCATCGACCGGGCGCATCTCCCATTCGACCTCCGCCTGCCCCGCGATCACGTTGCGCGCCGTGCCCGCCGCGATCCGCCCGACGCTGATCGTGGCCCATGGCGGATCGAAGACACCCTCGGGGCGCATTGCCTTCAGTTCTTGTGCCAGCGCCTCGAGCCGGAGCGCGAAGCGCGCCGCCGCCTGGGCCGCGTTGATGCCACGGTCGGGGGCCGAGCCATGGCCGTCGCGCCCGGTGAAGCGCGTGGTGTATTCATGGCAGCCCTTGTGCCCCTCGATCACCCGCATCCGCGTCGGCTCGCCGATGATCGCCAGCGCCGGGCGCGGTCCTTCGCGGACCAGGATTTCGGCCAGCGCCCGCGCGCCGAGGCAGCCCACCTCCTCGTCATGGGTGAAGACGAGATGCACCGGCGCACCGCAGCCGGCGAAGCGCGGCGCCATCGCCACGCAGGCGGCGTTGAACCCCTTCATGTCGCAGGTACCACGTCCGTAAAACCGCCCCTCCGCCCGCCGAAGCCGGAACGGGTCCGAGGACCACCCCTCCCCGGGCGGCACCACGTCGAGATGGCCCGAGAGCATCAGCCCGCCCTCCGCCTTTGGCCCGAAGGACGCCACGAGATTGAGCTTGTCGCCGCTCGCGTCGGGAAAGAGCGATACCCGCGCCCCCTGCCCGGCAAGCCGCTCCGCCAGCATTTCGGCCAGGGCGCGGTTGGACCGGTCCGAAACGGTCGGATGCGCCACCATCTCGGACAGAAGCGCGATCGCCTGCTCCAAGACGCTCACGGCTTCACGAAGAGCTTGCGGTCGAGATCGCACAGCGTTTCGGCGGAACCGCTGTCGCGGATCAGGATCGTCTCGGTGGTCTCCAGCCCCCAGCCCTCCATCCAGATGCCCGGCATGAAATGAAAGGTCATGCCCGGCTCCAGCACCGTCAGGTCGCCCTTGCGCAGGCTCGCGGTCCGCTCGCCCCAATCGGGCGGGTAGCTCAGCCCCACCGGATAGCCGCAGCGGTTCGGCCGGTGGATGCCGATGCGCCGCAGCGGCGCGTGCAACGCCGCGGCGATGTCCTGCGTGGTGTTGCCGGGCCGCGCCGCCTCCAGCCCGGCTTCCAGCCCCTCGGTCAGCGCCTCGGCGGCGCGGGCCATGTCGGCGGGCGGCTCGCCGAGATGGACCGTGCGACACAGCGGCGCGTGGTAACGGCGGACGCAGCCCGACAGTTCGAAGAAGGTCGCCTCGCCGCGGCGCATCTCCTCGCCGTTCCATGTCAGGTGCGGTGCGCTGGCATCGGCGCCGGACGGCATCAAAGGGACGATGGCGGCGTAATCGCCCCAATCCTCGCCGACCCCGCGCACGGCGGCACGCATCACCTCGCCCACAAGCTCGTTCTTGCGCCGCCCCGGTTCGGCCAGTTCGATCGCCAGCCGGGCGATGGTCTCGGAAATCCGCGCCGCGCGCCGCATCAGCGCGATCTCGGGGGCCGACTTCACCAGCCGCCGCCAGTTCACCAGCGCCGTGGCATCGATGAATTCCGCCTCGGGCAGCCCGGTCTCCAGCACCGCATGGGCCCGCGCGGAGTAGTAGTAGTTGTCCATCTCGACGCCGATCCGCGCACCGCCATGACCCATGCCGATCAGCCGCGCCGCGAGATCCTGCATCGGGTGACGCGTGGCCGACTGCACGTAACGGTCGTCATAGCCGAGAATGCAGGCCTCGCTCATCCAGACGGTGCGCAGCGCCCCGGCGGTGTCCTGCATCCGGCCCCACCAGCAGGGCTCTCCGTCGAGCGGCAGGATCACGCCCTGATGCACGTAGAACGACCATCCGTCATAACCGGTGAGCCAGTTCTGGTTCGACGGGTCGGTGACGAAGAGCACGTCGATGCCTGCCTCGGCCATGGCACGGCGGGTCGCGGCAAGGCGGCGCTCGTATTCGGCTCGCTCGAACGGGGCGGCGTGAGGTCCCATGAATCTCTCCTCTGAACCCGACCAGCCGATCCCGGGCGATGACCATGGGTCAATTCCGATGGCGGCGGAAACTGTCCGAAAAGCGACCTTCCCACGCATCGAAGCGAGTCGATCCGCCACAACGATCGGCGGCAAATCGCCGGTTCCGTTTCCATCCAGAGAGCGCTTGGTCGCGCCCTGAAAATCGACCTATTCTAAAGTAGTGGTATATGAGTGGCGGTGCATATGAGTCAGAGCTGCGTGACGGAACTCCACCGCTGCGGCGCGGGGATCGAGGAGGAGGCGCTCGCGGCGTCGCTCGATCTTTTGCCGTCGCCGACCTGGGTGGCCGATCCGGTCTGCGGCGGTGTTCACTTCAACCGCGCCTGGCTCGAGTTTCGCGGCCGGACCCTGTCGCAGGAACTGGGCCGGGGCTGGTTCACGGGCATCCATCCTGAGGACCACGACAAGCTCGACACCTACAGGATCGCGCTGTCGGCGGGGCGGCCCTATCAGGTGGAGTACCGGCTGCGCCGGCATGACGGCGTCTGGCGCTGGATGCTGGATACCGGCGCACCGCGCTTCGCGCCGGATGGCGAGCTGATCGGGTTCATCGGCAGCTGTGTCGATATCACGGTCCGCCGCGAGGCCGAAATGACCCTCGCCGAGAACGAGGCGCGGCTGCGCAGCGTCACGGAGAATGTCCCGGGCTACATCTTCCAGCGGATCGTGCATCCCGACGGACGGGCCGAATACCCGATCTTCAACGGTGCCGGTGAGCGGGAGAACGGCGGCACGGCCCGTTTCGGCGCCGAGGCGCTGGGTCAGATGGTCCATCCCGAGGATCTGCCTGCGATGCAGGTACGCTATGCCGAGGCCGTGAGCACCATGGGCCGGCTGGACTGCGAGGGACGTTTGGTGCTGCCCGACGGCGAAAGCCGCTGGATCCGCTCCCTGTCGCAACCGCGCCCGCGGGCAGATGGCGCGCTGATCTGGGACGGGGTGATGCTCGACATCACCGAGCAGCGCGAACGCGAAGCCGCGCTCGAACGCTCGGCCATGATGCTGGGAATGAGCATCGAGATCGCGGCGATCGGGACTTGGGAGTTCGCCCCCGAAACCGGCCTGATCGCCGCCTCGGCCCGCGTGCAGGCGATGTTCCAGCTGCCGGAAAGCGAGGGCCCGCGCCCGTTCGAAGACTATCTCGACCGGGTCCACCCGGAGGATCGCGACGCGGTGTACCAGGACATGCGCGATGCCCGGGTCGAGGGGGCCGAAATGGCGCGGGTCTACCGCCTTGCGCCGCCCGATGGTCCGCAACGCTGGGTCAGCATGCGTGGCCGGCTGGTCCGGCTCGCCGATGGGAGCCGTCGGCTCATCGGCGCCATCACCGACATCACCGAAACCAAGCGCCACGAGGCCGAGCGCGAGGCGGCGCTCACGCATCGCCAGACGCTGCTGGCCGAGCTGAACCACCGGATGAAGAACAACCTGCACCTGATCCTGTCGATGCTGCGGCTGGAGGCGGGGCGGTTCCAAGGCCCGGACTCCTTTGCCACGGCGATCGAGCGGATCGAGGCGGTGGCGGCGCTGCACGCGCAGCTCGGCTTTTCCGAGGGCGCCGGGCGCGTCAGCTTCTGCGGCTATCTCGAGGATCTCGCGGGCAAGCTGCGCCGCTCTCTGCTCGAGGGCACCGGCATCCGGCTCGACTGCACCGCCGAGCCCCTCGATCTCGATCTCGACCTGGCCGTGCCGCTCGGCATCGTCATCAACGAGCTGGTCACCAACTCCATCAAGCACGCCTTCCCGCAAGGCGCGGGACTGATCCGCCTCGGGCTGTCCCGCAAGGCGGATGGTGGGCTTCTGGTGGTGGTCGAGGATGACGGGTACGGCCCCGAGGGGGCCGCGCCCGACACGCCCGAGACGACGTCGTATCCCTGCTCCGGATCGGGCATGGGGTCGCGGCTCGTGGCCGGGCTCTGCGCGCAGATCGGGGCCCGGCTCAAGAGCCATAGCCTGCCTGGAATGAGGCACGAGATCCACTTGCCGCCGCAGGGCTGATCAGACTTGGCCAAGTGCCGCCAATGCATGGCTGGTAGACCGACAAGCGCATTGCAACCTGCGCCCGGCTGCCTCATGGGAAGACGAAATGCGCAGGGCGATTCCCGTTGCGCCCCAAACGCCTAAAAGACCAGCCATGCCCGATTTCCCGACGACTTCACCGCGCTTCGACCGCCGGAGCCTGCTGCGCGCCATCGGCGCCTCGGCCACGCTTCTGGCCGGCCTCGGCGGTGCCGCACCGCTCCGTGCCCAGACCGACCGTCCGAGGGTGATCCCCCCGGCCGAAGAGGAGGTGGCGACCCCCTTCGACTTCGAGATGCTGACCGCAGAGATGCGGGCCCTCGCCGCCGAGCCCCCCGCCCCGGTGGAGCGCCCCGCCCTGCCCCTGGGCCCGCTGGGTTACGACGACTATCGCCTCATCGCCTTCAAGCCCGAGAACGCGCGCTGGCGCGGCGCCGAGACGCCGTTCCGGCTGCACGCCTTCCACATGGGCTGGCTGTTCGAAGAGCCGGTGCGGCTTTACCAGATGCGCGACGGCATGGCCCGGCCGATGCGCTTCGACACGCAGGATTTCGACTATCACGGCCGCCTCTCCGAGAAGGCCGAGAAGATCGCCGAGCTTCCGGGCGTCGCGGGTTTCCGGCTCAACGCGCCCCTGAACCGGCCCGATCGCGAGGACGAGCTGGTGGCGTTTCTCGGCGCCAGCTACTTCCGCGCTCTGGGCCGCGACAGCCGCTACGGGCTGAGCGCGCGCGGCGTCGCCGTCGACACCGCCACCTCGCGCGCCGAGGAATTCCCGCGCTTCAGCCGGTTCTGGCTGGAGCCGGGCGACCGGCAGGTGACGATCTATGCCGCGCTCGAGGGCGAGACGCTGACCGGAGCCTACCGCCTCATGGTGACGCCCGGGCAGGACACCGAGATCGAGGTGACCGCGCGGCTGTTCTTCCGCCGCAGCCCGGAGCAGCTCGGCGTCGCGCCGCTGACCTCGATGTTCCTGTTCTCCGAGAAGAACCGGGCCGAATTCGACGATTACCGCCCTGCCGTGCATGACAGCGACGGGCTGAGGATCGAGCGGCGCGACGGCGATGTGCTGTGGCGTCCGCTCAACAACCCGCCGCGCCTCTCCTCGTCCTATTTCGGCGAGGAAAGCCCGCGCGCCTTCGGCCTGTACCAGCGCGACCGCGATTTCGAGAACTATCAGGATAGCGGCGCACGTTACGAGCGGCGCCCCTCGCTCAGGGTCGAGCCGATCGGTGACTGGGGCCGCGGCGCGGTCCGGCTCGTCGAGATTCCGACCGATCTCGAGGCAAACGACAACATCGTCGCCTTCTGGGTGCCCGAAGGCAAAATTGCCGCAGGCGATGAGCGCGAGTTCGCCTACCGTCTGCGCTGGGGCGATCTGTCCGCCGACACCGCTTCCGAGACCGCCCATGTGGCCGAGACCCGGGCCGGGGCGGGCGGTGTCTCGGGCGTCGAGAGCGTGGCCGGCACCCGGAAATTCGTCATTGATCTCAAGGGCGGCGCGCTGGAGCGCCTTTCGGCCGAGGCCGAGGTCGAACTCAAGGCCGAGGCGCATGGCGGCGAGATCCTGTCGCAGACGCTGGAGCGGATCGAGGCCAGCGGCCAGTGGCGCGCGGTGCTTGATGTCTCCGCCCCGCCCGACGCTACGGTCGAACTGACCGCGCATGTGGCCGGTTTCGGCCGCAAGCTCTCGGAAACCTGGCTTTATCAGTGGATCAACGCCTGATGCTCGACCGGACCCTTTCGCTGCCCGACCTCGACACCGCCCGCCTCGAAGCGGAGGCCGCGGAGCGCGGAGCGCTGCCCGATGCCCCGCTGGCCATGCCGCGCCAGCGGCTGGAGCGGACGGCGACGCCCGCCCTGCTGGCCCGCCTGCGGGCGCTTCTGGCACCGCGTCTGGACGCCTGACATGTCCCCGACAGGCCCGATGCGGGCACGGGTCGCGGCGCTGGGCGCGAGCCTCGCGCTCGCGGCCGGTGCCTTCACCCTGTTCTTCGCCCAGCGCCAGACCGGCGGGCTCTGGGTCGAGTTCGCGCGCAGCCTGCTGATCCTGATGGCCACCTTCTGGCTGAGCTGGGGCGCGGCGCAGGCCGTGCTCGGCCTGTGGCCGGGCCGCGCGCGCGCGCCACGCCGCGCCGAGCCGCAGGGACGCTGCGCGATCCTCGTGCCGGTGCACGAGGAGGACCCGCGCGCGACCTTCTCGCGCATCGCCGCGATGGACGCGGCGCTGGCCCGGACGCCGCAGGCCGGGCTGTTCGATTTCGCGATCCTGTCCGACACCCGCTCGGCGCAGGGCGCGACGCGCGAGGCGGCATGGTATCTCGCGCTGCTGCGGGCGCGTGACGCGGAAGGGCGCATCTTCTATCGCCGCCGAACCTCCAATGCCGGTCGCAAGGCGGGCAATATCGAGGATTTCATCAAGAGTTCGGGCGCGGCCTACGAGTATGCGCTGATCCTCGACGCCGACAGCCTGATGTCGGCCGAGACCATCATCGAGATGGCGCGCCGCATGGCGGGCGAGCCACGGCTCGGGCTCTTGCAGAGCCTTCCGGGCGTGATCCGTGCCGGCTCCGTTTTCGGGCGGGCGATGCAGTTCTCGGCGGCGCTGCATTCGCCGATCTTCGCGCGCGGCGTGGCGCGGCTGCAGGGCGAGACCGGGCCGTTCTGGGGCCACAACGCGATGGTGAGGATGCGCGCCTTCGCGGAGAGTTGCGCGCTGCCCGACCTCGCCGGGCCGCCGCCCTTCGGCGGTCACATCCTGAGCCACGACTATGTCGAGGCGGCGCTCTTGGCGCGGGCGGGCTGGATCGTGCGGCTCGACGAGGATCTCGCGGGTTCCTACGAGGAAGGGCCCGAGAACATCCTCGCCCATGCCAAGCGCGATCGCCGCTGGTGCCAAGGCAACCTGCAGCACGCGCGGCTGCTGACGGCGCCGGGGCTGCGCCCATGGAGCCGCTTCGTGTTCCTGCAGGGCATTCTCGCCTATGTCTCGTCGCTGTTCTGGCTGGGCTTCCTCGCCACGACGATCATCGCCCCGGCGCTGCGGGTCGAGCCGGATTACTTCCCGCTCCCCGGCTGGTCCTTTCCGGTGCTGCCGCCCAACGAGACCACCCGCACCGCCGGGCTGATCATCGGCGTGCTCGGGCTGTTGATCCTGCCCAAGCTGATGATCGCGGTGCAGGCGATCCGGTCGGGCCGCGCGGCGGGCTTTGGCGGCTCGGTGCGCCTCATGGCCTCGACCATGGCCGAGATCGCGTTGTCGAGCGTCACCGCGCCGATCTTCCTGATGTTCCAGACCCGCTCGGTGCTGCAGGTGCTATCGGGCCGGGATGGCGGCTGGCCGGCCTCGGCGCGCGGCGAGGGCCGTCTGGGCCTCGTCGAGAGCTGGCAGGCGAGCCGCTGGATCTCGGTCGCGGGCCTTGCCGGTCTGGCCGCCACCTGGCGGCTGTCGCCCGAGCTGGTGGGCTGGCTGATCCCGGTGGCGGGGCCGATGATCGCGGCGCCGCTGGTGATCTGGGCCACCTCCCTGCCCTGCCGCGCGCTGTTCGCGGTGCCGTCCGAAACCCGACCCGACCCGATCCTCGGCCAGCAGGACGAGGTTCTCGCGGCCTGGGCCCCGCTGAGCGACAGCGAGGCCGCCCACCCCCGGCAGGAGCCGCAACATGCCTGAGCAAACCGTCTCGATCCCGGTCGCGCGCCAGCTGCCGAAACCCCGGGACCCCCGGCTCGACGTGCTGCGCGGGCTGGCGCTGGTGATGATCTTCATCAACCACGTGCCGGGCAATTTCTGGGAAGACTGGACCAGCCGCAATTTCGGCTTTTCCGATGCCGCCGAGGGCTTCGTGCTGATGGCGGGGATCTCGGCCGGTCTGGCCTATTCGGCGGGCTTCCGGGTCCGCTGGCCGTGGCAGGGCGTGGCGAAGATCTGGCGCCGGGCCTGGACGCTCTATCTCGTGCACCTGCTGATCACCTTGTCCGCGCTGATGATCGCGGCGGCGCTGGCGCGTTTCGCCGACATGCCCGCCATGCTGTGGAAGCACGGCATGGGCCTGCTGTTCCGTGATCCGCTGGGCTTTCTGATCGGTGTGCCGACGCTCGGCTTCCAGATCGGCTATGCCAACATCCTGCCGCTCTATTTCGTGCTGCTGATGGCGGCGCCGCTTGTGCTCTGGGCGGCGGTGCGGCGACCGCTCTGGACCCTCGCGGCCTCGGCGCTCCTGTGGATGGCGGCCGCGCATTTCCGGCTGACGCTGCCCAACTATCCCACGGGCGGCTGGCAGTTCAGCCCGCCGGCCTGGCAGCTGCTGTTCGTGCTCGGCCTCGTCACGGGCATCATGGCCAAGCAGGGCCGCAGGCTCGTGCCCGCGCGGCGCTGGATCATGGGGGTGGCCGTGGCCTTTCTGGTGCTGTCGCTGGCCTGGATGAACCTTCCGGGCTTTGGCAAGACCGGCAATCACCTACTCTGGATGGCGAACCAGCAGGGCGTGCCGGGTTTCATGACCAGCTTCAACAAGCCATATCTGAACCTGCCGCGGCTGCTGCACCTGCTGGCGTTGTTCTACGTGCTGGCATCATGGGGCGCGGTGCGTCGCGCCTGCGCCTCGCGGCTCGCGGCCCCCTTCGCGCTCCTGGGGCGGCAGGCGCTGCCGGTCTTCGCTCTGGGCTCGATCACCATCTACCTGATCCAGGGCATCAAGACCGAGACCGGCGAGAACTTCGCGCTCGACACGATGATGCTCGGCGCCGGTCTGGCGCTGCAATTCGCCTTCGCCGCCGCGCGGCAGTACTGGCCCGCCGATCGCGATGCCGCGGCGCGGGTCGCGGCTGCCTCGCCCGCACCGGAAAAGGCGCTCGCCGCTTAGAAGTCGAGCCCGAGATCAAGGGTGCGTGCCGAATGGGTCAGCGCGCCGGAGGAGACGTAGTCAACCCCGGTGGCGCAGACCTCGGCCACCCGTTCGCGCCGCATGTTGCCCGAGGCTTCGGTCACGAGACGCCCGCCGACCATCTCGACGGCGCGGGCCAGGTCGGCGGTCGACATGTTGTCGAGCAGCACGACATCGGCGCCGCCGACCTCCAGCACCTCGGCGAGCTGGTCCAGCGTATCGACCTCGATCTCGATCTTGAGCATGTGCGAGGCCGAGGCCATCGCGGCACGCAGCGCGGCGCGGATGCCGCCCGCCGCCGCGATGTGGTTGTCCTTGATCAGGATCGCGTCCGACAGGCCGTAGCGGTGATTGAAGCCGCCGCCATGCAGCACCGCGAGCTTCTCGGCGGCGCGCAGGCCGGGCGTGGTCTTGCGGGTGCAGGTGACGCGGGTGGCGGTGCCGGCCGTCTCCTTCACGAAACCGGCGGTCAGCGTGGCGATGCCCGAGAGCCGCCCGGCGAAGTTGAGCGCGACGCGCTCGGCCGAGAGGATCGAAGCGGCCGAGCCCTCGATCTCCATCAGCGTGTCGCCGGGGGCGCAGGCGGCGCCGTCGGCGAGGCGGGTGGTGACCCGCAGCGTCGGATCGACGAGGCGGAACGCGATGGCCGCGATCTGAAGCCCCGACACCACGCCAGGCTCGCGCGCGTTGATCCGCGCGGCATAGGTCGTGTCGGGCGGGATCACGGCGCGGGTGGTGACGTCGCCATAGGCGCCCAGGTCCTCGTGCAGCGCATGGCGCACCATCGGCTCGAGCAACAGGTCGGGGATCAGGGTCATGCGGTCTCCGTGGCCGCGCATTCGGCGCGGATCTTCAGGGCATCTTCGAGCGTCAGGCGGCTGCGATGCGCCTGCGCGGGGTCGGTATCGGGGAAATCGGTGCGGCAATGGCCGCCCCGGCTTTCGGTGCGTCGCAGGGCCGCGGCGGCGATCAGCGTCGCGGTCGCGGTCATGGTGCGGAACGCGGGCGCGGGTTCGGCAGTCTCAAGCGCGGCGATGCCCGCGAGCGCGCGGCGCAGCCCGGGCCCGTCGCGCAGCACCGCGACATGGTCGGTCATCAGGCGGCGCAAAGCGGCCACGTTTTCGGGTGCAGGACCATGGCCGCCGGGGCCGAAGGCGACGGCGATCTCGGGCGCGGTGACGGGCATGCCCGTCCGGCCCATGATGTCCTCGGCGCAGCGACGTGCGAAGACGAGCGCCTCCAGGAGCCCGTTCGAGGCGAGGCGGTTCGCCCCGTGCAGACCGGTCGAAGCCGCTTCGCCGCAGGCCCAGAGGCCTTCGAGACTGCTGCGTCCCCGCGCGTCTGTCTCGACGCCGCCCATATGGTAATGCGCGGCGGCCGCGACCGGGATGGTCCCCGCGACCGGGTCGATCCCGGCCCGCGCGCAGGCCTCTGCCACCGCCGGGAACTTCTCGACCACGCTCGGGCCAAGGGCGGCGCGGGTGTCGAGCGCCGGGTTGCGGCCCGCCTGCCGCTCGGCAAAGACGGCGCGGGCGACGATGTCGCGCGGGGCCAGTTCGGCATCGGGATGCTGCGCCGTCATGAAGCGCTCGCCCGCACCGTTGACCAGCCACGCCCCCTCGCCGCGCAGCGCCTCGGTGGCGAGCGGCAGCGGGTCCTCGCCCGTCGCGATGGCGGTGGGATGGAACTGCACGAACTCGGCATCGGCGATCATGGCGCCCGCGCGCGCCGCGGCGCCGATCACCTGGCCCCGGATGCGGGGCGGGTTGGTCGTGTGCAGCCACAGCCCGCCCGAACCGCCGCCGGCGAGCAGCACGGCGGGGGCCTCGATGGTCACCGGGGCCGAACCCGCCACGGCCTCGATCTCGACCCCCGTGACCCGACCACCGGAGGCCGCGATGCCGGTGAGCAGCGCGCCGGGCAAGATCTGCACCGACGGCGTGCGCGCCAGCGCCGCGATCAGCGTGTCCATGATCTGCCGACCGGCCTGATCGCCCTTGACCCGCACCACACGCGCCGCGCCATGCGCCGCCTCGCGCGACAGCACGTAGCCGCCTTGCGCATCGCGGTCGAAGGGCGTGCCGAGACCGGTCAGCTCGTGGATATGCTCGCGCGCCGCCCGTGTGACGAGATCGGCGATGGCGGCGTCGACGGTGCCCGCGCCCGCCGCCACCGTGTCGGCGGCATGGGCCTCGGGGCTGTCGGCGGCGTCCATGGCGGCGGCGACGCCGCCCTGTGCCCAGGCGCTGCTCGCGCCCTGCCCCGGCGGCTCCGGCGCGATCATCAATACCGGGCGCGGCGCCAGAGCGAGGGCGGCGGAAATCGCGCCGAGACCGGCACCGATAATGACGACGCGCTCGGTGCGCAGGCGGGTCATCGTCAAGATCAGGCCTTGGCCAGGCTGCGCGACAGCTCGATCATCCGCTCCACCGCGCGGCGCGCCGGCACCGCGACCTCCTCGGGGACGACCACCTCGGGCGACAGGGTATGCAGCGACCACAGCACCTTCTCGAGGCTGATCATCTTCATGTAGGGGCACATGTTGCACGGCTTCTGGAACGCCACGTCCGGGAACGCGTCGGTGATGTTCGAGGCCATCGAGCATTCGGTGACCAGAAGCGCCTTCTTCGGGCGCTCGCGGTCGATCCAGTCGATGATGCCGCTGGTGGAGCCGGTGAAATCGGCCTCGGCGGTCACCTCGGTCGTGCATTCGGGGTGGGCGATGATCTTCACCTCCGGGTCGGCGGCGCGGTAGGCGCGCATCTCCTCGGCGGTGTACTGCTCGTGCACGATGCAGCTGCCCTCCCACCAGACGATGCGCTTCGACGAAGCCTTGGCCACGTTGCGCGCGAGGTGCTGGTCGGGGGTCATGATGACCGTGTCGCTCTCCATCGCCTCGACGATCTGCAGCGCGTTGGCCGAGGTGCAGCAGATGTCCGAGGCGGCCTTCACCTCGGCGGTGGTGTTGACGTAGCTCACCACCGGCGCGCCCGGGTATCGGCGACGCATCTCGGCGATGCCCTCGGCGGTGATGCTCTCGGCCAGCGAGCAACCAGCCTCCATGTCGGGCATCAGCACGGTCTTGGCCGGGTTCAGGATCTTCGAGGTCTCGGCCATGAAATGCACGCCGCATTGCACGATCACCTGCGCCTCGACCTTCGTGGCCTCGATCGCCAGCTGCAGGCTGTCGCCGACCACGTCGGCGATGCCGTGATAGATCTCGGGCGTCATGTAATTGTGCGCGAGGATCACCGCGTCGCGCTCGCGCTTGAGCTTGTTGATCGCTTCGACATAGGGGGCGTGCATCGCCCAGTCGACCGGGCTCAGCACCTTGTCCATGCGGGCGTAGAGATCGGCCTGGCGCTCCGCCGCCTCCACCGATGGTGCGAGATCGTAATGCCGCGCGAGTTCCTCGCGCATGATGCGTGTCTCGAACATGTGCCTCACCTTGCGTCAGTCGATGGCGTTGGCACATACAGTGCCCGGCGGAGAAGTTCCAGATCGCGCGTTCAGGACCAAAGGCCGAAGCCCACCGCCCAGAGCGTCAGCAGCACGCCGGTGACCAGCGCGTAGGCGCCGTTCCACTTCAGCCCGACATGCAGCGCGCTCTTGCCCGCGAAATTGCCGGTGAGCAGCGTCGTCGCGGTGAAGGGCGAGGTGATCCCCGAAATCGCCCAGCCGGCGGTGATCGCGATGAACAGCGCGACAGGGCTCACCCCCATCGCCTCGGGAGACGGCAGCAGCGGGAACAGCAGCGTCACGGCGAGGATCGGGTTCATGCCGACCTGACCGGTCACGGGGATGAACCAGACCAGCAGGCCAAGGATCAACGGTCCGGGCAGCGCCTCGATCAGCGGCGCGAACTCGGCCACATGCGGCGCCAGCAGTCCCGCACCCGCGGTGCCGATATATCCCGCCATCATCAGCAGCGTCAGTTCGGGCCGGTAGCGCGGCAGTTCGCGCGCCGTGTAGCGGCCCGCTCGCGCGAGCGCCCCGCGCGGCCCCTCCTGCAACAGCACCCAGCCCAGCGCCAGAAGCGGTACCACCAGAAGCACCGCGCCGACCACCCGCACCTCGAAGGCCACGTGCAGCAGCCAGACCGGCAGACCGAGCAGCGCCAGAAGCAGCACCAGCGGCAGCACCGCCTTCGGGCCGCCCTCGGGCGCGTGGCGCACCGGGGTGCGCGAGAGCTTCGGCTTGAAGATCTGGTCCATCGCCCAACCGGTGCCGGCAACGATCAGCCCGGTCACCATCGCGGGCAGCACCGTGGATTTATAAGGCGCACCCGGCAGCAGCGCGCCGGTGATCGCGACCGAGAAGGAGAGCGGCGACCAGGGCAGCACCGACACGAAGCCGCGCTGGATCGCCAGCAGCATGCGCCGGGTGCGGTGAAACCGGATCTCGGGGTCCGGCTCGCGCTCGGAACTGGCGACCGAGAGGCTCCCCAGAAGCGCGATCGAGCCGTAATTGAGCAGCACCGAGAAGGCCTGCCCTCCCAGCGTCAGCGCGAGGTAGCGCCGCCCCGGCGGCTGCGCCGCCAGATACTGGCCGCAGGCCCGGATCGCGGGCGAGGTCTCGGCCGCCGAGCGCAGCGTGGCGAGCGCCACGAAGAAGGCGCCGATGAAGGCCGCGGAGCCGAAGCCGGCGAGGACTCGCGCGGTCCAGTCGCCGCCCTGCGCCCAGAGCGCCGCCGTGACCAGAAGTGCCACCACCACGAAGCCCAGCCGCCGCCCGCGCAACCGCCATGCCAGCAGCGCCACGACGACCGGCACCAGCAGCGCCGCGGCCCGCCCCGCCCCGGTCGCGGGAGCCCAATCCTTGAGCGTGACGCAGAGGGTCAGCGTCACCAGCGCCATGCCGAGCAGAGGCTCGGGCCGCATGGCGGCAGGCGGCGCGTCGTGCCCGGCGCGGGCGGGGCGCGCCGCGCGCCGCACGGGAAAGCGGAACTGGAAGGCCATGAATCGGGGTCCGGAATTGCTCGCGCGACCATGGCCCCGCGCGCAGGCGCCCGCAAGGCAGGCCGCGCCGCCGAAAGCGGGGCGAATAACCGGTCGGATCGTCCCGTTTCCGCCGGGTCAGAGGAACGGGGGGTCTTGCCTGACGCGTCCCGCTGGGACAGGCTGCCGTCACAACGCATCGGCCAACCGGCGAAACATGTGCCGGAGAAGGTCGGGCTGACAGGGAGAACGACATGAAGATGAAGACATGGCTCGCCGCCGGCGCCGCCACCCTCGCGCTTGCGGGCGCCGCCCAGGCGCAGAACCTCGTCTATTGCTCGGAAGGCAGCCCCGAGGGCTTCGACCCGGCGCTCTACACCTCCGGCACCACTTTCGACGCCTCGTCGCACACGGTCTACAACCAGCTGGTCGAGTTCAAGACCGGCACCACCGAGGTGGTTCCGGGACTCGCCGAGAGCTGGGAAGTCTCCGAGGATGGCACCGAGATCACCTTCAAGCTGCGCCAGGGCGTGAAATTCCACTCGAACGACCAGTTCACCCCGTCGCGCGACTTCAACGCCGACGACGTGATCTTCTCCTTCGAGCGCCAGGGCAAGGACGACCACCCGTTCCACATGGCCTCGGGCGGCACCTGGGAATACTACCAGGGCATGTCGATGCCCGACCTGATCGAGAGCATCGAGAAGGTCGATGACTACACCGTCAAGTTCAAGCTGACCCGCCCCGAGGCACCCTTCGTCGCCAACATGGCGATGGACTTCGCCTCGATCCTCTCGGCCGAGTATGCCGACGCGGTCGCGGACAACCCGGAGATGCTGAACCAGCAGCCGATCGGCACCGGCCCGTTCAGCTTCGTGGCCTACCAGAAGGACGCGGTGATCCGCTACGAGCGCTTCGACGACTACTGGGGCGAGCCCGCCAAGGTCGAGAACCTGATCTTCGCGATCACCCCCGACGCCTCCGTCCGCTACCAGAAGCTGCAGGCGGGCGAGTGCCACGTCATGCCCTACCCGAACCCCGCCGACATCGCCGCGATGAAGGAGGCCGAGGGCATCGAGGTGATGGAGCAGGAAGGCCTCAACGTCGGCTACCTCGCCTACAACACGACGCAGGCGCCGTTCGACCAGCCCGAGGTGCGCAAGGCGCTCAACATGGCGATCGACAAGCAGGCGATCCTCGACGTGGTGTTCCAGGGCTCCGGCAAGGTCGCCAAGAACCCGATCCCGCCGACCATGTGGTCCTACAACGACGCGGTCGAGGACGATCCCTACGATCCCGAGGCCGCCAAGCAGATGCTGGAAGAAGCCGGCGTCAGCGATCTGAGCATGAAGATCTGGGCGATGCCGGTGCAGCGCCCCTACAACCCGAACGCCCGGCGCATGGCCGAGCTGATCCAGGAAGACATGTCCGAGATCGGCGTCGACGTGGAGATCGTCTCCTACGAGTGGGGCGAGTATCTCGAGCGGTCCAAGGCCGAGGATCGCGACGGCGCGGTGCTGCTGGGCTGGACCGGCGACAATGGCGACCCGGACAACTTCCTCGCCGTGCTGCTTGGCTGTGACGGCGTCGGCGGCTCGAACCGCGCGCAGTGGTGCAACGAGGAGTTCGAGGCGCTGATCCAGGAAGCCAAGACCAAGTCCACCCAGGAAGAGCGCGCCGCGCTCTACGAAGAGGCGCAGATGGTCTTCAAGGAGCAGGCACCCTGGGCCACCATCGCCCATTCGGTCGTCTCGATGCCAATGCGCGAAGAGGTCGAGGGCTATGTGGTGCACCCGCTGGGCGGCCACTTGTTCGACAACGTCTCGATCGCCGAATAAACCGCGCGACAGCGCAACCGGGGTCCGGGGCCGTCATGGCCCCGGACCTTTCGCATATCCGGGGCATGGCGCTTGACCGTCGCGTCACCGGGGGCGCAGGCTCGGGTCACGACCCGGCGTCAGGCATCACGAAAACTCGACAAGTCCGTGAACTCTGTGATACGTGGCGCGCTTCAAGGGCGGAACCGACGGTTCTGCCGCCGACCGAGACCCCGATTGCCCGATCACCCGCAACAGGAGACCCGTACCGGCATGGTCACCCTCGATTCCCACGGCAGCGCCGCGTTCGCGCGGTCCGGCCCCGACATGGCGGGCCGCTGAGATGCTGCGCTACGTGCTGTCGCGCTTCGCGACCTTCCTGCCGACCTTCATCGGCGTCACCCTCATCTCCTTCGCCTTCATCCGCGTGCTGCCGGGCGATCCGATCATCGTCATGGCGGGCGAGCGCGGCATGACGCAGGAACGCTATGACGAGCTGGTCGTGCAGTTCGGCTTCGACCGGCCGATCCTCGCGCAGTACTGGGATTACCTGACCGGCGTGCTGCAGGGCGATCTCGGCAACAGCTACGTCACCAAGCGCCCGGTCTGGGACGAGTTCTTCGCGCTGTTCCCGGCGACGCTGGAGCTGTCGATCTGCGCGATGATCTTCGCGGTGGCGCTGGGCCTTCCCGCGGGCGTGATCGCGGCGATGAACCGCGGCAAGTTCTTCGACCGGACGCTGATGTCCACCGCGCTGGTGGGCTACTCGATGCCGATCTTCTGGTGGGCGCTGCTCCTGATCATCGTGTTCTCGGGCAATCTCGGCTGGACCCCGGTCTCGGGCCGGATCGACCTGCTCTACTATTTCGACGACGTCACCGGCTTCATGCTGATCGACAGCCTGATCTCGGGCCAGGACGGCGCCTTCACCTCCGCCGTGCGACACCTGATCCTGCCGACCATCGTGCTCGGAACCATCCCGCTCGCGGTGATCGCGCGCCAGACCCGCTCGGCCATGCTCGAGGTCCTCGGCGAGGATTACATCCGCACGGCACGGGCCAAGGGCCTGCCGCCGGGCCGGATCAACGGGCTGCACGCGCTCCGCAACGCGTTGATCCCGGTCATCACCGTGATCGGCCTGTCGGTCGGCACGCTGCTCGCCGGCGCGATCCTGACCGAGACGATCTTCTCCTGGCCGGGCATCGGCAAGTGGATGGTCGATTCGATCTTCCGCCGCGACTACCCGGTCGTGCAGGGCGGCCTGCTGCTCATCGCCGTGATGGTGATGGTGGTGAACCTGACCGTCGACCTGCTCTACGGCCTCATCAATCCCAAGATCAGGAAGCGCTGATGGACCACGCACTTTCCAAAGAGGTGGAAACCCAGGTCGAGAAGCGTCCCGGCCGGCTCTCCGAGTTCTGGTTCTATTTCCGCGAGAACCGCGGCGCCGTGTTCGGCTTCTGGGTCTTCGTCGTCTTCGTGTTCATCGCGGCCACCGCGCCGTGGATCGCGCCGCACGACCCGACGCAGCAGTTCCGCGAATTCGCGCTGATCCCGCCCGCGTGGCAGGAGGGCGGCAACTGGAGCTTCCCGCTGGGCACCGACCCCTTGGGCCGCGACATGCTCTCGCGGCTCTTGAACGGCGCGCGCTACTCGTTCTTCGTGGGCATCGTCGTGGTCGTGGTCGCGGCGTCGGGCGGCATCCTCCTGGGCCTGCTGGCGGGCTTCTCGCCGAAATGGCTCGACGCGATCATCATGCGGCTGATGGACATCATCCTCGCCTTTCCGTCGCTCTTGCTGGCGCTGGTGCTGGTGGCGATCCTCGGGCCATCGCTCCTGAACGCGATGATCGCCATCGCGATCGTGCTGCAGCCGCATTACGTGCGCCTGACCCGCGCCAGCGTGATCGGCGAGCTGGGCGAGGACTACGTCACCTCGGCCCGCGTCGCGGGTGCCGGGCTGTGGCGGCTGATGTTCGTCACGGTGCTGCCGAACTGCCTCGCTCCGATCATCGTGCAGGCGGCGCTCAGCTTCTCCACCGCGATCCTCGACGCGGCGGCGCTGGGCTTCCTCGGCATGGGCGCGCAGCCTCCGACCCCGGAATGGGGCACGATGCTGGCCGAGGCGCGCGAGTTCATCCTGCGCGCATGGTGGGTGGTCACCCTGCCCGGCCTCGCGATCCTGATCACCGTGCTCGCCATCAACCTGATGGGCGATGGTCTGCGCGACGCGCTCGACCCGAAACTGAAGCGGAGCTGATCTCATGAGTCTTCTGAGACTGCGCAACCTCTCGGTCGAGTTTGCGACCACCGGCGGCCGGTTCCGCGCCGTCGACCAGGTCGATCTCGACGTGGACAAGGGCGACGTGCTGGCCATCGTCGGCGAAAGCGGCTCCGGCAAATCGGTGTCGATGCTGGCGCTGATGGGGCTCTTGCCCTGGACCGCCAAGGTGACGGCGGACGAGATGATCTTCGACGGGCACGACCTGTCGAAGATGTCGGCCCGGGCCCGCCGCAAGATCGTCGGCAAGGACCTCGCGATGATCTTCCAGGAGCCGATGTCCTCGCTCAACCCCTGCTTCACCGTGGGCTTCCAGATCCGCGAGGCGCTGCGCATCCATCTCGGCATGGACCGCAAGGCCGCGCAGGCCCGCGCGCTGGAGCTGTTCGATCTGGTCGGCATCCCCGACCCCGAGCAGCGGCTCAAGGCGTTCCCGCACCAGATGTCGGGCGGCATGAACCAGCGGGTGATGATCGCCATGGCGATCTCGTGCAATCCCAAGCTGCTGATCGCCGACGAGCCGACCACTGCGCTCGACGTGACGATCCAGGCGCAGATCCTCGACCTGCTCGTCAGGCTGCGCGACGAGACCGGCATGGGGCTGGTGCTGATCACCCATGACATGGGCGTGGTGGCCGAGACCGCGCAGCGCGTCTCGGTGCATTACGCGGGCCAGAAGGTCGAGGAGCAGCCGGTGCGCCCGCTGTTCCGGTCGCCGCACCACCCATATACCTCGGCGTTGCTCGCGGCCCTGCCCGAGCGCGCCACCGACAAGCGGCTGCCGACCATTCCCGGCGTGGTGCCGGGACAGTTCGACCGGCCGCAGGGCTGCCTGTTCTCGCCGCGCTGCCCCTATGCGGACGACCATTGCCGCAAGGTGCCGCCCAAGCCGCGCGGGCCGGATCTCGGCCTCGCGCGCTGCCACTACCCGCTCAACACCGACGAAAGGCTCGCCTCGTGAGTGCCGTGACCACAGACGCCCATGACACGACATCGCCCGCCAAGACCGGCCCCGTCGTCACCGCGCGCGGCCTCACCCGCCATTACGAGGTTGGCGGCGGTCTTTTTTCCAAGCCGCGCGTGGTGCGCGCGCTGTCGGATCTCGATTTCGAGCTGACGCCGGGCCGGACGCTGGCCGTGGTCGGCGAATCCGGTTGCGGCAAGTCCACCCTCGCCCGGGTCGTGACGCTGATCGAGGAGCCGACCCGCGGCGAGTTGTCGATCTCGGGCACCGACGCCACGCCGGACGCGTGGAAAAGCCTGCGCTCCAAGGTGCAGATCGTGTTCCAGGACCCCTACGGCTCGCTCAACCCGCGCCAGCGAATCGGCCAGATCCTGATGGAGCCCCTGCTGATCAACCGCCCCCAGATGCCGACATCCGAGCGCGAGGCCAAGGCGCGCGAGATGTTGCGGCTGGTGGGCCTGCGGCCCGAGCATTTCGACCGCTACCCGCACATGTTCTCGGGCGGCCAGCGTCAGCGCATCGCCATCGGCCGGGCGCTGATGCTGGAGCCCGAGGTGCTGGTGCTCGACGAGCCGGTCTCGGCGCTCGACGTGTCGATCCAGTCCTCGGTGCTGAACCTGCTGATCGACCTGCAGGAGCGGATGCAACTGGCCTATCTCTTCATCAGCCATGACCTGTCGGTGGTGCGTCACGTCGCCGACGAGGTAAAGGTGATGTATCTGGGCCGAGCGGTGGAGACGGGCCCGAAGGACATGATCTTCGACAACCCGCAGCACCCCTACACCAAGGCGCTGCTCTCGGCGACGCCGCGCGCCGATCCGGAGGCCGCCAAGGAGCGGATCAAGCTCGAAGGCGAACTGCCCTCGCCACTCGCCGTGCCGCCGGGCTGCGCCTTCGCGCCGCGCTGCTGGAAGGCGCAGGACAAGTGCCGGAAGCAGCGCCCCCTGCTCGACGGGGCGGTGCAGAAATCGGCCTGCTTCTTCCCCGAGGGCGAGGGCAAGCCCTCGGCCGAGGCGCCGGAAAGCTGATACAGGAAGGGGGCCGAACGGCCCCCTTCTCCTTTCCAGGTGTCAAAGCTGCTGCTTTCTCCACTGCTCCACTGTATCGATGGCTTCGCCGATGGCCCGCCGCGCGGCATCACGCCCTTCGGCATGATCGAAGCCATGATCGGCCCCCGCGACCATCCGCAGGGTCAGCCCCGGCTGTCGCCCGAGAGCTTCCAGCAGCTCCGGGCGGTTTGAGGGATCCTCGGTTCCCAGCACCGCTACCCCAACTCCCGGCCAGTTGCGCATCCAGGACAAAAGCGGCGTGCCGAGCAGGCTCGGGGTCAACCAGACCGCCCGGGTCCGTTCCGAGGCGCCGATCCCGGCCGACAATGCCGCCCCCATCGATAGCGTGCCGAGCGACTTGCCGATCAGCCAGACCCGTTCATAAGCGCGCATGGCCGACAGATGCGCCCCGATATCCCGCCCATCCGCCGCGATGCGGGCGAACTGCTCGGCATCGGGGGCAGTCATGAAGGCCTCATCCTCGGCATAGTCGAAAGCCAGCCGCGCCATGTCGCAGCCTGCCCGCTCAAACAGGGCAGCCGTGCCCCGCAGCAGCGGGCGGTCGCAGCCATAGCGCAACCCCGGCAGCACGACCGCCAGATCACGCCCCTTTCCGGCGGTGAAATCCGCCCGAAGCGGCGGCCGGCCGGTCGAGGAGGGAATGCGGAGGGTCTCGGTCATGCCCAGACCCTGGGTCCGGCCGTCCCGTCCTACAAGCGAAAGTTGCGGGAAACGACCGTCAGGCCCCGAGATAGGCCTCGCGGATACGCGGATCGGCGATCAGCTCAGCGGCATTGCCCGAGAGCGTGATCTCGCCCTGCTCCATGACGTAGCCCCGGTCGGCGATCGACAGAGCGGCATAGGCGTTCTGCTCGACCATCAACAGCGTCACGCCGCGATCGCGCAGCGATTTCACCACCCCGAGCACCTGATCGACCAGCACCGGGGCGAGGCCCATCGACGGCTCGTCGAGCAGCATCAGCTTCGGGCGGCCCATGATGGCGCGACCGATGGCGAGCATCTGCTGCTGGCCGCCCGAGAGCCCGCCCGCGGGCAGCGCCGCCTTGTCGCGCAGGATCGGAAAGAGGCCATAGACCTCGTCCATGTCCGCGCCGAGATCGTCCGTGCGATGATAGCCGCCCAGGCTCAGATTCTCGGCCACGCTCAGATCGCCGAAGATCTGCCGCCCCTCGGGCGAATGCGCGACGCCCAGAGCGGCGCGCGCGTGGTCGGGCTGGCGGGTCAGGTCGTGCCCCGAAAATCGAACGGAGCCGGAATTCACCGGCTGCACGCCGGAGATGCAGCGCATCAAGGTGGTCTTGCCCGCGCCATTGGCCCCGACGAGCGAGACGATCTCGCCCTCGTTCACGGTGAGATCGACGCCGTGCAGCACCTCGATCGGGCCATAGGCGGAGCGCAGGCCCTCGATGGACAAAAGCGGTTCAGGCATGGGCGGCGGCCTCGGCTTCGGCGGCGCCATGGGCGCCGAGATAGGCGGCGATGACATGGGGGTTTGTGCGGATCTCCTCCGGCCCGCCTTCGGCGATCTTGCGGCCCTGATCGAGCACGACGATGTGCGCCGAGATGCGCATCACCATGCGCATGTCGTGCTCGATCAGCACCACGGTCTTGCCCTCGTCCGCGATGGCGTGGATCAGGTCGTCGACCTCGCGCGTCTCGACCGCGTTGCAGCCCGCCGCCGGTTCGTCGAGCAGCAGGATGGTGCAGCCGGTGACCAGCGCGCGGGCGATCTCCAGCCGCTTGAGCTGTCCATAGGACATCTCGGAGGCCGGGCGATGCGCCAGATCGGCGAGGCCCGCGCGTTCCAGCGCGGCCATGGCGCTGGCGCGGCTCCGCTCGGTCTCGCGTCGCGCGCCGGGCAGGCCCAGCAGGTCGGAGAGCAGGTTGGATTTCTCCTGCATGTGGCAGCCGGTCATGACGTTGTCGAGCGCGCTCATCTGCGGGAAGACCTGCAGGTTCTGAAAGGTGCGGGCCATGCCGCGCCGGGCCAGATCGTGGGCCGCGAGGCCGGTGACGTCCTGCCCGTCGATCCGGACCCGGCCGGAGCTGGCGCGGTAGACCCCGGAGACGAGGTTGAACAGCGTGGTCTTGCCCGCGCCGTTCGGACCGATGATCGAGGTCACCTCGCCCGGTTTCGCGGTGAAGCTCACGCCGTCCACGGCCTTGATGCCGCCGAAGGCGATGCCGAGGCCGTCGATGTCGAGGCTCATGATTTCCTCCGGGTCCAGAGATCGGCGATGAAGGGCACGAGGCCGCGCCGCATCGCGATCATGGTGACGACCATGATACCGCCAAGCACCATGTGCTCGTAATCGGCGAAGACCGTGAGCACCTGCGGCAGCGCGGTGAGGATCAGGGCGCCGACCAGCGCGCCGAACACCGAAGTGGCCCCGCCCAGCACCGCCATGGTCACCATCTCGACGGAATGCATGAAGCCGCCCGTCTCGGGGGTGATGTAGCCATTGGCCAGCGCCAGCAGGCCGCCCGCCACGGCGGCGTAGAGCGCCGAGATCACGAAGGCGCGCGACTTGGCGCGGGCCACGTCGATGCCGAGCGAACGCGCGGCGACATCGCTGTCATGGATCGCCCGCAGGCTGCGCCCCGATGGGGAGCCCGCGAGGTTGACCGCGATCGCCGCACCGATGGCGGCGGTGAAGCCCGCGACCCAGTACCACGCTTCGGCGGATTTCAGGTTGAGGCCCACCATCTTGAACAGGTTGCGGGCGTTCATGCCGGAGACCGTCATGCCGTCCGGCCCGCCGGTGAGCCAAGCCTCCTTCGACAGCACCATCCAGATCAGCATGCCCAGACCCAGCGTCGCGATGGCGAGATAATAGCCCGAAAGCTTCAGGATCGGCCGCCCGACGACGAGCGCCAGCAGACCGGCCAGCAGCACCCCCGACAGCATCGCCAGCGGCGACGGCACGCCGTAATTCGGCAGGATCGCGGTGGCATATGCGCCGATGGCGAAGAAGCCGGCATGGCCGAGGCTGACCAGGCCGACATAGCCCAGCAGCACCACGATGCCGGTGACCGCAAGCGTGTTGATCCAGACCAGCGTACCGACCCGGTAGAAATAGCTCGACGGAAAGATCAGCGCGCCCAGCCCCACGAGGACCGCGAAGATCAGGAAGGTGCGAAGCCCCGGCCCGATGGCGCGCCGCCTTGTGACTTTGTTCTGCAAATACGCATCGCCCCCGGTATCGACCGGCGCGGCGCTGGTGGTCGTCCCCTGCCCGGCCATCACACCCGCTCCGTGATACGCGCGCCGAACAGGCCCTGGGGCCGCAGGAACAGCACGAGAAGAATGACAACGAAGGCGCTCGCATCCTTGTAGTCGGAGGAGATGTAGCCCGCCGTCATCGCCTCGATCAGCCCGATCAGCAGCCCGCCCGCCAGCGCGCCCAGAGGCGAGCCGACGCCGCCCAGCATGGTGGCCGAGAAGCCCTTGAGCGCCATCAGAACGCCGACATCGTAGCTGGTGAAGGTGACCGGCGTCGCCAGCACCCCGGCCAGCGCGCCGATGGCGGCCGAAAGCGCGAAGGAAAGGTTCATCGCGCGGCCCGTGTTGATGCCGACGAGTGCTGCGGCCATGCGGTTCGAGGCGGTGGCACGGATGCCGCGCCCGGCCCGGGTCCGGTTCAGGAACCACGCGAGAAAGGCGAAGACCGCGATGCTGCCGCCGATGATCCACAGGCTCTGCGGCAGGATGGTGGCGCCCCCGACGCGCAGGGGCGCGTCGCCGGAGAAGCCGTCATAGCGATGGATCTGCTTGTCGAAGACCGCCTGCATGGCGCCGCGCAGGAAGATGCTGGCGCCGATCGTGATGATAATCAGCGACACCAGCGGCGCCTCGCGCGCGGGTCGGATCGCCAGCCGGTAGAGCGCGACGCCCACCAGCATACCCGCGATCACCGCCAGCGGCGCCGCGATCCAGACCGGCACGCCCGCGCCGATCAGCGCCGCCGCCGTCATGCCGCCGATCACCACGAACTCGCCCTGGGCGAAGTTCACGACGCCGGAGGCGTTGTAGATCAGCGTGAACCCGAGGGCGATGGCCGCGTAGATCGCGCCCACCGTGACCCCGGAGACGAGGAATTGCAGAAGCTCCGACAAGGCAGATCCTTACTCTTCGACCGGGGTCCAGCCGCCATCCTTGATCTCGAGGATCCGGAAGGCCGAAAGGTCGAGACCCATGTGGTCCTCGGGGGTGAAGCTGTAGACGCCGGTGACGCCGGCATGGCCCTCGGTCGCCTCGAGCGCGTCGCGGATCTCGACCGGATCGGTCGAGTCGGCCCGCTCGATCGCGTTCACCAGCAGGTGGAAGGCATCATAGGCATAGCCGCCGAAGGTCGAGGGCTTCTCGCCATGGGCCGCCTCATAGGCCGCGATGTAGTCCTGCACCGGCTGGCGCTGCGGGTCGTCCTCGGCCAGCTGGTCGGGGATCAAGAGTGGCGTCGCGGGCAGGCGCAGCCCGTTCGCGGCGTCACCGGCAAGCTTGATGAACTCGTCGGAGGCGACGCCGTGGCTCTGATAGAACGGCAGTTCGATTCCGAGCTGGGCGTAGTTGCGGGTCACCACCGCCGGGCCCTGGCCGAAGCCGGGGTTCACCACCGCCTCGATACCCTCGGTGGCGGCGATGTTGGTGAGCTGCGGGGTCATGTCGCTGTCGCTGCCGCCATAGCTCTCATCGGCGACGATCTCGACGCCGGAGGCCTCGGCCACGTCGAGGCACTGCTCGCGCATCGAGGCGCCGAAGCCGTCGGTGCCCGAGATCAGCCCGACCTTGGTCATGCCGCGCGAGGTGATGTCGGCGAAGATCTTCTCGCAGGCCATGCGGTCGGTATGCGGCGTCTTGAAGACGAACTCCTGCACCGGGTCGATGATCACCACGGCACCGGCGAGCGAGATGAACGGGATCTCGTAATCGGCGAAGAGCGGCGCCATCGCCATGGTGGCCCCGGTCGAGGAGCCGCCGATCACCGCGACCACCTCGTCCTCCTCGATGAGACGGGTCGCGAAGGTGCGCGCCTTGTTCGGATCGGCACCGTCGTCATAGACGATCAGCTCGACCTCTTCACCGTTGATGCCGCCATTGGCGTTCAGTTCCTCGACCAGCATCTCCAGCGTCTTGGCTTCGGGATCGCCGAGAAAGGCGGCCGGGCCGGTGACGGCGAGCGAGGCGCCGATCTTGATCTCGGCCAGCGCGGGCGCGGCCGTCAGCAGGGCCAGCGCCGAGACGCCGGCGGCAACTGCTTGTCTCGTCATGTCATTCCTCCCTTTCGTCACATCGCAGCACATAATTTCGGCATTCCGTGACGCTTTATTCATTGACCAGCCGCGACCATCATGCAACACATTTTTTCCCAAAGCGCTGCGTTTCCGTGCCCCTTTGAGGGGAGAGGCCGGTGGCGATGCGCGCGATGCGAGGGAGGGATCATGACCGAGCCAGTTCTTCTGGAGAACCTGACGGATGGCGTGCTGCGCCTGAGGCTGAACCGGCCCGACCGCCTGAACGCCTTCACCCCCGAGCTGCATGCGGCGCTGCGCGCGGCGATCGGCCGGGCGGCCGAGGACAAGGCGGTGCGCGCGGTGCTGCTCACCGGGGCCGGTCGCGGCTTCTGCGCCGGTCAGGATCTCGGCCAGCGCCATCCCGATGCCGCGGGCGGCGCGCCGGATCTGGGCGAGACGATCGGCACGCTGTGGAACCCGCTGGTGCGCGCCATCCGGGCCCTGCCCAAGCCGGTGATCTGCGCGGTGAACGGCGTCGCCGCCGGCGCCGGCGCCAACCTCGCCATCGCCTGCGACATCGTTCTGGCGGGCGATAGCGCGCGCTTCATCCAGTCCTTCGCCAAGCTCGGCCTCGTGCCGGATTCGGGCGGCACATGGACCCTGACCCGGGCGCTTGGCGAAGCTCGCGCCAAGGCACTGGCGCTGACCGGTCAGCCGCTGGGCGCGGCGCAGGCCGCCGATTGGGGGCTGATCTGGCGCGCCGTGCCCGATGCGGCGCTGATGGAGGAGGCCGAGGCGCTCGCGACCGCGCTGGCCAAGGGGCCGACCTATGGCTACGGGCTGACCAAGCAGGCGATCCAGGCCGCGGGTGGTCAGAATCTTGACGCCAGCCTCGATCTCGAGCGCGACCTGCAACGCAAGGCGGGCTTCTCGCCCGATTATGCCGAGGGCGTGCGCGCCTTCACCGAGAAGCGGGAGCCGGTCTTCACCGGGCGCGCGCAATGAGCGGCGCGGTGGAGATGAAGCTCGACCCGCAGGCGCAGGCCGAGAAGCGCACGCAGGAGATGTGGGACGAGGACACCGCCAGCAAGGCGATGGGGATGGAGCTTCTCGAGGTCGGACCCGGCACCGCCGTGATGCGGATGCGGGTGCGCGAGGACATGGTGAACGGCCATGGCACGCTGCATGGCGGCCTGACCTTCGCCTTCGCCGACAGCGTCTTCGCCTTCGCGGCCAACAGCTACGACTACCAGGCCGTCGGCGTGCAATGCGACATCGTCTACCACGCGCCGGGGCGCTTGGGCGACGTGCTGATCGGCACCGGCACCGAGGTGACGCGGGCCGGGCGCTCGGGCCTCTACGACGTGGCGGTGCATCGCGAGGACGGCACGCTGATCGCCAGCTTTCGCGGCAATTCGCGGATCGTGACGCCACGCGCCAAGTGAACTGAGACCGGCGCCGCGGGAGGGCGCCGAGGGAGGATGACATGCTGACCAGACCCACCGGGGCGCGCGCGCCCCTCGACCCGATCGAGACCGCCTCGCGCGACGAGATCGCGGCGCTGCAGTTCCAACGGATGAAGCAGACGCTCCAGCGCGCCTATGAGGGCTCGCCCTTCTACCGGGCCAAGTTCGACGAATGCGGCGTCCACCCGGACGATCTGAAATCGCTGTCGGACCTCAAGAAATTCCCCTTCACCGTGAAGCAGGACCTGCGCGACAACTACCCCTTCGGCATGTTCGCGGTGCCGCAAAGCCGGATCGCGCGGCTGCACGCCTCCTCGGGCACCACCGGCAAGCCGACGGTCGTGGCCTATACGAAGAACGACATCGACACATGGGCCGACGTCATGGCGCGTTCGATCCGCGCCGCGGGCGGCGCGCCGGGCGACATCTGCCACGTCGCCTATGGCTACGGCCTCTTCACCGGCGGGCTTGGCGCGCATTACGGGGCCGAGCGGCTGGGCTGCACCGTGGTCCCGGTCTCCGGCGGCATGACAGAGCGGCAGATCACGCTGATCGAGGATTTCAAGCCCTCGATCATCATGGTCACCCCCTCCTACATGCTGTCGATCCTCGACGCCTACCGCGCCGCGGGCCTCGACCCGCGCAAGAGCTCGCTCAAGACCGGCATCTTCGGGGCCGAGCCCTGGACCAACGCCATGCGCCAGGAAATCGAGCAGGCATTCGACATGGATGCGGTCGATATCTTCGGTCTCTCCGAGGTGATGGGCCCGGGCGTCGCGCAGGAATGCGTCGAGACCAAGGACGGTCTGCACATCTGGGAGGATCACTTCTACCCGGAGATCATCGATCCGGAGACCGGCGAGCCGGTCGAGGACGGGCAGGAAGGCGAGCTGGTCTTCACCTCGCTCACCAAGGAGGCCTTTCCGATCATCCGCTACCGCACCCGCGACCTGACGCGGCTGCTGCCCGGCACCGCGCGGTCGATGCGGCGGATGGAGAAGGTGACGGGGCGCAGCGACGACATGATCATCCTGCGCGGCGTCAACGTCTTCCCGACCCAGATCGAGGAGCAGATCCTGAAATGCGCGGCGCTGGCCCCGCATTACCAGATCCATCTGTCCCGCAAGGGCCGGATGGACGAGATGTGCATCCATTGCGAGTGCAAGATTGATGGCGACGCGGCCACGGCGCAGGCGGCCGCACGCGAGCTGATGGGCCACGTCAAGAGCGTGGTCGGCGTGTCTTGCAAGGTCGAGATCAAGCCCTGTGGCAGCATCGCACGCTCGGAGGGCAAGGCGAAGCGCGTCGTCGACGAGCGGCCCAAGGGCTGAATTGTGCCCATGGCGCGAGGGCACTACACCGGTTCTCGCGCACAACCCGGAGCCGACATGTCGCCAGATGCCCTGCACAACGTCCTCGCCGCCAATCCGGTCAGCGCCGGTGCCTTCATCGTCACGCTCTATGGCGATGTGGTGGCGCCACGCGGCGGCGAGATCTGGATGGGCAACATCATTTCGGCCTGCGCCGCCGTCGGCCTGAGTGAAAGCCGGGTGCGTACCGCCGTGTCGCGGCTCGTCGCCGCCGAGCGGATCGAGGGGGTGAAGGACGGGCGCAAGAGCTACTACCGGCTCACCGCCTCGGCGGAAAAGGAGTTCCAGCGCGCCGCGCGGCTGATCTATCGCCGCCCCCGCGCCGCGCCGCTCAGGGGCTGGCATCTCGTGGCGTTGCCGCAGGGGCCGGGGCGCGAAGCGCTGGTGACACGGCTGACGCGACTGCGCTTCGGCATGGCCGAGCCCTATCTCGCGATCCTGCCGGATCGCGGCGACCCCCTGCCCCCCTTGGGCGCGCCGCATTTCCACGCCACCACCGAGGACGACCTGACAGAAATGGCCCGTGCCGCCTGGCCGCTCGACGCCCTGGCCGAACGGATGGCGCGTTTCATGGAAGGTTTCGCACCGCTCGACGGCGTGTCGTGCAGCCCCGAAGAGGCGCTGGGGCTGCGGCTGCTGCTGGTGCATGTCTACCGCGACATCGCGCTGTCGGACCCGGCGCTGCCTCTGGGGATGTTGCCCGAGAATTGGCAGGGCCCGGAGGTGCGCGCGCTGTTCGCCCGGCTCTACCTGCACCTCACCCCCGGCGCCGATGCCGCCGTGGCGCGCGATTTCGTCGACCGCGACGGCCCTCTCAGGGCCGATCCGACCCGCATCGCCCGTCGCATCGCCGATCTCTCCTACCACTGATCCGACGGGGCAGTTCCGCCTTGCGGAACGCCGTCACGATACATCACACGCATCCGATCTTGTGACTTGAAATGTGCCACATCACGTGTCACATAATTCGGGAGAGTCGATGAATCCCGTGCGGGAACCGACTCGTTGCAAGCCGCAGGAGATCCGACATGTACGCACAGCTCGTCGAGACCGGGGCCGCCGAGACCTCCGAGAAGGACCGCGAGTTTCAGGAGAAGATCGATCGCGGCGTGCGGATCGAGGCCAATGACTGGATGCCCGAGGGCTACCGCAAGACGCTGATCCGCCAGATCAGCCAGCACGCGCATTCCGAGATCGTGGGTCAGCTGCCCGAGGGCAACTGGATCACCCGCGCGCCGTCGCTGCAAAGGAAGGCGATCCTTCTGGCCAAGGTACAGGACGAGGCCGGTCACGGGCTCTACCTCTACTGCGCCGCCGAGACGCTGGGGATCAGCCGCGACGAGATGACCGCGCAGCTTTTGTCGGGCAAGGCCAAGTATTCCTCGATCTTCAACTACCCGACCCTGACCTGGGCCGATATCGGCGCGGTCGGCTGGCTCGTGGACGGTGCCGCGATCATGAATCAGGTGCCGCTGCAGCGCTGCTCCTACGGCCCCTATTCCCGCGCGATGATCCGCGTCTGCAAGGAAGAGAGCTTCCACCAGCGTCAGGGCTTCGACATCATGCGCCAGCTCTGCCAGGGCACCGACGACCAGAAGGCGATGGCGCAGGACGCTCTGAACCGCTGGTGGTGGCCCTCGTTGATGATGTTCGGCCCGTCCGACAAGGACTCGGTGCATTCCGAGCAGTCGATGAAGTGGGGCATCAAGCAGAACACCAATGACGAGCTGCGCCAGAAGTTCGTCGACCAGACCGTGCCGCAGGCCGAATGGCTGGGCCTCACCGTTCCCGACCCCGACCTCGCCTGGAACGAGGCGAAGGGCGGCTACGATTTCGGCGAGCCGGACTGGTCCGAGTTCTACGAGGTGCTCAAGGGCAACGGCCCGTGCAACCGCGACCGGTTGGCGGCGCGCAACAAGGCTTGGGACGACGGCGCGTGGTATCGCGACGGGCTGATCGCCCATGCCGAGAAACAACAGACCATCGCGGCGGAGTGAGCGGCATGAGCAAGGAATGGCCCCTGTGGGAGATCTTCATCCGCGGTCAGCACGGGCTGTCGCACCGGCATGTCGGCAGCCTGCACGCGCCCGACGCCGAGATGGCGCTGAAGAACGCGCGTGACGTCTATACGCGGCGCAACGAGGGCATGAGCATCTGGGTGGTCGAATCCGCCAAGATCACCGCCTTCGATCCGGACACCGCCGAGCAGAACTTCGCCGCGCCGAAATCCAAGGTCTACCGCCACCCGAGCTTCTTCGAGATCCCCGACGATGTGGGGGCGATGTGATGGACCCGCTCGTCACCTTCTGTCTGCGGATGGGCGACACGACGCTGATCCTCGGCCAGCAGACCGCGGCTTGGTGCGGCCACGCGCCGGTACTTGAGGAAGACATCGCCTTCGCCAATATGGGGCTCGACCTGATCGGCCAGACCCAGCTCTGGTACGAGATCGCGGCAGAGGCTGAGGGCCGCGGCCGCACCCCCGACGATCTCGCCTTCTTCCGCACCGAGCGGCAGTTCCTCAACGCGCAGCTGGTCGAGCGTCCCAACACCGATTTCGCCCATGCGCTGATGCGGCAATACCTGTTCGACGCCTGGCACCTGCCGATGCAGGAGGCGCTGTGCGAGAGCGGCCATGAGGCGATCCGCGAGCTGGCGCAGAAATCCGTGAAGGAGGTGCGCTACCATATCGACCGCTCGCGCGACCTGATCGTGCGTCTGGGCGACGGCTCCGGGGAAAGCCACGCCAAGATGCAGGCGGCGCTCGACGCGCTCTGGCCCTATGCCGCCGACCTGATGGCGACCGACGAAGTGGAGGCCATGCTCACCGAGCAGGGCGTGCTGCCCGATCTCGACCGGGTGCGCCGCGCCTTCGACGCCGAGACCGCGGCGACGCTGGAGCGCGCGACGCTGGCGATCCCCGAGAACGGCCACGCCCGCACCGGCGGCCGCAGCGGCATCCATACCGAGACGATGGGCTACATCCTCGCCGAGATGCAGTCGATTCCGCGCAGCTACCCCGACGCTCGCTGGTGAGCGCGATGCGCCCGGACATTGACACCGTGCGCGATTGGCTGGGCGAGGTCCCCGATCCCGAGATCCCGGCGATCTCGGTGGTCGATCTCGGCATCGTCCGCGACGTGGGTTGGGAGGATGACACGCTGGTCGTCGACGTCACGCCCACCTATGCGGGCTGTCCCGCAACGCTGGTGATCGCGCTCGACATCGAGACGGCGCTGCGCGAGCGGGGCCTGGAGAAGGTCGAGGTGCGCCGTCGCATGTCGCCGCCCTGGTCGACCGACTGGATCAGCCCCGAGGGCCGGCAGAAGCTGCTCGACTACGGCATCGCGCCGCCGCAGCTGAATGCCGCCAACTGCGCGGGCATGCTCTCGGCCCAAAGCGCCGCCTGTCCGCTATGCGGCTCGGAGAACACCGAGGCGATCGCGGCGCGCGGCTCCACCCCCTGCAAGGCGCAGTTCCGCTGTCGCGACTGCCGCGAGCCCTTCGATTATTTCAAGGCGATCTGATGCAAGAGTTCTATCCGCTGACCGTCACCGGCATCGACCACGACACCCGCGACGCCGTGGTGGTCTCGCTCGCCCCCGCGAAGGGCGACTGCGACAAGTTCCGGTTTCGCCCGGGCCAATACCTCACCTTCCGCCGCGATTTCGACGGCGAGGAGCTGCGCCGCTCCTACTCGATCTGCGCCACCCCCGAGGAGGGGCTGCGGGTCGGCATCAAGAAGGTCGATGGCGGGGCGTTCTCGAGCTTTGCCAAGCACGAGCTGAAGGTCGGGGACACGCTCGACGCGCTGCCGCCACAGGGCCGCTTTCACGCCCCCGAGGAGGCGGGCGAGAAGCACTATCTCGGTTTCGCCGCCGGCTCCGGCATCACCCCCGTGCTGTCGATCGCCAAGAGCATCCTTGCCGGCTCCGACGCCGCCCGCTTCACGCTGGTCTATGGCAACCGGCAACTGTCTTCGGTGATGTTCAAGCGCGAGATCGGCGACCTGAAGGATCGCTATCTCGACCGGCTGAACGTGGTGCATGTCTTCTCGGGCGAGGCGCAGGAGATCGAGCTGTTCTCGGGCCGGATCGACGCCGAGAAATGCCACGCGCTGTTCGGCCCATGGGTCAGCCCGAAGGCCGAGATGGCCTTCATCTGCGGCCCCGAGGCGATGATGAAGGACGTGGCCACCGCGCTCGAAGAGGCGGGCATGCCCAAGGACAGGATCAAGTTCGAGCTGTTCGGCGCCGCCCAGCCGGGCCGCGCCAAGATGCGGCAAGCTGCCCAAGCCGCGCGCGAGAGCGGCGACATGATCCGCGCCACCGTGATCCTCGACGGCGTGTCGCGCAGCTTCCAGATGCCGCGTAGCGGCCAGTCGGTGCTCGACGCGGCGCGCGAGCATGACATCGACGCGCCCTTCTCCTGCAAGGCCGGGGTCTGCTCGACCTGCATCGGCCGGGTGAAGTCCGGCGAGGTCGAGATGATGCAGAACTACGCGCTCGAGGACAACGAGGTGGCGGACGGGCTGGTGCTGACCTGCCAGTGCCTGCCGCTCTCGGACGAGATCACCATCGAATACGAAGGACACTGAGCATGCTGGACGCCATTCCCACCGAGCCGCGCCGCCTCGAGTCCTATGTTGCCGGCCGCTGGCAGGCCGGCACCGGCGAGGGCCAGATCGTCGCCGATGCCGCGACCGGCGATCCGGTCGCCCGGGTCGACGCCACCGGCATCGACATGGAAGAGATGCTGCGCCACGGCCGCGAGGTCGGCGGCCCGGCCTTGCGCGAGATGACGACGCATCAGCGCGCGATGATGATGAAGCGCCTCGGGCTGGCGCTGATGGAGCGCAAGGAGGAGCTATACGCGATCTCCACTGCGACGGGCGCCACCCGCTCGGATGGCTGGATCGATATCGAGGGCGGCATCGGCACGATGCTCTCCTATGCTTCGAAGGGCCGCCGCGAGCTGCCCAATGCGCATGTCATCCCCGACGGAAACCCCGAGATCCTGTCGAAGGATGGCAGCTTCATCGGTCAGCACGTGCTGATGCCGCTCGAAGGCGTGGCGATCCACATCAACGCCTTCAACTTCCCGGTCTGGGGCATGCTAGAGAAACTCGCCCCGACTTGGCTCGCCGGCATGCCCGCCATCGTGAAGCCCGCGAGCCAGACCTCCTATCTCACCGAGGCCTGCGTGCGGCTGATGCTGGAAACCGGCGAGCTGCCCGAAGGCGCGCTGCAACTGATCTGCGGCCGCACCGGCGACCTTCTGGACCGCGTCACCTGCCAGGACGTGGTGACCTTCACCGGCTCGGCGGCCACCGCACGCAAGCTGCGCAACACGCCCGCGATCATCGAGAACGCTGTGCGCTTCACCGCCGAGGCCGACAGCCTCAACGCCTGCATTCTTGGTCAAGATGCCACACCCGATAGCCCGGAATTCGAGCTGTTCGTCAAGGAAGTGCATCGCGAGATGACCGCCAAAGCGGGCCAGAAATGCACCGCGATCCGCCGCGCCATCCTGCCGCGCGCACTGGTCGAACCGGCGGTCGAGGCGCTGCGGGCGCGGATCGAGAAGACGGTGATCGGCCATCCCGGTGACGCCGCCACCCGCATGGGCGCTCTGGCCTCGACCGATCAGGTCGAGGAGGTGCATCGTGCCGTCGAGGCGATCGGTGCCGAGGCCCGCATCGCCATCGCGCCGGGGCCGGTGCCGGAGAAAGGCGCCTTCGTGTCTCCCTGCGTGCTGGTTTGCGACGCACCGCTGACCGCCAAGGCTCCGCACGAGATCGAGGCCTTTGGCCCGGTCTGCACGCTGATGCCCTATGACAGCCTCGACGAGGCTATCGAGATCGCCAATCGGGGCGCAGGCTCGCTGGTCGCCTCGGTCTTCACCGACGACACCGAGGTCGCGAAGACGCTGGGCCGCGGCATCGCCAAGCTGCATGGCCGGGTGCTGTTCGGCAACCGCCGCTCGGCCAAGACCTCCACCGGCCACGGCTCGCCCCTGCCGCAGATGGTGCATGGCGGCCCGGGCCGCGCGGGCGGCGGCGAGGAGCTGGGCGGCATGCGCGCCGTGAAGCATTTCATGCAACGAACGGCGCTGCAGGGCACGCCCGACCAACTCACCGCCGTCATCGGCCAGTGGATGCCGGGCGCGACCCGCCGCGAGACGGACGTCCACCCGTTCCGCAAGTCGCTCGCGGAGCTGGAGATCGGCGACACCGTCGTCACCGAGGCGCGCAAGGTCACGCTCGAGGACATCGAGCACTTCGCCAACTTCACCGGCGACACCTTCTACGCCCACATGGACGAGGAAGCGGCCCAGCGGAACCCGTTCTTCGAGGGCCGCGTCGCGCATGGCTACCTGATCGTCTCCTTCGCCGCGGGCCTCTTCGTGCAGCCCGACGAAGGCCCGGTGCTCGCCAATTACGGCGTCGATTCCTTGCGCTTCATGACCCCGGTGAACGCGGGCGACAGCTTGCGCGTCCAGCTCACCGCCAAGCAGATCAACCCGCGCGAGACCGACGATTACGGCGAGGTCCGCTGGGATTGCACCGTGTTGCGCGACGACGCCGAGGTGGTGGCGCAATACGACGTGCTGACACTGGTCGCCAAGCAACAGCGCGACCTCTGATGGCCAAGGTCTATGCCTATGACGGCGTCGTGCCGGTGGTGGACGCTTCGGCCTTCGTCCACCCCGAAGCGGTGCTGATCGGTGACGCGCATGTGGGCCCCGGCGCCTATGTCGGCCCCGGCGCGATCCTGCGTGGCGATTTCGGCCGGGTCGTCGTCGGGGCCAACGCCAACCTGCAGGAAACCTGCGTCATGCACGCCTTTCCGAACAAGGACGTGGTGATCGAGGAACGCGGCCATGTCGGGCATGGCGCGGTGCTGCATGGCTGCCGGGTCGGCGAGAACGCCATGGTCGGCATGAACGCGGTGATCATGGACGACGTGGTCATAGGGGCGGAAAGCATCGTCGCCGCGCTGGCCTTCGTGAAGGCCGGGATGCAGATCCCGCCGCGCTCGATGGTGGTCGGCATGCCCGCCAAGGTGACCCGCGAGCTGACCGAGGAAGAGGTCGCGTGGAAAAGCCAAGGCACCGCGATCTACACCCGGCTCGCGGCGGAGGCGGGGGAAAAGCTCGTGGCCTGCGACCCCCTGCCCCGCGCCGAGGAGGGCCGGCGGCGGATCGAGGCCCCGGCCTACGATCCGAAATACCTCGCCACGCCGCAGAGGTGACGACCGGCTAGAGCGGCAACACGCCGCGCGTCTTGACCGCACGCAGCACCATGTTGGTCTGCGCACTGGCCACCGCCGGCTGGCGAAACAGGAACTGTTCGAGAAACGCGTTGTAGGCAGCAAGGTCGCGGCAGAGCACCCTCAGGTGATAATCGGCCTGACCGGTCGTGGCGTAGCATTCCTGGATCTCGGGCCGCGACTGAACGGCGCGGATGAAATCCTCCACGGGCCGCATCTCGTGACGCACGAGGCTGACATGCACGATCGCCTGAAACGTCAGCCCGCAGGCCTCGGGATTGAGCCTGACCCCGGGACGTTCGATCGCCCCGGCCTCTTCCAGCGCCCGCACCCGGCGCCAGCAGGAGGAGGCGGACATGCCGACCTTTTCCGCCAGATCGGCATTCGACAGCCGGCCATCCTCCTGCAAGGCGGCAAGGATACGGATGTCGGCAGGATCGAGAGATGTGACCATTTCATTCCGAGAACAGGCGGCCGCATGAAACGGCGTTCCGCAAACTAGCGCCAGTCGCGCGAAACTGAAAGCAATATCCACCGTGCCGGGTCCACAGTGGAGCAAGCCAGAGTCGGGGAGGACTCCGCCATGACAGATCAATCGCACAGCTTCCGCAGCTACCAGTTGTCGGACCGCTACAGGCGCACCGAGGGGCGCGTGTTCCTGACCGGCACGCAGGCGCTGGTGCGCATCATGCTCGATCAGGCCCGGCGCGACAGAGCCGAAGGCATGAACACCGCCGGTTTCGTCTCCGGCTATCGCGGCTCGCCCCTGGGCGCGCTCGACATGGAGATGTGGCGCGGCAAGACGCAGCTCGAAGAGCATCGCATCGAGTTCCTGCCCGCCGTGAACGAGGACCTCGGCGCCACCGCGGTTCTGGGCGCGCAGCAGCTCGCGCTCGACCCGCGTGCCGAAGTCGAGGGCGTGTTCTCGATGTGGTACGGCAAGGGTCCGGGCGTCGATCGCTCCGGCGACGCGCTCAAGCACGGCAACGCCTATGGCTCGTCACCCAAGGGCGGCGTTCTGGTGGTGGCGGGCGACGATCATGGCTGCGTCTCGTCGTCGATGTCGCATCAATCCGACGTCGCCTTCATGGCGTGGTTCATGCCGGTGCTGAACCCGGCCTCGGTCGCCGAATACCTCCCCTTCGGCGAATGGGGCTTCGCGCTGTCACGCTTTTCCGGCACCTGGGTCGGCTTCAAGGCCGTCTCGGAGACGGTCGAAAGCGGCCAGTCGGTCGAGCTTCTCCCCCCGCGCGATTTTGCACAGCCGAACTACACCGCGCCCCAAGGCGGGCTCCACGTGCGCCTGTCGGACCTGCCCAGCCCCGAGATCGAGGCACGGATGCAGCACAAGCTTGCCGCCGTGCAGGCCTTTGCCGAGGCCAACCCGATCGACCGCGCGATCTATGGCATCCCCGACGCCCGCTTCGGCATCGTCAGCACCGGCAAGGGCCATCTCGACCTGATGGAGGCGCTGCGGCTGCTTGGCCTCGACGAGGCCGAGTGCCGCCGCCTCGGGATCGACGTCTACAAGGTCGGCATGGTCTGGCCGCTGGCGCGCAAGGCCGCGCTCCACTTCGTGCAGGAAAAGCAGGAGGTCTTCGTCGTCGAGGAAAAGCGCGGCATCATCGAAAGCCAGCTCAAGGAATATTTCTACGACTGGCCCGGCCACAAGCCCGCGCGCATGGTCGGCAAGTTCGACGGGCCGGGCAACCCGCTGCTGCCCTGGACCGGGGAGCTGTCGCCCAAGGTGCTGCTGCCCGCCCTCGCGAAGCGGCTCGACAAGCTGTTTCCCGAGGAGGGTTTTCCGGCCAAGGCGCGGGCGCTCACCGAGACACCGCCACCGATCCTGTCGATCCCCGGCGCGACCCGCACGCCCTATTTCTGCTCGGGCTGCCCTCACAACACTTCGACCAAGCTGCCCGAGGGCAGCCAGGCGAATTCGGGCATCGGTTGCCACGTCATGGCGTCATGGATGGATCGCGAAACGCTGGGCTACGCGCAGATGGGCGGCGAAGGCGTGCCCTGGGTCGCGGCGTCGAAGTTCAATGGCGGCCGCCACATCTTCCAGAACCTCGGCGAAGGCACCTGGTACCACTCGGGCAGCCTTGCGATCCGTCAGGCCGTCGCGGCGCGGGCCAACATCACCTACAAGATCCTCTACAACGACGCCGTCGCCATGACCGGCGGCCAGCCGGTGGACGGCCCCGTCAGCGTGCAAGGCATCGCCCAGTCCTGCCGCGCCGAGGGGGTGGAGCGGATCGCGCTGGTCTCTGACGACCCGCTGAAGTTCGATCACGCCGATTTCCCGAAGGGCACCACCATCGACCATCGCCGCGATCTCGACCGGATTCAGTGCGAACTGCGCGAGATCCCCGGCGTCACGGTTCTCATCTACGAGCAGACCTGCGCCACTGAGAAGCGCCGCCGCCGCAAGCGCGGCACGATGGAGGACCCCAAGCGCTTCGCCTATATCAACGAGCTGGTCTGCGAGGGTTGCGGCGACTGCTCGGTCGCCTCGAACTGCCTGAGCGTCGAACCCAAGGAGACCGAGTTCGGCCGCAAGCGGAAGATCAACCTGTCGAGCTGCAACAAGGACTTCTCCTGTCTCGAAGGCTTCTGCCCCAGCTTCGTCACCGTCGAGGGCGCGACCCGCAAGAAGCGCGAAGGCGCGGGGATCGACGCTCTGGCTTTGGCCGCCGATCTGCCGATGCCCACCCTGCCCGCCCTGTCGAAGCCCTACGAGCTCTTGATCTCGGGCGTCGGCGGCACCGGCGTCGTCACCGTGGGCGCGCTGATCACCATGGCGGCGCATCTCGAGGGCAAGGGGTCGAGCGTGCTCGACTTCACCGGCTTTGCGCAGAAATTCGGCACCGTGCTGAGCTACATCCGCCTTGCCCGCAGCCCCGACGATATCCACCAGGTGCGGATCGAGGCGGGCACGGCCGACGCGGTGATCGCCTGCGACATCGTCGCATCGTCATCGCCCAAGGCGAGCGTGTGCTACCGCCGTGGCACGCGCGTGGTGCTGAACCGCGCTGAGATGCCGACCGGCGATCTGGTGCTGCACCGCGACGCCGATCTGAAGGTCGATGCGCGAGAGGCGGCGATCGCCGCGGCGGTGGGGGCCGACAAGCTCGACGCCTTCGACGCCAACGCCGTCGCCGAGGCGCTCTTGGGCGACGCGGTGTTCTCCAACGTCATCATGCTGGGCCATGCCTGGCAGTGCGGCATGGTCCCGGTGAGCCTCGCGGCGCTGGAGCAGGCGGTCGAATTGAACGGCGTCGCGATCGAGAAGAACCGCATGGCGCTGGCCTATGGCCGCCTGCTCGCGGCGCGCCCCGAGCTGCTGCGGGAGGCACTGGGTCAGGCGCCCGCCGGGGAAGAGCCGCTGGAGCGGCTGATCGACCGCCGCGCCGCCTTTCTCGAGGACTATCAGGACGCGGCCTGGGCGCAGCGCTACCGCGACCGGCTTTCGCACTTCTGCAAGAGCCTTGCCCGTCCCGCGGAGGAAGCCGAGGAACTGACCCGCCTTGCCGCAAAATCGCTGTTCAAGCTGATGTCCTACAAGGACGAGTACGAGGTGGCCCGGCTGCACAGCCTACCCCGCTTCACCAAGGCGCTACAGGCGGAGTTCGACGGCGATTTCACCGTGAAGCATCATCTCGCACCGCCGCTCCTGCCATTGGGCCGCGACAGTCGCGGCCGCCCGCGCAAGCGCGCTTTCGGCGCCTGGATCAGACCCGGCTTTCGCGCGTTGGCACGGCTGAAGCGGCTCCGGGGCAGCGCCTTCGACCCGTTCGGCCACACCGCCGAGCGGCGCATGGAGCGCGAACTGATCGGCTGGTTTGAGGAGGTAATGAGCGATTGCGCCGCGGCGTCGGGGGCCGATCTCGACACCTGCCGGGCGCTGCTGTCCGCCCCGATGGAGATCCGCGGTTTCGGTCCGGTCAAGGCCGAGGCGGTGTCGCGCGTAAAGCCCCGCGTCGCCGAGTTGCGCGCCGCGCTCGCATCCCGGATGGCCGCCTGAGATCAGGCGCGGCGGAGCGGCCTCACGCCGCTCCGCCGATACGCGATCAGGCCGCGGCGGGTGCCTTGCCGCCGCCGAGCACGCCGCGCAGCTTCGCGGCGACGTCATGGAACAGGCGCGCGATCATGTCGGAGCGCATCTGGCGCGCCTCGGCCAGAACGGCCTCCATCTGGGCTTGAGTCGGGTGGGTATAGCGAACGATCTGGGTCATCTTCGGCTCATTGGGAACATCGGCGGGCCTCATCGCCCGCACCCCCCAAATGGCCCCGTTTCCGCCGGGATGCCAGTCAATGCCGCCATGCGGCAAACGCATGCCCTGACGCGCGTCGCAGTTCATGCATACGCAGCAAAACTCAGCGATTAATTGGAAGAAAGTGGCGGAGACGAAGGGATTCGAACCCTCGAGACGGTTTCCCGCCTGCACCCTTAGCAGGGGTGTGCCTTCGACCACTCGGCCACGTCTCCGCCGGTGTGTCTATGCGGCGGCGGAAGCGAAAACAAGGGCGAAATCCGCTCCGTGGCGGAAATCTGGGATCAGCCGTCCAGGGTCGCCAGATGCGCGGGACTCAACCGGCTATCGCCGCGCCAGCGGTAGAGGCAGGGGCTGGCCGGATAGTCCAGGCAGGCGACGTTATGCGCCTCGATGCGCGGCGCACCCTGCATCTTGTAGTGGCCGCAGAGCACCGGTGGTGCCTCGTGGTCGTAGAAGGCGAAGTTGGGACGGTGCGGTAGCGGGGCGTCGGGAAGCTCTTCGGGGCGGGGCACCGACAGTGCCGCCTCGCGCCAGCGCGCCGCGCCATGGCGCCACCATGCAAGGCGCACGCGGTGACGCAGCGCGCCGTGGCTGTCGGTGAAGACGTGCCCCACCGGCAGGGTCAGTTCGGGCCCGGTCACCAGCATCTGCACCGCCCGGCCGAAGCGGCTGGAGCGGGTCGCGATCTCGGGCAGGTCCTCGGGTCGCAGGCGGCCGTCGGGGCGACGTGCCGCGATGGTTTCGACCGCCGGGGCGCTCCAGCAGGCATGAACGAGACGCAGGCCGTCCCGCTCCAGCCAAAGCGGCAGCGTCAGGAACCAGTCGGTCCAGCCCAGCGCCTCCGGCGTCATGATTCCGAAATCGGCCACGAAGCTGCGATGCTGGGCCATGTTGCGCGCGTTGTGGCGACGCAGCGCCGCACCGTCCTTGCCCAGCCGATGAAACAGGATCGCGTTCAACTCGTGATTGCCCATGACCGCCACCGCGCGGCCCGTCTCGACCAGATCGCGAACCCGCCCCAGCACCGCGCGGTCGGACACGGCCGCCTGCCCCGGCAGCGCATCGATGAAATCGCCGAGCAGCGCCAGACGCGCGCCGGGCTCCGCAGCGTCAAGGCTGCGTTCCAGCCGACCCGGGTCGGCATGGATGTCCGGTATCACGTCGAAGGCGCTCATGCGGCCGAGCTAGCGGAAAGACGCAGGTGGACAACCTGTCGCAGCCGGGTCACCTTGTTGCGGAAAGGGTGGAACATTAGCTGAACGACATGACAGCGCACAGCCTCGAACGCAAGCTCGCCATCCTTTCCGACGCCGCCCGCTACGACGCCTCCTGCGCGTCTTCGGGGACGGCGAAGCGCAACTCCAAGGACGGCAAGGGTCTCGGCTCGACCGAAGGGTCGGGCATCTGCCACGCCTATGCGCCGGACGGGCGCTGCATCAGTCTCTTGAAGATCCTGATGACGAATTTCTGCATCTTCGACTGCGCCTATTGCGTGAATCGGGTGTCGTCCAACACCGAGCGCGCGCGCTTCAGCGTCGACGAGGTGGTGAAGCTGACGCTGGAGTTCTACCGGCGCAACTACATCGAGGGGCTGTTCCTGTCCTCGGGCATCATCCAGAGCCCGGACAAGACGATGGAGGACATGGTCCGGATCGCCAAGAAACTGCGTCTCGAGGAGAGCTTTCGCGGCTACATCCATCTCAAGACCATTCCCGAGGCGAGCGAGGAACTGATCGAACAGGCGGGGCTCTATGCCGACCGGGTCTCGATCAATGTCGAGATGCCGACCGACGCGAGCGTGACGCAATACGCGCCCGAGAAGAAGCCCGACACGATCCGTCGCGCGATGGCCGGCGTGCGGATGCGCAAGGAGGCGGCGAAGGACAAGAGCCACACCGGCAAACGGCCACCGCGCTTCGCGCCCGCCGGCCAATCGACGCAGATGATCATCGGCGCCGACGGGTCGAACGACGCGACGATCCTCGGCCAGTCGACCCGGCTCTACTCCTCCTACGGGCTCAAAAGAGTCTATTATTCGGCCTTCTCGCCGATCCCCGACGCCACGGCCAAGCTGCCACTGATCAAGCCGCCATTGATGCGGGAGCATCGGCTCTACCAAGCTGATTGGCTGATGCGGTTCTACGGCTTCGATGCGGGCGAGATCACCGCCGGGACGGATGGCAATCTCGACCTCGCGATCGATCCCAAGCTCGCTTGGGCGCTGCGCAATCGTCACGCCTTTCCGGTCGATCCGATGCGGGCCGATCGCGAGGCTCTGCTCAGGGTGCCGGGTTTCGGGGCCAAGACGGTGGGCCGGATCATCGCGGCAAGGCGGCATCGCCGGCTGCGCTGGGACGATCTGGTGCGGATGGGGGCCAACATGAAGAACGCCCGGCCTTTCGTGACGCTCGCGGACTGGACGCCCGGCGCGCTGCTCGACGCGCCGGACCTCGCGGCGCGCTTCGCGCCGCAGCCGGAACAGCTGTCGCTGTTCTGACGTTTCGGGCCCATGCCGCACGTCGCCCTGCCCCATACCGGAACCGACAAGGCCTGGCGCAACGCCGCGCGGGGGCTGGTCGCGCGGCGCGTGCCCCCGGACGAGGTGACGTGGAGCCGGGGCGCGGCCGAAGAGGATCTCTTCGCACAGGCACCGGAACAGGTCGCGCAGACGCGCGCCACCCTCAAGGTGCCGCGCGATTTCGTGTCGCTGGCGGGCTCGGTGGTCTGGCACCGTGATCCCGAACGCTTCGCCCGGCTCTACGCGATACTGTGGCGCCTGAGATCCGAGAAAGGGTTGATGGAAGATCGCGGGGACGTCGCCCTGGCCAAGCTGCGCTCCATGGAAAAGGCGGTGCATCGCGACCGGCACAAGATGACCGCCTTCGTGCGATTTCGCGAGATCGGCGCGCGCGATCTGCCGCGCCGTCGCTTCGCCGCCTGGTTCGAGCCCACGCACTTTACGCTGGAGCCCACCGCCCCCTTCTTCGCGCGCCGCTTCTCCGACATGGACTGGATAATCGCGACGCCGGACCTCACGGCGATATTCGAGAACGGCGAGTTGGGATTCGCCGAGGGGCAGCCCAAGCCGGACATCCCCGAGGACGCGACCGAAGAGCTTTGGGGCACCTATTTCCGCAACATCTTCAACCCCGCTCGGCTCAAGGTCGGGGCGATGATGTCGGAGATGCCCAAGAAGTACTGGAAGAACCTGCCCGAGGCGCGGCATATCCCCGAGATGATCGCGAGCGCCGGGGCGCGGGCCGAGGCGATGCAAGCCGCGGCCCCTACCCTTCCGCCCCTGCGTGCCGCGAAGATCACGGAACGGCTTGCCGCACCTAGCGTTGTGCGCGCGATGGCCGATGATCTCGATCAGCTTCGGGCAGAAGAGAACGCCTGCACCCGCTGCCCGCTCTACGAGAACGCGACGCAGGCGGTGCCGGGCGAAGGCCCGCGCGACGCCGATCTGATGGTGGTGGGCGAACAGCCCGGCGATCAGGAGGATCTGGCGGGCCGGCCCTTCGTCGGTCCCGCCGGGCAGATGTTCGACCGGATCGCCCGCGAGGCCGGGATCGACCGCAGCCGCGCCTTCGTCACCAATGCGGTGAAGCATTTCAAGTTCGCGCCCAAGGGCAAGCGGCGCATTCACCAGAACCCGAACACCGGCGAGATCAAGGCGTGCCGCTTCTGGCTGCAGTCCGAGATCGAACTGGTGCGCCCGAAACTGATCCTGTCGATGGGCGGCACCGCCGCCGAGAGCCTGACCGGTTCGCGAAAGGGAATCCTGTCGCGGCGCGGCACGGTCGAGGAGACCGCCGAGGGCGTACCGGTGTTCCTGACGGTCCACCCCTCCTACCTGCTGCGCCTGCCCGATCCGGCGCTGCGCGACGACGAGACCGAGAAGTTCCGCGCCGATCTGAAATCGGCGCAGGCGCATCTGGAAGAGCTACGGCAGTCCTGAATTTCGAGACTAAAGATGCCCAATCAGCTTGCTCGCCTTATGCGCCAAGGACATAAACGAATCGACGTATTTATCAAATTTGGAAATCTTCTCCATTGCCGTCCAGACGAGAGCAATTGCCCGCTTTAACTCTTGGCGCTGAACTTGAAGTAATTTGCCAAGCCTATCACTTGAAAGAAATATTACGCCAATAAACTCACGAAAGCTTTCCGCAACTGCGCTGCCACCCTGAACGTCGTACTCTTTAATACCTTTAGAGACTTTCACAAGACTGTCGCTGACTGCGACGCGAACGTCGTCCGAGACGTCCCAGTTTTCGACTTCAACTGCCGATTTCTCTATTTTCTTAGCATCATCATAAAGATCCTGTGGCAGATCCGGCCTTATTATCTCCGTGCGCATTGCTACGTGTAAACTTGTAAGACCATTCAGAACGTCCGGCTTTAAAAAGTTGTTACGGGCACTATTTATATCGAAATGCATGTGGCTAAAATCAAGCAAGCCATTGAAGGGCGTTACACGCCGCATCAAAGCACCCTTTCTATCTTCATCAAGGTTCAGCCTATCGAAATCATGAATAAGATTGGATACAGCCGAGTAGGTGAAATTTAAAGCTCGAAGGGTAGAATTATCGCCACTATAATTTAGATATCTCGCAGCCGCTGATAAAAATTTTTCATTGGAAGATGCATTTGCATTCACCTCTGTCAGGTATTCGTTCAGAACTTGTGCAGACGTGGACATACTCACCTCGATAAAATTGCACTGATAGATACCAAGATCAATAATCCCGCTTATCCACGAGAAGAAGCACCGAGTGAGCGAAGCGCCTGAAGAGGCGTAGGTTTTCCTCGGTGTCGCCGCATTTCGCGCTTTTCCCTCAGGCTCGTCCTTCGTAAATCGACCTCGCGGCCAATATTGCCCGGTTGGCAGCAGGCATGGAGGATTCCGATGATCACCGAACTCAAGTCGATCCCGGACATCTGGAAGCGTATGCCCAGCGAGATGCACGCTCGGCGCTTCTTGGAGGGTATGATCTGGTCGACCGGTAGGCACTGTCCGCATTGCGGCTCAGCAGACTCGTCGACATTGCGCGGCCGGACCTGCCGGCTAGGTCTCTATCAATGCCGGGACTGCCGTCTCCAGTTCACGGTCACCACGCGCACCCCGATGCACGGCACGAAGCTCGACTTGCGTATCTGGATCTGCGCGATGTTCCTGGTGCTTACATCGAGCAAGGGCATCTCCTCGGTCGTGATGGCACGGTTGCTCGGCGTGAATCAGAAGACCGCCTGGAAGATGGGGCACGCCATTAGGGAGCTGATGGACGACCGGAACGCGGAGTTGCGGCCGCTGGAGGATATCGTTGAGGTGGACGAGGCATATGTCGGAGGAGCCCCGAAGTCCCTGTCAGGGGCCTATAATCCGAGGGGCAAGGGGACCGGAAAGCCGATGATCTTCGTGGCGGCCTCACGCGATGGGCAGGCGCGCGCAAGGGTTGTTCCCAATGATCGAAGGGCGACACTGGAGCCGGTCCTCCTCGAATGGATCGACCCCAAGACGACCAGCTTAATGACCGACGGGAGCACAAGCTACCGGGGCTTGGGCAAGACCATGGCAGACCACCAGTATGTAATCCACAGCCAGAAAGAATATGCCAATCCGGAGACCGGCGCTCATGTGAATACTGCCGAAGCAGTGATCTCCCAGGTTCAGCGCGCCTTGGTTGGCGTCTATCATAACCTCGGCCGTCAGCACCTTCAGCGCTATCTCGATGAGATCGTTTGGCGTTGGAATCATCGCGACCCCGTCCGGGAAGTGGTCAAGCAATGGACCACGAAAGCAGGCATCGACCGCGAGAAGTCGACAACGATCTGGCGGCCGATCCCCGTGGTCGAGCAGATGCGGGTCCTGCTTCAAGGAGCAGTCGGTAGGCAGGTGCGTCGCTCGAAGGAATACGGGCTATGCTGGCCGTGACGCCAATCATTCCTACTCCGTAATGCATGTGAACGACTGAGACTTCAGGCGTTCGCTCTGAACCGATTGAATCAAGCCTACTTAGCCAGCCGGTATTGCCCGCGGCTAAATCGGTCACCTTGAGAAGTTTTCGAGCCCGCCGGTCAGAAGTTTGACCTCCTGGCCTTGATACCGATGAGATCATCGGCAAGGCGGCGCATTTCTGATCCGCTCATTTCGGGTGTGGCGGTGCAAGAAACGCCCCATGCAAAAAGAGAGGCAGCATTTGAATCAAATAGATACATGTAGTAAAACCCGGATGAACGATATTTGGAGGCCTCAAAATGGATGCATATAGAAACGAAGGCCGCAATGAAATCTGGATAAAGAAGTATGCGGCTCTCGCTGTGCGAGTTGGCGTAAATCTGCAAGAAAATCAGCTCCTGATTATACATAGCGATATACGGCACGCCGAGCTTGCGCGTCTGGTCCAATTTGAAGCTTATGAAGCGGGGGCATCCAGCGTATTCATCGATTGGTCGGACCAAGAATCCTCGAAAGCTTTCCTCCTAAACGCAGATGATAGTGCCATTGATCATTATCCGGAATGGCAGGCTGCACGCTTTGCGGAGTGGGAAGATGCGAGCGCTGCCTACATCCATATCATATCAGAGGACCCAGACGCCCTACAGGCGGCTCCTGCTGAAAGAATAAGCCGCTTTCAGAAATCCGCTCGCGCCAAGCTGAGTGGGCACTATGAAAAAATCAGGTCCCACCGGGTGCGCTGGTGCCTTCTGATAGCACCGTGCATTGAATGGGCTGTCAAAGTGTTTCCCGATCTGCCCGAGCAGGAGGCATTACGATCCTTGTGGAGTTTGGTTTTGAAAGGGTCTCGGGCAGATGCGCCGGATGTCACCCAGGCTTGGCATGATCACCATAAAGATCTTGGGCTACGCAAAAGCTTTCTGAATGAGAGTCAGTTTAGTGCCCTGCGTTTCACCAGCGATACTGGAACAGATCTCTTGGTTGGCCTGCCCAGAAATCACATCTACATCGGCGGTGGTGTCGTGGATGATGAGGGGGTGGTCTTTTTTCCTAACATGCCCACAGAGGAGCTATTCACCGCCCCGAGCAAGTTTGAAGTGAACGGCAAGCTGGTAGCCACTAAACCCCTTATCTATGAGGGAAGAATTATCGACGAATTCAGTCTCGTCTTTGAGAGCGGACGGATTGTTAGCTATCATGCGAACAGGGGGCAGAAGGTTTTGCGGGATATCATTGAAACGGACGAGGGGTCGCGCTATCTGGGCGAGATTGCGCTGGCGTCGAATAAATCCCCTCTTGCTGAATCGAATACGCTTTTTCACAACACTTTGTTCGACGAGAACACTGGCTGTCATGTCGGCATAGGAAACGCCTCTCCCTCCAATCTTTCGGGCGGCAAGGAAAAGTCCAAAGAAGAGCTCGAAGCAGCGGGCCTGAACTCTTCGCTCTTGACGGTCAATGTCACTTTCGGCGCAGATGATATGAAGGCAGTAGGGATTAAAGATGATGGAACTGAGGTATTGCTAATGAAGGATGGAGTCTTTCAGTTCTAAAATACCTCATGCCGGGTTCCGGCCAGCATTCGCCTTAAGCGACTGCGGAATGGGTCCGTGCAGATATTTTCGTCCGGACCAATATTTCTTGTGAGGGCTGGTTTGCGGAATTCCGAGCTCACTGAAGTATGGCGCTGCCAAATACCTTTGTCAGGCTAAAACCAAGTCATTGCCCGGCGGCATGGTATCAGGAATCGTTCCAGTAAGGTTCGCCTTCATGTTTCACTCAAGCAAACGCCTGGAGAACTGTCGCCGTCTCTTTCTTTGGTGGATAAGCGGGTCAATAATACAACCCTCGAGGGCAGAATTGTCTTCGGTCGCTAGTCGAGATCGAGCCGCATCGTCGCCATGCCGTCGCGCTGGCTCAACTCCTCGTAGCCGGCGGCGAGATAGAGATTGCGGGCGGGCGCGTTGTCGGTCTCGACCTTGAGCGTGATCGACAGCGCGTCGAGATCGCGCCCGGCCTGCTCGATCAGCCGCGCCATATCGGCGCCCGCGCCGCCGCGCGCGGCCTCCTTCAGAAACACGTAGGTGAGATGGCGCACCTCGGGCCCGATGCCCACCCGCATCGCGAAAAAGCCGATCTCCCGACCCTGATCGTCGAGCACATAGAAGGATTCGTCGTGCAGGTCGCCGAGCCACTTCTCCTGCCATTCGAGCGGATCGAAGGGATGCTGGGCCGAGGGGTTCACCAGCCGCAGATCGGTCTCGTCGGTCAACAGGCGCGCCAGTGGCGCGAGATCGCGCTCGCGGTTGCGGCGGAGTGTCAGGTCGGGCATCGCGCTTTTCCCTTTCTCGGCGACGGAAAGGGGTGTGACTGCCCGATTCGGGGGGCGCGGCGCAACCGGTGCGCCGCGCGGTCCGGTTCAGGTGTTGAACAGGAAGTGCATGACGTCGCCATCCTTGACGGTATAGCCCTTGCCCTCGGCGCGCATCTTGCCCGCCTCCTTGGCAGCAGCCTCGCCGCCGAGGCTGACGAAATCCTCGTAGGCGATGGTCTCGGCGCGGATGAAGCCGCGCTCGAAATCGCCGTGGATCACGCCCGCCGCCTGCGGCGCCAGCGTGCCCTGGCGAATGGTCCAAGCCCGCGCCTCCTTGGGCCCGACGGTGAAGTAGGTCTCGAGATGCAGGAGATCGTAGCCCGCGCGGATCAGCCGGTCGAGACCGGCCTCCTCGAGGCCCATCTCCTCGAGGAACATGGCCTGCTCCTCGGCGTCGAGCTGGCTGATCTCCTCCTCGATCCGGGCGGAAATCACGACATGGGCGTTGCCCTCGGCGGCGGCCATCTCGGCCACCTTGGCGGACTGGCTGTTGCCGGTCGCGGCCGAGCCTTCCTCGACGTTGCAGACATAAAGCACCGGCTTGGCGGTCAGGAGCTGCAGCATCTTCCACGCCTTGCGGTCGTCATCGGCGACCTCGACGCTGCGGGCGGGCTTGCCCTCGGACAGCGCCGCCTGCGCGGCCTTCAGCAGGCGCTCCTGGTCGGCGGCCTCCTTGTCGCCGCCGCGCACCTTGCGCTGCAGGCCCTGAAGCCGCTTCTCGACCGATTCCAGATCGGCGAGCATCAGCTCGGTCTCGATCACCTGCGCATCGGCCACCGGGTCGACCCGGCCGTCGACATGCACCACGTCGCCATCCTCGAAGCAGCGCAGCACGTGGGCGATGGCATCGGTCTCGCGGATGTTGGCGAGGAACTGGTTGCCGAGGCCCTCGCCCTTCGAGGCGCCCTTCACCAGCCCCGCGATGTCCACGAAGGTCATCCGGGTCGGGATCACCTGCTTGGACTTGGCGATCGCGGCCAGCTTGTCGAGGCGCGGGTCCGGCACCGCGACATCGCCGACATTCGGCTCGATCGTGCAGAAGGGAAAGTTGGCGGCCTGCGCCGCGGCGGTGCGCGTCAGCGCGTTGAACAGGGTGGACTTGCCGACATTCGGCAGCCCCACGATCCCCATGCGAAAGCCCATGTCACGCCTCCTATCAGCACATCGCGGCGGTCCTATCCGCACGGGCGGCTTCGCGCAAGCCAAGGCTTGGTCAGGGGCGTGCCCCCATGCCATGCTCGGCGCTCATTCACCGAGGAGCCCGCGATGATCCCGATTCCCTATGTCACCTTTCACGGCAACTGCGCCGAGGCGCTGGCGGCCTATGCCCGGATCTTCGACGCGCCGCCCGCCAACGTGATGACCTTCTCCGAGGCGCCGCAGGAGATGCGCGACTCCCTCCCCGAGGCCAGCCCGCAGGCGGTGATGCATGCGGCGCTGAAAATCGGCGATGGCTGGATATATGCCAGCGACGACATCATGGGCGGCAGCCCGGAGATGGCGGGCTGCTCGATCACCGTCGACCTGCCCGACGTCGCCCGCGCCCGCGCCGTGTTCGACGCGCTGGCCGAGCATGGCCAGATCCACATGGAGTTCGCCAAGACCTTCTGGTCCGAGGGCTTCGGCACGCTGACCGACCGCTACGGCACCCGCTGGATGATCGGCGTCGAGGCCCCCATGCCGGACCAGCCCCAAGCCTGAGCCCCCATTGATTTCCGCCCCCCTTTGGCCCAAACCGCGAGTGGATCGGGCCAGAGGGGACGGGCATGACACGCATCGACGACACTTTCGCGCGGCTGAAATCCGAGGGGCGCAAGGCCTTCGTGGCCTATGTCATGGCCGGCGATCCGGATTTCGAGACCTCCAAGGAGATCGTGCGCGGCCTGCCCGGCGCCGGCGTCGACATCATCGAGCTGGGCCTGCCCTTCACCGACCCCATGGCCGATGGCGCGACGATCCAGCTCGCCGGCCAGCGGGCGCTGGCGCAAGGCATGACGCTCGACCGGACGCTCGAAATCGCGCGCGACCTGCGCAAGACCGATGACAAGACGCCGATCGTGATGATGGGCTACTACAACCCGATCCATTCGCGCGGCGTGCCGAAATTCCTCGAACAGGCCAAGGACGCCGGCATCGACGGGCTGATCGTGGTCGACCTGCCGCCCGAGGAAGACGCCGAGCTGTGCCTGCCCGCGCAGCAGGCCGGCCTGAACTTCATCCGCCTCGCCACGCCGACCACCGATGACACGCGGCTGCCCAAGGTGCTGCAGAACACCTCCGGCTTCGTCTACTACGTCTCGATCACCGGCATCACCGGCGCAGCCGAGGCGCAGGCCGAGGCGGTGGCCCCCGAAGTGGCGCGGATCAAGTCGAAGACCGACCTGCCGATCATCGTGGGCTTCGGCGTCAAGACGCCCGAGACCGCGAAGAACATCGCCGGCATCGCCGACGGCACCGTGGTCGGCTCGGCCATCGTCAACCAGATCGCCGAAGGCAAGCCGGTCCCCGAGATCCTCGACTTCGTGAAGGCGCTGGCCGATGGCGCGCATTCCGCCTGATCGACTTTGTTCTTCAAATACGCAAACCCGACGGCGCCACTAGTGGCGCCGTCCGTCATTGCGAGCCCGGCTGACCACTGGTAAATCATCCTTACCAATCGGGGGAGGGAACCATGCCAGTCATCACCTGCATCGACGATTTGAAACGTCTGCACAAACGCCGCGCGCCGAAGATGTTCTTCGACTATGCCGAATCCGGCAGCTGGACCGAGCAGACCTTCCGCGAGAACACCACCGATTTCGAGAAGATACGCCTGCGCCAGAAGGTGGCGGTCGACATGTCCGACCGCTCGACCGTGGGTCGAATGCTGGATGAGAAGGTCGCGATGCCCGTCGCCCTCGCCCCCGTGGGGATGACCGGCATGCAGAACGCCGATGGCGAGATCAAGGCGGCGCGTGCGGCCGAGAAGTTCGGCGTGCCCTTCACCCTCTCCACCATGTCGATCTGCTCGATCGAGGACGTGGCCGAGCACACTTCGGCCCCGTTCTGGTTCCAGCTCTACGTCATGCGCGACGAGGACTTCGTCGACCGGATCATCGAGCGAGCCAAGCGCGCCGGTTGCTCGGCGCTGGTGCTGACGCTCGACCTGCAGCTTCTGGGCCAGCGCCACAAGGATCTCAAGAACGGCCTTTCGGCCCCGCCCAAGCTGACCCCCGCGACGCTTCTGGACCTCTCGACAAAGTGGACCTGGGGCCTCGAGATGCTACGCACCAAGCGCCGCGTCTTCGGCAACATCGTCGGCCACGCCCAGGACGTGGGCGACACGCGCTCCTTGATGAAGTGGACCGCCGAGCAGTTCGACCTGAAGCTCGACTGGGAAAAGGTCCGCAAGATCGCGAAGAAATGGGACGGCAAGCTGATCCTGAAGGGCATCCTCGACGCCGATGACGCGCGCCGCGCCGTGGAATGCGGCGCCGACGCCATCGTCGTGTCGAACCATGGCGGGCGGCAGTTGGACGGGGCGCTCAGTTCGATCCGCATCCTTCCCTCGATCGTGCGCGAGGTGAAAGGCGAGACCGAGATCTGGCTCGACAGCGGCATCCGCTCGGGACAGGACGTGCTCAAGGCGCTGGCACTGGGCGCGGACGCAACGATGATCGGCCGGGCCTGGCTCTACGGTCTCGGCGCGATGGGCGAAAAGGGCGTGACCACGGCGCTGGAGGTGATCCGCAAGGAGCTCGACCTGACCATGGCGCTGTGCGGCGAGCGCGACATTGCCGATCTGGGCCCGCACAACCTGCTGGTGCCGCGCGACTTCGAGGGCGAATGGCAGGAAAGCGGTCCGCGTTCCTCCGACCGGGCGAGCTCGGTTCCCGCGTGACAGCTTCAAGGGGCGGCGTGTCCGCCCCTGCCCCGCGAGGCCCTGCCGTCGTCTCGTGGGAGATTGGAGCGGGCGGCGGGAATCGAACCCGCACGTTCAGCTTGGAAGGCTGACAGGCTACCACTACATCACGCCCGCTTCGGGGCCTTGATAGCGGCTCGCGCGGGAGGCTTCAAGACGGCCTAGACGTCAATCGGTTCGATCAGTTCCGGGCCGCTGGCCCGGTTCGAATTGACCTTCGGATCGACCCGGTGAAAGGCCAGCGCCTCGGGGTTCGGCTTCATCAGCACGGCGGCGCCATGCCCCGCCTCGCCTAGCCAGAGCGGCCAGTCCCCGGGCTCCAGCACCACCGGCATGCGGCTGTGGATGTCGCGCATCCGCCCGGTCGCGCCGGTGGTGACGACGGCGCAGGTGACGAAGCTGTCCCCTTCCCGCTCCCAGCTCTGCCAGAGCCCGGCGAAGGCCAACGGATCGCCATCCTCGCGATGGATGAACCAGGGCAGCTTGTTGCCGTCTTCGTCGACGGTCCATTCGTAGAAGCCCGAGGCCGGGATCAGGCAGCGCCGTTCGCGTACCGCCGCGCGGAACGCGGGCTTCTCGGCCACCGTCTCTGCGCGGGCATTGATCAGCAGCGGCCCGTCGGTCGGCGTCTTGTACCAATGCGGGATGAAGCCCCAGCGCATCGGGCGCAGGCGACGGCTGTCCCCATCGGAGGTGACGGAATGCACCTGTACGGTCGGGCAGACATTGTAGTTCGGCACATCCGGCAGGTCATTGGCCGGGGTGGCGCCGAAGATCTGCGCCATGGCGTCATGGGGCAGTGTGATGGCCATGCGTCCGCACATATGGGGGCTCCTGTCGCTCCGCTCCGACATAGCATCGATGAGGCGCGATGAGGTAGTCATCGGCATGAAATCCCGTATCGGCGCCAAGCGTCCGACCTGCCGCGACCGCGAGAGTTCGGGCTTCACTCGCAACGGTCGGGCTGCCAAAAGGGCGGCCAGAGGAAAACAACCGAGGTCAGCTCATGCGCCCTGCCATCGCCGCAACACTCACGCTGATGCTCGTTTCGGGCTGCGCCGCGTCCGGAAGCCGGACGGTGGTCGAAGGCGCCGGCCCCGACGAGCTCTTGAAGCTGCGCGGGGGACCGGGGCTCGACTACAACGTGATCCTCGGCCTGCCCGACGGCACCCGGCTTCTCAGGCGCGACTGCGTGACCGAGGTTGGGCAGCTGTGGTGCCGCGTTTCGCTCGCCGATGCGCCGGGCATCACGGGCTACGTATCCGAGGACTACCTTTCGGACCGGTAAACGGGCAGCGGACCGTTCCCGGACAGCCCGGCGCACCGCTTCGAGCGGTAGCTGGTCTGCTTCGGCCGCCCCTTGGAGCGCGTCCGCGCCTGGCCTCGATCCCTGACCGACGGCAGCGAAGCGATTTCGCGCGCGAGGGCCGAGGGCTCGCAGCATACGAAGTTCCCTCCGACGCCTAGGCGCGGGGACCGCCCCTGCCGCGCGGCATGGCGGGTGCGCGAAACAGCCAGCATCGCCATCGCCCGTATCGACGAAAAAGCGCGCGCCGGTGCCCCGGCGCGCGCCCTCGTTTCATCCTTGCGGATGCGTTACTTCATGGTGATCCGCCCATCCGTGTAGGGCTTGTAGTCGCCTTGCGCCGCAATGTACTCGGCGGTCACGTCGGCGAGGTCGGGGCCGTAGTCATAGGCGTTCTCGGCATCGACGAACATCGCGTAGCCGTCGCCGCCATTGCGCACGTAGTTGTTCGACACCACGCCGTAGGTCGCCTCGGGGTCGAGCGGCTCGCCATCCACCATCGCGTCCGAGACCCGGCTACCGGCTTCGGCGGCGGGATCGACCGCGAAGCTCATGCCAGCAACCTGCGGGAAGCGGCCCGCGCCCTCCTCGATCTGGCTCACGCCGTTCTCGAGCGCTTCGAGCAGGGTCGCGCCCGACACCTGGAAGGTCGAGAGCGTGTTCTGGAACGGCAGCACGGTCAGCACTTCGCCCATCGTCACCTCGCCCTCGTCGATCGAAGCGCGCAGGCCGCCCGAGTTGGCGATGGCGATCTGGATGCCCTGATCGGCCACGCGGTCGAGCATGGCGTCGGCCACGAGGTTGCCCATCTCGCACTCCATGGCGCGGCAGACGTCGCGGTTGCCCTCGATCGGCGCGGTGGTGCTGGCGACGACGCGGTTGCGGATCTCGTCGAGCGGCTTGGCCAGCTCGGAGACGCGGTCGACCGCCGCCTGATCCTCGGCCACCTTGCCGTCGATCAGGATCGGTTCGCCCGCCGCCTCGGTGATGACGCCCTCCTCGTCGAAGGTCACGTTCAGCTCGCCGAGGAACTTGCCATAGGCATAGGCCTGCACGATGGCGGTGTCGCCGACCATCACCGGATAGACGTCGACCGCATCCTCCTGAGTGTTCGACAGCAGCGTGTTGGAATGGCCGCCGACGATCACGTCGACACCGGTGGTCTCCTCGGCCACGCGCTTGTCGGTCTCGAAGCCGGAATGGCTCAGCACGACGATCTTGTTCACGCCTTCCTCGGTCAGCCGGTCAACCTCGGCCTGCACCGCCGCGACCGGGTCGGAGAACGTGACATTCTCGCCCGGGCTGGCGAGTTCGTGCGTGTCCTCGGGCGTCAGGCCGATCAGGCCGATCCGCTCGCCCTCGCGCTCGATCACGGTGGATTTCTGGATCGCGTCGGCGAGCTGCTCCTCACCCGAGACATCGGCGTTTGACATCAGCACCGGGAACTCGACCTTGTCGATGAAGGCGCGCAGCACCTCGGGGCCGTCGTCGAACTCGTGATTGCCGACGGTCATCGCGTCATAGCCGAGCTGGTTCATGAACTCGGCCGTCATCTCGCCCTTGTAGTAGGTATAGAACAGCGTGCCTTGGAACTGGTCGCCGCCATCGACGAGAAGCAGGTTGCCGTCGCCGGCCCGGTCGCGCGCTTCCTGCAGCGCGGTGACGAGCCGGGCCACGCCGCCGAAGCATTCGCCGGCCTCGTTATCCTCCGGCGCGCAGGTCGAATCGAAGGCCGAGATCGGCTCGTAACGGTCGTGGAAATCGTTGGTGTGCAGGATCGTGAGCGAGTATTCCGCCTGCGCGGCACCGGCGGCGAGCGCGAGAGCGGCGGTACCGCCGAAGAGTCCGAGTTTCATCGATGACGTCCCTGTCGGTTTCGTTATGGTTGCGAGCCTGCGCCATGCCCGGCGCATCTGTCAAAGCCGTCTGCGTCCTGCCCTAGCGGCATGTCAGGCGGATGACAGGGGAATGATGGCGGCGCTTGACGTCGCGGCGGGGCGCGGCCATGGAACGCTCATGCTGATCTACAAGATATTCCGCGCCTCCGAATGGGCAGATCTGGACCTCGCGGGGGAAACCCGCGGCGCCCCCGTCGATCTCGCCGATGGCTACATCCATTTCTCCACCGCTGCGCAGGCACCCGAGACCGCCGCGAAGCATTTTTCCGGCGAGGACGGGCTGGTGCTGGCGGCCATCGACGCCGGGGCGCTGGGCGACGATCTGCGCTGGGAGCCGTCGCGCGGCGGCCAACTGTTCCCGCATCTCTACCGGCCGCTGAAGCGGTCCGAAGTGGTCTGGTCCAGAAAACTGCCGCTGGCAGGCGGGCACCACGAGTTTCCCGGGGAGATGACATGAGCGCGCTGGAAAAGCTGGGCCTCGCGGCGCTGCACCGGATCGATCCCGAAACCGGGCACGGGCTGGCGCTCAAGGCGCTGAAGGCAGGGCTTGGACCCAAGGGCGGACCGGTAACGAGCGCCCGTCTCAGGACCCGTCTGGCCGGGCTCGACCTGCCCAACCCGGTTGGGCTGGCGGCTGGGTTCGACAAGAACGCGGTGGCGCTCGATGCGCTGGCGAAGACCGGCTTCGGCTTCGTCGAGGTCGGCGCCGCGACGCCGCGGGCGCAGGAGGGCAACCCGCGCCCGCGCCTGTGGCGGCTCAAGGCCGACCGCGCCGCGATCAACCGCTTCGGCTTCAACAACGAGGGGATGGAGGCGATCGCAGGGCGGCTGGAACGGCGGCCCGCCGGGATCATCGGCCTCAATCTCGGCGCCAACAAGGACAGCCATGATCGCGCGGCCGATTTTGCGACCGTCCTGAAGCGCTGCGGCCCGCATCTCGACTTCGCCACGGTCAACGTATCCTCGCCCAACACCGAGAAGCTGCGCGACCTGCAGGGCAGGGCCGCGCTCTCGGCGCTCCTGTCGGGCGTGATGGCGGCCAATGCGGGTCTGATGCGGCCCCTGCCCGTCTTTCTCAAGATCGCCCCAGACCTGTCGGAGGCCGAGATCGAGGACGTGGCGCTCGTGGCCGAGGAGGCGCGCGTGGCGGCGATCGTCGCGACCAACACCACGCTGTCGCGCGACGGGCTCACCGATCCGCAGCGGGACAACATGGGTGGCCTGTCGGGCCAGCCGCTGTTCGAGAGATCGACGCGGGTGCTGGCGCGGCTGTCCTCGCTCACCGATCTGCCGCTGATCGGCGTCGGCGGCGTCGGCTCGGCCGAGCAGGCCTATCAGAAGATCCGCGCCGGGGCCTCGGCGGTGCAACTCTATACCGCGCTGGTCTATGGCGGCGTCGGCCTGGCGGGCGAGATCGCGCGCGGGCTCGACCGGCTGCTCGAGCGCGACGGCTTCGCCAACGTATCGGAGGCCGTGGCCACGGGCCGCGCCGACTGGCTCTAACCCGCGGCGCGTTCCAGCGCCGGATAGCGCGCGGCCAGTGTCGCGCCGCGCGCCACGTAGCTCACCAGCATCGCGGCCCAGAGGCCGTGATTGCCGAACAGCGTCGTGAGCAGCATCGCGGCGGCGAAGTAGATCGCCGCCGAAAGCGCCATCATGTTGCGCATGTCGCGCGAGCGGGTGGCGCCGATGAAGATGCCGTCGAGCATCCAGGGGATCAGCCCGAAGAGCGGCGTCGCCACCATCCACGGCAGGTAGTCGCGCGCCGCCGCCCGCACCTCCGGCGCGGTGGTCATGGTGTCGATGATCGCGGGCCCGAAGATCCAGAAGCCCAGCGCCAGCCCGAGGCTGACCACGCCGCCCTGGACCGAGGCGAGGATCGCGGCACGCCTGAGCCTGAGCGCCGCCCGCGCGCCCATCGCCTGCCCCACCAACGCTTCGGCCGCAAAAGCGAAACCGTCGAGCGCGAAGGCGGTGATGTTGAGGAACTGCAGGAGCACCTGGTTCGCGGCGAGCGGCACGTCGCCGAAGCCCGCGCCCCAAAACAGGAAACTGATCACGATCGCCTGCAAGAGCACTGAGCGGATCAGGATGTCGGTATTCACCGCCGCCATGTGCCTGAGCCGCACCGGGTCGAAGATCCGCGCCCGGTCGCGCCAGGCGGGCGTGGCGAAGGCGTCGCGGCACAGCCAGATCCCCAGAGCGAGGCCCGACCATTCGGCAAGGAAGGTGGCCGTGGCGACGCCGGGCACGCCCCAGCCGAGGCCGAGCACGAACCACAGGTCGAGCGCGATGTTGACGCCGTTCATCCACAGCTGCAGCACCAGCACGGCGGCAGTGCGCTCCTGTGCGATGAGCCAGCCGGTCAGTCCGTAGATCGCGATCGCCGCCGGGGCCGACCAGACCCGGATCGCGAGGTAATCGCGCGCCAGGGCCTCGACCTCGGTGCTGGCAGGCGCAACGGTGAAGGCGCCGGCGAAGATCGGCCATTGCAGCGCGATGATCGCGGCGCCTGCGGCGAAGGCGATCATCAGGGCGCGGCTCAGCAGCGCCGAGACCTCGGCCCGGTCGTCGCGACCCAGCGCCTGCGCGGCGAGGCCGGTGGTGCCCATCCGCAAAAAGCCGAAGATCCAGTAGATGCCCGAGATGATGACCGCGCCGATCCCCACCGCGCCGATCGGCGCGGCAGCGCCCATCTGCCCCACCACACCGGTATCGACCGCGCCGAGGATCGGCACCGTGGCGTTCGACAGCACGATCGGCAGCGCGATCTTCAGGACGCGCCGATGGGTCAGCGGCGCGCGCGGCGCGGTCGCGGCGGTCTCAGCCATCCAGCCCCGGCATCAGGAAATGCCCCGTCGCCTGCGCGAAGAGCCGCGAGCGGTTGTCCTGCCAGGCCTCGACATGGACGCTGGCATAGCGCCGCCCCGAGCGGTTGATCCGGGCCCGCGCATAGGCGTCGCGCGGCAGGCCGGAGCGCAGGTAGTCGACGGTGAAATCGATGGTGCGCGGCCAGTTCGGCCGGGCCTCGGCCTCGGCCTGCGCCTCCGGCGTGCCGGCCTCGATCAGCCCCCACATCCGGGTCCAGGCCAACTCGACGATGGCGGTGGTCTCGAGGAACGCCGCCGTGGCGCCGCCATGCAGCGCCGGCAGCATCGGGTTGCCGATCAGCCGGTCGGCATAGGGCAGCACGGCGGTCAACTCGTCGCCATGGCGTTCAAAGCGGATGCCCAGGAAGGCGATGTAGGGCACGCCGCCCACCAGCCGCTCCAGCGCGCCGTCGCGGCGGGTCTTGATGACCTGGACGGGTTCGGGACGCGGTCGGCTCATGGCTGCGTCTTCCTGTTTTCGAGGGTGAAGGCACCGGTCGCGGTGGCGACGGGGCGGTCTTCGTCCTCGTCCGTCGCCACCGCCCGTACGAAGGCGACCGAGCGGGTCACGTGCCAGCACTCGGCCCGCGCGGTGATCGACTGGCCCGGCGTCGCGGGGCGCATGTAATCGATCCGCAGGTCCAGCGTCGCGGTGCTCACCGGGGCCGAGGGGTGCGACATCACCGCCGCCCCGGCGCAGGTGTCCATCAGCGCCGAAACCGCGCCGCCATGAATCACTCCGGTTTCCGGATCGCCGACCAGCCGCGCGTCATAGGGCATCGAGATCGCGGCATGGCCGTCACCCAGCGCGTTGATGCGCATTCCGAGGGCCTGCGCATGCGGCAACGCGTCGATGAATTGCTGGGCTCGGGCGAGTTCTTTGTCGGGATCGGATGTCATGGCGTCAGCTTGGCGATCCGAATGGCTCCCGCAAGCGTTATCTCGTCGCGAGAAGGCTTGAAGCCGTGTTGTCGTCACGGCATCCCGGGCCTAGAGTTCGCCCGAAGGAGCGCCGACATGTCCGATACCCCCCTGACTTTCAAAGAAATGTGCGATCGCTTCGAGGTGACCCCCCGGACCTTGCGCTACTACGAATACATCGAACTGCTCTCCCCCGAGAAGGAGGGCCGCTCGCGCTTTTACGGCCCGCGTGAGATCGCGCGGATGACGCTGATCCTGCGGGGCCGGCGCTTCGGCTTTTCGCTCGAGGAGATCCGCCAGTTCCTCATGATCTACGAGACCGAGGGCACCCGGGCACAGATGGAGGTCTGGGTCGGCATGGCCGACCGGCAGCTTGAGGTGCTCAAGGGGCAGCGGCGCGAGCTGGAACAGACCATCGCCGATCTGCGTCGCCTGCGGGACGAATCTTCTGCATCCCTCAAGGGAACAGGACAAAAGTCATCAACCTGAGGGCGAATCGGAAAATTTGACCAAGAGAACAAAATTGCTTCCCAAGGGTCACATTTTTCTTGACCTTTCGTCATTCGACCTCTGACGTGGCGTCATGTTTACGTTCGCGTCACCTTTGCTTGTATGGTCTCTTCGGAACCCGCAGGTGGATCGTCTGACCGGACACCGAGGGTTAAAAAGAATGACCGACCAGACCATGACCATCCGCCAGATGTGCGACAGCTTCGATGTGACGCCCCGCACATTGCGCTTCTACGAGGCAAAGGAGCTCCTGTTTCCCATTCGTGAAGGCACGAAGCGGCTCTTCACCCGGCGCGACCGGGCCCGGCTCAAGCTGATCCTGCGCGGCAAGCGCTTCGGCTTCAGCCTCGAGGAGATCCGCCAGCTGCTCGATCTCTACGAGACCGACGACCAGCAGGAGGTGCAGCTCGCGCGCACCTACGAGGTGGCCGAACGGCATCTGCGGGAGATGCAGGAGCAACGTGCCGCGCTCGACGAGGCGATCCGGGAGCTCGAGGCACAGATGCAATGGGGCGCGGAGCGGCTGAACCAGCTGCGCGCACGAGCGACGGCGGCCTGACCGCCCTCTCCTCTTCTGGTCGACATGACATTGCGCGGTCCGGGCGGGGGAGCCCGGGCCGCGTGACGAGGACCAGACCGGGCCTTCGGGCCCGCCGGAGGAGATACAGGGAATGCCAAGCTACACCGCGCCGATCCGCGACATGCAGTTCGTCCTGCACGAGATGCTCGACGTCTCGCGCCAGGAAATTCCGGGCTATGCGGATCTTGACGCCGATTTCACGGCAGCGATCCTCGAGGAGGCTGGCAAGCTCTCCTCGGGGGTTCTGGCCCCGCTGAACCTGACCGGCGATCATCAGGGCTGCCGTCTCGAAAACGGGGTGGTGCGCACGCCGGAAGGTTTCAAGGCGGCCTTCGACCAGATCCGCGACGGCGGCTGGACCGCAATCGACGTCGCCGAGCAATATGGCGGCCAGGGCCTGCCCTATCTGATGCACACCGCCGCGAACGAGCCGATGGTTTCGGCAAACATGGCGCTGAACATGTATCAGGGCCTGACGCATGGCGCCTACAGTGCGATCCACATCCACGGCACCGACGAGCAGAAGGCACGCTGGCTGCCGAAGCTCGGCTCGTGCGAATGGACCGGCACGATGAACCTGACCGAGCCGCATTGCGGCACGGATCTCGGGCTGATGCGCACCAAGGCGGTGCCGCAGGAGGACGGGACCTACAGGATCTCGGGCCAGAAGATCTTCATCTCGGCCGGCGAGCACGACATGGCCGAGAACATCGTTCACCTCGTGCTGGCCAAGATCCCCGGCGGCCCCGAAGGCATCAAGGGCGTGTCGCTGTTCATCGTGCCGAAATACCTCGTGAACGAGGACGGTTCGCTGGGGGCGCGCAACGGCGTCGCCTGCGGCAATCTCGAAGAGAAGATGGGCATCCACGGCAATGCCACCTGCGTCATGAACTACGACAACGCAGAGGGTTATCTGCTGGGCGAGGCGCATAAGGGCATGCGCGCCATGTTCACCATGATGAACGAGGCCCGTCTCGGCGTCGGCCTGCAGGGCTGGGCGCAATCCGAGGTCGCCTACCAGAACGCGCTCGCCTACGCCAAGGACCGGCTGCAGGGCCGCGCCGTGACCGGCGCCAAGAACCCGGACGGCCCGGCCGATCCGCTGATCGTGCATCCCGACATCCGCCGCTCGCTGATGGATCAGAAGAGCTTCAACGAAGCGGCGCGGGCCTTCACCTATTGGGGCGCGATGCTGATCGACCGCGGCCACAAGGCGGGCGACGCGGAGGCCGAAGCGATGATCTCGCTGCTCACGCCGATCATCAAGGGCTTCCTCACCGACAAGGGCTTCGAGATGTGCGTGCAGGCCCAGCAGGTCTTTGGCGGGCATGGCTACATCGAGGAATGGGGCATGTCGCAATTCGTGCGCGATGCCCGGATCGCGATGATCTACGAGGGCGCTAACGGCGTGCAGGCGCTCGATCTCGTGGGCCGCAAGCTCGCCGCGCAGGGCGGCAAGCCGATGATGACGCTGATCGAGGAGATCAAGGTCTTCTGCAAGGAGAACGCCGAGGATGCCGAATTCGCGCGCGACTTCATCGAGCCGCTGAAATCCGCCTCTAAGGACATGCAGCAGGCGGCGATGTTCTTCATGCAGAACGGCATGAAGGACCCCAACGCGGCGCTGGCCGGCAGCAGCGACTTCATGCACCTGATGGGCCATGTCTGCCTGGGCTGGACCTGGGCCAGAATGGCCAAGGCAGCGCGGGCTGGCCTCGATGCCGGCACCGGCGACCGGGGCTTCTACGAGACCAAGCTCGCGACGGGGCGCTACTACATGGCGCGCCAGCTGCCGGCGACGAAGATGCATCTCGCCCGGATCGAGAGCGGCGCCGCGCCGGTGATGGCGCTGGAGGCGGACGCTTTCTGATGGACGAGGGCGCCGTCCGGGGCGAGGCTCGTCCCGGACAGCGACCCGGAGGACGAGATGCCCAAGCGCCTGAAACTGACCCGTCGATTTCCCGTGGCCATGAGCGAGGACGGCTATCGCCGCCTCAGGCGCTTCGCCCGGGAGGCCGGGCTCGACGAAGGCGAGGCGCTGTCCTTCCTGTTCGAGAATTTCGACAGCGTGATCGACGCCGATACCTTCGGGCACCGGCTCAGGCTGTTCAACGCGGAGCTGGAGGCGCGCAAGAGGTAGCGCCTGCGCAGGCTCGCAGATGGAGGAGCTGCGTATTTTTAGAAAGATGAAAGGGCCGGCGATCCACCCGCGGCGCCTCGCGTCACGTTCGGACGCTCGACCCCGCGGGCTTCATCTTCCACGGTCATCGGCTCGCCAGCCTGTACCGCAGATGCGAAGCTGACGGCAAAGCGTTGACGATGCGTTAAATGCCGCGCCTGCTTCATCTTTCTTCAAATACGCAAAGGCCCGGCCGCGGCCGGGTGACACGACCCGAGGAGGAGAAATGATCCGACTTCATTGCTTCGGCGAGAGCGGTAACGCCTACAAGGCGGCGTTGCCGATGACGCTTGCCGGGCTCGACTGGGAACCGGTGAAGGTCGACTTCTTCGCCGGCGCCGCCCGCTCCGACGCGTTCCGCGCGCTCAACGAGATGGGCGAGGTGCCGGTGCTCGAAACCGATGACGGGCTGCGGCTGAGCCAGTCCGGCGCGATCCAGGACTGGGTCAGCGAACGCACCGGCAAGTTCGGCGGCCACTCGCCCGAGGAACGCCGCGACGTGCTGCGCTGGGTGCTGTGGGACAACCACAAGCTTTCGGGTCAGGCGGGCAGCCTGCGGTTCCTGATGAACTTCCTGCCGCCCGAAAAGCGGCCCGAGCAGGTGATCAAGTGGCTGCAGGGCCGCCTCGCCCCGACCTATGCGACTCTCGACCGGGCGCTCGAGGCCCGCGACTGGCTGGTGGGCGACGGCCCGACCAATGCCGACTTCTCCTGCTGCGGCTATCTTTTCTACACCGAGCCTTTCGGCTTCGACCGCGCCGCGCATCCCCATATCGACCGCTGGCTCGACCGCATCGCGGCGCTGCCGGGCTGGAAACACCCCTACGAACTGATGCCCGGATCGCCCGCCGACCGGGAAGGAGCGACGACATGACCGAAGCCTTCATCTACGACGCGATCCGCACCCCGCGCGGCAAGGGCCGAAAGGACGGCTCCCTGCACGAGGTTTCGAGCCTCAGGCTCTCGGCCGGCGTGCTCGACGCGCTGGCCCAGCGCAACGGCCTCGAGGGCCACGCCGTCGAGGACGTGATCTGGGGCAACGCCACGCAGGTCGGCGAACAGGGCGGCTGCCTCGCTCGCTCCGCCGTTCTCGCCTCCTCGCTCGACGAGCGCATCCCGGGCCTGTCGATCAACCGCTTCTGCGCCAGCGGCATGGAGGCCGTGAACCTCGCCGCCAACCAGGTCCGCGCCGGTGCCGGCCGCGCCTATATCGCCGGCGGCGTCGAGGCGATGAGCCGCGTGCCGATGGGCTCGGACGGCGCCGCCATCGCGGTCGATCCCTCGGTCGCGATGAAGACCTATTTCGTGCCGCAGGGCATCTCGGCCGACATCATCGCCACCGAATACGGCTTCTCGCGCGACGAGGTCGACGCCTTCGCCGTCGAGAGCCAACGCCGCGCCAAGGCGGCCTGGGACGACCGCCGCTTCGACCGCTCGGTCGTGCCGGTCAAGGACATCAACGGCCTGACCATCCTCGACCGCGACGAATACATGCGGCCGCAGACCGACATGCAGGCGCTCGGCGCGCTGGAACCGTCGTTCAAGGCGATGGGCGAGGTGATGCCCGGCTTCGACAAGGTCGCGCTGATGAAGTACCCGCATCTGGAGCGGATCAACCACGTGCACCACGCGGGCAACTCGTCGGGCATCGTCGACGGCGCCGCCGGCCTGCTGATCGGCGATGCCGAGTTCGGCCGCGCGCATGGTCTCAAGCCGCGCGCCCGGATCCGCGCCACCGCGAAGATCGGCACCGATCCGACGATCATGCTCACCGGCCCGGTGCCGGTGACCGAGAAGATCCTCGCCGATAATGGCATGGCAATCTCGGACATCGACCTGTTCGAGGTGAACGAGGCCTTCTCGGCGATCCCGCTGCGCTTCATGCAGGCCTTCGACATCGACCCCGCGACGCTCAACCCCAATGGCGGCGCCATTGCCATGGGTCACCCGCTGGGTGCCACCGGGGCGATCATCCTTGGCATCCTGCTCGACGAGCTGGAGCGGACCGGCAAGGGCACCGGCCTCGCCACGCTCTGCGTCGCCTCCGGCATGGGCGCCGCCACCATCATCGAGCGGGTCTGAGCCATGCTCGCCCGCTCCTCAGGCGCCCCGCCGGGACGCCTTCCACACGTGGACAAGGGCTCCTCGCGCCTTAGTTTCCAGTGGGAAATCCATCCTGCAATCTGCGAGGTCGATTGGCATGTCCCGCGTCATGTCGCAATTCATCGAGAACCATATCCGGCTGTTCCGCGAAGGGCGGATCGAGGAGATGCTCGACGACTGCGACTACCCGCTGGGTGTACAGGGGCCGGAAGGTCTCACGGTGCTGGCCAACCGCGATATCTACCGGGAATGGCTGCAGGGCTGGCAACGCGACCTCGGCACCCGCGCCATGCAGGAGGAATATGTCCGCATCCATACGCTGGAGCTGCCGCGGGCCAGAAAGTTCCGGGTCTGGATCGAGCGCAGCTTCCGGAACGAAAGCGGCGAGCGGGTCGATCTCGACGTGATCTACTATTGTCGGTTGGACACGCCGCGTCCGGTGATCGAGATGATCGAATTCGGTGCGCCGCCGAGCGACGCCCCCTGACGCCGCATCCGCGCCGTCCCTTCCCCATACAGTTTGCGAACAGGAGGTCGTCATGACCGATTTCACACTCATGCGCGACGCCGATGGCGTTGCCGTCATTACTTGGGACGTGCCCGGCCGCTCCATGAACGTCATGTCGATGCAGGGCTTCGAGGAACTCGATGCGCTGGTCGACGAGGCGCTGGCCGATGAGGCCGTGAAGGGCATCGTCATCACCTCCGCCAAGAAGGATTTCGCCGGCGGCATGGATCTCGGCGTCATCGCCGGGATGAAGAAGGCCGGCGGAGACGACCCCGCCCGGGCGGTGTTCGATGGCGTGATGCGCATGCATGGCGTGCTGCGCAAAATCGAGCGCGCGGGCCTCGACCCCAAGACCAACAAGGGTGGCAAACCGATCGCCGCCGCCCTGCCCGGCACCGCGCTGGGCATCGGGCTGGAGATTCCGCTGGCCTGCCACCGGATCTTCGTGGCCGACAACCCCAAGGCCAAGATCGGCCTGCCCGAGATCATGGTCGGCATCTTCCCCGGTGCCGGCGGCACCACCCGCCTCGTGCGCAAGCTCGGCGCTATGGGGGCGAGCCCGCTGCTGCTCGAAGGCAAGATGAACGACCCCAGGAAGGCCAAGGCGCTGGGCGTGATCGACGAGGTGGTCGAGGACCCGCTCGCCGCGGCCAAGACCTGGGTGCTGCAGGCCAAGGACGCGGATCTGGTGAAGCCGTGGGACGCCAAGGGCTACAAGATGCCCGGCGGCGCGCCCTACCACCCGGCGGGCTTCATGACCTTCGTCGGCGCCTCCGCGATGGTGCATGGCAAGACCCAGGGCGTGTACCCGGCCGCCAAGGCGCTTCTCTCGGCGGTCTATGAGGGTGCGCTGGTGCCCTTCGACACCGCGCTCAAGATCGAGGCGCGCTGGTTCACCAAGGTGCTGATGGATCCCTCCTCCACCGCGATGATCCGCTCGCTCTTCCTCAACAAGGAAGCGCTGGAAAAGGGCGCGAACAGGCCCGAGGCCCCGGACCAGAGCGTGAAGAAGGTCGGCATTCTCGGCGCCGGCATGATGGGCGCGGGCATCGCCTATGTCGCGGCCAATGCCGGGATCGAGGTGGTGCTGATCGACCGCGAGCAGGCCGCCGCCGACAAGGGCAAGTCCTATTCCGAAGGGCTGCTCGACAAGGGCATCAGCCGCAAGAAGGTCACGCCCGAGAAGAAAGAGGAGGTGCTGGGCCGGATCAACGCCACCACCGAGATCGAGGCGCTGTCGGACTGCGACCTGATCGTCGAGGCGGTGTTCGAGGATGTCGGCGTGAAGGCCGAGATGACCAAGAAGGTCGAGGCCGTGATCGGCGAGGACTGCATCTTCGCCACCAACACCTCGACCCTGCCGATCACCGAGCTGGCCAAGGCAAGCGCGCGCCCCGATCAGTTCATCGGCATCCATTTCTTCTCGCCGGTCGACAAGATGATGCTGGTCGAGATCATCAAGGGCCGCGAGACCGGCGACGTCGCCGTGGCCAAGGCGCTCGACTTCGCCCGGCAGATCCGCAAGACGCCGATCGTCGTCAACGACGCGCGCTTCTTCTACGCCAACCGCTGCATCATCCCCTACATCAACGAAGGCATCCGCATGGTTGCCGAGGGGGTGGAGCCGGCGCTGATCGAGAACGCGGCGCGTCTCGTCGGCATGCCGCTGGGGCCGCTGCAGCTGGTGGACGAGACCTCGATCGATCTCGGCGTGAAGATCGCCAAGGCCACCAAGGCCGCGATGGGCGACGCCTATCCGGACGAGGCGGTGGACGAGGTGCTGTTCTGGATGGCCGATCAGGGCCGGATGGGGCGCAAGTCGAAGTCGGGCTTCTACGCCTATGACGAGAAGGGCCAGCGCACCGGCCTCTGGGACGGTCTGTCGGAGCGCTATGCGGTTTCGGACGACCAGCCCGACCTCGTGGAGGTGCAGCAGCGGCTACTCTTCGCGCAGGTGCTCGAGGCGGTGCGCGCCTTCGAGGACGGTGTGCTGACGGACATCCGCGAAGGCGACGTGGCGGCAATCCTCGGCTGGGGCTTCGCGCCGTGGTCGGGCGGGCCGTTCTCCTGGCTCGACATGATCGGTGCGGGCTTCGCCGCCGAGCGCTGCGACGCGCTGACCGAAAAGCATGGTCAGCGCTTCGCCTGCCCCAAGCTCCTGCGTGAAATGGCAGGCTCGGGTGCCGCGTTCTACGACCGCTACGGCGACGGCCAAGCCGCCGACGCCGCCTGACCACGACGATCCGCGGCGCCCGCCCCCGGGCGCCGCGGATCCCCGTCCCGCATCGGACGGCGAATGCGACGCGGATGCCGCCGATCCGGCGCAGGCTTCGATGCGTCGCCCCTGTTCCTCCCTACATCGCAGGGCTATGTTGGCCGAAACGGCAGGCCGGGACGTTTGGGCCGCGAAAGGAACGATGACCGCACTGAAGGAATTCGCTCGGCTCGAGACGATCGGCACCTGGCATCCCGAGCCGGGCGCCGAACCGCGTTCCGTGACCATATCCTTCGGCGAGGCGACCCTCGTGCTGTGCGACGACAGCGGCCTGCCGGTGACGCATTGGTCGCTGCCAGCACTGCACCGGCTCAATCCCAACCAGCGCCCCGCGATCTATGCCCCCGACGAGGAGGCCAGCGAAACGCTGGAGATCGACGACGACACGATGATCGGCGCGCTGGAGAAGGTGCGCCGCGCCGTGGCCGCGCGGCAGCCGCGGCCGGGGCGGCTCCGGCAGGGCGCGATCTGGGGCGGCACGGCGCTGGCGCTCGGTCTCGCCGTGTTCTGGCTGCCCGGCGCACTGATGCAGCAGACTTTGAGCGTCGTGCCGCCGGGCAAGCGCTCCGAGTTCGGCGCGACGCTTCTGGGGATGGTGCAGGAGATCACCGGCCCGACCTGTCGGGACCCCTTGGGCAGCGAGGCGCTGGGCCGGATGCGCGACCGGCTGCTCGGGCGCGGCGGCGGCCAGATCGTGGTGGTGCCAGAGGGGCTTGCCGGGCCGCTCTACCTGCCCGGTGGCATCATCGTGTTGCCGCAGGAGACCATCGAGGCGACCGAGGACCCGGCGGTGGTGGCCGGTCACGTGCTGGCCACGGCCGCGAGCCGCAAGGAATCCGACCCGCTCGACGACCTGCTGCGCGAAGCGGGTTTCGGCACGGTGCTGCGGCTGCTGACCACCGGCGACATCCCGACCGAGAAACTGCAGCAGCAGGCACGCCACCTCGTGAACACCCCGGCGCCGCGCGCGGATGACGCGGTGCTGCTCGACCAGTTCGCGGCAGCGGGCGTGCCGATCGGCCCCTGGGCCCGGGCCAGCGACCCCGACGGCGCCATCTCGGCCGTGCTGGTCGCCGCCGAACCCGCCGCCACGGCCGGTCCGGTCCTGTCGGATGGCGACTGGGTCAGCCTGCAGGGCATCTGCCGGAACTGAGCCCCGGCCCGCCCCTTTGCCTATCTGCGCGCGAAGGCGTCGGCGTAGCCCGCCTTTCGCACCGTGCCCAGCACGCGGCCCAGCGTGGCCGCGTCGGCGAAGGGACCCGTCGCGACGATGCGCATCTCGGTGCCGCCCTTGGTGACCCTCCCATGCGCCACCGGCAGCCCCATCGCCCGAAGGCGCGCCGCGGCGCGATCGGCATTGGCGCTCTGGGCAAAGGCCCCGATCTGCACGAAACGACCCTGCGCGGCGACAGCCGGGGCCACCGGGGCCGAGCGGGACGAGACACGGCTCACCAGAGCGGTCGGCACCGCCACAGGCGCGGCGGTCACGGGGGCCCGGACCTGTCCCGCCCCGGCCTGCTCGATGATGCGCACGCCGCGGTTCGGGTTCAGCCGGCCATCATCCCAGGCACTGCGATAGCCGCGCGGCGGCGACACCGGGTCGGGCATCGGCACCGCCGCGGCGGCGCGGCGCAGGTCGCCTGCCGGGTCGAGGAACGCCATGACGCCGGTGCCGCGCGGGGCCAGGCGGGCGGCATTGCCGAGGCCCGAGGGCGACTGCGCCTGCGGACCGCAGCGGCGCGGCAGCGTCGAGGCACCGGTGCCGGCGCGCCCCGATTCGGAGCCGGGATCGCAGGCTTGCGTCCCCGCGGGGCCAGCCGGATGCGCCGGCACCGCCGCAGCCAGCCGGCTGCCCGGCGCCGGAGCGGTCGCGTCATGCGGGCTGCAGCTCACCGGCTCGCCGCTGTGCTTTAGCACGTAGCGGCGGCCCGTCGCGGCCATGTCGGCGCAGACGGCGGCGAGCGTCACGGTGCCGCGCAGCGGCGCGCCCGGACGGGCATCGCGGTCCTCGCCACAGATGATGGTCTCGCCGGTGCGGCTGCTGACATATCCCGGCTGCGGCCCGCTACGCCCGACACAGAAGGCGGCCCGGGTCAGCACCGGCGGCGTGTCGCGCGCCACCGTCGGCTGCGGCGTCACCACGCGGGGCGAAACGGGCGCGGCGCTGGCGCGGCGAGATGCCGGGCTGGCCTCGGCCGACCGCGCCCGTGCGGCTGTGGCGGCGGGCCGGGATTCGGCCACGGCTGGCGCGGCCGCGGCAAGGCTCGGCTCGAACCCGCAAAGCGGCTCGCGGCTGCGGCTCATGCGCGGGATCCAGTTGGTCATGCCGCCGATCCCGGCGCGGATGAAGGCACAGCCCTCGCTGTCGACATACTGGTTGGCGGCGTAGCTTTCGGGCGGGAACTCGGCCGGAATTCCCTCTTGCGCCATGGCTGGTCCGGCCACGGCCAAGGCCGCCACCGATGCGGCGAGAAATGTCCTGATCATGTTGCCCCTGCCCCCGGAGTGTTTTCCGAAACCATGGCGCAGCCCCGTCAACCTGTAAAGATTGCGCTACTTCGTTCCGAACATCCTGTCACCCGCATCCCCCAGTCCGGGCACGATGTAGCCGTGATCGTTCAGCTTCTCGTCGAGCGACGCGGTCACGATCGGCACGTCGGGATGGGCCTCCTTCATCCGCGCCACGCCCTCGGGCGCCGCCAGCAGGCACAGGAAGATGATGTCCTTCGCCCCGGCCTTCTTGAGCATGTCGATCGCCGCAACCGAGGAGTTGCCGGTGGCGAGCATCGGGTCCACCGCGATGGTCAGCCGCTCGCCAAGATGGCTCGGCACCTTGAAATAATACTCGACCGGCTGCAGCGTCTCGGGATCGCGGTAGAGACCGACGAAGCCGACGCGGGCCGAGGGGATCAGTTCGAGGATGCCGTCGAGCAGCCCGTTGCCGGCCCGCAGGATCGAGATCAGCGCCAACTTCTTGCCCTCGATCACCGGCGCGTCCATCGGCTGCATCGGCGTGTCGATCCGGGTCGAGGTCATCGGCAGGTCGCGCGTGACCTCATAGGCCAAAAGCAGGCTGATCTCGCGCAAAAGCTGCCGGAAGCTCGCGGTCGAGGTGTCGGATTTGCGCATCAAGGTCAGCTTGTGCTGCACCAGCGGATGCGTGACGACGGTCAAATGTTGGTCGGTGTGGCTCATGCCGCCTCCAGTTTCTTCAGGATCTCCGCTCGGGTCGTCTCATCGCAGAAGGCCGCCTCGGCGGCTACCCTGTTGACGACGCGCAGCCGCTCCTCCTCCCAGCCGAAATGCCGCTCCAGCATCTCGTATTCATGGGTCATGGTGGTCCCGAACCAGGGCGGATCATCGGTCGAGACGGTGACCCGAAGCCCGCGGTCGCGCAGATCCTCGATCGGGTGGGACTTCCAGTCCGGCACCGCGCCGAGAACAAGGTTCGAGACCGGGCAGACCTCGAGCGTGACGCCCCGCTCGATCAGGTGGTCGCAGAGCGCGTGGTCGGTCACGGCGTTGATGCCATGGCCGATGCGCTCGCAACCCAGCAGGTCGACGGTCTCGCGCACCATGTCCGGCCCGCCCCATTCGCCGGCATGGGCGGTAAGACCGAGCCCGGCCTCGCGTGCGGCGTCGAAGGCCCATGCGAAATCGCCGGGCCGGTGCATCATCTCGGCCCCGGCCATGCCGAAGCCGGTGACGAAGCGCCCCTTGGTCTCGGCGGCGCAGCGCGCGATCGGCTTCGCCGCCTCGGGGCCCAGATGGCGCAGGCAGGTGACGATCCCGCGCGAGGTGATGCCCATGCGGCGCTCGGCCTCGTCGGCGGCATCCACCATCGCGTCGAGATAGTCGCGCCACGCCGCGAGATCGCCGCCGCCACAGAAATCGGGCGAGAGGAAGAACTCGGTATAGACCACCCCCTGCTCGGCGCTCTGCTCCAGCACCGCCAGCATCAGCCGGCGGAAATCCTCGGGGCGCTGCAGCACCGTGCAGGCGGCGTCATAGGCCTTGAGGAACCAGTCGAAATCGCCACGGACGTAACCACCGTTCCCGTCGAAGATGCGGTCGATGTCGATATGCTTTTCGCGCGCCAGCCCCTTGATGAAAGCGGGCGGGGCCGCGCCCTCGAGATGCAGATGCAACTCGGCCTTCGGCAAGGAGCGGTAGCTCATGGCGCGGCCTCCGGGTCGGGTGCGGGAATATCGAGATGCCGGGCGGCGAGCGCGCCCACATCGGTGAAGCCCATCAGGCCGAGTTCGCGCGCGCCGAGACCGTGGCACAGCACCGGTACCCGCTCACGCGTGTGGTCGGTGCCGGTGAAGGTGGGATCGTTGCCGTGATCGGCGGTGACGATCACGAGATCGCCGTCGCGCAGCCGCGGCAGGATCTTTCCTAGCTCGGCGTCGAACCATTCGAGATGGCGCGCATAGCCCGCCACGTCTCGGCGATGGCCGAAATTGGTGTCGAACTCCACGAAATTGGCAAAGACCAGCGCGCCTTCGGCCGCCTCGTCCACGAGATCGGACAGATGGTGCATCAGCTTCTCGTCGGGTCCCTTGCGCAGATCGGTGACGCCGCGCATCGAGAAGATGTCGCCGATCTTGCCCACAGCATGCACGTCACGGCCCGCCGCATGGGCGCTGTCGAGCAGCGTCCGCCCCGGCGCGGCGATGGCGAAATCCCGGCGGTTCGGGGTACGGGTGAAGCCCGTCGCCTCGTCGCCCAAGAAGGGCCGCGCGATCACCCGGCCGACCTTCATGTCATGCAGCAGCGGCGCCACGTCGCGGCACATGTTCAGCAGCCGTTCGAGGCCGAAGCGCTCCTCATGGGCGGCGATCTGCAGCACGCTGTCGACCGAGGTGTAGCAGATCGGCCAGCCGGTCCGCATGTGCTCGGGTCCCTCCTCCTCGATCACCGCGGTGCCCGAGGCGTGGCGGTTGCCGAGGATGCCGTCGGTGCCCGCCGCCTGCATCAGCGCCCGCGTCACCTCGGTCGGAAAGGCCGGGACCTCCTTGGGGAAGTAGTGCCAGTCCCAGGGCACCGGAACGCCCGCCAGTTCCCAGTGCCCCGAGGGCGTGTCCTTGCCGTTCGAGACCTCGGTCGCCGCGCCCCAGGCTCCCGAGGGCTGCGCCCCGAGGCCGGGCGCATCGAGGCCCGAGGCCAGCGCGATGGCGCGCCCCAGCCCCATCGCGTCGAGCGCCGGCAGCTTCAGCGGGCCGGACCGGCCCTCCTCGGCGCGACCGGCGGCGCAGGCCTCGGCGATGTGGCCGATGGTGTTGGAGCCGGTGTCGGGGGTGTCGCCGTTGAAGAAGGCGTCGGCATCCGGCGCGCCGCCGATCCCGGCGCTGTCCATCACCAGAAGAAATACGCGCGTCATGGGTCCACCCTCCCTCGGACGAGGTCGTTGATCTGCGGCGCATCGCCGATCGCGATGGCCGCGCGCAGCGCCGCCTCAGCGCGGTCGGCGGCTTCGTCGCTCGCCGCATGAACCCGTGCCAGAAGATCGCCGGGGCCGAGCTTCGTGCCCAGCCGGGCCATGTCGGACAACCCCACCGCCGGGTCGATCCGGTCGGATTCGACCTTCCGCCCGCCGCCCAAGCCCACGACAGCATGGCCCAGCGCCTCGCCGTCGATGGCGGCGAGATGCCCGGCCTCGGGGGCGGTCACGTCGCGGATCACGGGGGCTTTCGGCAGATGCGTGCGCCAGTCCTCGGCCATGTCGGGCGGCCCGCCCAGCGCGTGGATCATCGCGGCGAACCGTTCCAGCGCCCGGCCCGAGGCAATGGCATGGGCGATCTTCTCCTCGCCCTCGCCCTCGGCGCCACCGGCAAGCGCCATGAGCCGTCCGCCCAGCGCCACGGTGAGATCGTGCAGCCGCGGCGCCGCGAGCCGGTCGCCCGACAGCACCTCCATGATCACCGCCATCTCGGTCGCGTTGCCCAAGGCGGGGGCGAGCGGCTCGTCCATGTCGGTCAGGAAGGCCGCCGTCGGGCAGCCCGCGCCGTTCGCCGTCGTCACCAGCGCCTCGGCCAGCGCACGGGCCTCGGCCTCGGACTTCATGAAGGCGCCGGAGCCGACCTTGACGTCTAGCACGAGGCCTTCGAGCCCGGCCGCGAGCTTCTTCGACAGGATCGAGGCGGTGATCAGATCGATGCTGTCCACCGTGCCGGTCACGTCACGGATCGCGTAGAGCCGCTTGTCGGCGGGGGCGATACGGCCCGTGGCGCCGACGATGGCACAGCCGACGTCGCGGGTGATCATGCGCAGCCGCGCCTCGTCGACCTGGGTCGACAGCCCCGGCACTGCCTCGAGCTTGTCGAGCGTGCCGCCGGTGTGGCCCAGACCGCGCCCCGAGATCATCGGCACGTAGACGCCGCAGGCCGCGAGCGCGGGCGCCAGCAGCAGCGAGACCGGATCGCCGACGCCGCCGGTGGAATGCTTGTCGAGCACCGGGCCCGGCAGGTCCCAACGCAGCCGGTCGCCGCTGTCGCGCATCCCGGTGGTCAGCGCGACGCGGCCGGCCTCGCCCAGACCCCGCAGGCAGACGGCCATGGCGAAGGCCCCGGCCTGCGCGTCGGAGACGGTGCCGTCGGCGAGGCCGCGGGTGAAACCGGCTATGGCTTCGGGCGGCAGCGTCTCGCCCCGGCGCAGCGTGGCGATCAGGCGGCTGGCCTCCATCAGGCGCGTTCCATCTGGTGCTGGTCGAAGGCGCCGGGCAGCAGCGCCCCGAGCGTCGTCTCGCTGGTGGTGCCATCGGTCGTGGCCAGCGTGACCTTCACGTCGCCGCGACCGAACTCGGCGAGCTTCTGGCGGCAGCCGCCGCAGGGCGAGACCGGTACCGGGCTGTCGGCGATCACCGCCACCTCGGCGATCTCGCTGTCGCCGGCGGCGATCATCGCGGCGATCGCCCCGGCCTCGGCGCAGGTGCCCTCCGGATAGGCGACGTTCTCGACATTGACGCCGAGATGGACGGCGCCCGAGGTGGCGCGGATCGCGGCGCCGACCTTGAAGTTGGAATAGGGGGCATAGGCGTTCTCGCGCACGCGGCGCGCATCATCGACCAGCGTCATGGGTGGGCCTCCTCACGGGTTTGCCGAAAACACTGTCCCTCCCCCTGCCGTGATGCAAGTCCGTCCTCGCGGAACCCCCCTCCCCGGCTCCGGGTTTCCTCCGATGACAGGAGGGACCGAGATGATCGAACCAACCAAGGCCGTTCTGCCCGAGACCGAAGCCCGCACGGCGGAGGACCCCGACGCGCCGATGAACGACAGGCAGGCGGTGCTGCTGCGCGAATTGTGCGACAGGACCGGCGAGGAATACGACGCCTCCCTGACCGAGCGGCAGGCCGATGAGCGGATAAGCGTGCTTCAGGAGCAGATCGCGGAGCGATAGGACTTTCGCGTCCCCTTGGGAAAGGTTTAATGCTGAACCATTCCGATCAGGGGGAGAAGCGACGCGATGGCCGATAGCACAGACGACAACGCCCGCGCGGGCTCCGACAGCCTGCGGCAGGCGGCGCTCGACTACCATCGGCTGCCCAAGCCCGGCAAGCTGGAGATCCGCGCCACGAAACCGCTGGCCAATGGCCGGGACCTGTCCCGCGCCTATTCCCCCGGCGTCGCCGAGGCCTGCCTCGAGATCAAGTCTGACCCCGACACGGCGCGCGACTACACCTCGCGCGGCAATCTCGTTGCCGTCGTCACCAACGGCACCGCGGTGCTGGGGCTTGGCAATATCGGCGCGCTGGCCTCCAAGCCGGTGATGGAGGGCAAGGCGGTGCTCTTCAAGAAATTCGCCAATATCGATTGCTTCGACATCGAGCTGGAGCAGAGCGATCCCGAGAAGCTGGCCGAGATCGTCTGCGCGCTGGAGCCGACCTTCGGCGCGATCAATCTGGAGGACATCAAGGCGCCGGATTGCTTCATCGTCGAGAAGATCTGCCGCGAACGGATGAACATCCCGGTCTTCCACGACGACCAGCACGGCACGGCCATCGTGGTGGGGGCCGCGGCCACCAACGCGTTGCGCGTGGCGAAGAAGAGCTTCGGCGAGATCAAGGTCGTCTCGACCGGCGGCGGCGCGGCGGGCATCGCCTGCCTCGACATGCTGGTCAAGCTCGGGGTGAAGCGCGAGAACATCTGGCTTTGCGACATCAACGGCCTTGTCCATGAGGGACGCGAGGACGAGGCGATGACGCCGCAGAAGGCGACCTTCGCGCAGCCCGGCGGGCCGCGCGGGCTCGGTGACGTGATCGATGGCGCCGACCTGTTCCTCGGCCTTTCGGGTCCGAACCTGCTGGCGCCCGAGATGGTGGCGCGCATGTCCGACCGGCCGATCATCTTCGCGCTCGCCAACCCGACGCCCGAGATCATGCCGGAGCTGGCGCGCGAGGTGAAACCGGACGCGATCATCGCCACCGGGCGCTCGGACCGGCCGAACCAGGTCAACAACGTTCTGTGCTTCCCCTTCATCTTCCGCGGCGCGCTCGACGTGGGCGCGACGACGATCAACGACGAGATGAAGATCGCCTGCATCGAAGGCATCGCGGCGCTGGCTCGCGCCACCACCTCGGCCGAGGCCGCCGCCGCCTATAGCGGCGAACAGCTCAGCTTCGGGCCCGACTACCTGATCCCCAAGCCCTTCGATCCGCGGCTGATGGGCGTGGTCGCCTCCGCCGTCGCCAAGGCCGCGATGGAAACCGGCGTCGCGGCGCGGCCGATCGACGACATGGACGCCTACAAGCGGCGGCTCGACAGCTCGGTGTTCAAGTCGGCGCTGCTGATGCGGCCGGTCTTCGACGCCGCACGCTCGGCCACCCGCAAGATCGTCTTCGCCGAGGGCGAGGACGAGCGGGTGCTGCGCGCCGCGCATGCGATCATCGAGGAGACCACGGACACGCCGATCCTGATCGGTCGTCCCGACGTGATCGAGACCCGCTGCGAGCGCGCCGGGCTGACGATCCGCCCCGGCATCGACTTCGAGATCGTGAACCCGGAGAACGACCCGCGCTACCGCGACTACTGGGGCACCTATCACGAGATCATGGCGCGCAAGGGCGTGACCCCTGATCTCGCCAAGGCGATCATGCGCACCAACACCACCGCGATCGGCGCGGTGATGGTGCATCGCGAGGAGGCCGACAGCCTGATCTGCGGCACCTTCGGGCAGTATTTATGGCACCTCAACTACATCGAGCAGGTGCTCGGCACCAAGGAGTTGCGCCCGGTCGGCGCTCTGTCCCTGATGATCCTCGAGGACGGGCCGCTCTTCGTGGCCGACACCCAGGTCCACGCCGAGCCCAGCCCCGCGCAGATCGCCGAGACGGTGGAGGGCTGCGCGCGGCACATCCGCCGCTTCGGCATCGCGCCGAAGATCGCGCTGTGCTCGCATTCGCAATTCGGCAATCTCGACATCTCCTCGGGCCGCCGGATGCGCGCCGCGCTGGAGATCCTCGACGCCGAGCCGCGCGATTTCGCCTATGAGGGCGAGATGCATGTCGATGCCGCGCTCGATCCCGAGCTGCGCGAGAGGACCTTCCCCGGTGCGCGCCTTTCCGGAGCCGCGAACTGCCTCGTCTTCGCCAACACCGACGCGGCCTCGGGCGTGCGCAACATCCTCAAGATGAAGGGCGCGGGCCTCGAGGTCGGCCCGCTGCTGATGGGCATGGGCAACCGGGCCCATATCGTAACGCCCTCGATCACCGCGCGCGGGCTGCTCAACATGTCGGCCATCGCCGGCACGCCGGTCGCGCATTACGGCTGAGATCCTCGGGGGAGGCGCGACCTCCCCCGTGCTTCATTCTCCAAAAAGGCGAACACCGCCGCCCCTGCCGAAAGGGGCGGTGTCGGGGCGCGCGTGACGCTTGCCCCAAAGCCTTGCCCGGGCGTAGGATTCCGTCCGGAGGGAGGACGGATATGACATATGCGGACGTCTATGAGAGCTGGCGCTCGGACCCCGAGGGGTTCTGGATGGGTGCGGCGCGCGCCATCGACTGGCACCGTTTCCCGAGCCGGGCCCTGTCGGAGGAGGCCGATCCGGTCCCGCTCTGGTATCCCGACGGCATGGTCAATGGCTGCCACAACGCGCTCGACCGGCACGTGGCCGAGGGACGGACGCATGACGTGGCGATCATCCATGACAGCCCGGTCACCGAAAGCCGCACCGAGATCACCTATGGCGAGCTTCTGGGCCGGGTCGCGCGGCTGGCGGGCGCGCTGAAGGCGCGCGGCGTGACCAAGGGCGACCGCGTCGTCATCTACATGCCGATGATCCCCGAGGCGCTGGAGGCGATGCTGGCCTGCGCCCGGATCGGCGCGATCCACTGCGTCGTCTTCGGCGGCTTTGCCGCCCGCGAACTCGCCGTGCGCATCGACGACTGCAAGCCGAAGGCGATCCTCGCCGGCTCCTGCGGGATCGAGCCGCACCGCGTCGTTGCCTACAAGCCGCTTCTGGACGCGGCGCTGATCGAGGCCGAGCACAAGCCGGAATTCTGCGTGATCCTGCAACGCCCGCAGGCGATGGCCGGGATCGAGCACGGCCGCGACATCGAATGGCATGATTTCCAGGAGGAGGCCGAGCCCGCCGACTGCGTGCCGGTCGAGGCCAACCACCCCGCCTATATCCTCTACACCTCCGGCACGACGGGAAAGCCCAAGGGCGTAGTGCGCCCCACCGGCGGGCATCTGGTGGCGCTGCACTGGACCATGAAGAACGTCTACGCCACCAACCCCGGCGAGGTGTTCTGGGCCGCCTCCGACGTCGGCTGGGTCGTGGGCCACAGCTATATCTGCTACGGCCCGCTGATCCACGGCAACACCACCCTGATCTACGAGGGCAAGCCGGTGGGCACGCCCGATGCGGGCGCCTTCTGGCGCGTGATCGCCCGCAACAAGGTCCGCACCTTCTTTACCGCCCCCACGGCGCTGCGCGCGATCAAGCGCGAGGATCCCGAGGGGCGGATGGCACGGGATCACGACCTTTCGGGGCTTCGGGCAATCTACCTCGCGGGCGAGCGGGCCGATCCGGACACGGTGGCCTGGGCGCGCGAGATCACGAATGTCCCGGTCTACGATCACTGGTGGCAGACCGAGACCGGCTACACCATCACGGGGAACCCGGTGGGGATCGAGCCGCTGCCGGTCAAGGACGGCTCCTCGACCGTGCCGATGCCGGGCTACGACATCCGCATCCTCGACGAGACGGGACAGGAGAAGCCGCGCGGCGCCTTGGGCGCGGTGGCGATCCGTCTGCCGCTGCCGCCGGGCACGCTGATCGGCATCTGGGGCGACGAGGCGCGGTTCCGGCGCAGCTACCTCTCCGCCTATCCCGGCTTCTATGCCACCGGCGATGCCGGGATGATCGACGAGGACGGCTATGTGTCGATCCTCGCCCGGACCGACGACGTGATCAACGTGGCCGGGCACCGCCTCTCGACGGGCGGCATGGAGGAGGTTCTGGCCGATCATCCCGACGTCGCCGAATGCGCGGTGATCGGCGTCGCCGATCCTCTCAAGGGGCAGCTGCCGATGGGGTTCCTCTGCCTCAACCGCACCTGCGCCCGGCCACCCGAGGAGATCCTGCGCGAGGCGGTCGATCTGGTGCGCGAACGCATCGGCCCGGTCGCGGCGTTCCGGCTTGCCGTGGTGGTGGAGCGGCTGCCCAAGACCCGTTCGGGCAAGATCCTGCGCTCGACCATGGCGAAGCTCGCAGATGGCGAGGATTTCGCGATGCCCGCCACCATCGACGACCCCGCGATCCTCGACGAGTTGCGCGCGGCGATCGCGCCGCTGGGCTACGGCGTGCCGAGAGAGGCGGTGAGCTGAGCGCCGCTCAGGCGAACTGCTCGCGGATCAGCCGTTCCTCCAGCCCGTGGCCGGGGTCGAACAGGATGCGGTGCCGCACCCGCGGCTCCGAGCGGATCTCGACCGCGATCACGTCGCGCACCAGCCGGCTGTCGGCATCGGCCATCACCGGCCGCTTGTCGGCCTCCAGCACCTCGAAGCGCACGGTGGCGGCGGTGGGCAGCAGCGCGCCGCGCCAGCGTCGGGGCCGGAACGGCGCGATGGCGGTGAGCGCCAGCACGTCGGCCCCGATCGGCAGGATCGGGCCATAGGCGGAGTAGTTGTAGGCGGTCGAGCCCGCGGGCGTGGCGACCAACGCCCCGTCGCAGACCAGCTCCTCGAGCCGCACCCGCCCGTCGACGATCACCTTCAGCTTGGCCGCCTGCGGCCCTGCCCGCAGCAAACTCACCTCGTTGATCCCGAGACCCCGATGCATCTCGCCCGAGGATGTCTCGGCGGTCATGGCCAACGGGTTGATGATCGCCTCCTCGGCGGCGGCGAGCCGGTCCGGCAGATCGTCCTCGGAGAAGGCGTTCATCAGGAAGCCCACGGTGCCGCGATTCATCCCGTAAACCGGCAGGTCGAGCCCCTCGGTCGCATGCAGCGTCTGCAGCATGAAGCCGTCGCCGCCCAGCGCCACCACGACATCCGCCTCGTCCAGCGGGCTGTCGCCGTATCGTTCCGCGAGCCGTGCCCGCGTTTCCTGCGCGATGCTGGCCTCGCTGGCCAGAAAGGCGATGCGGTCGGTGCCCAAATCTCTTTCCCCCCGGATGCTGCGCCTAGTTTGTCGGCCAGCGCTTCCCGAAAGGCAAGCGGCGGGCGATTTCGCCGCGAAGCGCCCATGCTGCGACGGTTTCGGGGCTTTTGGCCCTCTTGTCGCTGGGTTAAGAGAGCCGCGACGCAACCCCGCACGAGGTGTCCGAGATGAACGCATCCACCCGCGACGACGGCTTCTTCACCGAGAAGCTCGCCACCCGCGACCCCGAGATCGCCAAGGCGATCACCGACGAACTCGGCCGCCAGCGCCACGAGATCGAGCTGATCGCGAGCGAGAACATCGTCTCGGCCGCCGTGCTCGAAGCGCAGGGCTCGGTGCTCACCAACAAATACGCCGAAGGCTACCCGGGGCGCCGCTATTACGGTGGCTGCCAGTTCGCCGACGTGGCCGAGAACCTCGCCATCGACCGGGCCCGCCAGCTCTTCTCCTGCGAATTCGCCAACGTGCAGCCCAACTCCGGCTCCCAGGCGAACCAGGGCGTGTTCCAGGCGCTTCTGCAGCCCGGCGACACCATTCTCGGCATGAGCCTCGACGCGGGCGGCCACCTGACCCATGGCGCCAAGCCGAACCAGTCGGGCAAGTGGTTCAACGCGGTCCAGTACGGCGTACGCCAGCAGGACCAGCAGATCGACTACGACCAGATCCAGGCGCTCGCCACCGAGCACCAGCCGAAGATGATCATCGCCGGCGGCTCGGCGATCCCGCGGATCATCGACTTCCCGCGGATGCGCGAGATCGCCGACAGCGTCGGCGCCTATCTCCTCGTCGACATGGCGCATTTCGCCGGCCTGGTGGCTGCGGGCATCTACCCCTCGCCCTTCCCGCATGCGCATGTGGCCACCACCACCACGCACAAGACCCTGCGCGGCCCGCGTGGCGGCATGATCCTCACCAATGACGAGGCCATCGCCAAGAAGGTCAATTCGGCGATCTTCCCGGGCATCCAGGGCGGGCCGCTGATGCATGTTATCGCCGGCAAGGCCGTGGCCTTCGGAGAGGCGCTGCGCCCCGAGTTCAAGTCCTATCAGCAGCAGGTGGTGAAGAACGCCCAGGCGCTCGCGGATCAGCTGATGAAGGGCGGGCTCGACATCGTCACGGGCGGCACCGACAGCCATCTGATGCTCGTCGACCTGCGCCCCAAGGGCGTGAAGGGCAACGCCACCGAGGACGCGCTGGGCCGCGCCCACATCACCTGCAACAAGAACGGCATTCCCTTCGACCCCGAGAAGCCCGCCGTGACCTCCGGCATCCGCCTCGGCTCGCCCGCCGGCACGACGCGCGGCTTCGGCGAGGCCGAGTTCCGACAGATCGCCGACTGGATCGTCGAGGTGACCGAGGGGCTCGCGGCGAACGGACCCGAAGGCAATGCCGAGGTCGAGGCGAAGGTGCGCGGCGAGGTCGAGGAGCTGTGCAAGCGGTTCCCGCTCTACCCCGAGCTCTGAGACGGTCGGCGCGGGGTCAGAGGACCTCGCGCCACAGCACGCCCGCGATCAGCGCGGCGATGAGGATCGTGGCGACGGTGCGCGCCCGCTTGATCCAGACCGCCCGGCGCAGCGCCTGTCGCAGCTCGTCCGGCTCCTCGGCCATCAGCCAGCTTTGCACGGTGACATAGGCCGTCTCCACCCGCTCCATGTCGATCGCCTCGGCGCGGCCGGGCAGCTTGGCCACCGCCTCGGCGGCGGCGAGGAAGCGGGCGCGCGACAGGATCTCGGGGGGCAAGGCCGGCGCGGCGCGGTCGAGCCGGTCGCCAAGGTTGCGGCCCTCGACCCCTGCCCTGTCGGACAGGAGCCGGGAAATCTCGCGCGTCCAGACGGTTATCATGGTGCGGTCCATGTCTTGTGTTAGCGTCCCCGCGCCCGGCACTCAATGGTCCGTATCGGCATCGCCGGGACTGGCGTCCGGCGCTTGCGGCGCTACAACATGCCCCATGCTGAACACCATCCTCACCGGAGAACCCTCCGACCGCCCGCCCCTTCTGATCGTCCACGGCCTGTTCGGCTCGGCCCGCAACTGGGGCGTCATCGCGCGCCGCCTGGGCGAGGACCGACAGGTCATTGCCGTGGACATGCGCAACCACGGTGACAGCCACTGGACCGAGCGCCACGACTATTTCGGCATGGCCGAGGATTTGGCCGAGGTGCTGGAGAGACACGGCCCCGCCGACGTGCTGGGCCACTCCATGGGCGGCAAGGCGTCGATGGTGCTGGCGCTGACCCGCCCCGAGCTGGTGCGCCGCCTCGTCGTGGCCGACATCGCGCCGGTCGCCTATGGCCACGACCAGATCGACAACATTCGCCGGATGAAACAGGTCGATCTGGAGGCCATCGCCAGCCGCGCGGAGGCGACCGAGATGATGGGCGATCTGGAGGCCGCGACGGCGGCGTTCTTCCTGCAATCGCTCGATCTTCAGGAGAAGCGCTGGAAGCTGAATCTCGACGTGCTGGAGCGCGACATGGAGACGATCCTTGGCTTTCCCGAGGTGGATGGTCGCTACGACGGCCCGGCGCTGTTCCTGTCGGGGGCGAACTCCTCCTACGTGACCGAGGACCATCACGACGCGATCCGGGCGCTGTTCGCCGATCCCTCCTTCGAGCGGATCGAGGGCGCCGGGCATTGGCTGCATGCGGAAAAGCCGCGCGAGGTCGAGGCGGCGGTCAGGGGCTTTCTCGAAGGCTGAGACGCGCCTCGCGCCGGTGTGATCATCGGCGCGGGGAACGATGCGGCGCGTGGAACATTATACGAACTCCAACCCAGGAGATCGTGCCATGACCGACAACCCCAAGAGCCAGCCGCAGGGCAACGCCGAGAAGGACCCGGAGGATTGGGTGACCGGCGACGAGCCGATGACCGGCGCGCAGGCGAGCTATCTCAAGACGCTGTGCGAGGAGGCCGGGGAAGAATTCGACGATAGCCTGACCAAGGCCGAGGCCAGCGAGCGGATTGACGCGCTGCAGGAGAAGAGTGGGCGGGGGTGAGCACAGAACGAGCTAGGGCAAAGTAATGCTATCTAACCAAACAGTCAGAACGCGAAACCTTTACATCAACATATCCCAACTCTGAAATCATTTTGGTTATGTCTGCAATTGAGGCTTTACTCGCTGGCCCTAATATTATCTCGGAAACTGCGCGCTGGTGTGAGTGAACCCCATTACGTCGCTTGCCAAAGTGAAATGGTACATAGCTTATTTCCTCACATCCGCGCTCTCGGATCATTGGCTTCTGCCAGTACCCCTCCATACCATCGGGATAGGCCCATGAAGCAATTTCTTGGTCACTAGCGCCGGGGGCTTTCTTAGGCTGGCTATAACAGAGCCTGAGCTCTTTTTCATAGGCCCAAGATGCATGTTTTGTCTGCGTTATTCTTGCAGCAGCATAGGCAGTAGCTTCGATCCAAAAGATATTGTCGTGGTACCCACCTGAACCAGCGAATGTATTAGCTATTGCCAAAACAGTTGATCGCACCTCATGCTGGGCATTTCCTTCCAGATAGGAAACACGCTGCAGCCTCCCAGGCATGTCGGCTATTGCCGCGGGTCTAAAACCGATTGCGCAACCCGACCCGCCTGCTCCGTACTCTCTCCACATTGGGAGAGAGTCACGCAATGGGGTAAAGCATGCCGTAAATACATTTATGTTGGATCTAAATCCCGCAAGTCTGCCAGCTAATAATGAGAGAAAAAGCCCCCGCTCTCCGGCATACTCCGTATGTCGAACGGATTTCAGCGCTTCTACTACTTGCTCATATCCGAGTTCCAGCTCTCGGGGGTCATTTGACGCCGCTAAGTCCGACAACCAAAGTGTTCTGCTCCGCAGAATACTCTCGACACCGTCAAGCGACGAATACTGGTACAAGGGAAAATCGGGCCGTACTTCCAAGAACGCCACTAGCTATCCATTTTCAACGCAGAGATGAACGCTTCCTGCGGAATGTCGACCTTCCCGAACTGGCGCATCTTCTTCTTGCCCGCCTTCTGCTTGTCCAAGAGCTTGCGCTTTCGCGTGGCGTCGCCGCCGTAGCACTTGGCGGTCACGTCCTTGCGCATCGCCGACAGCGTCTCGCGGGCGATCACCTTGCCACCGATCGCGGCCTGGATCGGGATCTTGAACATGTGGCGGGGGATCAGCTCCTTGAGCTTCTCGACCATCGCCCGGCCCCGCATCTCGGCCCGGTCGCGATGCACCATCATCGACAGCGCGTCGACCGGCTCGTCATTGACGAGGATCGACATCTTCACGAGGTTGTCCTGCCGGTAGCCGGTGATCTGGTAATCGAAGCTGGCATAGCCCTTGGTCACCGATTTCAGACGGTCGTAGAAGTCGAACACCACCTCGTTGAGCGGCAGGTCGTAGACCACCAGCGGGCGCGAGCCGGCATAGGTCAGCTCCTGCTGGATGCCGCGCCGGTCCTGGCACAGCTTGAGCACGTCGCCCAAGTAGTCGTCGGGGACCATGATCGTCGCCTTGATCCGCGGCTCCTCGATATGGTCGACATGGGTGAGGTCGGGCATGTCGGCGGGGTTGTGCAGCTCGTGCATCGTGCCGTCGCGCATGTGGACATGGTAGACCACCGAAGGCGCTGTGGTGATCAGGTCGATATCGTATTCGCGGTCGATCCGGTCGCGGATCACCTCGAGATGCAGCAGCCCGAGAAAGCCGCAGCGGAAGCCGAAGCCGAGCGCGGCCGAGGTCTCCATCTCGTAGGAGAAGGAGGCGTCGTTCAGCGCCAGCTTCTCGATGGCGTTGCGCAGGTCCTCGAACTCGGCCGAATCCACGGGGAACAGCCCGCAGAACACCACCGGCACCGACGGCGCGAAGCCCGGCAGCGGCTTGTCCGCGCCCTTCTTCTCGTGGGTGATGGTGTCGCCGACCTTGGTGTCGCGCACCTGCTTGATCGAGGCGGTGAGAAAGCCGATCTCGCCCGGCCCCAACTCGTCCACGGGGAGCATCCCGGGCTTGAACACGCCGATCCGGTCGACCTGGTGCACCGTGCCGTTCTGCATGAACTTGATGCGGTCGTTCTTCCTGAGCACGCCGTCCATGATCCGCACGAGGACCACGACGCCGAGATAGAGATCGTACCACGAATCGACCAGCATCGCCTTCAGCGGCGCGTCGCGGTCGCCCTTGGGCGCGGGCAGGCGGTGCACGATCGCCTCCAGCGTCTCGCGGATGCCCTCGCCGGTCTTGGCCGAGACCAGCATCGCCTCGGAGGCGTCGATGCCGATCACGTCCTCGATCTGCTCCTTGATCCGGTCCGGCTCGGAGGCCGGCAGGTCGATCTTGTTCAGGACCGGGACGATCTCGTGATCCGCGTCGAGCGCGTGGTAGACGTTGGCGAGCGTCTGCGCCTCGACCCCTTGGGTCGAATCGACGACCAAGAGCGAGCCCTCGACCGCGCGCATCGAGCGGGAGACCTCGTAGGCGAAATCGACATGGCCGGGCGTGTCGATCAGGTTCAGAACGTAGGTCTCGCCGTTCAGCGCCTTGTAGTCGATGCGGACGGTCTGCGCCTTGATGGTGATGCCGCGCTCGCGCTCGATGTCCATGCTGTCGAGCAGCTGGGCCTTCATCTCGCGGTCCTGCACCGTCCCGGTCGACTGGATCAGCCGGTCGGCAAGCGTCGATTTACCGTGGTCGATATGGGCCACGATGGAGAAGTTGCGGATGTGCGAAAGCTCGGTCATGGCCCGCATATGAAGGGGTTCGAGCTTTCGGTCAATGGGGCGGCGCGGCGGCTGCGCGCGCATGCGCTCACGCCATCGTGAGGGAGCCGCGGCGGCGCCGCCGCGCGGTCGAATTGCGCAAGGCTGCGGAGTGCGGCATCTTGGCGCCCGGCAGAGCAGCACCGCGATCCGGGTCAACCCGGGCCGGTCAGACGGGGAATACGGGCATGCGCATCATCATATCCATCATCGCGCTTACGGCGCTGGCGGCCTGCGGCGGCGGGCGCCCCACCGGCGCGATCAGCCGCGCCTGCGAGGCGAGCGACCGACCCGGCGCCAACCCGGCGCTGTGCTCCTGCGTGCAGGGCGCGGCGAACGCGATGCTTACGGGAAGCGAGCAGCGCCGGGCGGCCAAGTTCTTCAAGGACCCGCAAAAGGCGCAGGACACCCGGCAGCAGGATGGCCAGGAGGCGTTCTGGCGCCGTTACAAGGCGTTTGCCGATCAGGCCGAGGCGATCTGCCGCTGAGGCTGGACAGGCGGCGCCCTCGCCGCGACAAGGGGCCATGAGCATCGAGATCGAGGATCTGGCCGCGCGTCTCGTCGCGGGCGAGCGGCGGGCGCTGGCGCGGGCGATCACGCTGGTGGAAAGCACCCGCGCCGATCACCGCGCCGCGGCCGAGGCATTGCTGGACCGACTCGCCGATCCCGACCGCACGGCGCTGCGCGTCGGGCTCTCGGGCACGCCCGGCGTCGGCAAGTCGAGCTTCATCGAGGCGTTGGGACTGCGGCTCGTGGAAGATGGCCACCGCGTGGCGGTGCTCGCGGTCGATCCCTCCTCGGCCCGCTCGGGCGGCTCGATCCTGGGCGACAAGACCCGGATGGAGCGGTTGAGCCGCGAGCCCCGCGCCTTCATCCGCCCCTCCCCCGCCGCCGCCCAGCTGGGCGGCGTGGCGCGGCGGACCCGCGAGGCGATGCTGCTGTGCGAGGCGGCGGGCTTCGACGTGGTGATCGTCGAGACGGTGGGCGTGGGCCAGTCCGAGACGCTGGTGTCACGGATGACCGACGTGTTCCTGCTGCTGCTGGCCCCCGCCGGCGGTGACGAATTGCAGGGGGTGAAACGCGGCATCATGGAGATCGCCGACCTCGTGCTCGTCAACAAGGCCGATGGCGATCTCGCGGCGCAGGCGCAGCGCACCCGCGCCGATTACGCGGGCGCGCTGCGGCTGATGCGCCGGCGCGACACCGACCCCGAGGGCATCCCGGCCGCGCGCACCGTTTCGGCACTCACCGGCGAGGGGCTCGCCGAGGCCTGGGCCGAGGTGGAACGGCTTGCCGCTTGGCGGCGCGACAGCGGCGTGACGGCGCGGGTGCGCGCCGCGCAGGCGGGCCAGTGGTTCGAGGACGAGCTGCGCGCCGGCCTCGAGGCCCTGCTCGCCTCGGACAGCGAACTCGCCGCGCGGCTGGAGCGCCTGCGCGCCGAGGTCGAGGCCGGTCGCGCCGCGCCCGGCGCCGCGGCGCGCGCGGCGCTCGAGCCGCTGGTTCGGGCGCTGCGGGACGCTTGACGCGGCCATGGAATCCCCGTAAGGCCCCCTGACCGAATTCATGGCCCGGCCCCGTTGCCGACGCCGTATCCGTGCCTTCGGGCTCGGATTTCTGCCAGGCCCCGAGACACGAAGGATGAGACCATGTCGCGCCGCTGCGAACTGACCGGAAAAGGCCCGATGACTGGCAACAATGTCAGCCACGCCAACAACAAGACCCGTCGCCGCTTCCTGCCCAACCTGCAGGATGTGACGCTGCTGTCCGACACGCTGGGCCGCGGCTTCAAGTTCCGCGTCTCGTCGCACGCGCTGCGTTCGGTCGATCACCGCGGCGGCCTCGACGCCTTCCTCGCCAAGGCGAAGGAAGAGGACCTGTCGGCGGCCGCGCTGAAGGTCAAGAAAGAGCTCGCGAAGGCCGCTTCGGCCACCGCCTGATCCCTTCGGATCGCGAAGACCAAGGCCCGGCCCTCCCGCGAGGTGCCGGGCCTTTTCGCATGCCTTCGACTTTGTTCCTGAAATACGCCGGGGGAGCCGCCCAGCGGGCGGCGGGGGCAGCGCCCCCTGCCCGGCCAGACCGAGGCGCGACATGACCCGACTGCCGATCGACGATGCCCTGCCCGAGCTGCTCGCCGCGCTGAAGAGCCGAGGACAGGCGGTGCTGATGGCCCCGCCCGGGGCCGGCAAGACGACGCGGGTGCCCTTGGCGATGCTGGGTCGCATCTCCGGCCGCATCGTCATGCTGGAGCCGCGTCGCCTCGCCGCGCGCGCGGCGGCCATGCGAATGGCCGCGACGCTGGGGGAACGGGTCGGTGAAACGATAGGCTTCCGCATCCGGGGCGAGGCCAAGGTCTCCAAGGCGACGCGGATCGAGGTCGTGACCGAAGGCATCCTGACGCGGATGATCCAGTCCGACCCCGAATTGTCGGGCGTCGGGGCGGTGATCTTCGACGAGTTTCACGAACGCTCGCTCAACGCCGATCTCGGTCTCGCCCTTTGCCTGGAGATCCGCGGCGCCCTGCGCGAGGATCTGGTGCTCGTCGCGATGTCGGCGACCCTCGACGCACAGCCCGTGGCGGATCTGATGGGCGCGCCGGTTGTGATCTCCGAAGGGCGCAGCTTTCCGGTCGAAACCCGCTGGCTCGAGCGACCGCTCGGGCCCCGCGCCCGGTTGGAGCCGGAACTGGCGGCGCTGGTGGAACGTGCGGCGGCCGAGGCGGCGGGTTCGATCCTCGTCTTCCTGCCCGGCGAGGGCGAGATCCGGCGTGTGCAGGGCCTGCTGGAGGGACGGCTTCGCGGCTGCGAGGTGCTGCCGCTCTACGGCGCGCTGCCGCCGGCGCAGCAGGCGGCGGCGCTCGAGCCCGGTTCGGGCCGCCGGGTGGTGCTGGCCACCGCCATCGCCGAGACCTCGCTGACGATCCCCGACATTCGCGTCGTCGTCGATGCGGGCCGCGCCCGCCGGGCCCGGTTCGACCCGGGCTCCGGCATGTCGCGGCTGGTCACCGAGAGGGTCACCCGGGCCGAGGCGGCGCAGCGGGCGGGACGCGCGGGCCGGGTCGCGCCCGGCGTGGCATACCGGCTCTGGACCCGCGGCGAGGAGGGCGCGCTCGCGGCCTTTCCCGACCCGGAGATCGCCAGCGCCGATCTTGCGCCGCTGGCGCTCGAGCTGGCGCTGTGGGGCGCCCGGTCCCTGCCCTTCCTGACGCCGCCGCCCGCTCCGGCGCTCGCCGAGGCGCAGGCGCTCCTGCGCGATCTGGGCGCGCTCGACGGCATGGGCACGATCACCGCGCATGGTCGCCGCCTCGCCGCGCTGCCGCTGCATCCGCGGCTCGGTCACATGCTGGAGACCGCCGGAGCGCAGGCCGCGCCGCTGGCCGCTTTGATGGGTGAGCGCGACCCGCTGCGCGGTGCCGGCGCCGACCTGTCCCTGCGCCTCGCCGCTATCGCCGGACGGCGCGATTTGCCCGCCCCGCCCGACATGGGCGCGCTGTCGCGAATCCGCGACGAGGCAAGGCGGCTGTCGCGCGGCCGCGCCCAGGGGCCGGAGATGTCGCCGGGCGCGATGGCGGCGCTCGCCTATCCCGACCGGATCGGGCTGAGGCGGCCCGGCGACGATCCGCGATGGCTGCTGTCCGGCGGGCGCGGCGCGGTGATGCCGGGCTCGGACGCCCTCGCGGGGGCGCGGCTGATCGTGGCGACGGATCTCTCGGACGATGTGCCCGAGGCCCGCATCCGCCTCGCCGCCCGGATCGAGGAAGCGGAACTGCGCGAGGCCTTCGCAGACCGGATCGAGGAGGTCGCCCTGTGCGAGTGGTCGAGGCGCGAGAACCGTGTCACGACCCGGCTGCAGGAGCGGCTCGGCGCGATCGCGCTCTCGGACCGGATCTGGCGCGATGCGCCCGGGGATGCGGTCGCGCGCGCCATGCTCGACGGGGTGCGCCAGCTCGGCCTGCGCCCCTCCCCCGCCGCGGAGCGGTTCCGCGCGAGGGTGCGGCTGGTGCGCGTGGGCGGTGCCGACCTGCCGGACCTGTCGGACGCGGCGCTGATGGAGCGGCTGGAAGAGTGGCTTCTGCCCTATCTGGGCGGCGTGAAGACCGCCGGCGACTGGAAGGGTTTCGACCTGTTGGGCCCATGGCGGGCGATGCTCGACTGGAACCAGTCCCAGCTTCTCGACCGCGAAGCACCGCCCGCCTACACCACGCCGCTGGGGCGGCAGGTGCCGATCGATTACGGTGACGCGCAGCCCGAGGTCTCGCTCAGGCTACAGGAGGTCTTCGGCGTCGAACGGCACCCCGTGATCGGTGGCACGCCGCTGAAGATGACGCTGCTGTCGCCTGCCGGTCGGCCGGTGCAGGTGACCGACGACCTGCCCGGTTTCTGGGCCAGCTCCTATGCGGATGTGCGCAAGGACATGCGCGGCCGCTACCCGCGTCACCCATGGCCCGAGGACCCGACCGAGGCGGCGCCGACCCTGCGCGCCAAGCCACGCGGGACGTAGCGGCAATCGGCCGATATGCTTCAGCTCGCCAAGGAAGCTGAATGGGTCAGATTGCATTACCTGTTCATGATGTTATGTTACCCGGCACAAGAACAAGAACGGTACGCGTTATCCGAGGCAGCCTTATGACCCCCAAGGACCTTCCGGGCGAGATGTCCGGCAGTTACACCACCCCGATCCACCGGCAGCTCGCTGCCCTGTGCCACCGCAAGGGCAAGAAGGGCCGCGAGGTGCTTCTCGTCACCTCCTCCGAGGGGCGCTGGATCCTGCCCAAGGGCTGGCCGATCGAGGGCATGCGCGACAGCGACGCCGCCCTCGTCGAGGCGTGGGAGGAAGCCGGGGTGCGCGAGGGCAAGGTCAAGCGCAAGCCGGTCGGCACCTTCGTCGCGGTCAAGCTGTCGAAGCATGGCGACGAGGAGATCTGCGTCACCCGCGTCTTTGAGGTGAAGGCCAAGACCGTGCTCGACGACTATCCCGAGGTGAAGCGGCGCGACCGGCGCTGGGTCCCGGCCAAGGTGGCGGCGCGGCTGGTCACCGAGGACGGGCTGCGCGAGATCCTGCGGGAAATGTGATGCCTCAGCGCGCGCCGATCAGCCGGTCGACCACCTGCATCAGCGTCTCGCCTTCGGCATCGGCGGGCGCCATCACGGCGCTGCGCGGCCGTCCGTTCCGGGTGACGTAGCCGGTGATCAGCCCGGCGCTCCGCGCGCCTTGCACGTCCCAGCCATGCGCCGCGACAATGGCGAGCCGCTCGGGCGCGACGCCGATCCGCGCGGCGGCGTGGTGATAGACCCGCGCGGCGGGCTTCCAGCGGCCAGGCTCGTCGACCGAGATCACCCGGCCCACGAAGTCCGACAGCCCGTTGCGCTCGACCAGCGCGCGGGTGACCTTTTCGCTGCCATTGGTGAGGATGGCGACCGGCAACCCGTCTCGCTTCAACCGCTGCATCGCGGGCAGCACGTCGGGTTCCGCGTCGAGTTCGGTAAAGCCCGAAAGGATCGCCTCGATCCTGGGGCTGCGCTCCTCGATGCCTTGCGCTTTCATCATCGCTTCGAGCATGGCTTCCGCGAGCTCGCGAAACGGCTTGTAGATGTCGAGCGCGCAGAGCGCGAAGGCATCGCGCAGCATCTGCGCGAACCACGTCTCCAAGGCGTGGCCGGGAAGCCCCGCCGCTTCGATACGCGGCCGCAGGCTTTCGAGGGAAAACAGGGTTTCCACCGCGTCGAAGGCGATGGCATCGGGGCGGGCGGGGCATGGGGCGGTCTCCGGGCAGGGCATCGAGGGCCAACGCGAACCGCCGAGCCGCGTTCCCGGGGCACTCAGATGGCGCGGGCGTAGTGCAGCAGTTGCAGCGGCACGCCGCGCAGCTCGGCCGGCGGCAGGTCACGTCCGGTGGGCGTGAAGCCATTGGCCTCGAGCACCCGGATCGAGGCGGCGTTGCGGGTGGCCACCTTCGCTTCTAGGCGCGCGATCCCCGCATCCCGCGCCAGCGCGATCACCGCCGCCAGCGCCGCCTTGGCGAGACCCCGCCCCGCATGATCGGGGCCGATCCGGTAGCCGACCTCGGCGCATGGCCCCTCGGGCGTCTCTGTGAGTCCGGTGAGATTGACCCGCCCCATGATCTCGCCCCCAGGACTGCGCACCAAATAGAACCGGTCCCGCCCCGCCTCCGGCCCCTCCAGCAGCTCGCGCAGGAACCCGCGCAGCGTCTCGGGATCGAAATAGCCTGCCGGGCGCGGCGGCACCTCGCGCTCGAACCAGTCGCTGCTGGCCATCTCGAATGCCGCCAGTGCCTCGGCGTCCTCGACCTTGAGCGGCTCTAGGCGAAATTCGGGCGTCACGCGCCCAGGCACCAGCGCATCACCGCCTTCTGCGCGTGCAGCCGGTTCTCGGCCTCGTCGAAGATCACCGAATGCGGCCCGTCCATCACCTCGCTCGTCGCTTCGTCGTCGCGATGCGCGGGCAGGCAATGCATGAACAGCGCGTCGGGCTTGGCCCGGCCCATCAACTCGGCATTGACCTGGTAGCCGCGCAGCTGGTTGTGCCGCCGCTCCTTCGCCGATTGCGGATCGTGCATCGACACCCAGGTGTCGGTGACCACGAGATCCGCGCCCTCGACCGCCGCCATCGGGTCGCGAACGATCTCGATATTGGCGCCCGCCTCCCGGCACGCCGCGAGGATCTCTGGATCGGGGTCGAGCGGCTTCGGGCCGGTGAAGACGAGATCGAAGCCGAACCGGGCGCTCGCATGGGCGAAGCTCGCGAAGACGTTGTTGCCGTCGCCTGACCAGACCACCCGGCGCCCCTTGATCGGGCCGCGATGCTCTTCGAAGGTCATGATATCTGCCATGATCTGGCACGGATGTGTGCGGTTGGTCAGGCCGTTGATCACCGGCACGGTGGCGTTCTCGGCCATCTCCAGCAGGGTCTGCTCCTCGAAGGTCCGGATCATGATCAGGTCGACATAGCGCGACAGCACCCGGGCCGTGTCGGCGATGGTCTCGCCGTGGCCGAGCTGCATGTCGGCGCCGGACAGCACCATGGTCTGGCCGCCCATCTGGCGCACGCCGACATCGAAGCTCACCCGGGTGCGGGTCGAGGGCTTTTCGAAGATCAGCGCCACCATGCGCCCGTCGAGCGGCTTCTCGTCGTCGCACATGCCCTTGGGGCGGCCCCTGCGCGCATCCTTCATGGCGCGGGCATGGTCGATCATCGCGCGCAGATCGTCCGTGGGGGTGGGCAGGATGTCGAGGAAATGGGTCATGTCGGTCTCCCGGGTCGGATGGCGGAGGGGGGGCGCTGCCCCCCGTCGCTTGCGCGACTCCCCCCGGCGTATTTGAAGAAAGATGAAATCATGCCGGCTCGAGCAGCATCAGCCGGATCGGCGTGCCGTCCTCGCAGGGCAGGATCGTGTCGCCGGCGAAACCGGCGCGCAGATAGGCCGCGATGGCGCGGGTGTTGTCGGGCGCGGGATCGACCGCGACCAAGGGCGCGCCTGCCGCGATCAGTTGCAGCGCGCGGGCGCGCAGGAAGGCCGCGCCATGGCCGCGCCCGAGATAGGCCGGATCGCCGAGGAAGGCGTCCATGCCGCGCGCGCGCCTTTGCAGATGCGCGTAATGCGGCATGTCGTAGAAATGGACGTCGTAATCCTGGACATAGGCAAAGGGATGCGCCCGGTGCTCGACGATGCGCATGTCGGTGCCGGTGTTGCCCTCGGCCCAGTCGCGCTCGATCTCGGCCCATTCGGTGGCGGCGTCGCCCCACCAGCCGTCGATATGCGGCTCCGCCAGCCAGCGGTCGAAGAGCCGCCGGTCCGAGGCGACCAGCGGCCTGAAGCGGTAGTCAGCCGGCATCGGACCCGATCCGCCCCGCCGCCCGGTCGAGCCGCGCCAAGGCCTCGTCGACCTCGGCCTTGGTGATGTTCAGCGGCGGCAGCAGCCGCACCACGCTGTCGGCGGCGGGCACGGTGAGCACGCCCTCGGCATAGCCCGCCTGCACCAGATCGGCGGGGGCCGCCTTGCACTTCAGACCAAGCATCAGCCCGGTGCCGCGCACGCTTTCGAACACCTCCGGGTGCGCCGCCACGAGGCCCTCGAGGCCTTGGCGCAGCCGCCCGGCCCGTGCCCGCACCCCTTCGAGAAACCCCTGATCGGCAACGATCTCCATCACCTTCGCGCCGACCGCGCAGGCCAAGGGGTTGCCGCCATAGGTCGAGCCGTGTGTGCCAGCGGTCATCGCCGAGGCCGCCGCTTCGGTGGCCAGCACCGCCCCCAGCGGGAAGCCGCCGCCGATGCCCTTGGCGACCATCATGATGTCCGGGGTCACGCCGGCCCATTCATGGGCAAAGAGGCGGCCGGTCCGGCCCATGCCGCACTGCACCTCGTCGAAGATCAGCAGCGCGCCGATGTCGTCGCACAGATCGCGCAGCCCCTTCAGGCACTGGTCGGGCACCGGCCGGATGCCGCCCTCGCCCTGCACCGGCTCGATCAGGATCGCGCCGACATCCGCCTGCGCTGCGGCCTCGCGCAGCGCCTCGTGATCGCCCCATGGCAGCTGGGTGAAACCGGGCAGCAGCGGCCCGAAGCCCTTGGTCATCTTCTCGGTACCGACGGCGGCGATCGCCGCCGAGGAGCGGCCGTGGAACGCGCCTTCGAAGGTGAGGATGCGCGTGCGCTGCGGCTCGCCCTTCTCGTGCCAGTACTTGCGCGCCATCTTCACCGCGAGTTCCATCGCCTCGGTGCCCGAATTGGTGAAGAAGCAGGTGTCGGCAAAGCTTGCCTCGACGAGGGCGTCGGCGAGCCGCTGCTGCGCCGGGATCTGGTAGAGGTTCGAGACGTGCCACAGCGCGTTCGCCTGTGTGGTCAGCGCGTCCACGAGATCGGGATTCGCATGGCCCAGCGCGTTGACGGCGATGCCGGCGCCGAGATCGAGATATCGCCGCCCGTCCTCGGTCTGCAGCCAGACGCCCTCGCCCTTCACGAAGGACAGGGGCGCGCGGTTGTAGGTCGGCAGGATCGAGGGGATCATGGCAATGGTCCTTCAAGAGGCCCCGTTGGTGCCGCAGCGGCAGGGGCAAGTCAATTGTCGTGGGGGAAGCGGGACGCAAAATGAGCCGCGTCGCGAAGCGGGTGAGCTTCAGCGTCGGCGTCGGGCGGCGGCAAAGGCGGCGATCTGCGTCATGCGCGCGACGTTAGGCGAGGAATACCGGGACGGAAAGAGGAAAACGGCGCCGCGCGGGCCCGCGCATGCTAGCCTTCATCGAAAGACGAGGGAGGTATCGCATGCAGGAGGATCTCGCGATCCGCGCGCGCGGGCTGCGGCGCAGCTTCGGCGATCTCAGGGCGGTGGACGGCATCGATCTCGACGTGCCGCGCGGCATGATTTTTGCCATTCTCGGCCCCAACGGCGCCGGCAAGACCACGCTGCTGCGGATGCTCGCCACGCTGACCCGGCCCGATGCGGGCTCCGCGCAGGTGATGGGACACGATCTCTCGGAGCATCCCGAGAAGGTCCGCGCCGCGATCGCCATGACAGGGCAGTTCGCCTCGCTCGACGAGGATCTGACGGGGCGCGAGAATCTGGTGATGCTGGCCCGGCTCTGGGGGTTCGGCTGGCGCGCGGCCAAGGCGCGGGCCGGCGAGCTTCTGGCCGCGTTCGACCTCGCGGAGGCGGCCCGGAAACAGGTCAAGGACTACTCGGGCGGGATGCGCCGCCGCCTCGACATCGCCGCCTCGCTGATCGTGACCCCGGGGGTGCTGTTTCTCGACGAGCCGACCACCGGGCTCGACCCTTCGGCCCGCGCCGGGGTCTGGCGGCTGATCCGGGGGCTCTCGGCCGAAGGGGTGACGATCCTGCTCACCACCCAGTATCTCGAAGAGGCCGACCAGCTCGCGGGCCGCATCGCGGTGATCGACCATGGCCGCAAGATCGCCGAAGGCACCAGCCGCGAGTTGAAGGCGCAGACCGGCTCGGGCGTGCTGCATGTCACGCCGCTCGACCCGGGCAACCGCGCGATCGCGCTGGGCATTCTCGGCGAGGCGGCGCAGGCCGACCCCGAGGGGGCGCGGCTCTCGGTGCCGGTCACCGACGACGCCGAGGCGGCGGCGCATCTGGCGCGGCTGGCGGAGGCGGGGATCAGGCTCGCGGAATTCTCGCTCGGCGCGCCGAGCCTCGACGAGGTGTTCTTCGCCCTGACCGGAAAGGAGGCCGCATGAGCATCCCCCTGCCCCGCGGCCCGCGCCCCGCTGCCCCCTCGCCCGCCTCGAGCGCGCTGACCTTCGCATGGCGCGCGGTGCTCAAGTTCCGCCACGTGCCCGAGCAGCTGTTCGACCTCGTCATGACGCCGATCATGTTCACGCTGCTTTTCACCTTCATCTTCGGCGGCGCGCTGGCCGGGTCGTCCACCGCCTATCTGCAATGGTTCATTCCCGGCATCCTCGTGCAGACCACCGTGTTCAACACCGTCTATTCCGGGATGGGGCTGTCCACGGATCTCTCCAAGGGGCTGTTCGACCGGTTTCGGAGCCTGCCGATCTGGTCGCTCGCCCCCTTTGCCGGGCTGATGGTGGGCGACATGCTGCGCCACTCCATCGCGGGCGCGATCATCCTCGGCATCGGTCTGGCATTGGGCTACCGCCCCGAGGCGGGGCTGACGGGCATCCTCGCCTCATTCGCGCTGCTCTTGGCGATCGGCTTCGGCTGGGGCTGGATCTTCATCGTGCTTGGACTTCTGGTGCGCACGCCGATGACGGTGATGACGCTGGGCTTCGCGGTGCTGTTTCCGGTGACCTTCGCCTCGAACATCATGGTCGATCCCGTGACCATGCCGGGCTGGCTGCAGGCCTTCGTGGCGGTGAACCCGGTCTCGCTGATGACCACGGCGATGCGGGCGCTGATGGCAGGCACGGCGACGCTGGGGGAGATCGGCCTCGCGCTGCTCGGCCCGGCGATCCTGACCGCGCTTCTGGCGCCGCTGACGCTGGCGCTCTACCGCCGCAGGTAGCGCCGCCAGCGCAACCGCTCGGGACGCGGCGAGGGCACGGGGGTGAACAGGTTGCGCTCCAGCACCCGGATCGAGCCGGCATTGCCCGGGTCGGTCTCGGCGAGAAGCGCCGCGAGCCCTTCGTCCGACGCGCGCTCGATGAAGGCGCCGACCGCCGCGCCGGCGATGCCGCGCCCGCGCTGGGCCGGTGACACCGCGTAGCCGAACTCGGCATGGCCCGCCGGGTCGGGCAGCTTCGAAACCACGAAGCCGACCATGAGGTCGCCCTCGGTGATCAGGCAGGTGCCCCAGCCCTGTGCCGCCCGCAGATCCTCGCAGCGCCGGGCGATCAGCATCGCGGTGGTCACGGTGACCAGCCCGGCCTCCGGCAGCTTCAGCCCCTGCGGCGGCAGACCGACGGCGAGGCGCTCGAAATCGGCCGGGACGGCGTCGCGCAGCTTCACGGCTTGAGCCTGTAGCCTTTCTCGAGCCAGGCCCAGGCCAAGCCGAGAACCACCATGCAGGAAACCACCGCGATGCCGAGGCCGAGAACCGGCGAGCTGTCGGAAACGCCGATCATGCCGTAGCGCGCCCCGTCGATCAGGTAGAAGAACGGGTTGGCATGGCTCAGCGTCTGCAGGAATCCCGGCAATGCGTCGATCGAGTAGAAAGTGCCGGACAGGAAGGCGAGCGGGGTCACGAGGAAATTGGTGATCGCCGCCAGCTGATCGAATTTCTGCGCGTAGATCCCGGCGATCAGGCCCAGCGCGCCCATGAAGATCGACCCCAGCACCCAGAAGGCGAGGGCCCAGATCGGATGCGCGAGACCGACACCGAGAAACAGCCAGACGCCCGTGGCGATCACCGTGGCGACGATCAGGCCGCGCGCCACCGATCCCGCGACATAGCCCGCCAGCACCTCGGCCGAGGAGAGGGGCGCCATCAGCGTGTCGACGATGTTGCCCTGCACCTTGGCCGAGGCGAGGGAGGACGAGGTGTTGGCGAAGGCCTGCTGGATCACCGTCATCATCAACAGGCCCGGCGCGAGGAAGTGCAGGAACTCCACCCCCATCACGTCGCCGCGTCGCGGCCCGATGGCGATGGTGAAGATCAGCAGGAACAGCGCCGCGTTGATCAGCGGCGCCATCACCGTCTGCGCCCAGACATTGAGGAAGCGGCGGATCTCGCGGATCGCGAGCGTGGCGGTGCCCAGCCTGTTGAACCGGCCGAAGCGGCGGATGCCCTGGTCTGTATCGATGCTCATTTGCGCACCTCCTAGGGCCCGGGTTGTAGCCGTCACATGCGCGGTGGCAAGGCCGCAACGCGGGCGATGCCGGCCGCCGGGCTGCGCGCGCCGGGTTGAACTGCGGCGCGTGGCTGTGTAAATCGGCACGTCGCAACTGAAACGGCGGGCCACCGCCCAACCGATCGGAGGCATTGCATGTCCTGGACCGACGAGCGCGTCGAGACGCTCAAGAAAATGTGGAACGAGGGCCAGTCGGCGAGCCAGATCGCCAAGGAACTCGGGGGCGTGACGCGCAACGCCGTGATCGGCAAGGTGCACCGCCTGGGCCTGTCGAACCGCACCGGCGTGGCGCCGCAGCCTACCCCGACGGCCCCGCAGGCCGCCCCGGCGGCCCCGGCCCAGCCGGCAGCCCCATCGCGCCCCGAGCCCGCGCCGCAGGCCGCCGCGCCCGAGCCTGCGAAGGAAGAAGAGGACGACGCGCCGATCCCGATGAGCGCCGCGCGCCGCGCTATCATCCCCGCGGGTCAGCCGCTGCCGCCGCAGCCCTCGGCCAACGAGATCAGCCCCGAGGCGCTCGCGAAGGTCTCCGAGGTGGAGAAGGGCGCCAAGAAGTTGACGCTGATGGAGCTGACCGAGAAGACCTGCAAATGGCCGGTGGGCGACCCCGCGACCGACAATTTCTGGTTCTGCGGCCTGCCGACCCAGCAGGGCAAACCCTATTGCGAAGCGCATGTCGGCGTCGCCTTCCAGCCGATGTCCTCGCGCCGCGACCGTCGGCGCTGAGTTCTTCTCGATCGAGAGACGCCAAGGGGCCGCCACCGCGCGGCCCCTTTCTTCATGCGGCTTCGGCTATCCGGCGGTCTTCGAGGGCCCACGGCACCAGTCCAGCGCCTTCCTTTCGGTCTGCATGATGAACGGGGCCTTGCCGTCCTGATAGGCTTCGCGGGATCGCGCCCCGCCATTCGTCAGCCGTAGCTTGAGCGTGCCATAGGCGGCGGCCTGCTCCGGGTGCTGCCGCAGGTAATCTCGGAACACGAGATGCCGCTCGATATGAGCCGAACCTTCCGGGTAGACGTGCAGATGATGGGTGTGCCGACCGGCTGCATCCTTCTTGAGAAAGTAGCGGCGGCCCTCGATGCCGTAGGCACCCATCGCCACGTAGCCCAGCGCGCGCAGCTCGACCGTTCGCCGATCCAGCTGTCCGAGTTCCGGCACCACGCCCAGCATGTCGATCACCGGTTTCGCGGGGATTCCGGGTATGGCTGTGCTGCCGATATGGTGCAGGGCGATGGCCACTTCGGCCAGCACCGCCTGAACCGCCCGAGCCTCGGCGTCGAACGCGGCGGACCAGTTCGGATCATGGGGCGTGATGAGATCTCGCATGCCCGTGCCTAGCGGCGGCCGCGCGCCGCTGCAACGCCACCTCACAGCAAGGCCCTGCCAGATTAGTTGAGAATTATTCGCAATCCAGTTGACTTCTTGCGAATGGTTCGCATCTTCTCGGTGGCAGAGTTCTAGTCAATCCGGAGACCTACATGCGCCCCCTGCCCCTTCTCGCCCTCGGCCTCTCGGTGCTGGCCCTGCCCGCCACCGCGCAGGACAAGCTCAAGGTGGCGACCAGCTTCACCGTGATCGCCGACATGGCCCGCAACGTCGCGGGCGACGCGGCCGAGGTGGTGTCGATCACCAAGCCGGGCGCGGAGATCCACAACTACCAGCCCACGCCGCGCGACATCCTCGGCGTACGCGATGCCGATCTCGTGCTGTGGAACGGGCTGAACCTCGAACTGTGGTTCGAGCAGTTTCTCGACAATGCGGGCGACCGGCCCGCCGCCGTGATCTCCGAGGGCATCGAGCCGATCTCGATCTCGGGCGGCGAATATGAGGGCAAGCCCAACCCGCATGCCTGGATGAGCCCCGACAGCGCCGCGATCTATGTCGACAACATCCGCGACGCCATGAGCGAGGCCGATCCCGAGAACGCCGGGACCTATGCCGCCAACGCCGAGGCCTACAAGGCCGAGATCGCCGCGATGATCGAGCCGCTGCGCGCCGAGATCGAGAAGGTCCCCGAGGAAAAGCGCTGGCTGGTCTCCTGCGAGGGCGCGTTCAGCTATCTCGCCCGCGACCTCGGGCTGAACGAGCTGTATCTGTGGCCGATCAATGCGGACGCCACAGGCACGCCGCAGCAGGTGCGCCGGGTCATCGACGGGGTGCGCGAACACGAGATCCCGGCGGTGTTCTGCGAAAGCACCGTCAACACCGACCCGGCCAAGCAGGTCGCACGTGAAACAGGCGCGATCTATGGCGGCGAGCTCTACGTCGATTCGCTGTCCGAGCCGGACGGCCCGGTGCCGAGCTATCTCGACCTGCTGCGCGTCACCACCGAAACCATCGCCGACGGCCTGAACGGAGGCGAGTGATGGATGCCCGCGCCTATCCCGAGCACGCGCAGGGCGCGGGCGCCGGCATTTCCGCCGAGGGTGTCACCGTCTCCTACCGCAACGGCGTCACGGCGCTGCGCGAGGCCAGCTTCGCGCTGCCCGTCGGCACGATCTCGGCGCTGGTCGGGGTCAACGGCGCGGGCAAGTCCACCCTGTTCAAGGCGATCATGGGTTTCCTGCCGCTGGCGCGGGGCTCGATCTCGATCCTCGGGCAACCGGTGAAACAGGCGCTCAAATCCGGCCTCGTCGCCTATGTGCCGCAGGCCGAAGAGGTCGACTGGTCCTTCCCGGTGCTGGTCGAGGACGTGGTGATGATGGGCCGCTACGGGCGCATGGGCTTTCTGCGCAGGCCGCGCGCGGCCGACCACGCGGCCGTCGCCTCGGCGCTGGAGCGGGTCGGCATGACCGATTTCCGGCGCCGCCAGATCGGCGAGCTGTCGGGCGGCCAGCGCAAGCGGGTCTTCCTCGCCCGCGCGCTGGCGCAGGACGGGCGGGTGATCCTGCTCGACGAGCCCTTCACCGGCGTCGACGTGCAGACCGAGGAGGCGATCATCCGCCTGCTGCGCGAATTGCGCGACGAGGGCCGGGTGATGCTGGTCTCGACCCACAACCTCGGCAGCGTACCGGAATTCTGCGACCGCACCGTGCTCGTGAAGGGCACGGTTCTCGCGCATGGCCCGACGCGCGAGGTGTTCACCCGGCCCAATCTCGAGCGCGCCTTCGGCGGCGTGCTGCGGCATTTCGTGCTCGGCGGCGCCGAGCTGCATCAGGACGAGGATGCCCGCAAGCTGCGCATCCTCTCGGATGATGAACGCCCGCTGGTGTTCTACGACGACCGCCAGCAGACCGGCGGCAGCAACGGGGGCGAGCGATGATCGAAACGCTCACCCTCCCCTTCACCTATGGCTACATGCTCAACGCGATGTGGGTCTCGGCGCTTGTCGGCGCGGTCTGTGCCTTTCTCTCCGCCTATCTGATGCTCAAGGGCTGGTCGCTGATCGGCGACGCGCTCTCGCATTCGATCGTGCCGGGCGTCGCGGGGGCCTACATGCTGGGCCTGCCCTTCGCGCTGGGCGCGTTCCTCTCGGGCGGGCTGGCGGCGGCGGCGATGCTGTTCCTGAACCAGCGCACCGGCCTCAAGGAAGACACGGTGATCGGCCTGATCTTCACCGGCTTCTTCGGGCTGGGGCTGTTCATGGTCTCGGTCTCGCCGACGCCGGTGGACGTGCAGACCATCATTCTCGGCAACATCCTCGCCATCACGCCCGAGGACACGCTCCAGCTCGCCATCATCGGCGCGGTCTGCCTCGTGGTACTGCTGCTGAAATGGAAGGACCTGATGGTCGCCTTCTTCGACGAGACGCATGCGCGCTCCGTGGGCCTGCGCCCCGGCATGCTGCGCTTCGTGTTCTTCGTGCTGCTCTCGGCCGCCTGCGTGGCGGCGCTGCAGACCGTGGGCGCGTTCCTCGTCATCGCCATGGTGGTGACGCCCGGCGCCACCGCCTACCTGCTCACCGATCGCTTTCCGCGGCTGATCGTCATCGCCGTGGCGCTGGGGAGCGTCACCAGCTTCGTCGGCGCCTATGCCTCCTTCTTCCTCGACGGGGCCACGGGCGGCGTGATCATCACGTTGCAGACGTTGATCTTCCTGCTGGTCTTCGTCTTCGCGCCCAAGCATGGCTGGCTGGCGGCACGGGCCCGCGCGAGGGCGGCGCTATGAACGACTGGTTGCTTCCGTTCCAGCTCGACTTCATGCGCGATGCCTTCGTGATCGGCGGGCTGATCGCCGTGCCCTGCGCGCTGCTCTCGTGCTTTCTGGTGCTCAAGGGCTGGTCGCTGATGGGCGACGCGGTGAGCCACGCGGTGCTGCCGGGCGTGGTGCTGGCCTATATCCTGAACATCCCTCTGCTGGTCGGCGCCTTCGTCGCGGGCATGTCCTGCGCGCTGGCGACCGGCTTTCTCGCCGATCACAGCCGGATCAAGCAGGACACGGTGATGGGCGTGGTGTTCTCGGGCATGTTCGGCATCGGCCTCGTGCTTTACACCTGGATCGAGAGCGAGGTGCATCTCGACCACATCCTCTTCGGCAACATGCTCGGCGTCGACGAGGCCGATCTGTGGACCGCGGGCATCGTCGGCGGTCTGGTCAGCCTCGCGCTGCTGGCGCGCTGGCGCGATCTGATGCTGCACGCCTTCGACGCGGCCCATGCGCGCGCGCTGGGCCTGCCGGTGGGACTGTTCCACTACGGGCTGCTGGCGATGCTGTCGCTGACCATCGTCTCGACGCTCTCGGCGGTCGGCATCATCCTCGCCATCGGCCTGCTGATCGCGCCGGGCGCCATCGCGTTCCTCGTGACCCGCCGTTTCGGCGCGATGCTCGGCGTGGCGGTGACGGTGACGCTCGCGGCGACATGGGGCGGCGTCTATGCCAGCTTCTGGATCGACAGCGCGCCCGCGCCGACCATCATCCTCGGGCTCACGATGATCTTCATCGCGGCCTTCGTGTGGAAGTCGTTCACGATCCGCCGGGCCGAGAACGGGAGGGCTTCCCAGACGGGCTGAGAGCGATTAGATCGCGCCGGATGCAGAACCCGCCGAATCTCCGCCCCGACCTCGCCCCCAAGGCGCGCTTCAACGATGTCGCCCGCCCGGGCCAGCCGACCATCGGCATGGTCTCGCTCGGCTGCCCCAAGGCACTGGTCGACAGCGAGCGCATCCTGACCCGGCTCCGGGCCGAGGGCTACGCGATCTCGCCCGACTACGCCGGCGCCGACGCGGTGATCGTCAACACCTGCGGCTTTCTCGACAGTGCCAAGGCCGAGAGCCTCGACGCGATCGGCGAGGCGCTCAACGAGAACGGCAAGGTGATCGTCACCGGCTGCCTCGGCGCCGAGCCCGACTACATCACCGGCGCGCACCCGAAAGTGCTGGCCGTCACCGGCCCGCATCAATACGAGCAGGTGCTCGACGCGGTGCATGGTGCGGTGCCGCCCGCGCCCGATCCCTTCGTCGACCTGCTGCCCGCGCGCGGCATCTCTCTCACGCCCCGGCATTTCAGCTACCTGAAGATCTCCGAGGGCTGCAATCACAAGTGCAAGTTCTGCATCATCCCCGACATGCGGGGCCGGCTGCAGTCGCGTCCGGCGCATGCGGTGATGCGTGAGGCCGAGAAGCTCGTCGAGGCCGGTGTGCGCGAGCTTCTGGTGATCAGCCAGGACACCTCGGCCTACGGCCTCGACATCCGCCACGCCGAGGATCGCGGCCACCGCGCCCATATCACCGATCTGGCGCGCGATCTGGGAAGCCTCGGGGCATGGGTGCGGCTGCACTACGTCTATCCCTACCCGCATGTGCGCGATCTGATCCCGCTGATGGCCGATCCGAATTCCGGCCTGCTGCCCTATCTCGACATCCCGTTCCAGCACGGGCACCCGGACGTGCTCAAGCGCATGGCGCGCCCCGCGGCCTCCGCGAAGACGCTCGACGAAATCGCGGCGTGGCGGTCGATGGCGCCCGACATCACGCTGCGTTCGACCTTCATTGTCGGCTACCCCGGCGAGACCGAGGCCGAGTTCGACTACATGCTCGACTGGCTCGACGAGGCGCAGCTCGACCGGGTCGGCTGCTTCAAATACGAGAACGTCGCGGGGGCCCGGTCGAACGACCTGCCGGACCACGTGCCCGAAGAGGTCAAGCAGGAGCGCTGGGAGCGCTTCATGCAGAAGGCGCAGGCGATTTCCGAAGCCAAGCTGGAAGCCAAGGTGGGCCAGCACCTGCAGGTCATCGTCGACGAGGTCGACGAGGAGGCCGCGACCTGCCGCACCATGGCCGACGCGCCCGAGATCGACGGCAACCTGTTCATCGACGAGGGTCACGAGATCCTCAAGCCGGGCGACATGCTCACCGTGAAGGTCGACGAGGCCGGCGAATATGATCTCTGGGGCAGGATGATCGGGAGTTGAAGACATGTGACGCTTGGGCGGTGTTGCCGCCCTGCGTCGAACACTAGATGGTCGGAAAATGGCCGCTGGCCGTGATCGCCCCCAAGTGGCATCCTCGGCCGGGTGGCGCTTTCGTCGGAGAACTCTAACCTTGCTGCAATCCTCTCAAATGCGCCCCCTCGACGATGCCCAGCGGCGGCTGCACGCCGTGCTCAACAACGCCAGCGTCTCGATCTTCCTGATGGATGACCGGCAGCAATGCGTCTACATGAACCGCGCCGCAGAGCTGCTGACCGGCTGGACGCTGGAGGAGGTCGTCGCGCTCGACAAGCCGCTGCACGACATCATCCACCATACCTATCCCGACGGCACGCCGTTCCCGCTGCATGAATGCGCCATCGACCGCGCCTTCCCCGAGCACAACCAGACCCAGGGCGAGGAGGTCTTCGTCCACCGGGACGGGCATTTCTACCCGGTCGGATTCACCGCCAGCCCGATCCGCGACGAGGAAAGCCAGACCATCGGCACGATCATCGAGGTGCGCGACATCTCCGAGGAGAAGCGCGCCCAGGAACGGCAGCGGCTTCTGGTCAACGAGTTGAACCACCGGGTCAAGAACACCCTCGCCACGGTCCAGTCGATCGCCTGGCAGACCTTCAAGGGCACCGATCCCGAGACCTTCGAGCGGTTCTCGGGTCGGCTGACCACCCTGTCGCGCGCGCATAACGTGCTGACCGAGACCGCCTGGGCGGGCGCCTCGCTGCAAGGCATCGCCGATGCCGCCGTCGAGATGATCGCGCCGGGGCGGATCTCCGTGACCGGCGAGGATCTCGATGTCCACCCCAAGGCGGCGGTGAGCCTGTCGATGGCGCTGCACGAGCTGGGGACCAACGCGCTGAAATACGGGTCGCTCAGCCAGCCCGACGGCGAGGTCGCGCTCGAATGGGCGGCGGAGCCCGCCGAGGAAGGTCGCACGCATCTGTCGCTGCGCTGGACCGAGCGTGGCGGTCCGCTGGTCGCCCCGCCCGCGTCGAGAGGCTTCGGCCTGCGGCTGATCGAGCGGCAGGTGGCGATGGAATTCGGCGGCGAGGCGCATGTCGATTTCCGCCCCGAAGGGCTTGTCTGCCGGATCGACATGCTGCTGCCGCAGCTGCCCGACCCCGTCGCGTTGGAGCCATCCGCCGGGGCCGGACATGGGTAGCGGGGAGCTAACCGGCGTGCGGGTGCTTCTGGTCGAGGACGAATGCATCGTCGCGATGCTGGGCGAGGACGTGCTCAGCGAGGCCGGCTGCCGGGTCACGGTGGCGATGCGGCTCAGCGAGGCGTTGCGCGCCGCCGAGGAGAGCGATCTCGACGTGGCGATTCTCGACGTGAATCTCGGCAACGAGACGAGCTATCCGGTGGCTGAGCTGCTCGAAGAACGCAAGATTCCCTTCATCTTCGCTACCGGCTACGCCTCGGCCGGCCTCGCGGGCAGCTACGCCAAGCACCCTTGCGTGCAAAAGCCCTACGATCCCGGCCAACTGCTGGCCGCCGCGCGGGCGGTCATCGGGAGCTGAGCGCCGACGACCCGGCACCGGACCCGACCTGATGCCCCGTTCACAAGAGGCAGGCGCAACCAGCTTCGCCTCGCCCGGGGGCGACTGCGAAATCTCACATCCTTCAAGACTGACAACCGGGCTCGGTGCAGCTCTCCGCCCCGTTCCCGGAGCCCAGCCGCCACATGCCACCGCTATGGGCAGGGCCTTCCCTGCCCTGCGCCGACTCCAGCATCGACGCGGAATCCCGGCCGGCCCTGCAAGGGGCCGGCCGGGATGTCGATCAGCCCGCCATCTGCCGCGCGGAATCGAGCACGCTGGGCTCTTCGTGATAGGGACAGGCCACGCGGTGGCCGTCGCCCAGATCGAGCATCGGCGGCAGGCCCTCGGCACAATCGGGATGCGCCTTGGGGCAACGGGTGCGGAACACGCAACCCGAGGGCGGGTTCATCGGCGAGGGCAACTCGCCGCCCAGCACCGGGCGCTGACGCTTACGCTCCAGCACCGGGTCGGGGATCGGCACGCTCGCGATGAGCGCCTGCGTATAGGGGTGCTCGGGGCTGGTGGTCAGCGCCTTGGACTTGGCCACCTCCATCACCCGGCCCAGATACATCACCACGATCCGGTCGGAGATGTGCTTCACGACCGAGAGGTCATGCGCAATGAAGATCATCGCCAGCCCCATGTCGCGCTGCAGTTCCTTCAGGAGGTTCACCACCTGCGCCTGCACCGAGACGTCGAGCGCCGAGACCGGCTCGTCGCAGATCAAGAGCTTGGGCTTGAGGATCAGCGCGCGGGCGATGCCGATGCGCTGGCACTGGCCGCCCGAGAACTCGTGCGGATAACGGTTCACGAGGTTCGGCAGCAGCCCGACCCGCTCCATCAGCTCGGCCACGCGGCGACGGACCTCCTTGCGGGGCGTCTTGGGCTCGTGCGTGATCAGCGGCTCGGCGATGATGTCGCCCACCGTCATGCGCGGGTTGAGCGCGGCTAGGGGGTCCTGGAACACCATCTGCACGTCCTTGCGGTGGACGCGGCGCTGGCGCTCGGACATCGAGGCGAGGTCCTGGCCCTCGAACTCGATGCGGCCGCCGGTCGAAGCGATGGTGCCGACGATGGCGCGCGCCAGCGTCGACTTGCCCGAGCCGCTCTCGCCCACCACGCCGAGGCTCTCGCCCGGTGCGAGGTCGAAGCTGATGCCGCCGACGGCGTGCAGCTTCTTCGAGGGCGTCCAGGGCCAGGCGCCACGCGGGCGGATGTCGAAGGCCACGCGCAGGTCCTCGACCCGCAGGATCGGCGCGGCGAGTTGGCCGGTGCGGTCGGGGCGACCGCCATTGTCGGCCCGCTCCGCGACCGGCGCGCCCTTGTGCGCCACCTCGGCCGGCGCGGGCGATGGCGGCGTCGCCACCGGCGTGCCGGAGGCCGGGGGCGCGGCGGGGATCGGATCGCCCGCCTCGTCGCGGCCCTCGGCCTCGGTGAACTTGTCGTCTTTGGGATCGGTCATCACTTCACCTCTTCGACGGGGGCATGGCAGGCGCGGCGCAGCATGGGATAGCCCTCGGCGGGCAGCAGCTCGGGGCGCACCGTCGGGCACGGCCCATGCGCCCAGGCGCAGCGCGGCGTAAAGGGGCAGCCCTTGGGCAGCCGCGACATGTCCGGCGGCTCGCCCGCGATGGTCGAGAGCGTCTCGTCGTCGCGGTCGATGCGCGGCACGGCGCGCAACAGACCCAGCGTGTAGGGATGGGTTGGCCGTTCGAACAGCGTGTCGGTCGGTCCGGTCTCCATGATCTGGCCGCCATACATCACGAGCGTACGCTCGCAGGTGTCGGCGACGATGCCGAGATCATGGGTAATCAGGATGATCGCGGTGCCGAACTCCTGCCGGATCTCGGCCATCAGTTCCATGATCTGCGCCTGCACCGTCACGTCGAGCGCGGTGGTCGGCTCATCGGCGATCAGGAGCCGCGGCTGGCACAGCAGCGCCATGGCGATCATGATCCGCTGCCGCATCCCGCCCGAGAACTCGTGCGGGAACATGGTGATGCGGTTCTTGGCATCGGGAATCTTCACCGCGTCGAGCATCTTCGTGGCCTCGGCGATCGCGTCGCGCTTGGTCATTCCCTTGTGCAGGGTCAGCACCTCGGCCATCTGCTCGGAAATCCGCATGTAGGGATTGAGCGAGGTCATCGGGTCCTGGAAGATCATGCCGATCTCCTCGGACCGCACCCGGTTCAGCTCCTTCTGCTTCAGCTCCAGCAGGTTGCGCCCGTCATAGCGGATCTGGCCCGTGGCGCGCCCGTTGCGCGCCAAGAGCCCCATCGCGGCAAAGGCGGTCTGGCTCTTGCCCGAGCCGCTCTCGCCGACGATGGCGAGGGTTTCGCCCTCCTCCACCGAGAAGCTGACCCCGTTGACGGCGTTCACCTCGCCATCGCCGGTGGTGAAGGTGACGCGGAGGTCTTCGATGTCGAGCAGGGCCATCAGCGATCCTTGGGGTCGAGTGCATCACGCAGACCGTCGCCGACGAAGAAGAAGGCGAAGAGGGTGATGACGAAGAAGAAGAGCGGGAAGGCAAGCTGCCAGATCACGCCGTACTGCATGTTGCTGGCACCGTTCGAGATCAGCGCCCCGAGCGAGGTGTTCGGCTCCTGGATGCCGAGGCCGAGGAAGCTGATGAAGCTCTCGGTGATGATCATCTGCGGCACGAGCAGCGTGGCGTAGACGATGACGAGGCCCAGAAGGTTCGGCACGATGTGGCGCAGGATGATCGTCATCGGCCGGACGCCGGTGGCATGCGCCGCCTCGACGAACTCCTTGCCCTTGATGGTCAATGTCTGGCCGCGGGCGATGCGCGACATGTCGAGCCAAGAGATCAGGCCGATGCCGATGAACAGCATCAGGATCGAGCGGCCGAAGATCACCAGCATCAGGATCAGCACGAACATGTAAGGCACCGACATCAGGATATCGACCGTGCGCATCATCGCGCCGTCGGTGCGCCCGCCCTGATAGCCCGCGATGGCGCCGTAGAGCGTGCCGACAATCACCGCGACGCCAGCGCCAACGATGCCGACGAGGAGCGAGATCCGGGTACCCTGCACGGTCCGCGCATAGAGGTCGCGGCCCGAGCTGTCAGTGCCGAAGTAATGCCCGGTCTCGAAGGAGGGCACGCCCTGCGTGGCATTGGAGCCGATCAGCGAGAAATCGACGTAGTCGGGTTCGTACTGGGCGAGAAACCCGCCGAAGAAGGCGAAGATGCAGATCAGCACCAGCGCCACGAGACCGGCCACGGCTGCGCGGTTGCGCATGAAGCGCTGGCGCGCATCCTTCCACAGCGAGCGGCCCTTGACCTCGGCGGCGGCCTGCGCGGCGAGCAGGCGGTCGGCGGTGTCGGGATCGGGATTGAGCGACATGGGACCCCTCCTCAGTAGCGGATCTTCGGATCGATCCATGCGTAGAGCAGATCGACCACGAGGTTGAACGTGACCGTCAGCACACCGACGAGGATGGTGATCCCCATGATGACCGAGTAGTCGCGGTTGAAGGCTGAGTTGACGAAGAACTGGCCGATGCCGCCGGTCGAGAAGAACACGTCGATGATCACCGAGCCGGTGATCATGCCGACGAAGGCGGGCCCGAGATAGCTGAGCACCGGCAGCATGGTCGGCTTCATCGCGTGCTTCCAGATAATCCGGCTGGTCGGCAGGCCCTTGGCCCGCGCGGTGCGGATGAAGCCGGCATTGAGCACCTCGAGCATCGACGAGCGGGTGATCCGGGCGATCGAGGCCATGTAGGAGGTCGAGAGCGCGATCACCGGCAGGATGATGTACTCGATCTGGCCGCCCTGCCAGCCGCCGCCCGGCAGCCAGCCGAGCCACAGCGTGAAGACCAGCACGAGGATCGGGGCCATCACGAAGTTGGGCAGCACCTGCGCGCCGATCGAGATGCCGACGGCGAGATAGTCGAGCCAGGAATTGTGCCGGATCGCCGCGGCGACGCCGAGCGCAACGCCGACCACGAGGGCGACGATGAAGCTCCAGAACCCGTAGGTGAGCGTCACCGGGAAACCTTGGGCGATCACGTCGTTGACGGTGCGGTCGCGGTACTGGAACGAGGGGCCGAAGTCGAAATGCACGACCACGTTCCAGACGTAGTTCGCCATCTGCTTCCAATAGGGCTGATCGAGCCCGTAGCGCGCCTCGATATTGGCCATGACCTGCGCGGGCAGCGGGCGTTCGGAATTGAAGGGGCCGCCGGGGGCGGCATACATCAGCACGAAGGAGATCACGACAAGCAGCAGGATCGTCGGGATCGCGACGGCGACGCGCCTGAGAACGTAATTCAGCATGGGGGATGATACCTCGTTTCCGCAGCCTGCGGAAATGGATCGCGCCCCCCGGCGCGACGGCCAGGGGGCGCGGTTGTCGTCACATCAGGATTTACTCTTCCGCGACGCGGTAGAGATCCTTGGCGTACCAGTTGTCCTGCGCGTTCTCGAGCGGGTAGCCCTTGATGGTGTCATCCATCATGAACACGGTGGCGTAGTGGTAGATCGGCAGGATCGGGAACTCCTGCGTCAGGATCTCCTCGGCCTGGGTGTAGAGCGGCAGCGGATCCTCGGCGGTCTTCGCCTCGGCCAGCAGCCCGTCGTAATCGGCGTTGTTGAAGCCGGAGTCGTTGTAGGACGAGTTGGTGTCCATGATGTCGAGGAACGACGAGGCCTCGTTGTAGTCGGCGCACCAGCCGGCACGGGCGATCTCGTAGTTCTTGTTGTGGCGCTCCTCGAGGAAGGTCTGCCACTCCATGTTGGCCATCGAGATGTCGACGCCCAGCGTCTGCTTCCACATCTGGCCGATCGCGGTCGCGACCTGCTTGTGCGACTCGGAGGTGTTGTAGAGCAGGTCGAAGGAGAGCGACTCGCCGCCTTCGCCATAGCCGGCCTCGGCGAAGAGTTCCTTGGCGCGCTCGTTGCGCTCCTGCTGGCTCATCTGCGCCGCCTCGACCGAGGGAACCTCGAAGCCCGCGGTGGCCCAGTGGGTCAGCGTGTAGGCCGGCTTCTGGCCGCCGGCGACGACGTTCTCGACGATCACGTCACGATCGATGGCGAGATAGAGCGCCTCGCGCACCTTCGGATCCTTGAGCGCCTCGGGGCCGCTCTCGGAGACGTTCAGGTTGTAGTAGTAGGTGCACAGGTTCGGCACCGAGATCGCCTCGGTCGGGTGCTCCTCGGCGAGACGCGGGAACTGGCCCGCGGGCACGTCGGTCTGGTCGAACTCGCCGGCGAGATAGCGGGTCAGCGCCTGGTTCTCGTCGTTGATGATGAGCGCCTTCACCTCTTCGATGATGACGTTCTCGGAGTCCCAGTATTCCGGGTTCTTCTTGAGCGTGATGTACTCCTGCGGGACGCGGTCCTCGAGCACGTAGGCGCCGTTCGACACCATGTTGCCGGGCTGGGTCCAGGCGTCGCCATGCTCTTCGATGGTCGCCTTGGGCACCGGGAAGGTGGTGGTGTGCGTCACCATCTGCGGGAAATAGGGCAGACGCTGCGACAGGGTCACCTCGAGGGTGTGGTCGTCGATCGCCTTCACGCCGAGTTCGGAGGGCTCCATGTCGCCCGCGATCACCTCGTCGACATTGGCGATCTTCATCAGGCCCATGTACCACTGGTACTCGGAGGCGGTCGCCGGGTCGGCGGCGCGCTGCCAGGAATAGACGAAGTCATTCGCGGTCACCGGCTCGCCGTTCGACCACTTGGCGTCGTCGCGCAGGGTGAAGGTATAGGTCAGGCCATCCTCGGAGACCTCGTAGCCGGTGGCCACGCCCGGCACCACCTCGCCCTTCTCGTCCTGGTTCATCAGGCCTTCGAACAGCTGGCGGCCGATCGCCGAGCCCTCGACATCCTCGATCAGGTTCGGGTCGATCGACGGGAATTCGTCGAGCACGCGGTAGGTGAAGCTCTGGTCGGCGGCGAGCTTCTCCCCGGTCTCGGGGTGCTCCATCATCGCGTGGCTTTCGGCATGGGCGGCGCCGGCCATGGCAATCAGCGCCGCACCGGCGAGAAGGCGGGTCTTCAAGGTCATTAGATCATCCCTGTGTAAAAGGCGCGGGTGAGGCCGCGCCGGATGGACGTCCGCCCTTTGCGGGCGTGGTTGTGGCACGATCCTTTTGCGATAGGCCCTGCAATGCAAGACTATTCGCGGCATGACCATGCGACAGCAGACCTGTCGAATTTCCCCAGGGTCAGGCAAGATGAGCAACCTTATGGCGAAAATCCCGCCGCTTTCGCATAGATCATGTCGGGCAAACCCGACCGCACGGCAACTTCACGTTTCATTTCCCGCGCCAGCATCCGGAAATTGTGATCAATCGCGGACAGCGAAAATCTGCCGGCTCTCGCCACGGCCCTCCCTAAGCGCTAGTTCCGGGGCGGGAGAACACGCCAGATGACATCCTATCCGACCGACTCCGCCCCGGATTTCGCACGGGCAACGGAAGCGCGGCACATGCCGCTTGGAACGACATCCCGCCCGGCCCCGCTGGCGGTTTCCGGCTCCGACGGGTCCGGGGTCCTGGGACCGCTTCGCCTCGGCACGGAGGGCTTGCGATGATCGAGCGGCTCGAGGCGTTTCTGGCGCTTGCCAAGGCCCGGCATTTCGGCCGTGCCGCCGAAGCGATGGGGGTAACGCAGCCCACGCTTTCGGCCGCGATCCGCCAGCTCGAGGACCAGCTCGGGGTGATGCTGGTGCGGCGGGGCTCGCGTTTTCAGGGGCTGACCCCCGAGGGCGAGCGCGTGCTCGACTGGGCGCGGCGCATCTCGGGCGACGTGAAGGGCATGAAGGAGGAGCTGCGCGCCGCGCGCGAGGGGCTTACCGGCGTGCTGCGGCTCGCGGTCATCCCGACGGCACTGGGCGCGGTGGCGCAGCTCACCTCGCGCTTTTCGGCCGCGCATCCGAGGATGCGGTTTTCCATCCGCTCGGCCACCACCACCCAGCTTCTGGCGGCGATCGAGGATCATGAGGCCGATGCCGGGATCGGCTATCTCGACAACGAGCCACTGGGCCGGGTCGTCACAGTGCCGCTCTATACCGAGCGCTATGTCGCGGTGATGCGCGCCGACGCGCCGCTGGCCGATCGCGACAGGCTGCGCTGGGGCGATCTGGCGCAGGTCGAGCTGTGCCTGCTCACACCCGACATGCAGAACCGCCGGATCATCGCCGGGCATCTGCGGGCCGCTGGCGTCGAGGTTGCGCCCAAGGTCGAGACCAACTCGACCATTGTGCTGATCAGCCACGTGCTCGCCACCGGCTGGGTGACGATCCTGCCCGAGCGCGGCGCGGCGATCTTTCTGGAAGGGCAGCCGCTGGTCGCCCGCCCCCTGACCGCCCCCGATGCCGCGCATGAGATCGGGCTGATCGCGGCTTGGCGCGAGCCGCACACGCCGCTGCTGACGGCCCTGCTCGCCGAGGCCCGACGCTTCGACAAATCATGATAGGATTTCTCTATCGCGGCACGGAACAGCGATATTGATCCGGGGCGTGAGCATGCAGTTGTATGCGCGGACGACTCGAGGAGGAGCCAGCCAATGCCGACACCGCCAGCCCCCGTCGATCTGGAGACGCGCCTCGGCGCGATTCTCTCCGATCACGCGCAACTTGAGGGGCCGCTGCTGCCGATCCTGCACGCTGTGCAGGCCGAATGGGGCTACGTGCCGCCGGAGGCGCTGCCGATCATTGCCGAAGGGCTGAACATCAGCCGCGCCGAGGTGCATGGCGTGGTCAGCTTCTACCATGATTTCCGCGAGGAGCCGGCGGGCCGCCACATGGTCAAGATCTGCCGCGCCGAGGCCTGTCAGGCGCGTGGCGGTCACGGCGTCGAGGCCGCGGCCAAGGCGCGGCTCGGCGTCGACTGGCACGGCACCACCGCCGATGGCGGCGTGACGCTTGAGCCCGTGTATTGCCTCGGCCTCTGCGCCACCGGCCCCGCCGCGATGATCGACGGCCGCGTCGTGGCCCGCGTCGACGAGAAGCGGCTCGAAACCCTGCTTTCGGAGGTCGGCGCATGAGCAAGCTGAAGATCTACGTCCCCCGTGACGCCGCCGCCCTCGCGGTCGATGCCGAGAAGGTCGCCGAGGCGGTACTGGCCGAGGCGAAGATCCGCGAAATCGAGGTCGAGCTGATCCGCAACGGCTCGCGCGGGATGCTCTGGCTGGAGCCGATGGTCGAGATCGAGAAGGATGGCACCCGCCATGCCTTCGGGCCGGTGACGCCGCACGACGTGCAGGCGCTGTTCGATGCCGATTGGGGCGATCACGCCCTCGCCCTCGGGCCGACCGAGGAAATCGACTGGATGAAGCGGCAGACCCGCCTCACCTTTGCCCGCGTCGGCGTGATCGATCCGCTGTCTCTCGATGCCTACGAGGCGCATGGCGGGCTCAAGGGGCTGCGCCGGGCGCTGGAGATGACCGGCGCGGCGATCATCGACGAGATGAAGGAATCGGGACTGCGCGGTCGCGGCGGCGCCGGTTTCCCGACCGGCATCAAGTGGGACACGGTCCGGCTCGCCGAGGCGGACCAGAAATACATCGTCGCCAATGCCGACGAGGGCGATTCGGGCACCTTCGCCGACCGGATGCTGATGGAGGGCGATCCCTTCAGCCTGATCGAGGGCATGGCGATCGCGGGCATCTGCGTCGGCGCGACCAAGGGGTACATCTACCTGCGCTCGGAGTACCCGGAAGCGATCCACACCATGAACGAGGCGATCCGCATCGCCCGCGCGCGCGGCGTTCTCGGCGCCTCGGTGCTCGGCTCCGGCTTCGCCTATGACATGGAGGTCCGCGTCGGCGCAGGCGCCTATGTCTGCGGCGAGGAAACCTCGCTCCTCAACAGCCTCGAGGGCAAGCGCGGCGTGGTGCGCGCCAAGCCGCCGCTCCCGGCGATCGAGGGCTTCCTCGGCAAGCCCACCGTGGTCAACAACATCATCTCGCTCGGCACCGTGCCGGTGATCTTCGAGAAGGGCGCGGCGCATTACCGCGACTTCGGTCTCGGGCGCTCGCGCGGCACGATCCCGATCCAGATCGCCGGCAACGTGAAGTACGGCGGTCTGTTCGAGACCGCCTTCGGCACGAGCTTGGGCGCGCTGGTCGACGAGATTGGCGGCGGCACCGCCTCGGGCCGCCCGGTCAAGGCGGTGCAGGTCGGCGGGCCGCTCGGGGCCTATTTCCCGCGCGACCTGTTCGACACCCCCTTCGGCTATGAGGAGTTCGACGGCGAGGGCGGGCTGATCGGCCATGCGGGCGTGGTGGTATTCGACGACACCGCCGACATGCTCGGCATGGCGCGCTTCGCGATGGAGTTCTGCGCAGTCGAGAGCTGCGGCAAGTGCACGCCTTGCCGGATCGGCGCGGTGCGTGGGGTCGAGACGGTCGACCGCATTGCACGGGGCGACGCCTCGGCGATCCCGCTGCTGACCGATCTGTGCGATACCATGAAGGACGGCTCGCTCTGCGCGCTGGGCGGCTTCACCCCCTACCCCGTCATGTCGGCGCTCACCCATTTCCCAGACGATTTCCATGCCAATGCCAAGGAGGCGGCGGAATGAAAGACTTTCTGATCCCCTTTGACGGTCCGGGCGGCACCGGGCTGCACGACGACCGCGACATGGGCACGCCCGCCTCGACCTCCACCAGCATGGTGACGTTGAGCATCGACGGCTTCGAGGTCACGGTCCCCGAGGGCACCAGCGTGATGCGCGCCTCGGCCGAGCTGGGCATTCAGGTGCCCAAGCTCTGCGCCAGCGACAACATGGCCGCCTTCGGCTCCTGCCGGCTCTGCGTGGTCGAGATCGAGGGCCGTCGCGGCACCCCCGCCTCCTGCACCACCCCGGTGGCCGAGGGCATGGTGGTCCACACCCAGACCTCCAAGATCAAGAAGCTCCGCAAGGGGGTGATGGAGCTCTACATCTCCGACCACCCGCTCGACTGCCTGACCTGCGGCGCCAATGGCGATTGCGAGTTGCAGGACATGGCGGGCGCGGTGGGCCTGCGCGACGTGCGCTACACGCCCGGGGACAACCATTACGACCCCTCGGGCACCGGCGCGCGGAGCCAGGCCGAGGCGCGGCTGCGCGACCCTGTCGGGATCAACAACCCGCAATTCATCCCCAAGGATGATAGCAACCCCTACTTCACCTACGACCCCAGCAAATGCATCGTCTGCTCGCGCTGCGTGCGGGCCTGCGAAGAGGTGCAGGGCACCTTCGCGCTGACCATCGAGGGTCGCGGCTTCGACAGCCGGGTCTCGGCGGGCACCAAGCTCGACGATTTCATGACCTCGGACTGCGTCTCCTGCGGCGCCTGCGTGCAGGCCTGCCCGACCGCGACGCTGCAGGAGAAGTCGGTGATCGAGATCGGCACGCCCGACCGCTCGGTCGTCACCACCTGCGCCTATTGCGGCGTCGGCTGCTCGTTCAAGGCCGAGATGCGCGGCGACGAGCTGGTGCGGATGACGCCCTACAAGCATGGCAAGGCCAATCGCGGCCATAGCTGCGTCAAGGGCCGCTTCGCCTATGGCTATGCCGCGCACAAGGACCGCATCCTCAACCCGATGATCCGCGACAGCATCGACGAGCCGTGGCGCGAGGTGTCCTGGGACGAGGCGATCGGCTTCGCCGCGAAAAGGATGCGTGGCATCCAGGAGCAATACGGCAAGAAGTCGATCGGCGTGATCACATCGTCGCGCTGCACCAACGAGGAGACCTACCTCGTCCAGAAGATGGCTCGCGCCGTCTTCGGCAACAACAACACCGATACCTGCGCCCGCGTCTGCCACTCACCCACGGGATACGGCCTCGGCCAGACCTACGGCACCTCGGCCGGGACGCAGGATTTCGATTCGGTCGAGGACACGGATGTGGTCGTCGTCATCGGGGCCAACCCGACCGACGGCCACCCGGTCTTCGCGAGCCGCCTCAAGAAGCGGTTGCGGGAGGGGGCGAAGCTGATCGTCGTCGATCCTCGCCGGATCGACCTCGTCAAATCGCCCCATATCGAGGCGGCCCATCACCTCGCGCTGCGGCCGGGCACCAACGTCGCGATCGTCACCGCCATGGCGCATGTGATCGTGACCGAAGGGCTCTACGACGAGGAATTCATCCGCACCCGCTGCGACTGGGAGGAGTTCCAGGACTACGTGGAGTTCGTGGCCAAGGAGCGTCATGCGCCCGAGGCGGTCGAGATGCTGACCGGCGTGCCCGCGCAGGAGCTGCGCGAGGCGGCGCGGCTCTATGCGACGGGGGGCAACGGCGCGATCTATTACGGTCTCGGCGTGACCGAGCACTCCCAGGGTTCGACCACCGTCATCGGCATCGCCAACCTCGCCATGCTGACCGGCAATATCGGTCGGCGCGGCGTCGGCGTGAACCCGTTGCGCGGCCAGAACAACGTGCAGGGCTCCTGCGACATGGGCTCCTTCCCGCACGAGCTTCCGGGCTACCGGCACGTCTCGGGCTCGGAGGTCCGCGACGTGTTCGAGAGCCTGTGGAACGTCAAGCTCGACAGCGAGCCCGGCTTGCGCATCCCCAACATGCTGGACGCGGCCGTCGACGGCACCTTCAAGGGACTCTATTGTCAGGGCGAGGACATCCTGCAATCCGATCCCGACACCAAGCACGTGGCGGCGGGCCTTGCGGCGATGGACTGCGTGATCGTGCAGGACCTGTTCCTGAACGAGACCGCGAACTACGCCCATGTCTTCCTGCCCGGCTCGACCTTCCTCGAAAAGGACGGGACCTTCACCAACGCCGAGCGCCGTATCAACCGCGTGCGCAAGGTCATGGCCCCGAAGAACGGCTACGCGGATTGGGAGGTGACGCAGCTCCTGGCGAACGCGATGGGCGGCGGCTGGACCTATACCCACCCCGCGCAGATCATGGCCGAGATCGCGGCGACGACGCCGAGCTTCGCCAATGTCAGCTACGAGCTGCTGGAGGAGAAGGGTTCGGTGCAGTGGCCCTGCAACGACGCTTCGCCCGAGGGCACGCCGCTCATGCATATCGACGGCTTCGTGCGCGGTCGCGGGCGCTTCATCCGCACCGAATACGTGGCGACGGATGAAAAGACCGGCCCGCGCTTCCCGCTTCTGCTCACCACGGGGCGGATCCTGTCGCAGTACAACGTGGGCGCGCAGACCCGGCGGACCGAGAACTCGCGCTGGCACGAGGAGGACGTGCTGGAGATCCACCCGCACGACGCCGAGACACGCGGCGTGCGCGATGGCGATTACGTCCGCCTCGCCTCGCGTTCGGGCGAGACGTCGCTCAGGGCGCTGGTCACCGACCGGGTCAGCCCCGGCGTGGTCTACACCACCTTCCACCACCCGACGACGCAGGCCAACGTCATCACCACCGACTTCTCGGACTGGGCGACCAACTGCCCGGAATACAAGGTGACGGCGGTGCAGGTCAGCCCGTCGAACGGCCCCTCCGAGTGGCAGCAGGACTACGACGCGCAGGCCGAGCAATCGCGCCGCATCCTGCCGGCGGCGGAATGAGCGGCGGGCTGCATCCCTACAGGCGGGTTGCGGCTTATGACACGGGGGCGGCCGAAGCCGCCCCCGTCTCGCTGCCCGAAGAGACCCCAGTGGCGGTGGTCTACAACGGCTCGACCCAGGCGGTGATGATGACCACTCCCGCCGATATCGAGGATTTCGCGCGCGGCTTCACGATCACCGAGGGCTTCGCCGAAGCGCATGAGATCGGCGAGGTCGAGATCATCGAACAGGCGATGGGCATCGAGGCCCGGATCTGGCTGCCCGAGAACCGGCAGGCCGCGCTCGATGCGCGCCGCCGGGCGCAGGTCGGCCCGGTGGGCTGCGGGCTGTGCGGCATCGACAGCCTCGCGCAGGCGGCGCGCGAGGTGCGCGCCGTGCCCGCCTCCGATCTCGTGCTGGCCCCGTCGGAGATCGCGGCGGCGCTCGACGGGTTGCGCGCGCGGCAGCCGCTGCATGACGAAACCCGCGCGGTCCACGCGGCCGGGTTCTACGTGCCTGGACGGGGCATCGTGCTCGCCCGCGAGGATGTCGGCCGGCACAACGCGCTCGACAAGCTGGCGGGCGCGATGGCGGCCGCCGGGACCGATCCGGCATTGGGCGCGATCGTGCTGACCTCGCGGCTGTCGCTGGAGATGGTCCAGAAGACCGCGATGATCGGCGCGCCGGTGATGCTCTCGGTCTCGCAGCCCACCGCCCATGCGGTGCGGCTGGCCGAGGAGGCCGGTATCGCGCTCGTCACCCACAACCGCCACGGCACCCGCATCTTTACCCATCACGCCCGCATAGGGAGCGCCCATGTCCTCTAGAACCACCGACGAAAAGCTCGTCTACATGGCGAACCAGATCGCCACCTTCTTTGAAAGCCAGGCCGAGGGCACCCGCGCCGAACGCGTGGCCGAGCATCTGCGCTCGTTCTGGGAGCCGCGAATGCGCGACCGGCTGTTCGAGATGATGGATGCGGGTCGGGCCGAGGATCTGAAGCCCTTGGCACGCAAGGGCGCCGAGATCTGGCGCGCGCATGGCCAGGCCGTTCCGGCCCACTCCGAAGAGGAGTGAAGCCTCCCGGCTCCAGCCGCACCCTTCCCTTTCATCTTTCCACAAATACGCATGGCGCAGCCCGGCGGGCCAAACCCGGCCTTCCGGGCCTCGACCAGCCCGAAGGCCCTTTTCGGAGGTATCCCCGAAAAAGGGTTGGGACAGGCGCGCTCAGCTTTCCGACTTCGCCCGGTAGATCCCTTCGGGCAGGTGCAGCGCCGCGCCCAGTTCCCTCGCCTGATGCAGCGACAGGGTGATGCGGACCACCGCATCACGCCGGGGGTCGTATTGCTCCACCGTGACGCAATCCTCGAAGGCGCAGACGGTGACGTCCTCCTGCAGGTTCGCCGTCCCCTCGTCGACGAGGGTGACCACGGTGGCGTCGAAATCGTGCTCGATGGTAAACATGGCCCCAGCCTAGGCAGGCCCGGTCCGTGCCGCAAGCGCGACGGCAACCCCATGCCGATCGCGTGAACGGCGCCCCCGCGGGACTGGCCGCGCCCGGGCCGCACCGCTAGGATCATCTGCAAAGCCCTCAGACAACCGGAAATTCCTGCCGATGCTGTCACGCCTCACTCTCCTCGCCCTGGCCGCCGGCCTCGGGCTCTCGGCCTGTGCACCCCCCGTCGTGGTCGCCACCGGCCCGCAGCGAACCACCACCGTCACCCGCCCCGGCACCCCGGCCCCGACCCAGGTGACCGTCTCTAAGGGGCCCGGCGTGGTGGCCGACCCCGATGCCGCCCGCATCGCCGCGCGCAATTTCGTGCGGGTGGTCGAACGGCTCGAGCCGGTCGCCGAACAGGTCTGCCGCGCCAACGCGCCGCAGCTCGATTGCGATTTCCGGATCGTCGTCGATGACCGCCCCGGCCAGCCCGCCAACGCCTACCAGACCCGCGATGCGCAGGGACGGCCGATCCTCGCCTTCACCGTGGCGCTGCTGGGCGAGGTACGAAACGCCGACGAGCTCGCTTTCGTGCTCAGCCACGAGGCGGCGCATCACATCGCCGGCCATCTCGACCGGCAGAGCCGCAACGCCGCAATCGGCGCCACGGTGTTCGGCCAGCTCGCCAGCGGACTGGGTGGCGGCAACGCCGATGTGGTGCGCACGGCGCAGCAGATCGGCGCGGGCGTCGGCGCGCGCAGCTACTCCAAGGATTTCGAACTGGAGGCCGATGCGCTGGGCACCACCATCGCCAAGCGCGCGGGCTACGATCCCGTCAATGGCGCCCAGTTCTTCCTGCGAATCCCGGATCCGGGCGACACCTTCCTCGGGACCCACCCGCCGAACGCGCAGCGCATGGAGATCGTCCGCCGTACCGCTGCGGGCCTCTGACGCGATCTTCTGAACGGGCCGAAAGCCGGTCGGGGGTGCTCAGCCGAGCACCCCCATCGTGATCGCGGCAAAGAAGCAGGCCGAGGCGGCCAACACGAAGCCGTGCCAGATCGCGTTGGAAAAGCGCAGCTTTTCCCACAGGAAGAAGATCACGCCGGCCGAGTAGAGCAGCCCGCCGATGACCACCAGCACGGTCGAGGCCACCGGCAGCGTCAGCGCCAACGACCAGACCAGCGCGGTGCTGAGCCAGCCGAGGAGGAGGTAGAGCGTCGGCCCGAGCCGGCCCGGGCTTTTCCAGAAGAACAGTCGCGAGATCGCGCCGCCCAGCGCCACCGCCCAGACCACCGCGAGGATCGCATAGGCGAAGGCCGAGCCGATCAGCACAACCAGCGGCGTGTAGGTGCCCGCGATCTTCAGATAGATCGCCGCATGGTCGATCCGCCGCAGCACCGGCCTGAGCCCGGTCCATGGAGTCATGTGGTAGAAGGCCGAGGCCGTGAAGGTCGCGACCAGCGCGCCGCCATAGACGGCGACGGCGGCGATCCGGCCCGCCTGCGCCTCCGCCGCCATCGCCGAGAACACGATGAGCAGCACCGCGCCGGTCAGCGCGAAGGTCACGCCGAGCGCATGGATCACGCCATCGGCGATGCGCTCGGAACGGGCATAGGCGGGATAGTCTTCGTGTTGAGGTGTCATGGGTCACATCTAGCGCGGAGCGGCGGCCGGTGCAGGGGGCATTGGTACAGGTCGCAGCGTCACCGGCATTTCATTGCTGCCGGCAAGGCCTCGGCGCGTCTTGGCTTCGCCCGGCAGAGCGGCCATTCTGCGCGCTCCGATCCGGGAGCCGAAGATGCGCGAACATTACGAGAGGCTGCGCATGCGCGCGGTCTGGTCCTGGCAGGGCCTCAAGCATATCTGGAACACCGAGGGCAGCCTGCACCAATGGATGTGGGCCAATATCGTCTCGGCCGGCCTCGCCTTCCTGCTGCCACTCTCGGCCGGCGAGCGGGGCATGCTGCTGATGGGCGGCGTCATGGTGCTGGCCTTCGAATGCCTCAACACCGCGATCGAGCGGGTGGTCGACGACGTGAGCGAAGAACGCCGCGAACTGGCCAAGCAGGCCAAGGATTCGGGGAGTGCCGCGGTGGCGGTGGCGGGCGCGGCGGTGGGGCTCGCCTGGATCTGCGTGCTGGGGGGGCTGGTACTCTGACCCGCACCCCGTTTCAGTCGATCCAGCTGAACCCTTCGGGGTAGCGATGCAGCCCGTCGAAATCGGCCTTGCCCACCGGCACGCCCTGCGCCCGCAGGATCGCATGTGCCATCGACAGGTGGAACCACAGGTTCGGCAGGGCGAAAGCGGCGAGATAGGCCTCGGGTGACTGCTCCAGATCGGCAAAGCCTGCCCGATGCGCGATACCTTCGACCAATGGCGCCTCGGGCATGGCCTCGATCGCGGCGCGCGCATCGGCGAGGCATGCTGCAAGGCTTTCGACGTCGAACGCGGGATCGGTGTCCGGCGGCGCCTGGCCGATCAACGGCAATGTGGATCTGACGCGAAGCCCACGCAGATGCCGATCTGCTCGGCGAACCCGAACTGGTCGGGCACTAGCCGGACCTCCATGCAACCGGCCCGCGCTCCGATCCCGAGCAACACCCCGGCCCGGTCGAGCGCGTGAAGCGCGGTGGAGCGGGCCAGGGCGAGCGTCGGGTCCATGTCTTCAGCTCTCGGGCGGCAGCACCCGCAGCCGCAACTCGCGCAGCTGTTCGTTCGAGGGCTCCGACGGCGCGTTCATCATCAGATCCTCGGCCCGCTGGTTCATCGGGAAGAGGATGACCTCGCGGATGTTGGCTTCGTCGGCGAGCAGCATCACCATGCGGTCGATGCCCGCCGCGCAGCCGCCATGCGGGGGCGCGCCGTACTGGAACGCGTTGACCATGCCGCCGAAGCGCTTGCGCACCTCGTCCTCGCCGTAACCGGCGAGCTCGAACGCCTTGAACATGATCTCCGGCTTGTGGTTCCGGATCGCGCCCGAGATCAGCTCGTAGCCGTTGCAGGCGAGGTCGTACTGGTAGCCCAGCACCTCGAGCGGATCGCCCTGCAGCGCCTCCATGCCGCCCTGCGGCATCGAGAACGGGTTGTGGCTGAAGTCGATCCGGCCCTCGTCGTCCTTCTCGTACATCGGGAAATCGACGATCCATGCAAAGGCGAAGCGGTCGGTCTCGGTCAGGCCGAGCTCCTCGCCGATCGCGACGCGGGCGCGGCCCGCCACGCGCTCGAAGGCCTCGGGCTTGCCGCCGAGGAAGAAGGCCGCGTCACCGACGCCGAGGCCCAACTGCTGGCGGATCGCCTCGGTGCGCTCGGGCCCGATGTTCTTGGCGAGCGGACCGGCGGCTTCCATGCCGCCCTCGGCCTCGCGCCAGAAGATGTAGCCCATGCCCGGCAGGCCTTCCTTCTGGGCGAAGGCGTTCATCCGGTCGCAGAACTTGCGGCTGCCGCCGGTCGGCGCGGGAATCGCGCGGATCTGCGTGCCTTCCTGTTCCAGCAGCTTGGCGAAGATCGCGAAGCCCGACCCTTTGAAATGCTCGGAAACGTCCTGCATCTTGATCGGGTTGCGCAGGTCCGGCTTGTCGGTGCCGTACCACAGCGCCGCGTCCTTGTAGGAAATCAGCGGCCATTCGGTGTCGACCTTCCGGCCGCCGCCGAACTCCTCGAAGATGCCCTGCATGACGGGCTGGATCGTGTCGAACACGTCCTGCTGCTCGACGAAGCTCATCTCCATGTCGAGCTGGTAGAAATCGGTGGGCGAGCGGTCGGCGCGCGGGTCCTCGTCGCGGAAGCACGGCGCGATCTGGAAATACTTGTCGAAGCCCGACACCATCAGGAGCTGCTTGAACTGCTGCGGCGCCTGCGGCAGCGCGTAGAACTTGCCCGGATGCAGGCGCGAGGGCACGAGGAAGTCGCGCGCGCCCTCAGGGGAGGAGGCGGTGATGATCGGCGTCTGGTACTCGCGGAAGTTCTGGTCCCACATCCGCTGGCGGATCGAGCGGACCACGTCCGAGCGCAGCGTCATGTTGGCCTGCATCGCCTCGCGACGCAGGTCGAGATAGCGGTACTTGAGACGCGTCTCCTCGGGGTACTCCTGATCGCCGAAGACCTGCAGCGGCAGCTCCTTCGACGCGCCCAGCACCTCGACGCCGCGCACGAAGACCTCGATCTCGCCGGTCGGCAGCTTGGGGTTCACCAGTTCGGGCGCGCGGGCCTTCACCTCGCCGTCGATGCGGATGCACCATTCCGAGCGCAGCTTCTCGACCTCGGCGAAGGCGGCGCTGTCGGGGTCGCAGAGCACCTGCGTGACGCCGTAATGGTCGCGCAGGTCGATGAACAGGATGCCGCCATGGTCGCGGATCCGGTGCACCCAGCCCGACAGCCGGACGGTATCGCCGACATTGTCACGGGTCAGGGCGGCGCAGGTGTGGGTGCGGTAGGCGTGCATTCTTGGTCCCTTTCGGCGGGTGTCGCGCCGATACACCGGGTTGGGGCCTTGATGTCAAGCAAGCCGAGGGGTCAGCCCGCGACGAGCCGCGCCGGGATCAGTCCGCGAAGCGAGTTGCCCATGTAGAAGCCCGCACCTGCGAGCTCGTCCGGTGTCACGACCGCCTCGCGCCAGCCCTGCCCCAAGAGCTCGGCCCGCAGCACGCCGGGCAACAGGCCGCAGGACAAAGCCGGCGTGCGATCCCCGACGAAGAGATTGGTGATCGTGCCCTCGCAAACCTCGCCCGCCCGGTTCAGGAACAGCCACTCGTCCACGCCTTCGGGCAGCGCGGCCCGCGCCTCGTCGTAGAGCCTGCGCCGCGTCGTCTTGCGGTAGAGCCAGGGGTCGGACGGGTCGAGAGGCTCGGGATGGATCGCCACGCGCCATTCCGGCGGGTTCGGCCCGAGCGGCGCCGTGGTCAGGCCGAGCTCGCCACCGGGACCAAGCGTCAGGCGGCAGCGCAGCGGCGCCTCGGGCGCGAGGTCGAGCAGCGTCTCGGCGTGGGCGCGGTCGAAGGGGTAGCCCAGCGCCTCGGCGGTGGCTGCCATGCGGTCGAGATGCGCGGGCAAGCGGCGCGGGCCCTCGCCGGGATGCGCGCCAAGCGTCTCGATGATCTGCGGCCGCGCACCGGGCGCCACCGGCGGATTTGCGTATTTGGAGAACAAAGTGGCCATGGTTCAGCCCGGAATGCGGGCGAAGCGGGTCTTCCACAACGCCTCGTCCCATTCCGAAGCCGCATCGCTGTCCCAGACGATGCCGCCGCCGACATTGAGCGTGGCGCGCCCCGCCTCGACCATCAGCGTGCGGATCGCGACGTTGAAGGAGGACCGACCATCGGGGGCGGCCCAGCCGATCGCGCCGCAATAGGCCTCGCGCGGCCACGGCTCCAGCTCGCGGATGATCTCCATCGCCCGCAGCTTGGGCGCGCCGGTGATCGAGCCGCAGGGAAACAGCGCCGCGAGGACTGCCCCGAGGCCGACACCGGGCGCGAGCCGTGCCGCGACATGGCTCACCATCTGGTGCACCGTCGCATAGGTTTCGATGTCGAACAGCTTCGGCACCGAAACGCTGCCCGGCAACGCCACCCGGCTCAGATCGTTGCGCAGCAGATCGACGATCATCAGGTTCTCGGCGCGGTTCTTCTCGTCGGCGGCGAGAAAGGCGCGATGCGCGGCGTCCTCCGCGGGCGTCGCGCCGCGCGGCCGCGTGCCCTTCATCGGCCGGGTCTCGATGCGCCCGGCCCCGTCCGTGGCGAAGAACAGCTCCGGTGAGCGCGAGACCAGCGCCGGCAGCCCCTCCTGCTCGACCAACGCCCCGTGCGACACCCTCTGGCCGCGCGACAGCGCCGCGAACAGCGCCTCGGGGCTTCCCGAGCACGCCGCATCCAGTGGGAAGGTCAGATTGGCCTGATAGATGTCGCCCGCCGCGATATAGGCCCGCACCCGTTCCAGCGCGGCCGCGTGCTCGGTGGCTGTCCAGCGCGGAACGAAGGCCCCGAGGCTGGCGGGGCCGGCCCGGGGAGACCATCGCTCGGGTTCTGTCTCGAACACGCCGAAGCGAAGGAGCGGCAGACGGCGCGGCGCGGGCATCGCGGGGGCCAGGCGCCGCTCCAGCGCATAGCCCAGCTCGTAGCTCGCATAGCCCGCGACCCAAGCCCCCTCGGCCCGCGCCGCGTCGATGGCGGCCAGCGCCAGCGGCACGCCGCCGGGCTGCCACGCCTCGATCAGCCGCTGCGGGCGCGAGAAGATTGCGCCCCGCCCGCCGGGGCCGCTGTCGAAGCCTATCCGCATCTTCGTCCACATTCTTTTGCGCCTCCCCGATACATCGCCGGACGGCCGGGCGACAGGGGGCGGGACGATTGCTTTCCCTAGCGGGACCGCGGGGCCTTGCGCTGCGCCCGCCCATGTCTATAACCGCGACGATTTGCGCGGCCCCCTCCCCTTGAGGCTGCGCGAGAAACACGAGGGTCCCATGCCGAAAAGAACCGATATCCGCTCGATCATGATCATCGGCGCGGGGCCGATCGTCATTGGCCAGGCCTGCGAGTTCGACTACTCGGGCGCGCAAGCCTGCAAGGCGCTGCGCGAAGAGGGCTACCGGGTCATCCTCGTGAACTCCAACCCCGCGACGATCATGACCGATCCGGGGCTGGCCGACGCCACCTACATCGAGCCGATCACCCCCGAGGTCGTGGCCAAGATCATCGAGAAGGAGCGCCCCGACGCGCTGCTGCCCACCATGGGCGGGCAGACCGGCCTCAACACCTCGCTGGCGCTCGCCGACATGGGCGTGCTGGAAAAGTTCGGCGTCGAGATGATCGGCGCCAAGCGCGAGGCCATCGAGATGGCCGAGGACCGCAAGCTGTTCCGCGAGGCGATGGACCGGATCGGGCTCGAGAACCCGAAGGCCACGATCATCACCGCGCCGAAGCTGGCCAATGGCAAGCGCGACCTGAACGCAGGTGTCAGCCTCGCCATCGAGGCGCTCGAGGAGATCGGCCTGCCGGCGATCATCCGTCCGGCCTTCACCTTGGGCGGAACGGGGGGCGGCGTCGCCTATAACCGCGCCGAATACGAGCATTACTGCCGCACCGGCATGGATGCCTCGCCCGTGGGCCAGATTCTCGTCGACGAGAGCCTGCTGGGCTGGAAGGAATACGAGATGGAGGTGGTGCGCGACCGCGCCGACAACGCCATCATCGTCTGCTCGATCGAGAACGTCGACCCGATGGGCGTGCATACCGGCGATTCGATCACCGTCGCCCCGGCGCTGACCCTCACCGACCGCGAATACCAGCACATGCGCAACGGCTCGATCGCCGTTCTGCGCGAGATCGGCGTCGAGACCGGCGGCTCGAACGTGCAGTGGGCGGTGAACCCCGATGACGGCCGCATGGTGGTGATCGAGATGAACCCGCGCGTCTCGCGCTCCTCGGCGCTGGCCTCCAAGGCCACGGGCTTCCCGATCGCCAAGATCGCGGCCAAGCTCGCCGTGGGCTACACGCTCGACGAGCTCGACAACGACATCACCAAGGTGACGCCGGCAAGCTTCGAGCCGACCATCGATTACGTCGTCACCAAGATCCCGCGCTTTGCCTTCGAGAAGTTCCCCGGCTCCGAGCCGCATCTGACCACCGCGATGAAGTCGGTGGGCGAGGCGATGGCGATCGGCCGGACCTTCCACGAATCCTTCCAGAAGGCGCTGGCCTCGATGGAGACCGGTCTGACCGGCTTCGACGAGATCGAGATCGCCGGCGCACCGGACAAGGCGGCGATCACCAAGGCGCTGTCGAAGACCACCCCCGACCGGATTCGGGTCATCGCGCAGGCGATGCGCGAGGGGCTGTCGAACGACGAGATCCAGGCCGTGACCAAGTTCGACCCGTGGTTCCTGGCCCGCATCCGCGAGATCGTCGAGACTGAGGCCGAGATCCGCAGGAATGGCCTGCCGACCACCGAGGAAGGGCTGCGCCACCTCAAGATGATGGGCTTCTCCGATGCGCGCCTCGCGATGCTCACGGGGCGCGACGAGGACAATGTCCGTCGCGCGCGGCGCAATCTCGGGGTCACCGCGGTGTTCAAGCGGATCGACACCTGCGCCGCCGAGTTCGAAGCGCAGACGCCCTACATGTACTCGACCTACGAGCACCCGGTGATGGGCGAGGTCGAGGACGAGGCGCGCCCCTCGGACCGCAAGAAGGTGGTGATCCTCGGCGGCGGGCCGAACCGGATCGGCCAGGGCATCGAGTTCGATTATTGCTGCTGCCACGCCTGCTTCGCGCTGACCGATGCGGGCTACGAGACGATCATGGTCAACTGCAACCCCGAGACCGTCTCGACCGATTACGACACCTCCGACCGGCTCTATTTCGAGCCACTGACCTTCGAGCACGTGATGGAGATCCTGCGGGTCGAGCAGGAGCGCGGCACGCTGCATGGCGTGATCGTGCAGTTCGGCGGCCAGACCCCGCTCAAGCTCGCCAACGCGCTGCATGACGAGGGCATCCCGATCCTCGGTACCACCCCCGACGCGATCGACCTCGCCGAGGACCGCGAGCGGTTCCAGGACCTGGTGAACCGGCTCGGGCTCAAGCAGCCGAAGAACGGCATCGCCTCGACCGACGCCCAGGCTCTCGACATCGCCGAAAGCATCGGCTTCCCGCTGGTGATCCGCCCCTCCTACGTGCTGGGCGGGCGCGCCATGGAGATCGTCCGCGACATGGACCACCTTAAGCGCTACATCCGCGATGCCGTGGTTGTCTCGGGCAAGAGCCCGGTGCTGCTCGACAGCTATCTTTCGGGCGCGACCGAGGTCGATGTCGACGCGCTGTGCGACGGCGAACAGGTGCATGTCGCGGGCATCATGCAGCATATCGAGGAGGCCGGCGTGCATTCGGGCGACAGTGCCTGCTGCCTGCCGCCGCATTCGCTTAGCGAAGAGATCCAGGCCGAGATCCGGCGCCAGACCGAGGCGCTGGCCAAGGCGCTGGGCGTGGTCGGGCTGATGAACGTGCAGTTCGCGGTCAAGGACGACGAGGTCTACCTGATCGAGGTGAACCCGCGCGCCTCGCGCACCGTGCCCTTCGTCGCCAAGGCCACCGACAGCGCCATCGCCTCGATCGCGGCACGTCTGATGGCCGGCGAGAAGCTCTCGGCCTTCCCGTTCCGCCCGGCCTATGAAAACGTCGACTACGACACCCCCCTGCCCTTCGCCGACCCGATGACCCTGGCCGATCCGAACATGCCGTGGTTCTCGGTCAAGGAGGCGGTTCTGCCCTTCGCCCGCTTCCCCGGCGTCGACACCATTCTCGGGCCGGAGATGCGCTCCACCGGCGAGGTGATGGGCTGGGATCGCAGCTTCGCATTGGCCTTCCTCAAGGCACAGATGGGAGCGGGCTCGGACTTGCCACGCGAGGGCCGCGTGTTCCTGTCGATCCGCGACGGCGACAAGACCCCGGCCATGGCCGAGGCCGCGCGCACCGTCACCGATCTCGGGCTCAGCATCCTTGCCACTCGGGGCACGCTGGCCTGGCTCAAGGAGAACGGCATCGAGGCGGAGCTGGTGAACAAGCTCTACGAGGGCGGGCTCACCATCGTCGACCGGCTCAAGGACGGCCACGTGGCGCTGGTGATGAACACCACCGAGGGCGCGCAGGCGATCGAGGACAGCCGCGACATCCGCTCGGCGGCGCTGCACGCCAAGATCCCCTACTTCACCACCGCCGCCGCCGCGCAGGCCGCGGCCCAGGCGATGAAGGCCCGGGTCGAGGGCGAGGTCGGCGTGCGTTCGCTGCAGGCTTGACGCTGACCGGAACGGCGTGAGCGACCATGCGTTTCTCCCTTACCAACCAGAAGGGAGAAACGCATGGATACCCCCCTCGAGATCGCCTTCCACAACATGGACAGCTCGAACGGGCTGGAGGCCCGGATCCGCGAACGCGCCGCCAAGCTGGAGCGCTTTCACAACCACATCACGAGCTGTCACGTCGTGGTCGAGGTCCCGAACCGCAGCCAGGGCGGCGCCAAGGGCTACCACGTGCGCGTTGAATGCCGCGTGCCGGGCAAGGAGCTCGTGGTGAGCCATGACCCGGGCAAGGGCGACAAGCATGATCCCTACCTCGCCGTGCGGGATGCCTTCTACGCGATGGAGCGCCAGCTCGAGCATGCCGCCCAGAAGGTACAGGGCGACGTGAAGGCGCATGAGGGGCCGCCACAGGGCCGGGTGCGTCAGCTCTTCACCGAATACGGTTTCATCGAGACTCTCGACGGTCGCGACATCTGGTTCCACAAGGCGAGCGTCGCCGAGGACGGCTTCGGCAAGCTCGAGGAGAATACGCCCGTGGAGCTGTCGATCGTCGATGACGGCCCGAACGGCATGGGCCCGCAGGCGACCAGCGTGCGGCCGATCGGCCGGATGCAATTGCAGGGCGACGTTCCCTCCCAGGCCTGATCCAAATCCTTCGAAGGATTTGCGCAAGAGTTTTGCAAAACTCTTGCCCCCGGCCCCGGCGGCGCGTTGTCAGGACGCGCCGCCCTTTGTATGTGACCGGGCCATGGCCAAGCTCTATTTCAACTACTCGACCATGAACGCCGGCAAGTCGACGGTGCTGTTGCAGGCGGCGCACAACTACGCCGAGCGGGGTATGCAGACCTACCTGCTGACCGCGCGCTTCGACAACCGCTCGGGCGAGGGCTTCATCAAGAGCCGGATCGGCATCGGCTCGAGGGCCGACACCTTCGACGCGGGCGACGACCTGTTCGAGAAGATCAGGGCGCGGCTCGAAACACCCTGCGCCTGCGTCTTCGTCGACGAGGCGCAGTTCCTGTCCCCCGACCAAGTGTGGCAGCTCGCCCGCGCGGTGGACGATCTGAAGGTCCCGGTGATGTGCTACGGGCTGCGCGTCGACTTTCTCGGGCACCTGTTTCCCGGCTCGGCGACGCTGCTGGCGCTGGCCGACGAGATGCGCGAGGTGCGCACCATCTGCCATTGCGGCCGCAAGGCGACCATGGTGGTGCGCAAAGATGCCGAGGGCCGGGTGGCGATGGCGGGCGACCAGGTCGAGATCGGCGGCAACGACCGCTACGTCTCGCTCTGCCGCCGGCATTTCCGCGAGGCGATCGGCGACCGCCCCGCCTGAGGATCAGTTGACGAGGTTCGGCGGTGCCTGATCCTTGACGAAGGCGCAGGCGTTGTCGAAGGCCATCCGCCCCATCGCCTCGCGCACCTCGAGCGCCGCCGTGCCCAGATGCGGCAGCAGCACCGCATTGTCGAGCCTGCGCAGCCGCTCCGGCACCTCGGGCTCGTTCTCGTAGACATCGAGCCCGGCGCCGCCGATCCGACCCGCCTCCAGCGCCTCGATCAGCGCCGTCTCGTCGACCACGTCGCCGCGCGAGATATTGATGAGGACGCCACCCGGCTTCATCACCGACAGCATGTCGCGGCTGATCAGGTGCCTGGTCTCCGGCGTGGCCGGCACCGTCACCACCACGAAATCGGCCGAGGACATCAGTTCCTCGAGATCGCCCACCTGCATCGCGGGCAGCGGCACCGCCTTGGACGAGCGGCTGTGATAGAGCACCTGCATGTCGAAGCCGAGCGCGCAGCGCTTGGCCACGGCCTGGCCGATCCGGCCCATGCCGACGATGCCGACGGTCTTGCCGGTCACATGCGCGCCCAGCATCTGCGTCGGCGCCCAGCCGGTCCACGCCCCGGCCCGCACCAGCCGCTCGCCCTCGCCGGCACGGCGCGCCGTGGCCAGAAGCAGCGTCAGGCCGATATCGGCGGTGGCATCGGTGACCGCGCCCGGCGTGTTCGACACCGCGACGCCGGCCGCGCGTGCGGCATCCGCATCGATATGGTTGTAGCCCACGCCGAAATTGGCGAGCAGGCCACAGCGGATCTCGCCGGCCTGCGCGAAGGCTTGCGCGGTGAAACGATCGCCCAGCGTGCACAGGATGATGTCATAGGCGCCGAGCGCCTCGGCCGCCTCGGCCTCAGTCAATCCGCGATCGGCGTCGCGGAAGGTCGCCTCGAACTTCTGCGCGCAGGCGTCGAGCACGGATTGCGGCAGCGGCCGCGTGACGAGCATGGTCTTCTTGGTCATGACAGCCGCCCTCCCGACGGCACAGGCTGGTCCGGGCCGATCAGCACGATCGCGCCCTCGGCGTCGGGCAGGCCGAGCACCAGCACCTCCGACAGGAACCGACCGATCTGGCGCGGCGGAAAGTTCACCACCGCCAGCACCTGCCGGCCCTCCAGATCGGCGGGGTCGTAATGTGTCGCGATCTGCGCCGAGGACCGCTTTTCGCCGATCTCCTCGCCGAAATCGATCCAGAGCTTGATCGCGGGCTTGCGGGCTTCCGGATAGGGCTCCGCGCGGGTCACCGTGCCCGCGCGGATGTCCACCTTGGCGAAATCGTCGAAGACGATCTCCGAAGACCGCGCCTCACCCATTCGCAAGCTCGCGGGAGCGGTCGGCCGCGGCCTTGAGCGCCCGGCTCAGCAGTACCGGGAAGCCGTCTTTCTCGTTCATCAGCACGTCGAGCGCGGCCTGGGTTGTGCCGTTGGGCGAGGTCACGTTCTCGCGCAGCTTGCCGGGATGCTCGTCCGAGCCATCGGCCAGCGCGCCCGCACCCGCCACGGTGGCGGTGGCAAGCTGGAGCGCCAGCTCGGGGCTCAGCCCCTGCTCCTCGCCCGCCTTGGCCATGGTCTCGATCAGATGGAACACATAGGCCGGACCGGAGCCCGACACGGCGGTGACGCCGTCCATCTGGTCCTCGGATTCCAGCCGCACCACCTGTCCCACGGCCCGCAGCAGCTCTTCCGCAAGATCGACCTGTTCGGGCGTGGCATGCGCGTTGCCGATGATCGCGGTGATGCCGCGGCCGATCGCCGAAGGCGTGTTCGGCATGGCGCGCACGATCGGGGTGCTCTCGCCCAGCGCCTGTTCGAAGGTGGCGATCGGCGTACCGGCCGCGACCGAGACGAACAGCGTCGTGCCGTTGCCCTTGGCCTGCATCGAGGGCAAAGCGTCGCCCATCATCTGCGGCTTCACCGCGACCAGCACGATCGCCGGGTCTTCGGGAAGCTCCTCGTTCAGGCGCACGCCCTGCTTTTGCAGCCACTCCGAGGGTTTGGGGTCGAGCACGGTGACGGACTGCTTCGGCAGACCGCCTTCGAGCCAGCCCGCCAGCATCGCCGAACCCATCTTGCCGCAGCCCAGGAGCACGAGGCCCCGGCGCGCAACTTCATCCATCTGCATGGCGCAACCTCCTTTGAGTTTGCGCGGGAGGCTAGGCGCGTGGACAGGAAGCTGCAAGCAGATGACCCGAAGGCAGCGCGGGGCCGGCCTTGCAGACTGCGTATTTGGAGAAAGATGAGGCGCAAAGCGGGTTGGCTTCGCCCTTGCCTTCAGACCCTTTTCTGCAACCCGCTCCTGCGCGTGATACCCGACCCGAGGATCGATTCAGCGCCGGCGCAGCCGGATCACCACGTCGACCTTGGCGATCTCGGCGCCGTCGGGGGCCGAGGGCAGCCGCGAAATCTCGAGTTGATCGGCCGGCGCGTCGGAGAGCCGCGCGTCGTCCTCCCAGTAGAAATGCGGGTGGTCGGTCATGTCGGTGTCGAAATAGCTCTTCGAGCCGTCCACGGTGATCTCGCGCATCAGGCCGGCGGCGCAGAAGGCCGAGAGCGTGTTGTAGACCGTCGCGAGCGACACCTTGTAGCCGGCCTGCGAGGCCGCCTCGAACAGGCTCTCGGCGGTGACATGGCGATCCTGCCCGTCGCCCACCAGCAGCGTGGCGAGCGCGAGCCGCTGGCGCGTCGGGCGCAGCCCGGCCGTGGCCAGCCAATCGGCGCCGCGACGGGCGCGAGGTTGGGACGTGTGCGTCATGACGAACCAGATATGCCCTTTATCCACGGCAATTTCAATGTCGCGCAATCGCGCCGCACGGCCCCCGCCCTTGCCCTATCGCGCGGCCCGGTGCTAGAGGCTTGTGCCAACGAAACCGAAACGAACCGACGGGGCCACATGTCACAGTATCCGACCCAGTTCGACAAGGACGCGCTGCTGAAATGTTCGCGCGGCGAACTGTTCGGGCCGGGCAACGCCCAGCTTCCGGCGCCGCCGATGCTGATGATGGATCGCATCACCGACATCTCGGGCGATGGCGGCGAGCACGGCAAGGGCCATGTCGTGGCCGAGTTCGACATCACGCCTGACCTGTGGTTCTTCGAGTGCCACTTTCCGGGCAACCCGATCATGCCCGGCTGCCTCGGCCTCGACGGGCTGTGGCAGCTGACCGGGTTCAACCTCGGCTGGCGCGGCTGGAAGGGGCGCGGCTACGCGCTCGGCGTCGGTGAGGTGAAGCTCACCGGCATGGTGCGCCCCGATCGCAAGAAGCTCACCTATTACGTTGATTTCACCAAGGCGGTTCAGACCCGCCGTCTCACCATGGGCGTCGCCGACGGCCGGGTCGAGGCCGACGGTGAGACCATCTATCTCGTCAAGGACATGAAGGTCGCTCTCTCCGAGAGCTGAACCCGTCAAGGAAGGAGGCGCCATGCGTCGCGTCGTCGTCACCGGCCTCGGGGTCGTCTCGCCCATCGGAAACTCGGCCGAGGAAGTGGATGCCGCGCTGCGCGCGGGCCGCTCGGGCATCGAGGCCTCCGAGGAAATGGCCGAATACGGCTTTCGCAGCCGTGTCGCGGGCACGTTGAAGATCGACCTCAAGGAAGAGATCGACAAGCGGACCCTGCGCTTCATGGGACCGGGGGCGGGTTACGCCTACCTCTCGATGCGCCAGGCGATCGCCGATGCCGGGCTGACCGAGACCGAGATCTCGAACGAGCGCACCGGCCTGATCGCGGGCTCGGGCGGTCCCTCGACCTCGAACCTTTTCGCCGCGCATCAGACCGTGCTCAAGACCGGCTCGCCGAAGCGCATCGGGCCGCTCATGGTGCCGCGCGGCATGTCCTCGACCGTCTCGGCGAACCTCTCGACCGCCTATGCGATCAAGGGCATCAACTACTCGATCACCTCGGCCTGTTCGACCTCGCTGCACTGCATCGGCGCCGCCGCCGAGCAGATCATGATGGGCAAGCAGGACGTGATGTTCGCCGGCGGCGGCGAGGAGCTCGACTGGACCCTGTCCTGCCTGTTCGACGCGATGGGCGCGATGTCCTCGAAGTTCAACGACACGCCCGAGAAGGCGTCGCGCGCCTTCGACCGCGACCGTGACGGATTCGTCATCGCCGGTGGCGGCGGCATGGTGGTGCTCGAGGATCTGGACCACGCCCGCGCGCGCGGCGCCAAGATCTACGCCGAGGTCACCGGCTTCGCCGCGACCTCCGACGGGCATGACATGGTGGCGCCCTCGGGCGAAGGCGGCGAGCGGGCGATGCGCATCGCGCTCTCCACCCTGCCCGAGGATCGCAAGGTCGGCTACATCAACGCGCATGGCACCTCGACGCCGGTGGGCGACGTGGGCGAGGTCGAGGCGGTGCGCCGCGTCTTCGGCGAGGGCAACACGCCGCCCATTTCCTCGACCAAGTCGATGACCGGTCACAGCCAGGGGGCGACCGGCGCGCAGGAGGCGATCTACTGCCTGCTGATGCTCAAGGGCGACTACATCGCACCGTCGATCAACGTCGAGAACCTCGCCGAGGGGATCAACGAAGGCGAGATCGCGACCGAACTGCGCGAAAATGCCGGTCTCGACACGGTGATGACCAACAGCTTCGGCTTCGGCGGCACCAACGGCTCGATGCTGCTGTCGCGCTTCAACGACTGACGAGACAGGCAGGAGAGACGGACATGATGTCGATGGTGGGCAAGCGCGGGCTTGTCATGGGGGTCGCGAACGACCGCTCTATCGCATGGGGCATCGCAAAGGCGCTGCATGGCGCCGGGGCCGAGATGGCCTTCTCCTACCAGGGCGAAACCTTCGGGCGGCGCGTCGCGCCGCTCGTGGCGCAGCTCAATTCGGATTTCCTGCTCGATGTCGACGTCACCGATGACGCCTCGCTCGACGCCGCCTTCAAGAAGATCGAGGAGCGCTGGGGCCGACTGGATTTCGTGGTCCACGCGATCGCCTATTCCAACAAGGACGAGCTGACCGGCCGGTTCATCAACACCAGCCGGGAGAACTTCCGCAACTCGCTCGACATCTCCTGCTATTCGCTGATCGACATCGCTCGCCGCGCCCATCCGCTGATGAGCGCCGGCGGCTCGATCATCACCCTGACCTATCAGGGCTCGAACAAGGTGACGCCCTTCTACAACGTGATGGGCGTGGCCAAGGCGGCGCTGGAAGCCAGCGTGCGCTACCTTGCCAACGACCTCGGCCCCGAGGGCATCCGCGTCAACGCGGTCTCCCCCGGCCCGATGAAGACGCTGGCGGGCGCTGCCATCGGCGGCGCGCGCAAGACCTTCAAGCACACCAACATGAATGCGCCGCTGCGCTCAAACGCGACGCTCGAGGCCGTGGGGGGCACTGCGCTCTATCTCTGCTCGGACGCGGCGGCCTGCACCACCGGCGAAATCGTGCATGTCGATGGCGGCTACCACGTGCTGGGCATGCCGCAGAGCGAGAACATCTAAAACAGACTGCGAAGCGCGCGGCGGGAGCGCAGGACAGGCGCCTCCGGCCCATGACCGGCGGCCTCGCACCGATATCCGGGCACTGCCGGATATCGGCCCCGAACCGAAGTCGGCGACAGCGGATCGACGGAGCGAGGCGACCGGCTCGTCGTCTTGCGGGGCCGCTCGTTACCGATCCTGCCTTTGACAAACGGGCCCGGACCTCTCCAGGCCCCCGACGGACCGGACGGGGTCCGTCTGCTGCCGCGCATGGGTTGCCGGGCGTTCCGGACCGGGTCCGGCATGGGCGGGGAGCGGACACGAAAAGGCCCCGGCGACAAACGTCGCCAGGGCCTTTCTTGGTCATGTCACCGGGATCAGGCCGGGTCGACGCCCACGAGTTCGACCTTGAAGGTCAGGTCCTGACCGGCCAGCGGGTGGTTGGCATCGAGCACCACCTGCTCCTCGGTGGCTTCCATCACCGTCACCGGCACGACCTGGCCCTGCGGGGTCTGCATCTGCAGGCGGGTGCCCGGATCGACCGGGATGTCGGCCGGGATCGAGTCGCGCGGCACGGCCTGGCGGGCATTCGGATCGGGCTGGCCATAGGCGTTGTCGCAGGCCACCTCGACGGTCTTCTTCTCGCCGACTTCCATGCCGGGCATGGCGCTGTCGAGACCGGGGATGATCTGGCCGGAGCCGACCTGGAACTCGAGCGGCTCGCGGCCCTCGCTCGAATCGAAGGTCTGGCCGTCCGAAAGGGTGCCGGTGTAATGGATGCGCACGGTGTCGCCCTGCTTGACTTGCGTCATGAGCCTCTCCTTGAATGGGGTTCTTGCGGGTGAATGTCTGGAGGCCGCTGCTGGCGGGTGCTCCTCGTCGGTCCCCCCCAAGGTAGGAAGCCTGACCCCGGATCGCAACCCGATCGCCCCGAGAAGCCTTTCCCTAGGAGGCGGGGCATGCCAGCCTCGCCACCAGAGGGGGATTTCATGACCATCACCACAATCGTTTTCGACGCATACGGCACGATTTTCGACGTCGGCGGCGCGGCCCGCATCGCCAGCGCCGAGCCCGGCGGGGAGGCGCTGGCGGAGAACTGGGAGCAGGTGTCGCGGGACTGGCGCACCAAGCAGCTCGAATACACATGGCTGCGCAGCATCGCCGGCCATCACATCGATTTCGGCCATGTCACCGCCGACGCGCTGACCTGGACGCTCGAAAAGGCCGGGCTGTCGGACCCGGACCTGCGGGCGCGGCTCCTGGCGCTCTACGACACCCTGCCCGCCTTTCCCGAAGCGCGCGAGGTGCTCGCCGACCTCAAGGCCAAGGGCCGCAACGTCGCGATCCTGTCGAACGGCGCGCCCGAGATGCTCGACCGCGCGGTCGAATCCGCCGGCATCGGCGGCAGCCTCGACGCGGTGCTCTCGGCCGAGGCCGCCGGGGTCTACAAGCCCGATGCCCGGGTCTACGACCTCGTGGGCCAGCGTTTCGGCTGCGAGAAGAACGAGGTGCTTTTCGTCAGCTCGAACTTCTGGGACATCGCCGGCGCGACCGGTTACGGTTTCATCACCGCCTGGGTGAACCGCCATGGCGAGCCGCGCGACCGGCTCTGGTCGCGACCGACCCATGAGTTGCCCGATCTTACCCATATCGCGGAGTTCGCCTGATGCCCGAGTTCCGGGCCGAGGATGGGACGCGGCTGCACTATCTCGACGAGGGCGAGGGGCTGCCGCTCCTGTGCCTTCCGGGCCTGTCGCGCAACGCCGCCGATTTCGACCATGTCGCGCCGCATCTGCGCGGCGCGCGGCTGATCCGGCCCGATTATCGCGGTCGCGGCCGCTCGGCCTGGGCCGATCCCGCGACCTATACCGTGATGCAGGAATCGCGCGACGTGCTGGGGCTGATGGACCATCTCGGCCTGTCGCGCGCCGCGATCCTCGGCACCTCGCGCGGCGGACTGATCGCCATGGCGCTGGCGGCCACCGTGAAGCACCGGCTGATCGGTGTGGCGCTCAACGATATCGGACCCGATATCGCGCCGGCGGGCCTCGAGACGATCAAGGGCTATCTCGGCATCACGCCCGCGCAGAAGAGCTTGGAGGAAGCGGCGCGCGACCGGGCCCGCAGCTGGACCGGCTTCGAGGGGGTGCCGCATGAGCGCTGGCTCGCGGAGGTGCGCGGCCATTACGAGGAGACGCCGGAGGGGCTGGCCCTGCGCTACGACCCCGCGCTGCGCGACGCGGTACTGGGCGGGGCGGTGCAGCCCGCCCCCGATCTTTGGCCGCTCTTCGACGCGCTCGGGGGCCTGCCCACCGCGCTGATCCGCGGTGCGAATTCCGAACTCCTGACCGCGGACACGGCGGCCGAGATGCGCCGCCGCCACCCGGACATGATCTTCGCCGAGGTCCCCGGGCGCGGTCATGTCCCCTTCCTTGACGAACCGGAAGCGCTCGCGGCATTGGAAGACTGGCTGGGGCGCTGCCGGACCGCGATGGAGGACGAGACTTGAGCGATATCGAGATGATCCGGGCCGCGCGCGCCCGCATCGGTCGCAACCTGAGGCGCACGCCGCTGCTGTCCTCGCCCGCGCTCGACGCCATCGCGGGCCGCAGGGTGCTTGTGAAGGCCGAATGCCTGCAGGTCACCGGCTCGTTCAAGGCGCGCGGCGGCTGGTCCGCCGTTTCGGCGATCCCCGAGGATATGCGGGCGCGTGGCGTCATCGCCTTTTCCTCGGGCAACCACGCGCAGGGCGTCGCGCATGCGGCGAGCGAGCATGGCATCCCGGCGGTGATCCTGATGCCGGTCGACGCGCCGCAGGCCAAGATCGACAACACCCGCGCGCTGGGCGCGGAGGTCGTGCCGTTCGATCGCAACACCGACGATCGCGACGCGATGGGCGCGGCGCTGGCCGAGGCGCGCGGGTTGGCGCTGATCAAGCCCTTCGACGACCCCCTGGTGATCGCGGGCCAGGGCACGCTGGGCCTCGAACTGGCCGAGCAGGCAGCCGAGGCCGGCGTCACGCACGCCGAGGTGCTGGTCTGCTGCGGCGGCGGCGGGCTGAGTTCCGGCGTGGCGCTGGCGCTCGAGGCCGAGGCCCCGGGGCTGCGGGTGCGCCCTGCCGAGCCCGAGGGCTTCGACGACGTGGCACGCAGCCTCGCGGCAGGCGAGATCCGCCGTAACGACAGGCTTTCGGGCTCGATCTGCGACGCGATCGTCACGCCGCAGCCGGGCACGCTCACCTTTCCGATCCTGAAGCGGCTCTGCGGCCCCGGCCTCGCGGTCGGCGACGAGGAGGCGCTGCGCGCCATGGCGCTCGCGTTCCGCCACCTGCGGGTGGTGATCGAGCCGGGCGGTGCCGTGGCGCTTGCGGCGGCGCTGTTCAGGCCCGAACGGATCGATGGCGACGCGGTGATCGCGGTGGCCACCGGCGGCAATGTCGATGCCGCGCTCTATGCCCGCGCGCTGGAGACACTCGCGTGATCGTCGAGGCGCGAGATGGCTGCCGCCTCGCGACGCGGCTGCAGGGGCCGGATGGCGCGCCTGCGCTGGTGCTGGCGCATGGGCTGGGCATGGACATGACGCTGTGGGACGCGGTGCTGCCGCTCCTGCCGGGCGACATCCGGGTGCTGCGCTACGATTTGCGCGGCCACGGCAATTCCGACGCACCGCCCGCCCCCTATTCGATGGGCCAGCTGGTCTCGGACGCCGAGGCGGTGATCGAGGCGCACGGCCTCGCCGACACGGTCTTCGCAGGGCTGTCGCTGGGCGGCATGGTGGCGCAGGGGCTGGCGGTGAAGCGGCTCGATCTGGTGCGCGGGCTGGTGCTGTCGAACACCGCCGCCAAGATCGGCACGCCGAAGCTGTGGGAGGAGCGGATCGCCGCGATCCGTCGCGGCGGCGTCGCCGCGCAGGCGGACGCGGTGCTCGACCGCTGGCTCGGGCGCGACGCGCGGCACGGATCGGTGGCGGCGCGGGCGCGCCGGGTGCTGACCGGCACCCCGCTCGAAGGATATGCCGGGTCGAGCGCCGCCGTTTCGGGCACCGATTTCTGGACACCGGTGTCGGGGCTGCGCCTTCCGGTTCTGGGTCTCGCAGGGGCCGAGGACCGCTCGACGCCCCCCGACCTGATGCGCGAGACGGTGGAGCTGATCCCCGGCGCCCGGTTCGAAATCATCCGACGCGCCGGACACCTGTCACCTGCGGAACGCCCGGAGGACTGGGCCGCGCATGTGACAGGCTTCCTGCGCGCGATCGGGCATGCCGGGGTCCCGCCCGGCGCGCCCTGAGAGCCTGAGCCGGCTCAGAGACCCGGCACTATGTCGAACAGGCTGCGGCTGTCGAAGCTGGTCCCGGACATCGGCCCAAAGCCGATCTCGGCGCCGATCGCCAGATAGGTCTCGTCGCCGCTGAAGGCGTCCTCCTCGGCCTCGATCCGGCCCAGTTCGCCCCAGAGCCGCGGCCCGCCATCGATCCGGTAGCCGCCGCCGAGCGCCACGCGCATCAGCTCGGCATTGCCCTCGCCATCGGCGACGCCGAAATCGCCCGTGGCGAAGATCTGCGGCGTGATGTCGTAAAGCGCCGAGACGCCCGCGAGGTTGATGTCGCCCAGATCGCCGTCATGCCGCGCCAGATAGCCCTCGGCGCGCAGCCCGTAGACCTCGCCCGCGCCCTCGATCCCGAAGATCTCGGCGTCGCCATCCTCATAGCCGTCGCGGCCGATGAAGGCCCCGAAGCGGGCATCGCCGAACGCCATCAGCGGCCCGAAATCATAGATCGCGTGCAGCGTCGCGTTGGTGCCATCCGAGCCGAAGCCGGAAAAGCCATAGGAGGCGAGGTCGAGCGCCAGGCCGAAGCCCGCGCCGACATCGAACTGCAACCCGCCCGAATAGGTGGTGTAGCCGATATCGGCCTCCTCGAAGAAGGCCGAGGTCTCGACCGAAAGCGTGCCGCCCGCAAAGCCTTGCGCCTGCGCCGCGCCCGCCGCGACGATGCCGAATGCTGCCGCCGTGAATGCCCGTGTGATCATCTGCTCATGTTCCGCTGGTTGGTCTTGATGCCGTTTCCGCGATCGCTTTCTACACCGCCCCGTGATCGGGCCACAGCCCTATTCGCACCTTGATCCGTCTGGACCGCCGCACCGCGCCGGATGCGCGGGACCTTGCCGAGCGATGGGGCCGGTATATCTCTATTGCAGCGAGGCCCCGAGCCGGCATGTCGTCGGCACAGCGGACGCCCGATCAAAGGACAGTTTGATGAACGCCCTCGAATCCACTTTCGCCAAACTCGAAGCCCGCATGATCCGCGCTACCGGCGCGGCACCCGATCGTCCTGCCCCGACCCCCGTCCCCGAGACCAAGTGCGACGTCACCACCCGCGCCGCCAAGGCGATCCTCGACGCCGAGACCGAGGCCCGCAACGCCAAGATCGCCGCTTTGCGCGCGGCGCGCCTGGAAGGGAAGAAAGGCTGAGACCGGATCGAGACCCGCCGCGAGGCGGCTGGCGATCCCACGAGGACTCGAACCCCGAACCTGCTGATTAGAAGTCAGCTGCTCTATCCAGTTGAGCTATGGGACCTTGCCTCTGACCGGGCGGGACCGGTCGACTCGGGCTGGCTGGAAGTTGCAAGAACCACCCCTTGGGATCAAGGGTATATTGGGGATATTCCCGTCCCGTCCGTGGCGAAACGGTCTGCCCGAAGCCTGGAATGACCGTCGCCACAGCCATCTCGTGTCAATGGAGGCTTGGGCGAACGGATGCGACTCGCTCTTCCCCGGTCGAGTTATCATGCCCGGACCGGTGGAGGGCCCATCACGAAGCCGTGGGCGCGGTGACATCCCGCATCCCTTTCGACGCCGGAATTTGCTATGGCTTCCATAGGGAATTCCGCACGCAGTCATGACCGTCCCGGGAGGCATCGCGGACCTCGTGGGCTCAGACAGGAGGGACCGAGATGATCCATGATCGACCGACGACCCGCCGTACCTTCCTTGCCACCGGCTCGGCCGCCATGGCCGCGGCGCTGCTCACGGGGGCCTCGGGTCTCCTGATGCCGGCCCGGGCGCAGGGGCTCGCGCCGACGCCCAGCATGCGCGGTGGCTCCAACAACTACCTCCCCGGCGCGCCCATCGTCGATCGCATCGGCGGTGGCGGGTTCTGGATGACCGGCTCGGTGCGCCGCGCCGGTGACGGTGCGCCGCTCGCAGGGGTGCGAATCCAGATCTGGGCCCACACCACCGAGGGGCACGAGCGCGATCCGCACAGCCATGGCGCCACGCTCACCGACGCCAATGGCCAGTTCCGGCTGGAGATGCCGCAGATCGTGCCCGCCTTCGGCCAGCCGCACGGGCACCTCGCCTATGACGACGATGCCTTCCAGACGGTGTTCCTGCGCCCGGTGATGGCCAGCGCGCGCGACACCAGCCTTAGCGCGCAATTCGTGCTTCAACCGGCCTGAGTACCCGGTGCGGCTGCGTCCGGTCCTGATCTGGGGCGCGCTCTCGGTCGCCATCGTGGTGCCCCTTGCCGTGGCCGCGACGAGCCCGCTGCTGGCTTGGCGCGACCCGGTCTATATCGGCGCCGGCTTCGCCGGGGTCGCCGCGATGGCATTGATCCTGTTGCAGCCGCTCCTCGCGGGGGGATACCTGCCCGGCCTGCCATCGCTGCGCGGACGCCGGGTGCATCGCTGGATCGGCGGAACGCTGGTCGTGGCCGTCACCGCCCATGTCGCGGGGCTCTGGTTGACCAGCCCGCCCGACGTGATCGACGCGCTGCTCTTTACCTCCCCGACACCCTTCTCGGCCTGGGGCGTCATCGCCATGTGGGCCGTCTTCGCCTCGGCGCTGCTGGCGATCCTGCGACGACAGCGTCGCATCCGGCCAAGGCGCTGGCGTCTCGCGCACACCACCCTCGCGATGGTCATCGCGCTGGGCAGCGTGATCCACGCGCTGCTGATCGAGGGAACGATGGGAACCGTGTCGAAGACGGCGCTTTGCCTTCTGGTTCTCGCCGCGACGGCCAAGGTCATGTTCGACCTTCGGGTCTGGGCCCTATGGGGCAGACGCCGGGCCTGAGCACATGTTCGCGCCGGGCCTCGGGCTGAACGGTCTGGCCGAACGCCCCCATCGGGGCCGCGACCGGGCCTGAACCGCGGCGAGCCGGCAGGAACTCGCATATCCGAATGACTTCACGTAGGTAGCCCCTAGGTGGCAGGGGCGACGTGCCCGCGGACAATCGAAAGGGCATCGTCGCGATGATACGTGAAGCCTCGTTTTCGGCGATCTACATGGGCTTGCTTGCCGCCTTCGTGGGCTATTCGGCCTCATTCGCGATCGTGCTCGCGGGGCTGAGCGCGATGGGCGCCACCGAGGCGCAGGTCGCCACGGGGTTGTTCTTCGCAACGCTGGGGATGGGGCTGTGCAGCATATGGCTGCCCGCCGTCTCGCGGATCCCGGCCGCCGTCGCATGGTCGACCCCCGGCGCGGCCTTTCTCGCCTCGGCCAGCGCCCTGCCCGGCGGCTTCGCCGAGGCGGTGGGGTCGATGATCCTCTGCGCGGCGCTGATCCTCGCCACCGGCTTCGTGCCGGTGCTGGGACGCCTCGTGGCGGCGATCCCGAAGCCCGTCGCCAACGCGCTTCTGGCGGGCGTGCTGCTGCGGCTCTGCTTCGCGCCTGCGCAGGCGCTCGGCACGGCCCCCGCCCTGATCCTGCCGCTCCTGCTGGCCTGGGCGGCGGGACTGGCCTGGCACCGCCTCGCGGCGATGCCGCTGACGATCCTCGCCTTTCTCGCCGTGACCTTCTTCGCCGTCGAGGCCCCGGCCAGCGCGATGGCGGCGAGCGGCACCGGCCTGCCGGATCTGGTGCCGCTGATGCCGGTCTTCAGCCTGCAGGGCTTCGTCTCGGTGGCGCTGCCGCTCTACCTCGTCACGATGGCGGGCCAGAACATCCCCGGCTTCGCGGTGCTGGAACTGAACGGCTACGCGGTGGAGCGGCAGCCGCTGATCCGCCGCACCGGCCTCGCCAGCCTGCTGATCGCCCCCTTCGGCGCCATCCCCGTCAACATGTCCGCGATCACCGCCGCCATGATGTCGGGTGAGGATGCAGGCCGCGAGCCGTCGCGCCGCTACTGGGCCGCGATCGCCTCGGGGCTGGCCTATGTCGCCATGGCGCTCTTTGCCGAGCCGATCGTGGCGCTGGCCAGCATTGCACCGTCCGAACTGATCACCGCCGTGGCCGGTCTGGCGCTGATCCCGGCGCTGGTCTCGTCGCTGTCGGGTGCCTTCAGCGTGCCGGGCCGGCTCGAAGCGCCGGCACTGACCTTTCTCTTCGCCGCCAGCGGCATGACCCTTCTCGGCGTCAGCGGCGCCTTCTGGGGCACGCTCGCCGGGGTGCTGGTCTGGCTGCTGAAGCGCCCGAGCTGACGCGACCGCGGAACCGCTGCCGCCGCCTCCGATCCGAGGGGCGAAGCGGCCCAGGCGCCGCCTCGTCTCGGAAAGCGGTTTCCCGTTTTTGACGCGCCCGGATCCAACCAGGCGTTCCGCAATCCGGAACGCCTTATCCGGGCACCTGATCCACCTCCCCCGCGATTTATTCCGCGGGGCACTCCACGGGCATGGCCGTCCGCCGGGGCGCCTTCGACCGCTTCAGGTCCCACCATGCGAAGCTGAAATAGATCGCGGTGCACCAGATGGTCAGGCTGTAGAACAGCTCCCGGTTCGCGTAATAGCTGTCGAGATCGGGGCTGTCGAACAGGACGCGCCACGCCAGCACGGCCGGGATCAGCAGTCCGACCACGATCCAGACCGCCCGGATGATCTTGGTCAGAACGCTCGTGTCCTTCACCGGTTCGGTGACTTCCCGCGCCGCCAGTTCCCGATGATGTTCCTTCACCGCCTCGTCGAATGCCGCGAGCCGGGCTTCGGCCTCGGGCCAGGCGCGGTCCGCCCCGGCACGCTTCGCCAGCCCGGTGTAAAGCAGGACCGACAGGATCCATGTCGGCACGAAGAGGTAATAGAACGGAAACAGGTCGATCATGTTCAACCCGAAGCCGAAGATCAGCGCCACGGCCCAGGTGATGACCGCCGGGTAGTTCTGATGCGCGCCGCGCAGCCTGTGCCAGTAGGTCTTCATGCCCATGCGCGGGAACAGGTGCTGCTCGGCGAAGACGATGCCGCCCACGGGCACCAGCAGCAGGCCCGCATAGGTCAGAAGCGGCAGGAAGCTACGGTAGATGATCGGGAAACAGCTGCCCACCACCACCACGGCGCCCACGATCAGCGTCACCTTGGTGCGCGAGATGTTGGGAAACACCGCCTGCGCGGCGAGGCCCGCGCGGTAGAGGTTGGAGTTCGCCGTGGTCCAGCCCGCGACGATGACGATGACGAAGCCGCTGGCGCCGAGGGCGAGATAGGCCACATCGCCCGGCGAGACGAACGCGATGGAGGTCTGCATGAAGGCCGCGGTCGCGGCGCCCATCAGCGCGGCGGAAATCCACGCGACGTAGTGGCCGAACATCATGCCGGTCGCCGTGCAGAGACCGTAGCGCTTCTTGCGGGCATAGCGCAGCAGCGCCATGTCGATCAGGCCGAAATGGGCGAAGGTATTGGCGGCCCAGCCGAAACCGATGACCTCCCAGATGCCGATTCCCGGCTCGCCATCGGCATTGGTTCCGGTGAACACCGTGGCCCCCGCCAGATCCACGAAGTCCCCGAAACTCGCCAGCACGGTCTGCCCGGTCAGCGACTCGTTCAGCGCCGGGATCAGCACCATGCCGCCCGCCGTGAACATCACCATCAACCATGGCGCGCAGATCGAGGCGAACTCGCTGAGCACGTTGAAGCCGTAATAGGCCACCAGCACGGCGATCACGCTGGCCGAGGCGGCGATCAGCACGAAGGAGGCGCTCGTCGGATAGGGCATGTGCTGCGGCGGCACCCCGAAGAGCACCCTCAGAGCTGTGGCCGAGACGGTGATCATCGCCGCCGAAATGACGATGAAGATCAGGACGTTCGCGCCATTGTAGAGCCGCGAGAACAGCTCGCCCATGTTCTGTTCGAGATAGGTGTAGAGGCTGAGTCGGGTCTTCACGGCGATCGGCGCGGTGATCAGCCAGAAGCTCAGCACCGCCAGCAGGTTGCCGATCAGCAGGCCGATCAGGATGTCGTGGATCGTGGCGCCCAGCGCCACGAAGGCCGCGCCGATCACGAATTCGGTCGCCGCCACGTGTTCGGCCGCATAGAGCCCGAGGAAATGCCCCGGCCCATGCAGACGATGTTGCGGCACCGGAAGCTGTTCGTCGTCCATTCCCGCGATGGCGCGGCGCAGCTCGGTTGAAGTCTCTCCCATGACACCCGTTCTTTTCTGGTCGGCCTGAAATATCCGGCGCCTTCTAGCGTCTGGACCGCCCATGTACCAGCGGTTGTCGCAGGGTCATTGGCCTCCGATCCCACCCTGGCCGGGACTGCCCGCAAGATCAGCACGTTACACGTATAGATTGTTGAGCTATCCATGGGCGCCCGGAGCAAAAGGTACCCGCCACGATGATCGACACGACCACGCAGAGAATCTTGCTGCACGAGGAGCGGACATGGTTCATCGCCGATCCGCATTTCGGCCATGATGCGATCCGCCGGCATTGCGACCGTCCGTTTCCCTCGGTCGAGGAGATGGATGCGACGATCCGGAGGAACCTCGAACGCGTGGGGGCGGAGGACACTCTGGTCGTGCTGGGCGACCTGACCTGGAACAACGCCAGCGACATCGACGTGAAACGGCTGCCGGGGAAGCACCGGCTGCTGATCCGCGGCAACCACGACAGGCAGGTCGTGGTGAAGTCCCGCAAGTGGGCCCGGGTCTGCGACTACCTCGAAGCGACGGTTCTCATGCCGGATGGCGGGAAGCGAAAGCTGGTGATGTCGCATTACCCGATGGCCTCATGGGCTGGCGCACGCAACAGCATCCATCTGCACGGTCACACCCATGGCTCGGTGCCGCCGATGGCCACCGAATTCGGGGGCCGGGTCGATGCGGGCGTCGATGTCTGGCAGTTCCGTCCCATCCGGCTGCGCGATGTGATCGCCCATCTCGACGAGCTCAGAACGGATGGCTTCGCTGTCCCGGGGGATTACTGAGCAGCCGGTGCGCCCCTGCCCTGCCCCCGGCTGGCATAGAGCCATTCAGCGGGACGGACGAGGCGACGGGAACTGGCATCGGGATTCGCGCTGGAGCCGAACCCATGAAGCCCATGGCTCGACAACCCCGGCGTCACCTTCGCCAATCGCCGACGAGGCAGGTGCCGGGCGGCAGCGTCCATGCTGCGGCGGCGGAACTCGGCCGAGCGGACGGCTCGACATCGTGCCCATTACCTCCGTTTCAAGACCCGCGCCGCGAAACGATGGCCAGTCCCGTGATTTCGGCGGATGCGTGCCGGCGAGGGCTGCGGAAAATGGCGAGGCTTTGCCAGCCTTTGGCTCGCAGGGGAACCATCGGCCCTTCGGCGTTGCGCCATGGCGCAGGGGTGTTCAAGTGGGGCGCACACCCTAGGACCACCACTGAAGGACGGGCCTCTTGAACAAGCTGAACGCCACGCTTCGGACCCTCTTGACCGCAAGCTGCCTGCTCGCGGCGGCACCTTTCGCCACCGCGCATTCCGGTAGCGCCACCCAGACCTTCGAGGGGGCCGCTTCCTGGTACGGGCCGGGCTTTCACGGGCGCCAGACGGCCAATGGCGAGACCTACGACATGAACAGCCTTACCGCTGCCCATCCCAGCCTGCCCTTCGGCACCCGCGTGCGCGTCACCAACGAGGCCACCAACGAATCCGTGGTGGTGCGGATCAACGATCGCGGCCCCTACGCCAAGAACCGCATCATCGACCTGTCCAAGGGCGCGGCGGACGATATCGGCCTGCTCAGCAGCGGTGTCGGTCACGTGACGGTCGAGGTGCTGGCCAGCGCCTGAGCCGCCTTGCGGCTGACCAAAGTTGCGAAGGACCAGCCGTCGCCCGGTTCGCCTCATCGCAGTGGCCATGTATCGCTCGCCATTGCGAGAATCCCCGCGCAAAGGCTTCGGCTTGTGGCCGCCGACCCGAACTCGGCGTCCAACCACGTCGCTCCATGGGAACAGTCCGGCTTCGACCGTCGCTCATGGCTTTGGCCCGAGCGTATCGGCCATCTCCGCGTTACGCTCTCCCATCGGCCTGACGCGACCCCGCGTGGTGTCGCGCCGCGATTGATGCTCCATCTCGGCATTCAGCAGGGCTCCGAGCAGAACCACGAACGCCGTCATCCATATGTAGAGAAGCAGGATCACCACTCCGGCGAGCGCGCCGTAGGTCGGCTGGTAGCTACCGAAATTACGCACGAAAAGCGCGAAGAGCACCGAGCTTCCCAGCCAAAGCGCCGTGGCGATGACCGCCCCCGGCGTGACCCAGCTCCATCGCGGGGGCCTTCGCGCCGGCGCGTAACGGTAGAGCAGCCCCAGCGCCGCCATCGACAGCAGCCCCAGCACCAGCCAGCGGCCCACGCTGACGATGGTGTCGGTCCAGCCCGAGAGGCCCAGCGCCTCCGCAGCCGGCGGCGCCGCCACCGCGAGCGCCAAGGCCGCAAGGGCCATTGCCGTCAGCACCGCCGTCAATCCCAGCGACACGAGGTTGCGCATGATGATGTTGCGCGACTCGTCCTCCGCATGCGCCATGTTGATGCCGCTGACGAGGTTGTCGATCCCGCGCGACGCCCAGAACAACGACAGCACCAGGCTGATGACCGCCGTGGCCGTCGCCTGACCCGGGGCCTGGCTCACGAGCTCGACTGCCTGATCCCGCACCACCCCGAGCGGCTCGGCCGGGGCCAGCCCGTCCAGCGCGTCGAGCTGATCGATGACGAGTTCGGGGTCGAAGAACAGCCCGGCCAGCGACACCAGCATCGCGATCGCCGGACACAGCGCCAGCATGCCGAAGAAGGCGACCCCCGCCGCGACGAGCGGGACGAGCTCCCGTCCGATCCGCCCGGTGACGCGCAGCCAGATGTCGCGCCAGCCCGCCGGGTGGATCTGATCCGGCCGCCACGCCTCGCGCCCGCGGCCGCGTTCCCGCCCGGCCTCCTCGGGCGCCGCTGGTTCAGTCGGCCCTTCACCCTCTGAATGCGGGTTCGCCCCTACGCCGGGCCCGGGCCCTTCGCCGCGTCGGTCCTGCATGCCTTCCGCCTTCTTCAGCGCCGCCATGCGGGCGGCCCATGATATGGAACGCGAAAGGACCGGCCTTTGGTCCGCGCGGTGCCGTCATCCTTTGTCGCCGTCTTGGCGTTCAATACCTTGGCCGACCGGAAAGCTAAGGGGGACCATCACGAGAGAGGCGGAAGTTCCGGTGGCGAACCTGGCAGCCTCCACGTCGCCTTGCTCCCTATTGAACGGCGCATTGCCGCCTTTCGGCGGATGGCGCCCCCCATGACCGGCCAAGCCAAGCCGGTTCGCAGAGTTTGCTCCGAGCTTGGTCACCGCAACGGACTTGCCCTGCGTCTGGCCGGGCTTCGTCCCCGCACCGCCCTCCCTGCGCGCAGCGGACGCAACGGCCGGGGACGATGCAGGGTCGTACGGCCTAGCCCGCCGCGACCTCCGACACTGCCAACTCCGCCATCGCCATAATCGCCTCGCGGCTGTCGGCCACGGCGATGAAGCGGCCGTTGTGGCAGAACTTCGCGCCCTTCACCCCGGACGCCTTTTCCAGCGCCTCGTCGGTCAGCCCCGCCCATGCGGCGGGCAGGTCTGCACGGGTCTCGAAGGTGTCGTCGCCAGTGCGGATCGTGGTCAGTGCCCAGTCGCTGCCGCGCGGGTGGACGACGAAGAGCAGGTGATCGGCTCCCGCCGCCTCGACACCGGCCCGGAACGGCATGCCCATGGGCAACTCCAGCACCCGCCCCTCGCCCGCTGCCGCGATCGCCTTGGCGACCATTCCCTCGGCGCGCCGTTTCGCGGCCGAGCGGCGGATGCGGGCTTCGACAAAGGCACGCGCGATCGGCACGGCGGCGGCAAAGGCACGATCGTCCGCGCCTTCCTCGCGGTCGTCGAAGGCGGGCTTCAGGCTTTCGAGCAACGCCGGCAGCGTCAGCCCCGAGAACAGCGGACCCGCCGCCGAGGCGTCCACCGCGCCATTGTCGAGCAGATCGACGGGCAGCACGAAGCCACGGTCGAACGAGGCATGGATCGCGTCGATATCATGCTCGGGAACCTCCAGCGCGCGCAGGTAGTCGCGGCCGTATTCAACCCAGACCAGTCCGAAGGAACTGTAGGGCTGCCCGTCCTCGCGCAGCGGGTTCGGCTTCTGATGGTGGTCGAAGATCCGCGCCTCGGCGTCGTACTGACCGCCCACATCGTAGATGATCCGCCCCTCGCCGGGAGTGATCCAGGCCTTGTCACGGCTGCGAACGATCTCGGCCTCGGGGTACAGCCGGGTCAGGATGACCGAGGATAGGAGTTCGTCGGCGTGGAAGCCGCCCGAATGGGTGACGAGATGGGTGATGGTCATGTCTGGTCCCTGAAACGAAACGGGCGGCCGTCAGGCCGCCCTCGGTAGAAGTCTATGCATCCGGTCCGCTCGGACACTCGATGTTGTGGCATCCGGCCTCTTCGCCGGATCTTCACCGCGAAACCGCCTCAACTTGAGTCGGATTTACAAGTCAGTGCGTCCAGGCCCCGCGGCGGGTGGTCGAGAAGTTCTCGCCATAGCCGCCGGGACGGATGTTGTGCTTGCGCACATGCGGCTCCTGCACGATCGCGTCGAGACCGTGCTTCTCGGCATAGGCCACCGCCGCCTCGCGGCTGTCGAAATACATCCGGACCTGGCTTTGGGTGTCGGTCGAGCTGGTCCAGCCCATCAGCGGGTCGATCTCGCGCTTGGACGCCGGCGCGTATTCGAGGATCCAGGCCTCGGTCTTGGCGGTGCCCGACTGGGTGGCGGTCCGGGCGGGTCTGTAGATCCGTGCGCGCATCGTTGGTCCCTTCTGATCTCGCGGCGTTATCGACAAAACGGCGTCGCCATGCAAGCGGGCAAAGACGCCGCACCCCTCTTGCACAGGAACGAAAAGAGGCCAGATTGGTTCGGTCCCGAGGAGTCCGCCCATGCACAACAACTCGCCCGAACAGATGCCGATCCTGCACGCGCCCGCCCCCGAGGTGAAACGGCGCGAAAAGCTCGAAGGCGGCAAGCGGTTCCGCATGCAGACCGAGTTCAGCGCCGCGGGCGACCAGCCCACCGCGATCACGGAGCTTGCGGGCGGCATCGAGACCGGCGAGCGCGACCAGGTGCTCCTCGGCGCCACCGGCACCGGCAAGACCTTCACCATGGCCAAGGTGATCGAGGAGACGCAGCGCCCGGCGGTCATCCTCGCGCCGAACAAGACGCTCGCGGCCCAGCTCTATGGCGAGTTCAAGGGCTTCTTCCCGGACAACGCGGTCGAGTATTTCGTCTCCTATTACGACTACTACCAGCCCGAGGCCTACGTGCCGCGCTCGGACACCTTCATCGAGAAGGAGAGCCAGATCAACGAACAGATCGACCGGATGCGTCACTCGGCCACCCGGGCGCTCCTGGAGCGCGACGACGTGATCATCGTGGCCTCGGTGTCGTGCATCTACGGCATCGGCAGCGTCGAGACCTACGGCGCGATGACGGTCGATCTGCACAAGGGCAAGAATTACGAACAGCGCGCCGTGATGGCCGACCTCGTGGCGCAGCAGTACCGGCGCAACGATGCCGCCTTCGCGCGCGGCTCGTTCCGGGTGCGCGGCGACAGCCTCGAAGTCTGGCCCGCCCACCTCGAGGACCGGGCCTGGAGGCTGTCCTTCTTCGGCGACGAGCTGGAGAGCATCACCGAGTTCGACCCGCTCACCGGCTCGAAGACGGACGAGTTCGACCGCATCCGCATCTATGCCAACAGCCACTACGTGACGCCGCGCCCGACCATGGCGCAGGCGATCAAGGGCATCAAGGCGGAGCTGAAGACCCGGCTCGACCAGCTCGTCGGCGAGGGCAAGCTTCTCGAGGCGCAGCGATTGGAGCAGCGCACGCATTTCGATCTCGAGATGCTGGAGGCCACGGGGGTCTGCAATGGCATCGAGAACTACTCGCGCTATCTCACCGGGCGCGCACCGGGCGAGCCGCCCCCCACCCTGTTCGAGTTCATCCCCGACAACGCCATCGTCTTCGCCGACGAGAGCCACGTCTCGGTGCCGCAGATCGGCGGCATGTATCGCGGCGACTACCGGCGCAAGTTCACGCTGGCCGAGCACGGCTTCCGCCTGCCGTCCTGCATGGACAACCGCCCGCTCAAGTTCGAGGAGTGGGACGCGATGCGGCCGCAATCGATCTTCGTTTCGGCCACCCCCGCCGCCTGGGAGCTGGAACAGGCGGGCGGCGTCTTCACCGAGCAGGTGATCCGTCCCACCGGCCTTCTGGATCCGCAGATCGAGATCCGGCCGGTGAAGACGCAGGTGGACGACCTGCTCGACGAGATCCGCAAGGTCACGGCCAAGGGGTATCGGACGCTGTGCACCACGCTGACCAAGCGCATGGCCGAGGACCTCACCGAATACCTGCACGAGCAGGGCATCAAGGTGCGCTACATGCATTCCGACATCGACACGATCGAGCGGATCGAGATCCTGCGCGACCTGCGCCTCGGCGCCTTCGACGTGCTGATCGGCATCAACCTGCTGCGCGAGGGGCTCGACATCCCCGAATGCGGGCTGGTGGCGATTCTCGATGCCGACAAGGAGGGTTTCCTGCGCTCCGAGACCTCGCTGATCCAGACCATCGGCCGGGCCGCGCGCAACGCCGAGGGCCGCGTCATCATGTATGCCGACCGGATCACCGGCTCCATGGAACGCGCCATGGCCGAGACCGAGCGGCGGCGCGAGAAGCAGATCGCCTACAACACCGAGCACGGCATCACCCCGGCCACCGTCAAGAAGAACGTCGAGGACATCCTCGCCGGTCTCTACAAGGGCGATGTCGACATGAACCGGGTCACCGCCAAGGTCGACAAGCCGATGGCGGGGGCGAACCTGCAGGCGGTGCTGGAGGGGCTCAAGACCGACATGCGCAAGGCCGCCGAGAACCTCGAATTCGAGGAGGCGGCACGGCTGCGCGACGAGGTGAAGCGTCTCGAAGCGGTCGATCTGATGGTCTCGGACGACCCGATGGCCCGGCAGCAGGCGGTCGAGCGCGCCTCGGAGGCGGCGGTGAAATCCTCCGGCCGCTCCACTGCCGGGCGACCTGGCCAGCGCGGCGGCAACGTGCAGCGCACCAAGAACCGCAAGCCGCGCTGAGCGCGGCTTGCCGATCCGATGCGCCTATTTCGCGATTGCCCGAACCAGCGCCAGCACCAGCGCCGCGCCGATCAGCGCCACGATCACCACCACCAGCAGCCCACCGGCCGCGAGCAGCGTCACGCCCAGCGCCGCCAGCACGAAGGGCGTGACCATCGCCGCCAGCGCGCCGACGATCATGTAGAGCGCCATGTTGCGCCCGCCCGCGAGCTTGCTCGCCAGCCAGCCCGTGGCGAGCCCCACCAGCGCGAGTATCACCAGCGCCGCGACGCCGATGCCCTGCAAGAGCTCTTCCATGAGCCATCTCCCCTTGTTGCCTGCACGAGCCTAGCGCGAGACGTCGGCCGGGAAAGGGGCGACGATGCAGGGGGATCGCGGTACCGGCGGCCCGGCACCGCGCTTCGATGACCACAGCCGGAAGGAGCCCCGATGGCCGATGACGTCACAGCCGCGCTGATCCTCGGCGCCGCCGTCTGGGAAAGCGGCCCCTCGCCCACGCTGCGACGGCGCACGACGCATGCCGCGACTCTCTACCACGCGGGCCGCGTTGCGCATCTGGTGCCCTGCGGCGGGCTCGGGCGGCATGCGCCGAGCGAAGGCGAGGCGATGCGGGACCTGCTGCTGGACGCCGAGGTGCCCGACACAGCGATCCATCCCGAGACCACCTCGCGCGACACGCTGGAGAACATCCGCAACGCGCTGCCGGTCCTCGGGCGGATCGGCGCATCGCTGGTCATCATCGTCACCGACGCGCCGCATCTGCCGCGGGCCCTGATGGTGGCACGGCGGCTGGGCCTTGAGGCGCGTGGCAGCGCCCCGCGCGGCGGCGCGCGGATCGCCACCCAGACCCGGATGGCACTGCGCGAGATCCCTGCCTGCGCCGCCTATCTGTGGCGGCTGCGGCGGCTTTAAGGCGGGCTTAACCCTCTGCGGTACAGCCTCGTTGGAGGGCTGCGCCGGGGGGCTGCATGATTCGGGCCATGTTGCTGTCGCTCGTGATCGTCCTGACCGGCGTGATGGCCCGGGCCGGGGCCTGGCCCCGCGAGGAGGGCGAGTTGTTCCTGTCATTCGGCGGCAATGTCGCCCTGTTCGGCGACGCGGTCCGGCCGGTGCATTACGACCCGACCATCTATCTCGAATACGGGCTGACCGAGCGGCTCACCCTCGGGCTCGACGGCTATACCGCCGATGCCGGCACCGCAGGCAGCCTCTTCGCCTGGCTGCGCGTGCCGTGGCGCCCCGATGCGACCGGGGATGTCTGGGCGGTCTCGGCGGGTTTGGGCACGACGCTGCTGCCCGACGGCGCTCAGGAGGCGACGAGCCGGCTCGGCCTGCATTGGGGGCGCGGGCTGGAGAATGGCTGGCTCGCGCTCGACGCGCAGGGCCAGCTCGGCGTCACCCGCCTGTCGCATCAGGCCAAGATCGAGGCGAGCTGGGGCCGCAAGTTCAGCCCTCGCTGGACCGGGCTGATGCAGGGTCAGATCGGCTACGGGCTCTCGGGCGACACCTATGCCAAGCTCGGCGCCTCCGGCATACTGCACGCGACACCGGGGCTCGATTTGCGGCTCGGCCTCACCCGCGCCCTGACCGGCGATCGCGGCGGCGGGCTGACGCTCGAGGCCTGGTGGAGGTTCTAGAGCCTTGATCGGCGCGGCGCGGCGCGACAGGCTCCGTGCATGGCAGATCTCGTCCGCCCCACCGATGACGGCGCCCGTCGGCAGGCCCAGCGCCTGTTCGGCACGGCCCGGCACGGCGCGCTGGGGGTGATCGACCCCGCCAGCGGGGCGCCGCAGGTCAGCCGCGTGGCATTGCGCCCGGATGGCGCGGACCTGCTGATGCTGGTCTCGACCCTGTCACGCCACTGGGCCGCGCTCGAGGCCCGGCCCGACTGCTCGCTGCTGCTCGGAGAGCCCGGCCCCGAGGGCGACCCTCTCGCCGCGCCCCGCCTGACCCTCGCCGTGCGGGCCACGATGGCGCAGAAGGAAGCGTTGAAGCCCGAATGGCTCGCCTGGCACCCGAAGGCCGCGCTCTACTACGACTTCGCCGATTTCAGGCTGATGCGGCTGGAGGTGAGCCACGGCTTTCTGGTCGGCGGTTTCGGCCGCGCCTTCGAGCTGTCGCGCGCCGATCTGGAAAACTCGAAGGGTCCCGGTTGACACCGCCGCCGAGTCGGGCCAGATACGCTCCCAGTGGGGTCGTAGCTCAGTTGGGAGAGCGCGTCGTTCGCAATGACGAGGTCAGGGGTTCGATCCCCCTCGACTCCACCAATTTTCCTCTTCTCGATACGAAAAATTTTCCTCTTCTCGATACGAAAATGGCGCCGTAGCTGGTGCCACGACGCCGCGAGGCGCGCATGAATCCATCGGCTCAGACGGGCATGGCACGGTCCTGATTACCGGCGTTCGCATTGGCGACGCTCTGCGCCGCCTTGCGGGCAAAGTCGCTGCCGGCCAGAGCCGCGTTGCCGGCCTCCTGGGTCAGATCGGCACCCTCTTCGGCTATCTCGCGGGCCTTGGGGAGAAAGGCGCTCATCATCGACATCTGCATGTCGAACGCGGTGCTCCACATCTTGAAACCGGCCTGCCACATCTGCAGCGGCATGGTGTAATAGCGGTTGTCCATCTCTTGGACCTTTCCTGGGAGGTGAGTGCACCCTCTCAACCCATGGATGCGCCGGCGCGTTCCGAGGCAAGCGTGGCCCCGGCGGAAACCGGCCGTCAGCGGCTCATCTTCAGGAAGTTCGGGCCCCGACGCGCCAGACGCTTGTTGTTCGAGGCGGTGCGGCGCTGCAACGGCATCATCGCCGCCATGGCGATCTGGTCCGGGCGCTTGCCGGACCAGATCGCCCGGTTGCCCGCCAGTATCGCCTCGGCGAAGGCCGGACCCTTCTCATCCACCATGCGGTTGTTCTCGGTGCCGGTCACGGCCCATAGCCCGGCCATCCCCATCAGGCGGTACGCCATCACCGCCTGTGTTTCGGCCATCAGAGTCCAGAAAGTCATCGACGTGCGTGCCAGTTCGGCCGGGGTCGCCATTTTGGTCATCTTCCGCTCCGGAAACAACGCCCGCAGAACACGGGCAGACACGGCACGACGCACAAGCCCCCCTGCGGGTTCCTGCAATCCCGATATGCAGGAGCCGATCACGCGGGCCGGTCCATGCGCACGCTGCAGCGCATCTCTCCCGACACGGCGGTATCGAACACGATGCGGAACTTGCGCCGGTCATTGCCATGTTCGGGGTCGATCCAGGGCAGCTCGTGCACGCTCTTGCCTGCGGCATCGGCGAGCCGCCCGACCGGCACCGCCGCCTCGATCACCCGCGCCCGGCCGCCGAACGGCAGATGCGGCGCGGTATCGACCACCCAGATCCGCGCCGGCGCGGGCTCCGCATGGGTAAGGCTGGCGGGGTTGCGCACCGGCTGGTTCACCCCGTGAAACGCGTTGCCCGAGAAGGTGATGTCGCGCATCCGGCCATAGTTGAGATCGGCGAAGCTGGTATCGACCCGCTCGACGCGGTCGACATATCCGTTGAAGGCCCGGAACGCGTTGCCGGTGACGTGCAGCCCGTGGATGAAATGCCCCGGTCCGCGCGGCTTGACGACGATCCAGTTGAACCAGCGTGCCGCATCCGTGCAGATGAAGATGTTGCCGGTGATCGTCAGCCCGCCGAAGCTGAACTGCTGACCCAGCGCCGGGCTTTCGTCATGCTCGTTGCTCCACTCGATGAAATTGTTGTCGATGTAGTTGCCGACGATCAGCGTCGCCGGGTTGGGCCGGGTCAGGATGATGCCACCCTTGCGCACGCCGTCGGATTCCGAGTCCCCGTGAAACCAGTGGTTGTTCGAGATCAGGTTCCCGGTGCCCGCCAGCACGCAGAAATGCTCGAACAGCACGATCCGGCTGTCGCGGATCTTCACGTCGTTGGCGTTGGCGTTGAAGCACAGCGTCTTCCGCTGCTCCACCGGCAGGCCCTGCTCGTTCGAGAGGAACTGGCAGCGGTCGATCATCATTCCCTGGCAGCCGCTGCCATGCGAGGTGAGGCCACGGTCGCGCGGCTTGGTCACGAAGCAGTCGCGCAGGTGGAAGGTGAGGCCGGCGGGCGGCAGGATGATGCCGCTGGCAACACCGCTGCACTGGAACTCGATGTCGTCGAAGACGAACTGGCTCAGATCCTTGAAACCCGAGAAATCGATCAGGTAGCGAAACCGGGTGAAGGTGAAGACCTGCACCCCTTCGGCATCGAACAGCGGCTGGCTCAGGGTGATCCGCCGGTTCGCCACATCGACCGATTTCACATAGACCTCGCGGCCCACCCCGTTGCCGGTGACGAGGCTGCCGGGCGCGATGTCGGCGATGTTGGCGACATCGGCGAGCCGGGTCGAGTTGGCCGGCGAATAGCTGGCCTGCGCCCGCACCACCCGGGGTGTCCACGCGGCCCCGTCGATCGGCTGGAACTGGCCGTTGCGCACCACCCGCCGCGTGGCGAAGGTCTCGCGGTCGGGCACGGCGGCAGCCATGTCGAAGGGCTTCGACAGGCCGATCCGACGGCCCTCGAGATCGAGCGAGTCGTGGTCCGAGAAGCTCAGGAGCGCCTGGAACGCCTTGGTGAAGGCCAGTTCCTCGTCGCCCAGCGCGTCGAGATAGGCCCCGAAGCGGAAGTCGCGCTGAAGGATCAGCTTGGCCGCGCCGACCGGCACCACGGTGCCGACAAAGCGCACATGGCTGCGGAAGGTGACGTTGCTCGCCAGGCGATACCGGCCCTCGGGGACCAGCACCGTGCGTTGGCCGCCCGCCGCCGCGTCGGCGGCCTCGAATGCGGCGGCGTCGTCGCCGCTGCCGTCGCCCCGCGCGCCGAAATCGCGCACATCGACCACCGCCGCGAGATCGGCCGCGAAGAGATGCGTGACATCCTCGAACACCAGATCGTCGAGGCGCACCACCCCGCCCGAAGGTCCGGTGAGGTCGACGCCCAGATGCCCGAGATCGGCGCCGGTCCAGACCAGATCGACCCCGGCCTGCCGCCCCGGCCCGATGATCGCCGAGACCTCGACCACCTCGCCATAAGCGGCGAGCTGGGTCGCGGGTCCCGTGCCCTCGACGCCGCCGAGCCGGGTGCCGTCGGCCCGGCCGGCCCAGCCGGCGATGCGCAGTCCCGGCATCGGCCCCGACAAGGCCTTCGCGCGCGCCCGCACCCGGATGTAGAGGCCGGGCCGCATCGGCGTTTCGCCCATGTAGCGCAGCTTCTGGACCGCCGCGGTCTTGAGGACCTCCAACGCGCCGCCGAAATCCTGATCGGCGGGCACGAAGACACCGCTGCCGGACTGGGCATAGGTGTCCGAGCCGGGCGTGCCGTCGCCGCTCGACCACACCTCCAGCCCTGCGGCGAACGGCGTCGGCATCAATGCATCCAAGATCGGCATGGCGGTCTGGCCCCTGTCGCTGCGGCGGGCCGAAGGCGACAAGGCCCCCCTGCCCGTCGCCATCCCGGCCCGCCCGGTCCGCGTCCATGCGGCCTCGAAGACCGCCGGACAGGAGACAGGATTACCGTCTTTGCATGAACGAGCCCGTCATGCACCGCGCGGCCGGACCGCCGCCGTGCAACGCCTCAGACGCCCAACCCGGGCGCGGCCAAAAGGGTCACACCGTCGATGCGCCAGCCCTGCGGCGTCTCGATCATCCGGTATTCGAGCAGATGCGGCACGCCGCGCGCATCGCGTATCAATACCGTCTGGAACGAGGCATCGCTCTCCTCGCGCAGGCTCATGAAGCGCGCGCTGTCATTGTTCCAGACCATCGGGTAGCCCTGCTCGACCATGCGGCCGAAATTCTCCGGGTTGTCGAAGAGGCGCTGGATCATCTCGCTGGCATGCGCGAAGGCGCCGTCGAGATCGCGCGCGGTAAAGTCGGACAGCTGGTCCCCGATCACCTCGGGGATCGTCATCTCGTTTGCCTGCTGTGCCACTGCCGCGGCAGTCAGCGTTCCAAAGAGCGCCAGCGCCGCCCAACCCATTCGCATCGTTCGATCTCCGTTCGTACGGACTATATACGAATGAGAGCGGAACAAGGTTTCACCCGGCGGGTCTCCGCCGCACCGGTTCGTGGAACCGCCATGTAACGCCACGGTTTTATTCCATCACCCTTCGGAGAAACCATGCCGTTTCGGATCACGCCCGAAGATGCCAGCCTGAAGGCCACGCTGCGCCGGATCATGTCCGAGCGCGGCAACCGGGCAAGCGGCAAGCTCGCGGCGCTTCCGCCCGACGAGGCCGTCCATGTGCTGCGCAAGGACGCGCGCAAGCTGCGCGCCGTGCTGCGGCTGGCGCGGCCGGGAATGGCGGATTTCAAATCGGCGAATGGCCGTCTGCGCGACGCTGCCCGCACCCTGTCGGGGCATCGCGACGCGGCCGTCAGGGTAGAGACGTTCGAGGCGCTGATCGATCATTACGCGGACGAACTCGACCGCCGCGCCTTCGCGGGGCTGCGCAGCGCGCTTCATCGCGAGGCGCACGCCGCCGATCGGGGGACAGGGGCTGATCTCGACGCCATGGTTGCGGCGCTTGAGGAGACGGCGCGTCGAAGCGATGAGTGGGATATCCGCGGCAAGGGACGCGACCTGCTGCGCGAGGGGCTGGCGCGTACGCTGCGGCGCGGCCATGCGGCACTCGAGGCGACCGAGCGCGACCCTACACCGGAGCGGCTGCACGAACTGCGCAAGCGGGCCAAGGATCACCGCGCCCAGATGCGGCTCTTGCGCCCGGCCTGGTCCCAGATGATCGGCGCCCGGGAAAAGACCGCCAAGCGACTGGCAACGCTGATCGGCGATCACCACGATCTCGACGCGCTGTGCGGCTTCGTCGGCGAGCGCGCCCTGCCGCGCGACGAGACGGCACGCGACGCGCTTTGCGCGCTGGCGGCGCGGCGACAGGGGGAGTTGGCGGCGCAGGCGATGCCGCCGGCCCGCAGGCTCTTCGGTGAGGCACCGGACGAGGTGGCGGCGCGGATCGTAGAAACATGGCGGCAGTGGCGCCGCGAAACCAAGGATCGCAGGTAGCGCCGGAAGCCCCTGCGCACAGCCCCTCAAGTGCCGCGCGCAGGGCCCCGTGACCTCAGGCGGAGAGCTCGCCCGCCAGCGCCCGGTCGATCAGCGCGATCGTGTTCTCGACACCGTAAAGCGCGATGAAGCCGCCGAAACGCGGCCCCTCGGAGGCACCGAGCAACACCTCGTAAAGCGCCTTGAACCAGGCGCGCATCGGCTCGAACGCCCGCTCGCGGCCCACCGCGAAGACCTCGGATTGCAGCCCATCGGCATCCGCCCCGCCCTCCCACGCGGCAAGCCGTGCGCGCAGGTCCTCGAGCGCGGCACGCTCCTCGTCGGTGGGCGCGCGGTAGGTCTTGGTCGGCTTCACGCGATCCTCGTAATAGCGGATCGCGAAGCCCGCCGCGGCGTCGAGGCCGGGATGCGTCTCGGGGCTGGCCTCGGGCGCGTAGCGACGGATGAAGCCCCACAGCGTGTCCTTGTCCTCGGCGCCCGACACCGAGACGAGGTTCAACAGCATCTGGAACGGCACCACCATGTCAGAGGCGGGCACCTCGCCCTGGTGGATGTGATGCACCGGGTTGGCGAGCCGTGCCTTGAGATCCTGCCCCGGATAGGCGCGCAGCTGCTGGTGATATTCGTCCACCATCTTGGGGATGACGTCGAAATGCATCCGCTTCGCGGTCTTGGGCTTGAGATACATGAAGTAGCTCAAGGAATCCGTCGAGGCGTAGCTCAGCCACTCGTCCATGGTCAGGCCGTTGCCCTTGGACTTGGAGATCTTCTGGCCCTGATCGTCGAGGAACAGCTCGTAGGTGAAGTGGTGCGGCGCGCGGCCGCCCAGCACCTTGCAGATCCCGTCATAGATCGGCGTGTTGGTCGAGTGGTCCTTGCCATACATCTCGAAATCGACACCGAGCGCCGCCCAGCGCGCGCCGAAATCGGGCTTCCACTGCAGCTTCACGTTGCCACCCGTCACTGGCAGCGTCCATTCGCGGCCGTCCTCGTCGTCGAAGGTGACGGTGTGCTCCTTGGCATCGACGTGCTTCATCGGCACGTAGAGCACGCGGCCGGTCTCGGGGTGGATCGGCAGGAAGCACGAATAGGTCTCGCGCCGCTCGTCGCGCAAGCTCTTCAGCATGATCGCCATGATGTCGTCATAGCGCTCGGTGGCGAGCTTGAGCGTGTCGTCGAACTTGCCCGAGCGATAGAATTCGGTCGCCGAGATGAACTCGTATTCGAAGCCGAAGGTGTCGAGGAAGCGGCGCAGCATGGCGTTGTTGTGCCCGCCGAAGCTGTCATGTGTGCCGAAAGGATCGGGCACGGAGGTCAGCGGCCGCTGCAGGTTCTCGTGCATCATCTCCTGGTTCGGCACGTTCTCGGGCACCTTGCGCATGCCGTCGAGATCGTCCGAGAAGCAGACCAGCCGCGTCGGGATGTCCGAGATCGCCTCGAAGGCGCGGCGGATCATCGTGGTGCGCAGCACCTCGCCGAAGGTACCGATATGCGGCAGCCCCGAGGGACCGTAGCCGGTCTCGAACAGCACGTATCCCTTCTCGGGGTCCTTGCCGCCCAACCGTTTCAAGAGCGCGCGCGCCTCTTCGAAGGGCCAGGCCTTGCTCTGCATCGCCGCGTCGCGCATCTCGGACATCGTGTCACCTCTTGGGAATGATCCCGGCTCTCCTATTGCGGGGGGGTCACGGCGTCAATAAATTGGCCCCTGAATGCAAGGAGCCAGACCCATGAGCGACACCCCTTCCCTGACCGCGCAGGATGCGCTGGTGGCGCTGATGATCGCCGTCTCGGCTTCGGACGAGAACATCCGCACATCGGAGCTCGTGAAGATCTCCAACATGGTCAACCACCTGCCGGTCTTCGCCGATTACGGCGACGACCTGTCGGGCATGGCCAGCACCGTGTTCGACCTGCTGGAACAGGAGGACGGGCTCGACGCGCTGTTCGGGCTGATCCGCGAGGCACTGCCCGAGCGGCTCTACGAGACCGCCTACGCGCTGGCCTGCGACGTGGCGGCCGCCGACGGCAACGTCACCGAGGGCGAGGGCCGGATGCTCGAGGAGATCCGCTACGAGCTGAAGATCGACCGGCTGCACGCGGCGGCGATCGAGCGCGGCGCGCGGGCGCGGCATCTCACCGTCTGAGCGGACCCCGCCGGGCGGGATGCGCGTTCAGCGGGCATAGCCATGAAAGGGCCGTGCCATGCGCATCTTCGGACTGATCGTCTTCCTGCTCGACCTCTATGCCATCTGGAACGTCATCACCTCATCCGCCTCGACCGGCAAGAAGGTGCTCTGGACGCTCGCCATCCTGATCCTGCCGGTGCTGGGCCTGATCGTGTGGTTCTTCATGGGGCCGCGCGGCCGGGGCGCCCGGATCTGACGGGCGGGCCCCGGCGCGGGCCCCTCGGGCCCTAGTTGGTGGTTTCCGCCTTGGCCGCATAGGCGATGCCCCAGCGCTGCAGCAGCCTTTGCTGCAGCCACTTGGCGCGGCTGTTATAGGTCCGCGCGCCCTCGGGGCGTTCCTCCTCCTCGTCCTGCGCGTCGATCCGGCGCGCGACATCGCCCGAGAAGATCGCGAAGGCGATGTCGCGCCCGCCCAGCGTCCGTTCGTAGCCCGCCAGCGCACTGACGAAGTTGAGCGTGCCGGTCTTGGCCACCACCACGCCCGGCGGCCGCGGCAGCGCCTCGCCACGCGGGCCAAAGAGGCGGATCGACTTCAGCAGCGGCCGCAACTCCTCGCGCGATTGCGGCGTGGCGAGGATCTTGGCCATCTGCATGGCGCTGATCCGGCTGGCGCCGCCCAGCCCCGAATGATCGACGAGGTCCGGCGCCGCGCCGAAGCGCGTCTCGACCCAGTCCGACATGGCCCGTCCCGATCCGGGCAGGTCGGTCACGCCGGTGCCGCGCGCGACCGAGGCCGCGAGGCCGATCTGCTCGGCGATCAGATTGGTCGAATAGAGCAGCATGTCGCGGATCAGCTTGGTCAGATCGGCGCTTTGGTGCCGCACCAGAACCGTGCCGCGCGGTGCCGAGGCCGCCTCGGAGACGGTCCCGAGCTCGATCCCCTGCTCCTCGGCCAGCGCCGCGAAGACCTGCCCCGCATAGAGCGCCGGGCGGCGCACCGGCAGCCAGCGCGAGCCGCTGTCGCCGAGATAGCGACGGCCCACGGTCCAGACGTCGACGCCGTCTTTCTGCGCGTAGGTGTAGACCGGCGTGCCGCGATCCACCGCCTCCATCGTCGCCAGAGAGACCTCGGGACGGGTGTTGGTGCCACGCGCATCGAGCGACAACTCGTAGTCGCCGCCCGACCGCGCCCACGAGAAATAGATGCGGTTGTAGTTGAGGTTGAGCCCCGAGACCGCCGGGTTGTAGCCTAGATGCGGCAGCTGCACCGGGTCGATCTGGCTCTGCTGCGGTACCGCGCCGCCCCAGACCACGAACCCGCCGGCGACACCGCGCACGCCCTTCGCCTTGAGCTCGAGCGCCATCTCGGCCAGCGCGTCCGTATCCAGCGTCGGATCGCCGGTCCCGGCGAGCACGAGGTCGCCCTGCACGATGCCGTTCTCGATCGGCCCGGTGGCCACGAGCGTGGTCTCGAAGCGGAAATCGCTCCCGAGCGCCTCGAGCGCGTAGAGCGCGGTGATCGCCTTGGCCACCGAAGCGGGTGGCAGCCGCGTATAGGCGTCATGCTGGTCGAGGATTTCGCCCGTGCGGGCATCGAGCGCGACGAAGCCGGTCCGGCCGCCAAGTCGCGCCTCCTCGACGAAGCGGGCGGTGGAATCGCGCAGCTTCGGACGCAGCCCGGAGGGCTGCGCATCGAGCGCCACGGCGCCATCGGGCCGGGCCTGCGGGCGCAATGAGGTCAATGGCTGCGCCATCGTGGCGGAGGCGGCCATGGAAAGGCCGCCAATGAGCAGCCCGCGTCGGGTCAGTCGTGCTTTCATACCCGTTAGATAGAGCGCGCGGGCGGGTCGAGACAACGCCCCGCGCCTCACGGTTTCGCAAGTTTTCAGCCGCCGCCCGGCCAGTCGCCATCGGCGCGGATCGCGGTCGAGGAAGCGGCCGACATCGGCAGGTTGACGAAGCACCAGGCCGGGGCCGGGGCGCGCGCCAGCCCTTCGGCCGCGTGCATCGGCAGCCGGGCCCCGCGATAAACCCGCGCCGCCTGCGACAATCGCGCCGCCAGCCGGTCGCCGGGCCGCGCGAAGACGCCCATCGGCACCGTTTCGACGATGCGCCGCCAATCCTGCCAGCGATGCAGCTGCACGAGATTGTCGGCCCCCATCAGCCAGACGAAATCGACGCCCGGGTAGCGCGCCTTCAACCGCGCGATGGTCTGCGCGGTGTAGCGGGTACCGAGCCGCGCCTCGATGTCGGTGACACGGACTTTCGGGTGCTGTGCCACCTGCTCGGCCTGCGCGATCCGCTGCGTCATCGGCGCCGGGCCGCGCGGCTTGAGCGGGTTGCCCGGGCTGACCAGCCACCAGACGCGGTCCAGCCGGAACCGCCGGATCGCCTCGAGCGTGATCGCCATGTGCCCCTCATGCGCCGGATCGAACGACCCGCCCAGAAGCCCGATCGCCTGCCCCGCCCGGGCCTGCGGCCAGCCCGTGCTCATGCCGGGTACCTCACGAAGGCGAAGGCGGAGGAATCGGGCGCCCATGAGGGCACGTTGATGCTGCCCTGACCGCCGCGCATCTGAACGATTTCGCGCCCTGCCCCGCCCGATTGCGGCATCAGCCACAACGCCACCTCGAGATCGGCGGGATGGCCCTTGGTGCCCGGAGGGTAGCGCAGGTGAACGACGTGGCGGCCATCCGGCGAGGGGTGCGGGAACCAGTCGATGCCCGGCCCGTCGCTCATCCGCTCGGCCCCGGTGCCGTCGGGGTGGACGCGCCAGATATCGACCGCGCCGTCGCGCTCGCCGTTGAACCAGATCCAGTGCCCGTCGGCCGAGAAATCCGGCCCGTCGGCATGGTCGAAACCGGCGGTCACGCAGCGCTCCGCCCCGGTTTCCACATCGGTGAGGTAGATCCCCACGGGGCCGCCATCGCGCGCACCGGCATGGACCACCTGCCGCCCGTCGGGGCTCCAGCCATGCATCCACGAGGGCACCTGCCGCGTGAGCCGGCGCGGCGCACCGCCCGTCATCGGCACGAGATAGATGCAGGCGGCGCCGGTCTCGACCTTGTCCGAGATCGCGATGACCGAGCCGTCGGGCGCCGGCGCGTGGTCGTTGTTGAGCCGCGTGGCGAAGCCCGTCTCGACCGGCTCCAGCCGCTCCGCCCCCGGCGCGAGTCTCCAAAGGCGCCCATCGGCGTTCACGAGGATCGCGCCATCGGCGCACCAGTTGGGGGCCTCGATCCGGCCCGCGCAGGAGAGGCGCCGCGTGACCGTGCCATCGGTCCGCCAGATGCAGATCTCGCTTTTCATCGCTCCCCCGGGACTGCCGGACCGCGCTGCCGCGGGGCGCGCGACGCGCCGCCGGCTCGGCTGCGACGCCTCCGAATGCGAATTGATTTTCTGGCCGATTCGGGTTAACTGGACAAGGCGACGTTACCTCTATCGACCACTGTCTCCTTTACGGCCTCAGTCCCTCGATCAGCACTGACAGAGCCGAAGACCGCTGCAATTCCGCGAGCGGGTACTTGTTAAGGAAGACAGCACGATGGCTACCGGCACCGTGAAATGGTTCAACACCACCAAAGGCTACGGCTTCATCGCTCCCGATGGCGGCAAGAAGGACGTGTTCGTCCACATCTCCGCCGTTGAGCGTTCGGGCCTGACCGGCCTCGCCGACAACCAGAAGATCAGCTTCGACATCGAAGCCGGTCGCGACGGCCGCGAATCGGCGGTGAACCTCAAGCCGATGTAAGACGCGGGGGCCGATCCGGTCCCTTCGCCAGGAATTTCGAACGGGCGCGGCGCTGGCCGCGCCCGTTTTCGTCTGGGGTCAGCTTTCCGGGACCGGCTTGCGGCTGCTCGGCTCCCTTCAATCCTCGAGAATGAAGGTGACCCGCATCGCGACGCGATACTCAGTGATGCGGCCGCCCTCCACCGCGACCTTCTGCTCCGAGACCCAAGCGCTCGTGATGCCCGAAAGCGTCTCGGATGCGCGCTCGATCCCCTTCTTCACCGCGTCATCGAAGCTGTCTGGCGAGGCGGCGATGATTTCCGTGACCTTGGCGACGGACATGGCATGAACCTCCCTCTGTTGCCATGGGAGAAGTCTAGCGCAGCTCGGCCCGCGATTCACCCGCGCGCGCCCGCTCGGCCAGCGCCAGCACCTCCGGGCCCAGCGCCTCGACGATCAGCGCCACGCCCTCGGCATTGGGGTGAAGGCCGTCGGGCTGCAGATAGGCGCGCCGGGCCTCGTCGACGCCGCGCCCCTCCTGCAGCGGCGCGAAGAAATCCGGGTAGAGCGGAACCTCGTGCTCCTGCGCGAGATCGGCATAGGCGGCGTCAAAGGCCTGCGCGTAATCGGCGCCGTAGTTCGGCCCCGCCTTGATCCCCACCAGCAGCGTCTCGACCTCGGCCGCCTCGGCCTTGTCGAGGATGCCGTCGATGTTGGCGCGCATCTCGTCAGGGTCGAGACCGCGCAAATAATCGTTGCCGCCCAGCGCCACGATCATCGCGTCGACCTCGGGCGTGAGCGTCCAGTCGGTGCGCGCCAGCCCGCCCGCCGAGGTGTCGCCCGAAACCCCGGCATTGATCAGCCGCACGTCGGCGCCCTCGGCATCGAGCCATTCCTGCAGCTGTGGCACCAGCCCCTCACCCTGCGGCAGACCGTATCCGGCGGTCAGGCTGTCGCCCAGCGCCGCGATCACCAGCTCCTCGGCCTGCGCCGCGAGCGGGGCTGCGGCGATCAGCAGCGGGAGCAACAGCTTGCGCATCCCCGCCGCCACGCCATATCGCTCGGGGCGTGCGCGAAGAAAGGCCCTGCGAATGACCGAACCCGTTCTCTCCCTGAAGGATGCCGAACTGACGCTTTCGGGCAATGCGGGGCCGGTGGAGATCCTGCACGGGATCACGCTCGACGTGACGCCGGGCGAAACCCTGGGGCTGGTGGGTCCGAGTGGCTCAGGCAAGTCGTCTCTCCTCATGCTCATGGGCGGTCTGGAGCGCGCCACCGGCGGCTCCGTCGCGGCGCTGGGCCACGATCTCACCGCGCTGGACGAGGACGCTCTGGCCCGGTTCCGCCGGGACAATATGGGGGTGGTGTTTCAATCCTTCCACCTGATCCCGACGATGACGGCGCTGGAAAACGTCGCGATCCCGCTCGAACTCGCCGGCCTGCGCGACGCGCATGACCGCGCCGAGGCGCAGCTGGAAGCCGTCGGCCTCGGCCACCGCGCCGGGCATTACCCCGGCCAGCTTTCGGGCGGCGAGCAGCAGCGCGTGGCGCTGGCCCGCGCCACCGCGCCGCATCCCAAGATCCTGCTTGCCGACGAGCCCACCGGCAATCTCGACGCCGCCAATGGCGCGCAGATCATGGACCTGCTGTTCGACCTGCGCGACCGGCACGGCGCGACGCTGGTGATGGTGACCCACGCGCCCGAGCTAGCCGAGCGCTGCGACCGGGTGGTGCGGCTCACCGACGGGCGGGTGGCGGCGTGAGCGCCGGTCTCGCCGCCCGCCTCGCGCGGCGCGAGCTGCGCGGCGGGCTGCGCGGCTTTCGCATCTTCCTCGCCTGTCTGGCGCTCGGCGTCGCCGCGATCGCCGCGGTCGGCATGGTGCGCTCGGCGATCCAGGCCGGATTGGAGCGCGAGAGCGCCGCGATCCTCGGTGGCGATGCCGAGATCGAGCTGACCTATCGCTATGCCGATCCGGCCGAGCTGGAATGGATGCAGGGCGTCGCGACCACCGTCTCGGAAACCGTGGATTTCCGCTCCATGGCGGTGGTCGAGCGCGATGGCGGCACCGAGCGCGCCTTGACCCAGATCCGCGCCGTCGACGGGGCCTATCCGCTGGTGGGCGAGGTCCGGCTCGAACCGGAAATGCCGATCGAAGCGGCCTTCGCGGGTGCGGACGGCCTGCCCGGCATCGTGGTGGAGCGGGCGCTGGCCGACCGGCTGGCGCTGTCGCCCGGCGACCGGCTGCGGCTCGGCACGCAGGACTTCGTGCTGATGGCGGTGCTGGCGCGCTATCCCGACAGCGCGGCGGGCGGCTTCGGTCTGGGGCCGCGCAGCCTAGTACTGGCCGATGACCTGTCGGAATCGGGGCTTCTGGCCGAGGGCACGCTGTTCTCGACCGCCTACCGGCTCGACCTGCCGCCCGAAGCCGATCTGCAGGCGCTCGAGGACGAGGCCGAGAGCCGGTTCGAGGGCAGCGGGCTGCGCTGGCGCGATGCGCGGCGCGGCGCCGGCGGCACCGAGCGCTTCATCGACCGGCTCGGCTCCTTCCTCGTGCTGATCGGCCTGTCGGGCCTTGCCGTGGGCGGTGTCGGCATCTCGGCCGCGGTGCGCGCCTATCTCGCGGGCAAGACCGCGACCATCGCCACGCTCAGGACGCTGGGCGCGACGCGCGCCACCATCTTCCTCACCTATTTCCTGCAGATCGGCGCGCTGACGTTGCTGGGCCTTGCCATCGGCCTGGCGCTGGGCATTGCGGTGCCGCTTGCGCTGGCGCCGCTGATCACCGCGCGGCTGCCGATCCCGGCGGAGTTCGCGATCTATCCGCGCCCGCTGATCGAGGCGGCGCTCTACGGCGCGCTGGTCGCCATGATCTTCACCCTCTGGCCGCTGGCGCGGACCGAGAACGTGCGGGCCGCGACGCTGTTTCGCGATGCGATGGGGGCGGGCCGCGCCCTGCCCCGGCGGCGCTATATGGGCGCGATCCTCGGGCTGCTGGCGGTGCTTCTGGGCGCGGCGGTGCTGTTCTCGGGCACGTGGAAGCTCACCCTCTCGACCGCGGGCGGCATCGCGGGGGCGCTGTTGCTGCTGACTCTCGCCGCGCTCGGCGTGCAGGCCTTGGCGCGCCGCTTCGGCCGCGGCCTGCGCGGACGCCCCGGCCTGCGGCTGGCGCTCGGTGCGATCGGCAAGCGCGGCGGCGAGACCGGCTCGGTGGTGCTGTCTCTGGGGCTCGGCCTGTCGGTGCTGGCGGCCGTGGGCCAGATCGACGGCAATCTGCGCCGGGCGATCCAGAACGACCTGCCGGAGGTCGCGCCCGCCTATTTCTTCGTCGACATCCAGCCTGATCAGATCGAGGGCTTCCGGGCCCGGCTCGACGACGATCCGCAGGTCAGCCGGGTCGACAGCGCGCCGATGCTGCGCGGCATCGTCAGCGAGATCAACGGCCGGGCCGCGCGCGAGGTCGCCGATCACTGGGTGCTGCATGGCGATCGCGGCCTGACCTATTCCGCCACGCCGCCGGATGGCGAGGAGATCGTCGCGGGGGAATGGTGGGCCGAGGACTACGCGGGCCCGCCTCTGGTGAGCTTCGCCGAGGAGGAAGCGCTGGAGATTGGCCTCGGGATCGGCGACGAGATCACCGTCAATGTTCTGGGCCGCGACGTGACCGCGACCATCGCCAATCTGCGGCGCGTCGATTTCGGCTCGGCGGCCATCGCCTTCGTGATGTCGATGAACCCCGGCGCGCTCGCCGGTGCGCCGCATAGCTGGATTTCGACGGTCTATGCCGCGGAGGAGGCCGAGGCCGCGATCCTGCGCGACCTCGCCGATGCCTATCCCAACATCACCGCGATCCGGGTCCGCGATGCGATCGATCAGGTCACCCGGGTGGTCGATGGCATCGCCGCCGCGACCCGCTACGGCGCCGCCGCCACTCTGCTCACCGGTTTCCTGGTGCTGATCGGCGCGGCGGCGGCGGGCGAGCGGTCGCGCACCTACGAGGCGGCGATCCTCAAGACGCTGGGCGCCTCGCGTCGCCGCATCCTGTCGAGCTTCGCGCTGCGCGCGGCGCTTCTGGGGGCGGCGGCCGGGCTGGTGGCGCTCGGCGCCGGCGTGCTCGGCGGCTGGGCCGTGGCGCGCTTCGTGATGGAGACCGATTTCTCGGTGATCTGGTCCTCGGCCGTGGGCATCGTGCTGGGCGGCGCGCTGGCGAGCCTGCTGGCGGGGCTGGGCTTCGCCTGGCGGCCCCTGAAGGTGCGCCCGGCGCAGGTGCTCCGGGCGCAGGACTGAGCTAGCGCCCGAGCAGCCGGTTATGGATCGCCGTGGTCGCCACGGCGGCATGACCCATGCCATAGGCGATCTGGTCGAGCCCGGCGATCACGTCGCCTATGGCGAAGAGCCCCTCGATGCTGGTCTCGCAATGCGCGTCGACCGGGATGCAGCCCGCCTCGGTCAGATCCGCGCCGAGGTCGCGGGCGAGATCGGAATGCGGATCGGTGCCGAGCGCGACATAGAGCGTGTCGAAACGGGCCTCGCGCCCGTCCTGCATCTCGACCACGATCTCGTCACCGACGAGCCGGATCTTGCGGCGATGCGACGGCAGGATCTTCAGCCCCGCCTTGGACAGCGCCCGCTCGCCGTCATCGTCGAGCGGCGCGTGCTCGGGACGCACCACGGTCACGTCCTCGGCGTAGTGACGCACGAAGCGGCCCTCGGCCACGGCGTGCGGACCCGAGCCGAGGATCGCCACCTTCTTGCCGCGCACCTCGTAGGCGTCGCAGATCGGACAATAGCGGATCAGCCCGCGCGCCACCCCTTCGTCATGGATCTCCTCGGGGATCTGCGGCGGGCGGTTGGTGACGCCGGTGGCAAGGATCAGCATCCGCGTCTCGAGCGCGCCGCCATCGGCCTCGACCCGGAAACCGCCATCGATGCGGCTGGCCGATGTGACGTGGTCGCGGCGGATCTCCACATCGTAGTGATCGAGCTGGCGGCGCATCCGGTCGAGCAGTTCCGGCCCCTCGATCCCGTCCGGGTAGCCCGGCAGGTTGCGGGTGCGCGGAATGCGATGCGCGCGAGGCCGGCCCGCATCGAACAGCGCCGTGTCGCGCAGGAACCGGGCGAGGTAGATCCCGGCGGTGAGCCCCGCCGGACCGCCGCCCACGATGATGCAATCCTTCATGGCCGATCTCCCGCCTCGTCAGAGGCGGGAGATATGGCGCGGGCGGGCCGGGTCCAGCCCGAAGCCCGGGTCCTGCCCGATCAGACCCGCGGCTTGACCTGCATCAGCGCCATGACATCGGCCATTTCCGGGCCATGATCCATGCCGGTGACGGCGCGGCGCAGCGGCAGGAACAGCGACTTGCCCTTGCGGCCGGTCTCGGCCTTCACCGCGTCGGTCCAGGATTTCCAAGTCTCGGGGCCATAGGGCGGCTCGCCCAGCATCCCCAGAGCCTGCCCCACGAATTCGGCATCCTCGGGCTCGGCGCGGCCCGCATCGCCGTCGCGGAACACCGCCCACCACTTGGCAATCGTGGCGCGGGTCTTGAGGTTGCCGCGCACCGTGGCCCAGAACGCCTCGGCCAGATCCTCGGGCACCCCCGCCGCGCGCACGTCCTCGGCGACCTCCGAAAGCGACTGCTGCGACAGCCAGCGCGCGGTTAGCGGCTCCAGATCGGCGGGGTCGAACTTGGTGGGTGCCGAGCCGAAGGTCGAGATGTCGAAGCCCTCGATCACCTCGGCAGGCGTCTGGCGCAGTTCCACGGGCTGCGAGGAGCCCAACCGCGCCATCAGGCTCAGGATCGCCATCGGCTCGATCCCCGCCGCCTTGAGATCGCGCAAGGACAGCGTGCCGAGCCGCTTCGACAGCGCCTCGCCCTGCGGGCCGGTGAGCAGCGAGTGATGCGCGAAGCGCGGCGGCTCGTAGCCCAGCGCCCGGATGATCTGGATCTGCGTCGCGGTGTTGGTCACGTGGTCCGAGCCGCGCACCACGTCGGTGATGCCCATCTCGGCATCGTCCACCGAGGAGGCGAAGGTGTAGAGCACCTGCCCGCTTTCCTTGATCAGAACCGGGTCCGACACGCTCGCGGCATCGATCGAGATCGGCCCGAGGATGCCGTCCTCCCACTCGATCCGCTCGCGGTCGAGTTTGAAGCGCCAATGGCTGCCGCGCTCGGCGCGCAGCCGGTTCTTTTCCTCTTCAGACAGGTCGAGAGCCGCCCGGTCATAGACCGGCGGCTTGCCCATGTTGAGCTGCTTCTTGCGCTTGAGGTCGAGCTCGGTCGGGGTCTCGAAGCATTCGTAGAGCCGCCCGTCGGCCACCAGCTTCTCGCGCGCCGCCGCGTAGCGCTCCATCCGGTCGGATTGCCGTTCCACCCGGTCATGGGTGATGCCGAGCCAATCCAGCGCCTCGAGGATGCCGTCCACGTATTCGGGCTTCGAGCGCTCCTGGTCGGTGTCGTCGATGCGCAGGATGAACTCGCCGCCCTGTTGGCGCGCGATGGCATGGTTGAACAGCGCGGCGCGCAGGTTGCCGATATGCAGCCAACCGGTGGGGGACGGGGCGAAACGGGTCGTTGTCATGGGGCTCTCCTGTTCGCCATGGGCTCTTTCACAGGCGGGCCGTTTTGTCCATATCGGGGGCCATGGACAGCACATCCGACCCCTTCGCGGGCAGCCCTCTCGCGCCCAGTCTCGATGAGATCGAGACGATCGCGCGCCATGTCATCGCCACCCTGCCCGAGCCGTTCCGCCGCGCGGCCGCAGAGGTGGCGCTGCGCGTCGTCGATTTCGCGCCCGACGACATTCTCGAGCAGATGGAGATGGAGCCGTTCGAGCTGACAGGGCTCTATGACGGCACGCCGATGACCGAGAAGTCGAACTGGGACGTGCCGCAGGGCCCGGACGTGGTCTGGCTGTTCCGGCGGCCGATCCTCGACGAATGGGCCGAGCGCGGCGACGTGACCGTGGCCGAGATGGTGGCGCATGTGACGGTGCATGAATTCGCCCATCATTTCGGCTGGTCCGACGACGACATCGCCGCGATCGACCAATGGTGGCTGTGATGCAGGGGCTTTGTGCATCCCCGCGCTAGGCAAAGCCCCGGCATGCCCTAACCTTTGCGTCATACAACGCAGAGGAGACGTGAGATGTCACATTCCATCAGCCGCCGCGCGGCGCTCATGGCCGGCGCGGCGCTGCCGCTGGCTGCGAGTGCGGGCCTGCCCGGTACCGCCATTGCCCAGACCGCGCCCTCGGGCGACGCGGTCGAGCTTCCGACGCACCGCGCCTTTACGCTGGGCGATGTCAAGGTGACCACCCTGCTTGCCGGCAGCCGCGTCGTGCCCGAGCCGCACTCGATCTTCGGGCTCAATGTCGACGACGAGACCTTCGCGCAGGTCAGCGAGGAGAACTTCATCCCCTCCGACGAGGCGCGGTTCTTCTTCAACCCGGTGCTGGTCGAGGCGGGCGAGGACGTGATCCTCGTCGATACCGGCCTCGACGCGGCGGGCATCACCGCGGCGCTGGAGGCCTCCGGCCGCTCGCCCGGGGACGTCACCCACGTGGTGCTGACCCACATGCATGGCGACCATATCGGCGGGCTGATGACCGAGGCCGGGGAAAAGACCTTTCCCAACGCCTCGCATCACGCGGGCCGGGTCGAGTTCGACCACTGGGCCGGACAGAACAACGAGGGCTTCGAGGCCAAGGTGCGGCCGCTCGAGGGGGAACTGCAATTCCTCGAGGACGGCGACCAGGTCGGCCCGCTCACCGCGATGGCGGCCTTCGGCCATACGCCGGGCCACCTCGTCTTCACCGTGGCGGGGAGCGAAGGCGAGTTGCTGCTGATGGCCGATACCGCCAACCACTACGTCTGGTCGGTGGGCGAGCCCGATTGGCATGTCAGCTTCGATTCCGACAAGGAGATGGCGGTCGAGACCCGGCGCCGGGTGCTGTCGATGGCAGCCGAACGCAAGATGCCGGTGATCGGCTACCACATGCCCTTCCCGGGGGCGGGCTACGTCATGGCGGTGGATGACGGCTTTGCCTGGGTGCCGCACAGCTACCAGCTGACGCTGTGATCATTCCGCCGGGGTGGGCTCGGGCTTTCCGCCCGGTCCCTGCCCCGGCACGAGGCGCGGCTCGGGCAGCCGCCAGACCAGCAGCGCCACGGCGACGAAGGCGGCCGCGTTGAACCACAGCGCGGCCGTCAGCGCATCCGGATAGCCGCCGCCCCCGCGCAGCATCCCGAAGAACAGCTGTCCCATCACCGCCACGCCCAGCGCGCCGCCGACCTGCTGGAAGCTTTGCAGCGCGCCCGAGCCCGCGCCGGTGTCGCGGTCGGCGACGTTGGCGAGCACCGTCTGGAACAGCGGCGAGACGGCGGTGCCGAGGCCGAGCCCCGAGAGCGCCAGAGGCAGGATGAAAGCCGCGCGCGACAGCGCCTCGCCCGCCTCGGGGAGCATCAGCCGCAGCGCGGTCATGCCGATCACCAGCAGCACCGCGCCTGCCGTGATCCGCTCGCGCGGCCAGCGGGTCCCGAGACGGCCCGACAGGACCGATGCGCCCAGCACCCCGAGCGAGAACGGCATGGTGGTGATTCCGGATTCGAGCGGCGTCAGCCCGTAGCCCACCTGCAGGAAGATCGCGAAGACGAGGAAGAAGCCGGGGATGCCGGCGAAGAGCAGCGTCGCCAGCACCGAGCCGGTGACGTAGTCGGCATTCGCCAGAAGGCTCGCCGGGATCAGCTGCGGCGCCCCCCGCCGCGCCTGCCGCCGCTGCCATGCGACGAAGCCCGCGCCGGTCGGCATGGCGGCGACCATCATCGCGAAAACCCAGACGGGCCAGCCGAGCTGACGCCCCTCGATCAGCGGAAACAGCAGCAGCATCAGCCCGGTGCCCGCCAGCGCCATGCCGACGAGGTCGAGCCTGAGCGCCGCGTCGCCCGGCACCTTGGGCACGAAGCGCAGCGCCCCGAGCACCGCCACCGCGCCGACCGGGATATTGACGAGAAAGATCGGCCGCCAGTCGAGCCCCATGATATCGGCCCCGATCAGCACCCCGCCCAAGAGCGGGCCGGCGACGCTGGCGAGCCCGGCCGAAAGCCCGAACAGCGCGAAGGCGGCACCGCGTTCGCGCGGCGGGAACAGCGCCGGCACCAGCGCCAGCGTCTGCGGCGTCATCATCGCGCCGCCCAAGCCCTGCAGCACCCGCGCGGCCACGAGGCTGCCGATGCCGGGCGCGAGGCCGCATAGCGCCGAAGCGATGGTGAAGACCGCGACCCCGATCACGAACATCCGCCGCCGCCCGACCACGTCGCCGAGACGACCGGCGGGCAGCAGAAACAGCGCGAAGCTCAGGATATAGGCCGCGACGACCCATTCGATCTGGCTGTCGCTGGCTTGAAAGGCGTCCTGCAGCGAGGGGATGGCGACGTTGACGATGGTGACGTCGATCAGGTTCATGAAACCCGCCACCAACAGCGCTGCCATGGCGATCCAGCGGCCCCTGAGCGGGGTGTCCTCTTCGGTCATGGCGATCCCTGGCGCGCGCCGCCGCTCAGATCGGATGCACCGGCCAATACCCCGCCAGCCGGTCGAGCCCGTGCCGGATCAGCTCCGCCAGCGCGCCGCGATCCACGTCGGCGAGCTTGTTGATGTAAAGGCACGACTTTCCCATCCGGTGCTTGCCCAGCCGGGCAAGGATCGGGTTGGCCTCGTCGTATCCCGGCATGATGTAGAGCACGAGATTGGCCTTTCGAGGCGAAAACCCGGTGGCGAGGAAGCGTCCGGCATGGCCGCTCTCGTAGACGTAGTCGTAGGAGCCGTAGCCCACGATCGACGGCCCCCACATCTGCGGCACGAAACCGGTCACTTCCCGGAACAGCGCATCCAGTGCCAGGGCGTCCTCGCGTCGGCGGTCCGGGGTCACTGCCTCGAGGAACGCCTCGACGCTGGCGCCGGTGGGCAGGGTCTTGTTCTCGGACATGGCGCCTCCCGACGGGGTTGGGGATCGGGCCGAGATTAGAGACCCGGCGGCGTGGCGCAAGCGCGGCGTTGCCGAGGGGCCGCGGGCGTCTAGGATACTGCGCATGAGCCCTGTCCGCCGCATCCGCGTCGCCGCCAATGGCGGCATTCCGAACCACCCGCGCTGGCCGGCGCTGCTTTATGCGCGCGCCTTCGCGCCCGAGGCGGCGGAAGCTTTGCTGCGACGCCATGGCTGGGGCGGGATCTGGCGCTGGGGCGTCTTCGATTATCACCATTTCCACCCCGACGCGCATGAGGCGCTGCTTTGCGTCGCCGGCAGCGCCCGGCTGCGGATCGGCGGCGAGGCGGGCGAGGATCTCGACGTCGCGCCCGGCGACGCGCTGGTGCTGCCGGCGGGGTTCGGTCATCGCTGCCTCGAGTGCCGGCCGGGCTTCGCGGTAGTGGGGGCCTATCCGCCGGGCCAGGAAGCGCCATCGGTCGAGCGTGCGGCCGTGGATGCCGGGCACCGCTTCGGCGCCCAAATCGCCGCCCTGCCCTGCCCGGAGCGCGATCCAGTGACCGGCGGCCCGATGTCGGACACGTGGCCCGATACCGTGGCCGATCCGCCGCGCAAGTGACTGAGGTGCCGGGGCTGTTGTCTTGGGCGGGGGCCGTCGTTACTCTGCACCAAAGCGGAAACTTGGACCGGTCGCACCGGGTCCAGCGATCGGGGGCAATCGGTCATGTCGGCAGGAGCCAAGCGCGCGTTCACACTCGCGGCGGCGATGATGCTCGCGCAGGCGCCCGGCGCGCAGGCGCAGGAAGCCACCATCAAGCAATACGAGGACGGGGGCGTCTACGAGGGCACCTTCCTCAACGGGCGCCAGCACGGGCGCGGCAGTTACCGACTGCCCAATGGCTACGAGTATGTCGGCGAATGGTTCGAGGGCGAGATCCGCGGCGAGGGTCAGGCCACCTTCCCGAACGGCTCGGTCTATGAGGGCCAGTTCGCGCGCGGCAAGCCCGAAGGGGTGGGTCGGATCACCTTCGCCGATGGCGGCAATTACGAGGGCGAGTGGGAAGACGGCAAGATCACCGGCCGCGGCACCGCCGAATACGCCAACGGCACCCGCTACGAAGGCGAATTCCGCAACGCCATGCATCACGGCACCGGCCGGCTGAGCAGCCCCGACGGCTATGTCTATGACGGCCAGTGGGTCAACGGCGTCAAGGAAGGCGAAGGCAAGATCACCTATCCCGACGGCTCGACCTACGAGGGCATGCTCAAGGCCGGCGAGCGCGACGGGCAAGGCACGCTCACCATGCCCGACGGGCTGGTCTATGAAGGTAATTGGGTCGACGGCCAGATCGAGGGCGAGGGCCGGCTCGAACAGCCCAATGGCGACGTCTATATCGGCCAGTTCGCGGCGGGCAAGCGCGAGGGCACGGGCCGGGTCCAATACGCCAATGGCGACGTCTACGAGGGCGCGTTCAAGGATGATCGCCGCCATGGTCAGGGCACCTTCACCGGCACCGACGGCTATCGCTATGTCGGTGAATGGGTCGAGGGGCGGATCGAAGGTCAGGGCGAGGTCACCTATCCCGACGGGTCGGTGTATGTCGGCCAGTTCGAGAACGATCTCGCGCATGGCACAGGCAAGATCACCTATCCCGACGGCTCGACCTATGAGGGCGACTGGAGCGAGGGCGTGATCGAGGGCACCGGCACCGCCACCTACGCCACCGGCCTCGTCTACGAGGGCGAGTTCCTCGACGCGCGCAATCACGGGCGCGGCAAGATGACCTATGCCGACGGCTACAGCTACGAAGGCGATTGGGTCGAAGGCCAGCGCGAGGGCCAGGGCCTGGCGATCTATGCCGACGGCACCCGCTACGAGGGCGGCTTCGAGGACGGCCAGCGCCATGGCCAGGGCCGGATCACCATGCCCGACGGCTTTACCTATGAAGGCCAGTGGGTCGATGGCGAGATCGAGGGCGAAGGCGTCGCGACCTATGCCAATGGCGACATCTATGAGGGCCAGTTCCGCGACGGTCGCCGCCAGGGGCGCGGCGTGATGCGCTATGCCACGGGCGAGACCGAGGAAGGCGGCTGGCGCGACGGCGCCTTCGTCGGCGACGCGCCGGTCGAGCCCCCGGAGGCGGAGGAGGACGCGACCGGCACCCATGCCGATGCCGATGCCGATGCCGTCGAAGAGGACACGGCCGGCACGCCACCGGAAGAGCCTGTCGAGACCGAGGCCCCGGACACGCCCGAAACCCCGGATACCCCTGAAACCCCGGAAGACGGCATCGAGGGAGATGAGCCCGCCCAAGCCCCTGCGGAGGATGATGCCGACGGCGACGGGACCGAGGAGGTCGGGGAGGAGAGCTGAGCGCTAGACCCGCTCGCCCCGGTTCATCCGATCAAGGAAGCCGCCTCGCGCAATATGGCGCGGTGCTTGTCGGCCCCTATCCGGTCCCGCGTCCGGTACATCTGCGAACTTGCGCATGGCAGGAAACCGAAATGCGTCTTCCTGGGATGATACGGGACGTCGCCGACCTCGGCCATCACCACCATGTCGCGGCCCTTGCCGGCCTTGCGCAGCGCCGAGAGTGACAGGGTGAGTGACCGCCGAAAGCGAGGACCGGCTCACCACGGCACCTCCTCTCCGCGCCAGTCGTAAAAGCCCCCCGACTGCGCCGGATCGAGATTGTCCATGACCTGCAACAGGTTCTTCGCCGCCTCCTCGGCCGAAACCATCTTGTGGCGTCCGGCATAGGGGGCGGTGAACTCGGTCTCGACCGTGCCGGGATGCAGGGCCACGAGCACCGCGCCCTTGTCCTGTCGTTTCAACTCCAGCGCCGCGCCATGCACGATCTGGTTCAGCGCCGCCTTCGAGGCGCGGTAGGAATACCAGCCGCCCATGGCGTTGTCGCCGATGGAGCCGACCCGCGCCGAGAGCACGCCGCAGCGCCCGCCCGGCTCGATCAGCCGGGACAGCTGCCGCAGCACCAGCGCCGGGCCGATGGCGTTGACCGCGATGACCCGGGCCATGTGATCGGCCTCGATCGCGTCGAGCGCCTTTTCCGGCCCCTGCCCTTCGGGCGCGAGAATGCCGATGGCGACGAGGATCAGCGCGAAGGGCCTCTCGACAGCGCCAAGGACCCTTTCGACCGAGGTCGGATCGGTGACGTCGAGCCCGTCATCCCGGCGCGACAGCCGGGTGACGGCCGTGCCGCGCCGCTCCAATTCGGTGGCGAGCGCCGCGCCGATGCCGCCCGACGCGCCGATGACGAGGGCGGTCGCAGGAACGGTCGCCGGGGTGGCGGCGTCAGTCGGCATAGATCATCTTCCGGGTCATGCCTCCGTCGAGCAGGATGCTCTCGCCGGTCATGAACCCCGCCCCGGCGAGCCAGAGCACTGCCTCGGCCACGTCCTCGGGGCGGCCCGCACGGCCCGCCGGATGCTGCGCATGGTCGATCTCGCGCAGCTCGTCCCAGCCGGTCGTCACGATCCAACCGGGCGCAATGGCGTTCACGCGGATCTCGGGCCCGAGCGAAATGGCGAGCGCGTGGGTCAGCGCCGTGAGGCCGCCCTTGGCGGCAGCGTAGGGTTCGGTCTGCGGCTCGGACTGGTGGGCGCGCGACGAGGTGATGTTGACGATCGTGCCGCGCCGTGCGCGCAACAGCGGCACGCAGTGCTTGGTCATCAGGAAGGCACCGGTGAGATTGGTGCCGATCCATTTCTGCCAATCGGCCAGCGCCAGATCCTCGATCGGTCCCGCCTCCGGGCTCGCCAGCCCGGCATTGTTGACCAGCAGGTCGAGCCCGTCCCAGCCGGTGGCGGCGATGGCGGCCCGGACCGAGGCCTCGTCCGAGACATCGCCCTCGATCGCCCGCGCGCCCTCGGGCAGCCCCTGCAACGCCCCGGGGTCGCGGTCCATCGCCGCGACCTCCCAGCCCTCCTGCGCCAGACGCTCCACGAGACCGCGCCCGATACCCTTGGCGCCGCCGGTGACGAGCGCCCGCTTCATGTGCTGTGTCATGCGCCGCGAGCTAGAAGGATGCGTTCGCCGGTCAATCCGTGACGGCGCGGCCACGGCGTGGCATGATGTCCGCCGGAGAGGAGGATCGTCCATGACCCGACCGACCATCTACCACATCCCGGTCTGCCCATTCTCGCAGCGGGTCGAGATCCTGCTGGCGCTCAAGGGGCTGAGGGATGCGGTCGATTTCCATGTCATAGACATCACCGAACCGCGCCCCGACTGGCTGCTGGAAAAGACCGGCGGCACCACGGCATTGCCGGTGCTGGAGACCGAGGACGGCGGCATCCTCAAGGAGAGCCTGGTGATCCTGCGCTATGTCGAGGAGCGCTGGGCCGAGCCGCGCATCGCCCGTGCCGACCCGTTCGAGCGCGGCATCGAGCGGCTGTTCATCACCCGCGAGGGGCCGTTCGGCATGTCCGGTTATCTCTACGTGATGAACACCGATCCCGCGAAGCGAGACGACAAGCGCGCGGCGCTGCTCGGGCATTACCGCTGGCTGGGCGAGATGCTGGAGCGGCACAACCCGCAGGGCACATGGCTGTTCGATCGCTACGGGCTGGCCGAGATCGTCTACACGCCGCTGATGATGCGGTTCTGGTTTCTCGAGCATTACGAGGGATTCGATCTGCCCGAGACCCCCGAATTCGATCGCGTGCGTCGCTGGCGCGACGCCTGTCTCGGCTTCGAGGCGGCGCAGCAGGTGCGCTACGAACAGATCGTCAAGCTCTACTACGATTACGCCGTGGGGTCGGGCAACGGCGCGCTGCCAGACGGGCGGCGGCGCTCGAGCTTCGTGTTCGAGCCCGACTGGCGCGACCGGCCGATGCCGCCCCGCGACAAGTACGACCGCGTCGCCTCGGATACCGAGTTGGGACTTCTGTCGGCTTAGGGGTTTTCATCCCGCGAACGGGCGATATAGTCCCGCCCATGAGCCGGAACCTCACCCTCTCGTCCCCCGCGGCCCTGCCCGCGCTTCGGACCCTCCTTCTCCTTACTCGCCTCTGAGCGTGCCCGTCGGCGCGACCGCTCAGAGGGGACAATCGCGCCGGATAACGCACCCGGACCCGAGAGGAATTGAGAGATGACCACCACCCCCGACACCCGCCCCGAAAACCGCGTCCTGATCTTCGACACGACGCTGCGCGACGGCGAGCAATCGCCCGGCGCCACCATGACCCATGCCGAAAAGCTGGAGATCGCCGAGCTGCTCGACGAGATGGGCGTCGACATCATCGAGGCCGGCTTCCCGATCGCCTCGGAGGGCGATTTCAAGGCGGTGAGCGAGATCGCGAAGCAGTCGAGGAACGCCACGATCTGCGGTCTCGCCCGCGCCAATTACAAGGACATCGACCGCTGCTGGGAGGCGGTGAAGCACGCCCGCTCCCCGCGCATTCACACCTTCATCGGCACCTCGCCGCTGCACCGCGCCATCCCGAACCTGACGCAGGACGAGATGGCGCAGCGGATCCACGACACCGTGACCCACGCGCGCAACCTGTGCGACAACGTGCAGTGGTCGCCGATGGACGCGACCCGGACCGAGTGGGATTACCTCGCCCGCGTGGTCGAGATCGCGATCAAGGCCGGCGCCACGACGATCAACATCCCCGACACGGTGGGCTATACCGCGCCGATGGAAAGCGCCGACCTGATCCGCCGGCTGATCGCCGAGGTGCCGGGCGCCGACGAGATCATCTTCGCGACCCATTGCCACAACGATCTGGGCATGGCGACGGCGAACGCGCTGGCCGCGGTCGAAGGTGGCGCGCGGCAGATCGAATGCACGATCAACGGCCTCGGCGAGCGCGCCGGCAACACCGCGCTGGAGGAAGTGGTGATGGCGCTGAAGGTGCGCCACGACATCCTGCCCTGGGACACCGGCATCGACACCCGCAAGATCATGAACATCTCGCGTCGCGTCGCCACCGTCTCGGGCTTCCCGGTGCAGTTCAACAAGGCGATCGTCGGCAAGAACGCCTTCGCGCACGAGAGCGGCATCCATCAGGACGGGATGCTGAAGAACGCCGAGACCTTCGAGATCATGCGCCCCGAGGATGTCGGGCTCAACGCCACCAACATCGTGCTGGGCAAGCATTCCGGCCGCGCCGCGCTGCGCTCCAAGCTGAAGGAGCTGGGCTTCGAGCTGGCCGACAATCAGCTCAACGACGTCTTCGTGCGGTTCAAGGAACTGGCAGACCGCAAGAAGGAGGTCTACGACGACGACCTGATCGCGCTGGTGCGCCAGAACGAGGCGGTCTCGGACCGGCTGCGGCTCAAGTCGCTGAAGGTGATCTGCGGCACCGAAGGGCCGCAGCACGCCGAGATGACCCTGACGATCGACGACGAAGAGAAGTCGGTCGACGCCACCGGCGACGGCCCCGTGGATGCCACCTTCAACGCGATCAAGGCGCTGTTCCCGCACGAGGCGCGGCTGCAACTCTACCAAGTGGCGGCCGTCACCGAAGGCACCGACGCGCAGGCGACCGTCTCGGTGCGGCTGGAGGAGGACGGGCGCATCGCGACCGGCCAATCCGCCGATACCGACACCGTGGTGGCGAGCGCCAAGGCCTATATCAACGCCGTGAACCGGCTGCTGGTGCGGCGCGAGAAGACCGCCCCGAATGCCGATGTGAAGGGCGTGGGTTATCTCGACGCCGGGGAATGACATCGCGCCGACGCGGCGCCCCGGCGCCGCGTCTTCCATGCAACGGTACGTGAAACGGCGAAAATGCGCTGACCGCAGGGGTTGCGGGCCTTTCCGCGCCGGGCCGTCATGCCTATAAGGCGCGAGGTCCGCAGGCCCTCGGAGTCGCGGAACATCACAGCACTGGGAACGGGATAGATCACGCCATGTTCGGATTGGGCAGCTTGTTTTCGTCTGACATGGCGATCGACCTCGGGACGGCGAACACGCTGGTCTACGTCAAGGGACGTGGCATCGTGCTGTCCGAACCCTCCGTCGTGGCCTACCACGTCAAGGACGGCGTCAAGAAGGTGCTCGCCGTGGGCGAGGACGCCAAGCTGATGCTGGGCCGGACCCCGGGCTCGATCGAGGCGATCCGGCCGATGCGCGAGGGCGTCATCGCCGATTTCGATGTCGCCGAGGAGATGATCAAGTATTTCATCCGCAAGGTGCACAAGCGGACCACCTTCTCGAAGCCCAAGATCATCGTCTGCGTGCCGCATGGCGCCACCCCGGTGGAAAAGCGGGCGATCCGGCAATCGGTCCTTTCGGCCGGCGCGCGGCGCGCAGGCCTGATCGCCGAGCCGATCGCGGCGGCGATCGGATCGGGCATGCCGATCACCGATCCCACCGGCAACATGGTCGTCGATATCGGCGGCGGCACCACCGAGGTGGCGGTGCTGTCGCTCGGCGACATCGTCTATGCCCGCTCGGTCCGCGTCGGCGGCGACCGGATGGACGAGGCGATCGTGAGCTACCTGCGGCGCCAGCACAATCTGCTGGTGGGCGAGGCCACGGCCGAGCGGATCAAGACCCAGATCGGCACCGCCCGGATGCCCGATGACGGCCGCGGCCAGTCGATGCATATTCGGGGCCGCGACCTCCTGAACGGCGTGCCCAAGGAAACCGAGATTTCCCAGGCGCAGATCGCCGAGGCGCTGGCCGAGCCGGTGCAGCAGATCTGCGAGGCGGTGATGACCGCGCTCGAGGCGACGCCGCCGGATCTCGCCGCCGACATCGTCGACCGGGGCGTGATGCTCACGGGGGGCGGCGCGCTTCTGGGCCAGCTCGACCTCGCGCTGCGCGAGCAGACCGGGCTCGCCATCTCGGTCGCCGACGAGTCACTCAACTGTGTGGCGCTCGGCACCGGCAAGGCGCTGGAATACGAGAAGCAGCTGCGGCATGTGATAGACTACGACAGCTGAGACGACGCCCCCGCCGGGGGCGTCCCGACCCTCCCTCGCGGAGGGTTCCTGCCAGATGACGAGGGGGTGCGCGCTCCTTGGCGAGACCGAGACATAGCGGCGAGGATTACGCCCGCCCGATCCGCAGGCTGCTGGTCGGGCTCCTGCTGCTCGCCCTTCTGGCGCTGTTCGCCCTGTGGCGCATCGACAGCCCCCGCGTGGAGCGGATGCGCGCCGAGGTGGTGGACCGGGTGCTGCCCAGCTTCGACTGGGCGCTGGCGCCCGTCACCGGCCTCGCGACCATGGCCGGCAATTTCCAGAGCTACGCGCATCTGCACGAGCAGAACCAGCAGCTCCGCCGCGAGCTGCAACAGATGCGCGCGTGGCGCGAGGCGGCGCTGCAGCTCGAGCAGGAGAACGCGAAGCTTCTCGACCTCAACAACGTGCGGCTCGACCCGAGACTCACCTACATCACCGGCGTGGTGATGGCCGATAGCGGCTCGCCGTTCCGGCAGTCGGTGCTGGTCAATGTCGGTGCCCGCGACGGCGTGCTCGACGGCTGGCCCGCGATGGACGGGATCGGGCTGGTCGGCCGGATCTCTGGCGTGGGACATGCTTCGAGCCGGGTGCTGCTGCTCACCGATACCTCGTCGCGCATTCCCGTGACGATCCAGCCCTCGGGGCAGCGCGCGATCCTTGCCGGGGACAACACGATCTATCCGCCGATCGATTTCCTCGAGAACCCCGACCTCGTGCGCCCCGGCGACCGGGTCGTTTCCTCGGGCGATGGCGGCATGTTCCCGGCCGACCTGCTGGTGGGCCAAGTGACGATGGGCTCGGACGGGCGGCTGCGGATCCGTCTTGCCGCCGATTACGAGCGGCTCGAATTCCTGCGGGTGCTGCGCAGCCATCAGGCCGAGACCGTGGACGAGACGGGCCGGCTGATCGTGCCCGAGCCGCGCGAGGTCTTCGGCCCGCCGGCCCCGGCGCCCGAAAGCCTCGGGCTGGCCGAACCAGAGCCGGACCAGGCCGCGGAGGCGCCCGATGGCTAGCCCCCGGCAGGCCCGGCTCTGGCTCGGTCGCGCGGGTTTCGCCGCGCTGGCCATGGGGCTGATCTTCCTGCGGCTACTGCCGCTCGACACGATGCCGCCGCGATGGGCCGGGCCGGACCTCCTGCTGGTGGCGGTGCTGCTATGGGTGGTGCGGCGACCCGGCTTCCTGCCGGTCTGGCTGGTGGCCGCGGTGGTGCTGCTGGCCGATTTCCTGTTCCAGCGGCCGCCGGGCCTGATGGCGGCGCTGACGGTGATCGCGACCGAGATGCTCAGGCGGCGGCACATGCGGCTGCGCGCCGGCGGCTTCGCCGCCGAATGGGCGGCGACGAGCCTCGCCGTGGCGGGGATCCTCGCGGCGACGCAGCTGGCGCTGCTGATCACCGTGGTGCCCGCGCCGCCGCTCGGCCTCGTGGCGAGCCAGGCCGTCACCACCGCGCTGGCCTACCCGCTCGCCGCCATCGCCGCGCGCTGGCTGTTTCGCATCGGCCACCGCCCCACCGATAGCCGTCGGAGGATCTCCGTATGAAACGACCGCCGAAGGAAACCGCCGAAAGCGCCCGCCGCATCGGGCGGCGCAGCCTCGTCATCGGTGCCTCGCAGCTTGCCATGATCGGCGTGCTGGGCTGGCGGATGCGGTCGATGCAGGTTGACGAGGGCGAGATCTACCGCTCTCTCGCCGAGGAGAACCGTATCAACATGCGGCTGATCCCGCCGGCGCGCGGGCTGATCTTCGACCGCAACGGCGTGCCGCTCGCTGTCAACGAACAGAACTACCGCGTCGTGATAACCCGCGAGGATGCGGGCGATGTCGACGACACGCTCGACCGGCTGGCGCGGCTGATCGACCTGCCGCCCGAGGCGATCGAAAGCGTCAAGGCCGAGATGGCCCGTCGCCCCGCCTTCGTTCCGGTCACCGTGGCCGAGCGGGTGCCGTGGGACGACGTGGCCAAGGTCACCGTCAACGCCCCTGCCCTGCCCGGCATCACCGCCGAGGTCGGCCTGTCGCGCCATTACCCGCGCGGCTCCGATACCGCGCATGTGGTGGGCTATGTGGGTCCGGTCTCCGATTACGACCTGTCGAAGATGGAGAACCCCGACCCGCTGATGCAGATCCCGCGCTTCCAGATCGGCAAGACCGGGGTCGAGGCCAAGTTCGAGGAAGAGCTGCGCGGCTCCGCCGGCACCAAGCGGATCGAGGTCAACGCCGCGGGCCGGGTGATGCGCGAGATCGACCGCGAGGAGGGCAAGTCCGGCGCCGACATCCAGCTCACCCTCGACAGCAAGCTGCAAAGCTACACCGAGGCGCGGCTCGAGGGCGAGAGCGCCTCGGTGGTGGTGATCGATCTGGAGACCGGCGACCTGCGCGCCGTGGCCTCGGCCCCGACCTTCGACCCGAACCTCTTCGTGCGCGGCATCTCGGGGTCCGACTGGCGCGCCCTGAACGAGAACAAGTACCGCCCGCTCTCGGCCAAGACCGTGCAGGGCGCCTACCCGCCCGGTTCGACCTTCAAGATGGTGGTCGCCATGGCGGCGCTGGAATCGGGGCTCGTCGGCCCCGAGGACACCGAGTACTGCCCCGGCTATTCCGAGGTCGGCGGCACCCGCTTCCACTGCTGGAAGCGCGGCGGCCATGGCAACGTCAACATGCATCGCAGCCTGCAGGAGAGCTGCGACGTCTATTACTACGAGATCAGCCAGAAGATCGGCATCGACCGCATCGCCGAGATGGCGCGCAGGCTCGGCGTCGGCGTGCCGCTCGACGTGCCGATGTCGGCGGTGAGCGAGGGGGTGGCCCCCGACACCCAGTGGAAGCGCGACCGCTATGGCGAGAGCTGGCGCATCGGCGATACCGTCAACGCCTCGATCGGCCAAGGCTACGTGCTGGCGACGCCGCTGCAGCTCGCGGTGATGTCGGCGCGGCTTGCCACCGGGCGCGATGTGCGGCCACGGCTGGTGCATTCGATCGGCGGCGAGATCCAGCCCTCGGGCGCCGGCGAGCCGATGGGGCTCAACGAGAATTACCTGCGCCGGGTGCGCTCCGCGATGAACGACGTCTCGAACGCCCCGCGCGGCACCGGCTACGGCGCGCGGATCGTGGCCGAGGGAATGCAGATGGCAGGCAAGTCCGGCACCAGCCAGGTGCGCCGCATCACCGCCGAGGAGCGGGCCCGCGGCGTCACCTCGAACGCCGACCTGCCGTGGGAACGGCGCGACCACGCGCTCTGGGTCAACTTCGCCCCCTACGATAACCCGCGCTTCGCCGTCTCGGTCGTGGTCGAGCATGGCGGCGGCGGCTCCTCGGTCGCCGCCCCGATCGCGCGCGACGTGACGCTGCAGGCGCTCTATGACGGGCCGCCGCCGCTCGAGGCCTACCCCTCGAACCTGCGCGACGCGATCGCCGAGCAGCAAAAGCGCATCGAGAACCACGTGGCGCGCGGCATGACCGCCTCCGACAGGGCCTGAGATGAGCTACCTCGAGACCAACGCCAAGTTCGTCCCCACGGGCTTTCGCAAGCTGCTTTACCTCAACTGGCCGGTGATCCTGCTGATCACCGCCGTCTGCAGCTTCGGCTTCCTGATGCTCTACTCGGTCGCCGGCGGGTCGCCCCGGCCCTGGATGGAGCCGCAGATGAAGCGTTTCGGCGTCGGCATGGTGGCGATGATCGTCGTCGCCATGGTGCCGATCTGGTTCTGGCGCAACATGGCGCTCCTGGCCTATGGCGGCTCTCTGGCGTTGCTCGTGGCGGTGGACATGTTCGGCGAGGTCGGCATGGGCGCCCAGCGCTGGATCGACCTCGGGCCGATCCGGCTGCAGCCCTCGGAGCTGATGAAGGTCAGCCTCGTGATGTTCCTCGCCGCCTATTACGACTGGCTGCCGCTCAGGCGCACCTCGCACATCTTCTGGGTGCTGCTGCCGGTCGTCTTCATCTCGATCCCGACGCTGCTGACGCTGGCCCAGCCCGATCTCGGCACGGCGCTGCTCCTGCTGATCGGTGGCGCCACGGTGATGTTCGCGGCAGGCGTCCACTGGGCCTATTTCGCCACCGTGATCGCGGCGGGGGTCGGCACGGTCTATGCCGTCTTCGTGTCGCGGGGCACGCCATGGCAGCTCCTCAAGGATTACCAGTACCGTCGCATCGACACGTTTCTCGATCCCTCGAACGATCCCTTGGGCGCGGGCTACCACATCACCCAAGCCAAGATCGCGCTGGGCTCGGGCGGCTGGACCGGGCGCGGCTTCATGCAGGGCACGCAGTCGCGGCTCAACTTCCTGCCCGAGAAGCACACCGACTTCATCTTCACCACGCTGGCCGAGGAGTTCGGCTTCGTCGGCGCCTCGACGCTGCTGGCGCTCTACGCGCTGATCATCTTCTTCTGCGTGGTGTCGGCGGTGAACAACCGCGACCGCTTCGCCTCGCTGCTCACGATCGGCATCACCATGACGTTCTTCCTGTTCTTCGCGGTGAACATGTCGATGGTGATGGGGCTCGCCCCGGTGGTCGGCGTGCCGCTGCCGCTGGTGAGCTATGGTGGCTCGGCGATGCTGGTGCTGCTGCTGGCTTTCGGGCTGGTGCAGAGCGCGCATGTCCACAAGCCGAGGTGACATGAGAATTCTGTTTTCCGCGCCCGATACGGACTGGGCCGATTATCGCGAATTGCTGCCCCGGGCGCTGGCCGAGGCCGGCATCGAGGCGGAGCTGTCGCGGGACGCCGGTCCGGAGACGGTCGATTACATCGTCTATGCACCCAATGACGCGTTGCGCGACTTCACACCATTCATCCGCGCCCGTGCCGTGCTCAGCCTCTGGGCCGGGGTGGAGCGGATCGTCGGCAACGCGACGCTGACCCAGCCGCTGACCCGGATGGTCGATGCGGGGCTCGAACGGGGCATGGTGGAATACGTGTCCGGTCACGTGCTGCGCCATCACCTCGGCATGGATGCGCATATCCTCAACCCGGAGCGCGCTTGGCATCCGACGCCGCCGCCTCTGGCCGCCGACCGTCCCGTGACCGTGCTGGGCCTTGGCGCGCTGGGACGGGCCTGCGCCGAGACGCTTGCGGGGCTGGGTTTCCCGGTGACGGGTTGGAGCCGCACGCCGAAAGAGATCGAGGGCCTGCATTGCCTGTCCGGTGAGGACGGCCTGACGCAGGCGCTGCGCGACGCCCAGATCGTGGTGACGCTGCTGCCGCTGACCCCCGAGACGGAGAACCTGCTTGATGCCACGCGCCTTGCCCTGCCCGCGCGCGGCGCGGCGCTCATCAATCCCGGGCGGGGGCCGCTGATCGACGACGCGGCCTTGCTGGCGGCGCTGGACGAGGGGCGGATCGGCCATGCGACGCTCGACGTGTTCCGCACCGAGCCGCTGCCCGCGGACCATCCCTACTGGCGGCATCCGCAGGTCACGGTGACGCCGCATGTCGCCTCGGCCACCCGCCCCGCCACCGCGGCGCGGGTGATCGTCGAGAATATCCGGCGCTCGGAGGCGGGCGAGCCGCTCTTGCACCTCGTGGACCGGGGACGCGGCTATTGAGACCGTCCGAGCGGGGCTGGCGGCGTGTTTGCGTATTTCTGGAACAAAGTGGCCTGAAGGAGACTAGTGCAGCCGCGGCGGTTTTTCCGGGTCCATGCCCGGGGCCCTGGGTCCCGGCGCGACATGCGGCTGCGGCAGCTTGAGACGCAGGCCGACGCGGGCGATGCGCCTCGCGGTTTCGCTGCCGCCCTCTAGGAAGGTCACGTCGAGCGCCCCCTCTTCCAGCCCCGAAAAGGTCAGCGCCTCGCCCACGGCAACGGCAAGGCCGCGCTCGGCCACCGGTGCCGGATCGATGAAGGCCAGAAGCGGTGCCTCGCGGCCATCGGCATATTCGACCCGCACCAGCCAGGCCTCTCGCGCCAGACCGCGCGCCGAAGCCAGCTTTTCGTCGAGCGCGGCCAAGAGCTTTTCCGGGAAATCCTTGGGCGGGTTCACCGCAACCGGCCGGTCGGCGGCCTGTTGCGGCGCATGGGTCAGCGTCTCGGCCAGCCAGACCAGCGCCTCCGGCGGCAGCAGCCGCGCCGAGGCCGCCACGCGCGGGTTGAGCGCGAGGCCCAGACCCTGCGCGCCGAGGATCTGCGCCAGCGCCCGCCCGGGCACCGCGGCGTGGAAGGCGGCCGCGCCCGCATAGTCCGACAGGCGTTCCTCGCGATCGAAGGCCACCGCATAGCTCTGCCCGGCCTCGTCGATGGTCACGGGGGTCACGTTCTCGTCGCCCGCCTCCTCGGCCAGCAGCAGGTACAGCTCGGCATCGGCGAGACGCCCGTAATAGCGCAGCCGCGCGGCGTCATCCTCGGGCGACGCATCCATCGTGGCCGAGGCCACGTCGAGACCGGTTTCCATGTGTCAGTCCTCCATGACCTCTCGCACGCGGGCCTTCAGATCCGGAAGAACCTCCTCGCCGAACCACGGGTTGCGCTTGAGCCATGCGGTATTGCGCCACGACGGATGAGGCAAGGGAAACAGCTCGGGGCCGTATTCGCGCCAGCGTCGCACCCGTTCGGTCACGCCCGGCCCGCGACCCAGATGCCAGTTCATCGCCGCGCCGCCGATCAGCACGGTGAGCCGGATATCGCTCAGCTCGGACAGCACCCGGTCGCGCCAGACCTGCGCGCAGACCGGCGGCGGCGGCAGGTCGGAGCCCTTGGCGTCATATCCGGGAAAGCAGAAGGCCATCGGCACGATGGCCACGCGCGTTCGATCGTAGAAGGCGTCCTCGTCGAGGCCCAGCCAGTCGCGCAGGCGGGTGCCGGAGCGATCCCAGAACGGGGTGCCGGCCTCGTGCACGCGAAGCCCCGGCGCCTGGCTCGCGATCAGGAGCCGGGCGCCGGGGCGAAACCAGACCACCGGACGCGGCGCGTGGCGCGTCGCGGTGGCGGCAAAGCGGTCGGCGCAGAGGCGGCAGGCGGAAAGATCGGAACGAAGCTGGTCCATCGCCGATCATCTATGTGCCCAAGGCCCCCGCGCAAGGGCCCGATCAGACCCGGCGGCCGCCGCGCAGGAACTTGCGTGCGAGTTTCCAGATCGCGAAATACTTGACGAACTTGCGCATGACGTCACTCCTTCACTAAGGGGGTTTGGCCACTAAACGCGCGGCCGAAGCCGAAGGTCCATGCGGTGGCGAAGGATACGCAAGGCCCTGACGGGAAACAGTCCCCCAGTTTGGCGAGGATTTCGGCGCTCTTTCGCCTTAAAGCCCTTCTAGACAGGGCTTCAGGGCATCCGATACCGGCCCTATGTGGTTGAACGGGGCGACGAGGGCAGAAACGGGGAGCCGATGCTCGAATTCGATGAGGTCAGCAAGTCCTTCTGGACCGGCAAACGGCGCAAGGTGATCCTCGACCGGGCCTCGTTCCGGGTCGAGCTCGGCCGTTCGCTCGGGATCCTGGCGCCGAACGGCACCGGCAAGACGACGCTGATCAACATGATGGCCGGGCTGGAAAAGCCCGATGAGGGGCGGATCATCCGCAGCTCCCGGATTTCCTTTCCGCTCGGCTTCATGGGCGGCGTGGTGCCGCGTCACAGCGCGCGGGAGAACGCGCGTTACATCGCCCGCCTCTACGGGCTCGATCCCGATTACGTCGAGGCCTTCTGCCGATGGCTCTGCGGCATCGCCGAATATTTCGATCGTCCCGTCGGCACCTACAGCCAAGGCATGCGCGCGCGTTTCGGCTTTTCGTTGATGCTGGCGCTCGATTTCGACATCTACCTGATCGACGAGGGCATGCCACAGACCACGGATGCCGAGTTCAACCGCAAGGCGGGCGAAATATTGCGCGAGCGGCTGGAAACGACGACGGTCGTGATCGTCTCGCACCAGCCGCAGACGCTGGAACGCTTTGCCCGGCAGGCCGCCGTGCTCCGCCACGGCCAGCTGCACATGTTCGACAGTCTCGAGGAGGCACGGGAGCTCTATGACTACCAAGCCTAGGGTGACCCGCTACCGTCTGCGCGCAGGCGCGCCGCTCGCTCCGCCCGCGCTCGAGGCGGCCCGGGGCGTCGCCGATGCCGACACCGAGGCCAGCACAGTCGAGGCCGAAGCCGGGCAGAGGCAGGCCGGGACCGCCGTCGCGATGCGCCCGGTTCAGCAATGGCTGGCCGAGGACGAGGCCGGGCCGGCCGACGCTGCCCGACCCGCGACGCCGGCCTCGGCGTCCGGCGGCAGCTTCGCCGATGTCGAGGACGAGATCGACCGGATCCGCCAGGAGGGGCTGAGCGGCAGGCAGCTGCGCATGGCGCGGCGCGTGGCGCAGAAGCAGGGGCTGGAGGTGAGCTCGGATTACGATGCGGTGCGCCAGCTTCGCGCCCGCGGTGTCGATCCGTTCCAGCGCTCGAACATCATCGAGCTGGTCGTGCCACGGCAGCAGGACGATGAGACCGGGATCTCGCCCCGCGTGCAGCTTCCCTCCACCGTGCCCGATCCCGATCGCAGCCTGCCCTCGACCGAGCGGTCTGACCCCGGTGCCTCGGCCGAGCGCCGCGCCTCCGAGATCGGTCGGATCCAGCGCGACCTCGCGAAGCGCCGCCGCCGCCGCATGGCGCTCCTGTGCCTGCGGCTGGCGCTCTTCGTGTTGCTGCCGACGGTGCTGGCCGGCTACTACTTCTTCGCGGTCGCCACCCCGATGTACGCCACCCGCTCGGAATTCGTGATCCAGCAGGCCGAACCGCAGGCCGGCCCCGGTCTGGGCGGGCTGTTCCAGGGCACCTCGATGGCGACGCAGCAGGACAGCATCACCGTTCAGTCCTATCTGACCTCGCGTGCGGCCATGGTCCGGCTCGACGAGGAGGAGGGCTTCAAGGAGGTGTTCTCGGACCCCGCCATCGACCCGTTGCAGCGCCTGCCCCGTCCCGCCACCAACGAGGCCGCCTACGATCTCTACCAGGATCACGTGAAAATCTCCTACGACCCGACCGAGGGCATCGTGAAGATGGAGGTGATCGCCCCCGACCCCGAAACCTCGCAGCGCTTTTCCGAGGCGCTTCTGGGTTATGCCGAGGAACAGGTCGACCAGCTCACCGCGCGGCTGCGCACCGACCAGATGCAGGGCGCGCGAGAGAGTTACGAGACGGCCGAGGCGCGCCGCGCCGAGGCCCTGGCCAACTGGCTCAGGATCCAGCAGGAGGTGCAGCAGATCGACCCGGTGGGCGAGACCGCGGCGCGCACCTCGCAGATCTCGGCGCTCGAGACCCAGCGCCAGCAATTGCAGCTGGAGTTGCAGACCCGTCTCGCGGTGCGCCGCCCGAACGAGGCGCAGGTGAACTCGCTCAGAAGCCAGATCGCGGGCATCGAGGCGCTGATCTCGGACCTGCGCCGCGAGATGACCGAAGCATCGGAACAGGGCGCTTCGCTCGCCGCGCGCAATACCGAACTGCGCCTGGCCGAAGAGGATTACGGCTTCCAGACGCTTCTGGTGCAGCAGGCGCTGCAGCAGATGGAGGCGGCGCAGATCGAGGCGAACCGGCAGGTACGCTACCTGTCGCTCGGGGTCGAACCTGTGGCCCCGGACGAGCCGACCTATCCTAAGGCGCTTGAGAACACGGCACTGGCCTTCCTGATCTTCTCGGGCATCTACCTGATGCTCTCGCTCACCGTTTCGATCCTGCGCGAGCAGGTGTCGGGCTGAGCCGCTGGCGGGCGGCGCGTGACGCCGCCCGCCAGCCGCGCTAGACCGGGCCCCGACAGCACGCGAAAGGCCCCTGCCCCATGATCGACGTCCAGATAGGCTCACTCACGGTCGGCAACGACCGCCCCCTCACCCTGATCGCCGGACCCTGCCAGCTCGAATCCTCGGACCACGCGCAGATGATCGCGGGCCAGATGGCCGAGGCCTGCGCCGCCCACGGCGCGCAATTCGTGTTCAAGGGCAGCTACGACAAGGCCAACCGCACCTCGCTTTCGGGCAAGCGCGGCCTCGGCATGGAGGCCGGGCTGCGCGTGCTCGACGACGTGAAGCGCGCCATCGGCTGCCCGGTGCTGACCGACATCCATGGCGCCGATCACTGCGCGCCCGTGGCCGAGGTGGCCGACATCCTGCAGATTCCGGCCTTCCTGTGCCGCCAGACCGATCTGCTTCTGGCCGCGGGCGAGACCGGCGCCGCCATCAACGTCAAGAAGGGCCAGTTCCTGGCGCCATGGGACATGGCCAACGTCGCCGAGAAGATCGCCTCGACCGGCAATCGCCGCATCCTCCTGACCGAGCGCGGCGTCTCCTTCGGCTACAACACGCTGGTGGCCGACATGCGGTCGCTGCCGGAGATGATGAAGACCGGCTACCCGGTGGTGATGGACGCGACCCATTCGGTGCAGCAGCCCGGCGGCCTGGGCGGTGCATCTGGCGGGCAGCGCGAATTCGCGCCGGTGATGGCGCGCGCGGCGGCGAGCCTCGGCATCGCGGCGGTGTTCATCGAGACCCACGAAGCGCCCGACACCGCACCTTCGGACGGGCCGAACATGGTGCCGCTGTCGCAGATGCCGAAGCTGGTCGCCACGCTCATGGGCTTCGACCGTCTCGCCAAGACCGAGCCGATCCGCCTTTGAGCCCCGCCGCGCGGGCCGCATCCCGGTCCGCGCCACCCCGCCTTGGCGATGCGGAAAAATGCCCCGGCGGAAGCCGCAAAAATCCCGCATCTGGCTCTTGCAGCCGCCAGCCGACAAGGTTAGACAGCCGCCACACCTGCTGGGGTGTAGCCAAGTGGTAAGGCAGCGGTTTTTGGTACCGTGTACCGTAGGTTCGAATCCTACCACCCCAGCCAGGTTTTTCCTAAGTCATTGATATTGTTGATGCCCCTAAACGTGACTGGGGCATGTCACACAGAGCTGTCACACCACGGTGCAGCACTGGATGACGGGGATCTCGGACGGCCTGCTCTCGATGGAGGGTGGCATGACCGCAATGAACCATGTCTTCCGAAGAGGCGCCGTCTATACGTGGCGCCGTCGACTGCCTCGCACGCTGGTCAGGCGTGGAGCGCCTGCCGTAATGCAATTGAGCTTACAAACCTGTGGATTACCGGCCGCTAGGCGTCTCGCCGCTATTGTGACAGCGCAGAGCGAAGCTGTATTTTGGGCCATGGAACACGAAAACCTTTCCCCCGAAGAGGCCCGGCGTCTGCTGGAGCATAGCTTGCGCGACGCGCAGGCTCAGATTGCAAAGCATGAGCTTCTCGCTCTCGCAGATGGCGCGCCGAACGCGGTCGAGGCGGAACGGCGGGCCGATCTCGTATCGGGACATGCGCATAGGCTAGTGGCGACCCGTGGCCAGTCGGCACACTTCAGCGAACAGGACCGGCAATCGCTTGCGCAGGAGGGACTGAGCGAGGAGGAATGCAACTCCGTCGTCGCCCATATGGACGTTCTGCGGGACGCGTATTTTTCTCGATCATGGACGGGCCTGATCGGTCGCAAGACCTCCGAGGCCATTGGTCGGCGGAACCTGTCAGCCCTCGACTTGATCACTGCCCGCCAGATCATTCTAAAGGGGCGCGCTGCGGCTTACCTCGAAAGCGCAGCCGCGAACGCTTCCGACGACATCAGCCCCGAGATCACTCTCGCTGCTGAAATCAGGAGGGAGGCCATGACCGCAGCCTGTGCCCCTCCTTGCGCGGATCCTGCGATGGATCGCGGTACCAACCCGTTACCAGTCCAGCCCGCAGCAGGTAACGAGGCTTGCACGACTGAGCGCTCGGACATTGCATTGACGACCATGGAAACCAAGGAAGACGTGCCTTCCGATGACCTCGAATACGATAGTCGGATTGACGCAGTCTGTGCTCGTTTGGTCGATGACAAAAGTCGTGACGGCGTCGACGAGAAGTTTCAAACGCAGATCATGACCGCAGCCCGAATCCTGCAGCAGGTCACAGGGATCAGCGATATCCGAAACCTGAACCATAGGCATTGCGCGCGCTTCAGGGATTCCCATTACAAGCTTCCCAAAAGCTGGGGAAAAAGCCCGAAGGATCGTGACCTCACGGTGCCGCAGATCATCGAGGCTGCAGCGGACCTGCCCGCCGAGAAAAGAGGTCTGAGCGCTGCAACGATCAACCGCAATCTTGGCCTGCTGAAACAGTTGCTCGACAGAGCGGAAAGCGACGGCATTCCGGTCAGCTCAAGCATTAAGCTAGACAAGCTGCGTGTTCGATCCCACCGTCGAGCCCGGGACGACCGAAAGCCATTTAGTCTTAGCGAGATCCGCAAGGTTTTTGAGCATCCTGTCTGGACGGGCTGCCACGGATCCACCCGCCGCCTGCGCCCTGGCGAGAAAATCATCAAGGACGGCCTGTTCTGGATTCCCCTTATTGCCGCATATACCGGCGCCCGCCGTGCGGAGATCGCGGGCCTCGCGATCGAGGATCTCCGTCAGGACGAGAATGGCCTTTGGTTCTTCGATATCCGCTTTACGCACCTCCGCCGTCTCAAGAACGAGGCCTCGATCCGCAAGGTACCGGTTCACACTCACCTCATCGAGCTTGGCTTGATCGAGCACCTGAACGCCCGGAAAAAGTCAAAAGTTGCAGAGCTATTCCCTGACATGCGGCCGAAGCATGCCAAGGGCACCTTTGGTGATCGGCTCGACCGGAACTGGAGAATGATCGTGACGCAACAGCTCGGGAACGATGAGAACGACAATTCGCCCGAACAGGTTTTCCACTCTCTTCGCCACTATGTGGTCAACCAGCTCAAGCGCGATCCTGAACTCAAGGCAGGGTACGAAAAAGATATCATCGGGCACGCGGGACGAGACGAAACCGAGGAGCGCTATGGGGATACGTTGCCTATCAGCATCCTCAAACCCGCTATCGAACGCCTTCCACGAGTGTTCGCATTCGACTGACAGCACTAAGATCCACGTATTTGCCCACACTCGATCGAACTTGCCGAGTTCGACAGTAAAAAGTGGCGCCTACAACCCGGACCGGCCGTTCGTGCTATGTGCAGCAAAAGACCGAAAGCAGCCCTTTTGCGACCTTCGTGCCATGTGCAGCAGGGAGCCGATGGTTAGGGTCAGGACCCATTGATTGGAGTGGAAGGGCATGATTCACCGCGCGAAAACAGAGCGGTGATATGTCTGATCTCTTCTGGCTAAGCGATGCGCAGATGGCTCGTCTGGAGCCCTACTTCCCGAAGTCCCATGGCAAGCCACGCGTCGATGACCGGCGCGTCTTAAGCGGGATTATCTTCATCAATCGCAATGGGTTGCGCTGGCGAGATGCACCCAAGAAATACGGCCCTCACAAGACGCTCTACAACCGCTGGAAGCGTTGGAGCGACAAAGGCATCTTCGCGGCGATGATGACGGGACTGGCCGCCGAGCACGGCGAAAAGAAGACCGTGATGATCGATGCAACCTATCTGAAGGCACACCGAACGGCGTCCAGTCTGGGCGCGAAAAAGGGGGACGTGGTCGCCTGATCGGGCGGACAAAGGGCGGCATGAATACCAAGCTGCACGCCATTTGCGACAGCCAGGGGCGACCTTTGAGCCTGTTCGTTACCGCCGGGCAGGTCAGCGACTACATCGGCGCGCGGGCTCTGCTGAGCAGCCTGCCGAATGTCGATTGGCTGCTCGGGGATCGCGGTTACGACGCCGATTGGCTTCGGGAATTGTTGAAAGACAGGGGGATAGGCGCCTGCATCCCCGGACGGAAACAGCGCAAGATGCCAGTGAAGTATGACAAGCGCCGCTACAAGCGCCGAAACCGGATCGAGATCATGTTCGGCAGACTCAAGGACTGGCGGCGCGTCGCCACGCGCTACGACCGATGCCCGAAGGTCTTCCTTTCCGCCATCGCTCTCGCCGCGATCGTCATTTATTGGCTATGAGATGCCGTAACGGGGCCTGCGTCATGCATCGTCGTTACCGCTTGCTTGATCAAAACGAGGCTGTTGCCGTTCCCGTATTCGTTCAACGTGGAGGATTACGGGATGAAACTGTTTGTTGGACTGGATGTGTCGCTGGCTAAAGTCGCGATTTGTGTGGTCAGCGAGCATGGCAAGATCAGCAGGGAGGCCGAAGTGGCCTGTGAGCCGGATCCCCTGATCCGCTGGCTAAGGGACCTCGACGGCAGCATTGCCGCAATCGGCTTGGAAGCAGGCCCTCTGTCGCAGTGGCTGCACCGTGCTCTGAACGAAGCGGGGCTGGATCCTGTCCTCATGGAGACGCGGCAGGTCAAGGGCGCGCTCAAGGCCATGCCGATCAAGACGGACCGCCGCGATGCCGAGGGGATTGCACGCCTACTTCACCTTGGCTGGTTCCGGCCAGTTCACTGCAAATCCGTTTCTGCTCAAGAGGTAAGAGCCGTTCTCAGCGCCCGGAAGGCCATACAGCAAGTTATGATTTCTCTGGAGATGTCACTGCGCGGACTGCTCCGCAACTTCGGCTTGAAGGTCGGCGCGATTTCTCGCGGCAAGTTCGAGAGCCGCATCCGAGAATTGGCGGATGGAAACGCCATGCTGGTAACGGCAACAGAGCCCATGCTGCGCGCCAGAACTGCGCTGCGCCAAGAACTGGTCGGCCTCGAAAAGCAGGTGCGTCAGTTCGCCCAAGACGATCCGGTTTGCCGCCGCCTGATGACGATGCCGGGGATCGGGGCGGTGGTGGCGCTGACCTACAGGTCGGCAGTCGATGACCCCGCCCGCTTCGCGTCTTCGAAGAGGGTTGGGCCTTGGGTTGGCCTAACGCCATCCCGCAGCCAGTCCGGCGAACGGGATGTCTCGGGTGGCATTACTAAAGCCGGAGACGTGAACCTCAGACGAGCGCTGTGCCAGGCGGCAACTGTCATGATGAACCGTGGCCGGCCGACATGGCTGAGAATTTGGGAGCCCAGCTTGCCAAACGCCGAGGACGCAAGCGCGCCATGGTCGCCTTGGCGCGTCGTATCGCGGTCATCCTGCATCGGATCTGGGTCGACGGCACCACCTTCCAGCCAGAGGCTGCCCCGAAGATGAGCTGATCGGTCGGCTCTATTCGTTGCCTGCTCGGTTGCAGGCCTTCGAGGTCCCGCAGGGACGTGGTTCCGATGATGCCGTGCTCAGGACTGTCGCTGGTAATGACCAAGCACGCTAATGAGATGGGCACATCGGAATTGCACCGAGCCAGCATCTTGTTGGCAGCCATCGCGCTGACCACGGACCGAAGCATGTGCCCCAAGGACCCCAAGCGAAGGCCCCCTCAAAGCCGGGAGCGGTATGACTAATGCTACAATCTCTCGCGGCTGCGGGACCGCCGGTCTTGTGCAATACGCCTTGACTGGGACGCCCCCGTTACCGAAGTCCTGACCCTAGGCACGAAGGGCGGATTCCTGACTTTCGCTACCCCAGCGAGATGCGCCCTGCACCTCTAACGAAAGCGGATATTCGGCAAGGTCCATTTCTTGATCCTACGACTGCTCAGATAGTAGCAAATTGGCTCGCTCGCGCCCATGGGCCTTGGCCTTCAGTCTACTACGCTGTTAGGAAATACTGATAAGTAGCTGGAGGGTTCGAGATGGTCGCACGGGTCAAACACAAACCGAGACTGGAGGTTTGGCGCGACATTGTCTCGGCCAAGGCAGAACCTGAGCTTGAAGAGGTCACTGCAGGAAGGGACGCGGAACTCGCGCTACGTTCGATGGTTTCGAGCCACCTAAGCTGGAAATCTGCGAGCATCTTCCATTCGAAGCGAGTCCCATCCAATCTTCGCTCGCAAAGGCGAGGTCGTTACGAGATTGACCTTATAGTTCTCTCTCATAAGCAGATTAGTGCTATCGAGATCAAGAATTGGTCTGGCTCGGTGCGCATGTCCGGGTCCTCTTGGATTCAGGAACGGCGGAACGGTCAAGAAATCATCCACGAAGATCCACTACAAAAAAATCAGAAAAAGCTAGAAAGCTTATGCGCATTCTTAGAGTCTAAGGGTATTCGTGTTCCAAACGCTCGAATATGCAGAGTAATACTATGGAATCAGAACCCGCTTATCCACGAGAAAAAGCAGCTAATAGACCAAGACTCTGATTTAGCTTAGCTTTTCCGCCATATCGCCGCATTTTGCGCGATTTTCCAGGTTTCTTCTTCGCCGAACACCCGCCGGGCCAACATTGCTCGGTTGGCGGAACGAGCGGAGAGCCCTGATGATCACCGAACTGAAGTCGATCCCTGACATCTGGAAGCGGATGCCGAGCGAGATGCACGCGCGACGCTTCCTGGAGGGTATCATATGGTCGACCGGCAGGCACTGTCCGCATTGCGGGTCGGCGACCTCGTCGGCGCTGCGCGGAAGGACCTGCCGACCGGGGCTCTACCAGTGCCGAGACTGCCGTCTCCAATTCACGGTCACCACGCTCACCCCGATGCACGGCACCAAGCTCGACTTGCGTATCTGGATCTGCGCGATGTTCCTGGTGCTCACATCGAGCAAGGGCATATCCTCGGTCGTGATGGCACGGCTGCTCGGCGTGAACCAGAAGACCGCGTGGAAGATGGGGCACGCCATCAGGGAAATGATGGACGACCGGAACGCCGAGCTGCTGCCGCTGGAGGACATCGTCGAGGTGGACGAGGCGTATGTCGGGGGAGCCCCTAAATCCCTGTCAGAGGCCTATAATCCACGCGGCAAGGGCACTGGGAAGCCGATGATCTTCGTGGCGGCCTCTCGCGATGGGCAGACACGCGCCAGGGTCGTTTCCGATGACAAAAGGGCGACGCTCGAGCCGGTTCTCCTGGAGTGGATCGACCCCGAGACGACGAACCTGATGACCGATGGAAGCAAGAGCTACCGGGGTCTGGGACAGACGATGGCCGACCACCAGTATGTGATCCACAGCCAGAAAGAGTATGCCAACCCGGAGACCGGCGCCCACGTGAACACGGCTGAGGCAGTGATCTCCCAGGTGCAGCGCGCTTTGGTCGGGGTCTACCACAACCTCGGTCGACAGCACCTCCAGCGATACCTCGACGAGATTGTCTGGCGGTGGAACCATCGCGACCCGGTCCGGGAAGTGGTCAAGCAATGGACTACGAAGGCCGGCATCGACCGGGAGAAATCGACGACAATCTGGAAGCCGATCCCTGTGGCCGACCAGATGCGCGTCTTGCTTCAGGGGGCGGTCGGAAAGCAGATCCGCCGCTCGAAGGAATACGGGCTATACTGGCCGTAGCCTGAAGTGCGCATCCCTCCACGGTCCGAACTCGTAGGCTCATCTCACCAGCAGGATCGGCACCTTACAGGTGCGGATCATCTCGAGGCTCGTCGAGCCCACGAAGAGCGACCGCAGACGGGAATGCCCCGAGGCCCCCATGACGAGATGATCGACCCCGGCCTCGTCGATGAGCTTGCCGAGGGCCTCCTCCGGCTGGCCGGGAAGGATGCCCGTCTCCGCCTCGAGCCCGGCGGCCAGGAGCAGAGCCTTCGCGTCCTCAATCCCTTTCTTCGTCGCCTCCGTTTCGGACCCGACCGTGACGATCCTGATCCCGAGCCCCGCATAGAGCGGAGAGCGCGCCACGTAATCGACCGCACGCATGGCGCTCGCGCTGCCGTCGTAGGCGATGAGCACCTTGCCGATCGGGCGGAATGCCCGGGACGCGATGAACAGAGGCTTCGACGCGGCACGGACCACGCGCTCCAGGTTCGAGCCGAGGTGCCCCTTTGCAAAGTCGGCGGCCTCGCCGCGTTTGCCGATCAGGATCATCTCGGCACCGCCTTCCTTCTCGGAGATCGCCTCGATCAGATCCCCGTGGCGCAGGTGCTCCGTCGCACGGACACTCGCGTCGTCGAGAAGCGCCTTTGCGTCCTCGAGGATGGCACGGCCGCGCGTAAGGGCCAGTTTCGCGCGCTGCTCATCGAGACTGGACAGCTCCTCCAGTAGGGCGCTGCGTGCGCCGAGGGAGATTGCGCCGGAGAGGTCCGATCCCGCGCCACTCTCGCGCCGACCGAGCACGTGCATCAGCTCGACCGCATAGTCGCCGCATCCGGCGATCCATGCGGCGTGGTCGCAGACGCTCCTCGAGTAGGCGGAGCCGTCTACCAGGGCGATAATCTTCTTGGTCATGACGTCTCCTCCCTCAATGCGCCATCAGCTTGTCCATCGCGCCGGGCTTGTCGTGCACGGCAAGCCTGTCGACGATGGTTTCGGACGCTTCATTCATGCCGACGATCTCGACTTCAGAGCCATCCCTGCGGAACTTGAGCACGGCCATGTCGAGGGCAGCAACTGAGGAGATGTCCCAGATATGCGCGCGGCTCACGTCGATCACCACGCGGTCAGCGGCCTCCTTGAAGTCGAAGGCGTCCATGAAATCCTCCGCCGAGGCGAAGAAGAGCTGCCCCTCGACATGGTAGGTCCGCACGCGCCCGTCCTCAGACAGGGACGAGGAGACCCGGAACAGCTGCGCAATCTTGCCCGCGAAGAACAGACCCGACAGCAGCACGCCGACGAGCACGCCGATGGCGAGGTTGTGGGTGTAGACCACGACCGCCACCGTCGCGAGCATGACGATGGACGAAGACCGAGGGTGCGTCTTCAGCTGTTTGATCGAGGACCAGGAGAAGGTGCCGATCGAGACCATAATCATGATTGCCACGAGCGCGGCCATCGGAATCTGCGCCACGAGTTCGCCAAGCGGGACCACCATCAAGAGCAAGAAGACACCGGCCGCGAAGCACGAGAGCCGTCCGCGGCCGCCGGATTTGATGTTGATCATCGACTGCCCGATCATCGCGCAGCCGGCCATGCCGCCGATAAAGCCCGTCGCCGTGTTGGCGAGGCCCTGGCCGATACACTCCTGGTTCCGGTCCGACCCCGTGTCCGTCAGATCGTCGACGATATTCTCGGTCATCATGCTCTCGAGCAGCCCGACGACGGCCACCGCCGCCGAATAGGGTAGTATGATCGCGAGCGTCTCGAGATTGAGCGGAATGTCTGGGATCAGGAAGACCGGCAGCGTGTCGGGCAGCGCGCCCATGTCGCCGACGGTGCGGACGTCCCAGCCCATGACCATCACCACTGCCGTCAGGAGGATGATCGTCACCAGCGGCGAGGGCACGGCCCGAGTGAGATAGGGAAAGAGGTAGATAATCCCGAGGCCGGCCGCGACCAGCGGATAAGTGAGCCAAGGCACCCCCGTCAGTTCCGGGATCTGCGCCATGAAGATCAGAATGGCGAGCGCGTTGACGAAACCCGTCATCACCGAGCGCGAGACAAAGCGCATCAGGTGCCCCAGCCGCGCGAAACCGGCAGCGATCTGGAGAAGGCCGGCGAGCACCGTGGTCGCCAAGAGGTATTCGAGGCCGTGGTCGGCGACGAGTGTCACCATCAGCACAGCCGTGGCGGCTGTCGCAGCCGAGATCATGCCCGGCCGGCCGCCGGCGATGGCAGTGACGACGGCAATGGAGAACGAGGCGTAGAGACCCACCTGGGGGTCCACGCCGGCAATGATCGAGAAGGCAATCGCTTCGGGAATGAGGGCGAGCGCGACGACGATGCCGGAGAGCAGATCGCCGCGCACGTTACCGAGCCATTGGCGTCGGTAGGCGTCGAGGTTCATGTTTAAGTGTTCCGTTCCTGTCCGGTTCGGCGGCTATGCCGCACCGGTCATCTTTGCAGATAATCTTGGTTGGCCCGGCGGATCGGCGGCCGGGAGAGCCACCCAGGGATCGCACCCCGGGTCCAGATGATTGGATCGCAGATAGCGGGTGGCCTCCCAGAGTGCAACCAGATCAACCCACTCGGGATCATACGGAGAAGAGGCCGACAAGGATCGCGGCTGCCTTCAAGGGCGCGCGCAAAGGCACGCACGGCAGCGCGAATGGTCTCCGTTTTCGAGAGGACTTATTCTGGATTTCACGGATTTGGTGATCTGCTTTCTTTGGTGGATAAGCGGGAATCAGAATGTTAGGGTGCCACTGGAGGTTGCCAAACGCGACGAAGTCGTTATGCATCATGAGCTTAAGAAATTCTTGAGCCATCAAAAGGCGTCCGGTTTCGGCGAGCGGTTTATGATGTCTGTGCTTGAACTATGCCTCGAACAAGAAGCTAGTAAGATCGCAGCAGATGGCTTCTTTAGCGCTATTCAGAATGATGATTTCGAGGCCGCAACTCATGCCATCTCGCAACTTGAAACATTTGATAAACTTAAGCTATACGGCGGTAGAGTTCTATCAGGTGACTTACTTGAGCTGCGAGCAAATGGTCACTCAATTTCACTCAAAAATCTACCGAGTGGCAAAACGATCAGCGTGAAGTGCCGGAGAAACAAGCTATTGCTTTTCTTCGCAGCTGTGCTTGGCTCATCACCTATGATCTGCTTGTCTGAGCCCTACCAATCAATCTCTGTTTCTCCTTGCGATAGTGTTTTGTTTCATGCGGCAGGTCAAGAAAGGCCGGAGGAATTTGAGCTTTCGCGGATTTTTAGTATGGTTCGGGGTTGATCAGGGTACATTCTTACAAGTTGCTCAGACACTAATAGCTGATGCCTGCCGGAAGTAAGTTCTGTCCGCGAAGATAGCCTTCTTATTGAGGCGATGCTGCGCAGGACTGCAAATGATCGGTTCGGGGAGCTGCGGCGCAGCGTTGTAACAACCGGTCAAGGTCAGGAATGGGCCGTCATTGACCTCGCCAGCGCTGAGATGCTTATAGAAGGCTAGGACCGGCGCTCCCTCCCATGCAACACCGATAACAATGAAGACTATCACCCCTGAGACCGCTTCAAAAACAAAACCGACAGTTCCAGTGCCAGCGCCGACAAAAACGTTAATCATGTGGTCGCATAGGCTTCCAAAATAACCTTTCTATTCTGCCTCTACGCCTTGGATAATCTCTGGTGGGAGTTCTGCACTCTGGAAGCTGCATCGCCGCGTTTGACGGGTTCTTATGATGGATGTTGGCCGTGGCTACTTTGCACCAAACTTGCCAAACATTGGGTGCGACCGCTCCCAAAGGGCATCCTCAACGTCTTGAACTAATGATGCTTCCGCCTCTCCGCGAACAGGAGTAACTTCTACATTTATCTTGGAATCCGCATCCGGACACCATAGATGCAACTTTAGTGCATACGTGCCATTGGCGCTGAAGTGCAGATGCTGATGGAGTCTCGCCCCAACATCTTTCGAACTGCCAACATAGACGGTCCTGCTATCAGCGACATGATTATTTCGTGCCAGCTTTAGTCCGTCCGGTGGCCTGAACTGTTCGAAAGCCATTTGCAGCATATCCGCTGTAGCTTGGTCATTTACAGTGAGGCGGTAGATGGCCGCACAGTTGGTGACATCGCCGAGCGATGGCCTGATCAAGTTGCGAATCCCTCCGGGCTCGAATCCCGCTCTTATCTTGTGGAATGAGAAGTCTTGCTCGACCACGTCCCCGAACTCCGCATTGTTGAGCGCCGAAATTCGCTTCTCGAGGTTATCCCGAGCGAAACCCAGAAGTTCATCGTCAATCAAACTGCCAACCTTTCGCCTTATGGATCACGGGTTCCGATTGTCTGAACTCCCGAAGGAACGTCACCCAAGCCATGAAGTTGTTGGGTCCGCTAAGGGTCCGAAATGCGGCCAGCAACTGCGGCATCCTGTCGGCCCCGCGAACTCCCCCAGTGGGCCGTTTTAGTAGCGACCCAAAGGCAAGGCAATCTCGACCTGTCAGATATTTGGATATCACTCGTTCACTTTGTGAACTCGAGATTTAACACCCAAGAGCTTGGCTCTGGCGGCGAGTTCTGCGGGTAGTTCTCGTTCAGATATAAGGATTGCGCGCACCTTCACTTCGACCGGCAAACGCGTTGCCCTGAGCACCTCCCGATACTTCACGCATTGGTATATTCCGCGGCGAAGATCGTCGTCACTCGACAGGCATGACTTGACCTCGACAACTGCGAACTCTTCTCCTTTTGTGAAGAGCACATCGACTCGATCGCCGGACAGAAGGTCCTTCTCAACTTCACTTGCGAATCCTTGCGATAGCCCAATTGCACTCGGGCTATTGCGCGTCCATTCCTTTAAGCGTTTGTGCTGTTCGCTCTCTCCTTCGCCCTTCGAAAACACAGTCTTGGGGGGCTTTCCGTCCTGTTCCGTGAAAATCTTCTGATCCACGCCCCTCGGGCGTTCGCCGAATGCTTCCTGAAAGACCCAATCCCAGTCTTTGAAATTCCTAACTGCCTCGCGAATATCTCTTACGACCTCGAGCTTCTGACTACGATCCAAGTCTTCCCATTTCTTGGTTCGCTTCTTTCGCCAAAGGTTGTCGTAATACCAATTGAAGCCGGTCCCCGGGATTCCTGACGAGCTGGTTACCAAAGCGTTGATTGGAGGTGCGCTCTCCGCAATGGAGGAAATTTCGTTCATCATTTTGCCCGCGACGCCGCCAACGTGAAGACTGAAGATTTTCGATGTCTTCAACTCGCGTTCCAACATCTCCGCAGCTTCGCCGTAAGTGACGAACGGCTCGTCCACTGTTTCCAGCTTTACAAGGATGAGGGCAAGCAAGTATGGCGCGCCCTTCTCATTTAGCCACTGCCGCTGATAAGCCATGTTACCTCTAAAATCGTCTGTGCGAAGTAACATACTTCGGCAAGGGGAAGGCAAGCGGTCGAATGACTAGGGCGACTACACGTCCGCTATTAGATAGGTGCACCGCAACTGGCCTCACCAGATGAACGGCTGGTATGGGCCGTGAGCGTTCGCAGCATAGAGGGCAGACTACTGCCGTTCGCCGCGACTTCGAGGCACCTCGAGGGCGCTACCGGAAGCGGACCTATAGATCGACCTACCAAGGCGTATTTTGGGTTGACGTGACGCGGGCCAATCGGCCAGGCAGAATCCGTAGTTATTTGTGTAGTATTTATGGCAGGCAATTTCTGTCCGAATTTTCAGTGGGGGATCAAGTTCGGTGCAATTATAATTCGATTTAAGATTTCCGAAGATGTGGAGGTCAAGCTCCACTGCCGAACCTGAATCAAGATTGAGGTCGAAGTTAAAAGAGCTGTGATTACATAAAGAATCCCTCGACGTGCATCTGTCACCAATGCAATATGAGCTGGCTCGTAGAACAAGATCATTGCGACCGCCAGTGCCAAGAATACGACCTGCACACCAAGCAAGTATGTTGTCGTGGTCGTAACGACATCAAATGGCAATCCCTGCTGAACCTGTCGAACTAACTCCAGTTCAACTCGGGTGATCGCAAAATCATTAAAGAACACAAAAACAACGAGCGATGCCACTGAAGCCAGCAAAAGAATATTGCTGTGCACAAACGTGTAGACGGTAAAGATGTCTTTAAACTTCGCTTTGCATCTAAAGTTTCGAAGGATGCCAAAGTATATGGCGGATGCCACGAACCAATTCACCAGCAGCAGCATCAAGTATAAAGCTGTTTCTTGAGCCTTGATGTCAATGTCAGTTGTAGCGCGGGTAAATTGCCAGATTGAGTAGGAAGCACTTGCGCACAAGAGAGCATGGGCGATCACCCTAATATTGATGGTGTATGGGTTTTCCATAAATGCATTGTGAGCGAGAGACTGGAGTATAGCGTTAAGCGACCCCCCAACGGTCTCAATTGCTATGTCCAGAACTTTGGCCAACGAACCATCACCTGCGATTTAGGATACATCATACTCTACGACGGGATGAAGACCAAAGGTTGTGTGCAACGTCTCTCCGAACAAAGGTCGATTTGTCCCACCCTGATGGCCCTTCGTCCTCCAAACATGCTGGGAGAAGCACGAGTGGCAGCTATACGAAAGCTGCGCCGCAGCGCGGAGAAGTTGCGCGAATGGCGGCTCAGGGCCGTTTGCGGCCTTTAGTAGGGAGCAGCGCATTGAGACGAGCGGGGCGGAGTGCCCTGCCCTGTGGCCCTTAAATGCAGAAAGCCTCCCGAGGGAGGCCTGTTTGGATCTGTGTCAGATTTCAGTGGTTGCGGGAGCAGGATTTGATGAAACACGTACGGCCGGAAGACTGCGCGCTTCGGTGTAACCAATAGCCCCGCGTTTCTTTTCGACATCAAACTGCCGATCAAGGGTGCTGTCGAGGATGATCGAGGGCTTGCCGCCATACTTGCCGGGGCGGCGCTAGTAGCCGATCTGTGCCTTGATTTCAGCCAGCTTGGTCAGGCGGGAGACACGGTACAAACAGATGCTCTCAGCCTTGTTCGACAAGATTATCGTGCAGCTTCCGGTGCCCATAGACCTTGCCGCTTTCAACTAAGGCCTCCCTCAGCATCCCGGTCTGACGGCGATCTTCCGGAGCCCGCCTGCACAGCAGCGCCTTCAGCTATGCGTAGAAACTACTTGGCTGGATGCGCAGGCGCCGGCACATCGTCCGAGCAAAGAACCGCTCGCGATGCTTGGTCACGAACGCGTATCTCACTTTGTATCCCAAGTGAAATACGCGGTGACCTTTCCCGAATATCGCGCTCTGAAACCCGTGCCATCTCCGCCTTCACATGCCGGATCTCCATGTCCTTCTCCGTCTCGCCCGAAGAGCCCATTGCGAACTTCTTTCAGGCGCAGAGCGAATGCGGGCTGACCCCGAGCTGCTCCGACACTTCCCTAAACGAGCAGCCCCGCTCGGTGATTTGCGCAACCGCGAATCGCTTGAGCTCGTCGCTAAAGTTGCTGCTGCTCATCTTGCCTCGCATCAAAATTGAAGAAGGCGTCTACAAGCTATGGGGCTATTCACTTCTCGCCTTTTCAAGAGCCTGCCCGCGCCAGCAGCTCCTTCATCACCGGCACGGCCTTGCCGCGCAGCTTACCGATCTTAGGCGCCGATCCAGGCTCGCCGACCTTGATCAACCCGACCATGCCCATCGCTTCGTGCGGCTTGCACTTATAGGGATAATAGCCCGGCGCGTCGAAGGTCACGGTGATTTCCTCATCGCGCTTGCCCTTCCAGCTCTCGAAGCCCTCGGGTAGCATGTCGTCTACGGTCTCGGTGTTGTGCGACTTTTCGGTGGCGAGGAAAGTGACGCTGTCACCAGGCGCGATCTCCAGATAGGCTGGCTCGAACACCATCATGGCGCCGTCGGCGCCGCGGCTCAACATCCTGATCTCGTGGGTCTCGGCTAAGGCGGGGGCGGCCAGGGTTATGGCCGCGGCGAGGGTCGCGGTGAAGCGCATTGGATCGGTCCTTTCGGGGAAGGGGTTAGAGACAGACCTCGGAGCGGGTCAGGAAGCGCCGCCCCGTGCCGTTGTCGAGCGAGAACATCCCGCCGACGCCGTGGATCGCATCGATGGTCAGGGTGGTGTGCTTCCAGCGCTCGTACTGGTCGCGGTTCATGTAGAACGGCACGCCGCCGATCTCGCCCATCAGCACGTCCTGCGGGCCGGTGATGTAGTCCGAGGCGGCGAAGCACATCGGCGCGCTGCCGTCGCAGCAGCCGCCCGACTGGTGGAACAGCAGGTCGGCGCCGTGGCGCACCTTGATCTCCTCGATCAGGTCCAGCGCGGCCGGGGTGGCGGTGACCATCGGGCGGGGCGTGTCGGCCATGGGCCTGTCTCCAGAAAGGGGATGGGACCCGGACCGGCGCGGGAGTTCGCCGGTCCGGGCGGGGAGGCGCGGCCTCTTAGAAGAAGCCCAGCGCGTTCGGGTCGTAGGACACCAGCAGGTTCTTGGTCTGGCGGTAGTGATCCAGCATCATCTTGTGGTTCTCGCGCCCGATGCCGGACTGCTTGTAGCCGCCGAAGGCTGCGTGGGCAGGATACTGGTGGTAGCAATTGGTCCAGACCCGGCCGGCCTGGATCGCGCGGCCCATCCGGAAGGCGCGGGAGCCGTCGCGGGTCCACACACCGGCGCCGAGGCCGTAGAGCGTGTCGTTGGCGATCTCCCGCGCCTCGGCCTCGTCCTTGAAGGTCGTGACCGACAGCACCGGGCCGAAGATCTCCTCCTGGAAGATCCGCATCTTGTTGTTGCCGCGGAAGACGGTGGGCTGGATGTAGTTGCCGTTCTCGAGGCCAGAGTCGAGGCTCGCACGGTCGCCGCCGATCAGCGCCTCGGCGCCCTCGTCGCGGCCGAGCTTGAGATAGGAGGTGATCTTCTCCATCTGCTCGGTCGAGGCCTGCGCGCCGATCATGGTGCTCATGTCAAGCGGGTTGCCCTGGCTCACCTTGCCGACCCGCTCGATCGCGCGGGCGATGAAGTCGTCGTAGATCGATTCCTGGATCAGCGCCCGGCTCGGGCAGGTGCAGACCTCGCCCTGGTTGAGCGCGAACATGGTGAAGCCTTCGAGGCACTTGTCGAAATAGGCGTCATCGGCCTGCATCACGTCCTCGAAGAAGACGTTGGGCGACTTGCCGCCGAGTTCCAGCGTCACCGGGATCAGGTTCTGCGAGGCGTATTGCATGATCAGCCGGCCGGTCGTGGTCTCCCCGGTGAAAGCGATCTTGGCGATCCGGTTCGACTGCGCCAGCGGCTTGCCGGCCTCGAGGCCGAAGCCTTGCACGATGTTGAGAACGCCTGCCGGCAGCAGATCGCCGATCAGCTCCATCAGCACCATGATCGAGGCCGGGGTCTGCTCGGCCGGTTTCAGCACGATGCAGTTGCCGGCGGCCAGCGCCGGGGCGATCTTCCAGGTTGCCATCAAGAGCGGGAAGTTCCACGGGATGATCTGGCCGACCACGCCCAGAGGCTCGTTGAAGTGGTAGGCGAAGGTCTGGTGGTCGATCTCGGCGATCGAGCCCTCCTCGGCGCGGATCACGCCCGCGAAGTAGCGGAAATGATCGACCGCCAGCGCGATGTCGGCGTTGATCGATTCGCGGATCGGCTTGCCGTTGTCGATGGTCTCGGCGGCGGCGAGCAGGTTGGTGTTGCGCTCGATCACGTCGGCGATGCGGTTGAGGATGTTCGAGCGATGCGCCAGCGAGGCCTTGCCCCAGGCGGGGAAAGCTGCGTGGGCGGCATCGAGCGCGGCCTCGACGTCGGAGGCGTCGGAGCGGGCGATCTCGCAGACGATCTCGCCGGTGATCGGGGTCGGGTTCTCGAAATAGCGGCCCGCGCGCGGCTCGACAAACTCGCCGCCGATGTAGTTGCCGTAGCGCGCCTTGAACGGGAACGGCACGCCGAGATGGCTGGTGTCGAGCGCGGCGCTCATCGAACGGCTCTGGCCGTCCTGGGTCTGGATGTTCATGTCGTCCTCCCTGAGTTGACGCGGGCCGTCGCGATGTCGCGGTCTGCGCGTCTGGGAAGAGGATGCCGAAACCGGGCGGGGGCGAAAATGCGGCCATGGTCGTAAGACCATGGTCGCGGGTCAAGAGCCGAGGCCCAGCACCGCCCGCAGCGCCTCGGCGCCGACCGGCTTGGGCAGGATCGTCACCCCCGCCCGCCGTGCGGCCTCGCGCAGCTCGGGCGAGCGGTCGGCGGTGACCAGACGGGTCGGGCGCCCCGGCAGCAGGCCGCGGAGCGCGGCGATGGTGTCGAGGCCGGTCATGCCGTCCCCGAGCTGCTGGTCGACCAGCAGCAGGTCCGGCTCGGCCCCGGTCTCGCCGATCAGCTCGATCGCCGCCTCGCCGCTCTCGACATCGAGCACGGTCACGCCCCAGCGCTCGAGCAGATGGCACATGGCGCGGCGCAGCTCGGCGTCGTTCTCGACCAGCAGCACGACCCGGTCGCAGCCATCCTCGTGCGCGACGGCGGCAGGCCCGTCCGAGGCGGCCTCGGCCACCGCCTGGGTCACCGGCACCGTGACGCTGAACCGGGTGAAGCGGCCCGGCTCCGAGATCACGTCGAGCGGGTGGCCGAGGATCGCGCAGGCGCGCTCGACGATGGCGAGGCCCAGCCCCATCCCCTCCGAGGCCGATGCGCGGGCGTTGAGCCGCGCGAATTCGCGGAAGATGGTCTGGAAATCCTCCTCCGGGATGCCGGGGCCGGTGTCCCAGACCTCGATCGCCGCCGCGCCGCCGCGCCGCCGCGCGCCGACCAGAACCCGTCCGGTCTCGGTATAGCGGACCGCGTTGCCGATCAGGTTCTGCAGCACCCGCTTGAGATAGGTCCGGTCGCTGGTGACGCTGAGGGCGCAGGGCAGAATGCGCAGCTCGATCCCCTTGGCCGCGGCCTGTAGCGCGAACTGGTCGCGCAGCTGCGCCAGCACCGGGCCGAGCGCCACCGGACCCACATCCATTGAGGCGTGGCCCAGCTCGAGCTTGGAGATGTCGAGCAGCGCGTGCAGGATCGCCTCGACGCTGTGCAGCGCGTCATGCGCCTTGCCCAGCACTTCGCGGTTGGCGGGGTCGTCCTGGCGCAGCGCCGACAAGAACAGGTTGGCCGCCGAAAGCGGCTGCAGCAAGTCGTGGCTGGTTGCGGCGACGAAGCGCGAGCGGCTGGCATTGGCTCTCTCGGCCCGCTCCAGCGCGTCCTCAAGCTCGAGCGTCCGGCCCCGCACACGTTCCTCCAGCGCCTCGTTGGTGCGGGCGAGGTCGTGGATCGCGCGCCGCTCGGCGGTGATGTCGGTGAAGGAGAACACGAAGCCGCCATCCGGCATCTGCTGGGCCGAGGCGTCGATAAAGCGCCGGTCCTCGCTGCGCATGGTGAAGCGCAGCGGCTGGCGCGCCATCGGGGTCTCGACCCAGGCGGCGAGGCGGTCGCGGGACATCTCGCCGTCAAAGCCGAAATTCTGCTCGATCATTCGCCACAGCGCCGGGAACTGCAGCCCGCGCTTGAGCCGCGGCGTCGGAACGCCCATCAGCTGGGTCAGGCCGTCGTTCCACCCTGCGAGCCGGATCCGGCCGTCGAAGATGCAGATTCCCTGCTTGATGTGGTCGAGCGTGGCGCGCGCCATCCGCGATTGGTCGTCGAGCATCCGCTCGCGCGCCTGGCGCTCGGCGCGGATCATGTCGGTGACGTCGGTCTGCAGGATCACAGTGCCGCCGCCCGGGGTGCGGTGCTGGCTGATCTGCACCCAATGATCCCCGGCGAGCGAGACGTTGAAGATCGCGTGGCGGTCGTCATGCCGCGCCAGCCGCCGCGCGCGCCAGATCTCGGGCGTCTCGCCCGGTGGCAGCGACAGCGCCCGCGAACCGGCGACGCTGTCGATGTAATCCACGAAGCGCAGCCCCGGCACCAGCTGATCGCGCAGATCGTCCATGTGCATCCCGAAGCGCGAGTTGCACATCACCATGACCCCGTCGGGGTCGAACATGGCGAAGCCCTCCTGCACCGTCTCGATCGCGGTGGACAAGTCGCGCCGCGCGGCCTCGGTGTCGCGCATCGCCTGCGCCAGCCGGGCGTTGGAACGGTTGAGCATCCCCAGCGCGTCCTCGAGCTCGGCGGTGCGGGCCTGGACCTGCTCCTCCAGAAGCGCCGCGCGGCGGAACTGGGCATAGGCCTCGCCCGAGCCGGTGCCGCCGCGCTCGACCTGCCGCACCAGCGCGTCGACGATCTCGATCAGCTTCTGGTTCTGCCGTTCGAGACCGTCCTCGGGGTCGAGATAGGCGTGCGGGATGCTCACGGCCGGCGCAGCGCCACGCCGGTCATGGTCTGATTGACGTGCAGCCCGTTGAGCTGTTCGCCATAGGTCGAGAAGCCGACGATCCCATGCTTGCGCAGCACCGCGCTCATCCGCCCGCCCATCTGCTTCTCGGTGGCCTCGAGCCGGCGCAGGATGCAGTCGAAGGCCAGGATCGCGTCGGGCGGGCCGTCCTCGCGGGCCATCGCCTCAAAGGACGCGTCGAGATGCTGCGCGATGTCGCGCGGCTCGGCCAGCGACAGCACCATCCCCTCGTCGATCGCGGCGTAGAACACCAGCTCGCCCGCCTCGGTGACCCTCTGGATCGCCCGGACGTGGTGGCGCCCGCCGATCCGCACCACCAGGGGGTGCGCCGCGAAGGTGAAGGCCGACAGCTGGCTGCGGTCGAGCCCCAGCACGCGGGCGTATTCGCGCGCCGCCGGCTCGCCGTTGAGCCGCCGCACCAGCCGCGCCTCGGGGTCGGCCTGGGTGACGATCATCCGCTCCTCGGTGGGGTCGAAATGGTCGAGGTTGAACACCGCCGCCCGGCAGGCGGTGCGCACGAAGGCGAGCACCGCCGCGCCCCGGTGCCAGGCGCCGTCGATCAGCACCCGGGTCTCGCCGAAATCCTCGCCGTCGCCGGCCGAGCCGCCGAACAGCGGCACCCGGCCGATCCCGGCCGAGAGCGCGGCGGCGAGCGCGTCCTCGCGCCGCGACAGCCCGTCGACCAGCAGCATCGCGAATTCCGAGGTCCAGTTCGGGCGGCGGCCCTCGACCCGGGCGCGGGTCTCGGCCAGCTGGCGCAGCATCTCGGGCGCGCCGACCCGGTCGAGATCCGGGATCGCCATCACCTCGGCCTCGAACAGCTCGGCCGGCAGGCCGATGCCGACGATCTCGTCCTCGGCATAGCCCGCGCCGGTGATCTCGCCCGCGGTGGTGCAGCCGATCACCGCTCGCGCGCCGGGCCAGGCGGCGGCAGCGGCGGCCAGCGCCGCCATCGGCGCGCGCGGCGCGGCGAAAATCAGCACCAGCGCGAAGGGACCGGGCCCCAGCACGCGCATCAGCGCGGCCGCCGGATCGGCCTCGATGGCCGAGACGCTGGCGCTGCGCAGCACCCGACCCGCCCCGAGCCGCGCCCCCTCCGGCGCGTCTGCGACAGCCTGCATCGCGATCTCCTCCCCGCGCGCAGGCTACCGCCCGGCGGGCGGCTCGGGCAACATGTTTCCGAAGCTGGCCTCCTTGGCCAGCAGCACCGCCTGGGTGCGGGTCTGCACCCCGAGCTTGCGCATGATCGAGGTGACATGCGCCTTGACCGTGGTCTCGGCGATCGACAGGTCGTAGGCGATCTGCTTGTTCATCGCCCCGCAGCAGATCTTGTGCAGGATCGTCGCCTGCTGCGGGGTGAGCTGCGCCAGCCGGTCGATCGCCTCCTCGGTGCCGCGTCCCGGCGCGTCGGGAAGGTCCATGCCGTCGGGCAGGTAGAGCCCGCCCGCCGCGATCACCCGGAAGGCGGTCAGGAACACCTCGCGCTCGCTGTGCTTGGGCACAAATCCGCGCGCGCCAGCGCGCACTGCCGCCGCGACCACCTGTCGGTCGGCCATCGACGAGACCACCACGATCGGCGCCGCGCCCGCGACCCGGCGCAGCCGCACCAGCCCATCGAGGCCGGACACGTCGGGCAGGTGCAGATCGAGCATGATCACGTCCCAGGCCTCGCCCGCCCCCAGCCGGTCGAGCGCCGACTGCAGCCGGTCGGCGGTGTCGATCTGCGCGATGCCCACGAAATTCCTCAGTGTCAGCCCCAGCGCGTCGCAGAACAGTGGGTGGTCGTCGATCACCAGCGCCCGCCCGAAGGCCCCGTTCTCCTGTTGCGTCCCGGCCATGATCGCACCCCGTGCATTGCGTCCCCGTCCAGACTACCAGCCCCTGCCCGGCCGCCCCATTGGCCAAAAGTCCCATGCCGCGCGCTCCGCGACCAAGGTCGGATTCCCGCGCCCCCATGCGCGCGCCTAGCCTTTCGCCATGTCTTGCCACCGCGCCCTGCTTCTCGCCGCACTCGTCGCCTGCCTGCCGTTCGCCCCGGCGCGGGCCGAAGCGCCCGCGCGGGAGGAGATCGAGGCGTTGATAGTGCCGCCCTATGCGCTGGGCGGAGAACTGGGCGAGGGGGTCTGGCGGCTTTCGAACTCGGGCGGCGCGGCGGCGGGCTACGCCTTCCGCACCGCACCTCTGGCGCCGCTGCCGGGGTTTTCCGGCGCGCCGATCGACATGCTGGTGACGCTCGACCCCTCCGGCGGCTTCATCGACGCGAAGCTCCTGACGCACAACGAGCCGATCTTCGTCTCCGGGCTGGGCGAGGCGCCGTTCCGGGCGTTTCTCGAACAGTATCGCGGGCTGTCGATCGACGACAACATGGTGGTCGGCACCCCCTACGCGGCGGGCGAGACCGGCTCGGCGCTGGTGCATCTCGACGGGGTGAGCAAGGCCACGGCCAGCGTGCGGATCGCGCATGAGACCATCCTCGCCGCCGCGCTCAAGGTGGCGCGCGAGCGGATGCGCGGCATCGACACCGCCCCGCCCGCCCGGCCCGACCTCGACCACGACGAGCCGCTGGACTGGGCGGCGCTGGCGGCGCAGGGGCTGGCGGCCCGCCTTGCCGTCACCAACGCCGAAGTGGATGCCCGCTTCGAAGGCACGATCTGGAGCCATGACGATCCGCAGGCCCGCGCCGAACCCGAGGCGATGTTCCTCGATCTGTGGCTGGTCGATCTCGGCCCGCCCGCCATCGCCCGCGCGGCGCTGGCGCCCGCCACGCTCGAGGAGCTTGACCGCCTGCGCGAAGTCGCCCCGCATGACGAGCCCCTGCTGCTGATCGAGGCCGGGCGGCACGGTCTGGTCGGGCCGGACTTCGTGCGCAACACCGCTCCCGAACTGGTCTCGGCCCGGCAGGGCGGTCTGCCGGTCGCGCTGCGCGACGCCGACATCTTCGTCGAGACCGCGCCCGGCGCGCCGGAGGGCACGGCGATGATCCTGCGCGCCGACCGGCGGCTGGGCTTCGACCCGGCGGCGGAGTGGGTGCTGGACGTGCGCGCCACCCGCGAACACGGCATGCTGATGCCCGAGATCGGCGCCACCGTGTTCGAGCTGCCGCATGTCACGCCCGAGCGGTTCTTCGAGCGACCCGAAGTTGTCACCCCGCAGACGCCGGCCATGGCGGCGCTGGCGGCGCGGGCCGGGGATCTCGGACTGCTGGCGGTGTTCCTCGCGGCGCTCCTCGCGGCCCTCGGGCCGGGTCTGCGCCGCGCCGCCGCGCCGGGGACGCTGACGCCGCTGCGGCTCGGGGCGCTGACGGTGACCACAGGTTTCGTGGGCTGGTGGGGACAGGGGCAGCTGTCGGTGGTCACGGTGCTGGGCGGGATCCGCACCGCGATCGAGGGGCGCAGCTTCGCCTTCCTGCTCTATGACCCGTTCGGCCTCGCGGTCTGGGGCGCCGCGATCCTCGGCTTCGTGCTGTGGGGCCGGGCGCTGTTCTGCGGCTGGCTGTGCCCCTTCGGCGCACTGCAGGAATTCGCCCATCACGCGGGCCGGCTGCTGCGCCTGCCGCAGATCCGGCCCTCGGCGGCTTGGGACGCGCGGCTCAAGCTTCTGAAATACTTGGCGCTGGCCGGGCTGGTGCTGATCGCCATTCTCGCGCCCGAGCATGTCGACACCGCCGCCGAGATCGAGCCGTTCAAGACCGCGATCACCACCTTCTTCGTCCGCGAATGGTACTATGTCGCCTATGCCGCCTTCTGGCTGCTGCTCGGGCTGGTGCTGTTCAAGGGGTTCTGCCGCTATCTCTGCCCGCTGGGCGCGGTGATGGCGATCGGCGGGCTCCTGCGCGGGCGCGATTGGATCGCCCGGCGCGAGGCCTGCGGCTCGCCCTGCCAGCTCTGCCGGGTCAAATGCGCCTATGGCGCCATCGAGAAGACCGGCGGAATCGACTATTCCGAATGCTTCGGCTGCCTCGACTGCGTGTCGATCCATGACGACCCGGCGCGCTGCGTGCCGCTGGTGCTCGACGCCCGCCGCCCCGGCCGCCCGCCGCCCCGTCCCGTCGCCGCCGAATGAGAACCGCCATGCAGACCCGTCGCCGTTTCCTCGCCATCGCCGCCGCCACCCTCGCCGCGCCGGGCGCGGTCCATGCCGAGGGCTGGCGCGGCACCGCGCTCGGCGCCGAGGCGGCGATCACGCTTTCGGGGCCGCGCCGGGAGGTCGAGGCCGCGCTGGCCGAGGCCCGGGCCACGCTGGAGCGGATGGAGGCGCTGTTCAGCCTGCATCGCCCGGACAGCGCGCTTTCCCGGCTCAACGCCACCGGCCGGCTCGACGCGCCGGCGCCCGAATTCATGGCGGTGATCGATCTGTGCGCGGCCGCCCATGCCGCCACCGGCGGGCGCTTCGATCCGACCGTGCAGCCGCTCTGGCGGGCGCTGGCCGAGCAGGGCGACGTTCCCGCCGCCGCCGCGCGCATAGGCTGGGGGCGCGTCGCGCGCGGCGCGGGCCTCCGGCTCGGGCCGGGGCAGGCGCTGACCTTCAACGGCATCGCCCAGGGCTATGCCAGCGACCGCGTGGCCGAGGGGCTGGCGACGCGCGGCTTCGAACGGGCGCTGGTCAATATCGGCGAGATGCGGGCGCTGGGCGGGCCATGGCGGATCGGCATCGAGGACCACGCGCGGGGTCTGCTGGGGCAGGCGACCCTCACCGGCGGCGCGATCGCGACCTCGAGTCCCGGCGCGCTGTTCCTGCCCGGCGGCGCGAGCCACATCCTCGATCCCAGAAGCGGCGGCGCGGTGCCGCCCGCCTGGTCGAGCGTCAGCGTCGAGGCCGACAGCGCTGCGCTGGCCGATGCACTGTCGACCGCCTTCTGTCTGATGGAGCGCGACGAGATCGCGGCGCTGCGCGTCGCGGGGCTGAGGCGCGTGCGGCTGGTCGATGCCACGGGCGATCTGACGACGCTCTAGCGCCTCACCATTCCGGCGCGGTCCAGCTCAGGCCGTGATCCTCGAAGATCGCCGCGATCCGGCCGTCGGCTACCGCCTCGGCGACGATGCCCTCGATCATGTAGCCGAGGTCGCGGTGGCTGTGATGCACCGCGAGGCCCAGCGCCCAGTCGGGCTTCATCAGCCCCGGGAAAGGTGGAACATGGACCAGCGCCCGGCCGAGTTCGGCCTCGAGCTGCGCGCGCGGCCCCATCACCGCCGTCACCTCGCCCATGGCCAGCGCCGCCATCGCGGCTTCGGTGGTCGGATAGCGCGAGATGTTCGGCCCCAGCTGCCCGCCCGCCATCGCCGAAAGGTAGAAATCCGAGATCGAGTCGTTCTCGACCCCGATCCGGTGCATCCGGAACATCGCCGGACCGGGGCCCTCGGTGCCGAACACGCCCGCATCATAGGCCACTGCCAGGGTCTCGACCCCGTAGAGGCCGGTGAACATCACCTGCTCGACCCGGCAGGTGAAGGCGCTGTCATAGGGGATGTGCAGCATGACGTTGGCGACCGATCCGCCGACCACCGGCCCCTTCCAGACCCAGTTGCGCAGATCGGCGGCCAGGTCCTCGCCCGCGGCAACCAGCCGGAAGCGCGCCTCGACTCCCATGCCTTCGGCGATCAGCCGGCCGATCTCCACGTCGATGCCGGTGGCCGCGCCGCCGGCCCGATCGGACCAGGGCGGGAAATCCTCGTAGACCGCGAATTCGATGAAGCCGCGATCGAGGATCTCGTCCAGGGTCTGCCCGACATAGTCGCGATCGGCGTTCTGGGGCCTGGGCTGCGGCACCCAGTCCTCGCAACGCGCGAAGGCCCCGCCCCCCGCGAAGGAGAGGGCGAGGCCGAGCGCCAGCGCAAGGCCCGCGCGGCGCGTCACTGCGCGGCCGACAGGCCCACGGTCAGCGTCTCCGCGGCCTTGTGGAAGCTTTCGGGCGTGCCGTCGATCTGGGCGCTCGCGCGGTAGGCGATCGAATCGGCGACCGGGGCCCCCGACAGCGTCTCGATCTCCTCGGCGATGCCGGACAGCTCGGCCTTGACCGCCTCGGCGTCGATCTCGCCACCCGTCGCGAGCGTGTCGCGCAGCGCCTTGAGTTCGGCGGATTTGGCGCTCACCGCGTCCTCGTCGGGGCGGGTCTCGAGATAGGTGCGGATCGCCCAGGCCGCCTTCTGGCCCAGAAGATCGCCGAAGGCGGGCATCCGGGTGACGCCGTTCTGGGTGAAGCCGTGGCGGAACCGCTCCATGTACCACTCGTCGCCGTATTCCTCGGCCTCGAGAAAGCGCAGGTCGGGGGCGAGGCCGCCGGACACCGCGCCGAGGCCGTGGCAGCGGGCGCAGTTCTGGTTGTAGCCCGAGGCGCCGATCTCGATCGCCTTGGCCCAGACCTCCTCGCCCTGGTCGCGATAGGGGTTCTCGGTCAGCCACTCCTCGCCGATATCGGGCAGGGCGTCGGTGTTCACCGCCTGGATGTCGAGCGGCAGGCCGGCGGCCTGGGCGATGGTCGCGGCGGCGGCGATCGCGCCGAGCGACGCCAGGATGCGTGTGGTACGGGGCATGGTCGGTCCTCCCTTGGTCCTGGGCCACAGGGATAGCCGGACCGGGCCGGGCCGCCTATGCGACCTTCGGCGGGGCGCGACCATGGTCGTATGGGGGCGGGCCGGGCGGCGCTGCTAGCCTGCTTGGCGGGAGGAAGGCAATGCTGCGACAGGCGACATCCATCGTGATGCTGGGACTTTGGGCCGGCGCTGCGCAGGCCGCTATCGAGGTGCCGGTGACCTGGCTTAGGCAGGAGGTGGCGCACCCGCCGGTGCTGTCGAACCTCGACGAGATCCCCCAGGACGAGGGCCGCGCGGGCGCCGAGCTCGGCCGCGACGACAACGCCACCACCGGGCGCTTCCTCGGTCATGACTACGCGCTCGAGACCGTCTCGGTGCCCGAGGGCGGCGACCTCGAGGCGGCGGCCCGCGCGGCGCTGGCGCGCGGTGGCCTGCTGATCCTAGACGCGCCCGAAGACGCCGTTCTGGCGGTGGCCGACATGGCTGAGGCGCAGGGCGCGCTGCTGTTCAACGCTGCCGCCCCCGGGGCGCGGCTGCGCGGCGCCGATTGCCGCGCCAACCTGATGCACACCATCCCCTCGACCGCGATGCGCACCGACGCGCTGGCGCAGTTCCTCGTTCAGCGCCGCTGGGACGATCTGGCGCTGATCGCCGGGCAGCGGCCCGAGGACATCGATTATGCCGAGGCGCTGCGAGGCTCGCTGGCGAAGTTCAGTCTGCAGCTGCGCGCCGAGCGCGACTGGCTCGATGATGCCGACATCCGCCGCAACGCCGGGCAGGAGGTGCCGGTCTTCACCCAAGCCCTGCCCGATCACGACGTGCTTCTGGTCGCCGACGAGGCCGGGGATTTCGCCCGCTACATCGCCTATAACGCCTGGACGCCGCGCCCGCTCGCGGGTTCGGAGGGGCTGCAGGCGGTGGCCTGGGCGCCGGTGGTCGAAGCCTGGGGCGCGGCGCAACTGCAATCGCGATTCGAGGAGTTGGCCGGCAGAACGATGCGGCCGCGCGACTACGCCGCCTGGGCGGCGATGCGCGCCATCGGTGAGGCGGTGACCCGCACCGGATCAGTCGACCCCGAAGTGCTGCGCGACTTTCTCCTCGGCCCCGATTTCGAGCTGGGCGGCTTTCTCGGCAGCCCGCTGTCGTTCCGGTCCTGGGACGGGCAGATGCGCCAGCCGATTCCGCTGGTGACCGAACGCGCAGTGGTCGCCACCGCGCCGCTTGAAGGTTTCCTGCACCCGGTGAGCGAGATGGACACGCTCGGCACCGACGCCCCCGAATCCCTCTGCGCCGCCTTCGAGGAGAGATCATGAGATACGCCGCCATCCTCGCGCTTCTCGCCACGCCCGCGTTCGCACAGGGCCAAGGCGAGATCTGGGTCACCAACGAGAAAGACGACACGCTGAGCGTGATCGACGTCGCCACGCTGGAAGTGGTGCGCACCATCCCCACCGGCGAGAGGCCACGGGGGCTGACCTTCAGCCATGACTTCTCACGGCTCTACATCTGCGCCTCCGACAGCGATGCGGTGCAGGTTATGGACCCCGAGACCGGCGAGATCCTGCACGACCTGCCCTCCGGCGAGGACCCCGAGCAGTTCGTGCTGCACCCCGACGACCGGCGACTCTACATCGCCAACGAGGACGACGCGATCACCACCGTGGTCGACACCGAGACACGGTCGGTGATCGCCCAGATCGACGTCGGCATCGAGCCCGAGGGCATGGCGGTGAGCCCCGACGGCCGAATCGCCATCACCACTTCTGAGACGACCAACATGGCCCATTGGATTGACACCGAGACCGAGGCGCTGTTCGCCAACACGCTGGTCGACGCCCGCCCGCGCCATGCCGAGTTCGTCAAGGACGGCACCGAGCTGTGGGTTTCTGCCGAGATCGGCGGCACCATCTCGGTGTTCGACGTGGCCAGTCAGGGCGAGATCGCCAAGATTGGCTTCGAGATCGCGGGCATCCACCCCGACCGCATCCAGCCCGTGGGCTTCGAGCTGACGGCGGACGAATCCATCGCCTTCGTGGCGCTGGGGCCGTCGAACCACGTGGCGGTGGTGAACGCGGAGACCTATCGGGTCGAGGACTACATCCTGGTCGGCCGCCGCGTCTGGCACATGGCCTTCAACGCCGACCGCTCGCTCCTCTTCACCACCAACGGTGTCTCCGGCGACGTGACCGTGATCGACGTCGCGAAACGCGAAGCCCTCAAGACCATCAAGGTCGGCCGCTTTCCCTGGGGCGCGGCCTTCCGTCCCGCCCAAGGAGACCCGGCATGATCAGACCTTTCGCCATCGCGCTCGCGCTCGTCGCCCCGCCCGCCCTGGCCGACGACCATGACGAGGCCGGCTTCGGCCCGGCGGGCGTGCTGTCCTCGGGCAACAAGCACGACCTGCCGCCGATCCTGCTCTCGGCGGGGATGCCGCTGGCCGAGGCGCCGCTGACGCTCAGATCCGGCAGCTACTACGAGATCGAGATCGAGGCCGACGGCAGCCAGGAGCTGGCGCTGACAGCGCCCGAGTTCTTCCGCGCGATCTGGATCGACGAAATCGTCATCGAGGGGCTGGAGATCCGCCCGCTCGGCCTAGACAGCGTCGAGTTCGACGAGGCGGGGGTGATGGAGATCGGCTTTCTGGCGATCAAGCCCGGCCGCTACGAAATCCAGGTACCCGGCGGCGGCGAGAGCCAGCGCCTCGCCGTGACCATCGAATGAGCGGGCTGGCGATTGAGGGGGTGAGCCACGATCACGGCGCGCGCCGCGCACTCGACGCCGTGTCGCTGCGGGTGGCGCCGGGGCAGTTCTGCGCGCTGCTGGGTCCCAATGGCGCTGGCAAGTCGACGCTGTTCTCGCTGCTGACCGGGCTTGCGGCGCTGCAAGCGGGGCGGATCGTGATCGCGGGGCACGACATCGCCCGCCGCCCACGCGCGGCGCTGACCCGGCTCGGGGTGGTGTTCCAGCAGGCTGCGCTCGATCCCGAGCTGCCGGTCATGGCCAATCTGCGCTACGCCGCCGCCCTGCACGGCATCGGCGGGCGCGAGGCGGGCCGCCGGATCGACGCAGCGCTGGCGCGGGTGTCAATGGCCGAGCGGGCGCGCGAGCGGGTGCGCGACCTCAACGGCGGCCACAGGCGCAGGGCCGAGATCGCCCGCGCGCTGTTACACGGGCCGTCGGTGCTGCTGCTCGACGAGCCTACGGTGGGCCTCGACGCGGCCAGCCGCGCGGCGATCACCGCCCATGTCCACGACCTAACCGGACAGGGCGGGTTGACGGTGCTCTGGGCCACGCATCTGGCCGACGAGGTGGCGCCCGGCGATCAGGTGGCAGTGATGCATCGCGGCCATATCCTGGCCTGTGCGGTGGCGCGCGACATCGCCCCCGAGGGCGATCTTGCGGCGCGGTTCCTAGCGATGACGGCGGAGCCGGCATGACCGACACGGCGCTCTCCACGGCCTCCGCCGCCCATGCGCCGTGTCCCCGGCGCCCCGCCCCCCGGGCCTGGGCGCTGGCGATGGGCTGGATCGTGCGCCGCGAGGCGCTGAGATTTCTGGGTCAGCGCGCACGGCTAGTCTCGGCGCTGGTGCGGCCGCTGGTCTGGCTTCTGGTCTTCGCTGCCGGCTTCCGCGCCGCGCTGGGGCTGTCGATCACCCCGCCCTACCAGACCTACATCACCTACGAGACCTACATCCTGCCGGGCCTGTGCGCGATGATCCTGCTTTTCAATGGCATGCAGTCCTCGCTGGGCTTGGTGCTCGACCGCGAGACTGGCACCATGCGGCTGCTGCTGACAGCGCCGCTGCCGCACTGGTGGCTCCTGACCTCCAAGCTGGTGGCCTCGACGCTAATCTCGGTACTGCAGGTCTATGCCTTTCTCGGCATCGCCGCCGCGCTGGGCCATGCCGATCCCGGATGGGGCTGGCTGCTGGCACTGCCGACGCTATTCCTGTCGGGGCTGATGCTCGGCGCGCTGGGGCTGGCGCTTTCGAGCACGGTGCGGCAGCTTGAGAACTTCGCCGGCGTGATGAACTTCGTGATCTTCCCGATGTTCTTCCTGTCCTCGGCGCTCTACCCGCTGTGGAAGATGGCCGAGGCCAGCGCGCTCCTGCGCGATATCTGCGCCGCCAACCCCTTTACCCACGCGGTCGAGGCGATCCGCTTCGCGCTGCACGGCCAGGCCAACTGGCCGGCAATGGGTTGGGTGGCGCTGGCGGGGGCCGTGTTCCTCGGGCTGGCGCTGGCGGGGTTCGAAGCCGGGCGCGGTCGCAGGCGGGCACGCTAAGGCACTCGACCAAAGTCGGGGCTGCGTGCCACTTCAGGACGGGACAGGCTGACATCATCCCGAAAGCTTTCTTTCCACCTGCTGCCGACCCCGCCGCCCGCGTCTCTCCTGCGGGCGGCGTTGGGCGTTGGCGTGGACCCTTCGACCGCTCGGCGCGGGCTACGACCTTGGCAGGGGGGCGGGGCTACGACCATCGTCCGATTTCCGCGCCCCCTGCCCCGCGGCGATCATGCAGGCGGCGCGAGGGGTTCTGACGGGGCCGCTGCCGCCGCCACATGGGAGGAGGACCCACATGAACCGCTTCATCGCCGCCGCCTGCGCCACGCTGATCGCAGGCACCGCCGCCCAAGCCGCACGGGCTCAGGTCACTGACGAGGACATCGCCAACGACGCCGCCACCGTAGAGGACGTGGTCACCAACGGCATGGGCCGCGGGCTGCAGCGCTACAGCCCGCTCGACACGCTCAACCGCGAGACGGTCGAATATCTCATCCCCGCCTGGGCCTTCAGCCTCGGCGGCGAGAAGCAGCGCGGCCAGGAGACCCAGCCGCTCGTGAAGGACGGGGTGATGTACATCACCGGCTCCTATTCGCGGCTCTATGCCATCGACGCCCGCACCGGGCAGGAGCTGTGGCAGTACGACGCCCGCCTGCCCGAAGGCATCCTGCCCTGCTGCGACGTGGTTAATCGTGGCGCGGCGCTCTGGGGCGACAAGGTCTATTTCGGCACGCTCGACGCGCGGCTGGTGGCGCTCGACGCCAAGACCGGCGACGTGGTCTGGAACAAGAAGATCGCCGACTACAAGGAAGGCTACAGCTACACCGCCGCGCCGCTGATCCATAACGGGCTGATCATCACCGGCAATTCGGGCGGCGAATTCGGCATCGTCGGCGAGGTGCAGGCCCGCGACGCCGAGACCGGCGAGCTGGTCTGGACCCGGCCGATGATCGAGGGCCACATGGGCACGCTCAACGGCGAGGAATCGACCATGACCGGGACGCTGAACGCGACTTGGCCGGGCGACATGTGGAAGCAGGGCGGCGGCGCCACCTGGCTCGGCGGCTCGTATGACGCCGAGACCGACACGCTGGTCTTCGGCGCCGGCAACCCCGCGCCCTGGAACAGCTGGCTGCGCAATGCGGGCGAGCCCGTCGAAGGCAACACCGGCGACAACCTCTACGCCGCCTCCCGCGTCGGCCTCGACCCGGCGACCGGCGAGATCAAGTGGCACTTCCAGACCACCCCGCGCGAGGGCTGGGATTTCGACGGCGTCAACGAGGTGGTGGGCTTCACCGACAAGGACGGCAACAAGCGCTACGGCACCGCCGACCGCAACGGCTTCTTCTACGTGCTCGACCGCGCCGATGGCGGCTATGTCGACGCCTTCCCCTTCGTGAAGGATATCACCTGGGCCGAGGGCATCGACGACACCGGCCGGCCGATCTTCGTCGAGGCCAACCGCCCCGGTCGCCCGGCCGAGCTGACCGGCGAGGCCAAGGGCGAGACGATTTTCGCCGCGCCGTCCTTCCTCGGCGGCAAGAACTGGATGCCGATGAGCTATTCGGAGAATACCGGCCTGTTCTACGTCCCCTCCAACGAATGGGGCATGGACATGTGGAACGAGCCGGTGACCTACAAGAAGGGCGCGGCCTACATGGGCGCGGGCTTCACCATCAAGCCGCTCTACGAGGACCATATCGGCAGCCTCAAGGCGATCGATCCCGCCACCGGCGAATGGGTGTGGGAGTTCAAAAACGAGGCCCCGCTCTGGGGGGGCGTGATGTCGACCAAGGGCGGTCTGGTGTTCACTGGCACCCCCGAGGGGCGGTTCATCGCCTTCGACGATGCCACCGGCGAGGAGCTGTGGAGCTTCCAGACCGGCTCGGGCGTGGTCGGCCAGCCAATCACCTGGGAGCAGGATGGCGAGCAGTACGTCTCGGTGATCTCGGGCTGGGGCGGCGCGGTGCCGCTGTGGGGCGGGGAGGTGGCCAAGAAGGTCAACTTCCTCAATCAAGGTGCGACGCTGTGGACCTTCAAGCTGCCCAAAGCATTGGCCGAGCTGGCCTCGACCCAGTAACCTGGCACTGCCTTGCCATTGCGACCGGCCGGCCCCCCGGCCGGTCGCATCCTTTCGAGATCTCGACCTCAGCTAGCTAACATCACGACATGATCACCGGCGCGCGCTTGAAGTCCGAGGCGGGCCGCGTATTCGACGTCCGGCCGCAACTTTTATTTCCAATCAATGTCAGGCGATCCGGCGTTTTGCGGCATGTAACCTACCTGAGCGCCCGCGACACTGCAGTGTTCCTATAGTTGCATCCGCACATCCCGATCGGCACAAGGACATGGCTCCCTGCTCCTTCCGCATGCCTTGGCAGACCAGCATCCTTGAGTCCCCGAGTGGGCAGGTCTGGCACAACCGGCCGCGCCATGGGGCATGTGATGGTCACGCTTGGCGCAAGGCCCGACGCCACATTGAGGCGTTGCCCCCGACCCTCGGTCATCTCGGGCACCGGCCAGGGCCGGCGCCGCAGCTGCAAGGCTCGACCGGCGCGCCGCGCTCTGTCGGCTGAGCGGCCCGGCGCTCTACGACCATTTGACGATACCGCCCCGCCCCGCCGCGCTGCTAGCCTGACCCGAGGGACCGGCCCCCGGCCCCGCGCCGCCGCCGGGCGCACCGGCGGAGCCTTTGAAGGGAGTGCTGCATGGCCTGGAAAGCCCCGAAGATCGTCGAAGTCGAAGCCGGCATGGAAATCAACATGTACGCCTGCGCCAAGCGCAAGTGACCGGCGGCCGCGCCCGCCGCGACGCCTGGGGGAGGAGGCTCGCATGCTGAGATTCATCACCCTGGGCTGCGCGGCGGGTGGCGGCTACCCGCAATGGAACTGCAACTGCGTCGGCTGCCGGGCCGCCCGCGCCGCGCCCGACACCCATGAGGGCCAGGCCGGGATCGCCGCTTCGGTCGATGGCGAGCACTGGTTCCTGATCAACGCCTCGCCCGACATCCGCGCCCAGATCAACGCCACGCCCGCCCTGCACCCGCGCGCGGGCCGGCTGCGCGACACGCCGATCGCCGGCGTCATCCTCACCAATGGCGAAATCGACGCCGTCACCGGCCTCCTGTCGCTGCGCGAGGGCTCGCCCTTCGCGATCCACGCCCATCCCCGCGTGTTGTCGGTGCTGGCCGAGAACCCGATCTTCGACGTGCTCGACCGCGCCCGCGTGCCGCGCCACGCCATCGCCCTCGACACCCCCTTCGAGCCCGCCCTGCCCGACGGCACCCCCTCGGGGCTGATCGTCGAGGCCTTCGAGGTGCCGGGCAAGCCCGCCTGGCATCTCGAGGGCCGGGCCGAGCCGACCGAGGAGCGCCCCGGCGACACGCTCGGCCTGCGGCTGCGCGCCGCCACAGGCGGGCCGGAGGCCTTCATCATCGCCGCCTGCGGCCGGGTCACCGAAGCCCTGCGCGATCGGCTGCGCGGCGCGGCGCTGGTGATGTTTGACGGCACGCTGTGGCATGATGACGAGCTGATCGACCAGGGGCTGGCCGCCAAGACCGGCCGCCGGATGGGCCATGTCTCGGTTTCCGGCCCCGAGGGCGCGATGGCCCGTCTGGAGGGTCTCGGCATCGCGCGAAAGCTGTTCGTCCACGTCAACAATTCCAATCCGATCCTGCGCCCCGGCACGCCCGAGCGCGCCGCGATCGAGGCCGCGGGCTGGCGCCTGCCCCGCGCCGGAGAGGAGATCGCGCCATGAACGCCCATCAGCCCCCTGCCCCGGATTTCGACACGACCTTCCATTTCACGGGCGAGCCGCTCGACGACGCCGAGGCGCTGGAGCGCCGGCTGCGCGCCATAGGCGCGGCCCGCTACCACGACCGTCACCCGTTCCATCACCTGTTGCATGACGGCAAGCTCACCCTCGGCCAGGTCCAGGCTTGGGCGCTGAACCGCTGGTATTACCAGTCCTCGATCCCGATCAAGGACGCGCTGGTGATCTCGCGCTTCCGCGACCGGGCGCTGCGCCGCGAATGGCGCCACCGGATCGAGGACCATGATGGCCGCGACAACGACGCCGGCGGCATCGACCGCTGGCTGCTCCTAACCACCGGCCTCGGCCTCGACCCCGACTACGTCACCTCGGCCCGCGGCGTGCTGCCCGCCACCCGCTTCGCGGTCGACGCCTATGTCAGTTTCGTCGCCACCCGCTCGCCGCTCGAGGCGATCGCCTCCTCGCTGACCGAGCTGTTCGCGCCGAACATCCACGAGCGGCGCATTTCCGGGATGCTGGAGAATTACGACTTCATCACCCCCGAGATCATGACCTATTTCAAGACCCGGCTCGGCCAGGCACCGCGCGACGCGGGCTTCGCGCTCGACTACGTCAGGACCCACGCCCGCACGCCCGAGAGCCGCGCGCTGGTCTGCGAGGCGCTGGTGTTCAAGACCGAGGTGCTCTGGGTTCAGCTCGACGCGCTCTACCACGCCTATGTCACCGGCCACCCGCCGCCCGGCGCCTTCGTTCCGGAGGACGCCCCGTGACCCCCGACAGCCGCCCCGCCCTGCCCCGCTTCGTCAAGCTGCGCTTCGACCGCGCCCGCGACACCTGGCTGCTGCTCGCGCCCGAGCGGATCCTGATCCCCGACGAGATCGCGGTCGAGGTGCTGAAGCTCTGCGACGGCGAGGCGACGCTCGCGGCCATCGCCGCCACCCTCGCCGCCCGCTACGACGCCCCCGAACCCGAGATCCTCTCCGACATCACCGACATGCTGGCCGACCTCGAGGCCAAGGGCTTCCTGCGCGACCGCGAGGCGGCATGACCGAGCTTTCCGCCCGCCTGCGCCCCGACCCGGCCCGCAGCCACGGCATCCCGATCGCCGTGCTGGCCGAGATCACCCATCGCTGCCCGCTGCAATGCCCCTATTGCTCCAACCCGGTCGAGCTCGAACGTGCCAGCGCCGAGCTCTCGACCGAGGAATGGCTGCGGGTGCTGGGCGAGATCGCCGATCTCGGCGTGCTGCAGCTGCATTTCTCGGGCGGTGAGCCGCTGGCCCGCCGCGACCTCGAAACCCTGGTCGCCCGCGCCGCCGCGCTCGACCTCTACACCAACCTGATCACCTCGGCCGTCACCCTGACCGAAGCCCGGCTTGACGCGCTGGCGCAGGCCGGTCTCGACCACGTGCAGATCTCGGTCCAGTCGGTCGAGGACGCGCTCGCCACCCGGATCGGCGGCCTGCGCGGCGCGCTCGAGCGCAAGCGCGCCGCCGCCGCATGGGTCCGCGCCCGCGACCTGCCGCTGACGCTCAACGCCGTGATGCACCGCCAGAACCTGCACGAGCTGCCCGAGATGATCGAGATGGCGCTCGATCTCGGCGCCGCCCGGCTCGAGGTCGCCAACGTCCAGTATTACGGCTGGGCGCTTAGGAACCGCGCCGCGCTGATGCCGACACCCGACCAGATAGACACCGCCTCGAAGGTGGTCGACGCGGCCCGCGCCCGGCTGCATGGCCGCCTCGTCATCGACTATGTCGAACCCGACTACTACGCCGCCCGGCCCAAGCCCTGCATGGGCGGCTGGGGGCGGCAGGTCTTCAACATCTCGCCCTCGGGCAAGGTGCTGCCCTGCCACGCCGCCGAAAGCATCGCCGGGCTGCGCTTCGACTCGGTGCGCGACCACCCGCTGGCCTGGATCTGGGATCATTCCGAAGCGATGAACCGCTATCGAGGCACGGCCTGGATGCCCGAACCCTGCCGCTCCTGCGCGCACAAGCATGACGACTGGGGCGGCTGCCGCTGCCAGGCGTCGGCGCTTCTGGGCGACGCCGGCGCGACCGACCCGGCCTGCGCCTTCTCGCCCCGCCATGCCGAGGTGTTCGAGGCGGCGCTGGCCTTTTCCGAGGGCTCCGACCGCTACACCTACCGCGACTTTTCTGGCGGCACGCCAGAGCCGGGCGGATGAGCGGCTTCGCCGGCCACGTCGATGTCGGCGACGGCCACCAGATATATGCCGAGCTGACCGGCCCCGCCGACGCGCCCGCCGCGCTGTTCCTGCATGGCGGGCCGGGCAGCGGCTGCCAGCCCGCCCACCGGGCGCTGTTCCCCAAGGCGACCCGGCTCCTGATGTTCGACCAGCGCGGCGCCGGGCGCTCGCGCCCGCATGGCGCGCGCCATGCCAACACCACCGCGCATCTGATCCGCGACATCGAGGCGCTGCGCGCCCGCTTCGCCATCGACCGCTGGCTGGTGGTCGGGGGCTCGTGGGGCGCGACGCTGGCGCTGGCCTATGCGCTGGCCCATGCCGAGCGGGTCTCAGGGATCGTGCTGCGGGCGGTGTTCCTCGGCACCCGCGCCGAGCTGGAGACCGCCTTCCTCGACACGCTGCCGCGCTTTCACCCGGCGCTCTTCGACGACTTCCTGGCGCTGCTCGACGCGCCCGAGCGCGCCGATCCGCTCGGCGCCTACTGGACCCGCATCCTCGACCCCGACCCGGCGATCCACCGCCCGGCGGCCCGCGCCTGGGCCGGGACCGAGCGCATCCTGTCGCGGATCACCCCCGCCGCGGCCCGGCTCGACCGCGATGCGCTCGCCGCCCCCGGCCCGCTGCCCGCCACCCCGTTCATGGAGGCGCATTACTTCCGCGCCGGCTGCTTCCTCGACGCGCCGCTCCTCGACCGCGCATCGGCGCTGCGCCCGGTCCCCGGCCACATCGTCCAGGGCCGCCATGACCTCCTCTGCCCGCCCGCGACCAGCCACGCGCTTGCCGCGCGATGGGGCGCGCCGGTGGAGGTGATCGAGGATGCCGGTCACGACATGGCCGATGGCGGCACCATCGCCGCCCTGCGCGCGGCGATCGCCGCGATGGCAGCGCGGTGAGCGGTTTCGCCGTCGCAGCCGAAGCGCATCTGCCCGAAATCAGCGCGCTGGCCCGGCTGCACCATCACCCGGGCGGCGGCGCGGCGCTGACCCTGCAGGGCGGCGATCTAAACGCACTGTCGCTCGGCATCCGCACGCCGCTACCCGACGACAGCGGCATCGCCCATGTGCTGGAGCATTGCGTGCTGCAGGGCTCGCGCCGCTTTCCGCTGCGCCGGGGCTTCGCCGCGCTGCTCGACGGCGCGCTGCACGGCCATCTCAACGCCGCCACCCTGCCCGGCCTGACCGTCTACGAGATCGCCTGCGCCCATGACCGCGAGTTCGACCGGCTGGCCGCGATCTGGCTCGACGCGGCATTCCACCCACTGCTGCACGCTGATGCCTTCGCCCGAGAGGGCTGGCGCCTCGCGCTCGACCCGCCGCGCCTGACCGGCGTGGTGCTGAACGAGATGCTCGGCCACCGCGCCACGCCGCGCGCCTTCGGCGACGCGATCCGCGCGGCGCTGTTTCCCGGCGCGGCGCAGGGCTTCGACCCCGGCGGCGACCCGGCCCGGCTGCCCGATCTCACCCTCGCGGCGATGCGCCGCTACCACGCCCGCCACTACCGCGCCGGCGGCGCGCTGGCGGTGATCGCCGGGCCGGAGCCCGAGGCGCGGCTGCCAATGCTGGCCCACGCCTTCGACACTGCGCCCGGGCCGGTGCCGGACGCGCCCGCCCCGCCCCGCCGCTGGCACGCGCCGCGCCGCCGGATCGCGGCGCGCGGCCCCGCCCCCGCCGCCATCGCCTGGTGGCTGCGCGGCGCGACCGGCGCCGAGGCCGCGCTCCTGGCCGAGACTCTGCTCGGCACCCCCGCCGCGCCGCTGCGGCGGGCGCTGACCGATGCGGGCTTTCAGGCCGAGCCGCTCCTTAACCCGATCGATCCCGAGACCGACCCGCCGGTGCTGCGCATCGCCCTGCCCGCCATCGCCCCCGACCGGGTCGCGGTCTTCGAGACCTGCCTGCTCGCCGCGATCGAGCGGCTGTCGCGCGGCCTCGACCCGGACGAGGTCCGGGCCGCGCGCGCCCGCCTTGCGCTGCGGCATGGTCTGGCCGAGGATCCCCGCCGCCCGGCCCCGCTGTTACGCGGGCTCGCGGCCCTGCGCGGCTGGCGCGACGGCGGCGACCCGATCGGGGCGCTGCGCCTCGGCGACGCCAGCGCCGACCCCGCCCGGCTCGCGGCGCTGGTCGCCACCGAACTGCGCGACAACCCGCACCGCGTCACCCTGACCCGAGAGGCCGCCACCCCGGACCTCGCCGCCCGCGCCCGGGCGATGGCCGCCGACCCGGTGATCCGCCGCCGCGCCCGCCGCCTCGCCGCGACCATGGACCGCCCCGAACGGCCCGGCGCGCGCGCCGCACTCGGCGCCCCCGCCCGCGCCGACTGGCCGCGCGACGCCCCCGAGCGCCCCGCCCGTCTCGTTCGCATCGGCCCGGCCGAGGCGCTGTCGATGCCGAGAGACAGCGGTCTGGTGCAGCTCGATCTCGGCTTCGACCTCGCGCAGCTGCCTGCCGCCGACCTGCCCCTTGCCGGTCTGCTGGCCGAGGCGCTGCGCCACGCCGCGCCCCCCGGCATCACCGCCGAGACCCGCGCCGCCCCGCGCCCGGATGGCGGCGTGGCCGCCCGGCTCTGGCTGCGCGGCACCGCGCCGGTGGCCGAGGCGCGCGAACTGGTCGCCGCACTGCTCGCGCGCGGCACCACCCCCCTGCCCGACCCGGCACCGCTGGCGGCGTCCCGCGCCGCCCGCCATCATGCGCACCTCACCGGGCAGGGCCACGAGGCCGCCGACCTGATGCTGCGCGCCCAGATGGGGGCCGCGGGCGCGACCGAGGCCGCGCTCACAGCCCCCGCCAGGGCCGACGCCGCCCGCCTCGCCGCGCTGCGCGACCGGCTGCTCGGCACGCGCCCCTTCTGCGCACTCTCCGGTCCCGCCGCGACGCTGGACGCACTGCACGACGCGCTGGCCCGAACCGTCGCCGAAGGCGCCCCGCCAAGCCCGGCACGGCCGGCGCCCCCCTGCTTAGGACCCGTCCGCCTCGCGCTGCCGGTCGCCGCGGCGACGGTGGCGCGCGGCCTCGATCTCGGCCCGCAGCCGGGCAGCGTGGCGGCGGCGGCGCAGCGCCTCGCTACTGGCTGGCTCTGGCCGCATGTCCGCGACCGGATCGGCGCCTATGGCGCGCAGGCCCGGCTCGACCCGGTGACCGGCCATCTGCGGCTGATCTCGATCCGCGACCCGGGCATTCAGGCCACGCTCGCGGTCTTTGCCGAGGCCCCTGACTGGCTCGACCGCGCCGAGGGGATCGAGCGCGGGATTGTCCCGGCTCTGGCTATGCTCGACCGGCCTCTGCTCTGGCGCGAGGAGCTCATAAGCCACGCTATGGCGCATCTGGCCGGCGACATCGCCGGCCCCCGCCGCCGGGCCGAGCTGATCGCGGCCGGCGCACGTGCCCTGCCAGACCTAGCGGCGGCGATGCGCGCCGCGGCCCATCAGCCGCATCTGGTGGTGATCGCGCCGGGTTGAGCCGCTATATCAGCGGCAATGGCCGATCGGGTTGTCTTGATCGGCTTACCGCGAATGACGCCCTGGAGCCCCATGGACCTCATCAGTCGCGCCACCGTGCAGCGCGCCACGTCGAAACCCTCCCGCTCCAGCTGGCGCCACACCTTGCGGACGCCGTAAACGCGGAAGTTGGCATCGAACACGCGTGCAATCTCGGGGCGCAGCTCTGCATCCCGCTTGGCACGCTCCGACCGCTGGGCCGGATCAGCCCGTTTCGCTACGTGGTCATAGTAGGTGGACGGGGCGATCGGCAGCACCTTGCAGATCGGCTCGACCCCGTGCTCTTTACGATGTTCGTCGATAAAGGCGACCATCATTTCGACCAGCGGTCGAGCTCCGCCTGCACAAAGTCGATCACGTCACGCCACCGGTTCGAGTGGCGTGATCGACGCTGAGGCCTTCCGCAGGATCTCGTTGGCTTGGCGCAACTCGCGGTTCTCCCGCTCCAGCGCCTTCATCTTCTCGGCGGCCTCAGCCGGTATGCCCGCTCGCTGGCCGCTGTCGATCTCTGCCCTGTTGATCCACTCGTTCAGCGTCTGCGGCGCGCAGCCAATCTTGGCCGAGATCGACAGGATGGCCGCCCAGCGGGACTCATGCTGCCCTTCGTTGCCCAGAACCATGCGAACCGCACGCTCGCGCACTTCAGGCGCATACTTGTTCGTCGTCTTGCTCATGCTCCACCTTACTCAGGAGTTGGAGCCTCCGACAAACCCGGGGCGGTTCAGTATTCCAAGATCGCCGGTAGCAACTTTTACTGCTGCATCTTGAGGCGAACCCCTTCGCCTGCCTCACTGGTAGTAGGCAGAAATTCGATACCAGCCTTTTCTAGGGCCTCCTTCACTGCAGTGACAATCCTAACGGAAGACCTTGTTGGGCCGAACTGTGGGTTCTCGATCCGTTGAATAGTGGGAAGGGATACTCCTGACAGCTCTGCCAGTTGTCGTTGATCCATATGCAGAAAGAGGCGGGCTGCTTTCACCTGCTCAATACTTATCACGTTCTAAACCTACTTTACTATGTTTCATACTTTACTTCACCCATCAGCACTCCTATGTATGAAACATAACGAAAGAGGTTCGCCAGTGCAAACACCGTAGCGCCTATGGGTGGCTTCGGGTGAGCCTCTGCGGCCTGCTGAAACTTAGGAGTTTGCCATGCTGACCCCTCTCCCCACTGCTGTTCCCCGCCTCCTCGATGTCGTCCTCGATTGCCGCCGCTATCCGGATGGCGACATGGCCTACGCCGCCTCCCTGCTCGACTCGCTGGATGCATCCGAGCTGGCGCAGCTGCGCCGGACCACGACCCTGTCGCATGTGGCCCGGGCACCGGCGTTCCGCTGCGTGTCCTGCAATGGCCCGCTGCTCGTACGGACCGACAGCGTCCGGTCGTGCCGTGAGCTGGGCGGCCGCCGCGCCCGGTTCTACCATGCCCGGAACAGCCGCGCCGTCGGCTGCCTGATTAATACCGAGGAAGGCATGACGCCTGATGCGATCAACGCCCGCCAGTTCGAAGGGCGCCAGGAGGGGGTGCGACACGAAGCGCTTAAAAAGGGATTGGTTGACGCCCTGTACAGGGACGTGGAGGTCATCTCTGTCGCAGCCGAGCAGCCCGTGATCGCCGATCGGCGGTTTCGCCGTCCCGACGTGCTGGCCATGCTGGCCTCCGGCGACCGCATCGCGTTCGAAGTTCAGCTCGCCTCGCCGCAGATGGCAACGATCGTCGGCAGGGCGCAGTTCTATGCAGACGCCCGCGTCGCCCTGCTGTGGGTCATGGACAAGACGCAGCTGGACGCCTCGCTGCCCCTGCAGGGCTTCCAAGACGTCTACTGGCCGCAGGGCGGGGCGGTTTTCGCCATCGACGACGAGGCTCTGGCCGAGAGCAAGTGCGCCGGCGCGCTGCGGCTGCACCAGGTGACGGTAACTCAGATCGACAACCGGCTGGAGTGGAGCAGCGAACTGGTCGGACTCGATGCCGTGCGAACATTCCTCGGTCTCGACGTGCCGGATCGGCACCCGAGCATCGCGGTGGATCCGCTGGCCCGCGTCATGCTCGATGCCTTGGCCCGGGGTGACAGCCGCGCTGCCGGTGCCGCGTTCACCCTCTTGGTGCAGAGCTGCGGTGCGGACTTAAGCTGGCACGACGCGCAGCAGGATGGGTTTGATCGCATCGTACCGGTGCTGGTCACGCTGCTCACCGGCCGCAAGGCGGCGCCCTCGGGCTATGCCAATGATGCGGCTGCGGCGATCCTGAACTCGGCCCTTGAGGCGCCGAGCCTGCGCGACTGGAGCCGGGTCGTCGCCGTGGTGGGCAACTCGACCGTCGAGGCGGCAGGTCGGATGGCGCGCCGGAGCACATGGAGCAAGGTCTCGCGGAATCTGCGAGTCATCGGCCGGGCTCCACAGCGCGCCGACGCCCTCGAGCAGCGTTGGCGCCCCGTCCTCCGGCGCCTGTTTCCCCAACTGCCAGACTGACACCGGTCGCAAGGATCTGCCTCCCCCGCAGAGAGGTGGCTGACCCTACACACTGACCGCCCACCCGATCTCTCCCCTCCGCAAACACCACTCCTGATGCCCCGCGGCATCGGGCCGACCCCCTGCATCCTCCACACATGACGAGGTCTTCCATGTCCCTGATGCCCTGCCCTGCCTCCAACGTCTGCACTGCCCCTATGACCCTGCTCAGCTCAGCTGATGTCGCCTCCCACCTCGACAGCCATTGCCATGCTACCGGCGGCGTGCTGCTCTTCGATTGGCTGATGGCGCGCAAAGCGGCCGAGGCGCATGCCGCTGCCCTTAAGACTGGCATCGTGCCGATAACGCCGCGCATCGTCAGTACCGGAAAACCATGGGAGCGTACGACGAAGCCGTCGAGGCGATCTTTGGCGGTCCGGTTAACCTTCCGGAGATCGAGGATCCCGGCCCGGCCCCGGTCGCGCCGCAGGAAGAGGTGCCGTTCGGCCCGCCCTGCCCCGCCGCCATCGGTCGCAGCCCGACAGAGGTCGCCGCGGCCGCCGCCTGCGGCATCGACCTCTACGCGGTCATGCAGACGCATAGGACGCAGGTGCCCCCGTATCCTCCCGCCGCACTCGAGGATCTGATCGACCTGCTGCCGCTCTGCGTAGCGTTGGCGCGAGAGAACCACATTGCGCAGTTGTTTGCGCCATCGGCCGTGACGATCATCGAGACCGACCACGGTCCTGCCAGTGTGAAAACGGAAACGGCCTTAAAGGAGCTGGTCCGGCTGATCCGCACGGCCCCAGAAGAACAAATCGCCCTGCTCGGCGCGGTGATGCACGCGAACCTGCCGACCGCGATCCCGTCTCTCGGATCGCTGATCTACGACAGCGGTGAAGTTCTGCGGCATCGCCGCACCAATCGACCACAGGACGCGCTGCCCGAGCTGCGCCGGCAGGAGCCACTGGTCGTTCTGGTCGAAAGCCGCAATCAACTCAGCCCGCAGCTGCAGGCGCTCGGTCTGCCCATCGTAGCGCTGCCTCCGCTCGACGCTGATCTGCTGCTGGCAATGCTGCGACGCTGGTGCAGCGCGACTGGCTACCTGCATGAGGCGGAGATCCGTAGGCGGCTGCCCACCCCCGCAGCGCTTGCGGCGACCTCTCCCGACGGGCTGGTCTATGCGCTACGCCAATCGACGACCCTCGCGGTCGCAGAGACGCTGGGGCGTCAGGCCGAGCGCATGCAGCGGGACCAGGGCGGCACCGGACCATGCCTGGGGGAACTGCACCTGCCGCAGGCCGTGCATGATCCGCTCGCCCAGCTCGCGGTAGACCTTGAGGCTTGGCGCATTGGCGATCTGCCGTGGACGGACATCGAGACCGGGTGGCTGATCTGGGGACCGCCCGGCACCGGCAAGACCATGCTCGCAGCAGCGTTGGCCCGGACCGCCGGTGTGCCGCTGGTTGCCGCCTCCTATGCGCAGTGGCAGGCGGCAGGGCACCTCGGGGAAATGCAGCGGGCAGCCCGGGAGACGTTCGAAGAGGCGCGGCGGATGCCGAACGGCTGCATCCTGTTCATCGACGAAGTCGACGCGATCGGCAATCGCAGTGCGGGAGGCAGCGATCGCGGCGCTGCTTACGAGAACAAGGTCGTCGCAACGATGCTGGAACTGATCGACGGCACGTCCGGCCGCGAAGGCGTAATCGTGCTCGGCGCTACCAACCTGCCCGAACTCGTCGATCCCGCCCTGCGCCGTCCGGGCCGACTCGGGCGCATCCTGGAACTGCCGCTGCCGCGCCCGGTCCAGATCGCGGGCATGCTGCGCCATCATCTGGGTCGCGATCTGTCCGGCCTCGACCTGATGCCGCTCGCCCGACAGGCGGCGGGGCTTTCGGCAGCCGACATCGCCGCGCTCATCCGGCAGGCCCGGGCCACGGCGCGGGCGGCCCGACGAGCGATCGATGGCATGGATCTGCAGCGCGCGCTCGACGGTCTGCGGCCGCGGGGCTGTGCGGCGCATCGTGAGCGCATCGCGATCCAAGAGGCGGGACATGCGCTAGCGCACCATCTGCTTGGGATCACTCGCCCCATGGCGATGCGGCTGACGCTCACTGGCGGCATGGTCGAGGTCGAGACGCTGGTCGAGCCGCAGACGCTGGCTCAGTTCGAGGTGCGACTGCAGACGCTGCTCGCCGGACGCGCCGCCGAGCGGCTGCTGCTCGGTAACGTTTCGGCAGGCGCGGGTGGCGGAGAGGGCAGCGACCTGGCCATGGCCACGGAGACCGCGCTCCGGATCGAAACCGTGTTCGGCCTAGGCGGCCAAGGACCGCTCTGGATCCCGGGATCGGCTCAGCATCTCACCCTCGACCGCGCCCTCGCAGCTCGGGTCCGGGAGCGGCTGGAGGCGGCCGAGACAGCGGCAGGCCACCTGCTCAAACTGCATCTCGAAACGCTGCAGAGGCTCGCCCATCGGTTGTTGGTCGAGGAGGAGATCGAGGGCGAGGCGTTGCTAGCGCTGCTCGGAGAGCCTGTCGAACTAAGGCCCTGACGTTCGGCTTTTTGCGGAAAACTTATATGGCCTGGGCGTTTCGTCCGGGCCTTTTCTCTTTGTAGATGGCTGCCCGCCGTACGAGTGGCAGCCTTCGGCAGGGCGGCGGATGCCCCAACCATCGGCCGGGGTGTTTCCATAGTAGAAGACAGTGCCCTGAGTGTTTCCCACGACTGGACAGGGCCCACTCCCTAGGTCCTTATAACCCCCCGCCGACGGACCAGGCGGAGAAAATCTCGGCATCAAGATTGAAATACGATGCCAAGGAAACTGGGCGCCCTGTCGCTCCGATCCGGGGGGACGTTCGGTCGCGGCAAGCTGCCAAGACGATTCAGGTGCCGTCGCTCCGATCCAAAGGGCGTCGAACGGAATCCGACAATCCACAGGTTTCGCGTGTCGCATGGCCGATACCCTCTCCTGCACGCAGAGGGCGACCTCTATGATGCAGACTATATCGATGAGCCCAGTGGGCGATCGACGGTGGAGGGCAGGAGGTGAGCCATGGCTGACGAAACAAGTGCGAACGTTACGACAGGGTCAGATGACACCAAGCAGGACGTAATCTCGTCCATCGTGTTCGAGGATCGCGACAATACTTGGGTGCCGCCGGGCGTCCTGCCGATCCTACCGGACGTCGGTCCGGACAGTGGGAAGAAAGAAGAAACGATCAAGGTTCGAGTATCGGCGAGGCGTCATCGGGCCATGACCGAGCGCGCGACAGCGGCCGGTTCAAGTCTCTCGACCTACCTCGTGAACTGCGAGGCGGCGATGAGCATGCCTCGGCACGATGACCTCGAAGTGCTTCTCGGGCGCATTCTCGCGCTCGCCAGCGATTTGCACCACCGCCCCGATGATCGCCCCCTCTCCCGCCGCAAGACAATCGACCTCGCCCATCGGCTCGACGTCACCATGCAGGCGGTCATCGACCATGTGAGGCAATCCGATGCGAGCACATAACAGGGAGGTGGAGGATGCCCGGCAACTGACAGGCTATATGTACAAATCGGGAACCAAGCCTCTAGGTGGATCACTCTACTGGCGCGGCCGCGATGACTTGACCGAGCGCCTCGTCCGGTTAGGAGGCGATCGACCGTTCCTGCACATCACCCTCTCGCTGCCCGAGGGGACACGTGCGGCTGACAGCGTCGCATTGCGAATGATCGCAACCGAGCTGTCGCATCGTGGGATCGACCCGCATGCCATCCCGTGGGCAGCCGTTCGCCATACCGACCGGACCTGCGACCACTTCCATGTCGCCGTCGCGCAGGTCACGTTTCTCGGTCGACCGATCAACCTTAACCTGACGTACGCACAGTCGAATGCGAACGATCGCAAGCTGCGCGAAGCCTTCGGGCAGCCGCTCTTGCCAGAGTTTGACCCCGCAGCACCGCCCCGGCTCGTGCCGCACGTCCCGAAGCGACGCCAACGGGGGCCCGCGGCAGCGCGGCTCGTTGCCGTCCTGTCGGACCTATTCCGCCGACTGGTGCCTGACTCCCACCAAGCATTGATTGCCGGTCTGTCGGAGGCGGGCTACGATGCCAAGCTGAGCTCCAATTACCATCAGGTAATGTCATTCGAGGTCGATGGCCATGGCTTCGAGGGTCGGCTCGGCTTGCTCGGAGAGGCCTACTATCCCCGACAGCTCGAGCGGCGGTATCGGTTGGTAAAGCGTTTCCGTCTTTTGAGCAGCCTGCTCGACCTGCGCGACGCCATGCGGCAGCTGGCCCAATACGACGCATCCCTTCCTCCAGAGAAAAGGCTCTCCCATGTCGAAGAACGACATCCCGCCCTCCCCGATCGAACCGCTGAAGCACGACAGCCTCATGCTGCAGAAGATGACCACGATAGATGGCAAGCTCGACGAACTGATGCCGCTGCTCGATCTGCTGGAGACGGAAACCGACCCGAGTGGACACGGGATGCTGATTCGCGTCCATACGGTCCTGCGGGACGTACAGGAAGAGTTGCGGGTGATCCGGACAGACCGCGACGAACTGAAGGCCAGCATGGAAGCGCAGAAAGAAGAGCTCCACCAAGTGGCACAGGCCATGCGGGAAGTGGCCAAACTCTTGGGAGCCAAGATCAGCATCTGACCTTAGCCGAACGACTTCGACAACTCGCTCCAGTCATCCGGACGATGAAAGGTCAGCTGGTACGGGTCGAGCATCAGCCCGACGGAAGAATATTCGCTGTAATTCAGCTGCCCGGACAGGATGGCGTCGTCAAACTTGAAAGGCGCCTACTTGGAAAGCGGCTCGACGCGCCTCGTATTGAAGGGGGCCTAGAGACAGTCGAACAGCAAGATGGAGCACCGATCGGGAACGCTTTTCCGTAAGCGGAACCTCCCGATCCCGACATCGATTTCCCGACATAAATCTAGTATCAGCCCGCATGACGCTAACGAGGCACTTATGCGCCGCGTCTCTTGAACCGTCCTACGGGCAAATCGCGTAAATGACCGAACTCAGTCGCGGCCATCGAGCTTCATTTCTTACACACCTTCGAGCGCCACGGCGATGCCCTGATGAGGCGCCGCCACTTAAAGCTGGGCCATATCAGCCCGATGGAGTTCGAGGCCCGCGCGATGTTACCTTAACTTGCTGCCCACGGGACCGGCAGCAGCACACGTCACTAAACTCGAACGACGTATGCAGACGCTTGTAAAAGCTTTCTTGCCTGCAGCCGCTCGTGCGCCGAACCTCATCCGATTAAAGCATGAGCCGCATTAATGCCGAGGGGCGCGGGCCGCTCGCAGTCGGTTTCGATCTCGACTGAGCGCCGCTCCTCGCCCGCCTGCAGGATCGCAGTCATCACCTCGACCACGTGCAGCGCGTAGGCGTCGTTGCAACGATGCGGCCGCCTTTCGACGATGGCCTGCGCCATGTCCGCCAGACCAGCGCTGCGGTAGTCGGCGACCATGCCCTCGGGGATCTCGCGGTTAGGCGGCCCCAGCGGGTGGTCCCAGGCGGGCAACTCGGCGGCCTCGTCGCGCTTGGTGATCCGCACCTCACCGTCGAAGAAGTTCGGGTCGGGGATGTGGATCGTGCCTTCGCTGCCGTAAAGCGCCATCGGCGCGATGTCCGACTGCCAGACGTCCCAGCTTGCCATCAGGGTCACCACCGCGCCGGAGTGGAACTCCAATAGCGCGTGGATCGTGGTCGGCGTTTCGACCGGCACGGTTTCACCCAGCCGCGGCCCGTTGCCGATGGTGCGGGTTTTCGAGGGCGTCGAGGTGAGCGCCGAGACGCGAGCGACCGGGCCGATGAGCTGCACCAGGTTGGCGATGTAGTAGGGGCCGAGGTCGAGGATTGGACCGCCGCCCTTCAGGAAGAAGAAGTCGGGGTTCGGATGCCAGCTCTCCATGCCGGGGCTCATCACCGCGCAGGTGCCCGAGGTGACCCGCCCCACCGCGCCATCGTCGATCAACTTGCGCGCCAGCTGGTGCGAGGCGCCCAGCACCGTGTCGGGAGCCGAGCCGATGCGCAGGCCTTTCTCGGCGGCGAGCTTCGCCAGCGCCTGCCCTTCCTCCACGGTCAGGACGTAGGGCTTTTCTGAATAGACGTGCTTGCCCGCCTCGAGCGCGCGGGAAGAAATCTCGAAATGCGCGGCCGGGATGGTGAGGTTGAGGACGAGGTCGACCTCCGGGTGCGCGAGCAGCGCGTCGACGCTCATCGCCTCGACGCCGAATTCCTCGCCGCGCGCCTGCGCGGTCGCGGGGTTGATGTCGGCCACGGCGCGGAAGCTGACGGCGCCGAAGTTCTTGGCGCGCGCGAGATACGAGGTGGAGATGTTGCCGCAGCCGATCAGGCCGATGCGAAGCGGGTTGGTCATGGGGCTAGTCCTCACTGCACTTTGCAAGACGTGGTCCGCACCGGAACCTCGGCCCTAAACCTGTCTACCGATTGAATTTCTGACGTCGCGCGGCGAAGAGCGCGGTCAGTCCCAGGTTGGGCACCACGGACCGTCGACAAGCCGGCGGTTCTCGTCCAGCGCCCGGATCGCATCGAGGTCCGCCGCTGACAGCTGAATGTCCTTGGCAGCAAAGTTCGATGCGATGCGCTCGGGCGAGGCGGAGGACGGAATGACCACGTGTCTCTCGGCCAACAGGAAGGCCAAGGCGATCTGTGCCGGAGTCGCGCGCTTTTCCTCTGCAATGCGCTGCAACACCTCATCATCGGCGACGGCACCGCGCGCGAGGGGGGAATAGGCTGTCAGGGGAATCCCGAGGGTGCGGCAATGCTCCACGATCGGCGCATTTCGCAAATAGGGATGCAGCTCGACCTGATTGGTCGTGATTGCCCGATCGCCAAGAAGTGCGCGGGCGCGGTCGATATGACGGACCGTGAAGTTTGAAACGCCGATATGCCGTGTCAGCTTAGTGTCGTAGACCTCGGCGAACTGCCCGATGTAATCCTCGATGGCGTATCCGTCGTTGATCGAAGGGTAGTGCAGCAGCAGGAGATCGACCTGATCGACCCGCAGCTTTTCGAGCGAGCGCTCCACGGCAGGACGAATACAGCCAGGTCCGAAGCTTTCCGGGGCAACCTTGGTGGTCAGGAAGATATCGTCGCGCGCAACGCCGCTCTCGGCGATCGCTTGGCCTACGAATTCCTCATTGTCGTACCCCTCGGCCGTGTCGATGTGTCGGTAGCCAGTCTCGAGCGCGCAGAGGACGCCCTTTCGGGCCTCGTCTCCATGACGATTCCAGGTGCCAAAGCCGATCTGTGGAATGGGGCCGATGTGGGGGATGCTCGTCATGGGGTATCCTTGGTGTGAATGGCGGGTATGGGCGTGTGCGGCCATGTGCCCGGCACGATCGCTTCGGAGCTTTCGCGCAGGATCAATTCGGGATCGACGAGTGTAGCGCGTGGCGCCGGCAGGCTGTCCTCGGCCCCCGACAGCTCGATTAGCCGGTCCACAGCGAGCCGCGAGATCCTGTCGACGTCGAAGGCGACGGAGGTGATCGGGGTCCGGGCGTATTCGGCGAACTCGATGTTGTCGAAGCCGACGATCGCGATGTCCTCGGGCACTCGGATGCCCTTTTGAGCGCAATAACGCATCGCGCCGAGCGCCATGGAATCCGTCGTCGCGAATATGGCGCTCGGGGCGGCGCCGCTTTCGATCATCGCCTGCGCACCCCAATAGCCGGCCTTAGCGGAATGGCCACGGCTGTCGACCACCAGCCTGGGATCCAAGGTCAGGCCGCGCTCGGCAAGCGCCTGCTCATATCCTGCGAGCTTTTCGCGGTTGCCCAAGCCGGCACCGCCATCGATGAACCCCACGCGGCGATGTCCCGCGGCCAGAAGATAGCGCGTCGCCTTGAGCGCACCGGCCTGCTCGTTCATCGCCACCACGTCGAGACGCGCCTCGGGATCACCCACCAGAAGCACCAGCGGCATGCCCTTATCGCGCAAGGCACGCAGGTGATCGAGCCGGTGATGTTGGCAGGGAAAGACCAGCAGACCATCGACCCGCCTGCGGCGCAGGAAGTCGATGACACGCTGTTCCTCGTCGAGGCGGTTGTTCGACGTGGCGAAAAGCGTCGCGTAGTTGCGCGAGCTGAGCTCGGTCTCGATCGACTGCGCCACGGAGGTCAGGATCGGGTTGCTCAGATCTGTCAGGACGAGACCGACGGAGCGGGTCTGTTGGCTCACCAGCGATTGCGCCACTATATTGGGGACGTAGTTCAACCGTTCGGCGATCTCGCGAACGCGTTTTTGCGTATCTTCTGAGATCCTCGAGCTGCCACGCAAGGCCAGAGATACGGTGTTGACCGAAAAGCCCGAAGCTTCCGCGATGTCTTTGAGGCGTGCCCCGTTCTGAGCCATCCAGCTGCTCCCAAGATATGAGTTAACGATAATATAGACGTCGAAAGCTGCTGGCAATGCGGAGCTTGGCCAAAGGTCAGACCGGATCCCACTCGGGCCCCCAGTCGGGGTCGATCGAGCGCGGCTTTTGCGGCATCGCGTCGAGGCGGGAGATCTGCTCTGCACTTAGCCGAAGATTTTTCGCTAGGAAGTTCTCAGCGATCCGAGAGGGCTTCGATGAGGTCGGTATCACGGCATATCCCTTGCCTAGCGCCCAAGCCAGAGCCACCTGCGCCTCGGTCGCCCCAACTTCCTGCGCGATGCTCTTGAGGTCGGCCGCACCTGTCACGGCCCCATGAGCAATCGGCTGGTAACAGGTGACCAAGATCCCACAAGAGCGGCAGAATTCAACTAGATTCCTGTTTTGAAACATTACATTGCACTCGATCTGGTTTGTCAGGATCTGGTCCGGCCCGATGATCTCTTCCGCTTGCTCAAGATAGGCGATGGGAAAGTTCGACACGCCGATGTGCCTAGTCAGCCCCGCCTCACGGGCCTCCACGAGCTGTGGCAGGTAGTCCGACAAGGGTCGCTCGTCATTCGGCGCGGGCCAATGGATCAGCGCCAGATCCACGCGGTCCATGCCCATCCGCGCACAGCTTTGCGCCAGCGAAGAGACCAGCCGACCCGGCGCAAGATGCTCCGCCGCGATCTTCGTCGTCAGGAAAACTGAGTCTCGCGCCACCCCTGATTCGCGCAGCGCCGCCCCCGTTTCGGTCTCGGTGCCATAAGTCTGGGCCGTGTCGAGATGACGGTATCCCATCTCCAATGCCATGCGGATCAGCTCGATCCCATCTCGGCCCGTCCGGCCGTAAGTCCCGAAACCGATCATTGGAATATCCAATCCTGTCATAGCCTTGTCCTTCTTCATATGCGCCTCTCTGCCATGGCTCGTCCGGAAAACCCGCGCTTGTAACACGCCGCTGCCGCAACGGCATTGACAGACGGCATCACCTAATATTAACGTTAATACATCGACTGGCAAGCGAGCCTGTCAGGACACATCGGCGCGACGCCCGGGCAGAGGAGGCCCGCCGTCACGGCGAGGGAGGACATGATGACAATCCGATGGAGCCGGGCCACGCCGCAGCTGGCGCTCGCCCCTGCGGCAACGCTAACACTCGTCGCCTTCGCGGGATCGATCCTGTGGACGGTCTACGTATCGCTCACCCGCAGCCGGCGATTGCCGGATTATGCGATCGACTGGAGCGATCCGTTTCGCCAGTACCGCCGCCTCTTCGGTGACGCGGCATGGACCATCTCGCTGTCGAACCTCTTTATCCTGGCGCTCGGCAGCGCCATCGCCATTGGCTTCGGCTTTCTTCTCGCCGCGATGATCGAGCGCGAGCGGCGCGGCGAGGATCTCTTTCGCACCGTCTTTCTCTATCCCCTCGCGGTCTCGCTGATCGTGACCGGCGTCGCCTGGCGCTGGATCTTCAACCCGCAGCTCGGCCTTCAAGGTGCGCTGCACGCGATCGGCCTGACCTGGGTCGACTTCGACTGGCTCTCGAACGGCGACACCGCGATGTACGCGATCATCATCGCTTCGATCTGGCAGAGCTCGGGCTTCTACATGGCGCTGATGCTGGCTGGACTCAAAGGCATCTCCGACGAGATCTGGAACGCCGCGCGTCTCGACGGTGTGCCGCTCTGGCGGGTCTATGTCGAGGTCATCATCCCGATGATGAAGTTCACCTTCCTGACCTGCGCCATCCTGCTCTCCCTCGGCGTGATCAAGGCCTATGACATCGTCGTCGCCATGACCAACGGGGGGCCGGGGCAATCGACCTGGGTGCCGGCCTACTTCACGATCAACGCCATGACGAACAGGGGAAATCTCGGCTATGCCTCGGCTGCTGCCACGATGATGCTGGTGCTGACCCTGATGGTCTTCCTGCCGCTCGTCCTGGTCACCGCCTGGCAGCAGCGCCGCGCTCGCAAGGGAGCCGCCCAATGACTGATCTCACCGCCAGCCGCCCCGCCGCCGCGATCGGCAAGCCCTCCACCACGATCCCGCGGCCCAGAAGCCGCAGGCGGCTCAAAGGCAGCACGATCACCATCCTCGCCTTCCTTACCATGGCCGCCGCCTTCTTCTGCGTCCCGCTCTACGTGCTGATCGTCACCTCGTTCAAATCCATGGAGCAGATCCGCGAGGGTGCGATCTTCGCCCTGCCCGCAATCTGGACGCTGGAGGCTTGGAATTTCGCCTGGAACGAGGCCTGCTCCGGCATCACCTGCGAGGGTCTGAAGGTCGGCTTCTGGAACTCGATCCGAATCCTGATGCCTTCGCTGATCGCCTCCATCTCGATCTCGGCGGTGACCGGTTACGCGCTCGCCATGTGGGACGTGAAATGGGCGAACGGCTTTCTCTTCGCGCTGTTCATGGCCGCCTTTGTGCCGTTTCAGATCATCATGTATCCGCTGATCGTCCTGACCGTGAAGATGGGCATCTTTGGCACGCTATGGGCCGTGGCACTGATCCACACCATCCTGACCCTGCCGATCCTGACCCTGATTTTCCGCAATTTCTACAAGGACATGCCGCGCGAGCTGATCCACGCCGCGGTGATCGACTCGGGCAGCTTCTGGCGGATCTTCGTGGAGATCATCCTGCCGATGTCGGGCAACATCCTGATCGTCGTGCTGATCATGCAGATCACCCACATCTGGAACGACTACCTCGTCGGCGTCACCTTCGGTGGTCTCAACTCGCAGCCGATGACAGTGAACCTCGCCAACATGGTCACCGTGTCGACCGGCACCGTTTCGTACAACGTCAACATGGCCGCGGCGCTGCTCACGGCGATCCCGCCGCTCGTCATCTACTTCATCCTGGGCAAGTTCTTCGTTCAGGGCATCGCCGCCGGCGCCATCAAGGGATAGGAGGAACGACCTGATGCCCAATGTATCGTTCGAACAGATCGTCAAGAGCTATGGCGAGGTCACGGTCCTCGAAGGGCTCAACCTAAAGATCGAGGACGGAGACTTCCTCGTCCTTCTCGGACCCTCGGGCTGCGGCAAGTCCACGCTGCTGAACCTGATGGCCGGTCTCGGAGAGGTCACCTCCGGGCGGATCATGATCGGGGAGCGCGACGTCACCGATCTCGACCCCAAGGATCGCGGCCTTGCCATGGTCTTCCAGTCCTATGCGCTCTACCCGACCAAGACCGTGCGCGGAAACCTGAAGTTCGGCCTCGCGGCCACGAAGCTGCCGCGCGATGAGGTCGAGAACCGGATCCGCTGGGTCAGCGAGCTTTTGCAGCTCGATGCGCTGATGGACCGCCGCCCGGCCCAGCTTTCGGGCGGCCAGCGCCAGCGCGTCGCCATCGGCCGGGCCTTGGTCAAACACGCCGACGTGCTACTCTTCGACGAGCCGCTGTCGAACCTCGACGCCAAGCTGCGCACCGAGATGCGCATGGAGATCAAGAAGCTGCACGACCGGCTCAACCCGACGGTCGTCTATGTCACGCACGACCAGATCGAGGCGATGACCATGGCGACGAAGATCGCCGTGATGAACGGCGGCGAGATCCAGCAGTTCGGCACCCCGGACGAGGTCTACGAGAGGCCCGAAACGCTGTTCGTCGCGGGCTTCATCGGGGCCCCGCAGATGAACCTGCTGCCCGCCGTGCTGCGCATGGGAGAAGGCATGCCGACGGCGGTGTTCACGGGCGGCACCCGTGTCGACCTGTTGGGCTATGCCTTCGACCGGGCGCCCCAGGACGGGATGGAGATCATCCTCGGGCTGCGGCCCGAGCACTTCAGCGCACCCGACGCGCCTCTGCCGCACGCCGCCTGCACGCTCGACCTGCCGGTGTGCGGGATCGAGCGAACCGGCTCCGACACGGTCGTGACGCTCGACTTCGAGGGGCACGCCATCGCCGCGCGCGCCGAGCCCGACCAGGCCGCGGGGCTGCGCTCCGGCGCTCGTGCCCGGCTCAGCTACCCGCGCGGCAAGCTCAACGTCTTCGACGCCCGGACCGGGCGACGGATTTGAACGACAATCAAGGGAGGAACTGAGAATGAACCTGTTGAAAGCAAGCGTGGCCGGGCTCGGCCTGATGACGGCCCTCGCCCCCGCGGCCCGCGCGGAGGAACTGGTGATCTTCCAGAAATGGTCGTCGCCCGCCGAAGTGCGCGCTCTGCGCGTTCTGCAAGACGCGGCCACTGAGCGCGGCATCGAGTGGATCGACATCACAATCCCGCACGACACCGGCTCCAACGTGAGCCTGCTCAACCTCGTCACCGGGGGCCAACCGCCGAATATCTTCTCGGAGAAGAACCCGGCCGTGTACCGCGACCTTTCCGAAATGGGACTCGGGCGCTCGCTCAGCGCCGAGTTCGAGGTGGCGGGGGTAATGCCGCACTTGCCTGAAGCCGTGCGCCGATCAATTACTGTGGATGGCGAGATCCGTTCTTTCCCGCTCGGGCTGCATATCGACGGCATGCTGTTCTACAACACTGAAGTGGCCGAACGGATCGGCATCGACCCGAACGGCTGGTCCACGCTCGACGAGATGTATGCCGATTTTCCCAAGATCGAGGCGGCGGGTGTCGTGCCGCTGGCCCTTGGGGCGCAGGCTTGGCAGGTGGGCTATCTGACCCATTCGCTGGTGGCGAGCCTGGGCGGCGCGGATCTGTTCAACCGCATCTATGGGCCCGAGCCGGAGCTTGCCGCGCTCGACGACCCCGCCTTCGCCGCCACTTTCGATTGGCTGCGCAAGTTCCAGCAGGCCGCCGACAACGGCTCGTCCAACCGCGACTGGAACATGACTACCAACATGGTGATCAATGGCGATGCGCTCATGCAGATCCATGGTGACTGGATGAAGGGCGAATGGCGCGCGGCAGGCAAGGTCGCGGGCGAGGATTTCGGCTGCATCAAGATCCCCGGCGCCGAGGCGCTGCCGGTGACGGTCGACGGCTGGGGCGTGCTCGGCGGCCAGAGTGAGGCCAAGGACGCCGCGGAGATCGAGTTCGCGCTCATGGCGGTCGACCCCGCGATCAATGCGGAGTTCGCCTATGAGAAGGGCGCGACGCCGATCCGCACCGACGTGCCGACCGACAGGCTCGACATCTGCTCGATCAAGACGCTTGAGATGCTCGAAGATCCCGCGGCCCAGGTCCAGAATCCGCATTCCATGACCGATGCCGACTGGCAGAGCGCCATCTGGGAAACCGCGTTCAACTTCTGGTCCGACCCGTCGATGACCACCGAAGAGGCGATTACCGAACTCAGAGACAGCTTTGACGTGATCCTCTACTGATCACGTCCCTCCCCGGGGGCGGCACCCCATGGCTGCCCCCACCCAAAACCCACCCCGACATTCCAAAGGAGTCCTCCCATGGACAACCGCTTGCTCGAGCGTGACGAGGTCATGCAGATCTGCTTCGTTACCGAAGACGCCGAAAAATCCGCGCGCTGGTTCTCTGACCTGACCGGCAAACCGCTTCCCCCGGAAGGCCGCGCCGCCGATCCCGACGAGGCGCAAGCGGTCTATGACGGCAAGCCCGCGCGCGTCGGATGCACCATCCGCATGTTCGAGTTCGGTAACATCGATGTCGAATTCCTGCAGCCCGGCCCCGAGAAGAGCGCGTGGCGCGACCTGCTCGAGGAAAAGGGCCCCGGTTGCCATCACATCGCCTTTCGCACGCGCAACCTGACCAATCGGCACGCCTATCTCGAAGACAAGGGCCACCGGCTGCTGCAACGCGGCGAGTTCGACGGCGGGCATGGCCGCTACGCTTATTACGACACCGTTCCCCAAATGGGCGTGATGCTCGAACTGTTGGAGTTTGACAGCGACAAGGAGGCGCAGGGCTGAGACCCCGCGACACCCGCATGACCTATCCGATCTCCTTCCAGCTCTATTCCAGCCGCGAGTCTTGGCCGCTCCCGCCGCAGCTGCCCAAGCTCAAGGCCATGGGCTACGACGCGGTCGAGCCTTGGCTTCCGGCCTATGAGAACGACCCCGAGGGCCTGCGCCGCATGCTCGATGCGGCGGGGCTTGCCTGCTTTGGCTTTCACATGCCGCTTTCGGGACTGCGCGATGAACCCGGCCGCTACGTGGAAATCGCGCAGATCCTAGGCGCGACCTACCTGATCCCGCCCTTCGTTCCGGAGGCCGAGCGCAAGGACAGCGCCGGGTTCTGGATGGGGATCGGCGAGACGCTGGCCGCCGGCGCCGAGCATGCCGCGCGCCATGGGTTGCGAGTGGCCTGGCACAACCACGATTTTGAATACCGCCCCTTGCCCGACGGCTCGCGCCCGATCGAGCATATCTTGGGCCAGAGCGAGGCAGTGGGCTTCGAGATCGACTGCGGCTGGATCGCACGCGCCGGTGCCGATCCCGCCGAGGAGCTGGTTCGGTATGCGGAGCGGATCGTGGCGATCCAGCCCAAGGATCTGCGCCGCCCCGGCGACACCGTCGAAGGTGGCTGGGCCGCGACCGGGGATGGCACCATCGATTGGGCTGCACTGGCGCCGCTGTTTCGCAAGACGGCCGCGCATCATATCGTCACCGAGCACGACGCGCCGGCGGATTGGGAGCGCTTTGCACAACGCTCCATCGACACGCTGCGGGGCCTCGGCCTCTGATGCGCATCACAGATCTCCGCTGTGTCCTGCTGGGGCAAAGCCCGGTGGTCCGGATCGTCACCGACGCCGGGATCGACGGCTTTGCCCAAGCCGAGACATGGAAGCCCTTTCTCGTCCCCAACATCCTCGCGCTGCGGGAGATGTTGCTAGGCGAGGATCCGACCGACGTGGCCCGCTGCATGAGCCGGATCCGGCATCGGGGCGGCTTCAAGCCCTGGGGCGCGACGGTGAGCACGGTGGAGATCGCCTTGTGGGACATCGCCGGCAAGGCCGCGGGCCTGCCGGTCCACAAGCTGCTGGGCGGCAAGCTGCGCGACCGGGTCCGGGTCTACAACGGCGCGCGCCGCACGCCGCTGACCCGTTTCACGCCCGAAGATTACGCCGCGGATTGCCGAGCGATGAGAGCCTGCGGCGAGGGGTTCACCATCGTCAAGCAGCCGATCGGCTTTCACAGCGCCATGCACCGCGACCAGCCGGGATTCTATTACGGCGACCCCATGCCCCTGCCCCGTCATGGCACCCATGATCGCGGCCTGCTGACCGAGCGCGGGCTCACCCACATGGTCGACTGCGTGGTCGCGATGAAGGAGGCGCTTGGCGACGAGGTCGGGCTTGCGCTCGATTGCGGGCCGGGCTGGACCGTGCCGGACGCAATCCGGTTTGCCCGCGCGGTGGAGCCGATGAACCTGCTGTGGCTCGAGGATCTGCTCACGGGCGACTATTCCCCGAGCGTCGACGCCGATCACTACCGAGAGGTCACGACCCGGACCACGACGCCGATCCACACCGGCGAGCAGATCTACCTGCGCCAGAACTTCCGCCCGCTGATCGAAAGCAAGGCGGTCAACGTGATCGGCCCTGATCCGGGCGACGTGGGCGGTCTGGCCGAGCTGAAGTGGATCGCCGAGCATGCCGATCTGCACGGGCTCCTGATCGCGCCGCACGGCACCGCCAACGGGCTTCTGGGCCTCGCCGCCCTCGTCCAGGTCTGCGCGACGCTTCCAGGCAATTTTATCGCGTTCGAATACCCGATCGGCGATCCGGACTGGTGGTACGACATCGTCGACGGACTGCCCGAGCGGATCGTCGTGGACGGCCATGTCGAGGTCGGAAACCGACCCGGCCTTGGCGTGGATCTGATTCCCGAAAAGGCGATCCGCCATCTCTCACCAAAGGACGACGGCTTCTTTGACTGAAGCCCAAGGAAGGAACATGCCATGCAAAGCGAAATCGCGATCTTTGACATCGACACCTGCGAGGATCGGACGGTTCTCGTGCCCGACCGCCACATCGAGGCCCCGAACTGGACCCCTGACGGCACGGCGCTGATCGTCAACGGCGGCGGCGCGCTGTTCCGGGTGGCGCTCGATGCGCCGGAGCTTGCGCGCATCGACACCGGCTTTGCCGAACGCATCAACAACGACCACGGCATTTCGCCCGACGGCACCCTTCTCGCGATCAGCGATCAGACCGAGACGGGCGACAGCGCGATCTACCTTCTGCCCATTGAGGGCGGCACGCCGCGCCGCATCACCGCGCGCACCCCCTCATACTGGCATGGCTGGTCGCCTGACGGCTCCACGCTGGCCTATACCGCGCAGCGCGGATCGGGCTACCAGATCCACACCTGCTCGGTCGAAGACGGCGCGGAGACGGCCGTCACCGCCGGTTTCGACCATTGCGACGGCCCGGATTACACGCCGGACGGAGAGTGGATCTGGTTCAACGGCGAGCGCGACGGCGCCGTGCAGCTCTGGCGGGTCCGGCCGGATGGCGGGTCGTTGGAGCGGATGACTGACGAGGAGACGGTGAACTGGTTCCCCCATCCCTCGCCCGACGGACGCCATGTCCTCTATCTCGCCTATGCGCCCGGAACCGAAGGGCATCCCGCCGAGCGGCACGTCGCGCTGCGGCTCATGCCGGCGCAGGGCGGGCTGAGCCGCAAGCTGCTCGATCTCTTCGGGGGTCAGGGGACGATCAACGTCCCCTGCTGGGCGCCCGACAGCAAGCGCTTCGCCTTCGTCCGCTACCAATCCTGAGACGAGCCCCGGCCGAGACGGAAAAGTTCTCCGTGATCAGCCGGCTCACGCATGATCCGACAAATGATTGACGTAAGTCATATCACTTCATAACGTGAAGTTAGAGAGCCCCCTGAGGGCGCGGCGGCATTCGGTGCTTTGGCTTTCGCGAAGGCCGAGACCGGCGGCCCGCTTCATCGGGGGAAGGGAGAGCCATATGAAAACGATCAAGGGGCCTGCGCTGTTTCTGGCGCAGTTCGCGAGCGACGAGGCGCCGTTCAATTCCTGGGAGAGCATCACCGCCTGGGCCGCCGATTGCGGCTATGAGGGCGTGCAGGTGCCGAGCTGGGACGCACGGCTGATCGACCTCGACCGCGCCGCCGAGAGCCGCGACTACTGCGACGAGTTCAAGGGCCGCGCGGCCGAGAACGGCATCGCCGTGACGGAGCTGTCGACGCATCTGCAGGGGCAGCTCGTCGCGGTGCATCCCGCCTATGACGCGGCCTTCGAGGGATTTGCCGTACCGCAGGTGCGCGGCAACCCCAAGGCCCGGCAGGCATGGGCGGTCGATCAGGTGAAGAAGGCGCTGACCGCCTCGCGCAACCTCGGGATTGGCGCGCAGGCAAGCTTTTCGGGCGCGCTGGCCTGGCCCTATGTCTATCCCTGGCCGCAACGCCCCGCTGGGCTGGTCGAGGCGGCCTTCGACGAGCTGGCCGCGCGCTGGCGGCCGATCCTCGATCACGCCGAGGAGATGGGGGTGGATATCTGCTACGAGATCCATCCCGGAGAGGATCTGCACGACGGGGTGAGCTTCGAGATGTTCCTCGAGCGAGTCGGCAACCATCCGCGCTGCAACATGCTCTACGATCCCTCGCATTACGTGCTGCAGCACCTCGATTACCTCGACAACATCGACATCTATGCCGAGCGGATCCGCATGTTCCACGTCAAGGACGCCGAGCTGAACCCGACGGGACGGCAGGGGGTCTATGGCGGCTACCAGTCATGGGTGAACCGCGCTGGGCGCTTCCGCAGCTTGGGCGACGGGCAGGTCGATTTCGGCGCGATCTTCTCGAAGATGGCGGCCAATGATTTCGATGGCTGGGCCGTGGTCGAATGGGAATGCGCGCTTAAGCATCCCGAGGACGGCGCGCGCGAGGGCGCGGCCTTCGTGCGCGACCATATCATCCGCGTGACGCCGCAGGCCTTCGACGATTTCGCCGATGGCGGCACCGACGAGGCGGCCAACCGCCACATGCTGGGGATCGACCGATGACACGGATCAGGCTGGGCATGGTGGGCGGCGGCAAGGACGCCTTCATCGGCGGGGTCCACCGCATCGCGAGCCGCATCGACGGGCGCTTTGATCTGGTCGCAGGCGCGTTCTCTTCGACCCCGAAAAGATCCGCCGAGAGCGGCGCGGCGCTCGGGGTCGATCCCGACCGCTGCTACCCCTCCTTCGAGGCGATGGCCGAGGCCGAGGCCGCGCGCGAGGACGGAATCGAGGCGGTCTCGATCGTCACGCCCAACCATGTCCATGCCGAGGCAGCCGAGGCCTTTCTCGAGCGCAGCATCCACGTGATCTGCGACAAGCCGCTCGCCGCCACGGCCGAGCAGGCCGAGGCGATGCGCACTGCCGTGGCGGGCTCGAAGGCGCTTTTCATCCTCACCCACAACTACACAGGTTACCCGATGGTCCGGCAGGCCCGCACCATGGTGGCCGAGGGCGCGATCGGTGCGATCCGCGTGGTGCAGGTCGAATACCCGCAGGACTGGATGACCGACTCCGTCGAGAGCACGGGCGACAACAAGCAGGCCGAGTGGCGCACCGATCCCGCCCGCTCGGGCGCTGGCGGCTCGGTGGGCGACATCGGCACCCACGCCTACAACCTCGCCTGCTTCGTCACCGGTCTCGCCGCCGAAAGCCTCGCCGCCGATCTGCAGAGCTTCGGCCCGGGCCGCAGCCTCGACGACAACGCCCATGTGCTGCTACGGTTTGGCGGTGGCGCGCGCGGCATGCTGTGGTCGAGCCAAGTGGCACCGGGCAACGAGAACGCGCTGCGCCTGCGCGTCTACGGCGACAAGGGCGGGCTCGAATGGGCACAGGAAGACCCGAACGCCCTGTGGTTCACCCCGCATGGCGAGGCCAAGCGCCTGATCCGTCGCGGCGGAGGCGGCGCGCATGAGGCGGCTAACGCCGTGAGCCGCATCCCGGCGGGTCACCCCGAGGGCTATCTCGAAGCCTTTGCCACGCTCTATGCCGAGGCCGCCGACGCGATCCGCGCGGTGCAACAGGGCAGCGACCGCGAGGCCGCGCGGGCGCTGCTGCCGGGGATCGAGGACGGCATGGCGGGCATGGCCTTCATCGCCGCCTGCGTCGCCTCCTCGCAACGTGACGCGGCCTGGACGAAGCTGTGACACACGCGCCGATCCTGTCGCTGCGCGAGATCCGCCGCAGATTCGGACCGGTCGAAGTGTTGCATGGGGTCGATCTCGACCTGTATCCGGGCGAGGTCCACGCGCTGATCGGAGAGAACGGGGCAGGCAAGTCCACCACCATGAAGATCATGGCGGGCTACCAGCCCCCCTCCTCCGGTCAGATCAGGCTCGACGGTCAGGAGACGCGCTTTTCGGGCCTGCACGAGGGCGAAGAGGCCGGGATCGTCATGATCCATCAGGAGTTCAACCTCGCCGAGCAGCTCACCGTCGAGCAGAACGTGTTCCTGGGCCGCGAGATCCGGCGCGGCCCGCTGGCCGACCGCACCGCCATGCGCCGCGAGACGCGGGCGCTGCTCGATCGGCTCAATTGCGACGTGGACCCGTCGACCCCGGTCTCGCGGCTGTCGAACTCCGACAAGCAGATGGTCGAGATCGCCAAGGCGCTGTCGCGGCGCGCGCGCGTTCTCGTCATGGACGAGCCGACGGCGGTGCTCACCAATGCCGAGGCGGAGATCCTATTCGAACAGGTCCGCGCGCTGCGCGCCGCCGGGACCGCGATCCTGTTCACGTCCCACAAGCTCGACGAGGTGCGGCTGATGGCCGACCGCGTCACCGTCATGCGCGACGGGGCGGTGGTCCATACCGGCCCGGCCGCCGCGATCACCGAGGACGAGATGGCCGCCCGCATGGTCGGGCGCGATGTCTCCGGTCTCTACCCGCCCAAGCCCGCGGCGCGTACGCGCGCCGAGCGCGTGCTCAGGCTGCGCGGCCTCACGGTGCCCGGCCATGTCGACGGGCTCGACATGGATCTCGGGCGCGGCGAGATCCTCGGCATCGCCGGGCTGATCGGCGCGGGGCGCACCGAGGCGATGGAGGGGCTGTGCGGCCTGCGCCCGGCGCGGTTGGATGCGCTCGAGATCGAGGGCGCGCCCGCCACGATCCGCCGCCCCTCTGACGCGCTGGCACGCGGGCTGTGCTATTTGACCGAGGACCGCAAGCTGCGCGGGCTGCTGCTCGACAAGGGCCTGCGCGAGAACCTGACGTTGCAGGCACTGTGGCGGTTCGGACGGCATTTCGTCGATACCGCCGCCGAGGAGCGCGCGCTCGACCACGCGATCGAGACCTTCGACATCCGCGCGGGCGACCGCCGGATGCGGGCCGGAAACCTCTCGGGCGGCAACCAGCAGAAGCTGCTGCTGGCCAAGACCATGCTGTCCGAGCCGCGCATCCTCGTGGTGGACGAGCCGACGCGCGGCATCGACATCGGCACCAAGCAGCAGATCTACGCCTTCCTGCGCGATCTGGCCGCGAGGGGGCATTCGGTGGTGGTGGTGTCGTCGGAGATGCAGGAGGTGATCGGCCTGTGCGACAGGGTGATGGTGCTCAGGCGCGGCCGCCTCGCGGGGGTGCTCGAGGTCGGCGAAATCGGCGAGGACGCGATCGTGCGGCTCGCCATGGGGGTCGGGGCAGCCCGGCGGGAGGAGGCCTGAGATGACGCTGCTGGATGCCGACAAGAGCCCGCGGACGCGGTACCGCCTGCCCTCGATGACCGTGCTGGGGCCGATCCTCGCGCTGGTGATCCTGGTGCTGCTGGGCACGCTGATGAACCCCAACTTTCTCAGCCCCGCGAACCTGACCAACGTGCTGTCGCGCTCGGCCTTCATCGGCATCATCGCCGTTGGCATGACCTTCGTCATCACGGCCGGCGGGCTTGATCTTTCGGTCGGCGCCATGGCGGCCTTTATCGCCGGGCTGATGATCCTGGTGATGAACGCGGCGCTGCCGAGCCTCGGGCCCGGCGTGCCGGTGGTGCTCCTGGGCATCGGCGCGGCGCTGCTGGCAGGGCTCGTGGCGGGGCTGCTGAACGGGCTGATGGTCACGGCGCTGGGGATTGAGGCCTTCATCGTGACGCTGGGCACCATGGGCATCTACCGCAGCCTCGTCACCTGGCTGGCCGATGGCGGCACGCTCTCGCTCGACTTCGGGCTGCGCACCTACATCCGGCCGATCTACTTCGACGGCATTCTTGGCGTGACCTGGCCGATGATCGTCTTCGCTCTCGTTGTGATCGCGGGCGAGATCCTGATGAGCCGCGGCGTCTTTGGCCGCCATTGCGCCGCCACGGGCAGCAACGAGCACGTGGCGCATTATTCCAACGTGAAGGTCGCGCGGGTGCGGCTCATGACCTATGCGATGCTGGGCCTGCTCGTCGGTGTCGCCACCATCATGTACGTGCCGCGCCTCGGCTCGGCCTCGGCTTCGACCGGCGTGCTGTGGGAATTGGAGGCGATCGCCGCGGTGATCATCGGCGGCACGGTGCTCAAGGGCGGCTTCGGCCGGGTCTGGGGCACGGTGCTGGGCGTGCTGATCCTTGGACTGATCGAGAACATCCTGAACCTGACCGACCTCGTCTCGCCCTATCTCAACGGCGCGATCCAAGGGGTCATCATCATTCTCGCTGTGATCTTGCAGCGCGAAGGCAGATCGGCCTGAGGGAGCGGGCCGGTATTTTCCAGTGGAGGAGAGACGGGACATGGGCATCACATTCAGGGCTGCGCTAGCGGCGGGCACGCTCACGGCGCTGGCGGCCCCCGCCATGGCGCAGGATATCACGGTGGGCGTCTCGATCCCCGCCGCGACGCATGGCTGGGCGGGCGGCATGAACTTTCATGCGCAAGAGACGATCGAGCGGCTGGAGGAGGTCTATCCGCAGGTCGACCTCGTGCTCTCGACCGCCTCGGACCCGGCCGAGCAGGTTTCGGACATCGAGGACATGGTGGCCACCCGCGGCATCGACGCGCTGGTGGTGCTGCCCTTCGAATCCGAGCCGCTGACCGGGCCGGTGCAGGCCGTGGCCGACAGCGGCGTCTGGGTCACGGTGGTGGACCGCGGCCTCTCGGTCGAGGGGATCGAGGATCTCTACGTCGCGGGCGACAACGCGGGCTTTGGCCGCGTCTCGGGCGAGTTCATGGCCGAGCGGATGCCCGAAGGCGGCAAGATCGTCGCCCTGCGCGGCATCCCGACCACCATCGACAACATGCGCGTCGCCGGTTTCGAGGCGGCGATCGAGGGCAAGAACATTGAGATCCTCGGCATGGAGCACGGCAACTGGAACCGTGACGACAGCTTCACCGTCATGCAGGACTTCCTGTCGCGCTTTCCCCAGATCGATGCTGTCTGGGCCTCGGACGACGACATGGCGGTGGGCGTGCTCGCCGCGATCGAGGCGGCCGGGCGCGACGACGTGCAGTTCGTGCTAGGCGGCGCGGGCATGAAGGAGATGATCGCGCGCACCCGCGACAATGACCCGATGATCCCCGCCAACGTCACCTACCCGCCCGCGATGATCGCCACCGCGATCGAGCTGACGGTGGTGGGACAGGTCTCGAACGCGCCGGTCTCGGGCACCTTCACCATCGGCTCCGTGCTGGTCACGCCCGAAAACGCCGAGGACTACTACTTCCCCGACAGCCCGTTCTGATCGGGAGGCGGCGGCCCCGCGGGGGCCGCCGCCATCTGTCAAAGGTAGCGGTTCACGAGGTTCTCGAGCCGCTCCTGTCGGCCCGAACGCGGCTCGGGGTTGATCCCCTCGCTCTCGACCCGGGCCGCGATTTCCTCGAAGCCGCCCGCGAGCATGTCCTTGGCCTCCGGCGTATCCCAGCCCGCATACCGTGCCTCGCGCGCGGCCTCGAGCTTGCCATCCTCGAGCATCTTTGCCGCCGCCTTGAAGCCCGCCGCGCAGGCGTCCATGCCGCCGACATGGGCGAGGATCAGGTCTTCGGCGTCGAGCGACTGGCGCCGCAGCTTGGCGTCGAAATTGGTGCCGCCGGTGGTGAAGCCGCCGGCGCGCAGAACCTCGTAATAGGCCAGCGCCATCTCGGGCACGTTGTTCGGGAACTGGTCGGTGTCCCAGCCCGACTGGTAATCGTTGCGGTTCATATCGATCGAGCCGAAGATCCCCAGCTCACGCGCCAGCGCCAGCTCGTGCTCGAAGCTGTGGCCGGCGAGGATCGCGTGGCCCTGCTCGATGTTGACCTTCACCTCACTCTCCAGCCCGAAGTCCTTGAGGAAGCCATAGACCGTCGCGACGTCGTAGTCGTATTGGTGCTTGGTCGGCTCCTGCGGCTTGGGCTCGATCAGGATGGTGCCATCGAAGCCGATCTTGCGGGCGTATTCGACGGCTTGTGTCAGGAACCGGCCCGCCTGCTGCCGCTCGCGCCCCATGTCGGTGTTGAGCAGCGTCTCGTAGCCCTCGCGCCCGCCCCAGAGCACATAGTTCTCGCCGCCGAGCTGATGCGTCGCGTCGATGCAGGACTTCACCGTTGCGGCGGCGAAGGCATAAACGTCCGGGTCGGGGTTGGTGGCCGCCCCCGACATGTAGCGGCGATGCGAGAACAGGTTCGCCGTGCCCCACAGGAGCTTCGTTCCCGTCGCCTCCATCTTGCCTTGGAAGTAGTCGGTGATCTCGCGCAGGTTGCGGGTGTTCTCTGCGAAGCTCGCGCCCTCGGGCCGCGCATCGACGTCGTGGAAGCAGAAATAGGGCGCGCCGAGGATCTCGAACATCTCGAAGGCCACGTCGGCCTTGAGCTTGGCCTTTTCCATCCCCTCGCCGAACCAGGGCCGATCGAAGGTCTGGCCGCCGAAGGGGTCACCCCCCTCCCAGGCGAAGCTGTGCCAGTAGGCGACCGAAAAACGCAGGTGGTCGCGCATCGGCTTGCCCATCACGACCTCGTCCGGATCGTAGTGGCGGAACGCGAAGTCGTTGTCACTGTCGGGTCCCTCGTGGCGGATTGCCGGAATGCCCTTGAAAAAATCGGTCATGGTGGTCTCGTCTTTCACTTGTCAGTCGGGCGGCTGGCCCAGACCAGTCCGCGGCGGAGGATCTCGCGCATCTGAGGGATCGCGAACTCGGATGCCTGATGGCCCAAGGCGGAATAGAACACCCGGCCGCGCCCATGGTGGCGGGTCCAGACCACCGGCATCACAGTGCCCGAAATCCAAGACGCGTGGCTGCCGTCGAAGGTGGTCGTCGCCAGCACCTCATTGCCGGGATCGACATGCATGAAGTACTGCTCCGAATGGTACTCGAAATCGCCGATCCCCTCCATCAACGGATGCTGTGGCTCCGTGATCTCGACGTGGTAGTCGATGATGTCGCCGGGATGGGCAACCCATTGGCCACCCACCATAAATTGGTAGGCGGGCGCGTCGCGGAAGGTGTCGCCCATGCCGCCGTGAAAGCCCGCCAGGCCAGTGCCCGCCTCGATCGCCGCGCAGAGCCGCTCAAGCGGTGCCTTCTCGATGCTGATCTGCGTGCAAAGCGGCACGATCAGGTCGAAGCTCGCCAGATCGGCCTCGCCCAGCACCGCTACGCCCGCCTCGGAACGAACGTCGAAACCCTCATCCGCGAGCATTTCCTCGACGATGGCGGCGCAGGCCTCGGGCTCGTGCCCCTCCCAGCCGCCGTGAAAGATCAGTGCCTTGGCGCTCATGCCGCCTCCTCCTGCAATGCGATTTCGCCGGTGCCAAGACCGGCGGCCAGCGGTGCGGGCCGCTCGCAGCGCGTGGTCATCTCGATCGCCCTGCCCTCCTGGGCCGCGCGGTGCATGGCCTCCATCACCTCCAGCGCGTGCAACGCCAGATCACCGCTGACGCAATGGGCACCGTCAGACCCGATGGCATCCGCCATCTGCGCGAGACCCAGCCCGCGGTAATTGCCGTCGCCATGGCCGTGCCGCATGGGCTGGCCATGCCATTCCCCGTTCTCGAACAGCTCGACCGTGCCGTCGAAGCGGTTGGGATCGGGGATCGTCATCGACCCATCGGTTCCGTAAAGCTCGAGCGGCCTATGTTGGTGCGCGCGCACGTCGAAGCTCGTGGCGATCTGCACCAGCGCGCCTTGAGTGAACTCCATCACCCCCGCCAGATGGGTATCGACCTCGACGGGCACATGCGCGCCCGCGCGCGGGCCGGTGGCGATCTCGCGGCTGTCGCGCGAGCGCCCGCCAAGGGCGGTGACGCGCGACACCGGGCCCAGCAGGTTCAGCATCGCGGTGATGTAGTAGGGCCCCATGTCCATCATCGGCCCGCCGCCGGGCTGGCTGTAGTAGAAATCCGGGTTCGGGTGCCAGGCCTCGTGACCGGGCAACATCAGGGTCGCGGTGCCCGCGACGGCGCGGCCGATGCGCCCCGCATCGACCAGCGCCCGTGCGGTCTGATGCGCGCCCCCAAGGAAGGTGTCGGGCGCGCAGCCCAGCCGCAGCCCCGCCGCGCGCGCCGCCTCGTTGAGCGCCTTCGCCTCCTGGAAGCTCCCCGCGAGCGGCTTTTCGGAATAGACATGCTTGCCCGCCTCGAGCGCCCGGTGGCCGATCTCGGCATGGGCGGCGGGTATAGTGAGGTTAAGCACGATGTCGATGTCATCGCGCGCCAGAAGCGCCTCGACCGACAGCGCTTCGGTGCCGTACTCCTCCGCCTTGGCCCGTGCCGCCTCGGCGCGCAGATCCGCGACGGCGCGGATCTCGAACTGCGGAAACAGCGCCGCGTTCTTCAGATAGATGTCGCTGATGACGCCGCAGCCGACGACGCCCACTCCCAAACCGCTCATGCCACGTGCTCCATGCGATGTCCGTCATGTCCGAAAAGATGCAGGTTCGCGGTCTCCGGGGTCAGCCCCAGCCGCTCGCCCGCCTTGAGGCGCATATGCCCCGGCAGCCGCACCGTGATCTCGCCCAGATCCTCGGCCTCCATGTAGGCGATGGTGTCGGCGCCCAGCGTCTCGACGACCTTGGCCACGGCGCGCCATTGCCCCTCGGTTCCGATGTGCAGATGCTCGGGCCGGATGCCGGCGGTCTTCACGTCGTCGCGCGCGACGGCGCGCCCCGGCAGCAGGTTCATCCTGGGCGAGCCGATGAAGCCCGCCACGAACTCCGACGCCGGCCGGTCATAGAGCTCCATCGGCGCACCGACCTGTTCGATCCGCCCGGCGTTCATGACCACGATCTGGTCGGCCAGCGTCATCGCCTCAACTTGATCATGCGTGACGTAGATCATCGTCGCGCTGATCGATTGGTGCAGCTGCGCCAGCTCGACCCGCATCTGCGTGCGCAGCGCCGCGTCGAGATTCGACAGCGGCTCGTCGAAGAGAAACACTTCCGGGTGGCGCACGATCGAGCGACCGATGGCGACGCGCTGGCGCTGTCCGCCCGAGAGCTGCCCCGGCTTGCGGTCGAGATAAGCTTCGAGCGAGAGGATGCGCGCGGCCTCCTCCACGCGGGCGGCCCGCTCGGCGGCGGGCACCTTGGCCAGCCGCAGGCCGAAATCGATGTTCTGCGCCACTGTCATGTGCGGGTAGAGCGCATAGGACTGGAACACCATCGAGATGCCCCGATCCGAGGGCTCTGCATCCGTCACGTCGGTGCCGCCGATACGGATCTCGCCTTCGGTCGGGCTTTCCAGCCCGGCGATCATCCGCAGGAGCGTGGACTTGCCGCAGCCCGAAGGGCCGACCAGCACCGTGAAGGAACCATCGGGCACCTTGAGATCCAGTCCCGGGATTACCGTATGCGCGCCAAAGCTCTTGGTGATGCCCGCCAGTTGCACGTCAGCCATGATCGGCCCTCCTTGTCCGGCCCGCCATCAGCGAGGCTCATAGTGGAAATGCAGGAAGTCGGCGTAGCCGCCACGCCCCGACGTGTCGTGTGCGGCCATGCCAATGAAGGCGCCGGTGAAGTTGTTGCCCGGTCCGTTGCCCGCCTCGTCGGAAATCGCGGATTGATCCAGGGTAATACCGAGATCGGTCCAGTCGCCTTCCTCGACCGCGTAGCGGAAGCGCAAGGTCATGCCGTCGACATCGCAACCGAGCCGGATCACGCCCGTCGCGGGCAGGTCGATCGGGGTGGCGAGCGGCTGCTCGATGCGCAGCATCGGCCAATCGGCGGGGCAGCTCAGCACCGTGAGCTGGCGCTGCCCCGCGTCGCCCGCCGTCACCGCGAGGTAGTGGAACTTGAAGCCGTTGTACCACGCGATCAGACCGGCGAACTGCTGGTAGGTCTCGGGGGCGTAGTTGATCTCCGTCTCGGCGGCATAGGCGATGTCGGTCTGACGACGTGCGACCAGCGCATGCTCGAAATGCGAACCCGGCGCCTCGCGGCCAAAGAGCCGTAGCGCGCCGGGACGCGCGTCGAGCGAGAAAAGCCGCGCGCTATCGGGCGTGCGCAGCCACTGGAACTCGGGCGGCAGCGCGCCGGGCATGAACTCGGTGTGGCCCGTCTCGGCCGCAGAGGGATGTGCAGGCAGATCCGGGGCGGGCGCAGTCGGCGCGGGCACGCAGCCGCCATGTGCCAGGCGCGGAAATTCACCCGGTTCCCAGACGAGCTTCTGGATCGCCGTCTCCCGCCCCAGGGGCGAGCGTCGCGCGTCTTCCTCGTGAATGCCCACCACCCGGCCCGGCGCATCCCCGCGCGTCGCGTCGAGCGGACGCGAACACAGGTGGACGAGGTAATGCTCGCCGGTCTGCGTCTCGACGATGTCGGCATGACCCGCGCGCTGGAGATAGGCTTCGGGCGCGTCCTTGGAGGTCAGAAGGTGCTTTGCAGGATCAGTCTCGTAGGGACCGAAGAGATCGCGCGAGCGCGCCACGGTGACCGCATGCTCGTAGCCGGTGCCGCCTTCGGCGGTGAGCAGCCAGTAATACCCGTCGCGGCGGTAGAGATGCGGCCCCTCGGTCAGCTTGTGGTCGGTGCCGCGATAGATGTTGCGCACCTCGCCCACCAGACGCCTCTCGGCCACCGAGTATTCCTGGCAGACGATGCCGCCGAACTTGTCGCCGCCCTGCTGGCGGTGGTCCCAGATCATGTTGACGAGCCATTTGCGCCCATCCTCGTCGTGGAACAGCGACGGATCGAAGCCAGAGGAATTGAGATAGACCGGATCGGACCAGGGGCCCTCGATCGCCGGCGCGGTGACAAAGTAGTTGTGGCTGTCCTTCCACGCGCCGTCGCGGCGCTTCACATCGGTGTAGATCAACCAGAACAACCCATCGGCATGGGTCAGGCAGGGTGCCCATATGCCACCCGAATCCGGGTCGCCGCGCATGTCGAGTTGTATCGCGCGGGTCAGCGGCCGGGTCGCGAGCCGCCAGTTCGCGAGATCGCGCGAATGGTGGATCTGCACGCCGGGATACCATTCGAAGGTCGATGTGGCGATGTAGTAGTCTTCGCCCGCCCGCACGATCGAGGGATCAGGGTTGAAGCCGGGCAGGATCGGATTTTGGATCTCGTTCAATGTGGTCATCCTTTGACGGCGCCGCCGGTGAGGCCCGCGACGATGTATTTCTGGGCGGCGAGGAAGAAGACGATCGCCGGCAGGATGGTCAGCGTCACGAAGGCGAGCGTGCGGTTCCATTCGGTCACGAACTCGCCCCGGAACTGCATCATGCCCAGCGGCCAGGTGAAGGCCTCGCGCGAGTTCAGCACCACCAGCGGCAGCAGGAAGTTGTTCCAGCTCTGCACGAAGACGAAGACGCCCACCGTGGCGAGGATCGGCGTGGAGAGCGGCAGGGTGATCTGCCAGAAGAAGCGCACATAGCTGCAGCCGTCGATCCGTGCCGCCTCGAACAGCTCCTTCGGCAGCTGTTCGAAGAAGGTCCGGAACAGCAGGATCGCCAGTGACAGGCCAAACGCCGTCTGTGGCAGGATCACCGCCCAGTAGGTGTCGAGCAGCCCGATGTCGCGGACTTTGATGAAGAGTGGCAGGATCGCCGTGGCGAAGGGGAACATCAGCCCCAGCAGCAGGTAGGAGAACAGCATCCTCGAGCCGAAGAAGCGGATCTGCGCGAAGACATAGGCTGCCGCCGCGCCGACGATCAGCGTCAGTGCTACCGTGCCGGTTGAGATCAGCAGCGAGTTGGCGAGATAGCGCCAGAAGCGCGGATCGCCCAGGATCGAGGCATAGAAGCTCGTGTCCCAATGCTGGGGCAGCGCGAAGGCATTCATGCGGATCTCGGCGTTGCTTTTGAAGCCGCCGAGGGCCGTCGCGATCATTGGTGCCAGCACGAAGCTCGCCACCACGCAAAGGATCGCGACACGCGCGAAGTTGCGCCAGAAATGTCCCCTGTTCATGCCTTGGTCCCCTTCATGAAGATGCGCTGGTAGAACAGCGCCACGATGATGGCAGCGAGGAACAGGAGCACGCCGACGGCACTGCCGAAGCCGATCTTCAGCCGGGTGAGCCCGAAGCTGTAGAGATAGGTGACGATGGTGTGGGTCTGGTTCGACGGTCCGCCATTGGTCAGCGGGATGATCACGTCGAAGACCTGCAGCGCGCCGATGATCGCGAAGAAAGCGCTGATCACAATGGCGGGGCGGATCTGCGGGATCTGCACGTAGCGCACGATCTGTGGCCGCTTCGCGCCCTCGATCTTGGCGGCCTCGATCAGATCCTCGGGCACGCCTTGCAGGGCCGCGATGTAGATCATCATGTGGAAGCCGAAATACTTCCAGACGATCACCGTCATCACGGCGACGAAGGCCCAGTCACGATCTGCCAGAATGAAGAAGCTTTCTTGCCCCATCGAGCGCGCGATCGAGGCGGTAATGCCGTAGTTGCCGTCGAATACGAAGCTCCAGATAAGGCCGGCCGCAACCTCGGCGAGGATGTAAGGCACGAAAAGGACAAGGCGGAACAGGGCATTGGTAGGGGTCTTGCGGTAAATCAGCAGCGCCAGGAACAGGGCCAGCGGCATCTGCACCAAAAGCGATACGGCGACGATCTTGAGCGTGTTTCCGATCGCGGTATGAAAGACCGAATGGCCGGCGATCTGCTCGAAGTTGCGCAGTCCGACGTAGTCTTCGGGCGTGCCATAGCCGTTCCAGTCGAAGAAGGCGTAATATCCCGACTCCGCCAATGGCAGGATCACGAAGAGGCTGAACAGGATCAGCGCCGGCGGCAGCAGGATGACGATGGCGGTAAGGCGGCTGGAGCGGGCGCCAAGGCGGCGGCGCGCAGGGCGCCGCGACGCCGGCGCACGGGCGTCGAGCATCTGCATGGAATGCATCTCCGGTTCGGGAGCGTATGGCGACGCGCGCCGCATCGCGGGCGCGCGTCAGGGGAGGAACGGGTCAGCGGAACTCCCAGGCCTCTTGGACCTGAGCCGCGGCCTCCTCGGGCGTAATGGCGCCTTGGGCCAGGTCGGCCGAGATGTCGTTCACCGTGGCACCCACCGAGGCCCCAAGGAACTGGTCAAGGAAGATCTGGTGATAGCTCGCAGCGGCGATGTCCTGCGCGACCTTTTGGAAGAACGGGTTTTCCAGCGCCTGCTCGGCCCCCTTCACGATCGGGATGAAGATGCCCTCGCGCGCGACCTCCTCCTGATGCTCGCGGTTGAGCAGGAAGGTCAGGAAGTCGACCGTTCCCGGCGCTGCGTCGGAGGTAACGGCCCAGCCATTCATACCACCCAAAGTGGCACTGTCACCGCCTTCGGCCACCGGGTCGGCGACGGCGGGAAAGGAGATAATGGCGAGTTGTTCATCGGGTAGCCCCTCCCCGCTCTGCGACCGGCCCCGCATCGGCAGGTAGTCCCAGTCGCCCATCAGGTGCAGCGCGCCCTTGCCGTCGGCGAACATGCCGCTGGCGGTCTCGTAGGTGGTGCCCATGAAGCCCGGCTGGAACGGCTCCAGATCAGTCAACTTCTGGAACTCGGCACCGGCCTCGACGAAGGCTTCGGCCTCGAACCCGTCATTCTCGCCTTCCATCGCTGCCGTCACGACCTCGGCGCCGCCTTCACGCAACGCCAAGTAACTCCAGTAGAAATGCAGCGGCCATTTGTCCTGGCCGCCGACGACGATCGGCGTGACGCCGGCGTCCTTCATGGTCTGCACCGCAGCCAGCAGGTCGTCCCAAGTCTCGATCGCGGTATGGTCGACGCCCGCCTGCTCGGTCAGCGCGGTGTTGACCCAGAACACCACTTCGGTCGCATAGAGCGGCAGCCCGTGCAGCGCGCCGTCCACGGTATAGGCATTCAGCGCGGCCTCGGGGAAGGTGGCGCGCACCTCTTCGGAAATCTCACCCGAGATGTCCTTCAAGAAGCCCGCCTCGGCCTGCTCGACAATGGTCTGGCCACCCCAGCTGTAGAAGATGTCGGGCCGAGCATCCGACTGCAAAAGCGTCGGCAGCTTCGACTTGTAGGCCTCGTTGGCGATGTATTCGAACACGACGTCGACATCGGGATTTTGCGCCTCATAGGCGGCCTCGACCCTCTCGTAGAAGGCCTGCTCAGGGTCGCTGGGCTGCACGCGCAGCACCCGAATTTCCTCTTGGGCCATGGCCGCGCCAGTCCCAGCCACGCTGGCCAGCAGAGCCATAATCATCGTTCGCTTCATCGATTTCCCTCCCAGAACTACGCCGAATCCCCGGCCCTCCTCGACCGCGATTCTGCAGTGCATGACTAACGTACATCAAAACTGGATTGACGCAAGCATGGTATACCATCCGCTTTCTTTAAGGCAGGTTGTCGCGCAGGAAGATTTCGGTGTGGATCAGCCCGGTCTCGGCATCGATCGGAATCGCCTCGATCAGGTTGCGGATGATGACGAGAGCGCTCGTCACCTCTTTGCGGATGTCCTGCTGCAGCACGGCGTCGAACACCCCGTCCTGCAGGGCCATACGGGACTGGTCGGTCAATTCATGCACGACCACCATGGGTCGCGGGTCGGGCCCCGCACGATCCAGGGCGTCGCGCAGGCCGCGATTGCCGCCGCCGAGGCTGTAGATGCCGACGATATCAGTATGCTCCCGCAGCAGGTCGGTCAGAAGCCGGTCCACCCGCGCGGCCTCGTCGCCGCCCTCGATCGGGGGCAGCAGCTTCAACTCGGGAAACTCCGCATGCATGACCTGCTCGAAGCCGAGCCTGCGTTCGACATGATCGCGCACCAGCATCGAGCCCGCGACGATCGCGATGCGGCCGGGCCGACCGGCGCAGAACCTTCCCAGCAGCCCGGCGGCGGTGCGCCCGGCCGAGACGTTATCGATGCCCACGAAATGGCCGCGCGCCGAAGCCGAAAGGTCGGAGATCAAGGTCACCACCTGGATCCCGGCCGCGCGCAACTCCGAGACGGCCTGCCGGACCTCGGCCGACTCCGTGGCGACCATCACCACCCCATCGGCCTCCGTCTCTCTCGCCCGGCGCAACTCGGCCGCGAGTGCCCGGCCATCGAATGGCGGGACAAGCGATACGCCGATCTCGGTGCGATCGCGCAGCGCGATCCGCGCATGCGCTTCCAGCTCGGCCGCGAGGTTGCGCATAAAGCTGTTCGGGCCGTCGGGGATCACGAAGCGGATCTTGTAGATCCGCTTGCGCGACAGGTTCGCCGCCATCAGATCGCGCTCGTAGCCGAGCTGCTTCATCGCCGCGCGGACCCGCTCCTGCGTGGCCGCCCGCACCCCGTTGCGACCGTTCAGGACCCGGTCGACGGTGGAGAGGCTGACATTAGCCACGCGCGCCACGTCATGCACGGTCGGTCGCGACATATGACGGCCCTTCTGGATTGCTACGATACCCGGTTAAAGCAGCGCTGCGGGATCGACAACTTGGCGAGAGGTGCCAGCCGGAAACGACGCGGCGTTGCGGTCACCGCGCGCCATGCGCGCCGTCACCCCCGGCTCAAAGCCTTGAGCGCCGCGTAGCTCTCCTTGTAACGGCCATGCGCCTCCGAGAAGGCGCCAAACAGATCCCGCTCGGTTCCACCACCCGCGAAATGGCGGGTGGCGTGGCGATCTCGGCGCCCTGCCCGCTCGCTGCCATCAGCCCGAGCCGCGCCGCGCCGAAGGCGCCGCCGAAATCCCCCGCGACCGGCAGATCGACCGGCATCTGGAGCGCGGTGGCAATCGCCTTCAGCCAGTATTCCGAGCGCGTGCCACCGCCGACGCCGATCAGGCGGTCGAAGCGGGTCCCGGTCGAGGCCAGCGCGTCGCGGCTGTCGCGGATCGCGAAGCTCACCCCCTCCAGCACCGCGCGGACCAGCGCCGCGCGATCCGTGTCGTGCCCCATATGCAGGAAGGAGGCGCGGACATGCGCATCGTTGTGCGGCGTCCGCTCGCCGCCGAGATAGGGCAGGAACAGCGTACGGGACGGCGCCTGCAGATCGCCCAGATCCGCGGTCAGCGCGGCGGCCGGACTCCCCAGCACGCCGGCAAACCAGTTCATCGCATCCGCCGCGGCGAGGATCACCCCCATCTGGTGCCAGCTCTCGGGCAGCGCGTGGCAGAAGCTGTGGACCGCGCTGGCGGCGTTCGGATGAAACCCGTCCGTCGCGGCGAAAAGCACGCCAGAGGTGCCGAGCGACACGAAGGCCGTGCCGGGCCTCACGACGCCCATGCCCACCGCCGAGGCCGCGTTGTCGCCACCGCCTCCGGCAACGACGACGTCCGAAGGCAGGCCCCAGCGTACAGCGAGTTCCGGGCGCAGCCGACCCGACACCTCGGAGCCCTCGACCAGCCGTGGCATCCGGCCCCGATCCAACCCCGTCGCCTCGAGCAGCGCCTCGGACCAGTCGCGCGCGGCGACGTCGAGCCAGCCGGTCCCGGCGGCATCCGACATCTCCGAGACATGCTCTCCGGTCAGCCAGAGGCGCAGGTAATCCTTGGGAAGCAGCACCTTGCTGATGTTTTCGAAGACCTGCGGCTCGTGGCGCCGCACCCAGGCGAGCTTGGGGGCAGTGAAGCCGGGGAAGACGACGTTCCCGGTGATCTCGCGAAACCGCGGATCGGCATCGAGCGCCGCGGCCTCAGCATGGCTACGGGTATCGTTCCACAGCATGCAGGGCCGCAGCACCCGGTCGGAGGCGTCGAGCAGCGTCGCGCCGTGCATCTGCCCCGACAGGCCGATGCCGCGCACCGCCTTGGCTTCGATCCTGTCCATAAGCGCGCCGATCGCGGATTCGGCCGCCGCAATCCAGGCCGCGGGATCCTGCTCGGACCAGCCGTCATGGGGCCGTGCGACCGAAAGCGCGGCGCTGCTTTCTGCCAGGATCGATTGATCCTCGGCGATGGCCAGCGCCTTCAGGCCCGAAGTGCCGAGATCAAGCCCGATCAGTATCATCCAGTCCTACTCTCGCCTTTTATCCCGCCCCGCAGCGCGGTGCCGACCGCACAAACCAGCGCCGAACTCATGAATGTGACATACGTACCTCAACATCCCCCCCTAGGAAAGTCATTTGAGGAATGTCACTGTAGAACGGATGTCAGATCTCATCGAGGCCAATCCACCGCGCGTTCGCCGTACTGGAGGCGATGGCGGCGGTGACGAAGCGCATACCTTCGAGCCCGTCGGCCAGCCCCGGAAGCTGCTCCCGTGGCTCGCCCCGTATTACTGCCGCGAAGTCGCGGTACAAAGAGGCGAAGGCTTCGAGGTACCCCTCGGGATGGCCTGGCGGGATACGGTGCCCCGCGGTCGGTATGTCGGCCGCAGCGCTCGCCCGGGTGATCCGCTGCGCAGGCTGGCCGAAGGCGGTGAACCACAGCGTGTCGGCCTCCGCCTGCCGCCACTCGATCCCACCCTTGTCGCCATAGAGCCGCAGCGCGATGCCGTTCTCGTTGCCTGGCGCTACCTGGCTGGCCCAGAGCATGCCGCGCGCCCCACCTTCGAAGCGCAGCATCATGTGGACGTTGTCGTCGAGCCTGCGGCCCGGCACGAAGGCGGCAAGGTCGGCGCTCAGCGCCTCAAGCCGCAGGCCGGAGACGTAGCGTATTAGGTTGTAGGCGTGCGTACCGATGTCGCCGATGCAGCCGCCGCCGCCCGCGCGGGCCGGATCCGTGCGCCACTCGGCCTGCTTGTTGTCGACCGCCTCGGTGAGCCAGTCCTGCACATATTCCGTCTGCGCCACGCGGAGCTTGCCGAGCCGCCCTTCGGCGACCATCGCCCGGGCCACGCGGACCATCGGATAGCCGGTGTAGTTGTGGGTTAGCAGGAAGCGGGCGCCGTTGCGCGGCCTTATTCCGGCGAGCGCCTCGGCATCCTCAAGGCTGGAGGTGAGCGGCTTGTCGCAGATCACATGGATGCCCGCCTCGAGAAACGCTTTGGCCGGGCCGAAATGCATATGGTTCGGCGTCACGATCGCCACTGCCTCGATCCCGTCAGCACGGGCCGCCTCAACCTTCGCCATCGTCTCGAAGCTGTCATAGGCGCGGTCGGGCGCAATGCCGAGTTCCGCCGCCGAGCGTCGCGCGACGTCGGCACGTGACGAAAGTGCGCCTGCCACCAGCTCGTATTCGCCATCAAGCCGCGCCGCGACGCGGTGGACATAGCCGATGAACGATCCCTCGCCGCCCCCGACCATGCCGAGCCTGATCCTGTTCATGCCGCGCCCTCCAGCCCGAGCATCGCGCGGTTGCGCGCGCCGTCCGTCGCCGCGCCCGCAAAATCGTCAAAGGCTTTGTCCGTCACGTCGATGATGTGGCGCGCAATGAAGGGCGCGCCCTGCGCCGCCCCCTGCTCGGGCGATTTCAGGCAGCATTCCCATTCGAGCACGGCCCAGCTGTCGTAGCCATGCCGCGCCAGCTTCGAGAAAACCGCGCCGAAATCCACCTGTCCGTCGCCAAGGCTGCGGAAACGGCCGGCGCGGCTCAGCCACGGCTGATAGCCCGAGTAGACCCCCTGCCGCCCGTCGGGATTGAACTCGGCATCCTTCACGTGAAACGCGCAGATGCGCTCGTGATAAAGGTCGATGAAGGCGAGATAATCCATCTGCTGCAACAGGAAGTGCGAGGGGTCGTAGTTGATCCGCGCCCGCTCGTGGCCATCCAGCGCGTCGAGGAACATCTCGAAGGTGGCGCCGTCGAAGACGTCCTCGCCGGGATGCAGCTCGAAGCCGATGTCGACGCCTTGCGCATCATGGGCGTCGAGGACCGGTCGCCAGCGCCGCGCCAGCTCCGCGAAGGCTTCCTCGATCAGCCCGGCCGGGCGCTGCGGCCAAGGGTAGAGATAAGGAAAGGCCAGCGCGCCGGTAAAGCCGACCGTCGTGTCGAGCCCGAGGTTGCGCGCAGCGCGGGCGGCGAGCATCAGCTGCTCGACCGCCCAGGCCTGCCGCGCCGCGGGCTTGCCATGCGTGGCCTGCGGCGCGAAAGCGTCGAACGCGAGGTCGTAGGCCGGGTGGACCGCGACCAGCTGCCCCAGGAGATGGGTCGACAGCTCGGTGATCTCGACACCCGCGTCGGCGCAAATGCCGCGCAACTCGTCGCAGTAGGTCTGGCTCTCGGCTGCCAAGCCGAGATCGAACAGCCGCGCGTCTGTGCAAGGAATCTGCACGCCGCGATAGCCCAGCCCCGCCGCCCATCTGGAGATGTTCTCCAGCGTGTCGAACGGTGCCTCGTTGCCTGCGAATTGTGCCAGGAAGAGCCCTGGCCCCTTCATCCTGCCCATGTCGATCCTCCCATTTCACCGCGGCTCAGCCGGCCATGTCGCTCAGCATCTCGAGGTGCCGGATCTCGACCGGGCGGGCGAGCAACTCGCCCTGCCGGTCGAAGAGCGGCTTGAGATGCGGCTTGGTCAGATGCGCGTCGAGATCCTGAAGCGTTGTCCAGTTCTCGTAGAACACGAAGACGCAAGGGTCCTTGGCATCGGCGTGGAAATCGTAGTTCAAGCAGCCCGCCTCGGCCCTCGTGGGTTCGACCTGCGCATGCAGGATCTCCTGCAGCTCGGCCCGGGTGTCGGGCTTCGCCACGACGGTTCCGATGATTGTGCAACCTGGTTTCATGGCTCAGTTCCTTTTCTGACTCAGCGCCACGGCGAGAATGATGATGCCGCCACGCGCGATCAGCTGCTGGCTGAACTCGAGGCCCATCAGGATCAGGCCGTTGTTGATCAGGCCGATCATCAGCGCGCCTACGATGGTACCGATGACGGTGCCGTAGCCGCCGAAGAGGCTGGTGCCGCCGAGTACCGCCGCAGCGATCACCGACAGCTCGTCGCCTTCGCCGAGCTGGAACCGCCCCGACTGCAACCGGCCCGCATAGAGCATTCCGGCAAGGGCCGCAGCCATCGAGGAGATCACGAGAACCCGGAACTTCACCGAGCTGGTGTCGATCCCCGAGTAGCGCGCCGCGGTCTCGCCGCCGCCGGTAGCGAGCACGCGCCGACCGAAGGTCGTCCGCTTGAGAACGAAATGGCCGACCGCGCCGAGCCCGAGCATCCACAAAAGCAGCACCGGCACGATACCGATGGAGCCGCCGCCGAACAGCCACGAGTAGCCGGGGTTGATGATCGGCACGGCGGCGGTGCCGCTGATCCACATCGCGACGCCTTTGGCGATGCCCATCATCGCGAGCGTGGTCAGGAACGACGGAATGCCGATCCGGGTGGTCAGGAGCCCGTTGAAGACGCCGACCGCGATGCCTGTGGCCAGACCGGCGGCGACGCCGAAGAAGATGCCGCCCGCGGCGATCGCCATCGCCGCCGTGACCGAGGCGAGCCCCGCCACCGCGCCCACCGAGAGATCGATTTCCCCCGACGAGAGCACGAAGGTCATGGCGATCGCCATGACCGCGATCATCGCCGTCTGCCGCACGATGTTGAGCAGGTTGTTGGGGTTGAGGAACCCCTTGTCGTTCAGCGTCAGCGCGAAGATCGCGAAGATCACGGCAAAGCCGATATAGATGATGTATTGACGCCAGTTGGTCAGGCCGAAGCGGGCGGCGACCCCGGAAACGTGAATGCTATCGCTGGTGGACATGGCGCACTCCCTGATGCTTCAGGGCCTCCTGAATGTGAAATTGGAGTTTCTGCTCGGCCGCCTGGAGCCGGTGCATCGTATCGTCGGCCGGAAGATCCGGATCGTCGAGGTCGTGGCGCGCGAAGCTGCTGACCGCACGGCCTCCGGACATCACCAGGATGCGGTCGCAGGCGGTCAGCAGCTCGCTAAGTTCGGAGGAGATCATCACGATGGCCTTGCCGGCCCGTGCCAGCTCGCGGACGAGCCGGATGATCTCGGACTTCGACCCAATGTCGATGCCCGCCGTGGGTTCGTCGAGCACGAGGATGTCGGGATCGGCGGCGAGCCACTTGCCGATCACCACCTTCTGCTGGTTGCCGCCCGAGAGCGTGCCAACCGCGTGATCGCGCGAGGCGGTCTTGATCGCGAGCCGTTCGATCTGGTGATCGGCCACCTCCGCGACGGCGCGGCGACTAACGACGCCGCTGGACGACACCCGGTCGAGCACCGCCATCGACAGGTTGGCGGCCACCGAATGGGTGGCGATGATACCTTGGGTCGCGCGCGCCTCGGGCACCAGCGCGATGCGCGCGTCGATGGCATCGCGCGGGCTGCGGATCTCGATCGGCGTGCCCGCGACTCTAATCTCGCCCGCCATGCTGGGCTCGATCCCCGCGATGACCCGGGCGAGCGAGGAGCGGCCCGAACCGAGCAGCCCGGCCAGCCCTACGACTTCCCCGCGATGCACGGTCAGGCTGACATCACACGGCTTGTGACGGCCCGAAACGCTGACCAGCTCCAAGAGCGGCTCACCGATCTCGACCTGCTCGCGCGCGACATCCGACAGGCCGCGCGACCGCTTGCCGACGATGTGCTCGATCATCGTGTCGATCGGTAGCTCCGACAGCGGCGCGGTGATCACGTGTCGCCCATCGCGCAGGATCGTGGCGCGGTCGGCGATGCGGGCGATCTCATCCATGCGGTGCGAGACGTAGATGATCGCCACACCGCGATCCTTGAGCTTGCGCAAGAAGGTGAAGAGCCGCTCCACGTCCGACACCGACAGCGCCGTCGATGGCTCGTCGAGCACCAGCACCCGCGCTTCCTGGCTGATCGCCTTGACGATCTCGGTGAGCTGGCGCTGCCCGGCACCGAGATCGGCGACGAGCGCCCGGGGGTTCACGTCGACCTCGAGCATCTCGAACAGCGCGCGCGCCTTCTTTTCGGCGGTGCGGTCGTCGATCAGCCCGAGGCCGGTCTTAGTCTCGCGCGTGAGAAAAACGTTCTGCGCGACGCTCAGCGACGGGACAAGACTCATCTCCTGAAAGATCATCGCCACCCCCGCCTGCCGCGCTGCCTCCGGCGAGGGGTGGGTGATCCGCTGGCCGCAGATCTCGATCGTGCCGGCATCCGGCGCATGCACGCCGTTGAGCACTTTCAAGATCGTCGACTTGCCCGCGCCGTTGCCGCCCAGAAGCGCGTGGACCTCGCCGGCCTCGACCTCGAAGTCGACCCCGGCCAGCGCCCGCACACCGCCGAACTGCTTGGCGATGCCGCGCATCACCACCGCCTGCGGCGTGGCGGTCACGTCTTCACCTTGACCCATTGCTGCGTCTCCCCGGACTCGATCAGCGCATCGGCGACCAACTCGGTCAGGTAGCCATCCGCGAAGTTGGGCGAGGGCTGCACCCCCGTGGCGATCGCCTTGAACAGATCATAGCACTCGACGATCTTGGTCTCCGAGTAGCCGATGCCCAGTGCCGGGATCGGCCAAAGCCCCTCGCCGTATGGATGCGCCGGGCCGCTATAGACGGTGCGGAAGCCGCGCGCGTCGGCGGGGTCGCTGTTGAACATGACGCGCAGCTCGTCGCGGCGCTCGTAGTTGAACAGGATCGAGCCCTCGGTGCCGTGAATTTCGAAGGTGATGAAGTTGTTGCGGCCGTAGCCATTGCGCGTCGCCTCGAGCGAGCCGATGGCGCCGTTCTCGAACTTCAGGAGCGAGACGACCTCATCGTCGACATCGACCGTCGCGCGCTCGCCCCCCGTGTTCTTTTCGCTGGCCCCGAGCTTGTCCTGCCCGCCGGCCTGCACCGGCCGCGACGTCACATAGGTGGGCGTCATCGCAGTGACGGCCGCGATCGGACCGACGAGGTAATGCGCCAGATCGACCACATGGGTGCCGATGTCGCCAATGGCGCCAGACCCGGCGATCTTCTTCTGAAAACGCCAAGACAGCGGCCCGTCGGGGTCGGCGGACCAGTCCTGCAGGTACGTGCCGCGGAAGTTGAGGATCTTTCCGATCCGTCCCTCCTCAATGTATTTGCGGGCCAATGCCACCGCGGGGGTGCGGCGGTAGTTGAAGGCGACCATGTGGATCACGCCGGCCTTCTCGACCGCGTCGAGCATCTCCCGCGCTTCCTCGCCGCCGCGCGCCAGCGGCTTCTCACAGATGATGTGCTTGCCTGCCTTGGCCGCCGCGATGGCGATCTCGGCATGGACGTTGTTGGGGGTGCAGATGTCGACCACGTCGATATCGCCGCGGGTCACAACCGCGCGCCAGTCGGATGAGGCCTCGTCAAAGCCGAAGCGCTGGCGAGCGTCCTCGGCCAACTCGTCGGTGACGTCGACGACGACCTTGCGGTGCGGGATCGCCGGGGCGGGCCAGAAGAACATCGGCATTGATGCGTAGGCCATGGCATGGGCCTTGCCCATAAAACCGCCACCGATCATCGCCACATTGAGCGTCTTGGTCATGTGTCTAACTCCGGAAGATATGGGAAGGCGGGACCGGCCCACGCGGAGCCGTCACCGCGGCGACGGGCGGGCGCGTGGCCTGCCCGTCGCGCTCGATCAGTTCATGCTGTTCTGGATGTTGGCCGTGGCGTCGGCACGGTAGACCGTCTGCCAGGCATCGAGCAGCGTCTCGCGCGTGACCGGCAGCGCCGGCAGTGCGACGAAGGCGGGCGCCTCCTTGTCCAGAAGGCCGTAACCCGCGAGCGTCGCCTCGGCGACGCCTTGGTCGAACGGCCGCTGTGCTCCGAGGCCTTTGACGAAGCCGCCCTGCGCCATGTTAATCGCGACGTTCTCGCCCAGATCGATGGTGGTGATGACCAGATCGTCGCGCCCCGCGACCCGCGCTGCCGAGATCACGCCCTCGGCCGGCACATCCCAGACCGCCCAAATCGCGTCGAGATCGGGGTTCGAGGTCAGCATCGCCGAGGCGACCTTGTCGGCGTCACCGGTGAAATCCGGCCCGCCAATGCCCTGCTCGGCCACGATCTCGATGCCTGGATATTCCTCGGCAATCGTCGTCTTGAAGGCGTCGTAGCGCTGCCGCGTTACGAAGAAGTCGGCCGCGTGGTAGACCAGCCCGACCTTGCCCTTGCCCTCGAGCGCCTTGGCTAGCAGATGCGCTGAGGCGACGCCGTTGCCGTAGTTGTCGGCCGAGACGACCGAGACGTAATCTGTACCGACTTCCAGCCCCGGGGGGGTGTTCTCCATAAAGACCAAAGTCACTCCTGCATCGGCGGCAGCCTTGTAGGCAGAGGCCGTCGCGGCAGGATCGGTCGGCACCGAGACGATGATATCGGGCTGCTGCGCCAGAACGGTCTCAATGTCCGCGACCTGCTTCTCAGGCTTGAAGCCGGCATCCGTGACGGCGATCACCTCGATCCCCATCTCGTCGAACCGGTTCCGCAGCCCTTCGACCTGCGCCCGCGACCAGTCATTGCCGCCATAATGCATCACGATAGCGGCAGTGGCGTTCATTTCCCTAATCTGGGTAAGTTCTTCGTCCGAGAGCGACAGCTCGGCGGCCGGGGTCGCTGTCTCGCCGTTCGGCCCCTTGGAGAGCACTTCGGATTGCAGCGCTGCGAGCGCCGCGTCGGGATCGGCAAGCGCTGGTGCAGCTAGCACGCCGGCGGCCACGAAGGCCGCGGCGGCGGCTCGGCCAAGGCTATTGATGATAGTCATGTTCGGGTCTCCCTCCCTGTGAGCGCGAACCCTCTCGTCCGCGCGGGTCGTCTTGCGGTTCAGGCCGTTTTCAGCCGTTTCTCCAGATATCGGCGGCTTGCCTCCGCCCCGGCGCGGGGATCGTCCCATGCGTCCAACTCGACCGTCACCCAGCCGTCGTAGCCGGTCTCGAGCAGCGCCTCGACGATCGAGCCGTTATCGAGATCGCCGCGGTCCAGCGGCGTGAAGGCGAAAGGCTCGCGCTGCCAGCCCTTGAGATGGACGTAGGAGATCCGCTCGCGATGCTCGCGGATCATTTGCGCGGGATCGCCGCCAGCGGCGGCGAGATGCGCGGTGTCGGGACAGAAATCGATCGAGGTTTCACCGAAGATCCGGCGCACCTGCTCGGGGCCCTCGACAATCGTCGTCAGGTGGGGGTGGTAATGTGCCTTGAGTCCGCGCTCGCGGGCAATACCCACGATGTGCTCCAGCGCCGCACCAAGCTTCGCGTGATCGCCGTCGCGCGCACCCCCTGCCCTCTTGGCTCCGCCACCGATGACGAGATGCGGCGCGCCGATCTCGGCCGTGCGGTCGGCGACGCGACGGATGCGGTCGAGTTCCTCCTCAAGAATGTCGTCGAATATGAAGTTGCCACCCGAATAGGCCGCGACCAGCGACAGCCGGTGCTTCTCGAGCAACGTGCGAAACGCCTCCACGGAATGGTCGAGAAGGTTGCCATCGAAGACCTCGACCCCCTCATAGCCGGCCGCCGCGATATCCGCGAAGGCGCGGTCCATGTCGGCGAAGGTGCGGTAGGTCAGCTCGGCGACCGAGGTCACGCCGACCGCGTTGCCGCCGAGTGGGCCCCAGCAATTCGCCTGATAGGCAAGCTTCCATATCGTCATTTTCATCTCCCTCGGCCATCGGGCCGTCCCAGACGCCGGGTCGCGACCGAGCCCTCCAGCCCAGTGCGGAGGCCACGCGCCGCCACGTCCTTCCCTTGCGTTAAACCAGGAATAAGCGAGCAAAAATCCTAAGTCAACATTTTATCAGCATAACTACGCGCACTTTTGCAGATTATCTGCATAAGCATAAAGTTGCCACGCTTAAATGTGTCGTGTATTCCTGATCTATCGGCAAAACTGGATGCGGGATGCCCAGCAAAAGCATCGAATCACACAGTGATCTGCCCTTGGGCGGATCGGGGGACTCCGAGGGGCGCGCCAACAGGCGCAGCGCGGTAGCCGATGCCTGACAGCGGCATGGTCGAGACGAGCCGGCCGAAGCGCGGCAAGGGGCGGCCTCGCAACGCCGACGGCGCCGCGCAGAGCTTGGGCATGATCCTCAACCTCGTGCGCAGCGGCGCCGCGCACACGCGTCAGGAACTGGAGCGCGAGAGCGAGCTGGGCCGCGCTATTGTCGCCGACCGGCTCGCAACGCTCAGCGAGATCAAGCTGGTCGATGAAAGCGCGCTGGCCGAGGCCAGCGGCGGCCGCGCGCCCCGGCTGGTGCAGTTCAATGCGAACCGAGCGCGGATCCTCGTGGCGACACTTGATCAGACGGCGCTCGGCGTCGGCATCGCCGACCTGTCGGGCCGGTTGATCACCGAACACCACGAAGCGATGGATCTCAGCGCCCCGCCCGAGGCGACGGCGGAGCGGCTCGGAACGCTGTTCGAATGGCTACTCGCAAAGGACGAACACTCGGCGCCGCTCTGGGGGCTAGGCATTTCGGTGCCTGGCCCGGTGCAGTTGTCGCCCGGCGACGATTTCCTGCAAGCGACGCCGACATTCCTGCCCGCATGGGAGGGCTTTCCGCTGGTCGAGCAGCTGGCTCGACGCTTTAGCGTGCCGGTCTGGATGCGCAGTAGCGTCGAGACGATGGCCATGGGCGAACTGCATGCCGGCGCCGGCGCCGGCATCAATGAGATGCTCTTCATCAAGGTTGGCAAGCGGATCGGCGCGAGCTTCGTCTTCGACGGCAAGCTCTATCGCGGCGCGCAAGGGGCGGCAGGGTTGATCGGCCATCTGCCGCGGGCGGCGGGCGGCCGAACCGCCTCGCTCGACGTGCTGGCCGGAAGCGACATGATCGCTCGCGACGGCCTCGCCGCCGCGCAGGCCGGCACCAGCCCTGCGCTGGCCGACATCCTGAACCGGGGCGGCGAGATCACTGCTATTGAGGTCGGTCAAGCCGCACAGGTCGGCGATTCAGTCAGCATGGAGATCATGTCGCGCAGCGGTCACCTGATCGGCCAACTGGTTGCCACGCTTGCCAACATGCTCAACCCGTCGCTGATTGTGCTGAGCGGCTCGATCGCGCAGACCAACGACATCCTCCTCGCCGCGGTGCGCGAGGCTGTCTATGGCGAATCGCACCCCCTCGTGACACGCGACCTGCGGATAAGTGCCTCGCGGATGGGCAGCTCTGCCGGGCTCGTTGGAGCCGCCAAGGTCGTGAGCGAGGCGTTGTTCGACCCGAGCTTCCTGCGCGAATGGGTCACCCACGGCGCCCCGACAGCGATGCCTCGGCTTTTGGCTGCGCTCGACCAGATGGGCACGGCGGCGATCGGCGCGCCCGCTTCGCCCCCCGCAGCCGCCGCGCCGCCCGGTGCATGATGACCTGAACAGGGAAGACGAAGGATTATGTCGATAAGCGGACTGGGCCCCCACGGCGAACGCGCCGCGCCGCCGAGCCGGCTGAGCCTGACGCCCAACGACGTCACCGCCGCGCGTGACAGGCGGTTCCGGGTGGCCGTTGTGCTCCATACCGGCGAGAGCGACTGGTCCCGCCAGCAGCTCGCCGGGATCGCCGGGACCTTGGGCGACTGCGGCGTCATCGTTAGCGAGGTCGTCGATTGCGGCTTTCAGGCCGCGAGCCAGATCGCCGCGCTCGAACGGCTGAGCCACGAGGGGCTTGACGCGATCATCTCGATCCCGGTGGCGAACGCCGCGGTGGCCGAGGCGCATCGGCAGGTGTCCCGCGCCGGGATACGGCTCATCCTGCACGACAACGTGCCTACGGGCATGCTGCCGGGCGCGGATTACACCTCGCTCGTCTCGGCCGACAATTTCGGTCTGGGGCTGATTGGCGCCAAGCTGCTCTCCGACAGGATCGCGCAGGGCGGCGAGGTAGGGCTAATGACCTACGGCGTCGACTTCTACGCCACGAATGAGCGCGAAATCGCCTTCGGGCGCTGGATAGTGGCCAATCGCCCCGATCTGAAGCTGCGGACGATCCGCTTCCCATCACTAGGGGCGGTTCACGAAACCACTTTGTCGATGATCGAGGAAAGCCCCGACCTTGCAGGGCTCTTCGTGGTCTGGGATACGCCGGCAATGGAAGCCGTGGCCGCACTGAATACGGTCGGGCACGACATGCCGGTCACCACCGTCGATCTTGGCCGCGATGCAGCGATATGTCTGGCACAAGACAATCACATTGTAGGCATCGCCGCGCAGCAGCCGTTCCGGCAGGGCGTCGCCGTCGCGGAAGCGACGATACTTTCTCTTTTGGGGCGCGCAGTTCCGAGTTGGATCGCCCTGCCCGGACTTGCCGTTACGAAGGCCAACGTGGCCGATAGCTACCAGACCGTTTGGCGCACGCAAGCGCCGCAGGAGATCCTCTCTGCCCTGTGACACACGAAGCCGCCATGCGGCCCCTTCAGTGCGCTGCATCGTGGCGGCCCTCCCCTTCAGGAGGTGACGGCATTGCCATGGAAACCTGCCCGCATGTTAGAAGAGTCATTGCTTTATCTGCTGGGTTCGCTTGACGCTCAGTGATTCACGGCTACCCTACAGGGACGTCATACACGCAGCGCTCGCTCGAATTTCTAAAGAATATTCAGTGCCTTGGGCATCGTGAAAAATTCACTGGGGCTCCTACCACCCCAGCCAGGTTTTCACAAAAACCCAATGAAATCAGAGCCCCAAGCGCTCTGGGTCGACTCATGTGCTACAGCCGTCCGCGGCTGTGACACATGATGTGCCACAGCCCCGACCTTCCCGCCCATCCAAACGTCGCCGACGCGCGCGACACCACGCCGGGCCCTACCTGCTCCGCCGCGGGCGGGTCTTCTACTTTCGAAAACGACTTCCCCAGGTCGATCCAAACCATGGATCAAACCTTTTTCTGTGCCTCTCCTTGCGGACCGAAATCCCGCTCGACGCGGTGAAGCGCTCTGCCGCGCTGCTCACGGTCTACGAGACAGAGGGACAGAAGATCGTGGACGCACTGAAGAACAACCTGCTCGCCCCCGCCGATGCCAAGAGCCCCCTCATGGAGGGGGCGACCATGACGACAGCGGACATCAAGGCCTGATCATCGCGCGCGCACCGTGATACCTTTCGCATGACCCGCCAGAGGAGGAGGATGTGCTCAGGTCCGCCGGATTGATCGCCGGGCTTTTGGCGGCAACCGCAAGCGTCGCAGGCGAGGAAGAGACCATCTGCCAAGCTGCTGGTCTTATCGTCGAGGGTGGGACGTCAGAGACTCGTGCTCGCATCTGCCGGATTGCCGCCCGTGAGATTCCGAAGCTTGCAGCCTGCAATGTTGCCGTGCCCGAGGGGGTCACACTCAGATTCGTGGATACTCTTCCCGAGGGTTGCATGGGCATCTTCCATTGCGGCGAAGCGCTCATCAGCTTGCTGACGCCTGAGCTCATGGCCAAGCGGCGCGATCCGGACCTCGCCTTTGCCAGCGTGCCGGACGAGCCCTATTTCGATAGCGTGGTCGTACACGAATTGACACACGCCGCCTACGACAGTGCGGAATGCCCGTTCGTCGATTGCCCGGCGACCGCCGAATACGCCGCTTATGCGATGCAGATTCGGTCGCTGCCGACCGAGGCGCGCGAGGCATTCGAGGCGACCTCCGTCTTCGATCACCGCGTCTCGCGGGACGAACTGAGCGCGATGTACCATGCCTTCGCTCCCGACCGCTTTGCGCAAAAAGCGTGGCTGCATTTCACCCAGCGCGATGACGGCTGCCAACTCATTGGACGGATCATGGGCGGCGCGGCCTTCTTTGACCGGGAACGCTTCTGACGAGGATGCCGGACCTAGGGGTTCCCCGATCCCCGGCCGGGATCTGGTGATTTCCAAGCTACTCCTGGCTCCCGCCGATCGCGGTGAGAGGTGGGATCCCACTGCCCGGCCCGGCGTTCACGAACGGCGAAGGGAGCCGCCGGTTGTGGCTCCGGCAGATGCTCAGCGTCATCCCGTCGCCAGCCAGCCTGTTGTTAACGAAGCGGTAGATCGAGACGCTGGTTCGGTCGGATCTGTGCCGGGGGTCGTTTGACGTAGATCAACGCGGCCTCGGGCCGATGGCCGCAGCATCGGGCGAGACATTGGTTCAACCGCGAAGCCCATGATGACGGCTGATGTCGTGACGGGCGAAACGCCTGCGGGCTGAACGGGATCGTCAGGCGTCCTTCGGATAAAGAATTCGGGGCGCGCTCGGAACAGGGGGCCCGGATGCCCATGGATCATCTCGGCGACCGACAGCGCAACCTCTCGGCGCGATCGAAGACCGGCGCGCCGGCCGATGACGCGGGTACGGACCGCCAGGCCGCGTTCCGCACCGAAGGGCTGAGCAAGACCTACGGCGCCGGAGGCCCGAACGAGGTCCGCGCGCTCGACGGCGTCGATCTCGAATTGCCGAGCGAGGAACTCGTGGTGCTTCTCGGACCATCGGGCAGCGGCAAATCCACCCTTCTGAACATCCTCGGCGGTCTGGACCACGCGACGCGCGGGGCCGCGTGGTTCCGGGAGATGGAGCTCACCGCGATGACCGACCGGCAGCTCACCCGCTACCGGCGCGACCATGTCGGCTTCGTGTTCCAGTTCTACAACCTCGTGGCCAGCCTCACCGCACGCGAGAACGTCGAGCTGGTCACCGATATCGCCATGGACCCCATGCCCGCCGCCGAGGCCCTGTCGCTGGTCGGGCTCGATGCACGGCTGGATCACTTTCCCGCCCAGCTTTCGGGCGGCGAGCAGCAACGCGTCGCCATCGCGCGGGCCATCGCCAAGCGCCCCGAGGTGCTGCTCTGCGACGAGCCGACCGGCGCGCTGGACAGCCGCACCGGCGTCGCGGTGCTGTCGGCGCTCGAAGCGGTCAACGCCCGGTTCGGGACCACCATCCTCGTGATCACCCACAATGCCGACATCGAACGGATGGCGCATCGGGTGATCCGTTTTCAGGATGGCCGGGTCATCGACGTCGCGCGCAACCGTAACCGCGTCGCGGCCGAGGGCATCCGATGGTGAAGCCGCGCGCCATCGACCGCAAGTTGCTGCGCGACCTGCGCCGGCTGTGGTCGCAGGTCGCGGCGATCGCGCTGGTGCTGGCCTGCGGCGTGGCGATCCTGCTGACGGCCTTCGGCATGATCCGGGCGTTGGACACCACGCTCAACGACTATTACGGCCGCCAGCGCTTCGCCGAGATGTTCGCCTCGGTGCGCCGCGCACCCGGCAAGCTGGTCGAGGAAATACGCGCGATCGAGGGCGTCCGCTCGGCCGAGGCGCGAAAGGTCGGACCGGTCACGCTCGACCTGCCGGATCGACCGGCACCGGGATCGGGCCGGCTGATGTCCCTGCCCGCCGGTGCGCCGCTCCTGAACATGCCCCTGCTGGTCTCGGGGCGGATGCCGGACCCCGACAGCGACCGCGAGGTCGCCGTCAACGCCCGCTTCGCGCAGGCCAACGGCTTTCGCCCCGGTGACGGCCTTGCGGCGATCGCCAATGGACGGCGGCTCGACCTGACGATCACCGGCATGCTGCGCAGCCCGGAATTCCTCTACAGCCTGCCCCCCGGCGGGCTGATGCCCGACGATGCGGGCTTCGCGATCATCTGGATGCCTGAGCGGGCCGCGGGCGCGGTGCTCGACCTCGAAGGCGCCATCAACGACGTCGCCCTGACCCTGCACGCGACCGCCGTCACGGCGGAGGTCGCGGACCGGGTCGATGCGCTGCTTGCGCCTTGGGGCGGCACCGGCGTCCGCCTGCGCGATCAGCATCCGAGCCATGCCTTCATCGCCGCCGAACTCCAGCAGCTGCGCAACATGACCGTCGTGCTGCCGCCGATCTTCTTCGTGATCGCGGGCTTCCTGGTCAACATGCTCTTGGGTCGGATCGTGGCGTTGGAGCGCGCCGAGATTGGCCTGCTCAAGGCGTTGGGCTACCGCAAGTCGGAGATCGCGCTGCACTATCTGCTTCTCGCGATGCTGGTGGCCTGCATCGGCATCGCGATCGGCTGGCTTGCCGGCAGCTGGCTGGCGGGCGGCATGGCGCGGATCTACGCCCGGTTCTTCGATTTTCCATGGCTGATCCGACCGGATGGTCTCGACGTCTACGCGATTTCGGGGCTTCTGGCTCTCGTGGTGGCCGGGCTGGGGGCCGCACGGGCCGCGCTGACCGCGGCGCGGCTGGCCCCGGCGGTGGCCATGGCCCCGCCTGCGCCCCCGAACTTCGGCAAGGGGCCGCTCGACCGGCTGGCGGCCGGGCGGTGGCTGTCGCAGCCCGCGAAGATGGTGCTGCGCGGGCTGCTGCGCTGGCCGGTCCGTGCCGCGATGACGATGCTGGGGCTCTCGGCCGGGGTCGCGATCCTCGTGGCCTCCAGCTTCATGATCGACGCGATGGACGTGGTGATGGACAGCGCCTTCTACCGGGCGAACCGCCAGCACGCGACGCTCGTCCTCGGCGCGGAAGCGCCGGCCAGGGCGGCCTTGCAGGCCCGTGCCCTGCCCGGCGTCCTGCGGGTAGAGCCGCAATTCGATCTCGCGGTGACGCTGCGCAACGGGCATTTGTCCAAGCGACTTTCGATCACCGCCCAGCCCCCCGGCGGCGACCTGGTCCGGATCCTCGACACCGAGGGCCGGGTCGTCGCGGCTCCGGAGACGGCGCTGATGTTGTCGCGCCAGCTGGCCGAGCAGCTGCAGGTTGGCCCGGGCGACGTGGTCGAGGTCGAGGTCGCCGGGGACCGGGAGCGCGACTTCAGCGAGCCGGTCGCGGCGGTGACGCGGCAATATCTCGGCCTCGGGGCCTACATGGACCACGACGCGCTCGCGGCGCGGCTGGGCCGGGCGCCGCAGGTCACCGCCCTGCATCTGGCGCTGGACCCCGCCGCGTTGCCCGAGTTCCAGGCCGCGCTCAAGACGCTGCCCACGCTGGCGGCCAGCGTCATGCTGACCGAGGTCCGCGACAGCTTTCGCGAGACGATCCGGCAGAACATCCGCTGGAACACGATCCTGTTCCTGACGATCTCCGGGCTGATCACCGCCGGCGTCGCCTATAACGGCGCCCGCATCCAGCTCTCCGAGCGGGCGCGCGAGTTGGCCAGCCTGCGAATCCTCGGCTTCACCCGCACCGAGGTGGCGTCGATCCTGCTGGGCGAAACCGCCGTGCTGGCGCTTCTGGCGCAGCCGCTGGGCTGGGGGATCGGCGCGCTGATCGCGCAGGGCATGGTCTCGGGCTTCGACAGCGATCTCTACCGGATTCCGCTGGTGCTGACCCCGGCCAATTTCGCGCGCGCGAGCCTGCTGACGCTGACCGCGATCCTGGCCGCCGCGCTGCTGGTCCGGCGGCGTTTCGACCGACTGGATCTTCTGGACGTCCTCAAGACGAGGGAATGAAACCATGGCCCGCCCTATCCGCCTGATCGCCCTGTTCGCCATCCCGGCGCTGATCGTCGCGAGTCTCCTCTGGATCGCGTTTCGACCGATCCCCGTCACCGCCGAGTTGGTGGAGGTCGCGCGCGGGCCGATGGAAGTCACGCTCGAGGTGGAGGGAAAGACGCGGATCCGCGAGGTCTGGGAGGTCTCGGCGCCGATCACGGGCACCGCCCGACGTTCGCCCGTCCGGGTTGGCGACGCGGTAGTAGCCGGTGAGACGCTGGTCGCCGTGGTCGAGCCGATCGAACCCAGCCTGCTCGACCGGCGCAGCCGGGTCGAGGCCGAGGCCGCCACGCAGGAGGCCCAGGCGGCCTTTTCCGCCGCCGAAAGCCGGTTGCAGCAGGCCCTGCAGGAGCTCAGCTACGCCAAGTCGCGCCACGACCAGGCCCGGACGCTGGTCGAGCGCGGCGCCGCCCCGGCGGACCGGCTGGAGGAGGCGACGCAGGCGCTCAAGGTCGCGCAGGCCGCCCGCGACACGGCGCTATCGACGCGCATCATGGCACAGGGCGCGCTCGACCGGAGCCGCGCCGCTCTGATCGGTCCCGGCGACGAGACCGGGGATGGCGGTGGCTGCTGCGTCGAGATCCGAGCCCCGGCCAGCGGCGTCGTCCTCGCCATCGACCAGCTCAGCGCGCGGCCGGTCGCCGCCGGCGAGCGGCTGCTCGACATCGGCGATCCGAACGATCTGGAGATCGTCGCGGACCTGCTGTCGCGCGATGCCGTCCGCCTTCCCGAGGACGCTCTGGCCCGTGTCGCGCGCTGGGGTGGCGCAAGCGAGCCGCCTGCCCACCTGCGCCGGATCGAGCCCTCGGCGCGCACAGAGGTCTCGGCGCTCGGGCTCGAAGAGCAGCGGGTCGAGGCGATCTTCGACTTCACCACGCCCGACTCACCGCCCGTCGGGCTCGGGGACGGCTATGCCCTGCGCCTGCGCATCGTGCTGTGGCGGTCTCCGGACGAGTTGCAGGTACCGATCGCCGCGTTGTTCCGCCATGGCCAGAACTGGGCAAGCTTCGTGGTCGAGGAGGGTCGCGCCCGCCGCGCCGTGCTAGAGATCGGCCGGCGCAACGACACGGTCGCGCAGGTGCTGGGCGGACTGGAGATCGGTGACGTGGTCATCGCGCATCCCGGCGAGAAAATCGCCGAGGGCGTCGCGGTCCGGGCGGCCGAGCGCGAATGACCCGGAGACCGCCGACCCGACAGGCGCCGCCCCATCGCGGGGCGGCATCATATCTACCCGTGGCTCCCGTGCCTTGATCCAGATCAGGGCCGGGTTGTCCAGGGGCGGCGATACTCGCCCCACCTCTGCTGGAAAGGCCGCTCCATGATCCTCACCGCGATCGAATGCCCGGCGGCGCGTCCTGTGCCCCGCGCGGCTGGCTGGTCCGAGGCCCGCGCGTCGCGGCGGCCCGACCGATGAGCATCAAGATCGGCACGACGGCCGGACGGCCAGAGATCGAAATCTCGGGTTCCCTCGGCCTGCCCGAACTCGAACAGGCCCGCCGCCGTTTCGCGCAGATCCCCTTCGCCCCTCACGCCACGCTCGACCTCTCGGCGCTGCAGCGCCTCGATTCCGCGGGCGCGTGGCTGCTACTGACCGAGCAGGCGCGGCTGCGGCAGGAGGGGACGGATCTCACCATCGCATCGGTGCCGCCACACGCCTTGCCGCTCGTGGAGGTCGTGCGCGCGAACCTCGAGCGGGCCGAGCCCGCGACCCGGCCGCCGCTCACCGTCGCCACGCTGCTCGACCGGCTCGGCAGGCAGGTCGCCGGCGCCGGGGCCTTCCTGCGCGACCTGCTGGGATATCTCGGCATCTTCACCGCGCGGCTGCTCGGAGCGCTCCGGCGGCCGCGCGGGTTTCACCTGACCTCGCTCGTGCATCACTGCGAGGAGGTCGGGCTGCGCGCGGTGCCGATCGTGGCGCTGATGGCGTTCCTGATCGGCGTCGTGCTCGCCTTTCAGGGCGCGACCCAGCTGCGTCCCTTCGGCGCGGAGATCTTCGTGGTCGAGCTGATCGCCATCTCGATCCTGCGCGAACTCGGCATCCTGCTCACCGCGATCATCGTCGCCGGGCGCACCGCCTCGGCCTTCACGGCGGCGATCGGCTCGATGAAGATGCGCGAGGAGATCGACGCCATGCAGACCCTGCGCATCGACCCGGCCAGCGCGCTGATCCTGCCGCGCATCCTGGCGCTGGTGATCACCCTGCCGATCCTCGGGCTGGTGGCGGATCTGAGCGGTCTTCTGGGCGGTGCGCTCATGTCATGGGCCGAGCTCGGCATCTCGCCCGCGATGTTCCGCACCCGGCTGATCGAGGGCGTCGAGCCGATCCATGTGGTCGTCGGGCTGGTCAAGGCGCCGGTCTTCGCGCTGATCATCGGCATCGTCGGCTGTCGCGCCGGCATGCAGGTCGGCAACAGCGCGGAGTCGCTCGGGCGGATGACCTCCAGCGCCGTCGTCACCGCGATCTTCGCGGTGATCGTCACCGACGCGCTGTTCTCGATCCTCTTCGCGCAGGTCGGCCTGTGACCGGGGCCGACGACATGGTGATCCGCATTCGCGGGCTGGAGAACCGCTTCGGGCCGCACCGCGTCCATGAGGGGCTCGATCTCGACATGCGGCGCGGCGAGGTGCTGGGCGTGGTCGGCGGCTCGGGCACGGGCAAGTCTGTGCTGTTGCGCAGCATCGTCGGCCTGCGGCGACCCGATGCCGGGCGGATCGCGGTGTTCGGTGAGGAGATGACCGGGATCGACGAGCATCGCCGCGCCGCGCTCGCGGCGCGGTGGGGGGTCATGTTCCAGGACGGGGCGCTGTTCTCCTCGCTGACGCTGCGCGAGAATGTCGAGGTGCCGCTGCGCGGCGTCGAAGGCCTCGGCCCGGACACCCGCCGTGCCTTGGCCGAGCTCAAGATCGCCATGGTCGGGCTGCCGCTCGACGCGGCCGAGACCTATCCGGCCGAGCTTTCGGGGGGCATGCGCAAGCGCGCGGGCCTCGCGCGCGCGCTCGCGCTCGACCCCGAGATCGTCTTTCTCGACGAACCGACCGCAGGTCTCGACCCGATCGGCGCCGCGGCCTTCGACCGGCTGATGCGCGATCTCGTGCAGGCGCTGGGGCTCAGCGTGTTCCTCGTGACCCACGATCTCGATACGCTCTACGCGCTGTGCGACCGTGTCGCCGTGCTGGCCGAGCGCCGCGTGCTCGCCACGGGCACGCTCGATGACATGCTGGCGGTCGAGCACCCTTGGGTGCGCGACTATTTCCACGGCCCGCGTGGCCGGGCCGCCCGCAGGTCCGGCCCGGCCGCACCGCAAGGGAGGTGACACATGGAGACCAAGGCCAACTACGTGCTCGTCGGCGCCTTCACCCTCGCGGGCCTGCTCGGTATCCTCGCCTTCCTGCTGTGGTTCGCCCGGGTCGAGCTGGACCGGCAGTTCGCCACTTACGAGATCGAGTTCGACAGCGTCTCCGGGCTCGGCCGCGCCTCGGAGGTGCGCTTCGGCGGGCTGCTGGTCGGTCAGGTCACCGACCTCGCCCTCGCCCCCGACCAGACCGGCGCCATAAGAGTCGTGGTGCAGGTTCAGGCCGATACCCCGGTCCGAGGCGACAGCATCGCCCGGATCGAGGCGCTGGGCGTGACCGGCGTCTCTTATGTCGCGATCGAGGCGGGATCGCCCGACTCGCCGCTGCTTTCCGCCGCCCCCGGCGAGCCGTTGCCGCGCATCGCCGCCGGGCCCTCGACCCTGCAATCGCTGACTCGCAGCGCGCCCGAACTGCTCGACGAGGCGATCTCGGTCATGCAGCGCCTCGACACACTGCTCGACGAAGCGAACCGCGACCGCGTCGTGCGGATCCTCGACAACACCGAACGGGCGAGCGCGGCGCTGGCCGATACGCTCGACGAGCTGTCCGGCACGGCTGAGGCGATCACCGGCGTCGCGGCCGAAGCCGGGCGTTTCAACGACACATGGGACGATCTCGCCGATGGGCTCCTGCGCCTCTCCGACCGGGCCGAGGCCACCATGGCCCGGATCGATACGCTGGCGGAGACCGCCGGGGAGACGATGCGAAGCGGCTCCGACACCCTTCAGGCGGCGCAGGATCTCTTGGCCGAGACCGACCGCTACATGGCCGAGGAGGCAAGCGCCGCCAGCACCGCCCTGCAGCAGATGCTCGAGGATTTAGGGGCCGAGATCGGGGCGCTGGGCCCCGAGGCGCGGCGCATGATCGACACGCTCGCATCGGCGGGGGACGCGGCCGGGGCCCGCCTCGACGAGGCCGCGGAACTGCTGAGGAGCGCCACCGATGCCGCGGCCCGGCTCGGCCCCGCGATCGGAACCACCGAGCGCGAGATCGCGGCCCTTTCGGGCTCCGCGCGCGACCTGGTGGCGCGGGCCGAGCGGCTGGTCGACGAGGATCTCGCGCCGATGATATCGGAGTTGCGCGGCACCGGGCGCGCGATGGACGATCTCGTCTCGACGCTGGGTCCCGATTTCGCGAGCGCCACCGAAAGCGCCGCCCGGCTCGCCGGATCGGCCGAAACCCTCGTCACGGGGGCGGCGGACGGGCTTACGGCCGCGCAGGACGCCATGCGATCGCTGGAGACCGCCATGCAGCGCGGCGAAGCCGCTTTCGCCTCGGCCGAACGCACCTTCTCGGAGACGGCGCGACTCGCGGAAGAGGAGATCGCGCCGCTGATCTCGGACGTCCGGGGCGCCGCTTCGGGCCTCGAAGAGGCCATCGGCACGGTCTCCGCCGAACTGCCCGGGATCGGCGCGGATCTGCGGCGCGCGAGCCAGGCGGCGGCGACCGCCTTCGAGACCTTGGCCACCACGGTGGCGCGGTCGGGAACCGCGCTGGACGGCTTCACGGCCGAGGCGCTTCCGGGCTATGCTCGCCTCGCACGGGAGGCGCGTGCCCTGGTCGGGAACCTCGACCGCATGGTCGGCCGGATGGATCGGGACCCCGCCCGCTTCCTGCTGGACGACCGGGCCCCCGCCTTCCGCAGGTGAAGGGAATGGAATGCTTCGGGTTCAGGGTGCGGCCGGTTTGGGGCTCTTTCTGCTGCTGTCCGGCTGTGGCGCGCTGGATGTTCTGGACCGGGCTTCGGCGCCGCTCGAGGTCTTCGAACTGCGCTCGCCGGAGATGGCCGCGCCCGTGGTCGCGCCACGCCCGCTCGACGTGATCGTCGAATTGCCCGTGGCCTCCGGCAGCATCGCCACCGACCGGATCATGATCCGCCCCGATCCGCTCCGGGCGCAGTACCTGCCCGATGCGCGCTGGGCCGACCCGGTGCCGCAGATGGTCCAGACGCTGATGGTGCGCAGCCTCGGCGACAGCGCCGCGCTACGATATGTCGGCCGCAGCCCCCTGGGTGTGGGCGGCGATTACGCGGTGCTGACCGAGATCATCGGTTTCCATGCGGAGGCCTTCACCGCCGAGGACGCGCAGCTCGAGATCGAGCTGCTGGTCCGGCTGGTGCGCGAAAGCGACGCGGCCGTCGTCTCGACTCGCCGGATCGAGGCGGTGGCCAAAGCGCCTTCGACCGACAGCCCGGCGCTGGCCGCGGGTTTCGACCGGGCCATGCGCGCGGCCCTCGGGGAGTTCACCGGCTGGGTGCTCGGCGAGGTCGGCGCCGGCAGCTGAGGTCACTTGGAGAACAACACCGGCCGCCTGGCGTGGCGCAGGAGGCTCCACGTCACCGTCCCGAGCACGAAGTCGTAGGCGCGCGAATGGCCGAAGGCTCCGGTGACGATCAACCCCGCCCCCGTCTGGAACGCCTCGCGCTCGAGAATTTCGCTGATCTTCGATGACTCGGCCTCGCGATGCACGACCCTCGCTCTCAGGCCATGGCGGCTCAGCATCGTGGCCATGTCCTGCGCCGGGTAGTGGTGCGCGTCACGGTCGGGCAGCTTTGCCACGCTGAGCAACGTGACCTCCGCCCCCTTCTCCAGCAAATCGACGGCGTCGTGCGCCGCACGCGCGGCCTCGCGGGTCTCGCTCCAACCGATCACCGCGGCGCGCCCCAGCGGCGCGGGCTCCCATCCCGGCGGAATCACAAGAACCGGTCGACCGGAGGCGCGGATGATCTCCGCCTCACCGCGACCAATGCGATCTCCGTCGGGGCGCCCCGCCATCACCAGGTCAGCGGCGCGCACGCTCTCGACCATCCGTTCGGCGGGGGTGATGTATTTCGCCCCGAGGCAACGCCACTCCCCCGCGACACCCTCAGCCGCGACGCGCGCATCGAACAAGGCCTGCATCTCGCGGGCGGCGTCGTGCTGGCGGTCGCGGAGTTGCGACAGGAACTCGCCGGTCATGTGCGATGAGACGGCCGGGTAGATCTGCGGATCGGGCATCACATGGAGGCCAAGCAAATGCGCGCCCTTCTCGCGCGCCAGCGCGACCCCGGCCCGAATGAGCGTCTCGGCCTGTGCCGCGTCGGTGAAGCACAGGGCTATGGTGCTGATTGTCATGGCTCAATCTCCTTCTATCCGGCGGTCCGGAACGGCGGCGGCACGGCGAGCAGGTCGCAGGGCGGGTCCGCCATCAGGCCGCGCGCCACGCTGCCCAGCAGCGCTTCGGACAGCCGTGGCCGCGCATGGGTGCCGACCGCGAGCAGATCCGCCGGCTCGGTCGCCAGCGTGCGGCGGATCGCGGCCTCCGGCGCATCCTCGACGAAGATGCGCTCCGCGCCGGCTAGCCGCGTTTCCAATCCGCCGAGGAATGTGGCCATGTCGGTTTCGGCGGTCTCGCGCTGGCGGCGACGTTCGGCATGCAGCAGCGAGCGTCGGCTCTCGCCGCCGAGCAGGAACCGGAAGGGCACGCTGTGAGCATGTAGCAGGCGGGTGGTCGCATTCGGCGCGAGACGCAGCGCCGCCTCGAGTGCGGCGCGCGCGGCGAGCGAGAAATCGGTGGCCGCGAGCAGCGAGCCGTAGGGGCTGACCGGGTCGCCACGCACGACGAGCAGCGGCGTGTCGCAGGCCTTGGCAACGCGCTCGACCGTGGTGCCGCGGAACAGCTCCGCGATCCCGGCATGGCGGTGCGCCCCCATCACCAGAAGATCCGCCTCGGCGGCGGCGTCGAGGATCGTCATCCAGGGCGTGCCGAACTCGAGCCGGCTCCGGACTCAACCGTTCAGCCGAGCGCGCAGGGCCGCGACCTCCGTCGCGAGCCGCCCGCCCGCGACGCGTTCGAACTCGGCCCGCAGATCGTCCGGCAAATCGTCGCGCAGGACATGCAGGACCTCCAGCCCGGCGCCCAGCGCCTCCGCCAGCATCGCCGCCCGCCGCAACGCGCGGGCGCCCTGCCCCGTCAGATCCGTCGCGACCAGAATCCGCTCCATGCCTTCTATCCCCACCCGGGAACGCGTCTCGCCCCTATGTCGGCCAGCTTGGTCCGCCCCCCCCCGGGGCTGCCTTGATGCAGGTCAAGGTCCGTGGCGCGTTCACCGGCGAAGCTGGGGCCGCAGCAAAGGAGCCGATCATGCGACCGTTACTCCCTTTCGTTCTTCTCATCGCCGGCACGACGCAGGCGCAGGAGGTGGAGGACCCGCTTTCGATTGAGGCGGGCCACGATCTCTACATGGTTTTCTGCCAGTCCTGCCACGGCCCGGAGGCTCGCGGTGACGGGCCCTTCGCCGAGATGCTCAGGCGCGTGCCGCCGGATCTCACCCGGTTGTCGGAGCGCAATGGCGGCAGCTTTCCGGTTGCCCGCGCCACGCGCCAGATCGACGGCCGCGATCCCCTGCTGGGCCATGGCGGCGAGATGCCGGTCTTCGGACCGGTCTTCGACACCGATTTCGGCACGCTTTCGACCCAGTCCGGCCAGCCGGTGCTGACCAGCCAGTCGATCACCGACCTGATCCACTGGCTCGAGAGCATCCAGGTCGCGGGCTGAGCATGCCGCGTTTCGGCCAGCGTCCCGCCGATCATGGCCACGGCCAGGCCGAGATCGCGCAACGTCTGGCCCGCGCCGGGCAAGGCGGGCATCTGAAGGACGCGATCTACGGCGCGATGGACGGGGCGGTGACCACCTTCGCCATCGTCGCGGGGGTGCAGGGCGCCGGGTTGCCGCCCGCGATCATCCTCGCGCTGGGTGCCGCCAACCTCCTGGCCGACGGGTTCTCGATGGCGGCGGGCAACTATGCCGGCACCAAGGCCGAGCGCGACGACGCCGCCCGGCTCAGGGCGGTCGAAGAGCGTCATATCGATCTCTACCCCGAAGGCGAGCGCGAGGAGATCCGCCAGATCCTCGCGGCCAAGGGCCTCGATGGTTCGGTTCTGGAACGCGCGGTGACCGCGATCTCGCGCGACCGCCGCGCCTGGGTGGAGCTGATGCTGGTCGACGAATACGGGCTGAGCCCAAGGGCCCCGGCCCCCCTGCCCGCCGCGCTGGTGACATTCGCGGCCTTCCTCACCGCCGGCCTGGTGCCGCTCGCGCCCTTCGCGCTCGGCCTCGGGGCGGCTTTCGGTCTGTCGGTCGCCATGACCGGGGCCGCCTTCTTCGCGATCGGCGCGCTGAAGAGCCGCTGGTCGCTGGCGCCGTGGTGGCGCTCGGGCCTCGAGACGCTGGCGATCGGCGGCACGGCAGCCGCGATCGCCTATCTGGTCGGATCGCTGTTTCGCGGGGTCGGCTAGAGGATATCCGGCTATCGCAACCCAAACTCCGCGGGGGCCGATCCTCCGACGCAGACGTGGCCATTTCCGTCATCCTCGCCTCGGTCGGGAGCTACACCCCTGCGACGGGCACGGCATTCTCCAAGTCAACACGAACCAGCCGCGTCGGGTCGAGGATGCCTTGCTCGACGAGGTCCACATACACCGCGCGCGGCGTCGCAGCGGTGATGGCCGCTGCGCTTGATCGGCCCGGCCACCACCCCTCCATCTGCCACGGAGCTCTCGGCGATCAGCCGGGCCTTTGGAAGATCCCGTATCTGGTGCGATGGAATCGGGCGCACCCGGTCGCCTCGGCTTCTAGCGGACCGATCAGGGCGCCGATCCCTCGTCAGGGACACGCCGACACCTGCGGGGCGATCACGGTGACTCTCCCTTCCGGATCGAGACAGCGGCGGATCTCGTCGGCATCGAGGGTTTCCCGCGCCTCCAGCGCCTCGACCAGGTTGTCGATCTCCGAGCGGTGCCGTTCGAGGATCTCGGTCGCCCGGCGCTCCGCGTCCTTGAGCAGCGCCATCACCGCCCGGTCGACCCGGGCCGCCGTCTCGTCGGCATGGCTGCGCGGCTGCGCGATGGACTGGCCGATGAAGGGATGGTCCTCGCTCTGCTTCAGATCGACCGGGCCGAGCGCCTCGTCCATACCCCAGCGCGACACCATGGCGCGCGCGAGCCCGGTGGCGCGGCGGATGTCGTCGTCGGCCCCGGAGCTGACCGACCCGAGCAGCGTCCGCTCGGCCGCCCGTCCGCCGAGCAACGCGACCAGCTGCCCGCGCAGATAGGCCTCGTCGAGCGTGTGGCGCTCCGCCTCGGGCAGCATGTGCGTGCCGCCCAGCGCGCGGCCGCGTGGAATGATCGTCACCTTGTACAGCGGGTCGGCGCCGGGTGTGTAGAAGGCGGCAGCGGTGTGCCCGGCCTCGTGAACCGCGAGCCGGTGCCGTTCCTCGGGGCGGATCGCCAGCGAGCGCACCGTGCCCATCATCACCTTGTCGCGCGCTTCCTCCAGATCGGCGCGGGTGATGCCCGTCCCGCTGCGCCGCGCCGCCATGATCGCGGCCTCGTTGAGCAGGTTCTTCAGATCCGCGCCGGAAAATCCCGGCGTGCCGGCCGCGATCGCATCGAGATCCTCCGCGTTCGTCAGCGGCAGGCGTCCGGCATGGATGTCGAGGATGGCGCGCCGTGCGGCCCGGTCGGGCAGTTCGAGCGTGACGTGCCGGTCGAAGCGGCCCGGGCGCAGCAGCGCCGGGTCGAGCACGTCGGGCCGGTTGGTCGCCGCCAGCACGACCACCGCCTCGCGCCCGCCGAAGCCGTCGAGCTCGGCGAGGATCTGGTTCAGCGTCTGCTCGCGTTCGTCATGCCCCCCGCCCAGCCCGGTGCCGCGGGTCCGGCCGATGCTGTCGAGTTCGTCGATGAAGATCACCGCCGGGGCTGCAGCCCGCGCGGCCTCGAACATCTTGCGCACCCGGCCAGCCCCCACGCCGACGAAGATCTCGATGAATTCGGAGCCCGAGGTCGAGAAGAACGGCACGTCGGCCTCGCCGGCCAGCGCCTTGGCCAGAAGCGTCTTGCCGGTGCCCGGCGGCCCGACCAGCAGCACGCCATGCGGCACCTCGGCGCCGACGCGCTGGAACCGGTCCGCGTCGCGCAGGAACTCGACAAGCTCGGCCACCTCGCGCTTGGCCTGGTCCTGCCCGGCCACGTCGTCGAAGGTGACCTCCTGCGCCGGTCGGCTGGGCTTGGTGAAACGGCCACCCAGCAGCCCGCCCGCGCCGAAGCCGCCCGCCCCCGGGCCAAGGCCACCGGCCATCCGCCCGATCAGGCGGCGCTGCAGCCAGAAATACGCTCCGAGGATCACGACCCATGGCAGCAGCAGGCTCAACAGCGAGATGTCTCGCGGCTCTGTCGCGCTCACCTCGACCCGCATCGTCTCGAGCAGGGGCAGCAAGCCGGGATCTCCCTGGACCGGCGTCACCGCCCGGTACCGCGTCTCGCCGCTGCCTGTGGTTCCGGGGGCGGACACGACGATGCCGTGCTCCTGCAATTCGGCGCTGGCGACCTCGCCCGTCTCGATCATGCGCTTGACGGCGCTGTAGGAGATTTCCTCGGGCGCCTCGTCGGGCAGAAACCAGATCGCGCCCAGTATCAACAGCGCCCAGAAGACCCCGACCCATAGCCACTGATTGGCCAGCGGCCAGCGCGGACCGGGCTCCGGAGATCGCTTGTCCCTGTCCGTCATCACGCCCCTCCCGCGTCCGATCACGGAACGGGTCTACCGGATGGCCGGTTCTCCGGCCTTGATGCAGGTCAAGCCGAGCGATTGCGTCAGGCCAGAGCCTGTTTGCGGCAGGTCAAGGCATTTCGATCCGGCGGGCGCTATGCCAACGGCGCCACAGGAGAAGGCCAATGTGTTCAGGCCGAGCCGAAGCCGGGCAGCGGCTGGCGCCGCTCTTCGTGGACCTGCGCCTGCAACGCCCTATCGTCTTCGCACTACCGCGCGGCAGAGTGCTGGTTGCCATTCCGGTCGCGCTGGCGCTGAACGCACCGCTGGACTTGTTGATGCTCCGCCAGTTCGGCACACTTGGCGCCAAGGAGGTGGCACTTGGCATGGAGGTCGCCCTCCTGCTCGTGCTGGGGGTCAGGGCCTCTCATTGCGGCTTGCGGCCGCAGCGGGCCTGCCGGGACGCGCCCTCGATCCCCCTGCGTGGTGAAGACCGGCCCCCGGACTTCGGGCCGGTCGGTCACGGTCATGCCGTTTCCCGGCCAACGGGCCCTAGCCGCTCAGCCCGGCAAGGTCACATCCTCGCGCACCAGCAGGACCGATGCCGCGACATGCGTGGCGACGTGGCCGCCATGCGACGGCCAGAAGTAATCTCCTGCGCCGGGGCGGTGACTGGCCATGATCACCAGATCCGGATTCAGCCCATCGATCTCCCTCGAGAGGAAATGGTCGAGATCGCCGGACAGGTCGTTCACCACGAACATGTGCGAGGCGGCTTCGGCGCCGTCGACCTCCGAGCGGGAGGCGACGAAGGCGCGGAGCTTTCCTTCGAACTCCTCGGGGCTGCGGGCGATCGTGCTCGGGGCCGAAGGGGTCGCTGAAATGTAGGTGACCCTTGCCCCGTAATGGCGGGCCGCGTCCGCCGCGACCCGCAGCGCACGCTGCATCTGGTCCAGGTGCCGCAGGTCAACGGGCACCACGATATGTCTGAACATCCTAGCCTCCATTCGATTAGAAGCGCGGGAGCCGCCCCGCGCAGCTGCGGCAGGCCGGCCCAGGGGGGCAACGGCTCACGCTCCGGGGGCCGGAGCGCTCATGCGGCGACCACGAAACCGAGACGCGCGGGTCCGAGGCCGGAACCAGTGAAGTCGAGCAGGGCCGACTGGATCGTCGCTCAATCGGTGCCCCCTTCTCTTCGCCTTCGAGGTCGAAGCTGTGGCCTCGATCTAGCATCCACTGCCACCGTGCCTCACCGGCACTGTCGCTTCATGCCACGAACGGAGGGCCCCGGGTTTGACCGAGGTCAAGGATGGGCGATTTTCGCCATGATGTCTGCTACCGAGGGGCCTGCCCGGACCTCGCGATGCCTTCCGGTGCATGGGCCGCCGCGTGGCATGGCGACGCTTCAGCGATGGCACGTGGGGCTCGTCACGCCCTTGCCGCACCGGGCCCATCTGCTTCAGCTTTGCCTTAACGGCACAAGCACCGCCGCCCCCTGCAAGCGCCCGGATCTCAGATCCTCCAACGCCTCGTTCGCCGACTGCAGCGGATAGGCGGTAGCATGGGTCTCGATGCCCGCCTCGAGGGCGCGCGCGAGGAAGTCGCGCCCGTCGGCCCGGGTCAGATTGGCGACGGATCGGATGGACCGCTCCTCCCAGAGATCGGCATAGGGAAAGGCGGGAATGTCGCTCATATGGATGCCGCCGCAGACCACCGTGCCGCCCTTGCGCACCCTTCTGAGCGCCAACGGCACCAAGGCTCCCACCGGTGCGAAGATCAGCGCGACGTCGAGCGACACGGGAGGCGAACTGTCGGAACCTCCGGCCCAGACCGCCCCGAGACTGCGCGCGAAGGCCTGCCCCTCGGTGTCGCCGGGCCGGGTGAAGGCATAGACTTCCTGCCCCCGCGAGGTGCAGAACTGGCACAGCAGATGCGCCGCCGCGCCGAAGCCGTAGATTCCGATCCGCCGGGCGGGGCCGGCCAGCCGAAGCGTCCTGTAGCCGATCAGCCCGGCGCAAAGGAGCGGCGCCAATGCCACGGGATCGGCCGCATCCGGTAGCGGGAACACGAAGCGTGCATCGGCCACGCAATGCTCGGCATAACCGCCGTCACGGGTATAGCCGGTGAAAAGCGGCGCATCGCACAGGTTCTCGCGATCCTCCTCGCAATATCCGCAGCACCCGCAGCTGCGCCCGAGCCAGCCAATCCCGACCCTCTGGCCGATCGCCGGAACCGTCATGCCCGCCCCCAAACCCTCGACCCGCCCGACGATCTCGTGGCCGGGAATCAACGGCAGAACGGGGTCCGCGAGTTCGCCGTCGAGAATATGCAGGTCGGTCCGGCAGACGCCGCAGGCCTCCACCCTCAGGCCGATCTCGCCGGGTCCCGGTCGAGGACGCTCGACCTCGCGCCATTCGAGCGGTGTGCCCGGCCTCGCCAGAACCATCGCGTGCATCGAACCGGCCATGGGCAGGTTTCCCGTTGCAGGCCGCCCGACCGGGGGGCGCGTCAGGCCATGATCGCGTCGTCGCCGGTCTCGCGCTTCAGCCGGTCGAGATCGGGGATGAGGATACGCCGCCTGTCGTCGAGCGCGATCACCCCTTCGCGGCCGAGCTGGCTGATCTGGCGGCTCACCGTTTCGATGGTCAGGCCGAGATACTCCGACATCGCCTCGCGCGTCAGCGGCAGGTCGAGCCGCAGGTCGCCGGATCTCGGCACCATGTCGAAGCTCGCCTCGCGCCGGGCGACCGAGACCAGAAGGCTTGCGATGCGCTCGCGCGCGGTCTTGCGGCCCAGCACCATCATCCATTCGCGCGCCGCGTCCAGCTCGTCGAGTGTCATCTCCAGAAGCCGCCCCGCGACATGCGGCATCTCCGCGAGCAGGCGCTCGAACGGCGCGCGGCGAAAGCAGCACAGGGTCACGTCGCTCGCGGCCGCCACGTCGTAGGGCGCGATGTCGCGGCCCGGTCGGCCGATGAAGTCCGAGGGCAGCAGAAGCCCCACCATCTGCACCCGCCCGTCCTCGAGCGTCTGCGACATGGTGGCGATGCCCGAGACCACCGAGCCCACGAAGCTCAGCTCGTCGCCGGCCCAGACGATCTTCTGCCCGGCCTCGTAGCTGCGGTAGAACTTGACCTCTTCGAGCCGCGCCAGCTCGGTCTCGTCGCACCGCGCGCAGACGGCCCGATGGCGGATACCGCAATCGGCGCAGCGCAGGTTCAGTCGGGGCGTCATCCCGGTTCTCCTTGCTGGACAATCAAAGGTTACCACCGAACGGCGAAGAGGAGTAGCGCGAGACGATTCGACCTCGCGTCTTCGGCACCGAAGCACCCATGGCCATTTTCGGCGGATGGCCCGCCGGGAGCATCTCGGTCCACGAATCCCCGCCGACGGACCCGCGCGTGCTAGGCTGGGACAGGCTCGAGGCTCATGGATCTAGAGGGAGAGAGCAGCGGCCTTATCCGAACCGGAGGGCAGATCATGCATGTCGCCGTCTTTTCGGCCAAGCCCTATGATATCGCGTATCTGACCGCGGCCAACGCGGCCGATCCCGGGCACGACCTGCGCTTCCACGCGGCAAGGCTCGCGCCCGGCACCACGGCGCTCGCGCGTGGGGCCGAGGCGGTCTGCGCCTTCGTGAACGACAGGCTCGACCGGCAGGTGCTGGAGGCGCTCGCGGCCGGCGGCGTGCGGCTGGTGGCGCTGCGCAGCGCCGGCTTCAACCATGTCGACCTCGCCGCCGCCAAGGCCGCCGGCATCGCCCTGTGCCGCGTCCCGGCCTATTCCCCGCACGCGGTTGCCGAGCACAGCCTTGCGCTGATCCTCACCCTGAACCGCAAGACGCACCGCGCCTGGGCCCGGGTGCGCGAGGGCAATTTCGAACTCGACGGGCTGATGGGCTTCGACCTGCATGGCAAGACGGTCGGCGTCATCGGCACGGGGCGGATCGGATCGATACTGGCACGGATACTCCTGGGCTTCGGCTGCCGCGTCGTCGCGCATGACCCGAACCCCAATCCCGACTGTCTGGCCCGTGGCGTCGCCTATCTCGAGCTCGACCCCCTGCTCGCGGCAAGCGACATCGTCACCCTGCAATGCCCGCTGACCGCGCAGACGCATCATCTCATCGACGACCGGGCGGTGGCGCGGATGAAGACCGGGGCCATGCTGATCAACACCAGCCGCGGCGCGGTGATCGACACCCGCGCGATCATCCGCGGGCTCAAGAGCGGCCGGATCGGGAGCCTCGGCCTCGACGTCTACGAGGAAGAGGGGGAGCTCTTCTTCGAGGACCTGTCGAACCGGATCATCCCCGACGACGTCTTCGCGCGGCTCCTGACCTTCCCGAACGTGCTGATCACCGGCCATCAGGGATTCTTCACCACCGAGGCGCTCGCCGCCATCGCCGAGACCACCCTCGCCAACATCACCGCCTTCGAGCGCGACGGCGCCCCCCTTCATCCCGTTCCGGGTCCGCTGGCGTAGCCGGCCTGCGACCATCCGTCCGCATCCGAGCCTAGGATCGGGGCGCCCATGGATCAGCCCAATCTTCGTAGCGCGCGACCGGCGTCGCTTGATCGTGGCATAAACCGAAGCCCCACCAAGTCAGCCCCTCCCTCCGACAAACCACCTGACGAGGGAAACTGCGGCTTTCATTCCGCCCGGCCGAGGTCCGATCTCCGCCACAATGCTGAGGCAAAATCGGGGCTCAACGACCGACAACAAGCAGGTTCAATGGCACGACCCCTTCGCGCGCGTCGTCAGAATGACGGCACTTGCCCCCATCCGCAGAGGCCCCCAAAACTCCTCGCCTCCCTGGTCAGAAGCGACCAGGGCACAGCCACCGTCGAATTCGTCCTGTGGCTGCCAGTGATGGTGGTCGTCCTGCTCGTGGCCGCCCAGGGGGCCATGCTGTTCATGGTGCAGGCCGATTACGGATCGCTCGCGCGCGATACCGCCCGGCTGATCTCGCGACATGCGATGACCATCGCCGAGGTGGATGCCTACATCGCCTCCCGCACCCTGATCGGGGGTGCCCCCGAAGCCACTGTCCAGATCGCCAATGGTCTCGTGACGGTCACGCTTACCAAGCCGGCCCTCGAAGTGGCGGCCATCGATGTCCTGAACCTCACGGAGGGCTTTGAGCTCACCGCCTCCGTCACCCAGAGCCTCGAGCCGAGATGACCCCCCGGCCCTTCCTGCGATGGTGGTCGAACGAGGATGGCTCGACCGTCTTCAGCCTGTTCTGGACCCTCGTCCTGATGGCTCTTGCCGGCCTCGCGGTCGATCCGGTCAATGCCTGGCGTCACAAGCAGTTCCTGAAGCAGACGGCGGACGTCTCGGCTCATGCCGCGGTGGTCGCCCTGGCCACCGGAGCCGATCCGGTCGGGATACGCAGCGCGGCCCGGCAGGCCGTATATACCAATCTCGACGCGGGTCGTGTCGGCGAGGTTCTGGCCGATCCCGAGCGGGACATCGAACTGCTGAGCTACGATCCAGCCACCAACACCGCGCGCTCCGCCGCTGGTGGTCCGGCCAACGCGGCGCTGGTGCGGCTCCAGCACAGCAAGGCCCAGGACAACGTCATTCCCTTCACCTTCCTGAGGGTGGCCTCGCTCTTCTCGGACGGCGACGGTTTGGCAGGCTGGGAGGTGACCGCCGAAGGCGTGGCGGCGCATGTGCCGACAACGCGCTGCAAAGGGGCGGACATGCTGCTTGCCGGCGGCACGCTGCACCTGTCGGCCAACAACAGCTTCGCGGCCGGCTACTGCGTGCATGCGCAGGAGAATGTCTGGATGCCGCAGAACAACAGCTTCGCGTCGGGTGCCAGTGTCAGCATGCCGAACCTGACCGACTGCAAGAACAAGTGCGACGACAAGTCCAATCCCGGGGCCGGTCAGGCTTCGAACGAAATGAACCTGCCGGTGCCCGAACTCGACCAGTTGATCGACCGCTTGGAGGACGCCTTCGTCTTCGAAGCGCGGAGCCCTGAGAAGACGGCCTTCTTCGACGGCAAGTCCGGTCTCGGCAGTCTCCTGCCTCTGGCGGAGATTGGATACCCGGTGACCGCGCTGACCCGGGGTGCCGTGGTTCACCTGTCACGCGACGACTTTCAGCTTCTGCCGGTGATCCCGCCAGGTCTGGTCTACGACGTCGCCTGCGACGGACGGATCGCCTCTCTCGGTCGTGCGACGCAAGGCAAAGGCGGCGGCAAGAACAAGATTTCCTTGCCGAACCCGGTAAACGGCAGTGGAAGCTCGGTATCGCTGAACTCGGTGAATGCCGGCAGCCTGCGCGACATCGCCCTCGTCACCGACTGCGAGATCGAGCTCGGCAACAAGGTCGACATCTCCGGCTCGCTGCTGGTCTCCACCCGATCGGGGTTGAAGGCGTCGAGCCAGTCGCGGATCGGCGCCGCCGCCGGCAACTGCGATCCCCGCGACCGAACCACCGTTCTCGTACGCGGCGATATCCACATCCCGGGCGGCTTCAGCGGCTCGAACACCTCGTTCCTGACCGCCGGCAGCCTGCACATGTCCGGGGCGGGAAATAGTGGCCGCCACCACGGCGTCAGCATGATGGCCCAAGGTGACGTTCATATCACGGCGGGCCATGATTTCGTTGCTTGCAAAACGGAGCCAGCGCTTCAGCCGCAGGCCCTGATGATCCGGCATGTGGAGCCAGGGCTCGTCAGGTGACCCCCACCTCGGTGAAATGGACCAAGCCCATGCTTCGGCCCTTCCGGGTCGTGGGGGCTGACGAAGACCAATCCAGAGCTGCGGACAAGGACCTTGCCCTCCGTGGAGGCCTTGAACCGCTGGTGCGGACGATCAACGGCAAGGTGGATATCCGCATCAGGAATGACAGCTACGGCGCATCAACGAGGCCTGGTCCTCGCAGAGATGACACGCCCCGTATGTTGGCGACCATTCTGCCGGTTCGGATCGAAATTGATACGCTCCGCACTGATGGCGTCAGATCAGCCCTCGCACATTTCAGACAGGAAGGGGTTCTGACGCTATGGCCGATCAGGCATGAGCCGTGGTTTCAGCTCGGCCCTTCTGCCAACAGGGCGAACCCATTCCAGATGGCGGCGGCTACCGGGCCGGTGACGGGGCGGGCTTGGCGGAAGGCATAGACCCTGGTTTCGAAGGGGAGATGGGTGTGCGGAAGAGCGATTTCCTGCAACGCTCCCCGCTCGAGGTCGCCGGCGATCATGTGCTCCGGCAACCGACCCCAGCCGAGGCCGGCCACCAGCAGTGCCCTTTTGCTGTGCAGGTCGGCGACATACCAGCGGCGCTGACCCTTCTGCACGCCGATCTCGCGATCGAAAAGACCGGTGGCCTGCCCGCTGTCTTGCGCGATCACCTGGGTGAAGCGGCGCAGATCCGAAAGCCGCCCGAGCGTCCCCATCGCCGCGATCAAGGCCGGCGCGGCGACATTGCGCATGATGACACGGCCGATGGGCCGGTGCTCGAAACCCTCTTCCTCGAGCATCACCGGCAGCATCGGGGCCACCGCCAAAGCCGCCTCGCCGGATTTCACCGCGTCGATGGCGCCCGACAGCACTTCAGCACGCAGAACGACCCGTGTTTCCGGAAAGGCGGTCTGGATCCGGCCCAGCACCGGCGTCACCAGATCGGGATCGGTGCCCGCGTCGATGGCGAGCGTCACCGTCTCTTCCCGCCCCTCCTCGAAATGTCGCACGAGTTGAGCGAGATCATCCGCCTCGGCCAGAACCCGCAGCGACTGCAGATAGACCCGCCGGCCGATCTTCGTCAGTTCGAGGCGGTAGCCGGAGCGGTCGAAAAGCTCGGTCCCGGTCTGGACTTCCAGCGCCTTGAGCGCCTGGCTCACGGCCGGCTGGGTGCGGTGCAGCCGCTCGGAGGCCGCCTTGACCGTGCCCGTCTCGACGACGGCCCGCAGAACCCTGAGTTGGTCGAGCTTCACCATGCGCCCTCGTGAAGGGATACTTATATAGATCAGTGAAAAGTATAAATATCAATACAGACCTGTTGCCCTTATCTCAGTCCCGACACCGCAGAAAGGCATCCTTCCATGACCCAGCACATCGCGATCGTCGGCGGCGGCTATATCGGCGCCGAGCTGGCCAAGTCCCTCGACACCAAGGCCGAGGTAACGCTGATCGAGGCGCGCAGCCATTTCGTCCACGCCCCGGCGATGATCCGCGGCGTGGTCGATCCCGCGCTGCTCGGCCGGGCGCTCATTCCCTATGACGGCCTGCTGAAGCGGGGCCGCGTCGTTCAGGCGCGCGCCGCCTCGGTGGACGCCACCGGCGTCATGCTGGAGGACGGGCGCCGCATCGCGGCGACCCAGGTGGTCGTGGCCACCGGCTCCGGCAACGCCGCGCCGTTCAAACCCAAGGGGGACGACATCGCCGCCTTCCGCGCCGAGAATGCCCGCGTCCATGCGCAACTGCAGGCCGCGAAGAGCGTCGCCATCGTCGGCGCCGGGGCCGTCGGCACCGAGCTTGCCGGCGAGATCGCCCATGCGATGCCAAACAAGCGGATCACCTTGATCTCGGGCCAGCCGCGCCTGTTTCCCGACAAGCCGCCAGCATTCGGCGCCAAGCTGGCTAGAAAGCTCGAACGGGCCGGCGTCCGGCTGATCCTCGGGCAGCGTGCCGAGGGTCTCGAGAACCTGACCAATCCCCATGCCGGCAGCCTGCGGCTCGCGGATGGATCGGAACACGAATTCGACCTGATCTTCCCCACCCTCGGTTCGCGCGCCAATTCGGACCTTCTGCGGAGCTTGCCGGGGGCTGAATTCGGCTCCGCCGGGCGCATCAGAGTCGATCTCTGGCTTCGGCCCTCCTCCCTGCCCAACGTCTTCGCCGCGGGCGATGTGGCGGATGCCGGCGATGCGATGACCATCGTGGCGACGAGCCGCCAGTTGCCATGGCTGACGAAGGCCCTGCTGAGCCTTGGCAAGGGCACGCCGATCGAGCGGATCAAGCCCTATAAACCATGGGGCGAGAAGGCGCCGCTGCTGCTTCCGCTCGGGCCGAGAATGGGCAGTTCTTTCCTCGGCATCATGACCGCCGGCGATTTCCTGACGCGCAAGATGAAGGGCGAGGGCCTATTCGTGAAGAAATACCGCAAGCTGCTCGGGCAGCCCTGAGGCTATTGGACGCGTTCAAGGGTGCCTAAACCCCTCCGCGAGGGACAGTTGCGCCCGGTAGGCCCCCAGCCGGCCGTTGGCGTTGCTGTCGACGAGGATGAGCACCGTAAACATGGCAATGGCGGTGATCAGGCTGGCCCGCCAGAGCGGCCCATCGAGGAAGGGGATCGCCATCGCGCAGAGGGCGATGATCGCCGGAAAAACCCGGAACACCGCGATGCGGTAGTCGTTCAGCACCTTGTCGGTGCGGGCGATCTCGGCGGCGACGAAGCCCGCGGGATCGCCTCTCAGGGCCGTCGGGACGGTCGCCAGCCGGGCTTGGGCTGGAAAGAACAGGCCCATGCCGAGGATCAGGAGCAGCCCGCCCGCGACCAGCATCGGGACCACATAGGCCCGCGCCATGTCGGTCGTGCCGAGCTGCCGGAAGCCCAGACCTGCCAGCGCGAAGGCCAGCCCGAAGGCAATGAAGACGGCGGCGGAGTGCAGTTCGAACCGTGCCCAGTCGGATGCGGTCTTGGCGATGTCCATGGGGTGACCTTTCTGTCGCGTGGCGGGCATGGGCGGCGGGACCGATCATCCCGGCTCCGCCGCCCGCCACCAACTCACAATTGCCAGCTGAAGCCGGTGTCCTTCTCGGACCGCTCCCACAGCCTGACCATGACCGGCTTGTCGTAAGCGTGGGCGTTCAGCGTGCCGCGGCCGACCGGGCCGACAACCTCTAGACGACCGGTGGGGCCATAGAGGGCGCGTTGCTCCAAGCCATCCTCCGTCGCGCACATGACCTCAGGGTAGGAACCTTGTTCGGCGGTTTGAACCAGCGGCGTCTTGGTCATGATGTGGAACATCAGCCGCATGAACCGGCTTCCGCTCGTCGTGATGAGCGACGTGGCTGACGAGCCGGGGTGGCAGACATAGACCTCGACGTTCCGCCCGGCGGTCTTCACCCGGTCCTGAAGCTCGTAGGCGAACATCATCTGCGCCAGCTTGCTCTGGGAATAGGCGGTGTTCGGACCATAGCCCTCGTTCCAGTTCATGTCGTCGAAGCGGATCGTCTTGAGCCCCATGTTGTAGCCGAGGCTGGCGACGACGACGATCCGGCCCTTCGCTTCCTCGATGCGGTCGAACAGCATCCCGCACAGCGTGAAGTGGCCGTAATGATTGGTGCCGAGTTGGCTCTCGAAGCCGTCGGGGGTCAGCTTGCGCGTCGGCACCTGGGCGATGGCGGCGTTGCAGATCAGCGCATCGATGCGTGGGGTGGTCTTGAGCAGCTCTTCGGCCGCCATGCGGACGGAGGCCTGCTCCGCGAGGTCCATGCGGATGAAGCGCACGGGTGCGGCGGCACCGAATTCCTCGCGTAGCTCGTTCACGGCGGCGGCGGATTTCTCGGCGCTGCGGTTCAGCATCACCACTTCCGCACCCTTGCCCAAGAGGATGCGCGCGGCCTGAAAGCCCGCGCCGGCATTGGCGCCGGTGATGACATAGGTCTTGCCTGCGAGGTTGCCGAGGCGTTCGGGCGTCCAGCCCTTGGGTCCGAAACTCGTGTCAGCCATCTGCCTGATCCTTGATATGCGTATATGGGGGAGAAGCGCCCGGCCCTGGACCGGGCGCCATGTCATTCGCTCAGTCGTGGAGCTGGCCGAACAGCGTGTCACCGCGCCGCCAGACCGGCAGGTAGCCGGGGTATTCGGGCTTGAGCGCGCTCACCTCGTCGAGCCGCGCCATCTCCTCGTCACTCAGCACGATGTCGGCGGCACCGAGGTTGTCGATCAGCTGCGCTTCCTTGCGGGCGCCGACGATGACGCTGGTGACGCCCGGCTTGTGCAGCAGCCAGGCCAGGGCGATCTGCGCCACAGAGGCGTTCTTCTCCTCGGCGATCGCGGCCAGCGCATCTACCACTTCATAGCCCTGGTCCTTGTTGACCGGCGGGTATTCAAAGGCGGCGCGGCGGCCCGAGACCTCGCTGTCGCGGGTGTATTTTCCGCTCAGGAAACCACCGGCGAGCGGGCTCCAAATGAAGGTGCCAAGGCCGAGGTCCATCGCAGCCGGCAGGATCTCGCGCTCGAGCTCGCGGCCGACGAGGGAGTAGTAGGACTGCACCGAGGCAAAGCGCTCGGTGCCCAGAAGCCGCGCGACCCCGTCCGCCTTGGCGATCTGCCAGGCAGCGAAGTTCGACAGGCCGATGTAGCGCACCTTGCCCTGCCGCACGAGATCGTCGAGCGCGCGCAGCGTCTCTTCCAGCGGCGTGGTGACGTCGAAGTTGTGCACCTGGTAGAGGTCGATGTAGTCGGTGCCCAGCCGCCGCAGGCTGCCTTCCACCTCGCGCATGATGGCCAGACGGCTGGTGCCCAGGTCGTTCGGGCCGGTGGTCATGGTGTTGTAGAGCTTGGTGGCGATGAGGTTGTCCTGACGCCGGTCACCCAGGGCCATGCCCAGCATCTCTTCCGATACGCCGGAGCTGTAGACATTGGCGGTGTCGAAGATGTTGATGCCCGCCTCGATGGCCAGATCGACCATCCGGGTGGCGAGGTCCTGACCGGTGGCACCGATCATCCCGGCATAGCTGCCGCCCTCATTGTCGAAGGTCATGGTGCCCAGCGTCAGTTCCGAGACGTAGAGACCGGTATGTCCGAGTTGCTTGTACTTCATCGTGGGGCCCTCCGGCGCCGCAGCGCTTGCGTTTGTAAACCGTGATGTTTACATAGGTGAAGGCAGCGGGTCATGTAAACCCCTGTGTTTACAAAATCGCGGCGCGGCGGGACGGGATCGATGAAACTAACTGATAAGAAACGAAAAGATATTCTGGAGGCGGCGATCCAGGAGTTCCGCGAGCAGGGCTTCCCGGCCGCGCGGGTGAACCGGATCGCGGAACTGGCCGAGGTATCCAAGCGCACGCTCTACAAGCATTTCGAGAGCAAGGAGCTGCTGTTTCAGGCCATCACCGATATCCTGCTCGAAGAGATCGCGGCCAAGCCGAAGCTGCGCTACCAGCCCGACGCGCCGCTACGCGAGCAATTGGTCGCGGCGGTGCGGGACTACATCGGCCATCTGACCGGCGAGCAGTATATGGGCCTGAACCGGCTGGTCATGTCCGAACTCTTGCGTGATCAGGATCTCGCGCAGGCCTTCTTCGCCAAGGCCGCGATGCAGGACGGCCCGATCTCCGGGCTGATCGATGAGGCGATGCAAGCGGGCGCGCTGCGCGAGGCCGAGCCCGGTTTTGCCGCGGGCCAGCTGCTGTCGATGGTAAAGCACTTTCTGGTCTGGCCGCAGTTCCTGATGGGCGCCAAGGCGGAGGTCGACCCGGATGTCGTCATCTCCGACTGCGTTGACATGTTCCTCGCCCACTACGGCCCGGAAAGCTGAGGGCGCATTTCCCCAGAAGGACGCCATGTCCCTGAGGGATCAGAGGTCGCGGAGAGCACCGGCGGTGCCCGTCGGTTTCCGTCCGGTGGCCGGACCAACGGGACGGCAGCCGCGAACCGACACGCAGCAGCAAGGCCGAAAGTCAGCGTGACCGGGCGCCGCAGACCGGCGTCCGATCGATGGCCCGATCGGAAGATCAGACCTCCACGACCACCTTACCCATAGCCTTGCCGCTCTTCAGTCGGGCATAGGCGTCGCCGACCTCGGCCAGGCCGAAGCGCTGCTCGTCCAAGAGCGGCTTCACGGCCCCCGCATCCACGAGCTTGGCGAGGTCGGCCAGGATCGCGCCATGCGCCTCACGCCCGACATCGTGAAGCATCGGCAGCAGCATGAAGACGACATGCAGCGACAGGCCCTTGAAATGCACGGGCGAGAGGTCGAGGGCCAGCAGCGCGACGGTCGAGACGACCTGCGCGTTCAGCGCCGCCGCCGCGAAGGAGTTGGTCATGTTCTCACCGCCGACCGTGTCGAAGACCACGTCGAACCCGGCGCCGCCGGTATGGGCGGCGACATAGGCTTCGACCGTCTCGGCCTGGTAGTCGATGGACGTCGCCCCGAACTTTTCGATCGCCGCCAGCTTGGCCTCGCCGGTGCCGGTCGACCACACGTCCGCCCCGAGATGCCGCGCAATCTGTACGGCGAGATGGCCGACGCCTCCGGCCCCGCCCTGCACGAGGACCTTCTGACCACGGCCGACCCCGGCGCGGTGCAGACCCTCCCACGCAGTGATGCCCACCAACGGAAGCGCCGCGGCCTCGCGCATGCTCAGCGATGTCGGCTTGGGCGCGATCAGACGCGCATCGGCCAGCATGTATTCGGCCAGCGCGCCCTGCAGGTCGGCGAGGCCGCCGGCGCAGCCATAGACCTCGTCGCCGACAGCGAAGCCCTCGACGCCGTCGCCCAGCTCTTCGACGATACCCGCGAAATCCATGCCGAGGATGGCGGGCAGATCGGGCGACAGCGGAAGGTCCCTGCCCATGTCCCTGATCATCGTGTCGACGGTGTTGACGCTCGTCGCATTGACGCGAACGAGGACATGCCCAGGCTTCACGGACGGACGCTCGGTCTCCGCCGGGATGAAGGCTGCGTCGGGTCCGTAGTCGTTCAGGATCATCGTCTTCATCGGAAACTCCAGATGATGGTTGCGTTGATCCCCAGATACGAAATCTGGCTTCTGGCTATAATGGAGGCAATTCTAGCTTCAGTTTTCGGCCCAAGAATATAATTCGAAGATCAGGTCCGCCCCTCTTTGCGCGCGAGTTCGCGGATTGCCGCCATCACCTCGGCCACCTGCGTCGCGTCACGCGCGCCCGGGTGAGGCTTGACAAAGTCTCCGCTGTCATTGTCGAAATAGCGGCCCGACGCATCGGCAAACGCCTCCGACAGCGCGGCACGGCGCAGGATGTCGGCCCCGATCGACAGGTCGTTGCCCGCGACGCCGAAGCCTTCCTTGACCATCTTCGAGGCCAGCAGCGAGCCCGGATTGACGGCGATGAAAGCGGGCCCGTCGGGGTGGTCCTTCGCCATCTCCCGCGTCCAGATCGTGATCGCCAGCTTGCTCTGCGCGTAGGCCCCCATGTGGTCGAGGCCCCGTTCGCCGCGCAGCGCCGCGACATCCACAGGTGCCTGCGCCGCCGAGGACAGGTTCACCACGCGACCCGATGTCGGGATGATGGGCAGCAGTCGCCGCGTCAGCAGGTAGGGCGCGATGGTGTTGACCACGAAGCGGGTGTCGAGCCCGTCGGGCGTACGCGCCTGCGCGGTCTTGAAGACGCCCGCGTTGTTGATCAGCACGTCGAGCCGATCATGGCGCGCGAGGATTTCCTCGGCGAAACCCTCGACCTCGTCCAATCGCGACAGGTCCGCCCGGTAGGTTTCGGGCATGCCACCCACCTCCTTGGCCGCCATCTCGAGCTTCTCGGCGCTGCGCCCCTGGAGCAGGACGGAGTGACCCTCGCCGGCAAGCGTCTTGGCGGTCAGAAGGCCGATGCCGTCCGTCGCGCCGGTGATCAGGATGGTCTTGGACATCGCATGTCTCCTCAAGCTAGATGGGGCCGCGCCCGCTCAGGTCCGACCAGGGGCGGCAAGCACCGCGCCGTGGCCCGGCCAGAGCAGGATCGCAGAGAGCGTGGCAATCGCCGGAACGCCTTCCTTCCAAGTGCCCCAAGCAAGGTGGCAGACGATCGCACCGAGCGAAGTGCCCAGCAGCGCCAGCCCACCAAGCGGCCCGAGCCAGCTCGACCTGTCCCAGATGGCGACCGCGCCGAACAGCCCCACGGGACCGACAAGGGCCATGATCCGGCGATTGAGCCCGTATTTCAGGAACATCGCGAGCTGGGTCTCGAATATGAACTGCTGCCAGCCGAACAGCTTGATCGAGATCGCGAACAGGACGAAGGCCGACAGCAAGGCGATGATGACGATCATGAAGCGGAGTTCCGGGAATTGAGCCGATGGGCTTCGAAAGCAGTCGGGGCACGGCCAAGATATAGCTTGCGAACGCCCGATGAAGCTGCGCCATTCGGAATTGATTTTTCTGATTGGGTATATAATCCCGATGGACACCGACAATTTGCGCCTCTTCGTGATGGCGGCCGAGCGGCTCAACATCTCTGCCGCGGGGCGTGAGCTGGGCCTCGCCCCCGCCGTCGCGAGCGCGCGCCTTGCCAAGCTGGAGCAGGAGCTCGGCGCGGAACTTCTGCGCCGCACCACCCGCAAGGTGTCACTGTCGCTGGAGGGGTCGGATTTCCTGCCTTATGCCCGCGAGATCCTTGCCCAGGCGGATGCGGCCCGTGCGGCCCTCGGAGGCAGCGACGCCGGCCCGAAGGGCACGCTGCGCTTCGCCGCGCCGAGCAGTTTCGCGCAGTTGCACATCATGCCGCTGCTGCCGGAGTTCCACGAACTCTACCACGACCTTACGCTCGACCTGCGCCTGTCCGACACGCGTTTCGACGCGATCGAGGGCAGCTTCGACCTCGCGCTGCGCAGCGGCCCTCTGGCCGACAGCAGCCTGAAGGGGCGCAAGCTCGCCGACGACGCACGCGTCCTTTGTGCCTCGCCGGGCTATCTCGAGAGACACGGCAACCCGGCCACGCCAGCCGATCTGGCAGGCCACCAGCTCATCGCCTGGAGCAATCTCGAGCCACGGGAGCTGGTGAACGCCGCCGGAGAAACGGCCTTGCTGGACCCGGCCCGCATGATCTGCCGAACCATCATGGATGACGGCGATGCGCAGCGCGAGGCGACCCTCGCCGGGGCCGGGCTGTCGATGAACTCGCTTTGGAACGTCGCCCATGAGATCGCAGCGGGCCGGTTGGTCCGGGTTCTTGCAGGATGGAAGATGAACGATCGCTCGGTGCTCTGGCTGGTCTATCCGCGCACCAACGTGCTGACCCCGAAGACGCGGATCTTCATGGACTTCCTGATCGAGCGGCTGGCCGGTCACGCGGGCTGGAGCGAGTGAGCGATCACCACAATTTCCGTCCGGAGGCAGCCCCGACATGGGCAGGAAACTTCGGCAGAACAGGGTGCAGTTTGGGGATGCAGTACTCGTCCCGTACCGAAGCTGCCATGCCCTTTAGGCACCCCGTAGCTCACTCATAGCGGCAGGCACATCCTGAGACCGTCATAGATCGCGGCATGGATGTTGCGCGAGGCGACCGCGTCGCCGATCCGCAGCAGCACGAAACCTTCGCGGGCGCATGAATAGGGATCACGCCCCACCAGAAGCGCCGCGTGGTCGAGCGCACCCCCATTGCCCGAATGCGGCCGCAGCGCAAAGTAGAGCTCGTCGAGCGGCGCGGTGCCGTGCTCGACCACGACGCGGTCGACCCGCCGCTCCTCCGACCAGCCCGGTGCATGGCGCGACCCCAGCCGCGCCACAAGCGCGTTGCCGTCGCGCCGTACGCCGGTCAGCATCGTGTGCAGGGTGATCCGGGTGTCGGTGCATTGGAAGGCGCGCGCGTAAGGCACGTGGTTCATCCCGCCCATGTCGACGCCGAACATCCGCTCGGGCGTGACGACCTCGACCTCGGCACCGCCTTCGGCCAGCAGTTTGGCGGCCGAAAGCGCCTGATGGCCACCATGGTCGTCATAGACGAGCACCTTGCCCTCGGGGCGCAACTCGCCCGAGAGCACGTCCCACGAGTTGTGGCACAGATCGGCGCCGCCCCCCGGCATCGGCGGGGTCTGCGGCAGCCCGCCCGTTGCGATCACCACGATATCGGGGGCGCGGGCAAGAACGTCTTCGGCCTCGGCATAGAGGTCGCACTCGATCCGCGTGCCAAGCCGCTCCAGCTCGGCCACGCGCCAGTCGACGATGCCGATCAGGTCGCGGCGGAGCGGGTTGCGCGTAGCGAGCAGCACCTGCCCGCCGGGGCGCGGCGCAGCCTCCAGCAAGGTGACCGCGTGGCCGCGCTCGGCCAGAACCCGCGCCGCCTCCAGCCCGGCGGGACCGGCGCCCACCACCACGGCGCGGCGTCGCGATGGTGCCTTCGGGATCACATGCGGCATTCGCGCCTCGCGCCCCGTGGCGGCGTTGTGGATGCACAGCGCCTCGCCCGCCTCGTAGATCCGGTCGAGGCAGTAGGTCGCGCCGGTGCAGGGCCGGATGCGCGCCTCCTCGCCGCGCATGATCTTGGCGACGATATGCGGATCGGCCATGTGGGCGCGGGTCATGCCGACCATGTCGAGCTTGCCCTCGGCGATGGCGTGGCGCGCGGTGGCAACGTCCGAGATCGCGGCGGCGTGGAACACCGGAAAGCGCGTCGCCGCCCGCACCTCGCCCGCGAAGTCGAGATGCGGGGCCGAGCGCATGCCAGCGATCGGGATCACCTCGTTGAGCGCGGCGTCGTGGTCGATATGGCCGCGAATGAGGTTGAGGAAGTCGATCTTGCCCGAATTCGCAAGGCGGCGGGCGATCTCGATGCCCTCCTCGCGGCTCAGGCCGCCATCCATGTTCTCGTCCGCCACCATGCGGATGCCGGTGATGAAATCCGGGCCAACCGCCTCTCGGATCGCGTCGATCACCGCCCAAGTGAAGCGCAGCCGGTTGTCGAGGCTGCCGCCCCACGCGTCCTCGCGCAGGTTCCAGGCGGGCGACCAGAAGGCGTCCATCAAATGGCCGTAGCTTTCGATCTCGATCCCGTCGAGACCGGCCGCCTTCATCCGCTCGGCCGCCGCCGCCCAGTCGCGCACGACGCGGTCGATGTCCCAATCCTCCATCGCTTTGGGGTGGCTGCGATGCGCCGGCTCTCGCAAGCCAGAGGGCGCGATGACCGGCAGCCAATCGCCGCCCGCATAGCCGGTGCGCCGGCCGATATGGGTCAGCTGGATCATCACCGCGCAGCCATGTTCGTGGCAGGCCTCGACCATCTCCGACAGCGGCCGGACGATCTCGTCCTTGTAGGCGGTGAGGTTGCCGAAGGCGGGCGGGCTGTCGGGCGAGACCACCGCGGAGCCCGCGGTCATGGTCAGCGCGATGCCGCCCTTCGCCTTCTCGGCATGGTAGAGCCGGTAGCGTTCGCCCGGCAGGCCGTTCTCGGAATAGGCCGGCTCATGCGCGGTCGACATGACCCGGTTCTTCAGCGTCAGGTGCCTGAGCCGGAACGGTTGCAGAAGGGGGTCGTCGCGCATCGGGTCACTCCGGTCGGGCAGCCGCATTGAACCGGCTCGCGGCGCTCAATGCCAGCATTCAGGCAGCTCGGCCTTGCGGCGGGCCACGTGATCCGAGATCGCTTCTGCGGTCCCCGGAGCGATCGGCGGCGCCTCGTGCTCCGCCAGCAGCCGCTTCCAGCGCGCATTGGCGCGCGTCGCCGCGTCCTGCCTGCCATCCTCGTCCCAGCTCTCCCAGTTGCGGTTGTCGGCCAGTTCCGAGTCCCAGAAGGCGGTCTCGTAATGCCGCATGGTATGGGCGCAGCTGAAGAAATGGCTGCCCGGCCCGACCTCGCGGAAGGCATCCAATGCCAGCGCCTCGTCGGAGGTGTCGATGCCGCCGAGATAGCTGTGCAGCGCACCGAGAAAGTCGCAGTCGAGTACGAATTTCTCGTAGCTCATCGACAGCAGCCCATCGAGGAACCCCGCCGCGTGCAGCACGAAATTGGCGCCGCAATTCACCGCCGCCATCATCGAGACGGTGCTTTCCTGCATCGCCTGCGCGTCGGGCAGCTTGGAGGTGGTGAAGCTGCCCGAGCAGCGCAGCGGCAGCCCGGCGCGGCGGGCGAGTTGGCCGACGACCAGCGAGCCGAGCGCGGGTTCGGGCGTGCCGAAGGTGGGCGATCCGCTGCGCAGCGCCATCGAGGAGAGAAAGTTGCCATAGATCACCGGCGCGCCGGGCCGCACCAGCTGCGCCAGCGCGCAGCCCGCCAGCGTCTCGGCATGGGCCTGCGCGATGGCCCCGGCATTGGTGACCGGTCCCATCGCGCCGCCCAGGATGAAGGGGACGCAGACCACCCCCTGCCCCGCGGCGGCATAGGCGCGCAGCGCCCCAGTCATCGTGCCGTCCCACACGAGCGGCGAATTCACGTTGACGTTGCCCATGATCACGCAGTGATCGTCGAGAAAGCCGGGCGCGAAGGCGAGCCGCGCCAGTTCGATCGAATCCTCGGCCCTCTCCTCGGAGGTGACGGCGCCGAGAAACGGCCGATCCGAAAGCGTCAGATGCGCCGCGACCATGTCGAGATGACGGTGGCTGACCGGAATGTCGGTCGGCTCGCAAACCACGCCGCCGGAGTGATGCATCCACGGACAGGACTGGGCAAGGCGCACGAAGTCGCGGAAATCGGCGATGGTGCCGTAGCGCCGCCCCCGGTCGAGATCCATCACGAAGGGCGAGCCGTAGGCCGGGGCGAAGACCACGCCATCGCCGCCGATCTCCACGTCATTGGCCGGATTGCGGGCATGCTGGGTGAAGCGCGAGGGCGCGGTAGCAAGCACTTCCGCCAGCATCCCCTTCGGGAAGCGCACGCGCAAACCGTCGATCTCTGCCCCGGCCCGGCGCCAGAGCCGCAGTGCCTCTTCGTCGCCGCGAAACTCGATGCCGATCTCGGCGAGGATGCGGTCAGAGGTGGCCTCGATCCGGATGAGCCCCTCCTCGTCCAGCACCGCGTGCACGGGGGTCTTGCGCCGGATGAAGGGCGGCCCGGCCACCGCCGCGCCTAGTCTCATCTCGCGCCGCGCGGCGCGCCCGCCGCTGCGACGGTGCCTCGGGCGCTCGGAATCGGCTTCGACGGAATGAGTCATCCATACCTCCCTCGCTGCCCCTCCAGCCCATCGCATCGGTAGCCGACCTGTCCGGCGAGAAACCGACATGGTTTCGTCGTTTCCGGATTATCACCGCGGGAAAATGACGACCGGCGTGCCGAGCATGCCTGCGAAGACCGGGGGCAACTGTGTCGTTTCTTAGAGGCGAATGGGCTGTTTGTTTCGGATCATGGCGTTGAGGATGACGAGGAGCTGACGGGCAACGGCAATGAGAACTGTTTTGGGGGCTTTGCCGGCAGCCTTCATTCGATCTCGCATGGCAATCAAGAGCGGCACGCGGCGGGACGCGCTCAAGGCCGCGATGTAGAGAGCCTCGCGGACTTTGCGTCGTCCTCCCCATATACGTCGTGTGCCGCGCCATGTGCCGCTCTCGCGGGCATGTGGAGCGAGCCCGGCGAGAGAGGCGATCCGACGCCGACAGAGCGTGCCGAGTTCGGGCAGTTCGCCGAGAAGCGTTGCCAGCACCGTCGGTCCAATCCCAGGCACGGCGCGAAGCAACTCCGCATGCTCGGTAAGTTCGGGGCTGTCTCCGATCAGAGCCGCAATCTTGCGATCCATGATGACAATGCGGCGGTCGAGCAGCGCGATCATCGTCTCGATCTCGCGCAGGATTGCTGGCTGGCCGGCGCTGTGGCGACGCACCTTTTCGGCTTTCCGCATTTCGACCAACTGCCTGCGGCGACGAAGGAAATCAGAAAGTCGGGCCCGATCCGGATGAGGCGGCGCGGTAACCTCGAGAGGCAAGAGGCGCCCCATATCAGCCAGTATGCGCGCATCGACCCGATCCGTTTTGGCCAACACGCCCGTCGCGCGGGCGAACTCTCGGGCTTGGCGCGGATTGACCCGTGCGAAGCGAAGGCCCCGGTCGCAGAGTGCCTTGATCAAAAGAGTGTCGCAGCCGCTGGTGGCCTCGAAGACGACTAGAGAGTTTGCAGGCAAGGACGCGGTCCAGCGGGTAATGCTGTTCGGATTGTTATCGATCCTCACCACCACCTTGGTCGGCAGGGCGTGCGTATCGATCCAGCCGCGGGCAAGGTCGCAGCCGATGACGGTCTGTGGCATGGTAAAAGCTCCTGTCCATGTCATGCGGGATCGGAGTCAGCCGTCCCAAGCAACTGTTCAGGTTGATCGCGACGCGGAAGGGACCCTTGCTCCCACACGGGCTCTCGACCCTGGGGGGGGACGGGCTCCCTTCCGCACCGCCATTCTACTCCATTCGCAACAGACAGGGGGGGGGCGCCCCCGACCGCACCTGTCGATGTGTTCAGGCCCGCGCGAGGTCGGACGGGCGCCGCGCCGCGATCCGGGCGAGCGGATGCGGATCGGGATGAAGGACCCGAGGCGGGGGTCGCCCCCTACACCGTCGAGGCCGAAGACGTCTCCGGGGGGCCTGCCGCGCCCTGTCGCCGCGTCTTTCGATATGGCGCGACCCCGCGGATCGCGATCAGCCCGCGATCTCGATCCCGATCTTGCCCATATGCGCCTTTTCGAGGAACGCCTCCTGCGCCGCGCGCAGCTGGTGCAGCTTGTAGGTCTCTGCCAGAACGGGCCGGATCTCGCCCCGCTCGATATAGCCCACGAGATCGGTGAAGACGTCCGGCTCCTGCCGGGTGCTGCCGATCAGCGTCAAGTCCTTGAGGTAGAGCGTGCGCAGGTCGAGTTCGACGATCGGCCCGGCGATGGCGCCCGAGGTCACGTAGCGGCCACGCACCGCCAGCGCATCGAGGAGCTTGGGCCAGCGCGGGCCGCCGACGAGGTCCAGCACGACGTCGAAGCCACCCTCGGGTGGCGCCTCGTCGCGGTGCAGGATGGCGTCGGCGCCAAGCGCGCGCAGCTCGTCCGCCTTGGCCGGGCTGGTCACCGCCGTGACATGCGCGCCGCGCCGCTTGGCAAGTTGCACAGCCGCCGAGCCGACCCCGCCCGAGGCACCGGTAATCAGCACCCGCTCGGCGCCGAGGCGCGCGCGCTGGATCATGCCCTCGGCGGTCGAGAAGGCGCAGGGAAAGGAGGCAAGCTCCACGTCCGAAAGCGGGCTGTCGATCCGCAGCGCGTTCTCGGCGCCGCTGGTCGCGTATTCGGCGAAGCCGCCGTCGCGCTCCGAGCCGAAGGTGACGAGCGCATCCTCGTCGCCGCCCTCGGGCCGGTGCATCGGCCGCACAAGCACCCGCTCGCCGATGCGCGTCTCGTCCACCCCATCCCCGACGGCGACGATCTCGCCGCAGCAATCGGCGCCCTGGATGCGCGGAAAGCTCAGCGCGCCGGACCAGCCGCCATCGGTATCAGAGGCACCGTCATATCCAGTGGTGGCGGCGGAGTTCGTGTCGCCGCGCACGGCCTTGGAATACCAGCCGGTACGGGTGTTCACGTCGGTGTTGTTCACCGCCGAGGCGCCGACGCGGATCAACACCTCGCCCGCCCGCACGCGGGGAACCGGTACGTCCTCGCGCCACTGAAGCCGATCGAGACCGCCATGGCCAGTCAGAACCATGGCCTTCATCTTGTCAGGAAGGGTCATCGGGTTGCTCCGTCGTGTAGAATGATTACTCTACTTGCTCAGGTAGAGGGATCCCTCTACATCGTCAAGCATGACCGATACGATGACCAGGATCGCCGCCGGGCTGGAGCAGGCCTTTGCCGCCCGGGGCTTTGCCGAGCCCAGCGTCGAGGACCTGCGCGACGCGGCGGGCGTCAGCCTGCGCACGCTCTACAAATACACGCCGTCGCGCGCGGACATGGTGCTGGCGGCGCTGGAGCATCGACACGCGCGCTATCTCGGCCACCTCTTCGACGGGCTGCCAAACGCGCCCGAGGCGGCACTCGACGCGCTGCTCGACCGGGTTGGAAACTGGATGGCGACCGAAACCTCGCATGGCTGCCTGTTTCACGGCGCGGTGGCGGCCGAGCCCGGGAGCGAGCGGCTGCGCGAGGTGTTATCGCGGCACAAGGCCGAGGTGGCGCGCCGCGCCGCCATGGCCACCGGGCTCGGTGGTCGCGAGATCGAACTCTTGGTGATCATGGAGGGTCTCACGCAGGCTTGGTCGTTGCACCAGGAGGCTGCCGTGGCGGGCGCGAAGCGGCTGGGGCATGACCTGTTGGAGCATGAAGCGGCGTGACGGCAGGTTCTGCCCGATAACCCGGCCTCATCGAGGTCGATGCTGCCGTCCTCAGCCTCGTGTCCTCGCCGACCTCACTGGCTCACCATGCCCGCCAGCATCGCGCCGAGAGCAACGAAGTGGATCAGCATGATCGCCCTGTCGTTCCACAGCACCCCGACGACCAGCCATCCGAGAACGCCGACGACGAACAGGTAGAGATTCCACGGTGTCCAGCCGAAGGCCGTCCCGGCATAGCCGAGGATCTGGATGACGGAGGCCACCCATTTCACGACGAAGGCGGTCCGGTCACCGCGCGCGATATCGGTCACTTCAGAGGCCACGGCTCAGCCCCCGTCGATCCGACCCCAGTTCTCCATCGCGCATTCGCGCGAAACGCCCCAGACCCCCGACCGACCGGTTCGAACCCGTGACGCCGATACCGCCGAGTTCTTCTCCCAGAGCCTCCGCCTTTCCCAAGGAAGACAGCACCCCGACCTTGAAGCCATTGGCCGCCGGCCGCCGCGCGGCACCGGCCTCCATGCAAATGCCGCCAGCCGCGATCGGCGCCACTTTTCCTGTTGCCATTCCTGCGTGCTCCTTGGCTTTCCTGCGGCGCCCTTTGCGCCTATGGGTCGTCAGATAAGGGTCTGGAACGAACGCGACCAGCCAGGGGAGCTGTCGCATGGGTGTAGGAGAACTATCGTGACGAGCGAAGCCGATCTGCCCTCCCTGAGCGGTCTGCGCGCCTTCTCCGCGGCGGGCAGGCACCTGTCCTTTCGCGCGGCGGCGGAAGAGTTGGGCGTGACGCAGGGCGCCGTGGCCCAGCAGGTGCGCGGCCTCGAAGACCATCTCGGCCTGCGCCTGTTCCTTCGTGAGCCGCGGGGGCTGAGCTTCACCGAGGCGGGGCGGGCCTACCATGCCGCGGTCGCCCGCGCCTTTTCCCAGCTTCTGGACGCAACCGATGCGCTTCGAGATACGCCTTCGCGGGTGACGATCAGCGTGACCCCGACCTTAGGGTCGAAATGGCTCATCCCGCGTCTGGCAGAGTTCACCGAGGCCAACCCCGGGATCGACCTGCGGATCACAGCGACCGAGCGCGTCATGAGCTTTCATGCGGATGGCATCGATCTGGCGGTGCGGCAGGGGCGCTCGCCATTCGGGGCCAGCCTGCGCGCCGACCTGCTGTTTCCACAAGAGATCATCGCGGTCTGCGCGCCACGACTGGTTGCCGATCAGGGCGGGCTTCTCGGTGCGGTGGCGCTCTCACGCATGACCCTGCTGCACGACACGCATGATCTTTGGCCGCAATTCATCGAGATGGCATTCGGGACCGAACCGGACGCGCCACGCGGGCTTCGCTTCAGCCAGACGACGCTGTGCCTCGACGCGGCCTTGGCCGGTCAGGGCATCGCCCTGGCCAGCCGCTTCCTCGTGCAGCGGGACCTCGATGCCGGCCGCCTGGTTCAACCCGTCGACGCCGCACTCGAAAGGGGACAGGATTTCTACGTCCTGCTGCCGCGTCAGGGCGCATCCGAGGCGGCCCTGCGCGCAAGGGACTGGCTTCTCGGTGTTGCGTCCGAGGAAGCCAAGAGGGATTGAAGTCATGTGCCAAGCACCGCAAGGCGCCAAGCGTTTTGATGACCGGACGCGTTGACCATCCACGGAGCGGCTAGGCTCACGACCCGTCGACCTCGCCTAGGCCGTGCGGTTCAGGCCCTCCCAAGAGCATGATCCATGAGAAACCTATTTGGCTGGTGGCCAGACTGATCAACGCCAGCCATGGCGCGGTGGCCACCACCCGCACAATCATCGGCGGGCCCAAGAGCGGTCGGGTCGGGAGCCTCGGCACCGACGCCTGCGAGGAAAAGGGGGGGGAACTCTTCTACGAGGACCAGTCCAACCAGATCATCCATCGATGCCGGACTGTCCCGCACAGGAAAGCCTGCGATTGATCTGGCGCAAGGCGCGATGGGCGAAAGCCCGCGAAGCTTGGAGCGTGCCGGAATGCAGCGAGGGGTAGAGCACATGGAAACGATCGTCGCCGCGACCGACTTCTCGAAGGCGGGCAACCAAGCGGTCCTGCGGGGGGCTGAGATCGCGGCCCGCACGGGTGGGCGCCTGCACATCTTCCATGCCTCGAGCTTTCGGATCGCGCCCGAACAGGCGGCGCATTTCGCCGCCCTCGTGGAAGGCTACTTCGACACCCTGCGCGCCCGCATCCAGTGCCGATACGGACCGAGGCTGGACGTGGACGGCACCCACGCGAATGTGTGGCGGGATATCCATAGGGTGCTGGCGCAGCAGAATGCCGAGTTGCTGGTGGTGGGACAGCATGTTCACCCGAACGGGATCGACGCGTTTCACGGGACCTTCGTGGAGCGTCTGGCCGCCGAATGCGCGGTACCGGTGCTGGTCTCGACCTCCGCACCGGAGGCGCCCTATCGCCGCACATTGGTGGTGATCGATCCGAGCCCGGAAAACGAGAAGCTCACCCCGGTCATTCGCGACGTCGCGCCCGGTTCCGCCATCGCGTTGATGCAGGTCGCACCCGCCGAGCCGGGTGACGAACTCCCCTGCGCCCCCGATGCCGCGCGCGCGAACACCGTGCAGGAGCAAGGCCCCCGCGCAATCGAGGGTTTCCGTGACCGAACGGGTCTCGATCCCGAAACCGAGATCCTGATGGTCAAGGGCGATCCGCGCGATCGGATTCGGCGACTGGCCTCGGCGCGCGGGCTCGACCTCGTCGCTCTTTCCGGGACGGGGCCGATGCCGAAGCTGAATGGCGATTTTCTCAGGACACCGCCATGTGACCTGTTGGTGTTCCCGAACGCTGCCCGGCGGACGACGGATACTGCATTTCCGGCGATGAGCCGGACATGACCCAAGCGGCTCCCACGGACCTGCCGGACCCTGCAGATCCAATGGGCGCCGCGCCAAGCCACAGACCGGGAAGACCGACGGTCATTCGTGGCCGAGTGAAAGCTGCTCACCGACGCATGTGATGCTGCTCATCGCAGCCCTTCGCCCGCTGGAGCGCCGCCTGCCCGATCGTCATAGGTGGCTTCAGGTCGATACCCAGCTCTCCCGCCGGGCCAGGGCCCTGACGACATCGCCGCGAGACACTATGCCGATGATCCGCCCCCCGTCGAGGACCGGAAAGCGGCGATAGCGACTGGCGAGGAACCTCTCGATCGCCGCGAGGATGTCCAGATCGGCGGGCAGGCTTTCGACAAGTGCATGCATCGCCTCGGCGACCCGACCCGGCGGCCCGGCGTGGTAGGCCGCATGCAGCGCCCCCTTCAGGCAATCCCGCTGCGACAGCATGCCGACAAGGCGGCCATCGGCATCGACGACCGGCAGGCCCGAAACGCCGTGAAACGCCATGAGATGCATGGCGCGCAGCAGGTCCATCCCGGGTGTCGCGGTGACCACATCGCGAGTCATGATCGCAGCGATGCGCGGCAGCGGCTTCATGGGACGGGGCGGCGTGCGCAAGGCTTGCGACATCCGTCGCAGGCCCGGCCGCATCCGCCGGATAGCGGGCCGCGCCCGGCCAGAAGCCCCAAGGCCAGCCCCGCCATCGACAGCGACACCAGAATGAGAACGAGTAGCAGCAACATGCGCGATGTCCTTCATGCAATGAAATGGGCGTCGATGCCGCCGGTCATCATCTCGACCGCCCCCTCGGATGCGCGATGCAGGAACAGGGCCGCGATCCCCGCCCGGCGCGCGAGCGCGGGTCCCCTCTCGGCCCCCAGCGCCAGAAGGCCCGTAGCCAACGCATCGGCACGCAGGCCGGTTCGAGCCAGCACCGAGACCTGCAGGAGCCCCTGCGCGGCGGGCCGGGCGCTGACCGGGTCGATGACATGGCTGGTCGTCGCGGGCCCCGCATGGCCCTGCGGCGCATGGGCGGAAGTCGCCAATGCCAGAGGTCCCGGCCGGACCACCCGCTGCGCTTGCGGCAGCTCCGCGCCCGGCGCCTCGATCGCCACTCTCCATGGTCGGCCCGATGGATGGCGACCGAGCGTCCGGACCTCGCCGCCGATCTCGACCAGCGCGTCCCTCGCACCCAGACCGGCGATCCGTTGGGCGAGCAGATCGAGCGCATGTCCCTTGGCCAAACCGCAGGGATCGAAGGTCAGCGCGTCATGGCTCTTGCGGACCGCGCCGCCGCTCAGTTCGAACCGCCCCGCCCTCGTCACCTCTCCTGCGATCTGGCCGAAACCATAGCGCGCCACCAGCGGCCCGACGCGTGCGTCGAACCCACCCCCGGTCAGCCTCTGCACGGCTTCGGCCTCTCGCAAGCAGGTCCGGGTCGCATCCCCCATCTGCATCCACCGCCCCGCCGGGGCGCGATTGAGCGCGGTGAGGGCGCTGTCGTCGCGCCAAGGGGACAGCTCCGCATCCAGTCCGGCGATCAGGCCTGTGGCCTCGGCCATCAGGGCCGCCCTGTCCGTCCCGGCCGGCACGAGGCAGCGCCAGTAGCTGCCGAAGGCCGGGCCGCCGAGGCTGATCGTTGCGGCCCATGCGGGTGGGGCAAAGAGTGTCACCGCCGCGCCCAGCAGAATCTCGCGTCGTCCGATCCGCATAAATCAGCTCCCGAAATCATCGAAGAAGATCCGGCTTGGCGGCACCCCCGCCTCGTCCAGCACGCCCATCACCGCGGCGATCATCAGTGGCGGACCGCAAAGGTAGTAATCGCACGCCTCTGGAGCCGGATGATCGCGCAGAAGGCCGTCGCGCAGGGCCACGTGGACGAAGCCCGTCCGCCCGTCCCAGGGCTCGTCGGGACGCGGATCGGACAGCGCGACCTCGAAGCGGAAATTCGGACACCGGCGCGCCAGCGCCGCGAACTCCTCGGCGTGGAACAGGTCATCGCGGCGGCGCGCGCCGTACCAGAAGCTGATCGGTTGAGACGCCCCCTGCCCGAGCCGTTCATGGATGATCGCCCGGAGCGGCGCCATACCGACGCCGCCGCCGACCAGCACCATCTCGCGCGTTCCCGCTTGCGCGCGAAAATCGCCATGCGGGCCGCCTGCGGCGATCCGGGTGCCCTTCTCCACGTGAAACAGCCAGGACGAGACCGCCCCCGGCGGCAGGCGCGGCCGATCCGGCGGCGGCAGGGCAAGACGGATGAGCAGCACGAGATGCCCCTGCGCGAGATCGGCGGGGGTGCTGGCGATGGAATAGGCGCGGGTGACCGGCGCGGTCGTGACGGCGCGCAGCTCCCGCAGCTCGGCCCAGTCTGTGGCAAACCGCTCCGCCACTTCGATCGTGTCGAAGCCGAAATCATGCGGCGGCGCGGTCAGCGACACGAAGGCCCCGGCCTGCACCAGGGCGACCACGTCGGGCGGCGCCTCGAGCACGAGTTCGCGGATCAACGGCGTCAGGAAGCGTGCGCGCAGGAGGGTGCAGTCGAAGCCCCGCGCGCCCAGAAGGCTCTCGGGCAACTCGACCGCGACCGGCACGCGCAACCGGAGCTGACAGGCCAGATGCATGCCTGCGCGGCGCTCGGCCCGTGACAGCCGGGCCCGCTCGGCGGGCATCGGCGCGACGGGTTCTCCCCTGACCCGCACCCGGCACTGGCCGCATGTCCCCGCGCCTCCACAAGCCGCGGGCAACAGGATGTCATGCGCGGCCAGGGCCCCCATCAGGTCGGTGCCGAAGCGGCTTTCGAAAGGCGCATGATCGTTCACCGTGACGGCGATGGGCCGATCGGGCACCAGCCGCCGCCGTGCCATCATGAGCGCGGCGCTGAGTGCCAGCACCAGCGTCACGAGAAGGACCACGCCCGCCAGCATCCCGGTCATGGCACCAGCCCCCCGAAGCCGGAAAAGCCGAGCGACATCAGGCCGGTGACGATGAAGGCGCCGCCGAGTCCTCGCAGCCCCTCGGGCATGTCGGCATGGCGCAACCGCTCGCGGATCGCGGCGAAGGCGGTGATCGCAATGGCCCAGCCGATGCCGCTGCCGATCCCCCAGACCACCGCCTCAAGCGGGTCGTAGCGCCGCTCGACCATGAACAGGCTGCCACCCAGGATCGCGCAGTTCACCGTGATCAGCGGCAGGAACACCCCCAGCGCGCGGTGCAGGGCCGGCACGAAGCGATCGAGCAGGAGCTCCATCAGCTGCACCATCGCGGCGATGACGCCGATGAAGACGATGATCCGCAGAAAGCTCAGGTCGATGTCGGGCAGCCCGGCCCAGTGCAGCGCGCCGGGGGCGAGCAGATAGGCATGGATCAGCGCGTTGACCGGCACCGTCACGCCCTGCACCACGATCACCGCGAGACCGAGGCCGAGCGCGGTGGAGATCCGCTGCGACACCGCGAGGAAGGTGCAGATGCCGAGGAAGAAGGACAGCGCGAGGTTGTCGGTCAGGATCGCGGCGAGCAGGATCTCCGTCATGGCCGCGCCTCCCCCTGCCGGGACAGCAGGCGATGTTCTGGCCGTTCGACCTGTTCGGGGCGCGCCGTGCGGATCGCCCAGATCATGAGCCCGATGATGAAGAAGGCCGATGGCGCGAGCTGCATCAGTCGCAGCGGCTCGAACCAGCCGCCCTGCTCCGCCAGCGGCAGCATTGGAATACCAAGAAGCCTGCCGGTGCCGAGGAGTTCGCGGATCGTCGCGACGACCACCAGCACGAGGCCGTAGCCCAGCGCGTTGCCCAGCGCGTCCAAGATCGAGGGTCCCACGGGATGGTGCATGGCGAAGCCCTCGGCCCGGCCCAGCACGATGCAGTTGGTGACGATCAGCCCGACGAAGATCGACAGCCGCTGGCTGATCTCGAAGGCGTAGGCGCGCAGCACCTCGTCGGTGACGATCACCAGCGTGGCGATGATGGTGACCTGAAGGATCAGCCGGATCGCGTGCGGGATGTGGCGGCGGATCGCGCTGATGATCGCGGCCGAGGCGCAGAGCACGAAGATCAGCGCCGCCGCCATGGTGAGCGCCGTCGCCAGCGCCGTGGTCACTGCCAGCGCCGAGCAGATGCCCAAAATCTGCAGCGTCACCGGGTTCGACCGGATCAGCGGATCGGTCAGGTGGTGCGACAACCGGATCATCCCGCCCCCTCCCCGGCCAGGCTGTCGAGGAACGGGCCATAGCCCCACGGCCCCATCCAGAAGCGCAGCATGGCGGTGACGCCGTTGCCGGTGCGGGTGGCGCCCGAGATGCCATCGACCTCGAATGCCGTGGTGGCCGTGCCGCGCACCACCTCAATGCGGATCGTGCCGCTGTCATCGGCGACGCGGCGGCCGGGCCAGAGTGCCTGCCAATCGGCGCGCTCGATCTGCGCGCCGAGCCCCGGCGTCTCGCCTTGTTCGGTCACGGTCAGCGCCGCGACGGTGTCGAGATCGGCCTCGAGCGCGAGCAGCGCGTGGATGGTCGACTGATACCCCGCGCCGCGCATCGGCAGCACCACGAGCGCCAGCGCCCCGTCGCGTTCGAGCAGGTGGATCACGGCCACGCGCTCGCGCCGCCCGATCCCGGCGATGTCGGCCTTCGGCGGCAGCTCGATCCCGGTGTCCGGATCGCGCGCCACCCGCTCGGGATCGAACGCCATGACCTCGTCGGGCAGCACGCGGCCGGTCTCGAGATCGACGAGACGGCTTTGTAGCTCGGTCACCCCGGCCTCTTCCATCACCTCGCGCAGCCCCGGCAGCGCCTCGATCATGGCCTGCATCCGGGCTGCGCGGGCGGCCTCGAGATTGGTGGCTTGCCGCGGCTCCAGCAGCGTGGCCGTGGTCGAAACGGTGAGCGCCGCGCCCAGCGCCACCAGACCGGCCATGCCCAGTGCCTTGACCGGGTCCTCGTTGGGCCGCGCGAGAAACCGCGCCCACGGACCGCGTGTCTCAGCCATGGCTGACCCCCTCGCGCCAGTCGGCGACGGCGATCACGCCCGCATCGATCAGCGGCGCGAAAAGACCCGCGAGCAGGACCGCGAAGACGCCCGCCGACATGTCGAAACCGGGTCCCCCGGCTGCGCCCAGAAGTGCGATGAGCCCGCTCACCATAAGGCCCGACAGCCATTGCCCCGGCCCGGTAACCGGCGCACCGAAGGGATCTGCGGCGAAATAGACCAGAAGGACGGCGAGTGGCGCCCCCTGCGCGAAACCCGAGCCCCCCGCCCCGGTCGCCAGCGCAAAGCCCGCGGCCCCGGCCAGCACGACCCGCCACGGCGCAAGCCCCGCCAGCAGGAGCAGCGCGCCTCCGGGCAAGGCGGCCCAGAGCACCGGCGTTTCCGGAACCACCGCCGCTAGCGGCGGAAACGAGAAGGCAAGCAGCGCCAGTGCCAGCGCGCCGGTGCTGAGAAAGCCGAAGCCCGCGCCGCCGAAAACGAGAGCGCCGAGCACGAGCGCCAGAGACAGAGCGAGCGCGAGTTGCCAGGGCGCGGCCTCGGGCGGAGCGAAGAGGACCATGAGCAGCGCCGGCACCAGCACCTCGAAGATCGGCCCGCGGCCACGAAGCTCGGCGAAGATCAGGGCGCAGGCCAACGCGGCCGTGACCACGGCCAGCGCATGAGGCCATGCCGTGCCCGGAGCCCGCAGGAACAGGATCACCGCAGGCGGCGCGAGGGCGATCAATCGAAGCGCCGTGGCATCGCGGGCGGCACGTTTTCGAAGCGCCGTGACACGTCCATCCCTCATCGCTCGCCCTCCAGCTCATCGAGGACGCGGCGCAGCAGAGCGCCGTAATCGGCGCCGCTGGCGCAGATCGCGCTGGCCGCTCGCATGTCCCCCTCGACCAGATCGAGGCAACCATGCCTGCGCGCGGTCTCGGCATCGCCGATCTGCAATGCGTGCAGCAGCGGGATCGCACGCAGCCGCATCGGCAGCGTCGCCGCCAAGGCCGGCACCGGCACGATCGGCCCGAGCGCACCGTCGGGCGGTGGGACCGCGTCGTGGCGCGGGTCGATCCGGCTCTCGTTGCGCCTCAGCGGCCGGGTGGCCGGGGTCGTCCAGCCAGCCTCCTTCAGCGCCTCCGCCAGATCGGCGCCGAGCGGCGCCTGCCGCAGGCCCGCACCCTCGCCCATGAGCGTGACGATCTCGACCAGACGCGTCGGGTCGAACAGCCCCTCGCCGCAGAGCCGGCCGAGCGCGATCGCCGTCTGCGCGTCGAGCGTCCAGACCTCACCGCCATGGGCCACGCTGCACAGCCTGCGCAGCCTGTGGGCCATGCCGTCATGGCGCGGCGCGACCGTGTCAAGCTCGACGCGTCCCTCCGCCGGGGCCAATGCCGCGCCGCCGTGCTGACACAGGATCACCGGCCCGTCGGTGAGCCTGCAGAGCGCGCGCAGACCATGCCCCAGCGCGAATGGCGCGGCCTGCGCCGCCGCGACCGCCGCACCGTCCAGCGCGTTCACGAGGATAGCCTTGGGCCGTGCCTCGGGGTCGGGCACGCGGTCGAAGGGCCGAGTACGCAGATCGCACCAGAGCCCGTGGATCAGCATCAATTCGCGGGTGTCGCCCACCGCCCTCACCGGCGCAGCCCGTGCCGGGCCCGCAGGCCGGATCACCACCCGGATGACGCGGCGACCGAGGCCGGTCTCCACCCGCACCACCCGGCCCGCCACCGGGGCGACCACCCGGATCGCGGGCCGGACCCTGTCGTGCATGACGGGCGTGCCCAAGGCCACCTCCGCCCCCTCCTCGATGCAGGCAACGGGCCGCAGGCCGGGCATGTCCTGCGCCTCCAGCGTCACCGTTTCCGGAACGATGGCGGGCGGACCGAAGGCACGTTTGCGGTGCGGCTCGAGACAGGACATGGCGACCTCCGGGGCGGCTTCTTCTCCCTGCATCGGCCAACCGCCGCGCGGCCGCCTTGATCTCGATCAAGGCTCGAGGCGGCCCTGCATCGCATCATCGAGACATCTGGCCCCAGCCCGTCGGAGAGATGCCATGCGCCGCCCTGCATTCCTGCTGTCAGCGTTGCTGACCGGCAGCCTCGTTCCGGTCTGGTCACTGGCGCAAGACCTCGAACCCACGCCGGAAGAGATCGTCGAGGACTGGATGGCCTCGGGCCACGCCGACGCCATGTCGGAAGCGTTCCGCCACTGGGACGAGGAGGGCGAGATCCCCGGCGCCTGCGCCGCGTGCCATTCCACCACGGGCTTTAGGGCCTATCTCGCCTCGCCGATGACCACCGCAGGCCTCATCGACCATCCCGTCCCCACGGGGGATTTGGTCGAATGCACCTCGTGTCACGCCCCGGAAACGGCGTCGCTCACCACCCTTCCCTTTCCCTCCGGCGCGGCGATTTCGCTTGGGTCGGGCATGGCTGTCTGCGCGGTCTGTCACCAAGGCCGCGCGTCCGGGGAGGACGTCGACACGGCCATCGCGGATCTCGGCGACGACGAGGTGTCGGACCGGTTGAGCTTCATCAATGTCCATTACTCCGCGGCCGCGGCGACATTGCTGGGTGCCGAGGCCGGCGGCGGCTATGAATACAAGGGCCGGAGTTATGCGGGACGTTTCGCGCATGTTCCGGGCTTCGACGACTGCGCGGGCTGCCACGGCGCGCATGACACGGCGATCGAGATCGCCGACTGCACGAGCTGTCACGCAGGCGTGGAGAATTCGCGCGCGATCCGAACGAGTGAAGCGGACCCGGACGGCGACGACAACACCGCCGAAGGCATCGCCTCGGAGATCAAAGCCCTGCACGAACATCTGCGCAGGATGATCATGCTCTATGCCGAGACCGTCAGCGACGCGGCCATTCTCTACGCGCCGGACAGCTTTCCCTACTTCTTCACCGATCTCGACGGCGACGGGCAGGCCGACGCGGAGGAGACCGTACGCGACAATCGCTATGCCAGCTGGACACCTCGGCTGCTGCGCGCGGCCTACAACTACCAGTTCGTCGCGAAAGACGGAGGCGCCCATGCCCACAACCCGCGCTACGCGGCGCAGCTCCTGATCGATAGCCTGAACGATCTCGCCGAAGCCCTGCCCCAAGCCCCGGGAGACGCCTTCATGCGACCATGACGGCACAAGGGAACATCGCGGGATGATACGCTTGGCGTTCCGCTGCTCGTGCTTGGGCTCAGCACCCGCTGATCGCCTTCTGGGGCATGGTTCATGGCTCGAAGGGCGAGCGGTGGCCTGAGCAATCCCTTACGGCTGGTCAAGGCGCGGATAGCGCGTCATAGCCGTAGTTCCCCAAATTCACGGCAAGCTGCGCAGCGACGATCGTCGAGTACCGCCCGGCGTCATCCTTACGAACCGCAATGGCCTGCGGGGGTGTGATGCATACGCAACATACGGCCCCCACAAGTCGCGCTGCATCATGGTCTCCTCGCCTCGAAATCAGTGAGGAAGGCGCCCATGCATACGGGGCTATCCATACCATCAGGCCGGGATTCGCTTCGGTCGCGAACTCGATGCTGCCGAGGTGTTGCCGTGGTGGGCGGCGCCGATGCCTTCGAGCAATGCCGGGACCGCGTCGAGCCGGACCGCCGGGCTGTAGTAGAAGCCTTGCACTTCATTGCAGCCCTCGGAGCGCAGCTGGTTGAGCTGTTCGAAGGTCTCGACCCCTTCGGCGGTGGTGGTCATTCCGAGGCTCGTCCCCAACCCGGTGATCGCCCGCACGATGGACAGCGCGTCGCCGCTCTTCTCAATATCGCGAATGAAGGAACGGTCGATCTTGATCTTGTCGAACGGGAAAGAGCGCAGGTAACCCAACGAGCTGTAGCCCGTGCCGAAATCGTCCATCGACACGCGCACACCCATACCGCGCAGCTGTTTCAGGATCGACAGCACGAGTTCGCTCTGCCGCAGCAGAACGGTTTCGGTGATCTCCAGCTCCAGCCGCTGCGGTTCCAACCCGGCCTGCGACAGCGCCTGAGCCACTTGGTCGAGCAGTTGCTGCGAGCGGAACTGCGCCGGTGACAGGTTGACCGCGATGCGAACATGGGCGGGCCAGCCGGCGGCGGCGTCGCAGGCGCGCTGCAGCACCCAGGCACCGATCTCGCCGATCAGCCCGATCTCCTCCGCAAGCGGGATGAACTCCGCGGGCGACACCGCGCCGCGCTCGGGATGCGTCCAGCGCAGCAGCGCCTCGAAGCAGCTGACCCGGCTCGTCGCCATGTCGACGATGGGCTGGTAGTGGACCTCGAACTCGTCATTCTGCAAAGCCAGGCGAAGATCCCGTTCGAGCATCCGGCGTTGCTGCATCGAGCTGTCCATCTCCTGTTCGAAGAAACGGAAGCCGTTGCGCCCATCGGCCTTGGCCCGGTAGAGCGCCATGTCCGCGGCCTTGACCAGCGTCTGGGCGTCGCCGCCGTCATCGGGATAGAGCGCGATTCCGATGCTGGTGCCGATCGCGACCTGGTGGCCGGCGATCTCGAACGGTCGGGTGATCTCCTCGATGATGCGTTCTGCCAGCTTGCGCGCCTCCTCGCCCGACGCGATGTCGCTTTCGATGATCGCGAACTCGTCACCGCCGAGCCGCGCGACCACGCCCGAGGGACGCAGGCAGCCACGCAGCCGCGCGCCCACATGGCGGAGCAGTTCGTCTCCTGCGGGATGGCCGTGCAGGTCGTTGACCGCCTTGAAGTGGTCGAGGTCGAGATAGAGCACGGCGTGCTGCCGACCGCGCGCCGCGACCGCAAGGGTTTCTTCGATCCGGCGCGTGAACAGCAAGCGATTGGGGAGGTCGGTGAGCGCGTCGTGATGCGCCATGTGTTCGATCCGGGCCTCGTCGCGCTTGCGCTGGGTAACATCCTCGAAGGTGGCGACCCAGCCACCGGCAGGCATCGGCACGCAGGAGACCGATACCGACCGGCCGTCGCCGGTGGAGGCGAGATGGGTCAAGGTCTCGCGGTCGCTGTCGCGTCGCGTGAGGAGCGAGATGAAGTCGGCGTCCTGTGCCTCGGTGACATGCCCCGCCCTGTTCATGACCTCGAGGATCTGCGCGATCTTCATGCCCGGTTTGAGAGCCCCGGAAGGCAGGCCGTAGATCTCCTCGAAACGGCGATTATGCACGACCAGTTCGCCCTTGGGGCCGTACATGCAGAGGCCTTGGGACATGTTGTTCAACGCGGCGTCGAGACGCATGTTGCGCTTGGCGATCTCCAGCTCGGACTGTTCGATCAGGCGAGCGCGGGCTTGGGCGAGTTGTGTGATCAACCCGTCGAAACTGCGGGCCAGCAGGCCGATCTCGTCCTTCCGGGCGAGGATCGAAGGCGCGATCAGCTCAGCCACTTCGGGCGTCCGGCTTTCGTCTCGCGCACCCGTCGACAACCTGTTCATTGCCGCGCTCATGGCGGTGATCGGATCGGTCAGGCCGCGCGAGGCGATCCAGCCGAAGACCAGCATCGTCAACCCGAGGAAAACGGTGGTCAGCGTGAGAGTACGCTTGAGCTGCGCAATGCTGCCGAAAGCGGCCTCCTCGGTCACGCCCGAGAGCATCTGCAACTCGAGATGTGCGAACGGGCTCTCGGCGGGAAACTGCGCCGAGGTGACCAGATCGGGGCCCTGATCCCGCACCAACGCCTCGCCCGGCGCTGTTCCCTCCACGGCAGCAAGAAGGCGCTGCACGATTTCGTCGGCCGCGTCCGAACCGGTGCGATAGAGGAGCCGTCCCTCGCCATCGCGAAGCAGCAACGCGCGCTCGGCGCCCTGGGCCTCATCGCCGATCTGCACGCGGGCAAGCTGTTCGCGCAGCCGGTCCATGCCGATCGTGCCCGAGAGCACGCCGATCACGGTGCTTTGGTCATACTCGGCCCGGATCGGCACGCTGAACAGAAAGGAGTCGTCGGCAAGACCGGGATGCGCGTCGAACCCCCCCACGACCGGAAGCCCGGCGAGGCTTTGGTCCAGATGGTCGATGTCGAGATCCTGACCGGGGCTCAGATCAACTCCCTCGGCCGCGATCACCGCGCCGGTTTCGTCGGTCACCACGAATGCCGCGAACTCGCGATATCGCGTCCGCATCGCCGCCAGCGACCTGGCGATCTCGCCGATGCCGTCGGCGATCAGGACGTCCTGCATCACGTTCGTCTCGGCGAGCGTGGTCAGGTCGTACATCGTGCGGTCCAGCCAACGCTCCAGATCGAGCATCTCGGCATTGAGGGTACGCGTGGCCTTGTCCGCGACCTCGGCCCGCAGCGCACGCTCTCCGAAATAGGTGGCAACCAAGGTGCCAATTCCCAGCGACACGAGAGCGCAGGTGAACAGCATCGCCGCCACCTTGAGGCGCAACCCCGCCCGCGCCCAGCGAGCGACAGGGATGGCCGTGGCCATGCTCAGAGATCCTGCCAGCCGATGAGGGTCCAGGGACCCACGACCCGGAACGCGGCATTGCGATCCACATCTTGGCCGGTGATGCGGCCCTGACCCCGGGTGGCATCCTGGCCGATCGCCTGGCGGAAGCCCGCCAGGTCGAGGCCGGCAAAGTCGAAGCCATCGAAATAGTCGTCCCGGTCCTCGAGATCACCGACCCGCTCGGTGGGGATCTCGCGCCGGCTGTCGAAGATCACATGCCCGGTATCGGCGACGATCATGATCTCGCCCGCATCATTGGCAGCCAGCCGCTGGAGGATGTCGCCGTAAGCCGTGAAGGCATGTTCGTAATGCAGGATCGACCGCTTGTCCCCGTCGACCAGAACGGGAGTCACGTAGGCGACCACCCATTTGTCCGCGTCCGGCGACAGGTAGATCGGCGAGGTATAGACCTGTCGGTGATCTGCCGCGAAGCCGGGCGCGAAGAACGGCGCATCGGCCTCATCGGTCGCAAGATCATGGGCGATTTCGTCACCGACGATGCGGGAGATCTCAGCGCCCTGCGGGTCGATCAGGCACATTTCCTCGACGTGGAACTTGTCCTGCGTGGCAAGCGAGACCTCGTCGATCCGCGACTTGTGGCGGTGCCGCTCCGAATCATCGTGAGTATGGAAATAGTCGGCGAAGGCCTCGTCCTGTGCGACCGTTACCAGCGCCCTTTGCGCATTGGGGTGCAGCCGCCCGATCGCGGCGGCAGCACGCTCGGCGAGCGCGTCCACCGCTGCCGTATCGGCCTTGGCGCCGCCCGCGACTACCCCGCTCATGGCAAGGGCCAAGCCAGCGCAGACCAGTTTGCCCATGATTGCCGAATTTTTCATCGTGCCTTCCCCGTCTTGTCCAATGCCGGCCATCAGATCCGATGGTTCAGGCTGAATTCCGTAACATGTCGAAGGGAAGTCGGGCATTTCTGTGGCGGAGGCGCCAAGACTGTTTCCTCCCTGACGCTTAATGGCCTCAAGGCCACAAGATCGTCATGTGCACACGAGGCGTCGAAAACCTCGGGACGCCTTGGCTCACTGCCCATATCAGGGCGGGGGCAATGCCGTAGCATCGCGGCCTGCAGGCCCCATCGAGCTGGAAACCTCGCGCTTCGGACCGTAGAGGTTCTAGACGCCGTCGAGATCGTTGCTTCGTGCGGCGTCCCGGCTTCAAAAGGCCTTGCAGGCGCTTCGTGCTGTGCTCGGCATCGATAATGAGCGGTGAATCTTACCGGTTCGTTAATGGCGGGCACTCTCTCTTCGAGAGCATCACCTGACCTTGCCGGAGCGGCCCTTCTGGCAGGTGGTATGGTGTATGGCCGATAAGACTGAATTCCGCCCCTCGATGCGGGCTGCCTCGGTCCGATGATGAAGCAGCGCGTCGGACCTGCTCGGGGGGCCAGACCGCTATCACCAGCACGTATGGAGAGCATGGCATCGCCCTTAGCTTCGTCGGCAGGTCCGATGTGATGTCTGAGCCGTGAGTGGTTCGGGCCACGCCGAACGCGATGCGCCGGGACAGCTTCCCGACGTGATCTGGTGGATCATGCCGTGGCCCACCGCAGCATAGGGGCCGCCACCATGCAGGGCATGTCGGCGAGTATGTCGGTCCGGTCCGACACGTCGGCAAAATCGTCGTTCTTCGCGGGGCGCACCAGCCGGTCCGAATGATTTGTCCATTTTTCGAGACACCGGCTGCCAGCAAACCGACACCCCGCGAGCAATCCCGGCTCGCGAGGTGACGTAAGCCGAGACCCGAGCAAGGCCCGGAGCTACCCCCCGGTCTTCGAGATCATCGACAGGATCTCCGAGGCCGCCTTGGGAATATTGGTGCCCGGACCGAAGATCGCGGCGACGCCGGCCTGTTTCAGCATCTCGTGATCCTGATCGGGGATCACCCCGCCACAGACCACGAGGATCTCGCCCGCCCCCTGCTCGCGCAGCGCGGCCACAAGCTTTGGCGCGAGGGTGCGGTGCCCCGCGGCCTGGCTGGAGATGCCCACCACGTGCACGTCGTTGTCGAGCGCGTCCTGAGCCGCCTCTTCCGGCGTCTGGAACAGCGGCCCCATGTCGACGTCGAAGCCCAGATCCGCGAAGGCGGTGGCGATCACCTTGGCGCCGCGGTCGTGCCCGTCCTGACCCATCTTCACCACCAGCATGCGCGGGCGGCGACCCTCGGCCGCGGCGAAATCGGCGATCTCCTTCTGGATCCGCTCGAAACCCTCGTCGCCCTCCCAGGCCTTGCCATAGACGCCCGCCAACGTCTTCACCTCGGCCCGATGCCGGCCGAAGACCTTTTCCATCGCCATGCTGATCTCCCCCACCGTGGCGCGCGCCCGGGCCGCCTCGACCGCCGCTTCCAGAAGGTTGCCATCCCCCCGCGCGACCTCCTCCAGCGCCGTCAGCGCCGCGTCGCAGGCCGCCTGGTCGCGGGTCGCCCGGATCGTCTCCAGCCGCGCCACCTGCCCGTCGCGGACCTTGACGTTGTCGATGTCGAGGATGTCGATCGGATCCTCGCGCTCCTTGCGGTACTTGTTGACGCCGACGATCACCTGTTCGCCCCGATCGATCAGCGCCTGCCGCCTTGCCGCCGTCTCCTCGATCCGAAGCTTGGGCATTCCGCTCGCCACCGCCTTGGTCATGCCGCCCAGGCCCTCGACCTCCTCGATCAGCGCCCAGGCCTTCTCGGCCAGTTCGTGGGTCAGCCGCTCGACGTAATACGACCCCGCCAGCGGATCGACGACGTCGGTGATGCCGGTCTCTTCCTGCAGGATCAGCTGGGTGTTGCGGGCGATGCGGGCCGAGAAATCGGTGGGAAGGGCTATCGCCTCGTCGAGCGCGTTGGTGTGCAACGACTGGGTCCCGCCGAGCACCGCCGACAGCGCCTCGTAGGCGGTGCGCACGACGTTGTTGTAGGGATCCTGCGCCTGGAGCGACACGCCCGAGGTCTGGCAATGGGTGCGCAGCATCAGGCTCTTGGGGTCCTTCGGCTCGAACTCTTCCATGATCCGATGCCACAACAGCCTGGCTGCGCGCAGCTTCGCGGCCTCCATGAAGAAGTTCATGCCGATCGCGAAGAAGAACGAGAGCCGTCCGGCGAAGCGGTCCACATCCATGCCGCGTGCGATCGCCGCGCGCACGTATTCGCGCCCGTCGGCCAGGGTGAAGGCCAGCTCCTGCACGAGATCGGCGCCAGCCTCCTGCATGTGGTAGCCCGAGATCGAGACCGAGTTGAATTTCGGCATGTGATCCGCGGTGTAGCCGATGATGTCCGCTACGATCCGCATCGAGGGTTCCGGCGGATAGACATAGGTGTTGCGGACCATGAACTCCTTGAGGATGTCGTTCTGGATCGTGCCCGAGAGCTTCTCGACCGGCACGCCCTGCTCCTCGCCCGCGACGATGAAGCTGGCAAGGATCGGGATCACCGCGCCGTTCATCGTCATCGAGACCGACACCTTGTCGAGCGGGATGCCGTCGAACAGGATCTTCATGTCCTCGACGCTGTCGATCGCCACGCCCGCCTTGCCGACATCGCCCTCGACCCGGGGGTGGTCGCTGTCATAGCCGCGATGGGTGGCGAGATCGAAGGCGACCGAGACGCCCTGCTGCCCGCCCTCCAGCGCCCGCCGGTAGAAGGCGTTCGATTCCTCGGCGGTGGAGAAGCCCGCATATTGCCGGATCGTCCAGGGCCGACCGGCATACATGGTCGAGCGGACGCCGCGCGCATAGGGCGCCTCGCCGGGCATTGCATCCAGATGCGACAGCCCTTCGAGGTCGCCCGCGTCATAGACCGGCTTGACCGCGATCCCCTCCAGCGTGTCGCGCGTCAGGCTTTCGGGATCGCGGCCCTTCAGCTCCTTGCGGGCGCGCGCGGCCCATGATCCGCGGGAGTCGCTGTTCTCGGTCATGTCATGGCCCTCCCAGGCTCATTCGAATTCCATGATGGTCTGATCGACCGAGAGGCTGTCTCCGGCCGCCGCGTGCAGCTTCGCGACCTTGAGCTTGCGCTCGGCGCGCAGCACGTTCTCCATCTTCATCGCCTCGACGGTGCAGAGCGGCTGGCCCTCCTCGACCTCCTGCCCCTCCTCGACCGCGACATGCACCACCACGCCCGGCATCGGGCATAGTAGCAGCTTCGAGGTATCGGCCGCCTGCTTTTCCGGCATCAGCGCCGCCAGCTCGGCCTGCCGCGCGGTCCAGACCTTCACGTCGAGATCGGCGCCGCGATGGCGCACCCGGAACCCCGCGATGCGCGGCTCGACCTTCAGCACCGTATCCGTTCCCTCGACCGTGAGCCGGGCCAGCCGCGCGCCCGGGGTCCAGTCGCCCGCGACCCGCAGCACCGTGCCGTCCTCGAAACGCACGTCGGTGGCGCCCTCCCCGGCCTTCAGCGTCACCGCGTGGCTCTCGGCGGCGACCTGCACCACGAAGGCCTCGCCGACGCGGCGCTCGTGGTGGTCGATCCGGCCCGAGATCCGGGCCCGGCGGATCTCCTCGATGCGCTGCAGCGTGGCGCAGGCGGCGGCGATCCGGCGCAGCGTGTCGCGCGGCAGGTCGACGCCCGAGAAGCCCTCGGGCCATTCCTCGGCGATGAAGCCGGTATGGATATCGCCCGAGCGGAACTTCGGATGCGCCATCACCGCAGAGAGGAACGGCAGGTTGTGACCGATGCCCTCCAGCTCGAAGCCGTCGAGCGCGCGCTCCATGGCATCCACGGCACGCTCGCGGTCCGGCGCCCATGTGCAGAGCTTGGCGATCATCGGGTCGTAATGCATCGAGATCTCGCCGCCCTCGGCGACGCCGGAGTCGTTGCGCACGACCTCCGCTTGGGACGCGAATTCCTGCGGCGGGCGGTAGCGCGTGAGCCGCCCGATCGAGGGCAGGAAGCCGCGATACGGATCCTCGGCATAGAGCCGGCTCTCGATCGCCCAGCCATTGAGTTTGATGTCGTCCTGCACGAAGGGCAGCGGCTCGCCCGCGGCCACGCGGATCATCTGCTCGACGAGATCTATGCCGGTGATCAGCTCGGTCACCGGATGCTCGACCTGCAGCCGCGTGTTCATCTCGAGGAAGTAGAAGTTGCGATCGGCATCGACGATGAACTCGACAGTGCCGGCGCTCTCGTAGCCGACCGCCTGTGCCAGCGCGCAGGCCTGCGCGCCCATCGCGGCCCGGGTTTCGAGGTCGAGGAAGGGCGAAGGCGCCTCTTCGACGACCTTCTGGTTGCGGCGCTGGATCGAGCATTCGCGCTCGCCCAGATAGACGCAGTTGCCGTGCTTGTCGGCCAGCACTTGGATCTCGATATGGCGCGGACCGACCACGAACTTCTCGATGAAGATCCGGTCGTCGCCGAAGGAGCTGGCCGCCTCGCGCTTGGAGGCCTCGAAGCCTTCGCGTGCCTGCGCATCGTCATGCGCGATCCGCATGCCCTTGCCGCCGCCGCCGGCGCTGGCCTTGATCATCACCGGATAGCCGATCTGCTGCGCGATCCGCACCGCCTCATCGGCATCCTCGATCAGGCCCATATGGCCCGGCACCGTGCTGACACCGGCTTCGGCCGCGATCTTCTTGGAGGCGATCTTGTCGCCCATCGCCTCGATCGCGCCGACCGGCGGTCCGACGAAGGCCACGCCGCGATCGGCCAGCGCACGGGCGAATTTCGGGTTCTCGGAGAGAAAGCCGTAGCCCGGATGCACCGCCTCGGCGCCGGTTTCCTCGATCGCCCGCATCACGCGGTCGATGTCGATATAGGACTGCGCCGCGGGCGCGGGCCCGATCTCGACCGCGCGGTCGGCCATGGCGACATGCACCGCGTCGCGATCGGCTTCGGAATGCACCGCGATGGTCTCGATCCCCATCGCGCGGGCGGAGCGGATCACCCGGCAGGCGATCTCGCCGCGATTGGCGACGAGCAGGCTGCGGAACGGCGGGCGTGCCTCAGAGCGGGATGTTGTCATGCTTCCTCCACGGGTTCTCGAGGCTCTTGTTCCGCAGGGCGGCGAAGGCGCGGGCGGTGCGGCGACGGGTGGCGCGCGGCATGATCACTTCGTCGACGAAGCCGCGCTCGGCGGCGACGAAGGGGTTGGCGAAGCGGTCTTCGTAATCCTTGGTGCGCTTGGCGATCTTGTCGGGATCGCCCAGTTCCGAGCGATACAGGATCTCGGTCGCGCCCTTGGCCCCCATCACCGCGATCTGCGCGGTGGGCCAGGCATAGTTCACGTCGCCGCGCAGGTGCTTGGACGCCATGACGTCATAGGCCCCGCCATAGGCCTTGCGGGTGATGACGGTGACCTTGGGTACCGTCGCCTCGCCATAGGCGAAGAGGAGCTTCGCGCCGTGCTTGATCACCCCGCCATATTCCTGCCCCGTGCCCGGCAGGAAACCCGGCACGTCCACGAGCGTCAGGATCGGGATCTCGAAGGCGTCGCAGAACCGCACGAAGCGCGCGGCCTTGCGGCTCGAGTCGATGTCGAGGCAGCCCGCCAGCACCATAGGCTGGTTCGCGACGACGCCGACGGTCTGGCCTTCGAGCCGGATGAAGCCGGTGAGGATGTTCTTGGCGAACTCCGCCTGCATTTCGAGGAAGTCGCCCTCGTCCGCGATCTTGGTGACCAGCTCGTGCATGTCGTAGGGCTGGTTCGGGTTGGCGGGGATCAGGCTGTCGAGGCTCGGCTCCTCGCGCGCGGGATCGTCGAAGAAGGGACGCTTGGGCGCCTTTTCGCGGTTGTTGAGCGGCAGGAAATCGATCAGCCGCCGCGCTTCCAGAAGCGCCTCGACATCGTTCTCGAAGGCCGCGTCGGCGACGCTCGACTTGCGCGCATGGGTGAGCGCGCCGCCCAGCTCCTCGGCGGTGACCACCTCGCCGGTCACGGTCTTCACCACGTCAGGGCCGGTGACGAACATGTAGGACGAGTCCTTCACCATGTAGATGAAGTCGGTCATGGCAGGCGAATAGACCGCGCCGCCCGCGCAGGGCCCCATGATCAGCGAGATCTGCGGCACCACGCCCGAGGCCAGCACGTTGCGCTGGAACACCTCGGCATAGCCGCCCAAGCTCGCCACGCCCTCCTGGATGCGGGCGCCGCCGGAATCGTTGATGCCGACGACAGGCGCGCCATTGCGCATCGCCATGTCCATGATCTTGCAGATCTTCTGGGCGTGGGTCTCGGAGAGCGATCCGCCGAAGACGGTGAAGTCCTGGCTGAAGACATAGATCATCCGGCCGTTCACCGTACCCCAGCCGGTGACGACGCCGTCGCCCGCGGGTCGGCTCTCCTGCATGCCGAAATCGGTGCAGCGATGGGCCACGAACATGTCGTATTCCTCGAAGCTGCCCTCGTCGAGTAGCAGCTCGATCCGCTCGCGCGCGGTCAGCTTGCCCTTCGCGTGCTGCGCCGCGATCCGCTTTTCGCCCCCACCCTGCCGGGCCGAGGCGCGGCGCTCTTCGAGCTCGCGCAAAATCTCTTGCATCGGCGTCCTCCTTCGGGCGCCATCCTAGGGAAAGAAGGCCCCAGCTTCCCAGTACGATTGCGCGAATTTGCAAACTCGGCATTATGCAGAGCGTTGTCTATGCAAATTGGCAAAGTGGAGGCGGGATGGCGGTTCAGAAGCATTATGCCGGGACCCAGCTGCGTGAACTGCGCGGACGGATCGGGCTGACCCAGAAGCGCTTTGCTGAAAGGCTGGGGGTATCGCTTCCCTATCTGAACCAGATGGAGAACAACAACCGCCCCGTCTCGGCGGGCGTGGTGCTGGCGCTGGCGCGCGAATTCGGCTTCGACGTGACCGAGCTGACCTCCGGTGAGGAGATCCGCCTTGCTTCGGACATGCGCGAGGCCTTGGCCGACCCGGTGCTGAGCGGCGTGCAGCCGGCGCTTTCGGACCTGCGCATGGTCGCCGCCAACGCCCCTTCGGTGGCACGCGCCCTGCTCGACCTGCACGCCGCCTATCGCCGGACCCAGGATCGCCTCGCCTCATTTGACGAAGCGCTGGGACGCGCCGGTGCCGCCGTCTCGCCTTGGGAGGAGGTGCGCGACTTCTTCCATTATTGCGACAACTACATCGACGCCATCGACCGCGTCGCCGAGCAGTTCGCCCGCCGTGCCGCCGCCGAGGGGCAGGACGCGCCACAGGCGGCGATCGAGGCGCTCGATGCGCGCGGCATCACCCTGCGCGAGGTGGCCGAGGCGCCACTGCGGCGCTTCGATGCAGAGAACCGCAGCCTCACCCTGTCGTCCCGGGCGCCCCGCGCGACCCGGCGATTCCAGCTTCTGGTGCAGCTCGCCCTGATCGAGCACCGGGAGCTGATCGAAGCCACGCTCGACCTCGGCCGCTTCGAGATCGGCACCGCGCGCGACATTGCCCGGATCGGATTGGCCAACTATTTCGCGGGAGCGGCGCTGATGCCCTATGGCGCCTTCCTCGTCGCGGCGCAGGAGACACGCCACGATCTCGAACTTCTGGCCGAGCGGTTCGGCGCCAGCCTCGAGCAGGTGGCGCACCGGCTTTCCACCCTGCAGCGCCCCGGCGCGCGCGGCGTGCCTTTCTGGTTCGTGCGGGTCGATCAGGCGGGCACCGTGACCAAACGCCACTCCGCCACCCAGCTGCAATTCGCCCGCTATGGCGGCGCCTGCCCTCTATGGAACGTGCATCAGGCCTTCGAGACGCCGACGCGCTGGCTGCGCCAGCTGGCCGAGACGCCGGACGGGGTGCGGTATCTTTCGCTGGCGCGCGACATCAGCGGCGGCGGCGGGGCATGGGGCGCGCCGGTGCGGCGCTTTGCGATCGGGCTGGGCTGCGAGGTGAAACATGCGCGCGAGCTGGTCTATGCCGACCACATGGACCTTGATTCCGCCCAGGCCTTCGAGCCGGTGGGCATCTCCTGCCGGATCTGCGAGCGCACCAACTGCCACCAGCGCGCGGTGCCGCCGCTCGAAGGACGGCTGAAGGTGGACGCGGATCTGCGGCAGGACCTGCCCTACCGTCTGGAGTGACCGCCCCCGGCGCCGGTCAGTCCGGCGCGCCCTCCAGGATCATGATGTTGGCGATGCCCGCCCCCTCGCGGTGGCGCTTCGCGGCCTGATAAGCGTCGGAATTGTAGCAGGCGAGCGCGGCCTCCATCGAGTCGAACTCGATCACCACGTTGCGGGGATGGCTCTCGCCCTCCAGCGCCTCGATCCGGCCGCCGCGCGCCAGCACCCGCGCGCCGTGCTCGCGGAACGCCTGCGTCGCCCCTTCGGCGTAGAGCTTGTAGGGCTCGGGGTCGGTGACCGTCACGTGGGCGATCCAGTAGGCCTTGGGCATGTCGTCTTCTCCTGTCTGCGGACATGAAAAGGCCGGGGCGACACCTGCCGCCCCGGCCCGTCACGCGCATGGCGTCACTTGTTGAGGATCTTCGACAGCACGAGATAGGCCGCGCCAGCCACGAACAGCCCGACGAACCAGGCATAGGTGTAGATCGTGGCGAAGAAATCCGAGGTGCCAGCGGTGATGCCGACGCCGGCGAGGAAGCCCGGCAGGTTCGGCAGGATGCCGATCACCAGCGCGCCGACCCCGGCCCAGTTGGTGCCGTTGCGGCCCGAATAGATGCCGTCCATCCGGAACAGGTCCTTCACCTCGAGCTTGGTCTTCCGCAGCAGGTAGTAATCCGCCAGCATCACGCCCGCGATCGGGCCCAGCAGCGCCGAATAGGCGATCAGCCAGCCGACGATGTGGTTCACCAGCACCCAGGGGAACATGGCGATGCCGATGCCCGCCGTGATGTAGCCGCCGCGCTTGAGGTTGATCTTGCTCGGCGCGAGGTTCGAGAAGCCGTGCGCCGGGGCCACCACGTTGGCCGCGAGGTTGGTGGTCAGCGTCGCCACGATCAGCGCGAAGAGCGCGACGATGATCGAGAAGCCGCCCATCCGCTCCGCGAGCTGGATCGGATCCCAGATCGCCTCGCCATAGATCACGATCGTCGCCGAGGTCACCGCCGAGGCGATGAAGGCGAACAGCGCCATCGGGATCGGCAGACCGACGAGCTGGCCGAGGAACTGGTCCTTCTGGCTCTTGGCGTGGCGGGTGAAGTCCGGGATGTTGAGCGCCAGCGTCGCCCAGAAACCGATCATGCCGGTCAGGCTCGGCCAGAACACCACCCAGAACTGCCCTTCCTGCGGCTGGCCGGGATCGAATTCGCTCGGGGTCGAGAGCATCGGGCCGAAGCCGCCGGCGGCGAACCAGGCCCAGCCCAGCAGCGCGAAGCCCATCAGCAGCAGGAACGGCGCGGCATAGGTCTCGAGCCAGCGGATCGATTCCGTGCCATGGGTGATGAAGTAGAGATGCAGCGCCCAGAAGGCGAGGAAGCAGACGAACTCGGCGAGGCTGATCCCGAGGATCGGCATCGCCTCACCCGCCAGCGCGCCACCCGTCAGCGTGTTTAGGATCACGAAGATCGCCGAGCCGCCGACCCAGGTCTGGATGCCAAACCAGCCGCAGGCGACGATGCCGCGCGCCACGGCCGGGATCTTGGCACCCGAGGGGCCGAAGGAGGAGCGCAGGAGCACCGGGAACGGGATACCGTATTTCGTGCCGGCATGGCCCAGAAGCACCATCGGGATCAGCACGATCGCATTGGCCGCGAGGATGGTCAGCACCGCCTGGTCCCAGCTCATGCCGGAATTGATCAGGTAGGAGGCCAGCAGGTAGGTCGGGATGCAGACCACCATGCCGACCCAAAGCGCGGCAATGGCGAGCCAGTCCCATGTGCGCTCGGCCGCCGTCGTCGGCAGCTGGTCCTCGTTGTAGAGCCTCGGATCCATCCCGGCGGCGTCGAGGGGCGCGCGCGCCCCGCCTTCCGCCGCGGGGATTCCCGCAGTCATGTCCGTCATGTCTTGTCCTCTCCCTGTTATTGGTCTTGGGCGCCCTCTTATTCTCTTCCCCGGGCGCTAAAGAAAATGCCCCCGAAAGTCCCGGGGGCATTTCATCTCAGACGCAGGCCGGCATGTTTTCGGGCTTGCGCTCGACCTTGCGCGGCGCCGTCACCTCCTTCCACTTCGACAGCGCCTTGTTCACCTCCGGGAAGGCGGGGCGCTTGACGAAGCGGCCATGGCCGGGCGTGGCGCAGACCTTCCCGTCATCGACCGCGAACGTGCCGCGGCTCAGCACGTGGCGCGGCAGGCCGGTGACCTCGCGGCCCGCGAAGACGTTGTACTCGACCACCGACTGCTGGGTCTCGGGCGAGATTACCTTCGACTTCTTAGGGTCCCACACCACGATGTCGGCGTCCGAGCCTTCGAGGATCGCGCCCTTCTGCGGGTAGATATTGAGGATCTTGGCGATGTTGGTCGAGGTGACGGCGACGAACTCGTTCTTGGTCAGACGTCCGGTGTTCACCCCTTCGGTCCAGAGCACCGGCATCCGGTCCTCCAGCCCGCCGGTGCCGTTCGGGATCTTGGTGAAATCGTCGATACCGGTGCGCTTCTGGTCGATGGTGAAGGCGCAGTGATCGGTCGCCACCACCTGCAGCGAGCCCGCCTGCAGGCCTGCCCAGAGGCTGTCCTGGTTCGACTTGTCGCGGAAGGGCGGCGACATGACGCGCTGGGCGGCGTGGTCCCAGTCGGGGTTGCGATACTCGCTGTCGTCGAGCACGAGGTGCTGGATCAGCGGCTCGCCATAGACCCGCATGCCCTTCTGACGGGCGCGGCGGATCGCCTCGTGCGCCTGCTCGCAGGAGGTGTGGACGACGTAGAGCGGTACGCCCGCCATGTCGGCAATCATGATCGCGCGGTTGGTGGCCTCGCCCTCGACCTCTGGCGGACGCGACATGGCGTGACCCTCGGGACCGCGGATGCCATCGGCCAGCAGCTTCTGCTGCATGGTCGCGACCACGTCGCCGTTCTCGGCATGCACCATCGGCAGCGCGCCGATCGCGGCGCAGCGGCGGAAGCTGTCGAACAGCTCGTCATCATCCACCATCAGCGCGCCCTTGTAGGCCATGAAGTGTTTGAAGGAGTTGATGCCCAGATCGACGACCTGCTGCATTTCCTCGAACACCTGCTCACCCCACCAGGTCACCGCCATGTGGAAGGAGTAGTCGCCGCAGGCGCGCTGCGATTTGGCGTGCCAGCCCTCGAGCGCTTCGAGGAGCGACTGGCCGGGGCTGGGCAGGCAGAAATCGACCACCATGGTGGTGCCACCCGCAAGGCCCGCGCGGGTGCCGCTCTCGAAGTCATCGGCCGAATGGGTGCCCATGAAGGGCATCTTCAGATGCACATGCGGGTCGATCCCACCCGGCATCACGTAGCAGCCGGTGGCGTCGAGCACCTTGTCGCCAGACAGGTCAGCGCCGATCTGCACGATGGTCTCGCCCTCGATGGCGATGTCGGCGGCGTAGCTGCGGTCGGCGGCAACGATGGTGCCGCCCTTGATCACGGTTCTCATGCTCATCTCCTCACTCCACGATTTCGGCAGTTTCCAGAACGGCGTGCAGCAGCACGTCGCAGCCGGCGGCGGCCCATTCGCGGCTGATTTCCTCGTCCTCGTTGTGGCTCAGACCATCGACGCAGGGGCACATGATCATCGCGGTGGGCGCCACGCGGGCGATCCAGCAGGCGTCGTGGCCCGCGCCCGAGATGATCTCGCGATGCGAATAGCCCAGCTTCTCGGCGGCGCGGCGCACCGCATCGACGCATCCCTCGTCGAAGGGCACCGGATCGAAGCCGCCGACCTTCTCGAAGGCGATCTCCAGCTCCATTTCGTCCGCGATCCTCGCGCCTTCGCTGCGCAGCCGGGCCTCCATGTCCTCGATCACCGACAATTCGGGCGAGCGGAAATCGACGGTGAAGACGGCCTTGCCGGGGATTACGTTGCGCGAGTTCGGGAAAACCTCGATGTGACCGGCCGCGCCCACCGCGTGCGGCTTGTGGGACCACGCGATCTCGTCGACCTTGTCGAGGATGCGCGCCATGCCGAGACCGGCGTTGCGGCGCATCGGCATCGGGGTCGATCCGGTGTGGCTCTCCTTGCCGGTCACGGTCACCTGAGTCCAGCTCAGCCCCTGCCCGTGCGTGACGACGCCGATATCCTTGCCCTCGGCCTCGAGGATAGGGCCCTGCTCGATATGCAGCTCGAACATCGCGTGCATCCGGCGGCGGCCCACCGGCTCGTCGCCGACATAGCCGATGCGGGCCAGCTCGTCGCCGAAGCGCTTTCCTTCCGCATCCTCGCGCGCATAGGCCCAGTCCTGCGTGTGCACGCCGGCGAAGACGCCGCTCGACAGCATGGCGGGGGCGAAGCGGGTGCCCTCCTCGTTGGTCCAGTTGACCACAACGATCGGGCGACGCGGGGTGATCCCCTGGTCGCGGATCGAGCGCACGACCTCGAGGCCTGCGAGCACGCCCAGCACGCCGTCATACTTGCCACCCGTGGGCTGGGTGTCGAGATGGCTGCCCATCATCACCGGGTCGAGATCGGGCTCTGCGCCTTCGAGCCGGGCGAACATGTTGCCCATGCTGTCGACGCCGACGCTCATGCCGGCCTCTTCGCACCAGCGCTTGAACAGGTCGCGCCCCTCGCGGTCGGCATCGGTCAGGGTCTGGCGGTTGTTGCCGCCGCGCAGGCCGGGGCCGATCTTCGCCATCTCCATCAGCGAGTCCCACAGCCGGGCCCCGTCGATCCGGGTGTTGGTCTGGATGTCTTTCATAGGTCCTCCCATTGCTGGCAGGCGGCGCTGCGGCCCTCCCCGGCCGCAGCGCCGCCCGCCCTCCTCAGGCGTCGAGCGCCTCGCCGAGCGTGCCGACCAGCTGGTCGATCTCGGATTTCTCGATGATCAGCGGCGGCGACATGGCGATGGTGTCGCCGGTGGTGCGCAGGTGCACGCCCTTGTCCCAGGCGCGCAGATAGGTGTCGAAGGCCCGCTTGGTGGGCGCGTCTGCAAAGGGCTCCAGCTCGACCGCGCCGACGAGGCCGACGGCGCGGATGTCGATCACGCCGGGCTTGTCCCTCAGGCTGAACAGCGCCTCGGCCCAGTACTCCTCCAAGCTCGCGGCGCGCTCGAACAGCTCCTCCTCGCGGTAGGTGTCGAGCGCCGCGAGCGCCGCGGCGCAGGCCACCGGGTTGCCCGAGTAGGTATAGCCGTGGAACAGCTCGATCATGTGATCGGGGCCGGTCATGAAGGCGTCGTGGATCTCCTCGCTGGCCAGCACCGCGCCCATCGGGATGACGCCGTTGGTCAGCCCCTTGGCGGTGGTGATCAGGTCCGGCTCGACGCCGTAATAATCGGCACCGAAGGCCCGGCCCAAGCGGCCATAGGCGGTAATCACCTCGTCGAAGATCAAGAGGATGCCGTGCTTGCGGGTGATCTCGCGCAGCCGCTGCAAATAGCCCTTGGGCGGCAGTATCACCCCCGCCGAGCCCGCCATCGGCTCGACGATCACCGCGGCGATGGTCTCGGCGCCATGCAGCGCGACCATGCGCTCCAGCTCGTCGGCGAGCTCGGCGCCGTGCTCGGGCTGGCCGCGGGTAAAGCCGTTGCGGGCGATGTCATGGGTATGCGGCAGGTGGTCGACGCCGCCCAGCAGCGTGCCGAAGGCGCGGCGATTGTTGACCAGCCCGCCGACGGAAATGCCGCCGAAATTGACGCCGTGATAGCCCTTCTCGCGGCCGATCAGCCGGGTGCGCCCCGGCTCGCCCTTGGCCTTGTGATAGGCCAGCGCGATCTTCAGCGCGGTCTCCACCGATTCAGAGCCGGAATTGGTGAAGAAGACGTGGTTGAGATTGCCCGGCGCCAGCTCGGCGAGGCGCGAAGCCAGTTCGAAGGCCTTGGGGTGGCCCATCTGGAAGGCGGGCGCGTAGTCGAGTTCCTCGACCTGCCGCTGCACGGCTTCGGTGATGCGCGGCGCGCGATGGCCCGCGTTGACGCACCACAGACCGGCGGTGCCGTCCATGACCTTCCTGCCGTCTGTGGTGGTGTAGTACATCCCCTCGGCGCTGGCGATCATGCGCGGGTTGTCCTTGAACTGCCGGTTGGCGGTGAAGGGCATCCAGTAGGCGCCGAGGTCGTTGCGGATCTTGGTCTCTGCGTTCATCTCGTCATTCCTTGAACGGGTGGCCTCAGGCGGCCGAGCGGGCCAGCAGTTCATCGAGCGATTTCTTGGCGTCGCCGTAGAACATGCGTGTGTTGTCCTTGAAGAAGAGCGGGTTCTCGATGCCGGAATAGCCGGTGCCCTGGCCGCGCTTGGAGACGAAGACCTGTTTCGCCTTCCAGACCTCGAGCACCGGCATGCCGGCGATCGGCGAGTTCGGGTCGTCCTGGGCGGCGGGGTTCACGATGTCGTTCGAGCCGATGACGATGGCGACGTCCGTCTCGGGGAAGTCGTCGTTGATCTCGTCCATCTCCATGACGATGTCGTAGGGCACGCGGGCCTCGGCCAGCAGCACGTTCATGTGCCCGGGCAGCCGCCCCGCCACCGGGTGGATCGCGAAGCGCACGGTCTTGCCCTGCGCCCGGAGCCGGCGGGTCAGCTCGGAGACCGACTGCTGCGCCTGCGCCACTGCCATGCCGTAGCCCGGCACGATCACCACGCTGTCGGCCTCCTCCAGCGCCTGCGCCACGCCCTCGGCGTCGATCGCGATCTGCTCGCCCTCGACCTCCATCGCCGGGCCCGCGCTGCCGCCGAAGCCGCCGAGGATGACCGAGACGAACTTGCGGTTCATCGCCTTGCACATGATGTAGCTCAGGATCGCGCCCGAGGAGCCCACCAGCGCGCCGGTGACGATCAGCAGGTCGTTGCCCAGCGTGAAGCCGATCGCCGCCGCGGCCCAGCCCGAATAGGAGTTCAGCATCGACACCACCACCGGCATGTCGGCGCCGCCGATGCCCATGATCAGGTGCCAGCCGATGAAGCCGGCGATGAGGGTCACCAGCACCATGGTCCAGATGCCGGCGCCGGTCAGGTACAAGAGCCCCAGCGCCAGGCACAGCGCCAGGGCGGCGGCGTTGAGCATGTGGCCGCCGGGCAGCTTCTTCGGCTTGCCGTCGACCTTGCCCGCGAGCTTGCCGAAGGCCACCACCGAGCCGGTGAAGGTCACCGCGCCGATGAAGATGCCGAGGAACACCTCGGTCTTCAGGATGCCGATCTCGGTCGCGTCCTTCAGCGCCAGCTTCTTGCCGAAGCCGGTGAGCTCGCCGAAGAAGCCGCCGCCCGCCGCCGCGAGCTCGTCCGGATCCAGCAGCGCCAGCGCCGCGCGGTCGAGCCCGTGGGTCGCCAGCAGCGCGTTGATGTCCGACAGCATGATGTCGGCGTTGAGCCCGATGAACACCGCCGCCAGACCGACGAAGCTGTGCAGCGCCGCGACCAGCTGCGGCATCTCGGTCATCTGCACCCGGCCGGCGACGATCCAGCCGGCGAAGCCGCCCGCCGCGATCGCGATCAGGATGAGAACGAGGTTGTGCACGCCGGGGCCGAACACGGTGACGAAGACCGCCACCGCCATGCCCGCGATGCCGTACCAGACCGCGCGCTTGGCGCTCTCCTGGTTCGACAGCCCCCCGAGCGACAGGATGAACAGGATGGCCGCGACGATATAGGCGGCCGAGACGATGCCGATGCTCATGATCCGGCCCCCTTACGACTTGCGGAACATGGCGAGCATCCGGCGCGTGACCAGGAAACCGCCGACGATGTTGATCGAGGCGATCAGCACCGAGATGAACGAGAGAAACACCACCAGCCAGTTGCCCGAGCCGATCTGCAGCAGCGCGCCGAGGATCACGATGCCCGAGATCGCGTTGGTCACCGCCATCAGGGGCGTGTGCAGCGAGTGGCTGACGCCCCAGATCACCTGGAAGCCGACGAAGCAGGCCAGCGCGAAGACGATGAAGTGGCTCATGAAGCTCTCGGGCGCGACCGCGCCGATGAGCAGCATCACCAGCGCCCCCGCGGCCAGGAGGCCGATCTGGTCCTTGGTCTGCTTGCGGAAGGCCGCGATCTCCTGGCCGCGCCTTTCCTCGACCGTCAGCTCGCGCGGCTTCTCCTTCTTCGGCGCCGCGGCGATGGCCGCCGTCTTCGGCTTCGGTGGCGGGTAGGTGATCTCGCCGCGATGCGTCGCGGTGGCGCCGCGGATCACGTCGTCCTCCATGTCGTGCTCGACGACGCCGTCCTTGTTCGGCGTCAGGTCGGCCATCATGTGGCGGATATTGGTGGCGTAGAGCGTCGAGGCCTGCTGCGCCATGCGCGAGGGGAAGTCGGTGTAGCCGATGATCGTCACGCCGTTCTCGGTGACGAACTTCTCCTCCGGCACGGTCAGCTCGCAATTGCCGCCGCGCTCGGCGGCGAGATCGACGATCACCGAGCCGGGCTTCATCGCCTCGACCATGTCGGCGGTCCACAGCACCGGCGCGTCGCGGCCCGGGATCAGCGCGGTGGAGATGACGATGTCGATCTCGGGCGCCAGCTCGCGGAACTTGGCGAGCTGCTTCTCGCGGAACTCCGGGCTGGAGGGGGCGGCGTAGCCCCCCGTCGCCGAACTGTCCTGGGCGTCCTCGAAATCGAGATAGACGAACTCGGCGCCCATGCTCTCGATCTGCTCGGCCACCTCGGGGCGCACGTCGAAGGCCAGCGTCACCGCGCCGAGCGAGGTCGCGGTGCCGATCGCGGCGAGGCCGGCGACACCGGCGCCGATCACCAGCACCCGCGCCGGCGGCACCTTGCCGGCCGCCGTCACCTGGCCGGTGAAGAAGCGACCGAAATGGCTGCCCGCCTCGATCACCGCGCGGTAGCCCGCGATGTTGGCCATCGAACTGAGCGCGTCCATCTTCTGCGCCCGGGAGATCCGCGGCACCATGTCCATCGCGATCACCGTGGCGCCGGCGTCCCTGGCGCGGCCCAGCGCTTCGGCGTTCTGGCCCGGGTAGAAGAACGAGATCAGCGTCTGGCCCGCGCGCAGCCGCCCGAGCTCCTCGTCCAGCGGCGGCCGCACCTTGGTGACGATCTCCGCCTCGGCCCAGAGCGTCGCGGCGTCCGGCACCACCCGCACCCCCGCCGCCTCGTAGGCCGCGTCGGTGAACCCCGCCGCCAGACCCGCCCCCGCCTCGATCAGGCACGCATGCCCCAGCTTCGCCAAGTCCCGCGCCGACGCAGGCGTCATCGATACCCGCGCCTCGCCGGCGGCCACTTCGCGTGGCGCTCCAATCCTCACGATACTGTCCTCCCATTGCCCCACGGCGCCCTCCCAAGCGCCGAGCGAAGCTTTCCCCGACTATCCGCGTAGTTTTATCTAGTAGTCAATTATTTTGATCGTGAAGAAATGGTATCATATGTCAGTGTGTTGATATAAAACTATATAAATTGATCATAGGCTGTTTTTTGACCTGATACTAAAAATAGTTTTGACAAGTCGCGTCGAGATCGCTCAGCCTTGAGGGCAGGAGGAGATCATGACCAGCCACTTGCCCAGCACCGGCGCGCCGCTTGCCGAAACCGGGGATCTCGATGCCCTGATGGCCAGCGCCCGCCAGATCCGCGACGCGACCTGGGGCCGCAGGATCACCTATTCGCGCAAGGCCTTCGTGCCGCTGACCAACATGTGCCGCGACACCTGCGGCTACTGCACCTTCGTCAAGCACCCCTCCTCGCCCGAGGCGCGGATCATGACGCCCGAACAGGTGCTGGCCGAAGCGCTGCGCGGCGAGCGCGAGGGCTGCAAGGAGTTGCTGTTCAGCCTCGGCGAGAAGCCCGAGCTGCGCTACGAGGCGGCGCGCAAGGGGCTGGAACGGCTGGGTTATTCGAAGCTGACCGACTACCTTCGCGACATGTGCGCGCTGGTGCTGCGCGAGACCAGCCTGCTGCCGCATGTCAATGCCGGCACGCTGACCGACGACGAGATCGACGTGCTCAAGCCGGTCTCGGCCTCCATGGGCATGATGCTCGAAACCGTCAGCCGGCGCCTGACCCGCAAGGGCCAGCCGCATTTCGCCTGCCCCGACAAGACGCCGGTGCAGCGGCTGCGCACGCTGGAGCGCGCCGGTGAAAAGCGCGTGCCTTTCACCACCGGGCTGCTGATCGGCATCGGCGAAACATGGGAGGAGCGGATCGAGGCGCTGGAGGCGATCAACGCCGCCCATGCCCGCCACGGTCACGTGCAGGAGGTCATCATCCAGAACTTCCAGCGCAAGCCCGACATCGAGATGGCCGATCACCCCGAGCCCGGGCTCGAGGACATGCTGCGCACCATCGCCGCGGCGCGGATCATCCTCGCGCCCGAGATCAGCTTGCAGGCGCCGCCGAACCTGAGCGCGCGGCACATCGCCTATCTCGACGCGGGCATCAACGACTGGGGCGGTATCTCGCCTGTCACCATCGATTTCATCAACCCGCAGCACGACTGGCCCGAGATCCGCAGCCTCGCGCGGTCCTGCGACGAAGCCGGGTTCGAGCTGCGCGAAAGGCTCACCGTCTACCCGAGATACCTCACCGAGGATTCGGGGTTCATCAACGCCTCCGTTCGGAACCGCGCGCTCGGCATGGCCGGGGGCGAAGGGCTGGCGCGCGAGCAGCGGCATATCGGAGAGACAGCATGACCTACCAGTCGACGACCCGGCAGTTCGCCTGCAATCCCGCCGCCGTGGGCGGCGCATCCGACCCGATCCGCGCGATCCTCGAAAAGGCGCTTTCGGGTGGCGAGGTAAGCACCGAGGAAGGTGTGGCGCTGTTCCGCGCCAAGGGGGCGGATATCGACGCCGTCTACCGCACCGCCGACACGCTGCGCCGTCGCGCCAATGGCGACCGGGTCAGCTTCGTGGTGAACCGCAACATCAACTTCACCAACATCTGCTACATGGGCTGCAAGTTCTGCGGCTTTGCCAAGCGGGTCGAGGACAAATCCGCCGAGTGGCTCGAGCCCGCGCAGATCGTGGAGCGCGCGCAGCAGGCCTGGGATCGGGGCGCGACCGAGGTCTGCATCCAGGGCGGGCTGCACCCGAAGATGGAAGGCACCTACTACCGGGAGATCATCCGCGCCATCAAGACGGCGCTGCCGGGGATGCACATCCACGCCTTCTCGCCCTTCGAGATCTGGTACGGCGCGTCCAAGACCAAGATGTCCTACCGCGACTTCCTCACCGACCTGAAGGAAGCGGGGCTCGATTCGATGCCCGGCACCGCGGCCGAGATCCTCGACACCGAGGTGCGGATGCAGCTCACCACCAACAAGCTCTCGGCCGAGCGCTGGGTCGAGATCATCCGCACCGCGCACGAGGTCGGCATCCCGACCACCGCGACGATCATGTACGGCCATGTCGACGCGCCCGAGCACTGGGCCGCGCATATCGCGCTTCTGCGCGACATCCAGAAGGATACCGGCGGCTTCACCGAGCTGGTGCCGCTCTCCTTCGTGCACACCGATTCGCCGCTCTACGCCCAGAACCCCGACAAGGTGCGCCCCGGTCCGACGGCGCGTGAAGTCGACCTGATGCACGCGGTGGCGCGGATCATGCTGCATGGCTGGATCGACAACATCCAGGTGAGCTGGACCAAGCTCGGTGCGGCGCGGGCGCAGCAGATGCTGTCGCGCGGCGTCAACGATCTCGGCGGCACGCTGATGAACGAAAGCATCTCGCGCGCCGCAGGCTCCGACCACGGGCAGGAGATCACTGCCCGCGAGCTGGTGCGGATGATCCGCGCGGCGGGCCGCGTGCCGGTACGCCGCAACACCGTCTACGAGACGCGCGAGGTGTTCGAGAACCACGACCCCGAGGAGCTGGCGCCGCTCGTAGACCGCAAGGGCCGCGACCCGCTGGCCTTCCTCGAGATGTTCCCCGAGCGCCCCGCTGCCTCGGTCGAGGCCGCGCGATGAGCCCGCGCAAGGTCTGCCTGCTCGCCGGTGGCGTCGGCGGCGCCAAGATGGCCGAGGGGCTTGCCGCCCAGGAGGACGTGGCGCTGTCGGTGATCGGCAACGTCGCCGATGACGAGAGCTTCCACGGGCTCTGGGTCTCGCCCGACATCGACACGCTGACCTACAGCCTCGCCGGGCGGATCGACCGCGCGCAGGGCTGGGGCGTCGCCGATGAGGGGCACCGGGCGCTGGAGACGCTGAATCTCCTGGGCGCCGAGACGTGGATGTCGCTCGGCGACCGAGATTTCGGCCTGCACATCTACCGCACGATGCGGCGCGCGAAGGGCGACCGGCCCTCGGACATCGCCCGCGACGTGGCCCGCGCCTTTGGCGTGACACCGGATATCCTGCTGCCCACCGACGACGTGGTGCAGACCCGGCTGCGCACCACCGACGGGCGCTGGCTGAGCTTTCAGGAATATTTCGTGCGCGAGCGCTGCGCACCGGAGATCCGCGAGATCGCTTTTTCCGGCATGGACATGGCGCGCCCCACGCCCGAGGCGCTAGCCGCCATCGCCGGGGCCGACCTGATCGTCGTCGCGCCCTCGAACCCCCTGGTGAGCATCGCGCCGATCTTCGGCGTGCCCGGCATCACCCAGGCGCTGCGCGCCGCCGCCGCGCCCAAGATCGCGGTCAGCCCCTTCATTGACGGCCGAGTGATCAAGGGCCCGGCCGACCGCATGATGGCGGCGCTGGGGCTGCGCGCCGACGCGCTCGGCGTCGCGCGGCGCTACAGCGGGCTGGCCGACAGGCTGGTCATCGATCATGTCGATGCCGCGCTGGGGGCCGAGATCGCGGCCGCGGGCCCTGCCCCGCACTGCAGCGACATCCTGATGAAGACCCAGGCGGACAAGGCGCGGCTGGCGCGCGAGATCCTCGATCTCGCCTTCGCGCCTGCGGAGGCGGTGGCATGAGCGGCACCGCAAAGCGGCTCGTCGCGATCCCGATGAAGGATCCGCGCGATGCCAAGACCCGGCTCGGCCTCGCGCTCACGCCCGATCAGCGCGGCAAGCTGGCGCTGAGCCTGTTCCGGGCGACGGTGACCCGGCTGCGCGAGGCGGTGGAGGGGCTGGAATGCCAGGTCGATCTCGCCGCGGTCAGCGCCAGCCCAATCATCCGCGACGTCGCCGAGACGCTCGGGCTGACCGTCATCGACGATGGCGGCGCGCCGTCGCTGTCGCTGGCGGTTGAGGAGGCGGCAAACTGGGCCTCGGAGCATGGCTACGGCGCGCTCTGCATCCTGCCCGGCGATCTCGCCGACCCCGACCCGGTCGATCTCGCATGGCTGCTGGATCATTCGCTCGAAGGCGGCACGGCGGTGATCTGCCCGGCCAAGGATCTGGGCACCAACGCGCTGATGGTGCCGCTGCCCCGCCCCTTCGCCTTCGCCTATGGGGCGAAATCGACGATCCGCCACCGCCGCGCCGCCGAGGCCGCCGGGCTGACCCCGGTGATGATGCCGCTGGGCAGCCTGCGGGTCGATATCGACACGGTCGAGGATCTCCATCACCTGCCCTCCGGCCATCTGCGCCGCCCGCGCCAGGAGACCGCGAAATGAGCCTTTCCGTCTCTCTGACCGCCATTCCCGGAATTCCCGACATCCGCGAGGGCGACGATCTCGCCGCGATCATCGGCGACCAGCTCGACGCGGCGGGTCTCGGCCTGCGCCACGGCGACATCCTCTGCGTCGCGCAGAAGGTGTTCTCCAAGGCCAAGGGCTGCATCATCCCGCTCGACACGGTGACGCCCTCGGACGAGGCACTGCGCTACGCCGATGAACTCAACAAGGACGCCCGCAAGGTCGAGGTGGTGCTGCGCGAGAGTGCCCGCGTGGTCCGCTCGTTCCGGCGCCCCGACCAGAACGAGGGCACGATGATCTGCGAGCATCGGCTCGGCTTCATCTCGGCCAACGCTGCGGTCGATGAATCGAACTTCGGCGAGGAGAGCGCCGTGATGGTGCTGCCGCCCGACCCGGATGCCAGCTGCGCCGCGCTGCGCGAGTCGCTGACCGAACGTTTCGGCGCGCAGATCGGCGTGGTGATGACCGACACCTTCGGCCGGCCATGGCGGCTGGGTCAGGTCAACGTCGCGATTGGTCTCTCGAAAGTGCCCGCGACGATCCGCGAGCAGGGCAACACCGACGCTTGGGGCCGCCCATTGCAGGTGACCGAACCCGCGCTCGCCGACGAGATCGCCGCCGCCTCGGGGCTGGTGGTGCGCAAGGACGGCAAGACGCCCGCGGTGCTGCTGCGCGGGCTCGACTGGACGCCCGCCGAGAGCCGCGGCGCCGACATACTCCGCAAGAAACAAGAGGACATGTTCAGATGACAATCGCGATCATTGGCGGCACCGGGCCGCAGGGCCAGGGCCTCGCCCTGCGCTTCGCGCGCGCCGGCGTCGAGGTGGTGCTGGGCGGCCGCGACGGCGTGCGCGCGGCTGCCATCGCCGAGGAGCTTCAGGCGCAACTCCCCGGCGGCGCTGCGAAGATCCGCGGTCTCGACAACGAGGGCGCGACCCGGGCCGCCGAGGAGATGGTGATCCTCGCGGTCCCCTTCTCGGCCCACAACGCCACGCTCGAAGCGCTCAAGTCCGCGCTGGCCGGCAAGATCCTCGTCGACATCGTCGTGCCGCTGGCCGAGGGCGACCCCAAGAAGGTCGACATGCCGCCCGAGGGCTCGGCCACCGAGGCGGCGCAGGCGCTCTTGGGCCCCGACATCCCGGTGATCGGCGCGCTGCACAATGTCTCGGCGGTGACGCTCAAGGCGCTCGACCAGTCGATCAACTGCGACATCCTCGTCTGCGGCAATAGCCTCGACGCCCGCAAGAAGGTGATCGAGCTGGTCCGCAAGCTCGGCGTCGAGGCCTACAACGCGGGCGACGCGCAATCGGCGCGCTGCATCGAGGCGATCACGCCGATCCTGATCCGGCTGAACATCTCCAAGGCGGTGCCCTTCAGCCATGCGGGCATCCGCATCTGCCCGCCCGATCACTGACCTGCAACAAGACCATCGATTTTCTAGGGAGGAAAAATCACATGGAATTCGGCATCTGCTTCAAGGGCTTCGTCGAGCCCGAACGCGCCCGCGCCCTGGTCCGCCAGGCCGAGAACGCAGGCTTCGACTATTGCTGGTTCTACGACAGCCACATCCTGTGGCGCGAGAGCTTCGTCGCCATGGCGATGTGCATGGAGCACACCACCAAGATGCGCTTCGGCCCGCTCGTGACCAACCCGAACTCGCGCGAGTGGTCGGTCGCGGCGTCGCTGTTCGGCTCGCTGGCCAAGCAGTCCGGCGGCCGCTTCGACATCGGCCTCGGGCGTGGCGACAGCGCGGTGCGCGTCATGGGCAAGAAGCCCTCGACCCTCAAGCGCCTCGAGGAGTTCACCCATGTGGTGAAGGCGCTCATTCGCGGCGAAGAGGTGCAGTACGGCGAATGTCCCGAGCCGGTAAAGTTCCCCTGGGCCGACGGCTACGAACTTCCTGTCTGGATCGGCGCCTATGGTCCCAAGGCGCTGGCTTCGGCCGGCCGCGTCGGCGACGGCGTGGTGCTGCAGATCGCCGAGCCGAAGATCGTCAAGTGGCTCGCGGACCAGGCGAAGAATGCCGGCACCGAAGCCGGGCTCGACATGTCGAACTACAAGGTGATGGCCGCCGCGCCGGCCCATACCGGGCCGATCGACGAGGCGATCGAGAAGGTGAAGTGGTTCCCCGCCATGGTCGGCAACCACGTCGCCGACATCGTCGAGAAATATGGCGCTGACAGCGACCAGGTGCCCTCCTCGCTCACCTCCTACATCGAGAACCGCAAGGGCTACGACTACTCCAAGCACGGTCAGAGCGATAACCCGTATCTCGACTTCATCACCGAGGATATCATCAAGAGCTTCTGCGTGCTCGGCACCCCGGAGGAGCACATCGCCAAGATCCGCGAGCTCGAGGAAGCGGGCACCACGCAGTTCAACATCTATCTCGACAGCGGCGACGAGGAGAAGATCATCGCCGATTACGGCGACACGGTGATCCCGGCCTTCCGCGAGAAGGCGGGCAACGTCACCAAGTTGAAGGCCGTCTCCTAAGGCGCCCCCGCGCGGAGACGCCCACCGGCGGGCAGCCCACCCTGCCCGCCGGTACGGTCCGCCCCCGCTGGCCTCGCCATTCCAGTTGTGCGATAGGGCGGGCGGATCGACCTATACGAGGGGCTGGACGGCTCATGGCACGCATGGCAGGCACGAAGCCCAAGACCCGGATCCAGCGCAAGAACACCGAACAGATCCTCGGCGCCGCGCTCGAGGTCTTCGCGCAGCACGGCTCCTCGGGCGCCTCGATCAACCTGATCGCCAAGACCGCCGGGCTGACCACGCCGAACCTGCTCTACTACTTCGAAAGCAAGGACGCGATCCGTCGCGAGCTTCTGGCCCGCACCCTGCAGCTGTGGATGGCGCCCCTGAACATGCTCAGCCCGCATGGCGAGCCGGTCGAGGAGATCTGCCAGTACATCCGGCGCAAGCTCGACATCTCCAAGAACTTTCCCAAGGAAAGCAAGTTCTTCGCCAACGAAATCCTGAGCGGGCTGCCGCAGTCCAAGAGCGAGATCTTCGGTCCGCTGAAGGAGCTCTACAACGCCAAGATCGCGGTGCTGGAAGACTGGATCCAGGCGGGCCGCATCGCGCCCGTCGATCCGCATCACCTGCTCTACTCGATCTGGGCCACGACCCAGCACTACGCCGATTTCGACGTCCAGATCGAGGAGATCGCACCAGAAAAGGCCAAGGACCGCTTCGCGGATGCCGAGGCGTTCCTGATCGAGATGTACCGGAAGCTGCTCACCGTTTAATCCGGCCGATCGGTCCCGTCCCTCGGCCGGGAAATCGAACAGGACGCCGGCCGGCTTCGGCGTTTCCGGCGCGTCGTCGCCCAAGCTCCGACTTCGTCGGGCCGGTCGCCGCAGTCACCCTTTTGCCGCTCGGCCCGCGGGCGTATGAGGGACCTCGCAGGGGAAGAAAGGACTGACATGGATCGCGCCACCCGTATCAACCGGACCATCGGCCAGGACATCGGGGCGAATGCGACCCAGGTCGCGGCCGCGATCAAGCTGCTCGACGAGGGGGCGACCGTCCCCTTCATCGCGCGCTACCGCAAGGAGGCCACGGGCGGGCTCGACGACGCGCAGCTGCGCCTGCTGGCCGAGCGGCTCGGCTATCTGCGCGAACTCGACGACCGGCGCGACGCGATCCTCAAGTCGATCCGCGAGCAGGACAAGCTCACCGATGCGCTGGCCCGCGCGATTGGCGCCGCCGAGACCAAGACCCAGCTCGAGGACATCTACCTGCCCTTCAAGCCCAAGCGCCGCACCAAGGCGATGATCGCGCGCGAAAACGGGCTCGAACCCCTGCGCGACGCGATCATGTCGGACCGGACCCGCGATCCGGAAACGCTCGCGAAAGCCTATCTGAGCGAGGCGGTGCCGGATGTGAAGGAGGCGCTGAACGGCGCCCGCGACATCCTCACCGAGGAGCTGTCGGAGACCGCCGAGTTGCTGGGCGACCTTCGGAATTATCTCCGGAAAGAAGCCATCGTGACCGCCAAGGTGGTCTCCGGCCAGGAAGAGGCCGGAGCCAAGTTTTCGGATTACTTCAACCACTCCGAGAAATGGTCGACCATACCCTCGCACCGTGCACTGGCGCTGCTGCGCGCCATGAAAGAAGGCGTCATCCGCTTCGACATCGGCCCCGACAAGGAGATCGGCGAGCCGCGCTGCGAGGCCATGATCGCCGCGCGCCTGAACCCTTCGGGCAACGGTCCCGGCGACCGCTGGCTGCGCGATGTCGCGAGTTGGGCCTGGCGGGTGAAACTTTCGACGACCATGATGACCGAATTGGTGGCCGAGCTGCGCGCCCGGGCGCATGAAGAGGCCATCTCCGTCTTCGCGCGCAACCTCAAGGACCTGCTGCTGGCGGCCCCGGCGGGCGCGCGGCCGACGCTCGGGCTCGACCCGGGCATCCGCACCGGCGTGAAGGCCGCCGTGATCGACGCCACCGGCAAGCTGCTGGCCACCGACACCCTTTACCCCTTCCAGCCCAAGAGGGACGTGCAGGGCGCCCAGGCCCGCATCATCGGCCTGATCAAGGCGCATGGGATCGAGCTCATCGCCATCGGCAACGGCACCGCCTCGCGCGAGACCGAAAAGCTTGTCGCGGACACGCTCGCCCTGCTGCCCGGGGACGTGAAGAAGCCGACGAAGGTGATCGTCAGCGAGGCGGGCGCCTCGGTCTATTCCGCCTCCGAGCTGGCATCGAAGGAGTTCCCCGGCCTCGACGTGTCGCTGCGCGGGGCGGTCTCGATCGCCCGGCGGCTTCAGGATCCGCTCGCCGAGCTGGTGAAGATCGAGCCCAAGAGCATCGGCGTCGGCCAGTACCAGCACGACGTTGACCAGCGCCGCCTGTCGAAATCGCTCGAAGCAGTGGTCGAGGACGCGGTGAACGCGGTCGGCGTCGATCTCAACACCGCCTCGGCACCGCTGCTCGCGCATGTCTCGGGCCTGACACCGGGGCTGGCGGAATCGATCGTCGCCCATCGCGACGAGGCCGGGGCCTTCACCACCCGCAAGGACCTTCTGAAGGTCAGCCGCCTCGGCCCCCGTGCCTTCGAGCAATGCGCCGGTTTCCTGCGCATCCGCGACGGCCGCGAGCCGCTCGATGCCTCGGCGGTTCACCCCGAGGCCTATGGCGTGGCGCGCCGGATCCTGGCGGATTGCGGCCGCGACCTGCGCGCGCTCCAATCCAACCCCGAGGCGCTGAAGAACCTGCGGGCGGAGGCATATGTCGACGAGCATTTCGGTCTTCCGACCGTGCGCGACATCCTCGCCGAGCTGGAAAAGCCCGGCCGCGACCCGCGCCCCAGCTTCGAGACGGCGACATTCGCCGAGGGCGTGGAGCAGATCACCGACCTGCGCGAGGGCATGCGCCTCGAGGGCACGGTGACCAATGTCGCGGCCTTCGGCGCCTTCGTGGATATCGGCGTGCATCAGGACGGCTTGGTCCATGTGAGCCAACTCGCGGACCGCTTCGTGAAGGACCCGCATGAGGTGGTGAAGGCGGGCGACGTCGTGCAGGTGCGCGTGACCGAGGTGGACGTGGCGCGCAAGCGCATCGGCCTGACGATGCGCAAGGATGGCGGCGCCTCGGCCAAGGAGGAGCGCAACGCCCGGGGCGACCGGCAGGCGCCGCGCCGGGATGCCCCGCGAAACGCCGGAAAGCCGTCTCATAAAGGTGGTCACGGGCGCGGCGCTTCCAAGAGTGGGGATCAACCCGGCGCCTTCGGCTCGGCCCTGCTCGAGGCGATGAAGAAGCGCTGAGAACGAGCCCCGCCCGAGGTGGCAAGGGGCGGCGGCACAGGGGCCGTCGCCATCCCCTCGGGTCCGAATGACCGCCGCAGTCCGATGGTGTCGACGGCAGGCACGTGCATAGGAGTCATCTGCGGCAACGGGGTGAGAAACACACCGGGGGGGAGCTCCGACGAGCCGTCTTGCGGCGACTTCCCGGCCCGCATGAAGGGCATGCCGCTTTACCGGACCGACTGCTGTCGACCGGGTGACTTCGATCAAAGGATTAGAGGCGGAGATCATGCGGCCACGCCGCCACCCATGCCTCTGCATCCGAACCGGAGGGATCGGCGGCGCTGCCTCGGGGCACGCGCAAACGAGTGGGCGACACTCGATCCCCGCGATACTATGCTGATCACGCGGGCGTTTCCCCCGTGTGATCGATGCAAAGCGAAAGGCGCCAGGGCGCCGACCGCCGCCAAGACAGGAGATGCCCCAATGACGACACGGCTCGTAGTCGGTCTGGACGGCCATGCCTCGGGGGAACGCGCCCTCGACTTTGCCGTCACCCAGGCCCGGCTCATCGGCGATTGCGATCTCGTGGTCGCCTATGTGATCGAATGGTCGCCATTCTCGTTCCACTCCGCCGAGGAGAACGCGCAGCGCCACAGGCGCCGCGAGGAGGAGATCAGCACGGTGATGAGCCGGGTGATCGACCCGGCGGTGAATAAACTCGAAAAGCTGGGGATCAAGGCCACCGGTGTCGTGCGCCATGGCGACGTGGCCGACACGCTCAACGCCATCGCCAAGCAGCAGAAGGCGGCGCAGATCATCGTGGCGCGCTCCTCCGAGGGCGGCTTTTCCAGCCGCATCTTCGGCTCCTCGACCTTCAACCTCGTGAAGGGGGCCGATCTGCCGGTCACGGTGGTGCAATGAGGGGGCCGCGGATGACCGCAACCGCGATGGCGGCGTTCGCCGCGACACTTCTGACCGCAGGCGCCGCGCGGGCGCAGGAGGCCATGACGCTCGACGAGCGCGTCAACCAGATCTTCGCCGAGATCACAGGACCCTTCGTCAGCTTCATCTTCGCGCCGCTCTACGGCACCGATTTCCCCTGGATCGTGATGTGGCTGGTGATCGCGGCCACCGTGTTCACCCTCTATTTCGGCTTCGTGCAGTTCCGCTATTTCGGCCATTCGATCCGGCTGGTGAAGGGCGACTACTCCGACCCTGACGATGCGGGCGAGGTCAGCCACTTCCAGGCGCTGGCCACGGCGCTTTCGGGCACGGTGGGGCTTGGCAACATCGCGGGCGTCGCGGTGGCGGTCGGCATCGGCGGGCCGGGCGCGACCTTCTGGATGATCCTCGCGGGGCTCCTCGGGATGGCGTCCAAGTTCACCGAATGCACCTTGGGCGTGAAATACCGCAACGAGTACGAGGACGGCACCGTTTCCGGCGGCCCGATGTACTACCTGTCGAAGGGCTTTCGCGAGCTGGGCCTGCCGGGCGGCGGTGTGCTGGCGGTGCTGTTCTCGGTGTTCTGCATCCTCGGCTCGCTGGGCGGCGGCAACATGTTCCAGGCCAACCAGGCGCATGCCCAGATCTCGGGCATTCTCGGCGACTACCCCGGCTGGATCACCGGTCTGGTCTTCGCCTTCGTGGTGTTTCTGGTGATCGTCGGCGGCATCAAGTCGATCGCGCGGGTCACCGAGAAGATCGTGCCCTTCATGGGCATCCTCTATGTCGGCGCGGCCCTGATCATCCTGATCGTCGAATACGACAAGATCGGCTGGGCCTTCGGCCAGATCTTCGAAGGCGCCTTCAGCGGGCTCGGCGTGGCGGGCGGTCTGGTCGGGGCGCTGATCCAAGGCTTCAAGCGGGCAGCCTTCTCGAACGAGGCAGGCGTGGGCTCCGCCGCGATCGCCCACTCGGCGGTGCGCACCAAGGAGCCGATCACCGAGGGCTTCGTCTCGCTTCTGGAGCCGCTGATCGACACGGTGGTGATCTGCACGATGACCGCGCTCGTGATCACCATCTCGGGGCAGCTCATCACCGACCCGCAGACCGGCCGCTTCGTGCTCGACGAGGCCGGTGCCGCGATCGCCACGATCGACGGCAACACCGGCGTGGCGCTGACCTCGGCCGCCTTCGCGACCGGGATCAGCTGGTTCCCATACGTGCTGGCCGTGGCGGTGGTGCTCTTCGCCTTCTCGACGATGATCAGCTGGTCCTATTACGGGCTGAAGGCCTGGACCTACCTGTTCGGCGAGGGCAAGACCAAGGAGTTGATCTTCAAGCTGATCTTCTGCGCCTTCGTGGTGATCGGCGCGGCGGCCAATCTCGGGCCGGTGATCGACTTCTCCGATGCCGCGATCTTCGCCATGGCCGTGGTCAACATCCTCGGCCTCTACTTCCTGATGAAGGTGGTTCGCCAAGAGCTACGTTCTTATGGCAGGCGGCTGCGCTCGGGTGAGATCGTCGCCTACAGGACCTGAAGCGCGAGGATGCTCGGAAACCACCCCGCCGACCGGCCCGGACGGTCGGCGGGGATCGTCGCGAAGGCGGTGCGACGAACACGAAAGGCGCGAAAACTCGGCATTTTCTCGCGCAATACCCTATCGTCACCTCCGTTTCGGCGCGCGCCCCACCGCCACGTGACCGCGTTCCCCTTGCGAAGCCGGACGAAGATCGCACATATCGTCCCATGATCCGCCTCGTCGCCCTCTGCCTGCTTTTGATCGGTTCCCTGGTCCAGCTGTCGACGGCTGCGCCCGCGGGTCCCGTGAGCGGTCACGAGATGGCGATGGCCGAAACCTTCCCGCACTGCCCCGACTGCGCTCCCGGCGACAGCCGCGCCGTCATGGATTGCGCGGTCACCGGGCTTTGCGCCACGGCCCCGGGCGTGCTGGCCCCGGCCATCGACCCGTCCGGCCCCGGTTCGGCCTGCAGCGAGTTGCCACGCTGCTTTGCGGTGGAGACGCCAACCGGCGGCCATCCTGTCCCGATTCCCGCTCCTCCGAAACATCCGGCCTGATAGATCGCACGGTTTCGCGACGCGAAGCCATGCCACGCACAGCGTGGTTCTCGCCAAACCGGAACGGCCATCTTCGCCCCTTCTGCCCCTTCACGCGCAAAGCACGGGGCCGGATGATGGCCGGGACCGGGAGCCCTTTCAGGCCGCCGATGGCGGCATTCACGACCGACAGGATATCACCATGAAAACCATCAGAACCCTCGCGACCGCCACCGTGTTCGGCTTTGCCGCGCTGCCGGTGCTCGCCCAGTCCATGACGCTTCACAAGGATCCGAATTGCGGCTGCTGCACGGCGCATGCCGAGTATCTGCGCGAGAACGGCTTCGAGGTGGAGATCCGCGAGACCTACGATCTCGCCACCGTCAACAAGGAAGCCGGCGTGCCGCTCGGACAGCAGGGCTGCCATACGGCGATGGTCGACGGCTACGCGATCAGCGGCCATGTCCCCGCCGACCTGATCAAGCGCTTCCTCGAGGAAAAGCCCGAAGGCGCCATCGGCATCACCCTCCCCGGCATGCCGATGGGCGCGCCGGGCATGGGCGGCGATCCGGAGGCGCAGCTCGACGTGATGCTGATCGACGCCGAGGGCGTGTCGCACCCCTACCCGGCCGAGTGAGCCAGCCTTGGCGGGACCGGCGCGCCGGTCCCGACCGCAGATCGAATCGATGGGATGGATACCGACATGATGATGATGAACGGCATGGGCGGCGGCATGATGCTCGCCATGGGCGCGGTCTGCCTGCTGGCAGTCGCGGTGCTGCTGCTCGCGGCGGCCGCCTTGGTCAAGTACCTCCGCAGCCCGGAAAACTAGGGTGAAGGGCAAGGCGCGCATCGCCATGGCCGCCGGGGCCGGAGCCGTGGCATTGGCGGCGGGGGGCCTGTTGCTTTGGCCATCGGTCCCGGAGGTCGATGGCCGAGCGCTTTATCTCGACAATTGCGCGTCCTGTCACGGCGCGGCACTCGAGGGGCAGCCCGATTGGCGCCGCCCCGGCCCCTCGGGGCGCCTGCCCGCGCCGCCGCATGACGCGAGCGGTCATACCTGGCATCACCCGGACCGGGTGCTGCGCGAGATCGTGCGGCGCGGCTCCGCCGCCGTGGTGGGACAAGGCTACGAAAGCGACATGCCGGGCTTCGAAGGCATTCTGACCGATGCCGAGATCGACGCGATCCTCGACTACATCAAGTCCACATGGCCCGACCGCGAGCGCAGCTTTCAATCCCGCGTCACCGAGGCGGAGGGCGGCTGAGACGCGCACGCGCCACGGGTCCGGCCGCGCGACGCGCCCGGACCGCGATCGGGGGTGCGCCCGGCCCGCCGAAGCTGTAGGGATGCGTTCCGTGGCGCCTGGGCGCCGCGGGACACCAGAGGGGCCCTTGCATGTTGTCATGGGGCGTGCCGGCGCTGCTGCTGGCGACGATCGTGAACCAGCTGCCGGTGATCAGCGTCTTCGTGCCGACCGAACCGGTCTATGTCTATCTCGGCACCCAGCTTCCGCAGGGCGGCTGGACCTCGCTACTGGCCTGCATGCTGGGGGCGTGGATCGGCGCGCAGGGCTCGTTCTGGCTCGGGCGCACGGCCGGGGCGCGGGTGCTGGCGCGAATGAACGCCGCCCCCGCCGCCATGGCCCGCGCCCGCGCCCTGTTCGAGCGCCGAGGCCCGCCCTTCGTGGTGCTGGCGCAGCTGATCTGGCCGATCGCCACGCTCTGCCAGGTGCTGGCGGGGGCCTGGGGCATGCGACCGCGCACCTATCTCGTGGTTTCGGCGCTGGGCGCGGTGCTGGCGGTGCTGCAATACGCGGCGATCGGCTATGCCTCGGCCACCGGCCTTGCGGCGCTGGGATTGCAGCCCAAGGAGCCGCTTCTGGTGCTGCTCGGGCCCTACTGGCTACTGATCGGGCTGGCGCTGATGCTGCTGGTGGGCTGGGCACTGATCCTGCGCCGGGCGCGCCACGCGCTGCCGCTGCGCATCGCCCATGCTGCGCTTCTGGCGCTGGCCATGTTCGTGGCGATCAACCTCGGCACCCTGACCGGCCGGGCCGAGGCGGCGGGCCGCATCGCGCCTCTGCCGCTGGAACTGGCCTGCCGCGCGCTCGACGAGACGCTGATCGCCCGGACCGGCGAGACGCCGCTGCACGCGGCGCAGCCGGTCAACCTCGCCCTCGTCGGTTACTATGCCCCCGATGCCTTGCTTGGCGGGCTGGGCTGGCTGCGCAACCGCACCTATGCGGGTGATGATCTCGATCCGGCCGAGATCCTGCGCCTCACCTATCGGGGGCTGCCCCCGGCCTCGTCGCTGCTGATCGAGGGCGTCGCCACCGACCTCGCCTGGCAGGAACGACGCGGCGCGGTGCCCCGCACCCAGCTGCGGCTCTGGCCGGTGGCCGTGCCCTCCGGGGTGCCGCCGCTCTATCTCGGGTCGGTGGGGCGGATCGACGCGGTGACGCTGCGCCTCGCCGGCCGAATTCCGCTGCCGGTGCTGGCCTACGACCTGTTTCCCTTCACCGACAGCGCCCGCAACAGCCAGGCCGAGGCGATCACCCGCGCCGTCCCGGGGGCAAGCTGGCAGCTGCTCGGCCCGTCGACCCGGCCCGAGGAAGAGAGCCAGTTCGAGACCGATGGCCGCATCGCGGTGCTGCGCACGCCGGGCGCGCCCACTCTGACGCAGATCTGTGCGGAAACCGCCCCCAGTCCTTTGGGCATGGCCCTTCCGACCGAGGGGTGAGGGCCGCGCCGGCTGCCCCGTCCCTGCACGGTGTGGCGTAGGTGATAGTCGGGCCCCGGCGCGCGGGGCCCGAACGGATCAGAAGGCGGGAACGGTCTGGCGGCGGCGCTGCAGCAGCACCACGCCCGCCAGCAGCAACAGCGCCGGGATGTAGAACACGTATTTGGTGATCCGTTCGCGCGGCGCCTGCACCTGTGCGATCTGCACCGGCCTGTCCGAATAGAAGTCGAAATCGGCGAGCTTCTCGGCGGCCGGGGTGCCGAACATCGGCTCGTCGAGCCGCACGACCTCGCCCTCCGGGAACAGCAGCAGCCCGGACGCGTCGATCCGCTCGGCGGCACCGCCCTCGCCCTCGATATCCATCACCAGCGTGGTCGAGGTCAGCGCGCCCGAGTTGAAATCGGGCCCCTCGATTCTGAGCCGCAGCCGGTCGCCCGGGTTGGCCTCGGCCACGGCGGTTTCGAACTCGGCCGGGGCGAAGGTCTGGAACGGGCTCTGCATCTGGTTCAGCCAGAAGCCCGGCACGAAGAGGGTGAAGGCCACGACCAGCAGCGCCGCGGATTCGTGGATCTTCGACGGTGCCAGGAAGTACCCCTGGGTGGCGGCGGCGAAGAGCAGCATCGCGATGGTCGCGACCACGAAGATGAACGCCGCCTGACCGATCCCGAACCACGTGCCGAGGTCGATGCCGTAGAGGATCAGCGCCGGGTTGTAGATGAACAGGAACGGCAGCGCGACGGTGCGCAGGCTGTAGAAGAACGCCGTGAAGCCGGTCTTGATCGGATCGCCCCCCGAAACGGCGGCGGCCGCGAAGCTCGCGAGACCCACGGGCGGCGTCACATCGGCCATGATGCCGAAGTAGAAGACGAAGAGATGCGCCGCGATCAGCGGCACGATCAGCCCCTCCTGCGCGCCCAGATTCACCACCACCGAGGCCATCAGCGACGACACCACGATGTAGTTCGCCGTGGTCGGCAGCCCCATACCGAGGATCAGCGAGAACAGACCCACGAAGATCAGCATCAGGATCAGGATGCCGCCCGAGAGCTGCTCGACGAGACCGGCGAGTTCGGTGCCGATCGGGGTCTTGGTGACGGTGGCGACGATGATGCCGGCGGCCGCCGTGGCGACGCCGATGCCGATCATGTTGCGCGCGCCCGCGACCAAGCCGTCGCGCAGGTCGTGGAACCCGGCGCCGAATTCATGGGCGATCTCGCCGCCCCTGCCCCGGAACAGCGCCTTGAGCGGGCGCTGGGTGACGATGATCAGCAGCATCAGGCAGGTGGCGTAGAAGGCCGATTTCGCCGGGCTCTGCCGCTCGACCATCAGGAACCACACCAGCACCAGGATCGGCAGCACGTAATGCAGGCCGGTGGCATAGACCTCGGCCACGGTGGGCAGCTTGATCTCCTCGTCGGAGGGATCGTCGATATGCAGGTCGGGCCGCTTGGCCGCGACCCAGACGAGGCCGAGATAGACCGCCGCCAGCACCAGCATCATGATCGGCGCGGTGAGCGAGGGCAGCGCGGATTCCAGCGCGTCGACACCGTAGATCAGCGCCGTGAAGCCGATGCCCGCGACCACGAAGCCGATCGCGAACTTCACGATCATGCCGGCGAAGCTCTTGCTCTCGCCCAGCGCCGGCATACCGCGCTTCAGCGCTTCGAGATGCACGATGTAGACCAGCGCGATGTAGGAGATCACCGCCGGGATGAAGGCGTGCTTGATCACCTCGAGATAGGAGATGCCGATGAACTCGACCATCAGGAAGGCGGCGGCGCCCATCACCGGGGGCATGATCTGGCCATTGACCGAGGAGGCCACCTCGACCGCGCCCGCCTGTTCCCGCGAGAAGCCCACGCGCTTCATCAGCGGGATCGTGAAGGTGCCGGTGGTCACCACGTTGGCGATCGACGAGCCCGAAATCAGGCCGGTCATCGCGGAGCCGACGACCGCCGCCTTCGCGGGACCGCCGCGCAGATGCCCCAGCCCCGCGAAGGCGAGCTGGATGAAGTAGTTGCCGGCGCCCGCCTTGTCGAGAAGCGAGCCGAACAGCACGAACAGGAACACGAACGCGGTGGAGACGCCGAGCGGGATGCCGAAGACGCCCGCCGTGTCGAGCCACTGCGCGTTGATCAACGAGGTGAAGGAGAGACCCTCATGCTCGACCAGATCGGGGATCAGCCAGCCGGTGCCGAAATAGGCATAGGCCAGGAACAGCCCGCCGACGATGGTGAGCGCGGGGCCCAGCGCCCGGCGCGACGCCTCGAGCAGCACCAGTATGCCGACCGAGCCGATGATCACCTGCGTCTGCGTCGGCAGGCCGGAGCGCGCCGTCATCGCCAGCGTGTCGGAGAACCAGAACACGTAGAAGGCGCAGAAGGCCCCGATCAGCGCCAGGGCCCAATCCGCCAGCGGCACCTTGTGGCGCGGGCTCGACTTGAAGGCCGGATAGGCGAGGAAAGCGAGGAAGATCGCGAAGGTGAGGTGAATGGGTCGGGTCTGCGAGGAGTTCAGCACCGGCAGGTAGGCGCCGAACCACAGCTGCGGCTGCGCGATCCAGAGCTGGAACAGAGACCAGGCCATGGCGGTGCCCGCGATCAGCATCGCGGTGGCGCGGTTCACGGGCGCGCGGGCGCCGGAATCCGAACTGGTGACGAGATCCTGCAGGTCGTCGTCCGAATATTGCCGGTCGTCCCGGTCCTCGCGCTGCTCGGCCATCGGACGCGCTCCCTCATGCTGTGTCGGTGTCAGGCCCATCCCTCGGGACAGGAATGGCCGGGGCGCATCACGCGCGCCCCGGCCGGTCGTTCAGCGCGGCTGGGCGATCACTCGATCAGCCCGGCTTCGCGGTAGTACTTCTCGGCGCCCGCATGCAGCGGCGCGGAGAGGCCGTCGGCGACCATCTCTTCCTTGGTCAGCTCGGCAAAGGCCGGGTGCAGGCCCTTGAACTGGTCGAAGTTCTCGAACACGGCCTTCACGGTCTCGTAGACCACCTCTTCGGGCACGGTGGCCGAGGTCACGAAGGTCGCGCCGACGCCGAAGGTCTCGGTCGGCTCGTCATTGCCGCGATACATGCCGCCCGGAATGGTGGCGGTGCGGTAATAGGGGTTTTCCTCGACGAGCTTGTCCACCGCCTCGCCCGAGACGTCGACCAGCACCGCGTCGCAGGCGGTGGTCGCCTCCTGGATCGAGCCCGAGGGGTGACCCACGGTGTAGACCATCGCGTCGATGTTGTTGTCGCACAGCGCCTGGGACTGCTCGGCGGCCTGCAGTTCGGAGGTGAGCTGGAAGTCGTCCATGGTCCAGCCCATGGCTTCCATAAGCACCTCCATGGTGCCGCGCTGGCCGGAGCCGGGGTTGCCGACATTGACGCGCTTGCCCTTGAGATCCTCGAAGGTCTCGATCCCGGCATCGGCGCGGGCCACGACGGTGAAGGGCTCGGGGTGGACCGAGAACACCGCGCGCAGATCCTCGAACGGGCCCTGCTCCTCGAACTGCGAGGTGCCCTCGATCGCGTGGAACTGCCAGTCGGACTGGGCCACGCCGAACTCGAGCTCGCCCGAGCGGACGGCGTTGATGTTGTAGACCGAACCACCGGTCGATTCGACGCCGCAGCGGATGCCGTGATCGGCGCGGCCGCGGTTCACCAGGCGGCAGATCGCGCCGCCGGTCGGGTAGTAGACGCCGGTGACGCCACCGGTGCCGATCGAGATGAATTGCTGGCCGTCCTGCGCGGCGGCGCCGCCAGCGGCGAGGGTCAGCGCGGTCGCGGCTCCGACGAGATAGGTCTTCATGATGTCTCTCCCTTAGAGTTCTTGCTTGTCGTTGGTCGCCTTGGCGATTGGCTCGCCTAAGCGTGATGTCCCCCCCGTGAAAGTCAACACTCCGCCGGTGTCAACGGGTTACGGCACGGGCGCTTGATCCGGTTCCGCCTGTAACTTGGCTTTCACCCCAGCGATCGCTTGCAGCTTGGGGGTGCAAGCGAGAGTAGTGCTGGCGCCGTTCGGGACGACCGGGTCGGGCATGGTCTCACGGACCGGCAAGGCCTCGATCCCGGCCCGTTGGTCAAGGCTGGGGCGCGTGCAGTCGGGAAGTATGCCCCCCTCACATGCGGCGGCCCCGCTCATCGACGCAATGGTCTCGAGCTGACTCTCGAGCGAGGTGGTGGCTGCAACGGCGGGCCCCAGCTTGAAGGATCGGCTGAGATGGGAGCCCCATTCGCCACAGGCGCCGCACCGGTGAGCGATGTACAGGATCACCGCTCCGGTTTCATTCGTGCGACCTCGCCGAAGATGATCACAGGCGGTGGTCCTGCCGTGATCTTCGTTTTGCGAATGTCCCCGGGGGTTGGACCGGCTCCTTCCCTGTGCCGCGCCGGCCGCGCCGGAGCTGACATTGGGCAAAGCGGGCAAAGGACATGCCACGAGGAACCTCCACAGCCGGATACGCAGGAGGATGCCGTCGTGTTGCCCTTGGCGCAACCTTGCAGAAGGAGGCAAACTAGGCCGATCAGGGAACGAGGTTCACCTGCGCCAGCTGCCATATGCTGCGCGCGAAGGTCGCCTCGGTGCGGTAGCGGGGATCCAGATCGTAGGGATAGACCACCCAATAGGGCCCCATTTCGCGGACCGGAACGGTCTCCCCGTCGATCCGGGTGGCGACGATCGGTGCGCTGTCGTCGATCTCTTCGATCGGGATCTCGACCCGGTAATCGTTGAGCGCCACCAGCTCGATCGTTCCGGCCTCGGCCGCGACACCCAACCGGTCGAGCAGCGCCGCCAGCGGCACGCCCGAGAACCGCGCATCGCCATCGGTCCAGATCGTGCCGGTGACAAAGGATTCCTGTGGCATGGCGTCGAGCGCCGCGAGATCGAGCATCGTCACCGATCGGTCGGGTCCCGTCACGCTCAGCGCCATGGAGCCGGGCTGCGCGGCAGCTGGCAGGCCGGTCAGACAGGAAATGGTCAGGGCAGTTGTCAGAGCCTTGAGCATGTCGAATCACCCTCCGGTTGCGACACCGCGACATTGCGGGAAAGTCCAGCCAGGCGCTACGAGGCATCCGGTCATTTCCCTATTCGAACGGATAGGAAGTTTCCCGAAATGCCTCGAATTCGAAACATCGATACCGGGCCAAAAGGAGTTCACGATTTGAACCGCCTTGAACGCACCGTCACATGGCACGAAAGGGCCAATCGCCACGAAATGGCCGGGATTTGGCAAGGTTCTTGCTGCATAAATTGAGCAGGCGCGACCGCAGCTGCAACCGGAGGACCTCATGCATATCCTGATCGCCGATGACCACGACCTCGTGCGGGAAATGCTGGCGGCGTTTCTCGAGCGCGATGGCGGGATGCGGGTCGTTCAGGCCGCCAGCCATGGCGAGGCGATGGCCGAGATGCGGCGCAAGGGGCCGTTCGAACTGGTGATGCTCGACTACATGATGCCGGGGATGCAGGGACTCGAAGGGCTGCGCAGCGCGCTCGCCGCCAATGGCGGCAACCCGGTCGCGCTGATCTCGGGCAGCGCCGACCGCCGGGTCGCCGAGGCCGCGCTGGCGGCCGGTGCCGCCGGCTTCCTGCCCAAGACCATGGCGGCGCGCTCGCTGGTGAACGCCGTGAAGTTCATGGTGATGGGCGAAACCTACGCCCCGGTCGATTTCATGAACGGCGCCGAGGAAGCGCCCGCCGCCGGCTTCCTCACCCCCCGCGAGCGGCAGGTGCTCGAAGGGCTGACTCAGGGCAAGTCGAACAAGGAAATCGCGCTCGACCGCGACATCCAGGAGGTGACGGTCAAGCTGCACGTCAAGACGCTGTGCCGCAAGCTGGGTGCCCGAAACCGTACCCAGGCCGCCATGATGGCACGCGACCAGAGCCTGATCTGACCCCCTCGGGGCGAACGGGGCAAAGGACGCTCTCGCGACCCGCCATTGCCATGGAATGCATCGAATATCTGTCCTAGCATGAGACACGGGCTTCGGGCTGTGGGAATGGGACGGGAACGATGAGGGCGACGGAACGCAACAACGTGACCGTGGCGGGTGCGCCCGATGGCACGCCGCTGGTCTTCGTGCATGGTTTCGGCTGCGACCAGACGATGTGGCGTCAGGTGCTGCCGGCCTTTGCCGACCGCCACAGGCTGATCCTCTACGACCTTACCGGCATGGGCAAATCCGACCTCGCCGCCTATGTGCCCAACCGCTACGCCGATCTCGGCGCCCATGCCGAGGACCTGCTCGAGATCCTCGATGAGCTGCAGCTCGCTGAGGCGGTGCTGATCGGGCATTCGATCGGCGCGACGATCGCCCTGCTGGCCGCCAACCGCGCCCCGCATCTGGTATCGCGGCTCGTGATGGTCTCGCCCACCCCGTCATTCCTCGAGGATGCCGAACAAGGCTATGCGGGCGGCTTCTCGCGCGCGGATCTCGAAGGCCTGGTGGGGTTTCTCGACGAGAATCACCTCGGCTGGTCGGCCCAGATGGCGCCCACCATCGCGGGTCAGCCCGCCGGCTCCGAGGCGACCGAGGAGCTGACCCAGAGCTTCTGCCGCACCGACCCGGCCATCGCGCGGCATTTCGGACATGTCACCTTCTTCGCCGACCGCCGTACCGATTTCGAAAGCGCCGCCAGGCCGTCGCTGATCCTGCATTGCGACGATGACGCGCTGGTGCCGATGCCGGTGGCGGATTGGATGCGCGAGAAGGTCCCGGGCGCGACGCTGCGGGTGATTTCCGCCACCGGGCACTGCCCCCACATGACCGTGCCGGACGTCGTCTCGGCCGAAACCCGCGATTATCTCGGATCGGGCTGATGGCCGACCTCGCTCAGCCCCGGCATCTCGACGTCGCCGCCGAATTGATCGAGGACGCGCCCTGTGGCATCGCCGTGACCGACCCCGACGGTCGCCTGCAATACATCAACGCCACCCTGTCGAACTGGCTGGCCCTCAACGCCCGGCCAGAGCGGCCACGGCGCCGGCTGTCCGAACTGCTCACCCTGCCCGGGCGGATGTATTACGAGACCCACATGGCCCCGATGATGCGGCTGCAGGGCTATGTGCGCGAGATTTCCTGCGCGCTCGAGGTGGAGGGCGGCCCGCCCTTGCCGGTGATGCTCAGCGGCGTCGCGCGGCGCGACGCGGGCGGCAGCTTCACGCGCTTCGACTACACCATTTTCGACGCCCGAGAACGCCGCGTCTACGAGGAGGAGCTGCGCCACGCCCAGCGCGAGGCGGACGAGCTCGCCGCGATCGTGCGCAGCTCTCCCAACGCGATCCTGCGGGTCGATGCCGCGGGCCGGGTGCGTCGCTGGAACGCCGGGGCGACGCGGCTTTTCGGGCTCGATGCCGAGGCGGCGCTGGGACGGCAGGTGGACGAGGTCATCCCGTTCGAGGATCGGCCGGACTGGTTCACGGCGAGCGTCGCGCCGGGCTGCGACGGGCCCGAGATCCTGTTCGAGGCCGTTCATGGATGCGGTCGCACCTTCGAGGTGACGCTCGCCCCGATCGGCGAGCGCGGCCTGCCGGGCGAGGAGGACTGGTCGGTCATCCTGCGCGACGTCAGCCGCCGCCACGCCGCCGAGCAGCATTTGCGGGTGATGGTCGACGAGATGAAGCACCGGGTGAAGAACACGCTCGGCGTGGTATCGGGCATCGCGCGGCAGAGCCTCGGACGGGACGAGGCCGCGCAATTCGTGTCGCGGCTGCAGGCACTGTCGCAGGCGCATGACGCGCTCACCGCCACCGATGGCACCGGCGCCGAGCTGCACGACCTTCTCGATTTCGCCCGTCGCGAGGCAGGCGGTGAAGCGCGGCTGCACATCAACGGCCCGCCGGTGCGGCTCGGCGCGCGGCAGGCCACCTCGCTCTCGATGGCTCTGCACGAGCTGGTCACCAACGCCCTGAAATACGGCGCGCTGTCTCGCGCCGAGGGCCATGTGCAGGTCGATCTCGACATTGAGGATGATGGCCGGCTGCGGCTGCTCTGGCGCGAGCATGGCGGCCCGCCGGTGGTGCCGCCGACCCGGCGCGGCTTCGGCACCAAGATGATCGGACTGGTGCTGAAGGCCGAGCTGGGGGCCGAGGTCAGCTTCGATTTCGACCCTGCGGGCTTCTGCTTTCAGGTGATCTTCGTGCCGGGCTAGGCCCGCGCCAGCGCCGCCGCGATTTCCTCGCGCGAGGCCCCTTTCGCGAGCAGCGCCGAAAGCAGAAGCCGCGCCTTGAGACCGCTCAGCGTGCCGCAAAGCAGCGCCCCCGCCTCGACCAGCGTCGTGGCGCCGCTGTCGCCGCCATAGACCGCGCGCGTCCGCCCCTCGTAGCAGCGCGAGGCCACCAGCACCGGTACGCCTGCGGCCGCCAGCCGCGCCACCACGCTCGCAAAGCCGCGCGGCGCGTTGCCCCGGCCGAAGCCCTCGATGACGATGCCGGGCGCGCCGCTCTCGGCGCAGAATTCCAGGAATGCCGGTGTCGTGCCGAGCGCCAGCTTCGCCAGTTCGACCCCTTCGACGAGACCCGCATCCTCTACCACCCGGCGCGGACCGGGATGGCGATAGAGATGAACCTCGCGCAGATCGACCTCGCCGATCTTGCCCATGCCGGGCGAGCGGAAGGTGTCGGTGCGCGAGGCATGCGCCTTGGTCACGTCGCGCGCGGCATGGATCTCGCCCTCGAACACGATCGCCGCGCCAATGCCGCGCGTGGCCGGGTCGGCCGCCACGCGGATCGCGTCGGCGATGTTGCGCGGCCCATCGGTGTCCGGGTCGCCCGCATGGCGCTGCGCCCCGGTGAAGACCACCGGCTTGTCGCCTGCCACGAGGATGTCGGCGAGATAGGCGCTTTCCTCCATCGTGTCGGTGCCATGAGTCACGACCACGCCGTCGCAATCGGGCCGCGCCAGCGCGGTGCGGATCGCGGCCACGAGGCCATGCGCATCCTGAAGCGTCAGCGCGAAGCTGTTGAGTTCGCGGAATTCCTCGACCCGGACCTCGATCCCGTCGAGCGGGTCGTGCAGCGCCGCCAGCAAAGCGCTTCCGCCAAGCCCGGCGACTACCGCCCTCGCCTTCTCGGAATGGCGCGAGGCGATGGTACCGCCCGTCGAAATCAGAGTGACCCCGGTCATGATCCGTTCCTCGTTTGTGTCGGGATTGATGCCCACGTCCGGCCTGCGGCTGACTGCGCCCACCAAGACATCAGCTAAAGCTTTGTGAAGCCCTGCTTTTGCGCAATCTTATCGAGCCCGCCGCACATGCGGAAGGGGAAAGCTCCCTTCCGCAAATTTCGCCTTGCCTTACCACTGGTCAAGGACTGGGCGGGTACTAGCTTAGCTCATGTTAACTAGTACGATGTTACTATTGCAGCGGGTCATGGCCGATGGTGATTGCTAATTCTGTCTAATTCTAAAGTACGGACAGCGCGTAGCCGTTTCCATAGCCATGACCCACAGTCTCGGTCTTCCAGCCGCCCATCTGACCGACGATATCTGCCGGGCATTCCACGGCACGCGGTCCGGCAAAGCGGCCAAGTTGCTTCCGAGGGGCGCATTCCCGTATCCGCGACCATGGGCACCACCCAAGGGACCTCGTTGTCCAGGCGATAACACTCGGCCGGTGCGGCACGGATAGCTTCGACTGGGACGGGCTGGCGATCCGACATATCTGCGATCGGTGGGAGTAGACCTCGCCGAAGGGGTTCGTTAGCCGACCCCACTTGACGAAGACCGAGGTGATATTGCTGCCAGTCATGTCTCTGGCACTCAGAGCATCACGAAAGGCATGAGCATCCAGCACCGTGTAGCCGGTAAGCAGCTTGCCGCAAGTGTCGGTCGAGTAACCGCAGGCCCGCTCGGCTGCCTGATGGGTGATCCCCTTCCCACCGCCTCTGAGCCGCAGGTACACCACCACAGCGTCGAAGAGGCTCATACAGTCGATGTCGACCCCGCCGCCATCGGAGGCTTGCTGGCCGGGACCACCTACACCCAGACGCGGCATGGGCGCGCTCGAAAGGTCCTCGTCCTGGCATCGTAGGTCATACCAGTAGCCGTCGAGTTGGCTCGCTGCCTGTACGGCCCGTGCAGCTGCCACCCGCGCTGACCCCGTCATCAGAGTATACGAAATTCTTGATGGCGTATCGGCGTCTCAACCCAAGCGGCACCCGACGCTGGAAATAGACGATGCCGTCCTTCCAGAAGCAAGGAGGGACGGAAATGGGCCCCGGCGTGTGCTACGCCTTGGCCTGATCTGACTGAAAGCCGATAGTCGTCAGCGCCTTGAGGAAAAGTCCTGGTGCCCGCGGCCGGACTCGAACCGGCACGCCCCGAAGAGCAAGAGATTTTAAGTCTCGTGTGTCTACCATTTCACCACGCGGGCCCGGGCGCAGGCTTACGATGCCAAGGCGCGGTGGTAAAGCGTCAGCGAAAGCGTCGTCGCCTGCTTCAGATATCGGTGCCCGGCGCCTCGAACAGGCTACGCTCCGGCAGCCAGGGGTTGCGCGCCAGCGCGTCGTCAAGGGCGCGACGCGCCTCGGCTTCGCGCCCCAGATGAAACAGCGCCAAGGCCCGACCCGACAGCGCGCCGACATGGTCGGGCAAAAGCCTCAGCGCCACGTCGAGATCCGCGAGCGCGGTCATATGGTCGCCCTGTAGGAAATGCAGATAGGCGCGCTGGTTCCAGCCCTCGGCATAATCAGGGCATTCGGCCACCAGCTGGTCGAGCGCCTCCATTGCCCCTTCGCCCTGCCCCGCCTCGCGCAGCGCCATCGCCCGGTCCAGCAGCAGCTGCGCCTCGGCATCGGGCGCAATGAGCCAGAGCGTCCAGAGCCGGTCCATAAGCCGCTGCGCCGTGTGCGGATCGGGGGCGCGGGCGAGCCGGTCGAGCAGCCCCGCCATGACGCTGGCGTGATCGGGTGGCGATGGGCAGTCGCGCGCCGCGGCAGGGGCGGCGGCAAGGCACAGGACCATGGCGACGGCGCGGATCATGCTACATGCTGCCCAAGCGCCACCCCGCGCGTCAACTGCCCACGCGCGGCACCGCGCTTCACGTTTTCCAGACCGGACCCCGCATGTTCCCGATCCGCGACCACAACCCCTCGACCGGCACGCCCTATGTCACCTGGAGCCTGATCGCGCTCAACGTGGCGATCTACCTGTGGATGGTGGTGGCGCTCGACACCGGCGAGGAGCTGGCGCGGCTCTATTACGGCTGGGCGATGATCCCGGCGCGGATCACCGCGTTCGAGAACCCGGTCTCGCTGGTCAGCTCGCTGTTCCTGCATGGCGGGCTGTTCCACCTCGCGGGCAACATGCTGTTCCTGTTCATCTTCGGCGACAACATGGAGGAGCAGCTGGGCCATGGCGGCTTCGCCGGATTCTACCTCGCCTCCGGTGTCGCGGCCAACCTCGTGCAGCTCGGCTCGGAGCCGTTCTCGATCGTGCCGACCATCGGTGCCTCGGGCGCGATCGCGGGGGTGATGGGCGGCTACCTGCTGCTGTTCCCCCGCGCCCGGATCGACATACTGATCTTCCTGATCGTGTTCATCCGGCTGATACCGGTGCCGGCCTGGCTGGTGCTGGCGGTCTGGTTCGGGATGCAGCTGCTGGGCGGGATCGGCACCGACCCGGAGACCGGCGGCATCGCCTACTGGGCCCATGCCGGGGGCTTCGCCGCGGGTCTCGCCTTCGCGGTGCCGCTCTGGATCCGGCGCGGCGGCCCGGCCTTCTGGAGCCGCACCCACGGCCTGCCGCCGCACGACCCCGCGCCGCCGCTGGGCCGCAGCAACATTCCCGTCGTGAGGAAACGCAGATGAGCCTGAAGGATCCTATCCACCATGTGAGCTGCCATTGCGGCGCGGTCGAACTACGGGTGCATCTCAAGCACGGGCTGTCCGGCGCGCATCGCTGCGACTGTTCCTATTGCCGCCGCCGCGGCTACGTCGCAGGGCCGGTCGATCTCGACCAGCTGGAGCTGCTGCGGGGTGCGGAGATGCTGACGCTCTACCAGTGGAACACGATGACCGCGAAGCACTGGTTCTGCCGGATCTGCGGCATCCACACGCATCACCAGCGCCGCTCGAACCCGAACGAATACAGCGTCAACATGGGCGCGATCGCGGGGCTGAACCCCCGCGACCTCGGCGAGATCCCGTGGTCGGACGGCGTCAACCACGCCGCCGACCGCTAGAACCTTAGGCCTCGCGGGCGCGGACCAGCTTGGCGAACTTCTCGAAGATGTCGGCATTGGCGGCGACCACGTCGCCATGCTCGAGCGGATCGTGGCCGTCGCGGATCGCACCGACGAAGCCGCCGGCCTCGGTGACGATGATCATGCCCGCCGCGATGTCCCAGATCTTCAGCTCGCGCTCCCAGTAGCCCTCGGTGCGGCCCGCCGCCACATAGGCCATGTTGAGCGCGGCCGAGCCGTACTGTCGCACGCCGGACACCTCGGGGGCGATCCGCGCGAGATCCTGGATCATCGCCGGCAGGGTGCGACGGCCAGCGCAGGGCACGCCGGTCGCGAAGATCGATTCGACCAGACGGTGGCGCGCCGACACCCGCAGCCGGCTCTCGTTGAGCCAGGCGCCCTCGCCCTTCTCGGCGTGGAACATCTCGTCCTTCACGGGGTCGTAGATCACCCCCGCGACGATCTTGCCCTTGTGCTCGAGCGCGATCGAGATCGCCCAGTGCGGCATGCCGTGCAGGTAGTTGGTGGTGCCGTCGAGCGGATCGACGATCCAGCGCCGGGTCGGGTCCTCGCCCTCCAAGGGGCCGCCCTCTTCGCCCAGGAAACCATAGGAGGGCCGCGCCTCCATCAGCGCCTCGCGGATGGTCTGCTCGGCCTGCCGGTCGGCGCGGGTAACGAAGTCGCCCGGCCCCTTGGTCGAGACCTGTAGCTGCTCGACCTCGGCAAAGTCCTTAAGCAGCGCCCGACCGGCGCGGCGGGCGGTCTTCATCATCACGTTGAGATTGGCGGAACGGGCCATCGGGGCCTCCTCGGGCTATGGGCTGTCAGGCCCTTCGGGGCCCTGAGATGTACGGATCACGGGGCCATAGCCGCTCGCGCTCCGCCGGGCAAGAGGCCCAAGGGGGCCTAGCCCCTTTGCAGCTTCACCGCCTCCTGCCGCGCCAGCCGCGTGAAATGCGCGATATAGGGGCGCGAGGTGTCGTCGGAACGGGTCGCGGCATAGAGCCTGCGAGTCTTGCCCTGCGCGGTGAGCGGCCGCGTCACGTAGTCGGAGTTGCTGCGCAGCTGCCGCACCACCCAGTCGGGCAGCACCGAAACGCCGCGGTTCGAGGCCACCAGAAGCAGGATCACCGCCGTCAGTTCGACCTGGCGGATCGCTGCCGGCTCCACTTTCGCAGGGATCAGAAGCTCGGTGAACACGTCGAGCCGGGTCCGTTCCACTGGGTAGGTGATGAGAGTCTGGTCCGCGAAATCCCCGGCCTCGACGAAGGGCTTCTCGGCCAGCGGGTTGGCGGACGAGGCGACGAAGACCGGCTCGTAGTCGAAGAGCGGCGTGAAATCGGTCTCGGGCAGATCCTCGGGGTCCGAGGAGATCACCAGATCGACCATCTCGCGCCGGAGCGCCGGCAGCGCGTCGAAGGCGAGGCCGGGGCGGATGTCGACGTCGACCTCGGGCCAGGCCTTGCGGAACTGCTCCAGCACCGGAAGCAGCCATTCGAAGCAGGCATGACATTCGATAGCGATGTGCAGCCGTCCCGACTTGCCCGCGACCAGACCGGCGAACTCGGCCTCCAGATCGGCGACGCGCGGCAGGATGTCCTCGGCGGCGGCCAGGAGCTTCATCCCGGCGGCCGAGAGCTTCAGCGGCTTGGAGCGGCGCACGAAGAGCTCGACCCCGGCCTGGTCCTCGATTCCCTTGATCTGATGCGACAGCGCCGATTGTGTTATGTTCAGCAGATCGGCCGCCCGGGCCAGACCGCCGGTGTCGTGGATCGCCTTGATCGTGCGCAGATGCCGGAACTCGATATGCAAGTGAAACTCATCATCGTCGTGAGGGTTATGAATTTGTCTCACAGCCCCCCATCTGCGACAAGCTCCCCATCCCACAGGAGACCGTCCATGACCCGCCCCGCCGTCAGTTTCGAATTCTTTCCGCCGAAGAACATCGAAGGCTCGTTCCGTCTTTGGGACACGGTGCAGGCATTGGCGCCGATGGGACCGGAGTTCGTCTCCGTGACCTATGGCGCCGGCGGCACGACCCGCAAGCTGACCCACGAGGCGGTGGACGCGATCCACAAGAAGACCGATCTGCGTGTCGCGGCGCACCTGACCTGCGTCGACGCCACCCGCGCCGAGACGATGGAGATCGTCGACGGCTACGCCAAGGCGGGGGTCGAGGAGATCGTGGCGCTCAGGGGCGATCCGCCCAAGGGCACCGGCGGTTTCCGCCCCCATGCCGAGGGCTTCTCGGGCTCGGTCGAGCTGATCGAGGCGCTGGCCGCGCGCGGCAATTTCCGGATCCGCGTCGGCGCCTATCCCGAGCCGCATCCCGACGCCGCGCATGAGCTGGCCGATGTCGAGCACCTGAAGCGCAAGTTCGATGCCGGCGCGCACAGCGCGATCACCCAGTTCTTCTTCGAAGCGGACACCTTCTTCCGGTTTCGCGATGCCTGCGCGAAGGCCGGGATCGAGGGGCCGATCATCCCCGGCATCCTGCCGATCGAGAACTGGAACGGCGCGCGGAAATTCGCGGCGATGTGCGGCACCTCGATCCCGCAGGTCGTGGCCGACGGCTTCGAGCATGCCAAGGATCAGGTCGAGGCCGACCTGCTGGCCACCGCGCTCGCCACGGAGCTGTGTGACAAGTTGATCGCGGGCGGCGTCGAGCACCTGCATTTCTATACGCTCAACAAGCCGGACCTCACCCGCGACGTCTGCCATGCGCTGGGCATCGCGCCCAAGGCCACGCTAAGCGAGGTGGCCTGAGCCGCGAGGGGGCCCTGCTCCCGGCGTATTTGAAGAAAGATGAATAAGGGAAGCGCGCCGTCCTCGTTCATCTTTCCATCAATACGCACTACCCGGCCCCGGCCCCGGCGCTACCCTCGGGGGCATGGCCGATCTTCTGACCTTCACCGACCGGGGCATCTACTGCGAAGCGGGCGATTTCTACATCGACCCGTGGCGCCCCGTGGACCGCGCGCTCGTCACCCACGGGCATGCAGACCACGCGCATGAGGGCATGGCCCGCTACCTCGCGACCGACATCGCCGCGCCGGTGATGCGCCACCGGCTCGGCGAGATCTCCCTAGACACGATCCGCTATGGCGAAACGCGACGCATCGGCGACGTCACTGTGTCCTTCCACCCGGCCGGGCACGTGCCCGGCTCCGCGCAGATCCGGGTCGAGCGAAAGGGCGAGGTCTGGGTCGCCTCGGGCGATTACAAGACCATCGATGACGGGCTCTCGACGCCGTTCGAGCCGGTGCGTTGCGATGCCTTTATCACCGAATCGACCTTCGGCCTGCCGGTATTCAAATGGACCCCGCAGGCGGAACTGGCGTATGATCTCAACGCGTGGTGGGCCGCCAATGCCGCGGAGGGACGGTTCTCGCTGATCGGGGCCTATGCGCTCGGCAAGGCGCAGCGGATCCTGACGCTCGCCGATACCTCGATCGGCCCGATCCTCACCCATGGCGCGGTCGAGAACACCAACGAGGTGCTGCGCGCGCAGGGCATCGCGCTCCCCGACACGATCCGCGTGACGCCCGATCTCGACCTCAAGGCGCATGCGGGTGCGTTGGTCGTGGCGACGCCGTCGGGCCTCGGCGGGCCCTGGGCGCGGCGTTTCAACGTCGCGGGCAACCCCCCCTCCACTGCCTTTGCCTCCGGCTGGATGGCGCTTCGGGGCGTGCGCCGCAGGCGCGCCGCCGATCGCGGCTTCATCATGTCCGATCACGCCGACTGGCCCGGCCTCAACGCCGCGATCCGCGAAACCGGGGCGCGGAAGGTCTTCGTCACCCACGGCTATACCTCGATCTTTCGACGCTGGCTGGAGAGCGAGGGCTTCGAGGCCCATGTCGTCTCGACCGAATATGCGGGCGAGAACGTCGATGCCGACGACGAGGGAGAGGCCACGTGAAGCGCTTTGCCGAACTGTTCCGCGCCGTCGACCAGACCACCCGCACCACCAAGAAGGTCGCGGCGATGGCTGCCTATTTCCGCGAGGCGCCCGATGCCGACAAGCTGTGGACCGTGGCACTTTTCTCGGGGCGCCGGCCGCGCCGGACCATCACCGCGACCGTGCTGCGCGAATGGGCCGCGGAACGGGCGGGCATTCCGCTGTGGCTGTTCGAGGAGGCCTATCCGATCGTCGGCGATCTGGCCGAAACCATATCGCTGGTCCTGCCGCCCGCCGAGGCCGAGGAGGATCGCCCGCTCAGCCACTGGATCGATGCGATCCGCCGCCTGTCGAAGCAGGACGATGCCGCGCGCAAGGCCGGCATCCTCGCGGCGTGGGACCGGCTCGGCCCGACTGAGCGGCTCCTGTTCACCAAGCTGCTGACGGGCAGCTTCCGCGTCGGGGTCAGCCAGAAACTGATGACGCGCGCGCTGGCGCAGGCCACCGAGATCGACGAGGCCGAGTTGACGCACCGGCTGATGGGGTCATGGACGCCCGACGACATCACCTGGCACAGCCTCGTCCATGCGCCGGACCCGACGGCGAGCCTGTCGCGCCCCTACCCCTTCTACCTCGCCTACCAGCTCGACGATCCGGAGGCGCTGGGCGACCCTGCCCAATGGATGGCCGAGCGCAAATGGGACGGCATCCGCGGCCAGTTGATCCTGCGCGGCAATGATCACCACCTCTGGTCGCGCGGCGAGGAGCTGATGACCGACCGCTTTCCAGAACTCGCACGCATGAAGGATTTCCTGCCGATGGGCACGGTGATCGACGGCGAGGTGCTGGGCTGGGGCGACGAGGTGCCGCTCTCCTTCAACGCGTTGCAGAAGCGGATCGGCCGCAAGACCGTTCCGAAGAAGCTCCTGGCCGAGGCGCCGGTGATCCTCATGGGCTATGACCTCCTGGAGCAGGACGGCGAGGACATCCGCGCCCTGCCCTTCGCCGAGCGACGCGCCCGGCTCGACGCGCTGGGGCGCGACCTGCCGCCCGAGGCGCCGTTCCGGCTGTCGCCGCTGGTGCCGGTTAAAAGCCTCGACCAGCTGGCCGAGGAACGTTCCAAGTCGCGCGAGCTGATGGCCGAGGGGCTGATGCTCAAGCGCGCCGACAGCCCCTATCTTTCGGGGCGCAAGAAGGGCGACTGGTGGAAATGGAAGGTCGATCCGCTGACCATCGACGCGGTGATGGTCTATGCGCAGGCAGGCTCGGGGCGGCGCGCCAACATGTTCACCGACTTCACCTTCGCGGTGAGGGATGGCAATGGGCTGGTCCCCTTCACCAAGGCCTATAGCGGCCTGACCGATGCCGAGTTTCGCAAGATCACCGCATGGGTGCGCAAGAACACGCTGGAGCGCTATGGCCCGGTGCGTCACGTGAAACCCGAGCACGTCTTCGAGATCGGCTTCGAGGGCATCCAGCCCAGCCCGCGCCACAAGTCCGGCGTGTCTTTACGCTTTCCCCGCATGCTGCGCTGGCGCCACGACAAGCCTCTCGACGAGATCAACACGCTCGAGGATCTCAGGCAGATGCTCGCGGCCTATGGCGGGGAGAGCGCCGCATGAGGAGAGCCCTCGCCATCGCCGCGGGCGTCTTGCTCGCTCTTCTTTGCGCGGCTTCGCTGCTGCCGCTGGCCGAAACGGATGCGTGGTGGGTGCGCTATCTCGATTTCCCGCGCCTGCAGATCGCCGTGCTGCTGGTGATTTTCTGGATCGCGATGGTGGCGCTTGGCGGCATCGGTCATGGCGCCGCGCGCTGGCTCACGGTGCTGGCCATCGCCGCGCTCGCCTATCACGGCTGGCGGCTCTGGCCCTATCAGCCACTCGCCACGAAGATGGACCCCGGCCTCGCCACCTGCGCGCCGGAAGAGCGGTTGAGCGTCCTCGTCGCCAATGTGCAGCGCAAGAACCACCAATCCGAAGAGGTCATCGCCCTGGCCCGCGAACAGGATCCCGACCTGTTCTTCGTGCTCGAGACCGACGGTTGGTGGGACGAGGCGCTGGCGCCGCTCGACGCCGATTATGCGCATCACGTCCAGGACATCCCCAGGGAGGCGACCTATTACGGCATGCACGTCTTCTCCCGCCATCCCTTCGACAGCGCCGAAATGCGCTTTCCCTACGGCGCCGATACGCCGCTGTTCGACGGCGTGCTGGCGCATCCAGCGGGCAAGCTGCGGGTCTTCGGCGTGCATCCGCGCCCGCCGCAGATGGGTCAGCCCTCGACGTTGCGCGACGCGACGATGCTGGAGGCGGCGATGGGGGCGCGGGACGACATACACCCGGCCCTGCTCGCCGGCGATTTCAATGCCACCCCCTGGGAGCGCACCTCGCGCCGCAGCTTGCGGCTGGGGCGGCTGATCGATCCGCGCGCCGGGCGCGGACCGATGGTCAGCTTCGACGCCAATTCCTGGTGGATGAAATGGCCGCTGGACCAGATCCTGTGGCAGCAGGGGCTGGCCATGTCCCGCTTCGAGGTGCTGCCGGGCATCGGCTCCGACCACTACCCGGTGCTGGCCGAGCTGTGCTTCACCGTGAACGCGGACCAGCGCATCCTCACCGCGAACGACCGCGATCTCGAAGAGGCGCGCACCACCTTCGACAAGGCCCGCGCGCTGTCGGACGCGGCGATGGACGGCTGAGACGGGTTGAGCCGCCTCCGCCGCGATCCTATCTTTCGCCTCCATGACAAAAGACGAGAAGGCCAGAGCATGACCCAGACCCCCCGCTTCGACGCCGCGACCGAGACCGGGGGCCGCCCCTTGGGCAACCTGCCGGAATGGGACCTGACCGACCTCTACCCGGCTCCGGATTCGGCCGAGATCAAGAACGACATCGACTGGCTAGAAAAAGCCTGCGCCGAGTTCGCCGGCGATTACGAGGGCAAGCTCGCCACGCTCGACGCGCATGGCCTGCTCGAGGCGGTGCAGCGCTACGAGCGCATCGACATCGTGGCGGGACGGATCATGTCCTATGCCGGGCTGCGCTACTACCAGCAGACCACCGACAGCGAACGGGCCAAGTTCATGTCGGACTGCCAGGACCGGATCACCGCCTATACCACGCCGCTGGTCTTCTACGGGCTGGAGTTCAACCGCCTCGACGAGGATCACCTCGAGACGCTGCTCGGCCAGAGCCAGGAACTGAACCGCTACCGGCCGGTCTTCGAGCGGATGCGCGCGATGAAGCCCTACCAGCTTTCCGACGAGCTGGAGAAATTCCTCCACGACCAGTCCAGCGTCGGCGCCGCCGCATGGAACAAGGTGTTCGACGAGACCATCGCCGGCTTGACCTTCACCGTCGATGGCGAGGAGCTCGGCATCGAGGGCACGCTGAACCTGCTGACCGAGCAGGACCGTGCCAAGCGCGAGGCCGCGACGCTGGAACTGGCGCGGGTGTTCAAGACCCAGATCCGGCTCTTCTCGCGGATCCACAACACGCTCGCCAAGGAAAAGGAGATCGAGGATCGCTGGCGCGGCATGCCGACGCCGCAGACCGGGCGCCACCTCGCCAACCATGTCGAGCCCGAGGTGGTCGAGGCGCTGCGCGATGCCGTCGTCGCCGCCTATCCGCGCCTGTCGCATCGCTACTACGCGCTCAAGGCCAAGTGGCTCGGCCTCGACCGCATGCAGGTCTGGGACCGCAACGCGCCCCTGCCGATGGAGACCGACCGGATCGTCGGCTGGGACGAGGCGCGCGCCATGGTCGAGGAGGCTTACGGCGATTTCGATCCGCGCATGGCCGAGCTGGCCAAGCCGTTCTTCGACGAAGGCTGGACTGACGCGGCGGTGAAGCCGGGCAAGGCGCCGGGCGCCTTCGCGCATCCCACCGTCTCGACCGTGCATCCCTACGTGATGCTGAACTACCTCGGCAAACCGCGCGACGTGATGACGCTGGCGCATGAGCTGGGGCATGGCGTGCATCAGCGCCTCGCCGCCGGTCAGGGCGAACTGCTGTCCTCGACGCCCCTGACCCTGGCCGAAACGGCGAGCGTGTTCGGCGAAATGCTGACCTTCCGCAAGCTGCTCGCCAAGGCGAAGGACACCAACGAGCGCAAGGTGCTGCTCGCCGGCAAGGTCGAGGACATGATCAACACGGTCGTGCGCCAGATCGCCTTCTACGATTTCGAATGCAAGCTGCACGCGGCCCGCGCGCAGGGCGAGCTGACCCCCGACGATATCGATGCGCTGTGGATGAGCGTGCAGGCCGAGAGCCTCGGGCCGATCTTCGACTTCGCGCCGGGCTACGAGAGCTTCTGGGCCTATATTCCGCACTTCGTGCATTCGCCCTTCTACGTCTACGCCTATGCCTTCGGCGATGGCCTCGTGAACGCGCTCTACGCGGTCTACGAGGAGGGTGGCGAGGATTTTCAGGAGAAGTATTTCGAGATGCTCAAGGCGGGCGGCTCGAAGCACCACAAGGAGCTTCTGGCGCCCTTCGGCCTCGACGCCTCCGACCCGGCCTTCTGGGACAAGGGCCTGTCGATGATCGAGGGCATGATCGACGAGTTGGAGAAGATGGAGGCGTGAGCCTCGATCTGACGGGGGCGGCGCCGGTGACGCTGGCGCCGCTCGATCCCGCGCATTTGCCGGTGCTGCGCGGCCTCGCGCCGCATCCGGCGCAGGAGCAATTCTCGGGCAGTGCCGCCGCGATCCTTGCCGATCCGCGCGAAAGCGTCGCGTTTCACGTGATACTTTCGGGCGGCGTACCGGTCGGCCTGTTCAAGACCGACAGCGACTACGAGGACGGGCGGCATTTCGCGGAGGCCGGCGCCTGGGGGCTGCGCGGCGTGATGATCGACGCGCGGGCGCAGGGGCGCGGCATCGGCCGCGCCGCCTTCGCGGCGCTGCCGCCCTACCTGCGGCGGAGCCACCCGGGGCTGCGGCGGATCTGGCTCACCGTGAATTGCCGCAACCCGGTCGCGCGGCGCATCTATCTGCGCGGCGGCTGGATCGATGACGGCGTGCTCTACCACGGTGGATCGGCCGGGCCGCAGCATGTCATGCGGCTCGAGCTTTCCTAGGCCAGCATCTCCTTCACCACCTCGAAGGACGAGCTCAACTCCTCGGCTTCGGGCCGCGCGATCGCCGGGGTCCGCCGGATCCATTCGCCGTTTTCCACGCAATGCAGCATGAAATGCGCCAGATCGGCATGGCGGGTGCGGATCAGATCCTCGGGGATCACGTCGGGCACGACGACGTAATCGGCCGTCAACGGCTCAGGCAGCAGCCAGCCGGGCCGCACCGCGGTCCAGTCGAGATCGCTGGCGCGCAGCATCTCCTCCATCTCGCCCATCTGGTGCAGCACCCGGGTCAGCGCCGGGATCGCCGTGGTGCGGAACAGCAGCGGCCCGCGGTCATGCGTGACCACGAAGCTCGCCGAGATCGTCACCAGCCGCTTCACGCCGCGCGCCGCCATCGCGTCGATCAGGTTGCGGGTGCCTTCGGTGTAGAGCGGCGGCGGGTCCAGCAGCGTCTTGGGATCGCCCGGGACGCCCAGCGCGGATATCACCGCGTCGACGCCCTCGACGATCGTACCGAGGTCATCCTCGATCACGTTGGCGGTCACCCGCTCGACATTGTGCCCGGCGGGGGGCGCGTCCTCGGGCCATTTCATCTCGGCGGCGCGGACATGGTGGCCCTTCGCCACCGCCTGTTTCACCACCTCCTGCCCGGTCACGCCATGCGCACCGAGCACGAGGATCTTCATCTGGTCAGCCATCGCGGTTGCCTCCGGTGATCTTCGCCGGAACAACCGCGATCCGGCTCAGCCGTTCCCGCCCTTGGCATAGACCATGTCGATCATCGCCTGCGTGCCCCGGCTGAATTCCAACGGGCAGGCATAATCCGCGCCATCGATCGCGGCGGTGAAGGCCTCGACCTGCAGCTTGTAGTGATCGATGCCGGGCCAGCGCTCGTGCATCACCCGCATGCCCTCGGTCTCGAGCGTCATCTCGGCCTGGCCGAAGGTGTTGGCGTTGAACGGGCACAACATCTTCAGCACGCCATCCTCGCCATGGAAGGTGACCTCCTGGCGCGGATGCAGCCGCATCGACACCATGCCGGAATAGTCGAAGCTCGCGAAGCGCGCCGCGACCTGCGCATAGACGTCGACGCCGTTCTCGTAGCGGATATTGGCGTGGCGGATCTCCTGCGGCTCCTCGCCGGTGACGAAGCGCACCGAGCCGAAGGCATAGACGCCGATATCGGGCAGCCCGCCGCCGCCGGTCTCGGGCTTGTTGCGGATGTTGTCGGTCTGGGACGCGTTGTTGAAGCTGAACGCCGCCTCGACATGGCGCAGCCGGCCGATCGCGCCGCCCCGGACCAGTTCGCGCGCGCGGATCCATTGCGGGTGGTGCACGATCATGTAGGCCTCGGCCGCCATCAGCCCGGTCGCGTCGCGCTTGGCGATCACCGCGTCGAACTCATCGGCCTTCATCGCCAGCGGCTTTTCGCACAGCACGTGCTTGCCCGCCTCGAGCGCCTTGAGCGTCCACTCGACATGCATGGCGTTGGGCAATGGGATGTAGATCGCATCGATCTCCGGGTCGTCGAGCAGCGCTTGATAATCGAGATGAACGCGCAGCCGGGGCTGGAAGGCGCGGAACGGGGCGGCCTTTTCCTCCGAGGAGGTGGCCAGCGCCGCAAACTCGGAACCCTCGGCGGAATGGATGGCGCGGGCCATGGCGCCCAGCGCGAATTTCGAGGCGCCCAGCACGCCCCAGCGGATCGGTTCACTCATCGCGGTCTTTCCCTGCCTGCCGGAAAGGAAAAACCCCTCCCCGGTCTCCCGGCGAAGGGTAATTCACGTGGCGCGGAGTGCAACGCGTCAGGCGTTCTCGAGCATGCCCCGCTCGCGGGCCAGCTCCTGCATCCGCTTCTGCAGCTTCTCGAAGGCGCGCACCTCGATCTGGCGGATCCGCTCGCGGCTCACCTCGTACTGCCCCGACAGCTCCTCGAGCGTCACCGCCTCATCCTGAAGCCGCCGCTGCACGAGGATGTCGCGCTCGCGCTCGTTCAGGACGCCCATCGCCTCGGCCATCAGCTCGCGCCGGGCGTCGAGCTCGTCGCGCTCCTCGTAATCGGTGGCCTGATCGGCGCTGTCATCCTCAAGCCAGTCCTGCCATTGCGTGGCGCTGTCGCCCTCGGTGCCGACCATGGCATTGAGCGAGGCGTCGCCGCCCGACATGCGCCGGTTCATCGACACGACCTCTTCCTCGGTCACGCCGAGATCGGTGGCGATCTTCTTGACGTTCTCGGGCCGCAGATCGCCTTCCTCCAAGGCGCCGAGCCGCGCCTTGGCCTTGCGCAGGTTGAAGAACAGCTTCTTCTGGCCCGAGGTGGTGCCGAGCTTGACCATGGACCACGACCGCAGCACGTATTCCTGGATCGAGGCGCGGATCCACCACATCGCATAGGTGGCGAGGCGGAAGCCCTTTTCGGGGTCGAACTTCTTCACCGCCTGCATCAGGCCGACATTGGCCTCTGAGATGACTTCGGCCTGAGGCAGGCCGTAGCCGCGGTAGCCCATGGCGATCTTCGCCGCGAGGCGCAGGTGCGAGGTGACGAGCCGGTGCGCGGCCGAGGCATCCTCGTGGTCCACCCAGCGCTTCGCCAGCATGTATTCCTCTTCCGGCTCCAGCATCGGAAACTTGCGGATTTCCTGCAGGTAGCGATTCAGCCCCTGTTCCGGCGACGGGGCGGGGAGATTGGTATAGGTCTCTGCCATGGGCCCCTCCTTTCGGTCCTTGTGTCACCCGAGCGATACGTCCCTTGCCCCTGCCCGGCAAGCGCCGCCATCGCATCAGCCTTGTGCAATGATGAACCCTTCGCCCCCAACCCGGCGAGGGGGCGTGCGAAAGGCTCGATCATATGTGAATTCTGTTACGGCCTTTCAACCCCTCAGTGCGGAGAGGAGTTCCGCCATATCGGCCGGCAGCGGGCTCTCGAAGCGCAGCTTTTCGCCGGTCACGGGGTGGGCAAAGCCGAGGCTCGCCGCGTGCAGCGCCTGCCGCCCGAAACGCCCCGCCAGCGCCACGGCGGCCGTGCCATGCGCCTTTTCCGACAGCTTGCGCCGGCCGCCATAGACCGGGTCGCCGATCAGCGCGTGCCCGGCATGCGACATGTGCACCCGGATCTGGTGCGTGCGCCCGGTCTCGAGACGGCATTCGACCAGCGCCGCGCCGGCGAAGGCCTCGATCACCTTCACCCGCGTCACCGCGTGGCGGCCCTGCTCGAAGCTCACCGCCTGCCGCTGCCGGTCGGTGCGGTGACGGCCGAGCAGGGTCTGGATCTTCAGCACCGAACCGGTCTCGAAGCTCGCGCCCTTCACGCCGCGCAGCCGCGGATCGTTGGGATCGGGCACGCCGTGGCACAGGGCGAGGTAATGCCGCTCGGCGCTGTGCTTCTCGAACTGGATCGCCAGCCCCTGATGCGCGCGGTCGGTCTTGGCCACGACGAGGAGCCCCGACGTGTCCTTGTCGATCCGGTGCACGATGCCGGGGCGCTTGGCGCCGCCGACCCCCGAGAGGTCCTCGCCGCAATGATGGATCAGCGCGTTGACCAGCGTGCCGTCGGGCGAGCCCGGCGCCGGGTGCACCACCATGCCGGCTGGTTTGTCGATCACGATCAAGTCGTGATCCTCCCAGACGACGTGGAGCGGGATCTCCTGCGCGCCGATATGGCTCTCGGCGGCCTCGGGCACCGAGATCTCGACCTCGGCCCCCGCGGCGATGGCGGCCTTCGCATCCGTGGCGACCACGCCGTCGACCCGCACCGCACCCTCGGCCAGAAGCTTGGCGATGCGCGAGCGCGACAGCGCCGCCTGCTCTGGCACATCGCGGGCCAGCGCCTTATCAAGACGCGCCGGCGGATCGTCGGCGATGATGAAGCGGACGGTGGACAGATCGTTGGAGGTATCGGCCATGCAGGCTCCCGAGACAGACGGCCCGGCCCGGATCCCGCCAGAGCTGCGATGGCTCAAATGGCTGGTGATCGCGCTAGCAGGCGTGATGATCGCAGGCTTCCTAGTGCTGATCGCGGCGATTGTCATCCGCCTCGATGCCGAACCGCTGCCGTTGCCCGAGCGGATCGCCCTGCCCGAGGGCGCCGAGGCGATGGCCTTCACCCAAGGACGTGACTGGATCGCCGTGGTTACGACGGATGATCAAGTGCTGATCTTCGGCCGCGACGGCGCGTTGCGGCAGAGCGTGGAGATCGAGCCGCAGTGAGAAGCCGCCCCCGAGGGGGCTGCTTTCAGACGTTGCCGCGAAATCAGTTCGGGGTCGTCGCGTCGGCCTGGGCATCGGCCTCGCTGCCGGCAGTGGTTTCGCCCGAAGCGTCGGCCTCGGTCGAGCCTGCAGTCTCGGTCGAGGCATCGGTGCCCGTCGCGGCGCTTTCGGGCGCCGGGCTTGCCTCGGTCTGATCGCTTGGCGCCACCTCGGTCACCGGTGCCCCGGCGTCCGGTGTCTCGCCTCCCGCATCCGATCCGGTGGGCTGCGGCGTGATCGGGTCCTCGGTCGTGGTATCGGAGCGATCCGCATCGGTCGCGTTGCCCAGCGGCTGCTCGGTCGGCGCCGAAGCGGTATCGCCCGCCGCGGTCTGGCTGTTGGTCACGTATTGGGTGGCGATGGTGGTGTTGGTGGCGCTGCATTCCGGCGTGTCGGAACCGAGTCGCCCCCCACCCAGAGCGCCCACATCGACGCCGCAGACATTCGCCGCCACGGCCACGGGCAGCTGGATGGTGATCGGCACGTTCTGCAGATCGATGTCGAGATCCTTGGCGATCTCGGCGCGGATGTTCTCGAGATTGACCGAAACGAGGCCGGGCAGTTGCTGCCCCCCGCCGGAGGTCGGCAGCGTCGAAAGATCGGGCATTCCGGGCAGGGTCTGGCCGGACGTCTGCGCAAGGGCCGGCGCGGCGGCGCAACCGAGGGCAAGGGCGATGGCGGTGGTCTTGAAGGTCATGTTCATCTCCGGGGTCATCACTGGGCGGCGGCGTCGGTCTGCGACGCTTCGGTGCTGGAATCGGCCGAGGCATCGGCTGCGGGGTCCGACGCGGGATCGCTGGTTTCCGTCATGGATTCGGGGTTCGTCCCGGGTTCGGCTTGGGATGTCGCGGCGGCATCGCCATCGCTCGTTGAGGACGGCGTGGTTTCGCCTGCCGTCGCATCGACCGGCGCCTCAATCGCCTCCTGCCCGGTATCGGCAGCGGTGGGTTCGGTGGTCTCGTCGGTCGGAGTTTCAGCGGTGGCACCACTCTCGGTCGTGTCGGCGGGCCCGGGCACGGTGCCGGCGGAGTTCTCCGGCGCCTGCGCAGCGCTGCCGCTGCCACTGCCACTGCCGATCAGGTTCGAGACGAGCTGCGTCGCCATGGTGACGTTGTTGGCATCGCATTCGGGCTTGTCGCCGCCCAGCGTCGCGCCGCCCAGCGCCGCCACGTCTATGCCGCAGACATTCGCCGCGACGCTGATCGGCAGCAGCACGTTGATCGGGACCTTGTCGAGGTCGAGATTTAGATTCTTCGCGATCTCGATGTTCACGTTCGACAGGTTGACGGAGATCAGGGAGATTTGCGCCGAGGCCATGCCGACAGGCGCCGCCGCGAGCGCGCTCGCGACGATCAAGGGCTTGAACATGTTTCATTTTCCTTGCTGGAAACCTGCGCCGAAAACCCGTTGCGCCGGGGAGCGGTTCCACCTGGCGATGCATGTTCGGCCCGGTTTCGCGCAAGGCGCGCGGCGGTCGGCGGCATGCCGCCCGGGAACGCCGCGCGTCAGTCAGGCATGTCCACCTTCATGCGGAATCAGATGCGACCACAGCGCCGCCACGGCGAGCACTATGCCGCATACCACCGCGTTCCATGAGGCGACCGCCACGGCGGTGAAGCCCACCATCCAAGGTGCCGCGATGATCAGCAGCGCGACCACCGCCACCGCGTAATCGGTCCAGTCCTGCGCCTCGGTCTGCAACAGGCCGATCGCCCCCAGGATCACGACCAGAGCACCCAGCGCCATCATGCTCCATGTCGCGGCGCCGGTCATGCCGAGGATCCAGGGCGAAACGATCAGCCAGAGACCGATCACGCCGAACACCCAGTCCTGCCAGTGATGTCGATGTTTCATCTGCAGTCTCCCTCCCGGGGCCGGAAGCCTTGCCCGCGAGGGCCCTGCCCGGCCCGCATCTTCGCGGCCTCTCCGAGCCGCCCGTCCTGTCGGGAAACGGCCCTGAGGCCACGGGTGCCGAAATCCGGCCCCAAGGAAAAAATGGCGATCGCCGCGGCACCACAAAAGCCACGGCGCGGATCAATTTTTCGGGATCATCGCTTCGGGGAGATGGTACCGCCTCCCTGGCTTGAACAGGGGACCTCTGGATCCACAATCCAGCGCTCTAACCAACTGAGCTAAGGCGGCACTGGCGCGGAATTAGCGCCGCGGGCGGGGGATTGCAACCCCTTGCCGCGGCTTCCGCGACGACCGCCGCCTTGCCCGCCGCGCGCGCCGGCGCTAGGCACGTCCCAGCTTGGAAAGGAACCGACATGGGCATCGACACCGAACGCGACATCGAGGCGAATCTGCAGATCGGCCCCACCGATCAGGGCATGGTGCGGCTGTTCATCGAGGCGGGCGCGACCGAGATCCCGATGGATTTCGACCCCGAGGAGGCCGAGGACATCGCCGAGGAGATCATGGCCGCGGCGCGCGCCGCGCGGTCCCTCAAGAAGAAAGGCTGATCGCCGGATCGCGCGCCTTGTGCCAGCGCAGCGCCGCATGGCGCGCGAATTTCTGCAACATCACCTTGCGCCGGGCGCCCGAGAGCTTTGCCTCCGGCGCCATGGTCACGATCTCCGCGTCGTAGCCGTCGGCGATGATCACGCCGGTCTCCTCGGGCAGCAGCTCGAGCGGAAACGCGTCGTCCACCGCCCAGAAATAGCGGTCGCAATAGTCGAGATAGCCCTGCCACTTGCGATCCGAGGTGAAGTCGGCGCGGCTCGACTTGCATTCGATCACCCACAGCTCGCCCTTGGGGCCGAGCGCCATCACGTCGACCCGAAGCCCCGGGGCCGGCACGAACTCCTCAATCGTGACGAAGCCGTGACCCAGCAGGTGGCGACAGACACCCCGGGCCAGGATCTGCCCCGGTTGTGGAACGGCACGCGGCCGCGACAGCGCCTCGGCCGAAAGCGCGTCATCGGGCAGCGCGGCGACGCGGCGCTCCCCCTCTTCCCAGTCATCCCAATCATCAGGCATGGTCGCCATCATGAACAATCTGGCAACACGCTTCAAGCGGCGAAAGCCCGCATGCCGCCCCTTGTCACGTCCCCGGCACGATCCTAGATGTGGTCGCGGCGGGTTCTGCTCTTCTCGTGCCAAGGGGTCAAATTCCAGAGGCCTTAAGCAATTCCACGGGAGCTGGCTCTGTTCGGACCCTGGTTCGATTACCTGGCGCCCACCTGTATACACAGGTCCCCGGGAATTCTCACCCCTACGGTCGCTGCGGTTCCCGCCACATTTTCCCAGCGAGCCCATGAAATAGCCCCGAGGTCCGGTGGCGTGGCAAATGCCGTGCGGCTTCGGAGCACCCTGAATGTCATGATATGCCTGAGGCTGCCGCCTTGGAGGCTGGGACATGATTCTCTCGACCATCGGATACGAATCCGCGACGCTGCCGGAGGTGATCGCGAAGCTGCGCACCGCGGACGTGGAGGTGGTCATCGATGTCCGGGCCGTGGCTGCCTCGCGGCGGGCCGGGTTCTCCAAGACCATGCTGCGCGCGTCGCTGGAGGCCGAGGGCATCGCCTACGAGCATCTGCGGGGGCTCGGCACGCCCAAGCCGGGGCGGGAAGCGGCCCGTCGGGGCCGCCTCACCGAGATGGAAGCGATCTTCGACGCGCATATGCAGTCACCCGAGGCGCAGGACGGCCTTGCCCTGGCAATAGCCATCGCCCGGGAGCGGCACGCGGCGCTGCTGTGCTTCGAGGCCTGCGCCAAGGGCTGCCATCGCCGGATCGTGGCAGAGAGGATCCGTGAGGCCACGGGGTGCGAGATCGAGAATCTTTAGTTCCGAACCGCTCTGCTGCGCATTATCCGCAATCCCCTCCGGCTGCCGACATGCAAAAGGGCGCAGCCAGCGGCCGCGCCCCTCGAAATGCGATGCTCTTGGGCCGGTCAGAACGCCTCCGGCCGCGCCTCCCGCGCCATGTGATCGAGCACGGCGTTGACGAATTTCGATTCCTTGCCATCGGGGTAGAACGCCTTGGCGATCTCCACGAACTCCACGATCACCACCTTGGGCGGCGTCACCTTGCCGAGCAGCTCGGCCCCGGCCGCACGGAACAGCGCCCTGAGCGTCGGGTCGATCCGCGCGATTGGCCATTTGGCGACGAGCGCGCGATGGGTCATCTGGTCGATCTTGGCCTGCTCTTCGACCGCGCCCTCCATCAGGTTGCGGAAGGTGGCGAGATCGCCCTCCTCCCACTCCACCTCATCATAGGTGGCGCCGAAGCGATGCGTTTCGAACTCGCGCATCACCCGGTCGACGGTCTGGCCCGCGGCCTCCATCTGGAACAGCGCCTGCACCGCATACATCCGCGAGGCCGAGCGCATGCGCCGCTTCTGGGTGTTCGATTCGGCCATCAGCCCTCTCCCAGCCGATCGGCGGTGAAGCCGAGGCCCTTGTCCTTGCGCGCGAGCTTGCGCGACAGCGCGACGAGATGCAGCGCAGCCGCCGCCGCGCCGCCGCCCTTGTTCTGACCCTGCGGATCGGCGCGCACCGCCGCTTGCTCGTAGTTCTCGACGGTCAGGATGCCGTTGCCGATGCAGATCCCCTGCAGGCCCAGCAGCGTCAGACCGCGCGAGCTGTCATTGCACACGGTGTCGTAATGCGTGGTCTCGCCGCGGATCACGCAGCCCAGCGCGACGAAGCCGTCATATTCGCCCATCCGGGCGGCGATGCCGATGGCCGAGGGCAGTTCCAGCGCGCCCGGCATCTCGACGACCTCGTAGGTGCCGCCAGCGGCCTCGATCTCGGCCATGGCACCGGCGACGAGATTGTCGGCGATGTCCTTGTAATAGGGGGCGACGACGATGAGGATCTTGGGACCCTCGTCGAATTCGGGACGCGCGAGCGCGTGGTGGGTGGGGCCGGCCATCATCCGATCTCCGAGATCTTGCGGGTGTCGATGATCTCGAGCCCGTAGGCGTCGAGCCCGACCACGCGGGGTTTGGGGGAGTTGGTCAGCAACACGATCCGCGACAGGCCGAGGGCCGAGAGGATCTGCGCGCCGAGACCGTATTGCCGAAGCACATGCGGCGAATGCTCCTCGGTGGTGGCGAGCTTCATGTGCAGGTCGCGCAGGAGCACCAGCACGCCGCGCCCTTCTTCGGCGATGACCTGCATCGCGTCGCCGAATTCGCGGGCCCGGCCCTTGGGGCCGGTGCCCACCACGTCGAGCATCGGATCGAGCGTGTGCATCCGCGTCAGCACCGGCGCATCGCCCGAGATGTCACCCTTGATCAGCGCGATGTGCTCGGCGCCCTGGGTGGTGTCGGTATAGACACGCAGGGTCCAGTCGCCGCCGAACTCGCTCTGGATCTGCTGCTCGTCGCGCAGCCGCACGAGGTTGTCGTGGCGCCGGCGATAGGCGATCAGGTCGCTGATCGTGCCGATCTTGAGCGCGTGCTTCTGTGCGAAGGCGACGAGGTCGGGCAGACGGGCCATGGTCCCGTCCTCCTTCATGATCTCGCAGATCACGCCGGAGGGGTTCAGCCCCGCGAGACGCGAGATGTCGACGGCGGCCTCGGTATGACCGGCGCGCACCAGTACCCCGCCCTCGCGGGCGCGCAGCGGGAACACGTGGCCCGGCGTGGCGATGTCGGCGGCGGTCTTCGAGGCATCGATCGCCACCGCCACGGTGAGCGCCCGGTCATGCGCCGAGATGCCGGTCGAGACGCCGTCGCGCGCCTCGATCGAGACCGTGAAGGCGGTCTCGTGGCGCGAGGAGTTGTTGGTGGACATCAAGGGCAGCCCCAGCGCATCGATGCGCGAGCCCGGCATCGACAGGCAGATCAGGCCGCGGCCATGGGTGGCCATGAAGTTGATCGCGTCGGGCGTCGCCATCTGCGCCGGGATCACCAGGTCGCCTTCGTTCTCGCGGTCCTCGTGATCGACGAGAATGAACATGCGCCCGTTGCGCGCGTCGTTGATGATCTCCTCGATCGGGCTGATCGCGTCGGACCAGTCGCGCTCCACGGGGCCTGGGGTCTCGAAGCTTTCGGTCACTGGCGATTCCTGACGATATTGGGGCCGAGGCGGGGATGCTGGTGCAGATAACGGCTGGGGCCGGTTTTGCAAAGCCCGCAAGGCTGCGCGCCGGGTTGACCTCGCGCGGGGAGCAGGTGCGCTCAGCGCGGCGGCCAGCCCTCCGGCGCACTCTTGAGTCCCGCCAGCACCGCGTCGAGCGCGGCGCGCGGCGCGATGGCCAACATCAAAGGCGCGTCGACCCGCAGCCGCACGGGCCCGGTCACCTCGTTCGAGGTGCCGATGCGTTGCGCCGGTGAGAAGGCGATGCCCGCCGTGGGCCAGCGCAGCCCCTCGGAGACGCAGCCGACCTCGCCCATCGGGAACAGCGAGAAGGGCTGTCCCGGCACGAGGTCGAGCGCGATCTCGGGCGGGCAGAGAAACACCAGGCTCTCGGTACCGATCAGCAGGCAGCGCCGGTCGGGCCGCGCGGCAAGCACGTGAAACGCCGCCAACTCGTGATCGAGACGACCGCCCGTAAAGCCCACCGCCAGCACCAACCCCGCCTTGATGTTCCTGAGCGCCTTGTCGAAATCGGTGCTGTCCTGCTCGGCGATCTCGTGCAGCCGGTCGGCGAAACGGGCGGCGGCATCGCCGAGGCTGTCCATGTCGCCGATCACGGCGCGGGGCTCCAGCCCGGCGGCGGCGGCGTGGCGCGCGCCGCCATCGGCCGCGACGAGCACCGGCGCGCGCGCCAGAGCCAGCGCGAGGTCCCCCTCGCCGAGGGCCCCGCCCCCCAATAGAGTAACCTCATTGGCGCACTGGACAATCGTCACGGCCTTCCCCCATCATCCCCGCGAACCAAACGGTCGGCCGCGGTTTTGCCATGAAATCATCCCACGGCCACCCATGTCGTGATCCCGTTTCAAACCTATTCACTGCTACATCGGGACGGACAGGGTAGAAAGCGAGCACTCAGATGGTTGGATCAAGCAAGATACTCACGGTGTCCTACGGGACCTTTTCCTGCACGCTGGAGGGGTTCGACGACTCGTTCGACACGATGAAGGCCATCGCCGAGTATTTCCGCGATCTGGCCGCCGATGACCGTTACTTCGGGGCCGAACCCCCGACCCCGGATGCCGAGATGCTGGCGCGCATCGCCGAGCGCGAAGTCGCACGCCGGGTCGAGGCCCGCACCGAATCGAGCGGCATCGTGCTGCGCGCGGGTCAGGCCCTGCCGCCGATGGCCCCGACGGCCAGCCCGGCGCCCCAGCCTTCCGCGCAGCCCGCTCCGCAGGCCCAGCAGCCCCAGCCGGCCCCCGCGCCCGAAACGCAGGAGCAGGGCGAGCCGCAGGCGGAACCCGCGCCGCAGCCCGTCGCCGAGGCGCCGCGCGAGGCCGAGCCGCAGCCGACCCAGCAACCCGCCCAGGCGGAACGCCCCGCCGCGCCGCAGGGGGCGCCGCGTCCCGAAACCGCCGAGCAGGCGCCCGCCCCGGCGCAGCCGCGCCCTGCCCCGCAGCGCCCGGCCATGGATGGCGACAGCGTCGCGGCCAAGCTACAGCGCATCCGCGCCGTGGTCGGCCGCCAGCCTTCCTTTGCCAGCGATGAGGAGGAGGAGGACATCGCGCCCGCCTCCCGCCAGCGCCCCGCCGCCGGGCTGTTCGACACGGCCCCCGTCCGGACCCCCAGGCCTGCCGCTCCGCAACCGGCCGCGACCGAGCCCGCAGCGGAGAAGGAGCAGAAGCAGGAGCCCGCGGAGGCCGAATCCTCTTCGGCCCAGTCGAGCGAGCCGGCGGCGGAACAGACCGACGCGGCGCGCCCGGCACGCGCCCGCGTGGTGCGGATGCGCAAGGCCGATTTCGAACGCGCCGTCGCGCGCGGTGAAGCGCATCGGGCCGTGAGCGAGGCGACCGAAGCCGCGCCATCCCAAGCCGAAGCCTCGGACGCGGTTTCCGACGACGCGGATGCCGACGCCGACATCATGGCGGCCCTCGCACGGCAGGACGCCGAGGAGGCCGTACGCGAAACGGATGAGACGGCAGCCGCCGCCGAGACCTCGCAGGAGGACATGACGCCTTCGACCAGCGAGGACGCGGACCTGTCGTCCGAGGCCGAGCGGGCGTTGCTGGAAGAGCTGGCGGCGCTGGAGCGCGAGATGGGCGTCGGCCAGGATGGCCCCGCCTCCCAGGAGATCGCGGCAGACGAATCATCCGTCGCGGAGAGCGAGGCCGAGAGCGCCGAAATCGAAACCCGGGATGCGGATGCCGATCTCGAAGCCGCGGTGGCGGCGCTGTCGGACGAGGATGAGGATCAGGACGACGCGGCGGCACCGACCGAGACTTCGGCCGAGGCCAAACCCGATGAAGACGAAGCCGTCGAAGCCGAGGTCAAGGTCGAGGCACCGCAGGACGATGTCGCGGGCGCGGCCCGGTCGGCGGCGCATCATGCGCTGGCCACCGACGAGGCCGACCTGTCGCGCATCATGTCCGCCACGGATGCCCGCATGGCGGACCCCGAAACTGGCCGCCGCCGCGAATCGATCTCGCAGCTCAAGGCCGCCGTCGCCGCCACCGAGGCCGCCCGCCGTCTGGGAGATGTGGAACGCCCCGCCAAGGTGGAGGAAGCGTTCCGCGACGATCTGCGCCAGGCGGTCCGGCCGCGCCGACCGGCGCTGCCGCCGCGCGGTCACGACGAGGCCGCAGAGGCCCGGCCCGAGCGGCCGCGCCCCGCGCCGCTCAAGCTGGTTGCCGCCCAGCGCGTCGATCTGAGCGACACGCCCTCGCAGGAGCGCGCCGCACCGGTGCGGCCGCGCCGGGTCTCCGTCGCCGATACCAGCGAACCGGCGCCGCAGCCCGCCCGCCCCGCGACCAGTGCGGAGCCGACCTCGGCCCCGACCCCTTCCGAGAGCTTCTCGGCCTTCGCGGCGCGAATGGGCGCGCAGGAGCTGGGCGAACTTCTGGAAGCCGCCGCCGCCTATGCCGCCTTCATCGAGGGGGCCGAGGATGTCTCGCGCCCGCAACTGATGGAGCGGGTGCGCGAGGCAAGCCCGGAACCGGTCAGCCGCGAGGACGGGCTGCGCAGCTTCGGCACGCTGCTGCGGCAGGGTGCGCTGACGCGGGTGCGCAGCGGCCGCTTCGCCGTGGCGCCGTCGAGCCGCTTCAACCCGCAGCGCCGCGCCGGCTGAGCTTGGCCACATGACATGCGAAAAAGGGCGGCACCGCACGGTGCCGCCCTTTTTCGCGTCTCGGCTCGACGCCGGTCTCAGCCGTCGTCCCGCTCTTCCGGATCCGCCTTGCCGACGCCGAGAAAGATCCGTCGGAACGGCAGTGCCCATACCAGGCCGAGGCCGACATAAATCGCCAGCTCGACCAGGATCGAGGGCCGCTCGATCAGCCCGACCAGCGTGATCGCCACCACGATGTAACCCGGCAGGCCGACCAGCAGAATCAGGAGCGACAGACGTCGCCGCGCCTTGTGGCTGAGCTTTCGCGCCATGCCCGCCTCAGTCCGAGAAAGGATCGGTGACGAGGATCGTGTCGTCACGCTCGGGGCTGGTCGAGACCATCGCCACCGGGCACTGGATCAGTTCCTCGATGCGGCGGATGTACTTGATCGCCTGCGCCGGCAGATCGGCCCAGCTGCGCGCGCCCGCGGTGCTTTCCTGCCAGCCCGGCATCTCCTCGTAGATCGGGGTGCAGCGCGCCTGACGATCGGCGGCGGTGGGCAGGTAGTCGTAGCGCTCGCCATCCAGCTCGTAGCCGGTGCAGATCTTCAGCGTCTCGAAGCCGTCGAGCACGTCGAGCTTGGTCAGCGCGATGCCCGACACGCCGGAGGTGGCGCAGGTCTGGCGCACCAGGCAGGCGTCGAACCAGCCGCAGCGACGCTTGCGCCCGGTGGTGGTGCCGAACTCGTGACCGCGCTCGCCCAACCGCTGGCCATCATCATCGTCGAGCTCGGTCGGGAACGGGCCCTCGCCGACGCGGGTGGTATAGGCCTTGACGATGCCAAGCACGAAGTCGATCGCGCCCGGGCCGATGCCGGTGCCGGTAGCGGCCTGCCCCGAGATCACGTTCGAGGAGGTGACGAAGGGATAGGTGCCGAAATCGATGTCGAGCAGCGCGCCTTGCGCGCCTTCGAACAGGATCCGCTCCCCGGCGCGGCGGCGCTCGGTCAGCACCTTCCAGACGGGGGCCGCGTATTCGAGGATCGCCGGCGCGATCTCGCGCAGCTGCGCCAGCACAGCGTCGCGGTCGATCGGTTCGAGCCCGAGACCGGCGCGCAGCGCGTTGTGATGCACCAGCGCCCGGTCGACGCGCAGTTCGAGCGTCGCGTCGTCGGCGAGGTCGGCGACGCGGATCGCCCTGCGGCCGACCTTGTCCTCATAGGCGGGCCCGATGCCGCGCCCGGTGGTACCGATCTTGGCGACGGTGTTGAGCCCCTCACGTGCCCGGTCGAGCTCACCGTGGAAGGGCAGGATGAGCGGCGTGTTCTCGGCGATCATCAGCGTTTCGGGCGTGATCTCGACGCCTTGGCCGCGAATGCCCTCGATCTCCTTCAGAAGATGCCAGGGGTCGAGCACGACACCATTGCCGATCACCGAGAGCTTGCCGCCGCGCACGACGCCGGAGGGCAGCGCGTGCAGCTTGTAGACCTCGCCACCGACGACCAGCGTGTGGCCCGCGTTATGACCGCCCTGGAACCGCGCGATCACGTCGGCGCGCTCGGACAGCCAGTCCACGATCTTGCCCTTGCCCTCGTCGCCCCACTGGGTGCCGACGACCACCACATTCGCCATGGACGTACCCTCTCCGGTCTTTCAATCCGGCGTCCCTATAGCGCCGGGCGCGGCTCCGCGAAACCGCAAACTGGCCCGCGACCTCCGGCCCCGCCCACTTCGGGGTTGCGACAGAGGCCGCCCTCTTCTAGATACGGCGCGTTCCGCCCCACCCCGCCGCACGCAGAGGTCCGCATGGAAAACGTCGTCCTGATCGTCCACCTGATCCTCGCCTTGTCGCTGATCGGCGTGGTTCTGCTGCAGCGTTCCGAAGGCGGCGGCCTCGGCATGGGCGGTGGCGGCGGCGGCGTGATGTCGGGCCGCGCGGCCGCGACCGCGCTGGGCAAGGTCACCTGGGGCCTCGCCGCGGCCTTCATCGTCACCTCGATCGCGCTGACGATCATCGCCGCCGAGAACTCGGCCGGCGGTTCGGTGCTCGACCGGCTGACCGCCGGGACCCCGGCGGAAGAGGATGCGCCCGCCACCGATCTGGGTGACAGCCTGCTGCCGCCCGCGCCGACCGACGGCCCCGTCGTGCCGCTGGCCGAGTAAAGGCCACCCACAACCACTGGGCGTTGGCCGATTTCGGCCACATGATCTTGCGCCCCCGGTTGCGGTCACGGGCCGAATCCGGATATCCTCAAATCCCGTGATGCCGCGAAGCCTTCGTTTCGCGGCAGTCTTCCATTCGATGCTCATTCGACGATCACGGGGTACTTCCGACCATGGCGCGTTACATCTTCATCACCGGCGGCGTTGTCTCCTCGCTCGGCAAGGGACTGGCCTCGGCGGCGCTGGGTGCGCTCTTGCAGGCGCGCGGCTACACGGTCCGGCTGCGCAAGCTCGACCCCTATCTCAACGTCGATCCCGGTACGATGAGCCCGTTCGAGCATGGCGAGGTCTTCGTCACCGATGACGGCGCCGAGACCGATCTCGATCTCGGCCATTACGAGCGCTTCACCGGCGTCGCGGCGCGGCGCACCGACAGCGTGTCGTCGGGCCGGATCTATTCGAACGTGCTGGAGAAGGAACGCCGCGGCGACTACCTCGGCAAGACGATCCAGGTGATCCCGCACGTCACCAACGAAATCAAGGACTTCCTCTCGATCGGCGCCGACGAGGTCGATTTCCAGCTCTGCGAGATCGGCGGCACGGTCGGCGACATCGAGGGTCTGCCCTTCTTCGAGGCGATCCGCCAGTTCGCGCAGGAGCGGCCGCGCGGCCAGTGCATCTTCATGCATCTGACGCTGCTGCCCTATGTCGCCGCCTCCGGCGAGCTGAAGACCAAGCCGACGCAGCACTCGGTCAAGGAACTGCGCTCGATCGGCATCGCGCCCGACGTGCTGGTCTGCCGCTCCGAACACCCGATCCCCGAGAAGGAGCGCGAGAAGATCGGCCTCTTCTGCAACGTGCGCAAGGAGAGCGTGATCGCGGCCTACGACCTCAAATCGATCTACGAGGCGCCGCTGGCCTATCACCGCGAGGGGCTCGACCAAGCCGTGCTCGACGCCTTCGGCATCGCCCCCGCGCCCAAGCCGAACCTCGCGCGTTGGCACGACGTGAACGACCGGCTGACCCATGCCGAGGGTGAGGTGAAGGTCGCGATCGTCGGCAAATACGTGCAGCTCGAGGACGCCTACAAGTCGATCAAGGAGGCGCTGACCCATGGCGGCATGGCCAACCGGGTGCGCGTGACGGTCGAATGGGTCGACAGCGAGCGCTTCGACCAGGAGGACCCGGCCCCGCATCTCGAGGGCTACCACGCGATTCTCGTGCCCGGCGGCTTTGGCGAGCGCGGCACCGAGGGCAAGATCAAGACAGCCCAGTTCGCGCGTGAGCGCGGCATTCCCTATCTGGGCATCTGCCTCGGCATGCAGCTCGCGGTGATCGAGGCGGCGCGCAACGTGGCGGGCTTCAAGACCGCCGGATCGGAGGAGTTCGACCACGAGGCCGGCAAGCGCCGCTTCGAGCCGGTCGTCTACCACCTCAAGGAGTGGATCCAGGGCAACCACGTGGTCGAGCGGGCAGTGACTGACGACAAGGGCGGCACGATGCGGCTCGGCGCCTACACCGCCGCGCTGGCCGAGGGCAGCCGCGTCGCCGAGGTCTACGGTGCGAGCCGCATCGAAGAGCGCCACCGTCACCGCTACGAGGTCGACACCAAGTATCGCGAAGCGCTCGAGGCCAAGGGGCTGTGCTTCTCGGGCATGTCGCCCGATGGCCGCCTGCCCGAGATCGTCGAGTGGAAGGACCATCCGTGGTTCATCGGCGTGCAGTTCCACCCTGAGCTGAAATCCAAGCCCTTCGCGCCGCATCCGCTCTTCGCCGATTTCGTGCGCGCCGCCGTGGAAACCTCGCGGCTGGTCTGAGTACGGCGTCTTCGGAATTCGAAAGGGCCGATCCGAGAGGACCGGCCCATTTCATATCCGCCTCAGGTGTCCCCTTCGACCGTAACGAGATGCGGCGCGAGGCCCGCCTTGCCCAGCATCGCCGCAGAAGCCTCGTTGAAAGCGTAATGATGCGCCCGGAGCCTATCGATCCCGGCGGCGCGCAGCCGCGCCTTCACCTCGGCGACGAGGTGCGACCCGATGCCGGCGCCGCGGCAGTTTGCATCGACCACGATATGCTTGAGCAGACCGTTGCGCCGCGGCTTCAGCAGCGGCTTGGCAGGGACCTCCTCGATCTCGAACACGGCACAGCCGACCATTTCGCCTTTTGCTGACATTGCGGCGAGCGCCACCACCCCCTCACCGGCTAGCCATTCCTCCAGGAACGCCGTGTAGGAGGCATCGTCGTGATCGGTCCGGAAAATCCGCGGCTGCCTCGCGGCATGGAAATCCTGTCCCTGCCGCAGCAGCGGCAGGAGGCTCGCTGCCTCCTCGGCCGGTACCTGCCGGATCGTCAGCGTCATCACATCACTCCGCACGTTGCGTCCCGCCCCCAAGGCCATGCCGTGCAGCCGAGGGACAAAGCCGCCTGATTCAGAACCGGAAATCGATCCGCCGGGTGATCCCCAGCCGCGCGCCGAGTTGTTCCTCATCCTCGGTGATGGGGCTGTCGGCGGCGTCGTTCAGCAGCCGCTCATAGGTGACGGCGCCGTCGAGACCCCAGTTCTCGCTGAACGCGTAGATGCCGCCGACCTCGATTCCGGCCGAGATCAGCCCGCCATCGGCATCGAAGCCGGGCGTTCCAAAATAGGTCTGGGCGTAGTCGTCCTCGGCGAAGAGCGCGCGCGGCCCGGCGCGCAGGGTCAGCCGCTCGGTCGGGTAGGCATAGACGTCGGCGCCCAGCTCGGCCACGAAGCTTTCATGCCCGCCGAAACCGCGCCGGACATCCGCGAAAACGCCGAAATTGCGGGTGTCGTATCCCGCGCCCAGCCCCAGCTCCAGTGCCGCATCGACGTCGTCGAGCCCGGCCATGCCGTCGACATCATCGGCGTCGCGCTCGCCGATATAGCGGAACGAGCCGCGCAGCCCGAAGCCGGTCGAGACGAAATCCGGGTCGTCATTGCCGATGTCGAGGGGGCCGAAGCGCAGCCGGTCGAGCGCGAAACCGAGATCCGGACCGGTCTCGTAATCATCCGAGCCGAAATACTCCGGCGAGACCGCGACGCCGCCGCGCAGCGTGAAGGCGAGCACCCGGCCGGGGGCCGCCGGTGCGGGCGGGGCGGGCACGATGACCGGATCGGCGACCGGCTGGTCCAGCGCCCCCGCCATGGCAGGCAGAGGTGCGAGGGCGATGGCGAGAAGCGGGAGGCGGCGCATGACGGGTCCTTTTCGATGAGGCTTGGCCCGAAAGATACGCCGCGCGGGCGGCGAGGCAAACCGCGCAGGCATATCCCCCGCACGCGTGGCGCGCGGGCAACTCCCTAGCGCGCTCGACGTGCGGGCCACGGCTTGCCCCGCGCCCGCCCCGCCGCTAGTGCGGGGCCCGAAGGAGACGCCCATGCTGTCCTACCAGCACGCCTATCACGCCGGGAACCTCGCCGATGTGCACAAGCACGCGCTGCTGGCATGGATGCTCGCCTATCTGACGCGCAAGCCGAAACCGCTGAGCTATATCGAGAGCCATGCGGGGCGCGCGCTCTACAGGCTCGACGCGGCCGAGGCCGCCAAGACCGGCGAGGCGGCGCAGGGCATCGCCCGGGTGGCGGGCTGGTTCGCCCCCGACCACTCCTATGCCCGGGTTCTGGAGGCGACCCGTGCCGAGCACGGCGCCCATGCCTATCCGGGTTCACCCGAGATCGCGGCGCGGCTGCTGCGCGCCGACGACCGGCTGCACCTCGCCGAGCTGCATCCGCAGGAACACGCGGCACTGCAGGCCGCCATGGCGGGCCGCGCCCAGGTGCACCGCCGCGACGGCATAGAGATGGCGGTGGCGCTGACCCCGCCGGAGCCGAGGCGCGGCGTGCTGCTGATCGACCCGAGTTGGGAGATCAAGGAGGATTACCGCGCCATCCCGCAGGCGATGCGGCGGATTTCGAAGAAATGGCCGGTCGGCACCCTCGTGCTGTGGTACCCCCTTTTGCGCGACGCGCCGCACGCGCCGATGCTGCGGACGCTAGAGCGCGACATTCCCGACGGCGTGCGCCACGAGGTCGCCTTTCCCCCGGCCCGCGCCGGGCATGGCATGACCGGCTCGGGCCTCTTCGTGGTCAACCCGCCCTACGGCTTCCACGCGCAGGCGCAATGGCTGAGCGCGCGCTTCGCGACGCTGATGCCGCAGCGCTGAGCCCTTTTCCCCGGGCCGGGGGCGGCTATATTCGCTCCCATGTTTGCAGATCTCATCCGCCGCCTCACCGATCCCGCGCCCCAGCGCCTTCCCGATGCCGATGCGCGTCTCGCGCTGGGTGCACTTTTGGTGCGGATTGCCCGCGCCGACGGGCAGTACAGCGCCGAGGAGGCGCGGCGCATCGACCGGATCCTCGGGACGCGCTACGCCCTGAGCGACGGCGCGGCCGCGGCGCTGCGGGCCGATTGCGAGGTGATGGAGGCGGAGGCCCCCGACACGGTGCGCTTTACCCGCGCGATCAAGGACGCGGTCTCCTACGAGGAACGCGAGGCGGTGATCGAGGCGCTGTGGGAGGTGGTTCTGGCCGATGGCCAGCGCGACGAGGAGGAGGACGCGCTGATGCGGATGGTCGCGCCGATGCTCGGCGTCTCGGATCCCGACAGCGCCCGCGCCCGCCAGCGCGCCGCCGGACGAATGCAAAGTTGAGAAAACCGATTTTCCGTGGCGTGCCTGACGCCGGGGCAAAGGGCTAGGCCCCGTTGCATTTCTTGTGAAACTGTCCCCTACTCTCTCGCCAAACAGGGGACATGAGAGCACGTGAGCGACACCAAACCGGTCATCGAGATCCGCGATCTGCATAAATCCTACGGGTCCCTCGAGGTTCTCAAGGGCGTGGACATCAGCGCGCCCGCCGGGCACGTCGTGTCAATGATCGGCTCCTCGGGATCGGGCAAGTCGACGCTGCTGCGCTGCTGCAACCTCTTGGAGGACAGCCAGCAGGGCGAGGTGATCTTCGAGGGCGAGCCGGTGCGTTGGAAGGGTCAGGGACTGCATCGCCGCCCCGCCGACCCCAAGCAGGTGACGCGCATCCGCACCAACCTCGCCATGGTGTTCCAGCAGTTCAACCTCTGGGCCCATATGACGATCCTGCAGAACGTCATGGAGGCGCCGGTGACGGTGCTTGGCCGCGACCGGGCCGAGGTCGAGGCCAAGGCGCGCGAATATCTTGACAAGGTCGGCATCGGCGACAAGGCGGACGCTTGGCCCGCGCAGCTTTCGGGCGGCCAGCAGCAGCGCGCCGCGATCGCCCGGGCGCTGTGCATGGAGCCGCGCGCTCTGCTGTTCGACGAGCCGACCTCGGCGCTCGACCCCGAACTGGAGCAGGAGGTGGTGCGCGTGATCAAGGACCTCGCCGAAGAGGGCCGCACCATGATCATCGTCACCCATGACATGCGCATGGCGCATGACGTGGCCGACCACGTGGTGTTCCTGCACCAGGGCCTGATCGAGGAGCAGGGCCCGCCCGCCGAGCTGTTCGGCAACCCAAAGTCAGAGCGGCTGCGGCAATTCCTGTCGCATTCCGCCCCGCATCCGCAGCCCGCCTGAGAGCGGGCGCGGTTCTTTCCCCAACAGGAGACCACCCCAAGATGAAGACGCTGATCCTCACCACCGCTGCGCTCGCCCTGAGCGCCGGTGCCGCGCTGGCCGAAAGCCACATGCAGACCGTGCGCATGGGCACCGAGGGCGCCTACCCTCCGTACAACTTCCTCAACGATGCCGGCGAGGTCGACGGGTTCGAGCGCGAGGTCGGCGACGAGATCTGCGCCCGCGCCGAGCTTTCCTGCGAATGGGTCACCAATGATTGGGACTCGATCATTCCGAACCTCGTGTCGGGCAACTACGACACGATCATCGCGGGCATGAGCATCACCGACGAGCGCGACGAGGTCATCGACTTCACGCAGAACTACTTCCCCCCCGCCGCCTCCGCCTATGCCGCGCCCTCCGAGGACGTAGATCTTGAGGGCGGCGTGATCTCGGCTCAGGCGACCACGATCCAGGCCGGCCATGTCGCCGATAGCGGCGCCGCGCTTCTGGAATTCGCGACCCCCGACGAGGCCGTGGCCGCGGTGCGCAACGGCGAGGCCGACGCGGTCTTCGCCGACAAGGACTTCCTCGCGCCGATCGTCGAATCCTCGGGCGGCGAGCTGATCTTCGTAGGCGAGGACGTGCCGCTGGGCGACGGCATCGGCGTCGGCCTGCGCGAGAGCGACGCCGAGCTGCGCGACAAGTTCGACGCGGCGATCCAGTCGATGAAGGATGACGGCTCGCTCAACGAGCTGATCCTCAAGTGGTTCGGCGAAGACGCCAAGACCTTCGAGTGACCTGACCTGCGGGGCGGCCCCACGCCGCCCCGCTAGAGAGCCCCCATGTTCGCATCCTGCGCCGATCCCGAAACGCTGTCCGGCCTGAGCTGGCTGATGTGCTACCTGACCACGGGCAAGCACCTCGCCTTCTATGGCGCCTTCGGCACCGTGCTGCTGCTGCTGGCGATCACCGCCCCGGTGGCGCTGCTGTTCGGCTTCGGCGGCGCGGTGGCAGCGCGCTCGCGCTTCGCGCCGCTGTCGTGGCTGGGCCGCGGCTACATCGCCGTGGTGCGCGGCGTGCCCGACATCGCCTTCTTCCTGTTCTTCGTGATCGCGCTCGACCAGGGCATCGAATGGCTGCGCCACAAGGCGAAATGCCCCGATTGGGACCAGCCGATCCGGCAGGGCAACGATTTCATCGTCTGCGCCGAGGCCAAGATGCCGCTCTCGACCTCGGCCCAATGGGTACACGAGGTCTACGGCTTCTGGCTCGCCGTCTTCACCTTCGCCCTCGTCTTCGGCGCCTTCGCGGCCAACGTGCTGTTCGGCGCGATGCGCGCCGTGCCCCGCCCCCAGATCGAGACCGCCGAGGCCTATGGCATGACCCGCGCGCAGGTTTTCCGCCGTATCCTCGTGCCGCAGATGTGGGTCTATGCCCTGCCCGGTCTCTCGAATCTGTGGATGGTGCTGATCAAGGCCTCGCCGCTGCTGTTCCTCCTGGGCGTCGAGGACATCGTCTACTGGGCCCGCGAGCTCGGCTCGACCAAGACGCCGCAATTCACCGACTACCCGCATGGCGACTGGCGGATGTGGTACTTCCTGTTCCTGCTGGTCTTCTATCTCGGCTTCACCCGGATCTCCGAGATCGTGCTCGACCGCATCATGCTGCGGCTCAGCCACGGGCAGGAGACGCTCGCCAACCACAAGCGCACCGGACCCATCGGCATGAACAAGGCGGGCCCGCCATGAGCTGCTACGACACCCTCATGGATTACGGGCTGCGCTCGCTCGGCTATGGCGAGCGGCTGCTGCCGCGCTCGGATTTCACGCTATGCCAGCAATTCGTGCTGATCGGCTCGGGCATGATCTGGAACGTCTATTTCGGCATCGTGGCGCTCCTGTCGGGCTTCGCGCTCGCCACCGCGCTCGCGGTGGGCAAGGCCTCGGCCTCGCCATGGTTCCGCAAGCCCGCCGAGTGGGTGATCTTCCTGTTTCGCGGCTCGCCGCTCTTCATCCAGTTCTTCTTCGCCTATTTCCTGTTCCTGTCGCTCAAGGGGCAGGTCCCGGCCTTCGACGCGCTGACCTCCGCATGGCTCGGCGCCGCCGTGGTGCTGTTCTTCAACACCGCCGCATATTCGGGCGAGATCTTCTACGGCGCGCTGCGCTCGGTGCCCCGCGGCGAGGTCGAGGCGGCGGACGCCTACGGGCTGTCGGGCTGGAGCAAGTTCCGCCGGGTGATCTGGCCCACCACGCTGCGGCTGGCATGGCCCGCCTACACCAACGAGGCGATCTTCCTGTTCCATGCCACGACGCTGGTGTTCTTCTCGGGCTTTCCCGCATCGCGGCAGCAGGGCGACGCGCTCTACTACGCCTCCTATTTCGCGGACAAGACCTTCAACCCCTTCGTGCCCTACCCGATCCTCGCGGGGTATTTCGTGCTGCTGACGCTGGTGGTGATCGGCGTGATGGGGATGATCGGGCGGCGCCTGAACCGCCACCTGCCAAGCGCGGCGCCGCGCCGGGCGCGGGGCCGCGGGTTGTTGATGCGCTGAGACGCGCACCGCTTGCCCCGGCCCCCTGCCCGGTCTAGCTTCCGTGGTATTCACAGACACGGTGCTTCATGCAGATCGGCATACTCGAAACCGGCCATGCGCCAGACGCGCTGCGCCCGGAACTCGGCGACTATTCGGACCTGTTCGAGCGGCTGCTCGACGGGCATGGCTTCGCCTTCCGTCGCTACGATGTGGAGGCGATGGAGTTTCCGGACGGCCCGGAGGACTGCGCCGGCTGGCTCATCACCGGCTCCAAGCACGGCGCCTACGAGGACCATCCCTTCATCGCGCCGCTGGAGGCGTTGATCCGGGAGATTCACGGGAAACGGATGCCGCTCGTGGGCGTCTGCTTCGGCCACCAGATCATCGCGCAGGCGCTCGGCGGCCGGGTCGAGAAGTTCGACCGGGGCTGGTCGGTGGGCCGCAAGACCTATGACTTCGAAGGCCGTGAGATCGCGCTCAACGCCTGGCATCAGGACCAGGTGGTCGAGCGCCCCGAGGGCGCGCGTGTCGTTGCCTCGAACGATTTCTGCGCCCATGCGGCTCTGGCCTGGGACGACCATGTCTTCACCGTCCAACCGCATCCCGAATTCGGCGCCCGCTTCATCGAAGGGCTCGCCACGACCCGCGCCATCGGCGTGGTGCCGCAGGAGCAGATCGACGAGGCGCTCGCCAATCTCGACAAGCCGGTCGATGCCGACGTGCTGGCCGCGCGCATGGCCCGCGTGCTGAAGGGGGCCGCATGAACTGGATCGACGAGATCCCCGAAGCCGCCCGCCTCTATCTCGACCAGCACCGCCTCGACGAGGTGGAGTGCGTGATCGCCGACCTGCCGGGCATCGCCCGGGGCAAGGCGGTCCCCGCGGCCAAGTGGGAGAAGCAGCAGTTCTTCCACCTGCCGAACTCGATCTTCTTCCAGACCATCACCGGGGACTGGGGCGAGGCGGCGGGCCCGGAGGGCTTCGTCGAGCCTGACATGATCCTCAAGCCCGACCTCGCCACCACCACCGCCGCGCCCTGGGCTGCCGACGGCACGCTGCAGGTGATCCACGACGCCTATGACCAGAAGGGCCGACCGGTCGGCTGCGCGCCGCGCAACGTCCTGAAGCGCGTCGTCGATCTCTACAAGGCCGAGGGCTGGACCCCGGTGGTGGCACCCGAGATGGAGTTCTACCTCGTCGGCAAGAACGTCGACCCCGCCAAGGCGATCGAGCCGATGCTGGGCCGCACCGGCCGCCCCGCTGCCGCGCGGCAGGCCTACTCGATGACCGCGGTGGACGAATACGGCCCCGTGATCGACGACATCTACGAATATGCCGAGATCCAGGGCTTCGAGATCGACGGCATCACGCAGGAGGGCGGCGCCGGCCAGCTTGAGATCAACCTGCGCCATGGCGACCCGGTGAAGCTCGCCGACGAGGTGTTCTTCTTCAAGCGGTTGATCCGCGAGGCGGCGCTGAAGCATGACTGCTTCGCCACCTTCATGGCCAAGCCGATCGAGGGCGAGCCCGGTTCGGCCATGCATGTCCACCACTCGATCATCGACGCCAAGGGGCGCAACCTGTTCACCGGCCCGCAAGGCGGCGAGACCGACGCCTTCTTCAACTTCATCGGCGGTCTGCAGGAGCACATGCCGAGCGTGATCGCGATGATCGCGCCCTATGTGAACTCGTTCCGCCGCTACGTGCGCGACCACGCGGCGCCGATCAACCTCGAATGGGGCCGCGACAACCGCACCACTGGCATCCGGGTGCCGATCTCGCCACCGCAGGCGCGCCGCGTCGAGAACCGGCTCGCCGGGATGGACTGCAACCCGTATCTCTGCATCGCCGCCTCCCTAGCCTGCGGATACTTGGGCATGAAGAACGAGATCTGGCCCGACAAGCGGTTCCGGGGCGATGCCTACGAGGCCGCCGACGAGATCCCGCAAGGGCTCTACGCCGCGCTCGACCTGTTCGACGGGGCGAAGGAGTTGCACGAGGTGCTCGGACCGGAATTCGTGCGGGTCTACTCGATCGTCAAGCGGGCCGAATACAACGAGTTCCTGCAGGTGATCAGCCCGTGGGAGCGTCAGCACCTGCTCCTGAACGTATGAACCCGCTCTACCGCAACGACCGCCCCGGCCAGATGCCCCGCAGCTGGTACGTGGCCTCGGCCGAGCCCGCGGCCGACCGCGCGCCACTGAGTGGCGACCGCCGCTGCGACCTTGCGATCGTAGGGGCGGGCTTCACCGGCCTCTGGGCGGCACTGACCGCTGCACGGGCGGGTCTCGACGTCGTCGTGCTCGACGCGCATCGCGCCGGTTTCGGGGCCTCGGGGCGCAATGGCGGTCAGGTCGGGTCCGGCTTCAACAAGGGGCAGCGCTGGCTGGAGCAGCGCCTCGGCGAAAGCCCGGCCCGGCAGCTGTGGGAGCTCGCCGAGGAGGCCAAGCGGCAGCTGCGCGACTTCTGCGCGGCCCATGTGCCGGAAGCGCGCTATCTGCCGGGGGTGGTGCATGGCGCCTATTCGGCGCGCGAGGCGGCCGATGACCGCGCCGAGGCCGAGCACCTGTCGACGGCCTATGGCTACGACGCCATTCGGCCGCTCGGCCGCGACGAGATCCGCGACCTCGTGAAAACCGACGCCTATCACGGTGGGCTGATCGACGAAGGCGCCGGCCATCTGCACCCGTTGCGCTATGCCCGGGCGCTGGCGCGCGAGGCCGAAATCGCCGGCGCCATGATCCACGAGCTGTCCGAGGTCACACGGGTGGAGCGCGGCACTCCTGCCGTGCTGCACACCCCGAAGGGGCGGGTGACGGCGGATCACGTGATCCTCGCGGGCAACGGCTACCTGCCCGGCATCATGCCCGAGGTGGCGGCTAGGGTGATGCCGATCAACAGCTTCATCGCCGCGACCGAGCCTCTGGGCGAGCGCTGGCGTGAGGTCTTGGCCCGCGACATCGCCGTTGCCGATTCGCGATTCGTGGTGAACTATTACCGGATGAGCGAGGATCGCCGCTTTCTCTTCGGCGGTCGCGAAAGCTACGGCATCGGCTTTCCTACCGATATCACGACCAAGCTGCGCACGCGGATGGAGAGCCTGTTCCCGCAACTGTCGGGCGTGCGTATCGACAATGTCTGGGGCGGCACGCTGGGCATCACCATGTCGCGCCTGCCCTCGTTGCAGCGGATCGGACCGAACATCCTGTCGGGAGCCGGTTTCTCGGGGCACGGTGTGGCCCTGTCGGGCATGGCGGGTCGGGTGATGGCCGAGGCGGTGGCCGGACAGGCCGGGCGCTTCGATACCTTCTCGCGTTTGCCGGTGCCGGAATTTCCGGGCGGTGCGCGATACCGTGCGCCGCTGCTGACGCTGGCGATGACCTGGTTCTCGCTGCGCGACCGGCTGGGCATCTGAGAGGGCGAGAGGGGGCTCCGCCCCCGCCCCTGCGGGGCTCCCCCAGCGTATTTCAGGAACAAAGTCGCGAAATGGAGAAAGGCCGCGCTCCTTTCGGAACGCGGCCCTGAACTCTGCCGAGGAGGCTCAGATCACTTGATCTTGCCTTCCTTGTACTCGACATGCTCGCGCTTGACGGGGTCGTACTTACGCACGACCATCTTCTCGGTCATGGTGCGGGCGTTCTTCTTGGTCACGTAGAAGTGGCCGGTCCCCGCGGTCGAGTTCAGGCGGATCTTGATCGTCGTCGGCTTCGCCATGGTCGTCTCTCCTGCTCGCGGGGCGTGCGCGTTGACGGCGCCCGCGTGAATACGTCTGAGCCCCGGCTTTTAACCGTGCGCTTCGCGCTGTCAACCGCGAAACGGGCCCGATGATTTGCGCGGATGGCCTGTAAGCCGGATTCTGTTCCGGGGTCGCCCCCGGCGATGACCATTCATCTCGACGCGCTGTTGCCAACGCGCCTGAAGCTGCCAACCCGGACCTCTCGGGGTCAGACGTCCCTGCGGCGATATCCGGCGGACCGGATCAGCACCCGCGCGAGGTCCCTATTTGGCATTGCTCCCGGTGGGGCTTGCCGTGCCGGTCCGGTTGCCCGTCCCGCGGTGGGCTCTTACCCCACCGTTTCACCCTTGCCCCGGTTTCGCCGGGGGCGAACCCCCGATGAATTGACCAAGGCGGTCTGTTCTCTGTGGCGCTTTCCCTCGGGTTGCCCCGGCCGGGCGTTACCCGGCACCGTGTCTTGTGGAGTCCGGACTTTCCTCGAACCCGAAAAGGCCCGCGGCCATCCAGCCATCCGCGCCCGGCTGACCTATGGTGCGGGCGCGCCCCGGTCAACGGGAAAGCGCGCCGCGAGATCGGCGATCAGCGCCATGTCGGTCGCATCCACCGGGCCAGTGGCGCGCGGGCGGAACCGGAGCCGGAACGCCGCGAGCCGCTGCGCATGGGTTACCTCGGCGGTGTAGCCGAAACCGCGCGCGGCCGCGTCGAAGCCTGCGGGGCTGGGCTGCGGCCCCCGTGCCTCTCTCGGCTGCGGCCAGACCGACAGCCCGTGCCGCGCCAGCCTGCGCCAGTCGAATCGCGGGCCGGGATCGTCCTTGCGCCCCGGCGCCATGTCGGAATGGCCGATCACCCGCTCGGGCGGGATCGACCAACGCACGAGGATGCCCGCGAGCAGAGTTTCGAGCGCCGCCATCTGCGGCCCTGCAAAGGGATGGTCGCCCCTGTTGTAGAGTTCGATGCCGATGGAGCGGGAGTTCACGTCCTCCACCGCGCCCCAGCGCCCCGCGCCCGCGTGCCAGGCCCGCCGTGCCTCGGGCACCAGCTCCGTCACCTTGCCGGCCCCGGAAATCAGCCAATGCGCCGAGACCTCGGCCGCCGGGTCGCAGAGTCGCGCCAGCGCCTCGTCATGGCTGGTCATCGCCGTGTAGTGGATCACGACGAGATCGGGCCGCGCGCCAAGGCGTCGCGGCCCGTGATTCGGGGACAGCGGCTCGGGCATCGAGCCCTCAGCGGCCGACCGCCGCGAGGAACGGCGCCGGGTCCCACCCGCAGGCGAAACCGTCGCCGTCAGGATCGATGCCCTTCGGGTCGCGCTCGGGGCCGCCGCGCGCGAGGAAATCGCGCTGCGCCTCGTCGGGCGAACGGTAGGAGGCGCAATTGCGCTCGAACCGGTTGCCCATGGTCCCGAGGATGAAGCGCGAATACCATTCCTGACCGCGCTTGTTCGGCGCGTTGAGCGCGTATTCGACGATGTTCGGCCCGGTGTCGCCGGCGCGCTGCGGCAGCGCGGTGGGCTGGATCACCTGGTAGGCCGCGGCCTGCTGGGCCCGACGTTCGGCGTCGGACTGGATCGTCTCGCGCCCCGCCACCGCCTCGAAGCTCTGCTCGTCGGAGATCGCCGCGCCGCCAGCGCCGGGCGCGGCATTGGTCGGGCTCGCCTGCACGCCGCCTCGCCGCTCCACGTCGATGCCCGCCGCCGACAGCTCGGAGCTGGCAATGGCGCCGCCCGCGGGCGCGCCGAAGGTCGCGGTCTGGCTCTGGGACTGCCCCGTCAGCTGCGCTTCGCGCTGGGCGCGGGCGCCGCTGTCGGGTAGTTGCGCCGCGCAGGCCGAAAGGACCATGGCGGCGCCCGCAAGGGCTGCGAGGTTGATACGAGAGGCAAGCGGTTTCACGGCGTCACTCCGGCCCTGATCTGATCGACTGCGCCCGTTACCACCATTTCGCGGGCTTGGAAACGAAACCTGCGGCCTGCTCCAGCGCATAGGCGGTGTTGAGCAGATCGCCCTCCTCCCACGGACGCCCGATCAGTTGCAGACCGAGCGGCAGGCCCTTGTGATCGAGCCCGGCGGGTACCGAAATTCCCGGCAGACCGGCAAGGTTCACCGTCACGGTGAAGACGTCGTTGAGATACATCTGCACCGGGTCGGCGTCCTTCATCGCGCCAAGGCCGAAGGCCGAGGACGGGGTCGCCGGCGTCAGGATCGCGTCGACCCCTTCGGCGAAGACCTGGTCGAAGTCGCGCTTGATCAGCGTGCGGACCTTGCGGGCGCGGTTGTAATAGGCGTCGTAGAAGCCGGCCGAAAGCACGTAGGTGCCGACCATGATGCGGCGCTGCACCTCGGCTCCGAAGCCCTCGGCCCGGGTCTTTTCGTACATCTCGGTGATGCCGTCGCCCTGCGCCAGCTTGGCGCGGTGGCCAAAGCGCACGCCGTCATAACGGGCGAGGTTCGAGGACGCCTCGGCCGGCGCGATCACGTAATAGGCGGGCAGCGCGTATTTCGTGTGCGGCAGCGAGATGTCGCGGATCAGCGCACCGGCGTCACGCAGCATCTCGGTGCCACGGGTCCAGAGGGTCTCGATCTCGGTCGGCATGCCGTCGACATGGTATTCGCGCGGGATGCCGATCACCTTGCCGCGAATGTCGCCGGTCAGCATCGCCTCGAAATCCGGGACGGCGATGTCGGCGGAGGTCGAATCCTTCGGGTCGTGGCCGGACATGGCGCGCAGCATGATCGCCGCGTCGCGAACGTCGCGGGTCATCGGCCCGGCCTGGTCGAGCGAGGAGGCGAAGGCGATGATGCCGAAACGCGAGCAGCGCCCATAGGTCGGCTTGATACCGGTGATGCCGGTGAAGGCCGCCGGCTGGCGGATCGAGCCGCCGGTGTCGGTGCCGGTGGCGCCGAGACACAGATCGGCGGCCACGGCGGCGGCCGAACCGCCCGACGAACCGCCCGGCGTCAGCGCGACGCCGTCATCGGCCTGCCAGGGGTTCACCGCCGCGCCATAGGCCGAGGTCTCGTTCGACGAGCCCATCGCGAACTCGTCCATGTTGAGCTTGCCCAGCATCACCGCGCCGTCGCGGAACAGCTGCGTGGTGACGGTGGACTCATAGGGCGGGCGGAAGCCGTCGAGGATGCGGCTCGCGGCCTGGCTCGGGGTGTTCTCGGTGCAGAACAGGTCCTTGATACCCAAGGGGATGCCGCACAAATCGGGCGCATCGCCCGCCTGGATCCGCTCATCGGCGACGCGGGCCTGCGCCTCGGCGATCTCGGGCGTCTTGTGCGCATAGGCGTTGAGCTTGTCGGAGCCGTCGACCGCCGCGTTCAGCGCGCCGGTCAGCTCGACCGAGGAAATCTCGCCCTTGCGGAGCGCGTCGCGCGCCGAGGCAATGGTCAGCTTGGTCAGTTCGGTCATCGCTGCGCCCCTTATTCCACGACCTTCGGCACCGCGAAGAAGCCCTCGCGCGCGTCGGGCGCGTTGGCGAGAACCTTCTCCTGCTGGCTGCCATCGGTAACCACGTCGTCGCGGCGCTTGAGATGCATCGGCGTGACGCCGGTCATCGGCTCGACGCCGTCGACATCGACCTCCTGCAGCTGCTCGATGAAGCCGAGGATGGTGTTGAACTCGGAAGCGAGCGCGGGCAGCGCCTCCTCCTCGACCCGGATCCGGGCCAGCTTGGCCACCCGCCGGGCGGTGTCGGTGTCGATCGACATGGGGCTCTCCTGTCTGGTCGGTCCCGGCTTTAGCGGGCGGCGGGCGGTCCCGCAAGCAGCGCCCGGCGGATCAGCTCGATCATCCAGCCCAGCATGACGCCGTTCAGCCCGTGCCAGGCGAAATGCGTGCCCGCGGGCATTGCCTCGCACAAGGTCTCATCGATCGAGCGGAAGGCCAGCGACAGGCATAACAGCCCCGCGCCCAGCGCCATCCCCCGCCCGACCATCGGCCAGCGCCGCCACAGCAGCACCGCGTAAAGCGCGATCAGCAGCGGCACCGGCCAGTAGAAGGCCGAGACCTCGAAGAAGGGCAGCGTCGCGAAAAGCGGGGTGAGCAGCAGCGCCCATGGCACGAAACCGGCGGCACCCAGCCCCGAGAGCCAGACGGGCCAGCGCCAGAACACCCGGTTCGCGACATAGACATAGGCGAGGATGAAGACCGCGATCGGCAGCACGTCCGCCAGCATCGCCCAGACGGTGGCGAAGGAGTGGAACAGCGCGCTGCCGATGCCGATGATGAAGAGCAGCGCCGACAGCAGCCGTGGCAGGCCCAGCCCCTCGGAGCGGCGCCAGCACCAGATCGCGGCGATGACGAAGGCGGCGTTGGAGACGAGGTTCAGCGGCTCGGCCCACAAACCGGGGCCGAGCCTTTCGCAATAGCCGTCGAGCGGCGCGCTCCAGTCCATGCCGCCTCCGCCGCCGGGTCTCAGAGACCCTTGGAGCGGTAGCTCAGCGCCACCCGGCCGATCGCCACGAGATAGGCGGCGGTGCGCAGGTCGGGCACGTCGTCGCGGTTGTGCCAGATCTCCCGCATCGCCTGATAGGCCGTGCGCATCGTGTCATCGAGACCCGAGCGCACCAGCTCGAGCTCGTCATCGCCCTTCAGGTAGCGCTCCTTGAAGTTCTTCGACAGGTTCCAGCCCAGCCCCTCATCGTTCGAGAGCCGCTCCAGCTCGTCGACGATGAGCTGCGCACGGGCCTCGTCGGCGCGGCGCTCCATCCGGCCGAAGCGGATATGGCTGAGGTTCTTGACCCATTCGAAATAGGAGACGGTGACGCCGCCGGCATTGGCATACATGTCGGGGATGATCACGACGCCCTTCTCGCGCAGGATGTCGTCGGCCCCGGCGGTGACCGGGCCGTTCGCGGCCTCGATGATCAGCGGCGCCTTGATCCGGTCCGCGTTGGACAGGTTGATCGTGCTCTCCAGAGCCGCCGGGATCAGGATGTCGCACTCCGCCTCGAGCAGCCGCGCCCCATCCGCGTGATGCGTGCCACCGGGATAGTCCTTCACCCCGCCATGCTTGCCGATCCACTGATGCACCGCCTCGACATCGAGGCCGTTCTCATCGGTGATCGCACCGTCGCGCTCGATGATCGCGGTGATCTTGGCGCCATCCTCCTCGGAAAGGAACTTGGCGGCGTGGTAGCCCACATTGCCGAGGCCCTGCACGATGACCCGCTTGCCCTCGAGCTTGCCCGAGAGATTGGCCTTGGCCACGTCCTCGGGGTGACGGAAGAACTCGCGCAGCGCGTATTGCACGCCCCGCCCGGTCGCCTCGACCCGGCCATGGATACCGCCGGAGTTGAGCGGCTTGCCGGTGACGCAGGCGCGGGAGTTGATGTCGGTGGTGTTCATCCGCGCGTACTGGTCGGCGATCCATGCCATCTCGCGTTCGCCGGTGCCCATGTCCGGGGCGGGCACGTTCTGGCTGGGATGGATCAGGTCGCGCTTGGCCAGCTCATAGGCGAATCGCCGGGTGATCTGTTCCAGCTCGTGCTCGTCCCAATCGCGCGGATCGATCCTGAGGCCGCCCTTGGAGCCGCCATAGGGCACTTCGACCAGCGCGCATTTGTAGGTCATCAGCGCCGCCAGCGCCTCGACCTCTTCCTGGTGCACGGTCGAGGCGTAGCGGATGCCGCCCTTCACGGGCTCCATGTGCTCGGAATGCACCGAGCGGTAACCGGTGAAGGTATGGATCTGGCCGCGCAGCCGCACCCCGAAGCGCACGGTGTAGGTGGCGTTGCAGACGCGGATCTTCTCCTCGAGCCCCGGCGACAGGTCCATCAGCGCCACGGCGCGGTTGAACATCATGTCGACGGAGTCGCGAAAGCCCGGCTCTGCCATCTGAGGCTGGTGCTCTGTCATGGCGAATGTTTCTCCCAATCTTGCCGGCCTGTCCCGGCGGTCCCTGTCCGATCCTAGACCGTCAAACGCGAGAATCGACCACCCCTTGCGGCGATGGCGTGGCGGAATGCACCGATCCGGACCAATCAGCGCCCCAGTTTCGTCATGGCCACGGTGTTGGATGCTCCTGTCGACGAGAGGGTACTTCGATGGGAAACACGCATGATCGACGGAGGAGGGGCATGATCCGGGTCTCGAGGACCCGGCAGGGCCTTGGCCGGCTGCCGCGCGACGAGAGCGGCTCGATCATCATCTTCTCGCTTTTCGTGATGATGATCATGTTGGTGGTCGGCGGGCTCGGCGTCGACACGATGCGCGTCGAGGCCAAGCGCAACCACCTGCAATCCACGCTCGACCGGGCGGTGCTGGCCGCCGCCGACCTGCAGCAGAGCCTCGATCCCGAAACGGTGGTGCGCGATCACTTCGCCAAGGCCGGCTTGTCCGACGCCCTTCAAGGGGTCGAGGTGATCAACACGCTGAACTCGCGCACCGTTCGCGCCAGCGCGCAGATGCCGGTCCCCGCCACCTTCCTGCGCATGGCCGGGATCGAGACCATGCCGGCCCCCGCCGCAGGCTCGGCCACCGAATCGGTAAGCGACATCGAGATCGGGCTCGTGCTCGACGTTTCGGGATCGATGGGCAGCAACAACCGCCTGACCCGTCTCAAGAGCGCCGGCGCCGAGTTCATCGACACCATGTTCGCGAACGTCCTGCCCGAGAACCTGTCGATCTCGATCGTGCCCTATTCCACCCAGGTCAATCTCGGCCGCGAGCTGGGCCAGCAGTACGGCCTGCTCGGCGGCCATGACTACAGCTACTGCGTGGACCTGCCGCCCACCGCCTATCTGACCACCGCGCAGCTGCCGGTCGGCCTGATCCAGGCGGGCCATTTCGAGGCCAACACCAATTCCGGCAGCTATGGCAGCATGCGCAACAACAACCCGGTCTGCCGCACCGATTCCCCTTTCGAGGTGATGGCCTGGTCGAACGACCGGAACGCGCTGCAGAGCAAAATCGCGAATCTGAGCGCCAGTGGCTGGACCTCGATCGAGATGGGGGTGAACTGGGGCGCGGCGCTGCTCGACCCCACCGCCCGCGGCGTGCTCAACGGCATGCTCGGGCTAGGTCGGGTCTCGGGAGACCTGTCAGGCTGGCCGCGCGACTTCAACCACCCCGAGGGGATGAAGGTTCTGGTCGTGATGACCGATGGCGAGAACACCCGCGACTATACGCTCCGCCCACCCTACAACACGATCGCCCCTTCGGACGTCTGGCTCGACGGCACGGATGACTACTACGTCTATGTCGCGCCGCTCCAATACTTCCGGGCCAAGGATCGTACATGGGTCACGGCGCCGCGCGGCACGCGGCTGAGTTGGGCCGAACTCTTCAACCGCATGTCCATAGGCGAACACGCGCATCATCTGCGCTATCGGCAGAATTATAACTCCTTGGTGAAGGATTACTGGAACAGCATCTACGACACGACCTGGTCGGCCCAGAAGGATCTGCGGACCAAGGCCATCTGCGCCGCCGCCCGCGCCAACGGCATCGTCGTCTTCACCATCGGCTTCGAGGTCGACGCCCATGCCGCCGGGGTGATGGCCGACTGTGCCTCCTCGCCCTCGCATTTCTACCGCGTCGAAGGGCTCGAGATCGCCTCGGCCTTCACGTCGATCGCCACCCAGATCAACGCGCTGAGGCTGATCCAATGAACCGATTGCCCCCCCTGCTGCGCCGCCTGATACGCGCCCGCGACGGCGCCGCCACGGTGGAGTTCGTGATGATCTTCCCGTTTCTGATGCTGGCGGTCATGTCGACCTTCGAGCTGGGCATGGTGACGCTCAGGCAGGTGATGCTCGACCGGGGGCTGGAAATCACCGTGCGCGACATCCGGCTCGGAACGCTCACCCCGGTCACGCATCAGACCGTGAGCGCCTCGATCTGCGAACACGCGCTGCTGCTGCCCGACTGCGCGCTCAACCTGCGGCTCGAGATGACGCCGCTCGACCCGCTAGCCTGGCTGATGCCGCCTGCCGCTGCAGATTGCGTCGACCGTGCCGATACCTCGATCCCGGTGCGCCGCTTCGTCGCCGGCGTGGAGAACCAGTTGATGCTGTTGCGCGCCTGCTCGCTCTTCGACCCGTATTTCCCCACCAGCGGGCTGGGCGCGACGCTGCCGCGCCAGTCGGGCGGCGCCTATGCGCTGGCCTCCGCCTCTGCCTTCGTGATCGAACCATGAGGGGGCCGTTGTCCATCGCCGCGCGGCTCGGCCGCCGCCTGCGCCGTCGCGACGAGGGGGCGATGGTGGTCGAGGCGGTGCTGATGCTGCCGCTGCTGATCTGGGCCTTCGCCGGATCCTGGGTCTTTTTCGACGCCTTCCGCGCCAAGGCCACCAATGCGCGCGCCGCCTACACGATCGGCGACGCGCTGAGCCGGGAATCCGACTACATCACCTCGACCTACCTGAACAGCCTGCACAGCTTGCAGCAATTCCTGGTGGTGGACGGGCGGGTCCCGCGGATCCGGATAAGCGTCTTCGCCTATGATGCCGCGCAGGACCTCTACACGGTCCGCTGGTCCAAGGCGCGCGGCACGGGCATCCCGGAGCTGACCGACACGATGCTCGCCGAGATACGCGACGAACTGCCCGACATGCCCGATCGCAGGGTCGCCACGCTGATCGAGACCTGGGTCGATTACATGCCGCTGTTCGACGTGGGGCTCGCGCCCTTCACCTTCGAGGACCGGGCCGTGACGCAGCTGCGCTTCGCGAACCAGCTCTGCTTCAGCGCCACGGCAAGCCTCGACGACAGGCTCTGCTAGGGGAGCGGCGCGACCCGGTCGGCGAGGCGGATCTCGATCGCCTGCGCCATGGCCTTGGTCTCGTTGGCCGATGTCACGCCGCCGACGCCAAGCCGGTGGCCAAGCCGCCACCACAATCCCGGCCGCCAAGCCCGCGCGCCGGGCTTCGCCAGCCGAAGGGTAAAACCGTTGGACGGTCGCAGCGAGAAGCTGCCGCGCTCGATCGCGACGATGTCCTGCCAGGGTGCCAGTAGCGTGCCGGCGCTGTCGGAAAGCCCGGCCTCGTCGAGTTGCAGCCCCAGCCGCGTGGCGCGGCGCAGCGCCTCGCCGGCGCCCAGTCCGGCCGCCCCGAGGCACAAGAGCGCCAGCGCCCAGACGAGGCCCGAAGCCTCGGACAGCGCGGTGTAAATGGCAACGCCGCCAAAGCCGTAGAGCACGCCCACCGCCATCGCCCGCCGTGCGGGCGCCGCCCGCAATTCGATCTTCATCGCCACGTCCCCGCTGTTGCGGCCTCGGCATAGCCCGGCCCCGCGGCCCCGTCACCCCCACCGCTGCAGTCCCCCTGCCCCGGCTTGCCGCCACCCGCGGCCCGGCCTAAGCTCCGACCGCCCAAGCCCCGGACCCAGATGCCCCGCCTTTCCCCCCTCGCGCCGCTCGTCCTCATCGTCGTGGGCTGCACCCAATTCCCCGAGATCGACGCCCGCGTGCCCGAGGCCGAGCGCACGGGCCCCCCGCCCGCCTTGGTCGACGTGGTGCCGCTGCTGGCGCAGGCCGATGCGGCGCGGCAATCGCGGCGGGTCACGCCGCAGAGCGCCGAGGATCTGGCGGCGCGGGCCGCCGCCCTCGCGACGCGTCCGGTGCCGAACGCGCCTGCGACGGGCCCGGCACAGGACGCCCGGTTGCGGGCCCTGGCAGCGCGGGCCGAGGCGTTGCGCGCCGCGCCGGTGATCGACCCCGCGACCCGCGACCGGCTCGATGCGGGCGTGACGCCCCCTGCCGCGTTGCAGTGATCCCCTTCACGGGCTAACAGTCCGGCGCAGCCAGACAGACCGGAGCCTCCCATGACCTCTCCCCTTCGCCTCGGAATCGCCGGTCTCGGAACCGTCGGCGCGGGGGTCGTCCGCATCGTCCAGACCCATCCCGAGCTGCTTGCCGCCCGGGCCGGGCGCGCGGTGGAGATCACCGCCGTCTCGGCGCGCGACCGGACCCGTGACCGGGGCGTCGATCTCTCGGCCTATGCCTGGGAGGAGGATGCCGCCAAGCTGGCCGCGCGCGACGATGTCGACGTGGTGCTGGAACTGATGGGCGGGCATGACGGCATCGCCAAGAGCGTGGTCGAGATCGCGCTCGATCACGGAAAGGACGTGGTCACCGCCAACAAGGCGCTGCTCGCCCATCACGGCCAGGCCCTGGCCGAACGCGCCGAGGCGCAAGGCCGGGTGATCCGCTTCGAGGCCGCCGTCGCCGGTGGCATCCCGGTGATCAAGGCGCTCACCGAATCGCTTGCGGGCAACGAGATGACCCGTGTGATGGGTGTGATGAACGGCACCTGCAACTACATCCTGACCCGGATGCAGAGCGCCGGTCTGCCCTATGACGAGGTGTTCCAGGAAGCCGCCGACCTGGGCTATCTCGAGGCCGACCCGCAGCTCGATGTCGGTGGCATCGATGCCGGCCACAAGCTGGCGCTGCTCGCCGCGATCGCTTTCGGCACCAAGGTCGACTTCTCGGGCGTCGAGCTCGAAGGCATCGGCGCGATCACCATCGAGGACATCAATCACGCCGCCGACATGGGCTTTCGCATCAAGCTCTTGGGCGTGGCGCAGATGACCGGGCGCGGTCTGGAGCAGCGCATGTCGCCCTGCCTCGTGCCCGCCTCCTCGCCGCTGGGCCAGCTCGAGGGCGGCACCAACATGGTCGTGCTCGAAGGCGACGCGATCGGCCAGGTGGTGCTGCGCGGCCCCGGCGCCGGCGCGGGCCCGACCGCGAGCGCGGTGATGGGCGACGTGATGGATCTCGCCCGTGGCCTGCGGCTGCCGGTGTTCGGCCAGCCCGCCTCGGGGCTGCGCGCCGCCCGTGCCGCGCAGGCCGCCGTGCCGGCGCCCTACTATCTGCGCATGCGCCTGCTGGACAAACCGGGCGCGCTCGCCAAGGTCGCGCGCGTGCTGGGCGAGGCCGGCATCTCGATCGACCGGATGCGCCAATACGACCACGAGGACGTCTCTGCCCCGGTGCTGATCGTGACCCACAAGACCACGCGCTCGGCCCTCGAAGAGGCGCTGTCGGGCTTCGAAGCCACCGGCGTGGTGCAGGGCACCCCCGTCGCGATCCGCATCGAGCAGGTCTGAGGCGAGGGGACACGCCCCTCGAACACGTCCAAATCCGTGGATTTCCGGGGCGGCGGTCGGTTGCGCGGCGCCTCTGCGCGAACCGTTTGCGCAAACATATCCTCACGCGCTTGTCACCGCATCGGCGGCCCGGTTAGGTCGAGGCAACGCTTCACGATTGCCCGAGGATCTCCCCGATGCCCCAAGCTCCCGAATTCCACGACCGCATGCTGTCGCTCGGCCTCGCCCGGGTGTCGGAGGCCGCGGCCATCGCCTGCGCGCCGCTGATCGGTCGCGGCGACGAGAAGGCCGCCGATCAGGCCGCCGTCAACGCCATGCGGACCCAGCTCAACATGCTCGACATCGCGGGCTGCGTGGTGATCGGCGAAGGCGAGCGCGACGAGGCGCCGATGCTCTATATCGGCGAGGAGGTCGGTACCGGCGAGGGCCCGGCCGTGGACATCGCGCTCGACCCGCTCGAGGGCACCACGCTCACCGCCAAGGACATGCCCAACGCGCTCACCGTGATCGCCATGGGCCCGCGCGGCTCGATGCTGCACGCGCCCGACGTCTACATGGACAAGCTCGCCATCGGCCCGGGCTTTGCGCCGGGCGTGGTCACGCTGGACATGAGCCCGGCCGAGCGGGTCGCGGCGCTGGCGAAGGCCAAGGGCACCGATGCGGGCGACATCACCGTCTGCGTGCTGGAACGGCCGCGCCACGAGGAGATGATCGCCGAGCTGCGCGCGACCGGCGCCGCGATCCGGCTGATCACCGATGGCGACGTCGCGGGCGTGATGCATTGCGCCGAGCCCGCCAAGACCGGGATCGACATGTATATGGGCTCCGGCGGGGCGCCCGAGGGCGTTCTTGCCGCGGCGGCGCTGAAATGCATGGGCGGGCAGATCTTCGGCCGGCTGCTGTTCCGCAACGAGGACGAGGTGGGCCGCGCCCGCAAGGCCGGAATCGAGGATCTCGACCGGATTTATTCCCGCGACGAGCTGGTCACCGGCGACGTGATCTTCGCCGCCACCGGGGTCACCGACGGCAACCTCGTGCCGGGCATCCGCCGCGATGGCGGCTACCTCACCGCCGAGACGATCCTGATGCGCTCCAAGACCGGCTCGGTGCGGCGCATGTATTACCGCAACCCGATCGAGCGCAGCCAACCCGGCCGCTGAGGCCCGCCCGCGGACGGGGGCGCTGCCCCCTCGGGGCTCCCCCGGCATATTTCGGGAAAGATGAACGAGGGGGGCGCAGCGGCGGTCGCGCGCCCCCCTCTACGCTCCCGCATTGCCGCCGAACGGTCGCGGCGTGGTGACCGCGCGGCGTCGCGTCCGGGCTTGCCATCGGCGCCGCTTTCGCGCGACACCGGCCCCATGCCAGATTTTCTCAACGTCTCCGCCTCGCTCACCGGCCGCCGCTGGGTGGGGCCCGCCGCCGAGGCCGACCGCCTCGCCCAAGCCATGGCCCAAGGCTGCGATCTGCCGTTGCCGCTGTGCCATGCGCTGGTGGGGCGCGGCGTCTCGGCCGAGACCATGGCGGGCTTTCTCGCCCCCACGCTACGCGATCTCCTGCCCGACCCGCTGAGCCTGCGCGACATGGGCGCGGCGGCGGAGCGGGTGATGCAGGCGGTGCAGCGCCGCGAGCGCATCGCGATCTTCGCCGATTACGACGTGGATGGCGGCTCATCGGCGGCGCTGCTGCTGGTCTGGCTGCGCCGGATGGGGCTGCAGGCGACGCTCTACGTGCCCGACCGGATCGAGGAGGGCTATGGCCCCAACGCGCCGGCGATGGCGAAGCTGGCGCGCGACCACGACCTGATCATCTGCGTCGATTGCGGCACGCTGTCCCATGAACCCATCGCCGCCGCCAAAGGCGCCGACGTGGTCGTGCTCGACCACCATTTGGGCGGAGAGACGCTTCCCGACGCTGTCGCGGTGGTGAACCCCAACCGGCAGGACGAGAGCGGCGATCTGGCGCATCTCTGCGCCGCCGCGGTGGTGTTCCTGCTGCTGGTCGAACTGAACCGGCGGCTGCGCGAGGCGGGCAAGCCCGGGCCGGACCTGATGGCGATGCTCGATCTGGTGGCGCTTGCCACCGTGGCCGACGTGGCACCCTTGATCGGCGTCAACCGGGCTCTCGTGCGCACCGGGCTGCAGGTCATGGCGCGCAGGCAACGCGCCGGGCTGGTGGCGCTGGCCGATGTGGCGGGTCTCGACGTGCCGCCCACCGCCTATCATCTGGGTTACCTGCTCGGGCCGCGCGTCAACGCGGGCGGGCGCATCGGCAAGTCCGATCTCGGCGCACGGCTTCTGGCGACCGACGATCCGCACGAGGCGGCGGCGCTGGCCGAGAAGCTCGACCATCTCAACCGCGAGCGCCGCGAGATCGAGGCACGGGTGCGCGACGCCGCGCTGGAGCAGGCCGAGGCGCGCGGCGTCGACGGCCCCCTCGCCTGGGCCGCCGGGGCGGGATGGCACCCGGGCGTGGTCGGCATCGCGGCGGCGCGGATGAAGGAGGCGACGAACCGCCCCGCGGTGGTGATCGGCATCGAGGACGGCATCGGCAAGGGCTCGGCCCGCTCGGTGCCGGGCATCGATCTGGGTGCCGCGATCCACCGCGTCGCGGCCGAGGGGCTTCTGATCCGTGGCGGTGGCCACAAGATGGCGGCCGGCCTCACCGTCGAGGAGGGGATGATCGACGCGGCGATGGCGCGGCTCTCCGAACTCCTGGAAAAGCAGGGTGCCGGTGCCGGGGGACCACGCGACCTGCGGCTCGATTCGGTGCTGATGCCCGGCGCGGCCTCGCTGGAACTGGTCGAACGGATCGAGGCGGCGGGCCCGTTCGGCGCCGCCGCCCCGGCGCCGCGCTTCGCCTTTCCGGACGTGATGCTGCACCACGTGCGCGAGGTCGGTCAGGGCCACCTGAAGATCTCCTTCGGCGACGGCATCGGCGGGCGGCTCGACGGCATCGCCTTCGGCGCGATGGACGGGCCGATGGGCGCCGCCTTCGCGCGCCATGGCGGCGCCCGGTTCCACCTCGCGGGCAAGCTCGATCTCAACATCTGGAAGGGCCGCCGCTCGGTGCAGCTCAGGCTCGACGACGCCGCGCCTGCGGGCTGAGAAACGGGACGAATCTGCCCCCACGGCAATTTCGCGCCAGCGCGATTTTCCCCTTGCGACCCCGAGGCTGTTTCCCTAAACACCGCCTCACCGACGAGCGGCCCGTTCGTCTATCGGTTAGGACGCCAGGTTTTCAACCTGGAAAGAGGGGTTCGATTCCCCTACGGGCTGCCATCGGTTCACGGATCAAGGTCCCGTTCGGGAAACCGGTTCCGTCGTCAGAGTGGCCCGTTCGTCTATCGGTTAGGACGCCAGGTTTTCAACCTGGAAAGAGGGGTTCGATTCCCCTACGGGCTGCCACGACGCCTTGTTTCCCCGACATTTCTGCCTCCTGCCCTCGCGCCAATTCGCGAATGCGTGCCGCAAGTTCGGTTGTTCCCGACCGCCTGCGCCGCTAAGTCTCCCCCCGGTATACCACTAGGGAGGCGCCGCTCATGGCACAGCAGGACAAAGCGAAGATCGGCCTGATCGGCCTTGGCACCATGGGCAGCGCGCTGGCGCTCAACATCGCCGAGAAGGGCTTTCCCATCGCGGTGTGGAACCGTCGCAGCGACGTCACCCGCGCCTTTCACGCCGAGGCGGGCGACCTCGCGGAGCGGGTGATCCCGACCGAGAGCTATGAGGAACTCGTCGCCGCGATCGAGAAGCCGCGCGCAATCATCCTGATGGTGCCCGCCGGCGCGCCGGTCGATGAGCAGATCGCGGCGCTCAGGCCGCTGCTCGATGCCGACGACATGATCATCGATGCGGGCAACGCCAACTTCCACGACACCAACCGCCGCGTCCGCGAGCTCGACGACGTGTCCTTCCTCGGCATCGGCGTTTCGGGTGGCGAGGCCGGGGCGCGGCACGGGCCCGCGATCATGGGCGGCGGCGAAAAGGAACTGTGGGACCGCGTTTCGCCGATCCTCGAGGCGATCTCGGCCAAGTTCAAGGGCGAGCCCTGCGCCGCATGGATGGGCCGCGAAGGCGCGGGCCACTTCGTGAAGGCCGTGCATAACGGCATCGAATACGCCGACATGCAGATGATCGCCGAGGTCTATGGCGTGATGCGCGACGGTCTCGGCATGAAGGCGGATGCCATCGGCGACGCCTTCGCCCGCTTCAACGAGGGCGCGCTGCAATCCTACCTGATCGAGATTTCCTCGATCGTCACCAAGGCCGCCGACAAGCATACCGGCGAACCGATGATCGACCTGATCCTCGACAAGGCCGGCCAGAAGGGCACGGGCCGCTGGACCGCGATCGAGGCGCAGCATCTCGCCGCGCCGATCCCGGCGATCGAGGCCGCCGTGGTGGCGCGCAACCTGTCGAGCCGCGTCGCCGCGCGCCGCGAGGGCGAGGAGCTGTTCGGCGCCGCGCCGATGCAGATCCCCGAGGGCACGGTCTCCGACGAGATGCTCGAGCGGGCGCTGATCGCCGGCAAGGTGCTTTGCTACGCGCAGGGCTTCGACATGATCGCCGCCGCCTCCGAGCAGTTCGGCTGGGCCCTGCCCCTGCCCGAGATCGCCAAGGTCTGGCGCGAGGGCTGCATCATCCGCTCGGCGATGCTCGACGACATGGCCGCGGCGCTGGCCGAGGACGAGGATCGCAACCTGATGCTGGCGCCGGTCTTCGCGCGCTACCTGCGCGAGGGCCACGTGGCGCTGCGCGAGCTGGTGGCGCTGGGTGCGCGCTATGGCCACCCGATGCCGGCGCTGTCCTCCGGCCTGAGCTATTTCGACACGATGCGCACCGCGCGCGGCACCGCCAACATGATCCAGGCGCAGCGCGACTATTTCGGCGAGCATGGCTTCGAGCGCATCGACGGCATCGAGGACGAGCACGGGCCCTGGCACGGCCACGGCGTCTGAGCCCTTGCCGGTCCTGTAATGCAAAAGAGGCCCCCGCGCAGCGCGCGGGGGCCTTGTTCGTTCCAAGCACCTAGGCCGGTCTCAGCTTTCGCGGGAGCTCGTGTAGACGTCCCATAGCACCAGCGCCACCGTCACGACGAGCACGCCGCCGAGATCGAGGCGCGGAATGTGCGAGATCAGGATCCACAGGAACCCGAGAAAGAAGACCAGCGCCACGATGGTCATGATGCGGTTCAGCATGGGTCGGTCTCCTCGGCCAGCAGCCCTTCGAGCCAGCGCGCGGTACGCAGCAGCCGCGCGTCGTCGCCGCGCCGCCCGACGAGCTGTGCGCCCATCGGCAGGCCGGTTTCTGATTGCAGGATCGGCACCGTGACGGCGGGGGTGCCGCACAGCGTCCAAAGCCCGTTGAAGATGGAATCGCCGGTGCTGGCATGTCCCTCGGGCGCTGGGCCGAGGGCCGCGGGGCACAGGATCGCGTCGCAGCGCTCGAAGATCTCCTCGAGCCCGGCATAGAGCACGTCGGACCAGTCGAGCGCGGCGATGTAGTCGCGCGCGGGGATCGACTTGCCCCGGTCCAGCGCCTCCCGCATTTCCTCCGAGAGCCGTTCCCGGCCGCGCTTTTCATAGCCGTAATAGGATTTGGCCATTTCGGCGAGGTTGATCCGCTCGCGGATCGTCGCGGCCTCCTCGAACGCGCCCGGCAGCGCGGTCTCGAAGCATTGCTCGCCCAGCGCCTCGACCAGTTCGCCGAATCCCGCGATCGTGTCGGCATCGGCCCGGTCCCAGCCCGGCGGTCGCAGGAAGGCCAGGGTCGGGCGCACCGGCGGTTCCGTCATGGCGGTGGAATGCAGCCGGGGCGGCGGCGCGAGGCTGGTGGCCCGGTCGCCCGCGTCATGACCGTAAAGCGCCTCGGCCAGAAGCGCCGCGTCCTCGACGTTGCGTGCGAAGACGCCGATCGTGTCGAGCGATGGCGACTGGCTCAGCACGCCTGTGCGGGGGATCGCGCCGAAGCTCGGCTTGAAACCCACCGTGCCGCAGAACGAGGCGGGCCGGATCACCGAGCCCCCCGTCTGCGTGCCGACCGCGAGCGGCACCATGCCGGCGGCCACCGCGGCGGCCGAGCCGGAGGAGGAGCCGCCCGGGGTGCGGGCGGCGTCGTGCGGGTTGCGGGTCTTGCCCGGATGCAGGAACGCCAACTCCGCCGTCACCGTCTTGCCGAGGATGACGGCGCCGGCGGCGCGCAGCCGTTCGACCAGCGCCGCGTCGCGCTGGGGCACCCTGCCCTCGTCGAGCGGGGTGCCGTTCTGCGTCGGCACCTTCGCGGTGTCGATCACGTCCTTGAGCGCCACCGGCAGCCCGTGCAGCGGGCCGGTGGGCCGCCCCGCCCGGCGCGCCGTGTCGAGCGCCTGCGCCTGTTGCATCGCGTAGCCGCCGTCGAGCCAGGCCCAGGCCTGGACCTCCGGCTCCAGCGCCGCGATGCGGTCGAGGCAGGCCTGCACCAGATCCGTGGCGTTCATCGCCCCGCTCGCCATCCGGTCGCGCAGTTCGCGCGCCGACAGGTCGAGCATCGCGACGTGACCCTTTGGCATCGGCTTCGCTTTCATCTCAGCGCCCATAGAACAGCTCCGGCAGTCCGAAGACCAGGTTCGGGAAGATGTAGACCAGCACCATCGAGACCACGACCATGGCGAGGAACGGCATGATCCCCTTGAAGATCTGCGTCAGCCGCACCTCCGGGGGCGCGATGCCCTTGAGGTAGTAGGCCGACATCGCCATCGGCGGTGTCAGGAACGAGGTCTGCAGGTTCAGCGCCACGAGGATGCCGAAGAACAGCGGATCGACCCCGAAGATCTCCAGAAGCGGCAGGAAGATCGGCACGAAGATGATGATGATCTCCGACCATTCCAGCGGCCATCCCAGAAGGAAGATGATCAGCTGCGCCAGGATCAGGAACTGCACCGGGGTCAGGTCGAGGCCTGAGACGAACTCCGAGATCAGATGCTCGCCGCCCAGATAGGAGAAGACCGAGGAGAAGATGTAAGAGCCGACGAAGAGCCAGCACACCATCGCCGTGGTCCGCACCGTGAGATAGACGCTCTCGCGCAGCCGCTGGAAGGTCATGGCGCGGTAGATCACCGCCAGCACCATGCCGCCCAGCGCGCCGATCGCGGCGGCCTCCGTGGGGGTGGCGAGGCCGAACAGGATCGAACCCAGCACCGACAGGATCAGCACCGCCAGCGGAAAGAAGGAGGTGAAGAGCATCCACAGCAGCTTGCCCAGCGGCACGTCGGGCACTTCGTCCTTGGTCGGGCGCGGCGCGACCGAGGGCTGGAGGATCGAGCGGCCGACCACATAGGTGAGGTAGAGGCCGACGAGCACGAGACCCGGCAGCAGCGCGCCCGCATAGAGCCGGACGATCGAGACGCCCGAGGCCGCCGCATAGACGATCAGCATGATCGAGGGCGGGATCAGGATGCCCAGCGTGCCGCCGGCGCAGATGATGCCCGCGGCGAAGGAGGGCTCGTAGCGCGCCTTGAGCATAGCGGGCAGCGCCAAGAGGCCCATCAGCGTCACCACGGCGCCGACGATGCCGGTGGCGGTGGCGAAGAGCGCGCAGGTGATCAGCGCCGCGACGCCCATCGAGCCGGGCACGTTCTTGGAGGCGATGTTGAGCGTGGTGAACAGCCGGTCGACGATGTTCGCGCGCTCGACGATGTAGCCCATGAACAGGAACAAGGGCACCGCGGTCAGCACCTCGTTCGACATCACCGTGTAGGTCTGGTTGATGAACAGGTCGAAGACGCGGTTGTTCAGGAATCCCTCGATCCAGGTCGACGTGCTTTCCCACCAGCTGGCGATCTCGGGATCGAGCCGGTCGAAGTTGCGCCACATGCGGCCGGCATCGAAATAGGCGTAGTAGCCGAAGCCGATGCCGAGCGCCATCAGCGTGAAGGCGATGGGAAAGCCCAGGAAGACGAGGCAGATGAAGACGCCCAGCATCATCAGGGCGATTTGCGGTTCGGTCACGTGCGTGCGCTCCGTATCGGGTTAACGCGGAAGCCGCGCGTCATTTCATGTCCGGGTGATCGCTGGGGGCGGTCATCTGCTTCATCAGAAGCTGCTCGGTCTCCTCGACATCCTCCGCCGCGGCGAGCCAGACGCCGTCGCGCATCGCGAGGATGCAGCGGAAGACCTGTGCGACCCCCTGGATCGCGAGCAGGATGCCGGCGGCGACGATCACCGTCTTGAACTGGTAGATCGGCACGCCTGCCGGGCTGTTGACCGAAACCTCGCCGTATTGCCAGGAGCGCGAGGCGTATTTCCAGCCCGCGAAGATCAGCGCGAAGACGCCGGGAAAGAAGAATATGATGTAGAGCAGGCCATCGACCGCGGCCTGCACCCTGACCGGCCAGAGCCGGTAGAGGAAGTCGCCGCGCACATGACCACCGCGCGACAGCGTGTAGGCGCCGCCGATCATGAACAACGTGCCGTACATGATGAAGGAGAGGTCGAGCGCCCAGGGCGTGGGCGCACCCAGCACGTAGCGCACGAAGACCTCGTAGCTGACCCCGAAGGTCATCAGCACGATGAGCCAGCCGAAGACCTTGCCGAAGGCGGCGGAGAGGGCGTCGGCGAATTTGATGTATCCGAGCATTCGCGTCCCGTATGGTTGCGGGCCCGGCGACGCGGTCGCGCCGCCGGGCGGTCAGGCTTGGCTCAGAGCGCCAGCTTGCCGGGGTAGTAGTGCTCGTAGGCGAGCGTGTAGTCCGGCGAGTTCATCAGCGTGTAGTAGGTCACGCGTTCGACCCATTCGCGCTGGCTGTCGAGCACGCGCTTCATGAACTCGTCCTGCTCGAGCTCGGGGATCAGCGCGTCCCAGGCGTCGAGCTGGGCCGAGAGGATCGCCTGCGGCGTGCGGTGCACGGTGACGCCGCTCTCGGAGAGCTTTTGCAGGTCGCGCGAGTACTGGTCCAGCGCGGTCGCCGAGTTCGCGGTCGAGGCGGCTTCGACCGCGTGGCGCATGATCGCCTGCAGGTCGGGGTCGAGCCCTTCCATGAAGCTCTTGGAGAACAGGAACTCGAAGCTCTCGGAGGCCTGGTGGTAGGACGAGAGATAGTAGTTCTTGGCCACGTCCTGCGCGCCGAAGCGGCTGTCGGAGGTCGGGTTGTTGAACTCGAAGGCGTCGATCACGCCGCGCTCCATGGCGGGCACGATCTCGCCGCCCGGCAGCTGCGCAACCGACATGCCCATCGACTGCATCAGGTCGGCCGCGAGGCCCACGGTGCGGTACTTCAGGCCCTTGATGTCGTCGACGCTGGCGACCTCGTTCTTGAACCAGCCGAAGGGCTGCGCCGGCATCGGGAAGCCGAGCATGCCCTCGACGTCGAGGCCCATCGTATCCATCAGCTCGGCGTAGAACTCCTTGCCGCCGCCGGCGTAGAACCAGCCCAGCATGGTATCGGCCGAACCGCCGAAGACGGGGCCGGTGCCGAACAGCGAGGCGGCCTTGTTCTTGCCGTACCAGTAGACCGGCACCGAGTGGGCCATGTCGATCAGACCGTCGCTCACCGCGTCCATCACTTGGAACGCCGCGACCACGGCGCCTGCGGGCAGCACGTCGACCTTGAGCCTGCCGCCGGACATCGCCTCGACGCGGTCGGCATAGGCCTGCGCCATTTCCTGCCAGATGTCCGAGGCCGGCCAGGAGGTCTGCAGCTTCACGACGATCGGGCTCTGGGCGAGCACGGCCGGTGCGGCGAGACCGCCGGCCGCGGTGACGCCCGCGCCGAGCGCGCCCTTGCGCAGGAACGAACGCCGCGACACCTGCGCGGTCTTCTTCGGGGTAACTGTCATGAACTCCTCCCAGATATCCAATTGGGCCGGCGCTCCCCCGCGCGGCCACCCCGATCATTGAGGTTCGGCCACGTAAACGCAACTGGTAATTATTCTTGACCAGATCGGCGCCGCGTCTAGTTCAGCCCGTCCTCGTGCTCCGATTTGCATTGCGGCCCGCCCTCCACCTTGTTCGCGGGCGCGATGCCGATATATCTGGCGGGCTGGCAATCGCAGGAATTTCCCGATGACGCTCGACATCAGCACGGTCTTCGAATCGGCCGCGACGGCCTACATGCTGATCGATCGCGACCTGCGCTATGTCTGGGTGAACCGAGCCTATTGCGAGGTCACCGGGCGCAGCCCCGAACAGCTGCTGGGCCGCAGCGTACCCGAAGTGTTTCCCGCCCAAGGCGAAGCCGAGGCGATGCTGCACGCCTCCTTCGAACGGGTATTCCGCAATGGCCGGACCGATCACCTGCCGCTGATCCCCTACCCGATCGCCGATGCCGACGGCGAGGTCGAGCACCGTTACTGGAGCGCCACCCATACGCCGATCCCGGGCGGTGACGGCCGGGTGCAGTATCTGCTGCAAAACACCCATGACGTGACCGACCTGTACATGCGGGCGCATCGCGGAGAGCCCGACCAGGAGCAACTCGCGGAGCGCGGCAAGGAGGGCGAAATGCTGCTCCGGGCCGAGAGCGTGGCGCAGCAGAACCTCGAACTCGGCATGGCGGCGCGGTTCTTCGAGACGGTGTTCGACCAGGCGCCGAGCTTCATCGCCATCGTCAGCGAGCCCGATCATATCTTCCGGCTGGCCAACCGCGCCTACATGCAGATCGTCGGCGTCGACCGGCATCTGATCGGACGGCCTGTCCGGGAGGCGCTGCCGGAGGTGGTGGAGCAAGGCTTCATGGAGCTGCTCGATCAGGTCTGGCACAGCGGCGAGCCGCTCACCATGCGTGACGTGCAGGCCTATCTCGAGGACGATGAGGGCCGGCGCAAGGAAGTCTTCGTCGACTTCGTCTACCAGCCGCTCTTCGGCCCCAACGGCCGCACCATAGGTATCCTCATACAGGGCCACGACGTCACCGCCCAGCATCGCGCGGTGACCGAGCTGCGCAATGCCGAGGAGCGATTCCGCACCTTGGCGCAGAACATGCCGGCCCATGTCTGGACCGCCCGGCCGGACGGGATGCTCGACTGGGTCAGCGACCCGATCCATGCCTATGCCGGCACCAGCGACGGCCAGCTGCTGGGCGAGGATTGGGGCCGGATCGTGCATCCCGACGACCTCGCGCAGGTGGTTCCGATCTGGGAGAGCTCGATCGCGCGGGGCGAGACTTACGAGACCGAATTCCGCCTGCGGCGGGCGGATGGCAGCTGGCGCTGGTTCCTGGTGCGCGCGGTGCCGGTGCGCGACCCCGAAGGGCGGATCGCGCAATGGATCGGCACCAACACCGACATCGAGGACCGCAAGGCGACCGAGGCGACACTGGCCGAGCTGAACGCAACGCTCGAGGAACGGGTCGAGAACCGCAACCGGGCGCTCGAAGAGGTCAACGCGACGCTGCGCCAGAGCCAGAAGATGGAGGCGATCGGCAACCTCGCGGGCGGCGTCGCGCATGATTTCAACAACCTGCTGCAGGCGATCACCGGCAGCCTGCAGCTGGCCCAGCGCGAGCTCGGCCCCGATGCGCCGGCGGCGCGGCGGATCGGCCAGGCGATGGGCGCGGTCGAGCGCGGCGCCACGCTCGCGACCCAGCTGCTGGCCTTCGGCCGGCGCCAGCCGCTCGAGCCGCGCGCCGTCGATCTGGGGCGGATGCTGGACGAGCTGACCCCGATCCTGCGCTCGGCCGTGGGCGAGGGCGTGCGGATCGAAACCCGGTTGGCGCCGGGGCTGTGGAACACGCTGGTCGACGCCGCCAATCTCGAGAACGCGCTCCTGAACCTCGTCGTGAACGCGCGCGACGCGATGCAGGGCCAGGGCCGGCTCACGATCGAGCTGGGCAACACCGAGATCGATGCCGGGACCGCACGGGCGATGACCGACGTGGTGCCGGGCGAATACGTGCGGCTCTCGGTCAAGGATGACGGCAGCGGCATGGAGCCCGAAGTGATCGAGAAGATCTTCGAGCCCTTCTTCACCACAAAGCCCGAGGGCAAGGGCACCGGGCTCGGCATGGCGATGGTCTATGGCTTCGTGAAGCAGTCCGGCGGCCATGTGACGATCGACAGCGCGCCGGGCCGCGGCACCACGGTACGGGTCTACCTGCCCCGTTCGCTCAGGGCCGCGGCCCCGGCGCCGCAGCGCAGCGCCGGGCCGGTGCTCGGTGGTCGCGAGACGGTGCTGCTGGTCGAGGATGATTTCGACGTGCGGCAGGTTGCGGCCGAGATGCTGGAGGATCTGGGCTACGCGGTGATCACGGCCGAGGATGCCGATGCAGGTCTCGGCGTGATCGAATCCGATCGCGACTTCGACCTGCTGCTCACCGACGTGGTGATGCCGGGGCGGCTCACCAGCCGCGAGATGGCCGAGCGGGCGCAGGCGCTGCGGCCGGGGCTGCCGGTGCTGTTCGCCTCGGGCTATTCGCGCGATGCGATCGTGCATGACGGCCGTCTCGACGACGGCATCCAGCTGCTGCCCAAACCCTATCGCCGCGAAACCCTGGCACGGCGGCTGCGCGAACTGCTCGACCGACCGGCCGGATCGGAGCGCGCCGCGGTCCCGAGCAAGGCGCCGCAGACGCCCGCGCCTGCCCCGGCCGGCGCGCCGGCCCTGGCGCCGACCCCGACCCTGCCTGCGCCGTCCGAAGGCATCGGCGGCCTGCGGGTCGTGGTCTGCGAGGATGACACCTTCATCCGGCTGGATCTGGTGGAGATGCTGATGGCCGCGGGCGCCGAGGTACGCGAGGCCGCGACGGGCGCGCAGGCGCTGGCGCTCCTGGAGGCGGCACCGGCGGACCGGCTCCTGATCGATGTGGGCCTGCCGGACCGCTCCGGCCTCGAGGTTGCGCGCGACGCGGTGGCACGCCAGCCGGATCTGTCGGTGATCTTCGCCACCGGCCGCGACACGGTGCCCGGCGCAGAGAACCTGCCGCAGGCGCGGGTGCTGACCAAGCCCTTCGGACAGGAGGCGCTGTTGCGGGCGGTGGGTCTCGCCTGAACGCGCACGGGCCGCGCATTCCCGCGCGGCCCGTGCCTCTCCCCAGCTCCGGGCGGGGGTCTTTCGCCCCCGTCCCGCCCGTTTGCCTTAGTCGGTGATCGCGGCCTCGCGCTGGGCCGCGCCGCGCATCCGTGCCTTGACCACGCCGCCCACGAAGATCGGCAGCACGAAGCCGATGATCGCCACGGCCCAGAGCGCCAGCGTCAGCCAAGAGCCGAACAGCACCGAGTAGTCGCCATCGGCGATGGTCACGGCGCGGCGCATGTTCACTTCCATGGCATTGCCCAGAAGGGTGCCGAGGATCACCGGCACCAGCGGCACGTCGAGCTTCCTGAGCACCCAGCCCGCGACGCCGAAGGCGATCATCACCATCAGGTCGAAGCTGGAACCGGAGATGCCGTAGATTCCGACGAAGGAGACCATGGCGACGATCGGCATCAGGATGCGCGGCGGCACCATCAGCACCCGCACGAACAGCCCCACCATCGGGATGTTCATCGCCAGCAGCATGACGTTGCCGATGAACAGCGCCGCGATCAGGCCCCAGACCACGTCCGGGTTCTGGGTGAACAGCAGCGGTCCGGGGGTGATGTTGAGCGACAGCAGCACCGCCAGCAGCACCGCCGTGGTGCCCGAGCCGGGCACGCCCAGCGCCAGCATCGGCACCAGCGCGCCGCCCGCGGCGGCGTTGTTGCCCGCCTCGGGCGCCGCGACGCCGCGCGGATCGCCGGTGCCAAAGGTGCCCTCGCGGTCCACCAGCTTCTTTTCCATTGAGTAGGAGATGAACGAGCCCAGCGAGGCCCCGGCACCGGGCAGCACGCCCGCGATGAAGCCCAGAACCGTGGTGCGCAGCATCGTCGGCGTGCAGGATTTCAGCACCTTCCAGGACGGGGTGATCCGGCCGATGTTCAGCTTCGGCGCCGTGCTGGCATCCTTGTCGGTGCCGCGATGCTCGAGGAAGATGAACACTTCCGACAGCGCGAACAGCCCGACGATGGCGACGAGAAAATCGATGCCGTCATAGAGATGCACCTCGCCGAAGGTGAAGCGCGGCACGCCGGTCTGGGTGTCGACGCCGACCATGGCGAGACCGAGGCCCAGCGCCGCGGCGAAGGCCGATTTCGCCTGGTTGGTCGAGGACACGCCGCCCAGCGTCATGAACGCCAGGGCGAAGAGCGCGAAATACTCGGCCGGTCCGAACAGCAGCGCCACCTTGACGAGCTGCGGCGCCAGCATGACGAGGCCCCAGGTCGCGAAGAAGGCCCCGACGAAGGAGGCGACGCCCGACAGCGCCAGCGCCTCGCCGGCCCGGCCGTTTCGGGCCATCGGGTAACCGTCGAGGCAGGTCATCATCGCCGGTTCGTCGCCGGGGATGTTGAGCAGGATCGACGATATCCGCCCGCCATACATCGCGCCGTAATAGACCGAGGTGAGCAGGATCAGCGACGGCGTCGCGCCGAGGCCCAGCGTGAAGGCCAGCGGGATCAGGATCGCCACGCCGTTCGAGGGGCCGAGGCCCGGCAGCGCCCCCATGATGGTGCCCAGAAAGCAGCCCATCAGCGCCAGCGCCAGATTCTGCCAGGTGAGGGCGACGGCGAAGCCGTCGCCGAGTGATGCGAGCAGTTCCATGATCGCTCCTTCAGAAGCCCAGAGGCCCGCGGGCGAGGCTGAGCCCGAGGACGAGATGGAAGATGGCGTAGATGCCCAGGCTCGTGCCGACGCCGATCAGCACGCTTTGCAGCGGCGACGAGCCGAGCCGCCAGGTCAGGTAGGCGGCCGCGAAGGCGGTGGCGATGACGAAGCCCAGCTCGGGCAGCAGCTGCGCGTAGGCGATCATCACCAGGGCGGCGAGACCGATCTCGGCCAGCCGTCCCGCGCGGGGCCATTCGGGTTCCGGGTCCGGCTTGAACAGGAACCAGATCGAACTCAGCGCCATGACCGCGGCGATACCATAGGGAAAGGCGCGCGGGCCCACCGCATCCGACATGAAGCTGTCGGGGATGATGGTGGCGCGCCAGATATAGAGCAGCGCGAGCATCAGGCCGATGCCGCCGAAGATTCGATCGCTCATGCGATCCTCCCGGAATTGGGGGACGGGGCGCGCCTCGCGGCGGCGCCCCGTCCGGGCCCTCGAGGGGCCGGTTACTGGATGATGCCGATTTCCTTCGACAGCTCGGTGATCTCGTTCACCGAGTCCTGCACGAAGGCCTGGAACTCCTCGCCCTGCAGGTCGAGCGGCGCGAGGCCGTTGGCCTCCATGATCGCCTGCCATTCGTCGGAGGCGTAGAGCTGGTCGATCGAATTCGCCCAGTAGTCATAGGCCTCCTCGGACATGTCGCCCGGGCCGTAGAAGCCGCGCCAGTTGGCGCCGACCGCGTCGATGCCCTGCTCCTTGGCGGTGGGGATGTCCGAATACTCGCCCTCGAGCCGCTCCGGCGCCAGCACCGCCAGCACGCGGATGTCGCCGGATTCGATGAAACCGGTGGATTCGGACAGATCGCCGGTGAAGGCCTGGAGCGAGCCGCCCAGCAGCTGCGTGACCGCCTCGCCGCCGCCGTCGAAGGCGATGTACTTGACGCCGCGCACCTCCTCGATTCCGGCCTCCTGTGCGGCGATCAGCACCTTGAGGTGGTCCCAGCCGCCCACGGCCGAGCCGCCGCCGATCGAGATCGAGGTGGGGTCGGCCTTGATCATCTCCATCAGATGCGGCAGGTCCTGCACCTCGCTGTCGGCGGCGACGGCGATCACGCCGTAATCGGCACCGACGGAGCCGAGCCAGCGGACCTGGTCCATGGTGTTGCCGGGATAGGCGTTCTGCGCCAGACGGGTCGCGGTGGCCGAGGAGGCGGCGACGATCAGATCGTTGTCATCCTTGCGCTTGTTCACCACCTCGGCGAAGGCCACGCCGCCGCCACCGCCGGCGAGGTTGACGACCTGCATGGTCGAGGGGATCAGGCCGAGATCCTGCAGGGTCTTGCCGACCTGGCGGCAGGTGAAGTCCCAGCCGCCGCCCGGGTTGGCGGGTGCGATGCATTCGGGGTTCTGGGGCGTGAAGTCCTGCGCCATGAGCGCGGCGGGCGCGGTGCCCAGGAACGCGGCCGCGATCAGGCCGCGGCGGAACGTGATGGTCATGTCTGTCCTCCCTGTGGTCTCTGGCCGCCCGGAGCGCTCTCCGGCAGCCTCGTCCGCCCTTGTGCCGGGCCAAGCTGTCATCAAGCTGTCATGCCCCGGCTTCGGGCTTCTTTCCGCGCCGCGACGCCCCTATGCTGGGCAGCCGGAGGAGCGCATGCGGATACTGATCGTCGAAGACACGCCGGATGTCGCCGAGGCCGCGAGCGCGAGCCTCGGGCGGGCGGGCTTTGCCTGCGACATCGCCCCGACGCTGGCGGATGCGCGTGCCTGCATCGACATCACCGGCTATGCCGCGATGGTGCTCGACCTGAACCTGCCGGACGGCTCGGGCCGCGATTTCCTGCGCGAGCGCCGCCGCGCGGGCGATCTCACCCCGGTTTTGGTGCTCACCGCGCAGTTCTCGGTCGAGGACCGGGTCGGCGCGCTCGACGAGGGCGCGGACGACTATCTCGTGAAGCCCTTCGACCTGCGCGAACTGGAGGCCCGGCTGCGGGCGCTGACCCGTCGCGAGGCCGGGCGTGCCGAGAACCGGATCGCGCTGGCCGGGCTCGATTTCGACGCGGGCGCGCAAAGCCTGCGGGTAAACGGGGCGGCGGTGACGGCGACGCGGCGCGAACTGGCGCTGTTGAACCTGCTGCTCGCCAATCGGGGCCGGATCATGCCCAAGGACCGGCTGTTCGACGGGCTGTTCGGCTTCGAGAACGCCGATGTCGGCACCAACACGATCGAACTCTACGTGGCGCGGCTGCGCAAGAAGCTCGCCGGATCCGGGGTCTCGATCGAGACCCATCGCGGCCTCGGCTACCGGCTCGACCTCGATGGCTGAGACGCGGAGCTGGTCGCTCAAGGCGCGAGTGGCGCTGGCGGTGGGCGCAGTCTTGGGGCTGGGCGGGATCGTGGTGCTGTCGGTGGCGCTGGCCTATGGGCGGCAGGCGGCGCGAGAGGCCTATGACCGGTTGCTTCTGGGCGCGGCCAGCGACATCGCCGCCTCGATCAGCATCCGCGATGGCGCGGCGCTGGTGGACATGCCGGCCTCGGCGTTCCAGATGCTGGCGCTCGCGCCGGAGGACCGGATTCGCTACCGCGTCACCGGCCCCGACGGCACCACGCTCACCGGGGCCGAGGATGCCCCCGCCCCGCCGCGTCAGGAAGGCACCGGGCCGGTGTTCTACGACGGCGCCTTGGGCGCCGAGCCCGGGCGCTACGTCGCAGTCACTCGGCGCTTTGCGGAGCGCAGCTTTTCGGGACCGGTGCGGGTGATCATCGGCCAGACGCTGCGGGCGCGGCAGGCGCTGGCGCGCGACATCGCCGGCGGCGCGCTGGCGGTTCTGGCGACGGCGGGGCTCGCCATCGGGCTCTTTGCCTGGCTCGCCACGCTCTCGGCGCTGCGCCCGCTGCAGCGGCTGGGTCAGGCGCTGGCCCGGCGCGATCCGGTCGATCTGACACCGATCACCCTGCCGATGCCGAAGGAGATCGCGCCGATGCTGGGCGCGCTGAACGGGTTCATGGGCCGTCTCGACCGGCAGGCCGCCGCCAGTCGCAACCTGATCGGCGACGCCGCGCACCAGCTGCGCACCCCGGTCGCGGCGATCCGCGCGCAGGCGCAGGACGCGCAGGAGGAGACCGACCCGGCGCGGCGTGACCGGCTCCTGGCGCGGATTCACGAGCGCAGCGTCGGGCTGTCGCGGCTACTCGACCGGATGCTCGACCGGGCCATGATCATCCATCGCAGCGACACCGCGCCGCGCAGCGCCATCGACCTGCGCGACGTGGCGCTCGAGATCTACGAGGCGCTGGAGGACGCGCCCGGCGGCGCCGCGATCCGGCTCGACCTGCCACCGGGCCCGGTCGTGGTGCGCGGCGATGCGCTGTCGCTGGTCGAGGCCGGCAAGAACCTCGCCGCCAACGCGCTGGCCCATGGCCATGCGCCGATCCGGCTCGGCGTGGCGCGCGAGGACGGCACCCCCCTGCTGTTCGTCCGCGATTGCGGCCCCGGCCCCGCGCCCGCGATCCTCGAGGGTCTGGGGGCGCGCTTTGCCTCGCACGCACCGGGCGGTGCGGGGCTTGGCCTCGCCATCGCGCGCGAGGTGGCGCAGAGCCATGGCGGCGCGCTGCGGCTCGGCCCGCGCGAGGATGGCTTCGAGGCGGCGCTGTCGCTGCCGAGGGCGGTCGCGTGATCCGCGCCGCTCTCCTCGCCTGGGCGCTGATGACCGCGCCCGTGGCCGCGCAGGAGCTGCTCCGGGATTTCGGACCGGAGAGCGCGACCGAGACCCTGCGGCTACGTTCCACCACCGACATCGCGGTGCTGGGCCCGGTGATCGAGCGCTTTCTCGAAACCCGGCCGGGTTTGCGCGTCGCCTACGAGCAATGGGGCTCCAACGCGCTGTATGGGCTACAGGCGTCGGATTGCGCCGCCGGGCGCGCCGGTGCCGATCTGGTGATCTCCTCGGCGGTGCACCAGATGGTGGATCTGGTGAACGAGGGCTGCGCCCGGCCGCATCGCTCGGCCATCACCGCCACCCTGCCCGACCCGCTGGTCTGGCGCGACGAGCTGTGGGGCGTCACCCGCGAACCGGCGGTGATGGTCTACAACCGCGATCTCGTGCCGCCCGCGCAGGTGCCGCGCTCGCGCTTCGACCTGCTGGACCTGCTGCGGCCGACCGAAAGCCCATTCCGCGGCCGCGTCGCCACCTACGACATCGAGCGTTCGGGGCTGGGCTACCTCTTTGCCTTCGCGGACTCGATGGAGGCCACCACCTTCGGCGGCCTGATGGAGAGCTTCGGCCGCTCGGGCGCCGTCGCAACCTGCTGCTCGGCCGAGATCATCGACGGCGTGACCGAGGGGCGCTACCTCGTGGCCTACAACGTTCTGGGGTCCTATGCGCTGGTCCGCGCGCGCCGTGACCCGCGTCTCGGTGTGGTGGCGCCGCTGGACTACACGCTGGTGCTGTCGCGCGCCGCGATGATCCCGAGCACCGCCGGTCAGCCACGCGCCGCGACGCAGCTCGTCGATTTCCTGCTCTCGCCCGGGGGGCGCGTGGCGCTGGAGCAGGCGCTCTTGATCGTGCGGCTCGAGGATGGCGACAGCACGGCGCTGGATCTTGGCGGGGCGGCCGAGACCCTGCAGCGCCCCATTGCGCTGGGCCCGGCATTGCTGATCGCGCTCGATGCGCACAAGCAGGCGCTGTTCCGAGCGCGCTGGCGCGACGCCTTTCCCGAAACGGGCGGCGCCGCGCCGTGAGGCTCACTGCAACGCGTCGGGGATCGTCGCGCTGATCTCGATGGCCGCGAAATAGGCGGCGAGATCCTCGATCTCCCCATCTTCGAGGCCTTGGGCGATCAGCGTCATCTGCTCATGCGCCCGTTCGCCCTCGCGGTAGGCGCGCAGCTGTGCGGCGAGGTAATCCGCCGGTTGCCCGGCGAGGTTGGGCGCATCGGGTGCCATCGAAATGCCGTCGCGACCATGGCAGGCGGCGCAGGCGCCGGCCGCGGATTTTCCCGCCTGCGGGTCGCCTTGCGACATGGCGGCGATCGGTATCAGCCCGGCCAAGACCGGGCCGATCAGGTATCTCGTCATCATGCTCTCCGATAGAAGCCCCGCAGTTTCGGGCCGCGGGGCGAGAGGTTTCAGTTGCCCGTGCCGCTTCCGGCGTCGTGCTCCATGCCTTCCATGCCTTCCATGCCTTCCTGCATCTCCTCCATGTGCTCCTGCATGTCCTCCATCCCTTCCATGCCTTCCTGCATGCCCTCCATGTTCTCGTGCATCTCGCCTTCCATGGCCGCGTTGCCTATGGAGCCGCCGGACATGCCGGCCGAGCCGCCCTCGCTGCCGCTGTAGGAGATCCGGTAGATCGCCCCGGCGAAGTCATCGGAGACGAGAAGCGAGCCGTCCTTCATCACCGCCACATCGACGGGGCGGCCGAGATACTCGCCGTTCTCGGTCAGCCAGCCCTCGGCGAAGACCTCCGGCTCGCCGGCCGAGCCATCCTCGTTCACCGGCGTGAACATCACCCGCGCACCGACCGGCTCGGTCCGGTTCCAGGAGCCGTGCTGGGCCGAGAAGATGCCGCCGTGATACTTCGCGGGGAAGCTGTCGGCGGCGTAGAAGGCCATGCCGAGATCGGCGGCATGGGCGGTGTACTCGGCCTCGGGATTCACCACGTCGGAGGGAATTTCCTCGTCCATGTACTCGTTGGTACGGGTCGTGCCGCCGCCATACCACGGGAAGCCGAAGTTCTGGCCCGCAGCGGTGATGCGGTTGATCTCGCCCGGCGGGATGTCGTCACCCATGCCGTCGACCTGATTGTCGGTGAACCACAGCTCGCCATTGGCCGGGTTGAAGTCCATGCCGACCGAGTTGCGGATGCCGCGTGCATAGACCTCGCGCCCCGAACCGTCGGTGTTCATGCGGATGATGCCGCCGATCCCCTGCTCGTTATAGAGATCCATCTTCTCCTTGGGCGGCACGTTGTAGGGCTGGCCCAGCGCGATGTAGAGCATGCCGTCGGGGCCGATGTCGCAGACCCGGGCGCCATGGTTGAAGCTCTCCTCCTCGACCGGGATCAGCTCGCCCTGCGGCACCAGCTCGGCCACCGCCACATCGGGCGATTCATAGAAGAACTCGGCCGCCGGGAACATCAGCACGCGGTTGTGCTCGGCCAGCATGAGAAAGCCGTCCGGAGTCATGCAGGGGCCATTGGGCACCGCGAGGTCGAGCGCCGGGGCGAATTCCTTGACCTCGTCGGCGACGCGGTCGCCGTCGCGGTCGGTCACCGCCCAGAACTTGTCCTTGCGGGTGCCGACGAAGACCACCGGCACCGAGTTGCCCAGCGCCATGTGTCGTGCGTCGGGAACGATGGCGAAGAGATCGATCTCGAAGCCCTCGGGCATCTCGATGTTCTCGAGGATGCCCTTCAGGCGCTCGGCCTTCTCGCCGGTCTGCTCGACCTGCGGGATGTCGAGCGAGGTGCCGGTGGTCCGGAACTCCCGCATCTTCTGCAAGCTGTCGTCGCCGCCCTGCGCGAGCGCCGATACCGGCAATGCCGCGCTCATCAGAAGCGCGGCCGTCATCTGGGAAATACGCATCGTGTCCTCCCTCACTTTACGCAAGGTAAAACTAACGCCGCCCAAAATTTGGTCAACAAATATTACCGCGCTTCCGGTCGTGCGAAACCGTTCAGGCGATCACCGCGATTCCCACGCCCAGCAGCACCGCGATGAAGGCGGTCTGGGCCGCGACGAGGGCGATCGCCGGGCCGCCGACATCGAGGAGTTTCTTCAGCGAGGTCTTCATCCCCACCGCCGCGATCGCGGTCAGCAGCGCCCAGCGCGATACCGCGCTCGCCGCTTCGGAAAACCAGACCGGCAGCAGCCCGGCGGAATTCAGCGCCGCCAGCGCCAGAAACCCCAGAACGAAGCCCGGCACCAGCGGCGGACGCTTGGCCCCCTCGGGCGCGCGGCGTCGCATGACCAGCGCAGCGCCGAGCACGATAGGCGCCAACATGGTGACGCGGATCAGCTTGACCAGCGTCGCGAGATCGCCGGTCTCCTCGGAGACCGAGTAACCCGCCCCCACCACCTGCGCCACGTCGTGGATCGTGCCGCCGAGGAACACCCCGGTCTGGCGCATGTCGAAGCCGAGCCGGTCGGCGAGAATCGGATAGGCGATCATGGCCAGCGTCGAGAGCATGGTCACAGAGACCACGGTGAAGATCAGGTCGCGCTCGCCCTCCTCGCGCCGTGGCAACACCGAGGAAATGGCCATCGCGGCCGAGGCGCCGCAGATCGCCACCGCGCCGCCCGAAAGAAAGGCAAAGAGCCGGTCGCGACCGAGCACCCAGGCCGCGAGGATCGAGGCGCCGATGGTGGCGAGCACGCCGCCGATGATCAGAGCCAGAAGCCCCAGCCCCAGCTCCTGCACCATGCCGGTGGAAATTCGTACGCCCAAGAGCGCAACGCCGATCCTGAGCAGCACGCGCGAGGAAAAGGCGATGCCGGGCGCGCTGCGCGGCTCTTCCGAGAGGAAGGCCAGCGCGATGCCCAGAAGGATCGCCATCAGCATCGCGGGCGCGCCGTAATGCTCCGACAGGAACTGCGCCGCCATCGCCACCAGAGCCGCGAGGGCCACGCCCGGGAACAGGCTCCGGGCGGTATCGGCGAGGCGGGTCATGGCGGCTCCTTTGGGCATGGCGGGCGGGCAAGGCGGGGGTAATGCCGGGCTCTGCCCGGGCACGGAGAGGACGGATTTCGGGAAGGATCGATGCCCCCGAACGGCTCCGGAGGCACCGAGAAAGGCCCGGGGGCGGCAACCGCCCCCGGGCACGGTCCGGAGGGCCTTACTCCATGTCGGCGGCGCGGACCGCCTCGAGTTCGGTCTCGGCCTCGGCCACGGCGGCGGTCAGCGCGTCATAGATCTCCTGCCCGCCTTCGACATTGGCGGTGAACCACTCGTAGACCGGCTGCGCCGCCTCGGCGAAGGCGGCCTTCTCCTCGGGGGTCGGCACGTAGAGGTCGCCACCACCGGCGACGAAATCCTCATAGGCCTGGATCGACTTGCGCTTCGGGCTGGCGAAGGTCGCCTGCTGCAGCTGGTAGAAACCGTCGACCACGACGCGTTTCATGTCGTCGGGCAGCTCCTGGAAGGTCTGGTTCGACATCCACCACAGCGCGCCCATATAGGCGTGGCCATCCAGCGTGACGTATTGCAGGCCCGCGTCGGGGAACTTCATCGACATGATGTCGGTGATGCCGTTCTTGGTGCCCTCGACCACGCCGGTCTGCAGCGAGGTGAACAGCTCGGGCCACGGGATCGGCGTCGGCGAGGCACCCAGCGCCCGTACCAGCTCCTGCGGCAGGTCGGCGACCACGGTGCGGATCTTCAGCCCCTCGATGTCGGCGGGCGCGGCGATCCGACGCTGGGTGTTGGCGAAGTTGCGCCAGCCACCGGTGTTGCCGATCGTCATCAGCCGGATGCTGTCGCCCGAATCCTCGAGCGCCATGTCGCGCATGGTGCGGGTGAAATCGCCGGACAGCACGGCCTCGGCGATACGGTCATCGGCCATCACGTAAGGCAGGTCGAGCACCTGCACGTAGGGGAACAGCCCCGAGGCGCCGCCGGAGGTCGAGATGTAGATGTCGATCGAGCCGTCGGCCACGCCCTGCAGGCATTCCGCGCCGTTCGAGCACAGCTGCGTGCCCATGAAGATCTCGACCGCGATGGCGCCGTTCGAGGCGGCTTCGACATGGCTCTTGAAGGCTTGCAGCCCGTCGTAATCCTCGTCGGCCTCGTTCGAGTTGGCGGTGGCGCGGAGCGTGTATTCCTGGGCCGTGGCGGGCAGCGCGGTGCCGGCCAGCAGCGCCGCGAGACCGGCGGCCTTGAAGGTGTTCGTGAGCATGGTGTCCTCCCTGTTGCTCGTCTTGTTGTTCAGTCTGCAAAGCCCGTCAGGCGCGGGATCGTCATGGAGATCTCGGGCACGAAGGTGATCAGCATGATCACCAGGATCTCGACCGCGAGGAAGGGCAGGATCGCCTTGGAGATGGTCTCGACCTTTTCGCCCGAGACCGAGGCCGCGACGAAGAGCACGAGCCCCATCGGTGGCGTCGCGAGCCCGACCGTCAGGTTCACGCACATGATGATCGCGAAATGCACCGAGTCGACGCCCAGAGAGGTGAAGACCGGCCCGAGGATCGGACCCAGGATGATGATCGCCGGGCCCGCGTCGAGGAACATACCCACCGCGAACAGCAGCAGGTTGATCAGGAACAGGAGCAGCAGCGGGTTCTCGGTCAGGGTCAGGATGAACTCGGCCAGAAGCTCGGGCGCATGGGAGAGCGACACCACCGTCTTGAACGACATCGCCGCGCCGACCAGCAGCAGCACCACGGCCGAGGTGATGCCCGCCTTCGACAGCACGTCCGACAGCTCCGAGAATTTGAGCGTGCGTAGGACGAAGAGGCCGATGATCAGCGCGTAGGCCACGGCCACGGCCGCGGCCTCGGTCGGCGTGAACACCCCCGACAGGATGCCGCCGAGGATGATGACCGGCGTCAGCAGCGGGAAGAAGGCCTTGAGGCTCGCCTGACCGCGCTCGCCCCACGTGTGACGCCGCGAGGCGATGGGAAAGTCGTAGCGATCGGCCATCAGCTTGACGATCAGCATCAGGCCCACGCCCACGAGGACGCCCGGCACGATGCCCGCGAGGAATAGCGCCGCCACGCTCTCGCCCATGACATAGGCGTAGATGATCATGATGCCCGAGGGCGGGATGATCGGGCCGATGACCGAGGACGCGGCGGTGATCGCAGCGGCGAAGCGGCGGGTGTAGCCCTGCTTCTCCATCGCCGGGATCAGCATCGAGCCCAGCGCCGAGGTGTCGGCCACCGCCGAGCCCGACAGGCCCGCGAAGAGCATCGAGGACAGGATGTTCACATGCGCGAGCCCGCCGCGGAAATGGCCCATCATCGCCTGGGAGAACTCGACGAGGCGCAGGGTGATGCCGCCACGGTTCATCAGCTCGCCCGCCAGCATGAAGAACGGGATCGCCATCAGCGGAAAGCTGTCCATGCCGTTGTAGAGGTTGCGGTACAGCAGCGTGAGATCGCGCTCCTGGCCGTTGAGCCAGAGCAGGATGCCCGGCGCGAACAGGAGGCCGAAGAAGACCGGCAGGCCGACCATGAGGAAGAACAGGAAGACCGGAAGGAACAGGACCAGCATTATTCGGCGCTCCCCAGAACGGGATTACGGACCATGGGCAGCCGGTCGGCGGCCCCGAAGAGCCCCATCAGGGCACGCAGCATCAGCTCGAGATTGACGAGGATCAGCATCGCGAAGCCCACCACGAGCGACAGCATCATCCAGCTGCGCGGAATGCGGAACCAGCTGTCGAAGCTCCAGGATGTCGGCAGGTAGAGCGAGGCGGTGTCGAACCGTCCGCCCAAGCCGTTCACCTCGGCCCAGCCGATGGAGAGCCCCATCACCAGCACCAGCATGGCGATCGAGAGCAGGATCAGCGACAGCAGAGATGACAGCCGCACCGGCAGCGCCATCAGCAGGCTGTCGATGGCGACGAAGCCGCCATGGCGCAGCGCGGTGGGGGCCATCAGCCCGGTCATCCACAGCATGCAGAAGCGCGCCGCCTCGTCGGGCCAGGGCAGCGCGTTGTTGAACACGTAGCGCATGACGACCTGCAACAGCGTCACCGCCACCATCACGGCGATGGCCACGACGCCGATCGCGCGGCCCGCGGTGCAGAGCGCCGCATTGAGCCGCCCCAGCGGCCCCAGTACGGCCAGAACTCCTCCCATTCCTCTCCCCTTCCCTCTCGGGTGGCCGCTCCTCCCCAGGATGCGGCGGTGTCTCAGTCCTGCGCGATCCGCGCGGTCTTGCCCGCGTAGAAGACGAGCGGGGTGCCGTCGCGCAGTTCGCAACGATCGACCCGGCCCACGACGATCACGTGGTCGCCGCCATCATGCGTGGCCTCGCGCGTGCAGTCGAAGCGGGCGAGCGCGCCGGGGATCACCGGCACGCCGTCGGCGTTCACCTCGAGATCGTGCTCGCCCAGCTTCCAGGCGTCCTTGGAGACGCCGAAACACAGATCGGCCTGCTCGGCGGCCAGCACGTGGATCACGTAATTCGTGGCATGGGCGAAATGCCCGAAGCGGCGCGACTTGCGATCCGGCGACCACAGCACCAGCGGCGGGTCGAGCGACAGGCTCGAAAAGCTGTTGGCGGTGATCGCCACGGGGCCGTCCTCGCCGGCCACCGTGACGATGGTGACGCCGGTGGCAAAGCGGCCGAAGGCATCGCGCAGGAGCCGCGTGTTCTCCGCATCCGGCACGAAGCCGGTGATCTCGGCCGCCGCGCTCATGGCACTTCGGTGCCGAGGCCGGCCTCGTAGAGCGAGAACCAGGTCTCGCGGTCGATCTCGACCTTGAGCGCGTCGGAAATCTTCGCGATCCGCTCGACGTTGTTGGTGCCCAGCACCGGCAGGATGCCCGCCGGATGCGCGAGCAGGAAGGCCACCGCGACGGCGGCGCGGTCGACGCCCTGCGCCGCGGCGATGCGGTCGAGACGCTCGGCCACCGGCCCCTGCCCGGTCATCAGGTCACCGCCGCCCAGCGGCGACCATGCCATCAGCGGGATGTTCCGCCGCTGGTGATAGGCGAGATCGCCATTGGTGAAGGGCGCGAGCTCCTTCAGCGAGATCTCGATCTGGTTGGTGGCGAGCGGCGTGTCCATCGCCGATTCCAGCAGTTCCACGTCCCATGGCCGGAAGTTCGAGACGCCGACGGCGCGGACCTTGCCGCTCGCCACCAGCGCGTCGAGCGCGGCGCCGGTTTCGCGGGGGTCCATCATCGGGTCGGGGCGGTGGATCAGCAGCAGGTCGAGATACTCGGTGCCCATGTCGCGCAGGCTCGTCTCGACCGCCTGTTCGATATAGGCGCGCGAGGTGTCGTAATGCTTGACCGTCTTGTCGGCGTGGCGGCCCATCGGCGCGACGATGCCGCATTTGCTGACGATCTCGATCCGGTCACGCAGCGCGGGGTCTTCCTTCAGCGCCGCGCCCAGCACCGCCTCGGCGCCATAGGCGCCGTAGATGTCGGCCTGATCCATCGTCGTGATGCCCTGCGCGAGGCAGGCGTCGATCTTGGCGCGGACATGGGCGGGGCTGGTGTCGGCGTCGTCGGCGATGCGCCACATGCCATAGACCAGGCGGCTCAGCGCCACGTCGCGCGAAATCTCGATACGGTCCATCAGCGTCGTTCTCCTGCGCCCAGCGGCGTCTTCGGTGTCTGGCTCGGCACCCGGCCATAGGCCTCCGGCAGCGAGCATGTCTTCATCATCGGCAGCACCCGGGCCCCGAAATGCTTGGCCTCGTCGATATGCGGATATCCCGACAGGATGAAGGCCCGCATGCCCATCTTCCGGTATTCCTCGAGCTTCGAATAGACTTGGTCGGTCGAGCCCACCAGCGCCGCGCCGCAGCCCGAGCGTGCCCGGCCGACGCCGGTCCAGAGGTTCGGCTCGATGAAGCCCTCCATATCCGCAAGCTCACGGTTGCGCGCCTGGTGCGACACGCCCAGCGAGGTGGCGTCGAGCGCCCGCTCGCGGATCGTGCGGCCCTGCTCGTCATCCAGTTCTGAGACGAGATGCTGCGCGTATTCGCGCGCCTCTGCCTCTGTATCGCGGACGATGACGTGCACCCGCAGCCCGTAATCCAGCGTGCGGTCGTATTTCTCGGCCACCGAATGCACCGCGCGCATCCGCTCGGCGAGGTCTTCCTTCTTCTCGGGCCACATCAGGTAGACGTCGCAATGCTGGCCGCAAAGCTCCAGCGCGTCGGGGGAGTAGCCCCCGAAATAGAGAAGCGGACCGCCCTCCTGATAGGGCTTGGCAGGGTCGGTGGTCAGCCCCTCGAAGTCGTAGACCTCGCCCTTGTAGTTGATCTCGTCGCGGGTCCAGGCCTGCTTGAGGATCTCCACCACCTCGCGCGAACGCTGGTAGCGGAACTTGCTTTCGGCCTTCTCGCCCGGGAAATCCGATGAGATGACGTTCAGCGTCAGGCGGCCTTCCAGCATGTGGTCGAGCGTGGCGACGGTGCGCGCCAGCATGATCGGCTGCATCTCGCCGCAGCGGATCGCCGCCAGCAGGTTGATCTTCGAGGTGATCGGCGCGCAGCCCGCGACGAAGCTCAGCGTGTCCTGTCCGACCTGATAGGAGGACGGGCAGAGGATGTTTCGGAAGCCCTGAGATTCGGCGGTCTTCACGATCTCCGAGCAATGCGCCCAGGACGAGCGCAGGTCGCCCTCGGGCTTGCCCAGCAGGCGGTAATCATCCGAGCAGAGCGCTGCGAACCACGACACCTCGACCGCGTCGAGATCGGGCGAGGTGATGGGGACGACGGTCATGCGGGGGCTCCTCCAAGCGTACGATTTCCACTTGCGTAACAGCCCGGCAAATGCAAATCAATGGTGCATCAATTTTGACCGCGAGATTTTCGCAAGATGCCCGAAGCCCCCGCCGCCCTGCCGATCCACCAGCAGATCAGCGAACTTCTCGTGCGCGAGATCGCCTCCGGGCGGCTGGTCGAAGGAGAGCGGCTGCCTCCGGAGCGCGACTTCGCGCAGCGTCTGGGCACCTCGGTGCGCACGCTGAGAAAGGCGCTGGCCGAGCTGTCGGAGAAGGGCATGCTGGAGCGGGTGCAGGGCTCGGGCAACTACGTGCGCCGCAACGCGCAGGCCGAGAGCGTCTACTCCATGTTCCGGCTGGAGCTGCCTGAAGGCGGCGGCCTGCCCCGCGCCGAGGTGCTCGATCTCGCGCGCATGGACAAGCCCGCCGACCTGCCCGGCTTCGGCGCCGCGCCGGACGCCACGCGGATTCGCCGCCTGCGCCGTCTCAACGACACGATCATCGCGGTCGAGGAGATCTGGCTCGACGGCGCGGCCGGCGCGATCGACCCCGCGAAACTCGCGGATTCGCTCTACCTCTACTACAAGACCCATCTCGGCTTCTGGATCACCCGCGCCGAGGATCGGGTCACCATCGGGGAGGTGCCGCACTGGGCGCCGGCGGCCTTCACGCTGCGCCCCGGCACCGTCACCGGATACATCGAGCGGCTGAGCTGGGCGCAGGGCCCGGCGCCGGTCGAGTTCTCGCGCACATGGTTCGACACGGCGCGTGCCCATTACGTGCAACGCCTGATCTGAGGGAGGATCAATGACCACGCCCACCAATTACGGCATCATCGGCTGCGGCATGATGGGACAGGAGCACCTGCGCAACATCGCGCTGCTGCCCGGGACGCGCGTCGCAGCGATCTTCGAGCCCGACGCCGAGATGGCGATGCAGGCGCAGGCGCTCGCGCCCGAGGCGCGGCTGTGCGATTCGGTCGCCGATCTGATGGCGACCGAGGGGCTTGACTGCCTGCTGATCGCCAGCCCCAATTTCCGCCATCTCGAGCAGATGGAGGAGATCGCCCGCACTCGGCCGTTACCGGTCCTCGTCGAAAAACCGCTCTTCACCGATCCGGCCGAGACGGCGCGGCTCGCGGCCTTCCGCGACAGCTACCCCGCCCCGGTCTGGGTGGCGATGGAGTACCGCTACATGCCGCCCATCGCGGCCTTCCTGAAGGAGGCGCAGGCGGCCACCGGGGGCATCAAGATGCTCACCATCCGCGAGCATCGCTTCCCGTTCCTGCACAAGGTCGGCGGCTGGAACCGGTTCAACCGTTTCACCGGCGGCACCTTCGTCGAGAAGTGCTGCCACTTCTTCGACCTGATGCGGCTCACGCTCGGCGACGAGCCGGTGCGGGTCATGGCCTCGGGCAGCCAGGCGGTGAATCACCAGGACGAGAATTACGAGGGCGTGGCGCCCGACGTGCTCGACAATGGCTATGTGATCGTCGATTTCGCGCGCGGCGGTCGTGCCCTGCTGGAATTGTGCATGTTCGCCGAGGGCGCGCGCTACCAGGAAGAGGTCACGGCGGTCGGGCCGCGGGCGCGGATCGACGCGCTGGTGCCGGGGCCGGGCCGGTTCTGGCCCGAGCATCTGGGCGAGCCGCCGGTGCCGCAGCTGATCGTCAGCCCGCGCGAGCCCAAGGGCCCCGAGATCCGCGAGATCCCGGTCGACCCGGCGCTGCTGGAGGCGGGCGACCACAACGGCTCGACCTTCTACCAGCATGCACGATTCCTCGAACTGGTGCGCGGCCAGCGCGCCCGCGCCGAAGTGACGCTCGAGGATGGCTGGGCCGCCGTGGCCATGGGCATCGCCGCGCAGATGTCGATCCGCGAGGGCCGCGCCGTCTCGATGGAGGAAACCGGGCTGATGCCGGCACGGCTGCGCGCCGCCTGACGGCACGCTCGACGACACGGCGCAAAGATTTTCGCGCCCCGAGGGGGCCGACCGCTTGTCGGACCCCCGCCCGCCATCCCATCTCTGCGCGAGGCCGGAACCACGGCCTCGGGATGGTGAGAAGGAATCCGACATGGGAATGTGGCTGTCGCTGGTCGCGGGCCTCGTGCTGCTGGTGCTCGGCGGCGAATTTCTGGTGCGCGGCGCGGTGCGCGTCGCCGAACGGCTGGGCGTGTCGCCGCTGGTGATCGGCCTGACGCTGGTGGGCTTCGGCACCTCGACGCCCGAGCTGGTCACCTCGGTGCAGGCCGCGCTCAAGGGCGTGCCGGGCATCGCCTATGGCAACGTCGTCGGCTCGAACATCGCCAACATCCTGCTGATCATGGGCGGCGCCGCGCTGATCACCCCGATCGCCGTGGCCTCGGCCGCGCTGAGGCGCGACGGCGCGGTGATGGTGGCGGTCACGCTGAGCTTTGCCGCGCTGGGCCTGCTGATGCCTCTGGGCGTGGCGGTGGGCGCCGCCTTCGTCACCGCGCTCGCCCTCTACATCTACATGGCGTTTCGCCAAGAGAGCCGTGGTGCCGTGCGCGAGAAGGCCGATGCAACCCAGAGCGCCGACCCGGCGCTGGCGCCCGACGGCACCACCTCCCTGCCCGTCTCGCTCCTCACCGCACTGGGCGGCCTCGCGCTGGTGGTCTATGGCGGCTACCTTCTGGTCGAGGGCGCGACGACGCTGGCGCGCAGCTTCGGCATCTCCGAGACGGTGATCGGTCTCACGGTTGTCGCGATCGGCACCTCGCTACCGGAACTGGTGACGTCGGTGATGGCGGCGATCCGCAAGCAGGCCGACATGGCCTTCGGCAACATCATCGGTTCGAACATCTACAACATCCTCGGCATCGCCGGCGTCACCGCGATGGTGTCTCCCGGCAACGTGCCGACCGAGATCCTGAGCTTCGACAACCTCGTGATGATCGCCGCTTCGCTCGCCGTCGTCGGTCTCGCCTGGACCGGGCTGCGGATCTCCCGCCGCGAGGGCGCCCTGCTGCTGGCCGGCTACGCGATCTATCTCTGGTCGCTCTGGCCCTGAGAACGGCACCGGCCAAAGGCGCGGCCGTCGCGCCTTGGGCGGACAGGGTCGACCTGTCAAACTCGGTGGATGGAGGTCGAAACCATCCACCGCTCAGCTACCACGGCGGCGCTCAGCGCAGTGCGTAGCCGTGGCGCAGCCGGAGCTTGAGCAGGCGTGTCGCGAGGTCCTGCGCCTCTCGCACCGATCCAGAACCGGCGATGCGCGAACGCCCGCGCCCGCCGATCCGGCCCCAGCGCACTACCAGCGCCGCCTGCGCGAATAGGTCCGGCTCGACGGTGATCTCGTAAAAGCGGTAGCAGTTGCGCCGCGCGTCGATCTTCTCGAGATGGATCTCCATGAGGCGGTGCCCCCGAGGCTTGCGATACACTCCATAAGAAGCGCCCGCGCGCCGCAAAACAAGGGGCGGAGGATCACCTTCGCGCAGGCCGGGACGGCCGGTGCCTTAACCCAGCGCTCCGCCTCAGGGGCGAGGCCCGCCATTTCCAGCGGGCCAAGCGCTTGGCCAGCGCGCTCCACGATCTCAAGCGGCGTCACGACGGATACCGCGGCCATTCTCCCCGGAAGCACCCTACCGCGGTTTCGGCTGACCGCTTGATTGGCCCCGATGCGCCGAGGGATCGGGAATCCCCCCCGGCTCTCGGGCACGCACCGGATCTAGACCGCCGCCGTGCCGGGCTTGAGCACGACCTTGGTCCACTCGTTCTGGTTCTCCTTGAAGTTGGCATAGCCGCGCGGTGCCTCTTCGAGCGGCAGCCGGTGCGAGATCAGGAAGGTGGTGTCGATCTCGCCCTCCTGAATCCGGCGCAGCAGGTCCTTGGTGTAGCGCTGCACGTGGGTCTGGCCGGTCCTGAGCTGCAGCCCCTTCTCCATCAGCGCGCCCAGCGGAAACTTGTCGGCGAAACCGCCATAGACGCCGGGCATCGAGATGCGTCCGCCCTTGCGCACCGCCATGATCGCCATGCGCAAGGCATGCGGGGCGTCGGCGCCCATGCCCACCTTCTGCTTGATCGTGTCGAACACGTTGTCGGGCGCGAAGCCGTGGCTTTCCATGCCGACCGCGTCGATCACCGCGTCGGGACCGATGCCGCCGGTCATCTCCATCAGCGCCTCGAGCACATGGGTCTGGGTGTAGTCGATCACCTTGGCCCCCATCTGCCGCGCCAGCTCTAGCCGGTGCGGGTGGTGGTCGATGGCGATCACCTGATGCGCCCCCATGATCCGCGCGCTTTGCACGGCGAAGAGCCCGACCGGGCCGCAACCCCAGACGGCGACGGTGTCGCCCTCGGTGATGTCGGCGTTCTCGGCGGCCATCCAGCCCGTGGGCAGGATGTCCGAGAGGAACAGAACCTCGTCGTCATCCATGCCCTCGGGGATGACGATCGGACCGACATCCGAAAACGGCACCCGGACATATTCCGCCTGCCCGCCCGGATAGCCGCCGGTCAGGTGCGAATAGCCGAACAGTCCCGACAGAGGATGGCCATAGAGCGGTTCGGTCAGGTCCTGCTTCTCGGCCGGGTTGGAATTGTCGCAAGCCGAGAACTGCTGCATCTTGCAGTGAAAGCACTGGCCGCAGGAGATGGTGAAGGGCACCACCACGCGCTGGCCCTTCTTCAGGGTCGAGCCCGGGCCGGTCTCGACCACGCGCCCCATGAATTCGTGGCCAAGGATGTCGCCCGACATGACACCGGGGATCACCCCGTCATAGAGATGCAGGTCGGAGCCGCAGATCGCGGTCGAGGTCACCTCGATGATCGCGTCGCGCGGGTTGACGATCTCGGGGTCGGGCACGGTATCGACGCGGACGTCGTGGCTGCCGTGATAGGTGAGTGCGCGCATGTCTCAGGCCCCCTCAGCCGTCGTTGCGGTTGCGATTGGTGGCGATCTCGCCGGTCTCCAGCAGCATCTTCAGCCGCTTCAGGTCGCGGCGCGCCTGCACGCCGGGCTCGTCCTGGAACAGCTTGGCCACGATCCGGCCCAGCTCGCCCATCGGCGGGCGGTAGGCGATCACCGTTTCGACGACCGTGCCGCGCATGCCGGGCCCATCGCGGAACATCACCTTGCCCTCCGTGTCGATCTCGCTGTCCTCGGTGGAGCGCCAGGCGATCTCCTCGCCGGGGCGGTCGCTGACGATGCGGGTGATGACCTCGACCGCGCGGCCCATCGGGCCGCTGATGGTCCAGCGCGTGACGTCGCCCGACGCGTGCATGCTTTCGATGTTCTCCATGAACTTCGACAAGTTCGAGAAGTCCCGCCAGAAATCGTAGATCTCCTGGCGGGGACGGTTGATGGTCACGCTGCGACCGGTGACGGCGTAGTCGCCGAAGCGTCTTTGCCGGGCAGTGCGGCCGGGGGCGCTGTCGGCGGGACGGTGCAGCGCCTGTTGCCCGGCATATTGCCGGGCCGCGAGGCCGCCGAGCAGCAGCAATCCGAGGCCGACCGCCAGCGCCGCACCGCCGGGCTGCGCCGCATGGCGCGCGCGCCGGGCGCGCCGGTCGTCCTCAAAGGTCCTGTAGGTCATCGCAGCCTTCCTCCTGGACGGTGGGACCGCGCCGCCCGCCGTTCGGTCGCGCAGCACGTGTGTTCGATGACTCGAACCACCGATCCATGGCGCGGTTCCGACGCGGTACAGGACCGCGCGAAGACCCGCCGCCCTAGTCGAGGCCGAACAGCACGCCGCCGAGGCTCAACTCGCGGTCGAACCGGCCCTGCCGCAGGAAGGCCAGCACCTGCGCCATCACCAGCGGATTGTTCATCATGAAGGTGTGGCTCACCGGCAGGGTGATGTGATCCGCCGCGCCTTCGAGCCGGGTCGAGGCGACCGAGACCTTGCCGTCATCCGGCCCCTCGATCAGCGCCGAGAAAACCGGGTTGAGCGAGGAATCCCCGGCGATGATGCCGACCTCGTAGGAGGGCAGCGGCTCGAGCCGGTTCGGCAGGCTCTGCGGATCGGTGCCGAGCTGCAACCCCGCCGGGCCGTTGATCCATTCGAACGGTTCGAACTCGCCGAACACGTCGACAAGCTCCGAGCCCTTGTTGGGCGGCGCCAGCATCACCACCCGGCCCATCTTCGCCGGGCGGTGATCGGTGAGCCAGAGCCGCACGAGGATGCCGCCCATCGAATGGGTCACGAAATGCACGGTGCGGTCGCCGCAGGCCGCCACGTCGTCGGGCACCGCCTCGACCAGATCCTCGATCCGCGCCTCGGTCGAGGGATAGCCGCGATTGACCACCTTGTAGCCGTTGGCCTCGACCACCTCGGCCATCGGCGCGAAGCTGAGATCGGTGCGCGCCAGACCGTGCAGGAACACGACGCAATCCGCCGTCTCCTCCGGCGCGGCGCGGGCGCAGGCGGAGAGCAGGGCGAGGCAGACGGACAGCATCAGGACGGGGCGTATCATGCACATCAGATAGGTGGCGCGACCGCCGCGCACAGGCCGGTCTTGCCTGCGCCCGCCGCCACGGCCATGGTCGCGCCATGACATCCCCCGTCCGCCTCGCCGTGCGCGCGATCCTGATGCGCGAGAACCGCCTGCTTCTGGTCAATGCCTACAGGGGCCGCGACGATCTGTGGTGCGCGCCGGGCGGCGGCGTCGAGCCGCACGCCTCGCTGCCCGACAACCTCGCGCGCGAACTGCGCGAGGAATGCGGGTTGGAGGTCGCGGTGGGCGCGCCCTGTCTCGTCAACGAGTTCCACCACCAGCGGCGCGGCTTCCATCAGGTCGATCTCTACTTCCGCTGCGCACTGGTCTCGGGCGATCCGCATGGCGACTGGGTCGATCCCGAGGGGGTGGTGAGCCATCGCCGCTGGGTCACGCGCGCCGAGATGGCCGGGCTCAGGGTCAAGCCCGACAGCCTCGCCGCCGTCGCCTGGGAGGACGGAGACGCGCCGGGCTACGACCCGCTCGAGCCGATCCTGCTCTAGAGCGCGAAGAACAGCAGCGTCATCACCAGACCGACGCCGGTAATGCCGATGCGCAGATGGTCCATGCGGATGAGCTTGGCGCCGCGCGCGCCCAGATAGCCGCCGATCGTCGTCGCCACCGCCATGATCAGCGCCGCGTCCCAGTCGATCAGCCCAGCCGCGGCATAGGCCGCCGCCGAGACCAGCGACAGCACCGCCGAGAGCAGCACCTTGAGCCCGTTCATGCCGTGCAGATTCACGAAGCCGATCAGCCCGAGCATCGCCAGGAGCAGGATGCCCAGTCCACCGTTGAAATAGCCGCCATAGATCGACACGGCGAGCACCGCCGCCCCCGACAGCACCGGGCCCGCCGGGCCGAAGCCGCGCGCCCGCACGAAGGCCAGAACCCGCGGCCCGGTGGCGAACAGCACGGTGGCGATGAGCAGCAGCCACGGCACCAGCCCCTCGAACACCGCACCCGGCGTCACGAGGAGCAGCCCAGCCCCCAGAAGGCCGCCCAGAGCCCCCAGCCCCACGATCGCGCGCAACCCCAGCGTGCCCTCGGCGCTGACATCCGAGCGGTAGCCCCAGGCCGAGCTGGCATAGCCCGGCAGCGCGCCGATGGTGGCGGTGGCGTTGGCCATGATCGGCGGCACGCCAAGCCAGACCAGCGCCGGAAAGGTCAGGAAGGTGCCGCCACCGGCGACCGCGTTGAGCGCGCCGGCAAGCAGACCCGATATGGTGATCGTGACGAAGAACAGCATGGGGTCTCCCATCGGTCCGGACTGTCGGGCCGCGCAATCCATGCCGTGCGCATGCAGCAGGGGCAAGGGCAGTCGGTCAGGCGGCCGCGCGGCGGCTGAGGCTTCGCGCGGCCGCGGGCCCGCGCTAGGCTCGCCCCGCAACAGGAAGGACCCGGCCAGATGATACAACCGACGCTCCCGCTCGACGGCGCCTGCCGGTGCGGCGCCACCCGCATCCGGATCACCGCGCCGCCGCTGATGACGGCGGCGTGCCACTGCACCGGCTGCCAGAAGATGACCGGCAGCGCCTATTCGCTCACCGCGATGGTCCCGGCCGAGGGCTTCGAGGTGATCCAAGGCGAACCGGTGATCGGCGGGATGCACGTTCCGCGGCAGCGCCACCATTTCTGCCCGCGCTGCATGAGCTGGATGTTCACCCGCTTCGACGAGATGCCCTTCGTGAATGTCCGCCCCACCATGTTCGACGACGCCTCCTGGTTCGCGCCCTTCGTCGAAACCATGACGCGCGAGAAGCTGGCCTGGGCCGAGACCCCAGCGCGGCACCGCTTCGAGGGGTTTCCACCGGTGGAGCGCTACGAGGCGCTGATGGCGGAATTCGTGCAGGCGCAGGCCGGGCCCGGGGCCTGAAAGCGCAAAAGGGGGCTCCGAAGAGCCCCCTTTCCCGTAACGATCGGTGTGGATCGCGGCAGATTACATCATGCCGCCCATGCCACCCATGCCGCCCATGCCGCCCATGTCCGGGGCACCGCCCTCGTCCTTCTTGGGCTTGTCGGCGATCATGGCTTCGGTGGTGATCAGCAGACCGGCGACCGAGGCTGCGTCCTCGAGCGCGGTGCGGGTCACTTTGGCCGGGTCGATCACGCCGAACTTGAACATGTCGCCATATTCCTCGGTCTGCGCGTTGAAGCCGTAGGTCAGGTCGGTCGACTCGCGGACCTTGCCGGCCACCACGGCACCGTCGACGCCGGCGTTCTCGGCGATCTGGCGCAGCGGCGCTTCCAGCGCGCGACGCACGATGGCGATGCCCGCATCCTGGTCCGAGTTCTCGCCTGCGAGACCTTCGAGCGACTTGCCGGCCTGCACGAGGGCGACGCCGCCGCCGACGATCACGCCTTCCTGCACCGCGGCGCGGGTCGCGTTGAGCGCGTCATCGACGCGGTCCTTGCGCTCCTTCACCTCGACCTCGGTCATGCCGCCGACGCGGATGACGGCGACGCCACCGGCGAGCTTGGCAACCCGCTCCTGCAGCTTCTCGCGGTCGTAATCCGAGGTGGTGTCCTCGATCTGGGTGCGAATCTGGGCGACGCGCGCCTCGATCTCGGCCTTGTCGCCATGGCCGTCGACGATGGTGGTCTCGTCCTTGGTGATCGACACCTTCTTGGCGGTGCCGAGCATGTCCATGGTGACGTTCTCGAGCTTCATGCCGAGATCTTCCGAGATCACCTGGCCGCCGGTCAGGATCGCGATGTCCTGCAGCATGGCCTTGCGACGGTCACCGAAGCCCGGCGCCTTGACGGCGGCGATCTTCAGGCCGCCACGCAGCTTGTTGACGACGAGCGTGGCCAGGGCCTCGCCCTCGACGTCCTCGGCGATGATCAGCAGCGGCTTCTGCGACTGGATCACCTGCTCGAGGAGCGGCACCATCGGCTGCAGCGAGGAGAGCTTCTTCTCGTGCAGCAGGATCATGCAGTCTTCGAGCTCGGCGACCATCTTGTCGGGGTTGGTCGCGAAGTAGGGCGACAGGTAGCCGCGGTCGAACTGCATGCCCTCGACGACTTCGGTCTCGGTCTCGAGGCCCTTGTTCTCCTCGACGGTGATGACACCCTCGTTGCCGACCTTCTGCATCGCGTCGGCGATCTGGCGACCGATCGAGGCTTCGCCGTTGGCGGAGATGGTGCCGACCTGGGCGACTTCGTCGCTGTCGTTCACCGGACGCGCGGCGGCCTTGATCGCCTCGACGACCTTGGCGGTGGCGAGATCGATGCCGCGCTTGAGGTCCATCGGGTTCATGCCGGCGGCGACCGACTTCAGGCCTTCCTTGATGATGGCCTGGGCCAGCACGGTGGCGGTGGTGGTGCCGTCACCCGCTTCGTCGTTGGTGCGGGAAGCGACTTCCTTCACCATCTGCGCGCCCATGTTCTCGAACTTGTCCTCGAGTTCGATTTCCTTGGCGACGGTGACGCCGTCCTTGGTGATGCGGGGCGCACCGAAGGATTTCTCGATGACCACGTTGCGGCCCTTGGGGCCGAGGGTCACCTTGACCGCGTTGGCGAGCGTGTTGACGCCCTTGAGCATGCGGTTGCGGGCATCGGTGTCGAACTTGACGTCCTTGGAAGCCATGTGAGTGCTCCTTGATCTGAATTCAGTGGGAAAGGGTCAGCGAGGGTCTCAGGCGATGATGCCGAGAATGTCGCTTTCCTTCATGATCAGCAGCTCTTCGCCGTTGACGGTGACCTCGGTGCCGGACCACTTGCCGAACAGGACGCGATCGCCTTCCTTGACGGCCATCGCGATCAGCTCGCCATTGTCCTTGCGGGCGCCGTCGCCACAGGCGATCACTTCGCCCTCGGCCGGCTTTTCCTTGGCGTTGTCGGGGATGATCAGACCGCCCTTGGTCTTCTCTTCGCCCTCGACGCGACGCACCAGGACCCGGTCGTGAAGCGGTTTGAATGCCATCTCTGCAGCTCCTCAGCAGTATGTATGTTCCCATGCCCCCGGAAGAGGCATTAGCACTCCCTGTCGGTGAGTGCCAACGACGAGAGAGGTAAGCAGGGCTCACGGAGCTGTCAAGCGCCTCGCGGCGCGGAAATGTCACGCCTCGGACGCGCGCACGAGAAACCTGAAAAAGGGGCTTCTCAGAACGGCGTCTTCGTGCATGATGCCGTCAGGACAACCCCGGATCGGGAGGGCGGCTTATGACTCGAGGATATCTCTCTCACGGCTGAACGCCGCGCCACCGCCTGTCGCGGATGGCCGGCTCGCCCCCGCCTCCGCCCGTCGATGTTACCAGTTCCAGGGCTTAGTCCATGACCCCCCGTATTGACGTGGTCGATCGCTCGACCGCCGCCACCCGTCGCCCCGTGCGACGCGCATCGCGCCAGACCCTGCCGTATTGCGCCGTCCTTGGGCGGCCGCGATCCGGCATGCTTGCGCATGCGGGCAGCGGCGCGGCGATCCTCCACCACCCGCGCGCCTCCCCGCTCTAGGGCGAGACCCGCAAGCGACCCTTCCCATCCCGCCCCGGCGGCGCGACCCGCGCCACCGGCCGGGAGAGACGTGGCCGCACCACCCCGGACACGGCCGAGCCATGTCCGAAAACTCAACCCAAGGATGAAAAGGAACATCCCATGCATCCGCCCTTCTACATCATCGATCACCGTGCCCAGCCCGACAGCCTCGCCCCGTGGGAAGAGCGCCCCCGGGTCCGGCGCGGCGGGCCCGCCCGGCTCGACCTGGAGATGCCGCATACCGGCACCGGTCTGGCCCTGCTGCGTACCGCAAAAGACGATCCCCCGGCGGCCCGCGCCACGGCGGGCGGCATCTGGCCGCGCCTGCGGGCGCTGGTGAGCCGCAGGCCGATGACGGAGCCCGTGCGGTGACACATGGGGCGGCGCGGATCATCGCGCCGCCCCTCCCCCGATGCGCCACCCCTCCCGTCGGCGGACCTCCGGGCGGGTGACAAGCCTCGTGCCCCTGCCTATAAGGCGCGCGACCCGTTCACCCGTATCTCTCCGAAGGATTTCCCCATGACCACGCTCGTCTTCGGCCACAAGGCGCCCGACACCGATTCGACCGGCTCGCCGCTCATCTGGGCCTGGTACCTGTCGCAGCGCGGCCAGTCCGCCGAGGCCCGGCTCCTGGGCGAGCCCAACACCGAGGCGAAATTCGTGGCCGAGCGCTGGGGCTTCGAACTGCCGCAGATCATCGATGACGTCGAAGAGGGCCAGAAGGTCGTGATCGTCGACACCAACAACCCCGCCGAGCTGCCCGCCTCGATCAACAAGGCCGACATCACCGCGATCATCGACCACCACAAGCTGTTCGGCGGCCTCGAGACCAAGGGCCCGATCGACATCACCATCAAGCCGCTGGCCTGCACCGCCACCATCATGCACGACCTGATGGGTCACGTCGCCACCGAGATGCCCGAGGGCATCAAGGGGCTGATGCTGTCCTGCATCCTGTCGGACACGCTGGAATTCCGCTCGCCCACCACCACCCCGGCCGATCAGGCGCTGGCCGAGCGCCTCGCTGCCGATCTCGGCCTCGACGTTTCGGACTACGCGGCCGAGATGTTCGCCGCCAAATCCGACGTCTCGGCCTTCTCCGAGGCCGAGCTGCTGCGCATGGACAGCAAGGAAACCACCGTCGAGGGCAAGAAGCTGCGCGTCTCGGTGCTCGAGACGACCTCGCCCGATCAGGTGCTGTCGCGCAAGGCGGCGCTGCTCGAGGCGATGCCCAAGGTCGCGGCAGAGGACGGTGCCGACGAGGTGCTCCTCTTCGTGGTCGACATCCTTGCCGAGCAGGCGACGATGCTGATCCCCAACGACACGGTGAAGACGATCGCCGAGAAGAGCTTCGACGCGACCGTCGAGGGTGACAGCGTCGTGCTGCCCGGCGTGATGAGCCGCAAGAAGCAGATCATCCCCGTGCTGAAGGTCTGAGGCGCATGACCAGGATCATCGAGAGCTTCGCCGCGATCTCGGGCGATTACGACGCCGCCTTCGTCGACCTGTGGGGCTGCATGCATGACGGCGTGCGGGCTCACGAGGCCGCGGTCGCCGCGATGCGCGGCTTTCGCGCGGCCGGCGGCAAGGTGATCCTGGTCACCAACTCGCCGCGCCCGCGCGCCTCCGTCGAGAGCCAGATAAAGGGTCTCGGCGTGCCGCGCGACTGCTGGGATTCGATCGCCAGCTCCGGCGATTCGGCCCGCGCCGCGATGTATGAGGGCGTGGTCGGCGAGAAGGTCTGGTTCATCGGCGACGAACGCGACGAGGCCTTCTTCGAGCCGCTGAAGATCATCAAGGACCCGGTCCCGGTCACCCGCACCGATCTCGACAAGGCCGAAGGCATCGTCTGCTGCGGCCCCGAGGACGAGCACGCCGAGCCCGACGTCTACCGCCCGCAATTCGAGCAGGCGATCGCGCGCGGGCTGAAGCTGCTCTGCGCCAATCCCGACATCATCGTCGATCGCGGCGACGAGCGGGTCTGGTGCGCGGGCGCGCTGGCGCGGCTCTATACCGAGATGGGCGGCGAGAGCCTCTATTTCGGCAAGCCGCACGCGCCGATCTACGATCTGGCGCGGCGCCGGCTGGCCGAGATCGATCCCGATATCGCCGACGACCGCATCATCTGCATCGGAGACGGTCCGCAGACCGATGTGTCCGGTGCGGCGGGCGCCGGGCTCGACGCGCTGTTCATCACCGGCGGCCTCTCGGCCGAGGAGACCGGCACCGCGCCGGGCGGCCAGCCCGATGCCGACCGGCTCGAGGCGCATCTTCGCGAAGAGCGGCAGGCTCCGGCCTATGCGATGGGCTTCCTGCGCTGAGATGAGCGGCGGCGCGCGCCCCGCTTGCGTGCGCCCCGCCCCGCCGCTACGCAGGGCGCCATGCGCATCCTGAGCGACTTCACCGACATCCCCGCCACCGACCGGGGCGCCGCTGCCGCGATCGGCAATTTCGACGGCGTGCATCTCGGCCACCGGGCGGTCATCGACCTGGCCCGCACCGAGGCCGCGCGTCTCGGCGCGCCTTTGGGGGTGATGACCTTCGAGCCGCATCCGCGCGAGTATTTCGCCCCCGAGGCGCCGCCCTTCCGGTTGATGAACCGGACCGCGCGGGCGCATCGGCTGGAGAAGATCGGCGTCGAGCGGCTGTTCGAGCTGCGTTTCGATGCCGCGCTCGCGGCGCTGACACCGGACGCCTTCGCCCGCGACGTGATCGCGAAGGGTCTCGGCCTGCGCCATGTCGTGATCGGCGCCGATTTCCGCTTCGGCAAGGGGCGCGCCGGCGATGCCGCGATGCTGGAGGCACTGGGTCGTGAACACGGCTTCGGCGTCACCGTCTCGCCGCTGGTGGCGCTCGATGCGGGCGAGGTCAGTTCGACCGCGATCCGCCGCGCCCTGACCGAGGGCCGAGCGCGCGACGCCGCCGCCATGCTCGGGCACCTGCACCGGCTCGAGGGCGAGGTGATCCATGGCGAGAAGCGCGGCCGCGAGCTGGGCTTTCCGACCGCCAACATGACCATCGACGGGCTGCACCTGCCGCGCTTCGGCGTCTACGCGGTCAAGGTCGACGTGCTCACCGGGCCGCATGCCGGCAGCTATGATGGCGCCGCCTCGATCGGCGTGCGTCCGATGTTCGGCGAGAACCATCCGAATTGCGAAACCTTCCTGTTCGACTTCAAGGGCGATCTCTACGGCGCCGAGATCTCGGTGGCGCTGGTCGAGTATCTGCGCGGCGAGGAGAAGTTCGACGGCCTCGACGCGCTGATCGCCCAGATGGACGCGGACTGCGCCCGCGCCCGGAAGGTATTGGCCGATGCGTGACAGGTTCTGGGAACTGCCGCTCGAACAGCTGGACCGCAAGGAATGGGAGGCGCTCTGCGACGGCTGCGGCAAGTGCTGCCTCAACAAGATCGAGGACGAGGACACCGGAGAGGTGGCGCTGACCCGCGTCGCCTGCCGCCTGCTCGACGGTGCGACCTGCCTGTGCACGAAATACGCGACGCGGCACAAATACGTGCCCGAATGCATCGTGCTGACGCCCGAGAAGACCGCCGAGACGATGTATTGGCTGCCCGCCACCTGCGCCTACAGGCTTCGCGCCGAGGGCCGGCCGCTCCATGACTGGCACCACCTGATCTCGGGCGACCGGGAGGCGGTGCACCGCGCCGGGGTTTCGATGGCGGGCCGTACCGTGCCGGAAACCCAGGTCGATGACGACGACTGGGAAGACCATATCATCGAGGAACCCGTCTGATGCAGTTCGCCTCCGACAATACCGGACCGGCCCATCCCGCGATTCTCGAGGCGATCGCCAAGGCCAATGACGGCCACCAGCGCGCCTATGGCTCGGAAAGCGCGATGGACCGGGTCCGCGCCCGCATCCGCGAGATCTTCGAAGCGCCGCAGGCCGAGGTGCACCTCGTGGCGACCGGCACCGCGGCCAACGCGCTGATCCTCGGCTGCATGGCCAAGCCCTGGGACGCGGTCTTCTGCTCCGAACATGCGCATATCGAGCATGACGAGGGCAACGCTCCCGAATTCTATACCGGCGGCGCCAAGCTCAGCCTCGTGCCCGCCCCCGACGGACGGATCACGGTGGCAGAGCTCGACCGGGTGATCGGCCCGATGGGCGCGCGCTCGTTCCACAACGCGCAGCCCGGCCCGATCTCGATCACGCAGGTAACCGAGACCGGCAGCGTCTATACGCTCGACCAGATCCGCGCCATCGGTGATCTCGCCCGGGCCCGGGGCCAGCGGCTGCACATGGACGGCGCGCGATTCGCCAACGCCGTGGCGGCTCTGGACTGTTCTCCGGCGGACATGACCTGGAAAGCGGGGGTCGACGCGCTGAGCTTCGGCGGCACCAAGAATGGCTGCCTCGGCGTCGAGGCGGCGGTTTTCTTCGACCCGGCGCTCGCCGCGGATTTCGCGCTGCGCCGCAAGCGCGGCGGGCATTTGTTCTCCAAGCACCGGTTTCTCTCGGCGCAGATGGAGGCCTATCTCGCGGGGGACCTCTGGCACGATCTGGCGCGCCGGGCCAACGCCGCCTGCACCAAGCTGGTGGCGGGGCTGCGCGCCCATCCGGAGGCAGAGATCCTGCATCCGGCCGAGGCCAATCTCGTCTTCGTCGCCCTGCCCCGCGCCACGCTGCGGCGGCTGATCGAGGCCGGTGCCGATTTCTACGTGATGGATGGCGATCCGTTGGCGGGCGACCCGGCCGAGCGGCTCACCGCGCGCATGGTCTGCGACTGGTCTCTGGGCGAGGAGCGCGTCGCGCGATTCCTGTCGCTGCTCGGCTGAACGAGGGGCCGTCGAAGCCCCCCGCCCCCGTCAGAGCCTTCCCGACAGGTGCAGTTCGAGATCCGACAGCCGGTCCTGGCCCCAGAACCGTTCGTCGGTGTCGGTGATGTAGAAGGGCGAGCCGAAGACGCCGCGCCGCACCGCCTCTTCGAGGTTCTGCGCGTATTCATCCGCCGCGAGCATCAGGTTGCTCTCGGCCAGATCCGGATCGAAGCCCGCCTCCTCGAGCGCCTCGCGGATCACGTCCTCCTGCGCGATGTCCTTTTCCTCGGCCCAGCAGGAGCGCGTGATCGCATGCACCAGCCGCCCCATATCGCCGCCGCCGGCCCGCTGCGCGTTGATGATCGCATAGGACGAGGGCGCGGCGTTGGTCGGCCAGTTGGCGGGCCGCATCACCAGCGGCAGCCCCGCCTTCTTGGCCTGACGCCGCATCTCCTGCTTGCGGTATTCGAGCCGGCTCGGATGCCGGTCCTTCGGCAGCTGGCCGCCCGAGCGTGGAAACAGCGCCATCACGTCCATCGGCTTGTAGGAGATTTCGGCCCCGTGCTTGGCGGCGATTTCCTCGAGCCGGGTTCCCGCGATGTAGACGTAAGGCGACAGCGTCGCGAAAAAGTAGTCGATCCTAGGCATCGAGCCCCTCCCCGGGCGTTACCGCCCATCGGGCAGGTTTGCGCCATGCTAGGGCTGTGCTAGGCGGTGTCAATCTGTCCGCCGCCCCGCTGCGGGGCTGCCCAAGCCTGCCAAGGATGCCGCTTGATGCCCACCCTGAACGAGCCGAAGCTGATCGCCGGTAACGCCAACAAACCCCTCGCCCAGGCGGTCGCACGCCGCATGTCGATGCACCGGGGCATGAATGTCGGTCTCGTCGACGCAAGGATCGAGCGGTTCAACGACCAGGAGATCTTCGTCGAGGTCTACGAGAACGTCCGCGGCGAGGACATGTTCATCATCCAGCCGACCTCGAACCCGGCCAACGACAACCTGATGGAGCTGCTGATCATGGCCGATGCGCTGCGGCGCTCCTCGGCGGCGCGGATCACCGCCGTGATTCCCTATTTCGGCTATGCCCGTCAGGACCGCCGCGCCAAGGCGCGCACGCCGATCTCGGCCAAGCTCGTCGCCAACCTGATCGCCGAGGCCGGGATCGAGCGGGTGCTGACCATGGACCTGCACGCGGCCCAGATCCAGGGCTTCTTCGACATCCCCGTCGACAACCTCTACGCCGCGCCGATCTTCGCGCTCGACGTCGCGCATCACTTCAAGGGCCGGCGCGACGAGGTCATGGTGGTTTCGCCCGATGTCGGCGGCGTCGCCCGCGCCCGCGAGCTGGCCAAGCGCATCGGCGCACCGCTGGCGATCGTCGACAAGCGCCGCGAAAAGGCCGGCGAAGTGGCCGAGATGACCGTGATCGGCGACGTCTCGGGCAAGGCCTGCATCATCGTCGACGACATCTGCGACACCGCCGGCACGCTGTGCAAGGCGGCCGAGACGCTGATGGAGGCCGGCGCCACCGAGGTGCACAGCTACATCACCCACGGCGTGCTATCGGGCCCGGCGGTGAGTCGGATCGAGAAATCCGTGATGAAGTCGCTGGTGATCACCGACTCGATCGAGCCGACCGAGGCGGTGCGCAGCGCCCCGAACATCCGCATCGTGCCGACCGCGCCGATGTTCGCCCAGGCGATCCTCAACATCTGGAACGGCACCAGCGTCTCGTCGCTGTTCGAGCACGAGACCCTGACGCCGATCTACGAAGGCATGTACGCGGCGGACTGAGCGCCGCAGGGCGGGGCCCTCAGCCGAGGAGTCCCGTCAACAGCTGTGACAGCGCTGCGGTCAGCGGCTCCGGCTGCATCAGCCAGAGCAGCGCCTTGCCCGTCTCGCCCATCGCTTCGAAGCGCGACAGCAGTTCCTCAAGCGCGACGGCATCGAAGCGGGCAAGCAGGAAGCTCTTGGCGCCGAGAGCGGTCACCAAGGGCAGAAGCAACACGATCAGGAAGGCGAGGGCCGTGCCGGGGCGACGCCGCGGCATGGCGACGATGAGACCGTCATCGAGCACGTAATGCTCGACGCCTCTCGACAGGCGGCGATTGCGAAACTCGATCCGGTTGAGACGGGCTTCGAAGCTCGGCGAAACACGATACATGGCAAGCAGTCCTGGCGAGGTGCCCCCACCTCACCTTGTCAGGACTATTGCCAGATCATGGCAAGATTATGGCAGCGACGCCAATTTCCGGCGGGAATGCGGCGCGACGCCATCGCGGCGACATGGTTCGGCTCAGCCGTGCTTCATGTCGAGCGTGGTCCATTCGCCGTGGCTCGCGCGCCCGGCCCGGGCGAAGCCGTTCTCGACATAGACCGCCTCGACCGCATCGGCCTGCTCGTTGAGGATCCCGGACAGGATCACCCGGCCGCCGGAGGCCACCTTCTGCGCCATCTCGGGGGCAAGCGCCACCAGCGGCCCCTTGAGGATGTTGGCGAAGACCAGATCGAAAGGTGCCGCCGCCTCGAGCGCCTCGTGCTCGAACCCCGCCGCTTCCAAGCATTCCACCTGCCCCGCCATGCCGTTCGCCGCGAGGTTGGCCTCGGCCACCTCGACCGCCACCGCGTCGATATCCGAAGCCATCACCCGCGCCTCGGGCCAGACCCGCGCCGCCGCCATGGCGAGCACGGCGGTGCCGCAGCCGATATCGGCGACGCGCGCCGGCGTTGCGCCCTCGGCAGCCAGCGCGTCGAGCGCCTTGAGGCAGCCCAGCGTGGTGCCGTGATGCCCGGTGCCGAAAGCCATCGCCGCCTCGATCAAGAGCGGGATGGCGCCCTCGGGCACGCGGTCGGCGTCGTGGCTGCCATGGACGAAGAAGCGGCCCGCCTCGACCGGCGAGAGGTCGCGGCGCACCTTGGCGACCCAGTCCTGATCGGGCACTTCCGACACCAGGAACGGCTTCGCGCCGTGGCTCGCCGCCAGCAGGTCGAGCGCCACCCCGTCGGGGGCCTCCTCGAAATAGGCGGTGACCTCGAACAGGCCCGAGCCATCCTCGATTTCGAACACGCCGGTGCCGTAGGGCGTGGGCTCGAACTCTTCGAGCGCCTCCGAGAGTATCTCGCCGCGGCGCTGGTCGTCGAGCTGGGTGATCGCGGTGAAGACGGGCATCGGCTGTACTCCGGGCAAGGGGCTCGGGCGCGGCATAGGCGCAAGCCATGGCCCTGGTCAATCGCCCTGCCCGGGCCCCGCCCCGAACGCCCACCCCGCCCCGGCCCTGACCTAAGGTTGGCCCCGCCCCGCGCGACGTCTCCTCGACAGCGCCGCAATCCGGCTCTATCGCGACTAGGGAGCAGGGGAGCCCAAAAACCATGCAGCACCTTGAGGCGCTATTCGACCGCGCGCTCGACGCCGTGGTCGGGATGGATCACGAGGGCCGCGTCATCGCTTGGAACGGGTCGGCCGAGGCCATGTTCGGCCGCAGCCGCGCCGAGGCCATGGGCGCGATGATGGACGATCTCATCGTCCCGCAGCAATACCGCGCCGCCCATGCGAAGGGGCTCGCGCATTACCTCGCCACCGGCGAGGGGCCGGTGCTGGAGCAACGGGTGCGGATCACCGCACTCGATCGCGAGGGGACCGAGTTCCCGGTCGAGCTGTCGATCCTTCCGGTCGAGGAGGCGGATGCGCCGCCGGTGTTCTATGCCTTCATCCGCAGTCTCGCCGCCGAAGAGGCGCACCGCCACGAGCAGGAGGCCCGCGCTCAGGAGGCCGAGATCCTGCTGCGGGTCGCCCAGAAACTGCTGGAAGAGATCTCCTTCGAGGAGTTCACCCGGTACTGCCTGCAGGAGGTCTGCGAGATTGCCGGGCTCGAGGCCGGACATCTCTTCGTCGCGCGCGGGGCGGGCCCGGCCCGCCACCTCGCACCCTCGGGCATCTGGCATCTGCGCGATGCGCGCTACGCCCCGATCTGCGAGGCCACCGAAGCCCAGCGCTTCACCCCCGGCATCGGGTTGCCCGGCCGCGCCTGGGCCGAGGGCCGGCTGGTGGTGGAGTCGCATTTGCCGGATGATGCGAATTTCCTGCGCCGCGACGTGTTCGAGCAGGTCGGCCTCACGCGCGGCATCGCCCTGCCGATCCTGCATAGCGGCGAAATACACGCCGTGCTCGAATTCTACGGCACCGCGCAATCCCGGCTCGATCCGGCCTTCCTGCGAATGCTGCAGACGGTGGGCAGCCATCTCGGCCTCGCGATCCGCCGCAAGGAAGGGGCCGAACGCCGCGAGACGCTGCGCCGCGAACTGATCCACCGGGTCGGCAACAGCCTGACCGTCCTCTCGGCGATCTATCGCAGTTGCGCCCGCCAGGCCGCCAGCATCGAAGAGTTGAGCGAGGCGTTTCTCGGCCGCGTCACCGCCGTGGGACAGGCCAACCGCATGGCGATCGAGGAGGCCGAAACCGGTGCGGATCTGGCGGCGCTGATCCGGGATTCGATCGGTCTTCTGCCCGAGAACGGCGCGCGTGACATCGAGGTGCCGGACCTGATCGTAGACAGCGAAAGCGTGATGCCGCTGTCGCTGGTGTTCCACGAGTTGGCCACCAACGCGCTGAAATACGGCGGCTTCGGCGAAGGCAGCCGGCTCGCGATCCGGGCCATGATGTGCCCAGAGACCGAGGAGTTGGTGATCGTCTGGCAGGAAAGCCGGGCCGCGTCGCTCGTAGCGCTTCCCCAGAGCGACCGCTCCGGGTTCGGCAGCCAGCTGATCAGGCTGATGGTCGAGGGACGGCTGGGCGGGGGGTTCTCGCGAGAGGTCGGCGCCGAGGGCTGCCGGATCGTGCTGCGCCTGCCGCGCGCGCGGATCGAGCGGCAGGCGGGCTGAGGCGGGGGCGCGCCCCCGCCCGGCGGTTCAGACCCCGACGCCAATCGGGCAGGTCACGCCGGTGCCGCCGATCCCGCAATAGCCGTTCGGGTTCTTGTCGAGATATTGCTGATGGTAGTCCTCGGCCATGTAGAAGGCCGGGGCATCGACGATCTCGGTGGTGATCGCGCCGTAGCCCGCCCCGGTCAGCCGCGGCGAGAACGCCTCGCGCGAGGCCTCGGCGGCGCGCTTCTGCTGCTCGTCGAAGGCGTAGATACCCGAGCGGTACTGGGTGCCCCGGTCGTTGCCCTGCCGCATTCCCTGGGTCGGGTCGTGGTTCTCCCAGAACACGCGCAGCAGGTCCTCGTAGCTGGTCTGGGCGGGATCGTAGATCACCCGCACCACCTCGTTGTGGCCGGTGCGGCCGGTGCAGACCTCCTCGTAGGTAGGGTTCGGCGTGTAGCCACCCGCATAGCCCACCATGGTCGAATGCACGCCCGGCAGCTTCCAGAAGATCCGCTCGACGCCCCAGAAACAGCCCATGCCGAACATCGCGACCTCCATCCCCTCGGGGGCCTCGGGGTCGAGCGGCGTGCCCAGCACGGAATGGGTGGTGGCGGTGGGGATCGGCTGCGGACGGCCCGGCAGCGCGTTCTCGGGGGTGACCATCTCGGTCTTGGTCGAACTCAGGCCGAACATCGCGTTCTCCTCGTCTGGTGGCTTGCCCGGCATATAGGCATGCTTCGCCCCGAGTTCTACTCGGCCGCCAGGGGAAGCGCGCGCCCCGCGAACACGGTCTCGTGGCCGGGCGCGGGATGGCGCGGGATCATCAGCGCCAGCGCGAAGGACAGCCCGGCTATCCCGGCTGCCAGCACGAAGACCGCGTCGGGCGCGACCAGCCACAGGTAGCCCAGGCTCGCGGGCAGGAACACGGCGGCGATGTGGTTGATGGTGAAGGCCACGGCGGCGGTGGGGGCGATGTCGCCCGGATCGGCGATCTTCTGGAAATAGGTCTTGAGCGCGAGCGCCAGCGCGAAGAACACGTTGTCGATCACGTAGAGCGCGGCGGCGACCGCGACGCCCCATCCGAACCAGTAGAGCCCGCCATAGGCGAGGAACACGAGCGTCAGACCGGCATATTCGACCATCAGCCCGCGCTTTTCGCCCCAACGCGCGACGGCGCGGCCGATCAGCGGCGCGCCGAAGATGTTGGTCAGGAGCGTGATCAGGAACAGCGCCGTCACCTCGTGCACGTCGTAGCCGAACTTCTCGACCATCATGAAGCCCGCGAAGACGACGAAGATCTGCCGCCGCGCGCCCGACATGAACTGCAGCGCGTAGTAGAGCCAGTAGCGGCGGCGCAGTACGAAGCTCTTGCTTTGCGGATGCGGCTCGCGGAACGCCGGGAAGGCGATCCAGCAATACAGAGCCACGGCGGCGGTGAAGCCACCCGAGACCATGTAGACAAAGTCATAGGACAGCCCGAGGCTTTCCCATGTCAGCACGATCGCCAGATAGGCCACCAGCGTCGCCCCGGCCCCGGCGGAAACGATCCAGCCCAGCATCTGCGGCGCCCGCTCCTTGGGCAGCCATTGCAGCTGCAGCGACTGGTTCACCGTCTCGAAGTAGTGAAAGCCGATCGAGGACAGCATGGTGATCGTCAGGATGCCGCCCATCGAGGGGAACTGGGCGGTGAGCGCGGTGGCCACCCCGAGGAGCCCCAGCGAAACCAGCGCCAGGCTCTGCTCGCGCACGAAGAGCAGGATCGCGATGACCCCGATGGCGAAAAAGCCCGGAACCTCGCGCACCGTGTGCAGCCAGCCGATGTCGGAGCCGTCGAAGCCCGCCGCCTCGATGACGAAGTTGTTGAGCAGTGCCGACCATGTGGCGAAGGCCACCGGCATGGCCATCGCCATCAGGAACAGGAGCGTCACCGGCCTGCGCCACGGCGGCAGGGTCCGGGCCTCGGCAAGCGGCATCGGAATGCGTGTCATGCGCAAGCATTAGGGGCTGCCGCCCCGCTTGGCGAGACGTTCCGTCAACCGCGGGGCGAGAATCTGTAATCGACCTCGGAAAATCGCGCTGTCGGAAACCCGTAGGCGAAGCGCAGCCCCTCCGGGCCCGCCACCACGCCATGCTCGGCCTCGGGCGGGATGAAGACGGCGATTCCCGGCCCGATCGGATGCGCCGCATCGTCGATGGTCACGATGCCCGCCCCTTCGAGCCCGAGATAGAACTCCGCCGGCCCATGGCGGTGCGGCTCAAGCGTGCCCAGGGGGCCGAACTCGGCGAGGCCCAGCGTCATGCCGGAGGACGGCGTGCGGTCGGCCGAGACCAAGGTGCGCCAGCGCACCGTGCCGAAGGCCGGGTCGGTGCCGCCCTCGAGCGCCACGCTCGACGCCTCGACCGAAAAGCCGCGCGCCACCGGCGCGCCCTCCCATTCCGCGATCCCGGGCAGTTCCATGGCGCATCTCCCACCGGCTCCTGTGGCGAGGCTGCGCCGAATCGGGATCGGTGCGCCGGTCCATGCGCGACATGGCGGCGTCGCTTCCGATCGATCCGGAACGGCTGGGCCAAAAGCAGCCTAGCGGTCGTGCATCCCCTTGCCCGCGAGGATGCGCGGCGCGTGCTTGGCGATCCGGGCGAAGCGGGTCTCGGGTTTCTTCGCGCCCGCGACATGGATCGCGTAGCCACGCTGCCGCCCCGGCGTCAGCGCCTCGAATGCGGCCGAGAGATCCGGATCGGCGGCGAGCGTCTCCTCGAACTCGGCGCATAGCTCGACGTCGTCCTGCGCGAAGGCCACCCGCCGCCCGGCCCGGTCGATCTCGACCGCGCGGGCGATCAACGCGCGCAGCGCCGGCTCATGGGCGCGGATCTCGTCGAGCCCGCGGAACACCACGTAGCGCGCCGAGCGCGAATTGGGTCCCGGCGGCACCAGCAGCCCCTCCGGGTCCTCGACCAGCACGCCCTTGAAGAAGGACAGCACGCAGCGGTCGGCCAGCCCGGCGACCATGGCCGTGTTGCCGCCCGCGCAGCAGTAGCAGGGCTGGCGCCATTTCCAGACCTCCTCGATGCCCTCGGCTTCGAGGAGCAGCCCGCGCAGCGCCGACAGCTCGGCCCGCCAGCGCCCCTCGCGGGCAAAGAACTCCTTGATGCGCGGATCGCTCATGGCCCAAACCTCCCTGCCGGTCCTCCCCGCCCGCAGCTTCGCGGGCCGCACCGCGCGGGGCAAGAGCCTAGAGAAAGCTCTGCGGATCGATGTCGATGGCGAGCCGCGCATTGGCGGGGACCCGCACCTGCGCCGCCCATTCCGCCAGCGCCGACTGCAACGGCGCGGTCTTCTCGGCCTTGACCAGAAGCCGGACCCGGTGGCGTCCCCGCACCCGGGCGATCGGCGCAGGCGCAGGCCCGAAGAGCTGCGCGCCGATCCGGCGCAGCGGCGCGTCGAGCCGCGCCAGCCGGTTGCCGAGATCGAAGGCCTGCTGCATGTCAGGCGACGAAATCACGATGCCCGCCATGCGGCCATAGGGCGGCACGCCCGCCGCCCGCCGCGCGGCGGCCTCGGCGGCCCAGAACCCCTCCTCGTCGCCCGAGAGAATCGCGCGGATCACCGGGTGTTCGGGCTGGAAGCTCTGCAAGAGCGCGGTGCCCCGCGCCTCGGCGCGCCCGGCCCGGCCCGCGACCTGCCGCATCAGCTGGAAGGTCCGCTCGGCGGCGCGCAGATCCGAGCCCTGCAGTCCGAGATCGCTGTCGATCACGCCGACCAGCGTCAGCTTGGGAAAATTGTGACCCTTGGCGACCAGCTGGGTGCCCACGACGATGTCCGCCGCGCCCTCGGCGATCTCGAGAATCCGCGTTTTGAGCGCCCGGGCCGAGCCGAACAAATCCGACGACAGCACCGTCACCCGCGCGTCGGGAAACAGCGCCTGCGCCTCCTCGGTGATCCGCTCCACCCCTGGCCCCACGGCGGCGAGCTTGCCCGCCACCTCGCAGTTCGGGCAGGTCTCGGGCATCGGCGCGGTCTCGCCACATTGGTGGCACATCAGCCGCTTGAGAAATCGGTGCTCGACCATCCGCGCGTCGCAATGCTTGCAGCCGATCTGGTGGCCGCAGGCGCGGCACAGCGTCAGCGGCGCATAGCCACGGCGGTTGAGGAACAGCAATGACTGCTCGCCGCGCTCCAGCCGCTGCATCACCGCGCCCTTGAGAGCGGGGGAGATCCAAGAGCCCGAGGGCACCTCTTCGGTGCGCATGTCGATGGCGCGCATCTCGGGCATCACGGCGGGGCCATAGCGGCTTTCGAGATCAAGCCGGGCATACTTGCCCTGCTGCACGTTGACCCAGCTCTCGAGCGAGGGCGTGGCCGAGGCCAGCACCACCTGCGCCTTTTCCAAAGAGGCGCGCAGCACCGCCATGTCGCGCGCGTTGTAGAGAACCCCGTCCTCCTGCTTGTAGGAGGTGTCATGCTCCTCGTCGACGACGATGAGGCCGAGATCGTGGAACGGCAGGAACAGCGCCGAGCGCGCCCCGACCACCAGCTGCGCGCCGTTCTCGGCCACCATCTTCCAGCAGCGCCGCCGCTCGGTCGTGGTGACGCCGGAATGCCACTCGGCGGGCTTCGCGCCGAACCGAGCCTCGACCCGGGTCAGGAACTCGGCCGTCAGCGCGATTTCCGGCAACAGCACCAGCGCCTGCCGCCCGGCCTTGAGGCAGGCGGCGACCGCCTCGAGATAGACCTCGGTCTTGCCCGAACCGGTCACCCCCTTGAGCAGCGTCGTGCCGTAGCGCCCGGCCGCGATCCCCTCGCGCAGCCGCGCCGCCGCCAGCTCCTGATCGGTCGTGAGCGCCTTGCCCGCCATGTCCGGATCGAGCGGCGGATAGGGCACGTCGCGCGGCGCCTCCTCCTCGGCCACGGCACCCGAGGCCACCAGCCCCTTGACCACCGAGGAGCCGACGCCCGCCAGATCGGCCAGCTCGCCCAGCATGAAGCCAAGCCCGTCATGCTCTTCGAGCAGATCGAGCACCCGGGCACGCGCCGGCGTCATCCGCGCGGGCTGGCCATGACCGCGACGGTAGATCTTGCGCATCCCCGGCGGGTCGGTGAGGCCCGGCGCGCGGGTGGCGAGCCGCAGCATCGCCGGCATCGGGGTGAGCGTGTAATCCGCGACCCGGCCCAGGAACTCGCGCATCGGCGCGCGCATCGGCGGCAGGTCGAGCACCCGGATCGCGGATTTGACCTTGGCGGGATCGTAATCCCCCGCGCCCTGCCCCCAGACCACGCCGGTGACCTTGCGCGGCCCGAACGGCACCTCGACATGGTCGCCCGCCGCGCAGCCGCCGCGGGGCGCGCGGTAGTCGAGCACCCGGTCGAGCGGCTGCGTCGTCAGCACGCCGATCAGCGCGCCTTCCTCGAAACGGGGGGATGTCATGGGCCGGTCGGAATCCTCGGGCGGGAAGGAGCCGCCAACATGCGCCGCGCGCCCGGCCGCTTCAAGGGAGCGGCATGTCGCGGGGTTTCGCGCGCGGCGCGTGCTTCCCATATGGGAAAGGCGCTGTTCCACCGCTGCGTCACTTGCTAGACCGGGGCCGAAGCCGCCCCGCGCGGGGGCGTGCGACACCAAGGGAGCGCGCGTGGGCGCGCACCATCTGACAGGGAGAGACCCCATGAAGTTCTTCGTCGATACCGCCGAGATCGACCAGATCCGCGAACTCAACGACCTGGGCATGATCGACGGCGTCACCACCAACCCGTCGCTGATCATGAAGTCGGGCCGCGACATCAAGGAAGTGACCAAGGAGATCTGCTCGATCGTCGACGGCCCGGTCTCGGCCGAGACCGTGGCGCTCGACGCCGAGGGCATGATCGCCGAGGGCCGCGAGCTGGCCAAGATCGCCGACAACATCGCGATCAAGGTGCCGCTGACCTGGGACGGCCTCAAGGCCTGCAAGACGCTCACCGACGAGGGCCGGATGGTCAATGTCACGCTGTGCTTCTCGGCCAATCAGGCGCTTCTGGCGGCCAAGGCCGGCGCGACCTTCATCTCGCCCTTCATCGGCCGGCTCGACGATCTCAACCTCGACGGCATGGAGCTGATCGCCGACATCCGGCAGATCTACGACAATTACGGCTTCGAGACGCAGATCCTCGCCGCCTCGATCCGCAACGCCAACCACATGTCCGAGGCCGCCAAGATCGGCGCCGACGTCGCCACCGCGCCGGCCGCCGTGATCAAGGCCATGGCCAACCACGTGCTGACCGACAAGGGCCTCGACGCCTTCCTCAAGGACTGGGCCTCGACCGGCCAGAAGATCGTGTGATCGCCTTGGCGGGGCGTTGTGCCTTCCGGGCCGCGCCCCGCCGCATTCTTGCCACACCGGGGCGCATCGCCCCGCAGCCACTGTTATGTTCGGGCCGTTGCGACAGCCCGGATGCGCCCAGATGACAGACGACACACCCCCCGATGACGGGCTGCGCGAGCGCATCCTCGCCGATCCGGCCCGCCTGCTCGACGATCCCGAGATCATGCGCGCCCTCGTCACCGCCGACGCCGAGGCCAAGGGATCGAACGTGGTCGATCTGCGCGGCCTCGCCATGCAGCGCCTGCAGGCACGGCTCGACCGGCTCGAGGACACGCACCGCTCGGTGATCGCCGCGGCCTACGAGAATCTCGCCGGCACCAACCAGATCCACCGCGCCGTGCTGCGGATGATGGACGCGACCCGCTTCGAGACTTTCCTCCAGGATCTTTCGGGCGAGGTGGCCGACATGCTGCGGGTCGACGTGGTGCGCCTCGTTCTGGAGACCGCGAGTCCCGAGGACGACCCGGCCATCGCGCGGCTCTCGGACGTGCTGTCGGTGGCCGAGCCGGGCTTCGTCGCCGATTACGTCACCCAAGGCCGCAACGTGCCGCTGCGGCAGGTATCGCTGCGGCCGGTCGAGCCGATCGAGGCCGGGCCCTACGGCGCCCGCGCGCCCGAGATTCTCTCCGAGGCCTGCCTCAAGCTCGATTTCGGCCCCGGTCGCCTGCCCGGCATGCTGCTTCTGGGCGCCACCGACGCGAACCGTTTCGCGCCGGCGCAGGCGACGGATCTGATGGGCTTCTTCGCCGGCGTGTTCGAGCGGCAGATGCGGCGCTGGCTGTCATGATCTCGCCCGCCCTCACCGATGCGATGGGCCGGTGGCTCGACCATGAGCGGGCCCTGAACGCCGCCGCGCAGAACACGCTCACCGCCTATCAGGGCGACGTGCTGGGCTTTCTCGCCTTCATGCAGACCCACCATGCCGAGGCGCAGGGCCTCGGGCCCATCGCCCGGGTCACGGTGTCGGACATGCGCGCCTGGATGGCGCATGAACGCGCGCGCGGTCTTTCGGCGCGCAGCCTTGCCCGCGCGCTCTCGGCGGTGAAGAGCTTCTATCGCTGGCTCTCCGCGCGCGAGGGGTTCGAGCCCACGGCCGTGCTCTCGACCCGGGCGCCGCGCATGAAGGCGCGGCTGCCGCGCCCGCTCGACGAGGACGCGGCGGCCCGCGTGCTCGAGGCGGTGGAGCTGCAATCGCGCGAGCCATGGGTCGCGGCGCGCGACACGGCGGTGGTGACGCTGCTGTGGGGATGCGGCCTGCGCATTTCCGAGGCGCTGTCGCTCACCGGTGCGCAGGTGCCGCTGCCCGAGACGCTGCGCATCACCGGCAAGGGTGGCAAGGAGCGGCTGGTGCCGGTGCTGCCGGTCGCGCGAAAGGCCGTCTCGGATTACGTGAAGCTCTGCCCGCACCCGATGGACGCCGCCCTGCCGCTGTTTCGAGGCGTGCGCGGCGGTGCGTTGGGCCCGCGTCCGATCCAGAAGGCGATGGAAATGGCACGCGCCCAGCTCGGCCTGCCCTCCACCGCGACGCCGCATGCGATGCGCCACAGCTTCGCCACGCATCTGCTGAGCGCGGGCGGCGATCTGCGCGCGATTCAGGAACTTCTGGGCCACGCCTCGCTTTCGACGACTCAGACCTACACGGCGGTCGACGCGGCCCGGCTGATGGAGATCTATGATCGCGCCCATCCTCGCCCCTGAGCCGCGTTGCGCCCGCCGCCGCTTTCGGCCAAGAGGGATGGCATGACTGACGCACGCAAGGCCCTCGGGGTCCATCTCTTCACCGCCACAGGCGCGGTCTTCGCCATGCTCGCCATGCTGGAGGCGGTGCAGGACGATTGGAGCATGATGTTCCTGTGGCTCGTGGTGGCCTTCGCGGTGGACGGGGTCGACGGGCCGCTGGCGCGCAAATACGACGTGAAGCGCAACGCGCCGATCTTCGACGGCGTGCTGCTCGACCTGATCATCGACTATCTCACCTATGTCTTCGTTCCGGCCTTCGCGCTGTTCGAATCCGATCTGCTGCCGGGCTGGACCGGCTGGCTGGCGATCATCGTCATCACCTTCGCGTCGGCGCTCTACTTCGCCGACAGCCGCATGAAGACGAAGGACAACTCGTTCCAGGGCTTCCCCGGCTGCTGGAACATGCTGATCCTCGTGCTCTTCGCCCTCTCGCCCAATTTCTGGATCATTCTGGCGCTGGTGGTGGTGCTCGCGGTGACGATGTTCCTGCCGGTGAAGTTCATCCACCCGGTGCGCACCAAGCGCTGGCGCGCGGTGTCGCTGCCGATGGCGCTGGCCTGGACCTTCTTCGCGGGCTGGGCCGCCTGGGTCGATTTCGACCCCGCCAGCTGGGCGCATTGGGGCCTAGTCGTGACCTCGGTCTACCTGCTCGGCGCCGGCGCTGCGCAGCAGCTGGTGCATGGCAGGGACGGCTGAGCACCGGCCCGCCTAGAGCCGGGTCAGCACCACCCCGGTGACGATCAGCCCCGCCGAGATCGCCTTGCCCCGGTCCATGCGGTCGCCGAAAGCGGCCCAGCCGATCAGCACCGCGAAGAGGATCGAGGTTTCGCGCAGCGCGCTCACCAGCGCGATCGGCGCCAGCGTCATCGCCCAGACCGCGATCGCATAGGCCCCGTAAGAGGCCGCCGCCGCCAGCGCCCCCTGCCCCCAGACGCGGGCCGAAACGCGCAACAGCCCCCGCCCACGCATCGCGAAGGCCAGAGGCGGGAACAGCAGCGCCTGCGCCACGAAGAGCCAGCCGACATAGGCCACCGGGTCGCCCGAGACCCGCGCCCCCAGCCCGTCGACCAGCGTGTAGCCGGCGGTCCCGGCCGCCGCGCCCAGCGCGTAGGGAATGAGTCGCCGGCTCTCGCCCGAGCCCAGCGCGCCGCGCGCCATGCCGAGGATGCCTAGGCCCAGCACCAGCACGCCCGCCACCGACATCGGCTCGATCACGTCGGACAGGAACAGCGCGCTCGCCACCAGCACCGCCATCGGCGCGGCACCCCGCGCGATCGGGTAGACCCGGCTCAGGTCGCCGTGCTCGTAGGCGAAGGCGAGAAACGTGTTGTAGGTGGCATGACAGACGGCGGAGGCGGCGATCCAGGGCCAGACCTCGGCGGCAGGCCAGGGCCGGACCAGCGCCACGGCCAGCCCCATCAGCCCCTGCACCAGCGCCAGGATCACCATGCCCGCCACCTTCGAGGCCCCGAGCTTGATCATCGCGTTCCAGCTCGCATGCAGGAAGGCCGCGAGCATCACGGCGAGGAAGATCGGCAGGCTCATCGCGGGCCGAAACCGCGATTGCGTATTTGCGGAACAAAGTCACCAGAGACGCGCTTGGCAACTTTGTTCTTCAAATACGCAAATCCGACGCCGCGGCTGGAGCGGCGCCGGATGATCGTCACGCCAGCGCCGCGTCGCAACGCGCGCAGACGCCGGGATGCGCATGCGTGCCGACATCGGGCAGGATCTTCCAGCAGCGCTGGCACTTCTCGCCCTCGGCCGCTTCGAACACGACGCCGACGCCTTCCACCTCGGGCAGGCGGAACGCCTCGGCGGGCGACGGGTCGCCGGTCAAATAGATCGCCGAGGTGATGCACAGATCCTCGAAGCTCACGCTCTTGAGCGCGGCCAGCGCCTCGGCGTCTCGCACATGCACCACGGGCGCCGCTTCGAGCGAGGCGCCGATCACCTTGTCGCGCCGCGCCACTTCGAGCGCCGCGGTCACCACCCGGCGCACCTTGCGGATCGCCGCCCATTTCTCGGCCAGCGCCTCGTCGCGCCACGCCTGCGGCGTCTGGGGGATGTCGGTGAGATGCACCGAGGCGTCGTCGCCCGGGTTCCGCTCCAGCCAGACCTCTTCCATCGTGAAGACGAGGATCGGTGCGAGCCAGGTCGTCAGGCGGTGGAACAGCAGGTCGAGCACGGTGCGCGCCGCGCGGCGCCGCGCGGTGTCGCCGTCGCAGTAGAGCGCGTCCTTGCGGATGTCGAAATAGAAGGCCGAGAGCTCCACCGTGGCGAAGGTGAAGACCGACTGGAACACGCCCTGAAAGTCGTAGGCGTCGTAGCCCTCGCGCACGGTCTGGTCGAGTTCGGCGAGCCGGTGCAGCACCCAGCGCTCCAGCTCGGGCATCTCCGAGGGCTCCACCCGGTCGGCCTCGGTGAAATCCGCCAGCGATCCCAGCAGGAAACGCATGGTGTTGCGCAATCGGCGGTAGCCGTCGGCGGTGCCCTTGAGGATCTCCGGCCCGATCCGCAGGTCGGCGGTGTAGTCCGACTGCGCCACCCAGAGCCGGAGAATGTCGGCGCCGTACTGCTTGGTCACGTCTGCGGGGCTGACGGTGTTGCCCAAGCTCTTGGACATCTTCATGCCCTTTTCGTCGAGCGTGAAGCCATGCGTCAGCACGCCGCGATAGGGCGCGCGCCCCTTGGTGCCGCAGGATTGCAGCATCGAGGAATGGAACCAGCCGCGATGCTGGTCGGTGCCTTCGAGGTAGAGGTCGGCCAGACCGTCCTCGGAGCCATCCTCGCGGTCGCGCAGCACGAAGGCGTGGGTGGAGCCGGAATCGAACCAGACGTCGAGGATGTCGAAGACCTGCTCGTAATCATCGGGGTTCACGGCATCGCCCAGGAAGCGCGCCTTGGCGCCGTCGCGGTACCACGCATCCGCACCCTCGGCCTCGAAGGCCTCGAGAATACGGGCGTTGACGCCCTCGTCGCGCAGCAGGAAGTCGGGATCGGTGGGGCGGGCCCCCTTCTTGACGAAGCAGGTCAGCGGCACGCCCCAGGCGCGCTGGCGCGACAGCACCCAATCGGGCCGCTGCTCGATCATCGAATGCAGCCGGTTGCGGCCGGTCTTCGGCGTCCAGGTCACCAGCTCGTCGATCGAGGTCAGCGCCCGCTCGCGGATGGTCTTGCCGTACCGGTCCTGCCCGTCGCCGACCTCGCGGTCGATCGCGGCGAACCATTGCGGCGTGTTGCGGAAGATCAGCGGCGCCTTGGAGCGCCAGCTATGCGGGTAGGAGTGCTTGATCTTGCCGCGCGCGAAGAGCTTGCCCGACTGCGCCAGCGCGTCGATGACGGCCGCGTTGGCGTCGCCTTCCTTGCCGTTCGGCTTGAGGATGCGCTTGCCGCCGAACAGCGGCAGGTCGGCGCGGAAGGAGCCGTCTTCCTCGACGTTGTAGGTGATGACCTCCGCGAGCATCCCCGCATCGCGGTAGAGTTCGAACTCGTCCATGCCGTGGCTGGGCGCGCAATGCACGAAGCCGGTGCCGTCCTCGTCGGTGACGAAGGGCGCGGCGCGGAAGTCGCGGGGCTGGTCCCACTCTCCCTCGCCGCCCTCGATGCCGGCAAAGGGATGCGCGACCGACAGCCCGTCGAGCGCGGGCGCGTCGCCGATCCGCTCCCAGCCATCGACGCGGGCCTTGGCCAGGCAGCCCTCGGCCAGCTTGTCGGCGAGCAGCAGCCGGTCGCCCTTCTTCACCCAGTTGTCCTCCGGGGCGCCGGTGATCTCGTAGACGCCGTAGGAGATGTCGGGGTGGTAGACGACGCCCTTGTTCGAGGGAATGGTCCAGGGCGTGGTGGTCCAGATCACGACATCCGCGCCCTGAAGCAGCGGGTCGTCCGAGCCCAGCACCGGGAAGCGCACCCAGATCGTGAAGCTTTCCTTGTCGTGGTACTCGACCTCGGCCTCGGCCAGCGCGGTCTTCTCGATCGGCGACCACATCACCGGCTTGGAGCCCTGGTAGAGCACGCCGTTCATCAGGAACTTCTGGAACTCCTCGGCGATCACCCGCTCGGCGTGGAAGTCCATCGTCAGATAGGGCTTCTCCCACTTGCCGGTGACGCCGAGCCGCTTGAACTCGTCGCGCTGGATATCGACCCAGCCCTCGGCGAACTTCCGGCATTCCTGACGGAAGTCGATCACGTCGACCTTGTCCTTGTCCTGGCCCTTCTTGCGGTACTGCTCCTCGATCTTCCACTCGATCGGGAGGCCGTGGCAGTCCCAGCCGGGGATGTAGCGCGCATCGCGGCCCATCATCTGCTGCGAGCGCACCACCATGTCCTTGAGGATCTTGTTGAGCGCGTGGCCGATATGCAGGTTGCCGTTGGCGTAAGGCGGGCCGTCATGAAGGGTGAAGGGCTTGCGGCCCTCCGCCTTCTCGCGCAGCCGGTCATAGACCCCGATCTGCTCCCAGCGGGCGAGCCAGCCCGGCTCGCGGTTGGGCAGGCCCGCGCGCATCGGGAAATCGGTGCGCGGCAGGTTCAGGGTGTCCTTGTAGTCGGGGGTGTCGGTCTGGTTCTCGGGCGTATCGGCGCACATCGCTGTTCGGTCCTGTCGAAGTCCGGTCGTATCGGAATGTCTGGTGAAGGGCGGCGCGGCGTCAGCTCATGCGCCTTGTCCCGGCGGCCCTGATCCTCAGAGCGCCGGGCCGGTAATTCGCGTGATATGGGCGCGAAGGGCCGTCATGGCGCCGCTTATAGGCGCGGCCGCGCGGCGGGTAAAGCGCGCCCCGGTTTCCCATGCCCGGGCTTGGGTCTATGACAGGGATCGGAAGGAGCCCGCCATGCCGGAACCGCGCATCGAGATCACGCCGGAACAGATCGCGCGCGTCGTCGCGCGGTTCTACGAGCGCGTGCGCGCCCATCCCGGTCTCGGCCCGGTCTTCGCGCGCCACGTCACCGACTGGCCCGAGCACGAGGCGCGGATCGTGACCTTCTGGGAAAGCGCGATCCTCGGCCGTCCCGGCTATCGCGGCAGCCCGGTGACGGTGCATCGCGAAGCCCGCGACGTGCGGCCCGGCATGTTCGCGCCGTGGCTGGCGCTGTTCGACATGACGCTGCGCGAGGAGCTTCCACCCGAGACCGCCGCCGCGTGGTCGGCGCTGGCGCATCGCATCGGCCGGACGCTGCGCGCCGGTGTCACGGAGCGCGAGACCCTACCGGGCGGCATTCCGAAGCTGCTCTAGGCGGCACGCCCCAATGATGCGGGGGAACCCGCATCGGCACACGAGGCGCGCTCCCGGCCACACCGAAACCGGGATCGACGTGCTCGGCGCCCTGCCCGCGCGCTCGATCATCGAAACGACGAGATGCAGTCATCAGCCAGGCTGCGCCCGGCCGGTCAGCCCTCGCGCGACCCGAACAGCCCGGTCAACGCCCGTCCCACGAGGCCCGAGACCGAGGGGCGCTTGGCCGCGCGGAACGGCAGCGGCCGGCAGACCTCGATCGCGGCGACGCCCACCCGCGCCGTCAGCGCGCCGTTCACCACCCCTTCGCCGAAGCGGCGCGAGACGCGGCTCAGCACGCCGCCGCCCGCCACCGAGCTGACGAGGTCGTCGCCCACCGCGACCGCGCCGGTCGCCACGAGATGGGTGAAGACCGACCGCGTCAGGCGCCAGGCGCCCAGCGTGCCGGAGCGGCCGCCATAGATCTCGGCCACGCGCCGGATCATCCGCAGATTCGCGGTGAGCGCCGCGGTCACGTCGGCAAGCGCCAAGGGCACCACCGCCGTCACCGTCGCCACCTGCCGCGCCGCCGCCTCGACCTCGCGCAGCGCCATGGCGTCGAGCGGCGCCAGAAGCTCGGTTTCCGACAGCGCCAGCAACCCGTCGGCGTCGAAGACCTCTCCCTCGCGCGCCCGGATCCGCGCCAGCCCCGGCGCCAACTCGTCGCGACCGGCATAGAGCGACAGCATCTGCGCCGAGACCGATCGCGCGAGCGGCAGGTCCTGCGCGCCCAGCGCCGCGCCGGCATCCCTCTGGATGTGATCGAGCCGCGCCAGCCGCCGGAACGCCCAGAACTCCTTTGCCGCGATCGCCAGCAGCAGCGCCAGCACCAGCGCCAGAAGCAGGCTCGCGATCATTCCCAGCACCGGGCTCACGGCCAGAAGCCCCGCCACCCAGTTCCAGGCCGCGACCGAGAGCATGAAGCCCAGAAGCGTGGCCAGCGCCGCGAAGAACCAGCGCGCGAGCGCCGAGCGCGGCCGCGCCGCGATCACCGCCGCGCGTTGCAGCGCCGCGCCCTGCGACAGCCCCGGTTCGGGTACGGGGGGCGCGGTGGCGGGCGTCACCTCGGGCGCCGCCTCCTCTTCGAGATCGATCATCACCGGGCCGCGGCGTTTCTGGTCGCTCATGCCTGCCTCCTCACAGCCGGTCGCCCAAGAGGAACTCCGCCGCGCGGTCGAGCCGGATATGCGGCGGGCCCTCGCCGGGCTTCAGCACCATCCGCGCCGGCCCGAAATTCATCACCGAGTAGTCCCCGTCGAGCCAGCGCTCAGCCCCGGCGCGCGCGGGCGCCAGAAGCTGGGACGGATCGTCCGGCAGCGCGCCCGCATGCAAGGCCGCCTGCCGCCCGGTTTCCAGAAGCTTGCCGCGCACCACGTCGATCATCTCGCCGCCATGGCTGATCCGGTCCTCGACCGTGGTCCTCAGCGCGGCGATCGCCATCGCCTGGGTCCTGGCCCCGGCGAAATCGGCGCGGTCGCGCGCGTCGCGCAACAGCGCCTCGGTGATCGCCGCGAGCTTGGCATGCTCGGTATGGTGCAGGTGATCGGCCTTGGTCGCGGCGAACAGGATGCGGTCGATGCGCCGGCCCTGAAAAATGCGGCTCAGGAACGCGTTCCGGCCCGGGCGGAAGGCGCGCAGGATGTCGGCCATCGCGGCGCGCAGATCCTCGACCGCCTGCGGTCCGGCATGGATCGCGGACAGCACGTCGACCAGCACCACCTGCCTGTCGATCCGGGCGAAGTGATCGCGGAAGAACGGCTTCACCACCTCGCGCTTGTAGGCCTCGTATCGCCGCTCCATCTCGCGCTTCAGGCTGCCCTTGCCGCCCGGCGCGCCGGGTAGCGGCGCGAAGGTCAGCACCGGCGAACCTTCCAGATCGCCGGGCAGCAGGAACCGCCCCGGCGTGCAGTCCGAATAGCCCGCCTCGCGGGCGGCGTTGAGATATTCGGTGAAGGCCCGAGCCAGCGTCTTGGCGCGCGGCTCCTCGAACGGCGCCTCGGCCTCCGTTGCGGCCACCGCCGCGAGCAGCGCCGCCGCCTGCGGCATCGCCGCCGCCCGCCGCTCGGCCCGGCCCAGCGCCTCGCGCGCCCATTGCGCGTAGTCCTTTTCGAGAAGCCCGAGATCGAGCAGCCATTCGCCCGGGTAATCGACGATGTCGAGATGCACGGTCCGTGGTCCCTGCACCCCCGCCAGCAGCCCGCCCTGCTGGGCCCGCAGGCTGAGCCGCAGCTCGCTCACCCGTCGCGTGCCCTCGGGCCAGCTGGGCTCGGGCCCCATGAGCTGCGCCATGTGCCCCTCATAGTCGAACCGCGCCACCGTGTCGTCGGGCTGCGGCCGCAGCACCGCGCCCTGGATGCGCGGTCCGGCGGCGAATTGCGGCATCCGGCCACGATCCATCAGGTTCGCGACCAGCGAGGTGATGAACACCGTCTTGCCGGCCCGCGACAGCCCGGTCACGCCGAGCCGGATCACCGGATCGGTGAATGGCGAGACCAGCCGGTCCGCCACCCCCTCGACGCCGCGCGTGAATCCTTGCGTGATCGCCCCGATGACCAATGTGCCGCTCCCTGCCCGCCATTCGCCGCGAAGATAGGCATGCCCACCCGGAATGCACAGAGGCGCACCCCGCACCACCCACGGATTTGCGTATTTGGAGAAAGATGAAAGGGACCTGCGCGCGCTTGCCAAGCGGTGGCACCGGGGCTACCCGCAGCGCCATGCCACGCTATGCACTCAAGGTCGAATATCACGGCGCGCCCTTTTCCGGCTGGCAGCGCCAGTCGGACCACCCCTCCGTGCAGGGTGCGATCGAGGCCGCGCTCGGAAAGCTGGAGCGGCGCCCGCACACCATCGCCGCCGCCGGGCGCACCGATGCCGGGGTGCATGGGCTGGGCCAGGTCGCGCATTGCGATCTCGAGAAGGACTGGGACCCGTTCCGCCTGTCCGAGGCGCTGAACTATCACCTCAAGCCCGATCCGGTGGCGATCACCGCCTGTGCCGTGGTGCCGGAGGATTTCCATGCGCGGTTCTCGGCCACGTGGCGGCAATACCTGTTTCGTCTCGTGACGCGCCGCGCGCCGCTGACACATGACAAGGGTCTCGCCTGGCAGGTGCCGCACCCGCTGGACGCGGAAGCCATGCAGGCGGGCGCGGACCGGCTCGTCGGGCGGCACGATTTCACCACCTTCCGCTCTTCGATCTGCCAGGCCAACTCGGCGCTACGCACGCTGGACCGCCTCAATATCGAGGCGATCGAGGGCCCCTCGGGCCCCGAGATCCGGTTTCACGTGAAAGCCCGCTCCTTCCTGCACAACCAAGTGCGCAGCTTCGTCGGCACGCTGGAGCGGGTCGGCGCCGGCGCGTGGAGCCCGGATGACGTCACGGCGGCGCTCGAGGCGCGCGACCGCGCCGCCTGCGGCCCGGTCTGTCCACCGCACGGGCTCTACCTCGCCGCCGTGGGATACGAGCCGGATCCCTTCGATCACAATTGATCATGGGCCGGGAACGGGCTGTTGCCTCCCGGTCTCGATAGGATAGCAATAGGGCCAAGGCCCGGCCCAGACCGCGCCACGAATAAAGAGCGGTTCGCCGGGAGGACATCGAAGTTGCGCCATATCGCCGTGTTGACCGGCCTGTCGGTTCTCGCCCTGTCGACATCCGCCGCGCTGGGCCAGGATGTCCGTTTCGAGATCGACGTCGCCGATGACGAGCTCGAAAGCGTGCTGGAGAATTCCTCGCTGCTGGTGGCGCTCAAGGATGACGAGAACCCGACCCCGCAGGATTACGTCGCCGCCGCCCGGGCCGATTACCGGCGGCTGCTGACCGGGCTTTATTCCCAAGGCTATTTCGGCGGCACGATCTCGATACTCGTCAATGGCGAGGAAGCGGCGGCCCTCGCGCCGCTCGACGCGCCGGCGCGGATCGACGACATCGCGATCCGGGTGAGCCAGGGGCCGCGCTTCACCTTCGGTCGTACCGAGATCGCGCCGCTGGCCCCCGACACCGAACTGCCCGAAAGCTTTGCCACCGGCGAGACCGCGCGCGCCGAATCGGTGCGGGCCGCCGCGCGCGCCGGGGTCGAGGCATGGGAGGCGGTGGGCTTCGCCAAGGCCGAGGTCGCGGATCAGGAGATCGTCGCCGACCACGCGACCGAGCGGCTCGACGCCGCCGTGCGCCTGGCCCCGGGACCGCGGCTGCGTTTCGGTGCGCTCACCGTGACCGGCAACGAGGATGTGCGCGAGGAGCGGATCCGCGCCATCGCCGACCTGCCGACGGGCCGCATCTACGATCCCGAGGATCTCGATTTCGCCGCGACCCGGCTGCGCCGCACCGGCGCCTTCGATTCGGTGGCCTTCATCGAGAGCGAGGAGATCGGCCCGGACAATACCCTGCCCTTCGAGCTGACGGTGACCGAGGCGCTGCCGCGACGGATCGGCTTCGGCGCCGAGATCTCCACCGTCGAGGGCCTGGGCCTTTCTGCCTTCTGGCTGCATCGCAACCTTCTGGGCGGGGCCGAGCGGCTGCGCATCGAGGGCGAGATCTCGGGCATCGAGGGCGAGGTGCCCGGCGTCACCGGTTCGGGCGGTGCCGATTACCGGCTTGGCGCCAGTTTCAACCGCCCCGCCACGTTCCGCGCCGATGTCGATCTCTTTGCCGAGGCCGAGCTCAAGCGCGAGGACGAGATCGACTACCTGCTCGACCAGTTCAGCGCCGAGATCGGCCTGTCACGCTACGTCAACGAGACGCTGAGCTATTCCGGCGCCATCGGCATCCTGACCGCGCGCGAGGAAACCGATGCGCGGGTTCGCGACTATACGCTGCTGACCCTGCCGCTCGACGCGACGCTCGATCGGCGCGACGCCGCGCTCGATGCCCAGAACGGCTATTTCGTCGATGTCGAGGTCACCCCATTTCTCGGCGTGACCGGCAGCGATGACGGGCTCCGGCTCTATGTCGACACGCGCGCCTATCGCAGCTTCGGCGAGACCGAGCGGCTGACGCTGGCCGCGCGCGGCCAGCTCGGCTCGGTGCTGCTCTCGAGCCTCGAGGACAGCCCCGCCGATTTCCTGTTCTACTCCGGCGGCGGCGGCACCGTGCGCGGCCATGACTACCAGTCGCTCGGCGTCACCTACACGCGCGATTTCGGCGACGGCCCGGTCGAGGTCAGCTCGGGGGGCAAGAGCTTTGCTGGCGCCCAGCTCGAGGCGCGGTTCGACGTGACCGAGAAGATCGGCGCGGTGGGATTCTACGACATCGGCTATGTCGAGGCCGATGCCCTGCCGGATGGCGAGGGCGACTTCCAGGCCGGTGCCGGGGCGGGAATTCGCTATGCCACGCCGATCGGGCCGGTACGGCTCGACCTCGCGACGCCGGTCACCGGCGACGACGCCTATGAGAGCGTCCATGTCTATATCGGAATAGGACAGTCGTTTTGAAACAGCTCTCCCGCGCCGCCGCCATCACCATCGCCACCGTCGCGCCGACCATGCTCCCCGCGCAGGAGGAGCAGGCCGAGCGCGATCGCGGCTTTCTCACCGGGCTGATCGAGGACAACCTCTCGGGCGCCGGTCGCGAAGTGATCATCACCGGCTTTCAGGGCGCGCTGAGCTCCGCCGCCTCGATCGAGGTGATGACCATCGCCGACGAGGAAGGCGTCTGGCTCAGGGCCGAGAACCTCGTGCTCGACTGGAATCGCTCGGCGCTGCTGCGCGGCAGGCTCGAGGTCGAGGAGCTTTCGGCCGAGCTGATCGAACTGACCCGGCCGCCGGTGGCCGGTGCCGAAGAGGCCCCCGCGGCCGAGGCCACGCCCTTCTCCCTGCCCGAACTGCCGGTCTCGATCCGGCTCGACGAGCTCTCGATCGACCGGCTGGTGCTGGGCGAGGCGTTTCTCGACGAGGAGGTCGCGCTCACCGTGCAGGGCTCGGCGCAGCTTGCGGGCGGCGAAGGCGAGGCGCAACTCACCGCCGAGCGGCTGGGCGAGAAGACCGGCCGCTTCGAACTCTCGGGCAGCTATTCCAACGACAGCCGCCTCCTGGACCTGACGCTGGCGCTGGAAGAGGCCGAGAACGGCATCGCCGCGCGGGCGCTCGACCTGCCCGGCCGCCCCTCTGTGGCGCTCAGGGTCGAGGGCGCGGGGCCGATCGACGATTTCGACGCGGCGATCTCGCTGGCCACCGACGGGCAACCGCGGATCAGCGGCGATTTCGCGCTCGACCGGGGCGAAGCGCCCGAGGGTGGCACCGCGCCGCTGGCTTTCTCGCTCGACGTGGATGGCGACGTGACGCCGCTGATCGCGCCCGACTATGCCGAGTTCTTCGGCCCCGATGTCGGGCTCGCCGTCACCGGATCGCGCGGCGCCGACGGCGCGCTGGCGCTGTCGCGGCTTTCGATCGAGGCGCAGGCGCTCACGCTCGACGGCTCGGCCCGGATCGGCGCCGATGGCTGGCCGGAGAGCTTCGATCTCAACGGCAGCATCGGCGGCGAGGATGGCGGCCCGGTCGTCCTGCCCGTGGCCGGTGGCGAAACCCGGATCGGCGGCGCCGATCTGGCGTTGCAATTCGACGCCAGCATCGGCGATCAATGGGTGATCGACCTGACCGCCCGCGATTTCGCGCGTCCCAGGCTGACGATCCCGCAATTCACCGTGCAGGGCGGCGGCGTGATCGTGCGCGAAAGCGACGTCGCGCCGAGCCTGTTCACCGCCGATATCGATTACACCGCGCGCGGGCTGCAATTCGACGACGAGGACCTCGCGGAGGCGCTGGGTGAGCAGATCGCGGGCGAAATCGTGCTCGAACGCGACGGCGAAGGCCCGGTTACCATCGACCGCGTCACGCTGGACGGGCCGGGCATCGCGCTCGACGCCACCGGCACCGTCGCCGGCTCCGAAAACGGCTTCGAAACCAGCTCGACGGTGGAGCTTGCCGCCGAGCGGCTGGAGCGGTTCTCGGGCCTCACCGGCCTCGATCTCGCAGGAGCCGCCGATCTCGACATTGACAGCACGATCCGCCCGCTCGACGGGATCTTCGACGTGACCCTGTCGGGGACCACGCAGGATCTCGCGCTCGGGATCGAACCGCTCGACCCCTATATCGGCGGCGCAGGCGAGATCGCGCTCCGGGCCGCGCGGGACGAGACCGGCACCCGGGTCGAGAACCTGGCGATCACCACGCCTGGGCTGACCGCCACCGCCGAGGCCGACATCACCTCCGGCGCCTCCGAGGCCCGCTTCGACATCTCGGTCGAGGATGCGGGCCTCGCGCTCGACGGGGTCGAGGGCCCCGCGACCCTCACCGGCACCGCCTCACGCGATGCGGCCGGCGTGACCCGCGCCGACGTGGTGGCCGAACTGCCCAATGGCCGTGCCGTGATCGACGCCACACAGGCCCCCGAGGAGGAAGGCGAGCAGGTCACGCTCGACATGACCGCCGACCTGCGCGACATCGCGCCCTTCTCTTCGATCGCGGGCCGCGATCTCTCTGGTGCGGCGGTCTTCTCGGCCGAGGGCACGCTCGCGCCCGACGCCTCGACCTTCGACCTCGTGATCGACGCCGAGACCACCGATCTCGTCACCGGCGTCGCCCAGGCCGACCCGCTGCTGCGGGGACAGGCGACTCTGTCGGGCCGCGCCCTGCGCTCGGGCCCCGAGAGCTTCCGCGTCGAGAATCTCGACATGACCTCGCAGAGCCTCCGGGCCACGGGGCGCGCCGAGCTGAACGGCGGCACCGCGACCTTCGACATCGACGCGGCCGCATCCGATCTCGGCCCGGTGGGCGAGGCGGTCGCGATGCCGCTCTCGGGCGCGATCGACATCTCGGCGGCGGGCTCGATGCAGACCGATCTCTCCGAGGCCGACATCACGCTCGACGCCAGCGCCACCGATCTCGTCACCGGCATCGCGCAGGCCGACCCGCTGCTGCGGGGCCGGGTCGAGATCGCCGGCCATGCGGTCCGCAGCGGCGAGATGGCCTTCTCGGTCGAGGATCTCGTGCTTTCGGCCCCCTGGGTTCGCGCCAGTGGCGACGCAGCCCTCGACGGGACCACCGCGACATTCGACATCGAGGCCGAGGCCTCTGACCTTTCGCCGCTTGGCGAAGCGCTCGACCGGCCGATCTCCGGCGCCGCGCGGCTCTATGCGGCCGGCACGGCCGAGACCGACGGCTCCGCCGCCGACCTCACGCTCGACGCCGTGACCACCGACCTCGTCACCGGCATCGCCCAAGCCGACCCGCTGCTGCGGGGTCGCGTCGCGCTTTCGGGCCGGGCCACCCGCACCGGGCCGGAAAGCTTCTCGGTCGAGGATCTGAAGCTCGACGGCCCCGCCGTTGCCGCGACGGGCCGCGCCGAGGTGGTCGAGGGACTGGCCGAGTTCGACCTCGACCTCGACGCGCGCGATCTCTCCGCCGTGGGCGAGGCCGTGGACCGCCCGCTCGCGGGCGAGGCGCAGCTCAGCGCGCAGGGCTCCGCCGCGCTCGACGCCTCGACCTTCGACGTGACCCTCGATGGCCGCGCCACCAATCTCTCGACCGGCACGGCAGAGGCGGACGAGCTGTTCGGCGGCGAGCTGACGCTCTCGGGCCACGCGGTGCGTACCGGCCCCGAGGACCTGCTGGTCGAGAACCTGCGCGTCGCCTCCGAGGGCCTCAACGTCACGGGCTCTGCCACGATCGAGAACGGCGCGGGCGATTTCGACCTCGACATCGACATCGACGACCTCGCGCCCGTCGGCACGCTGGCGGGCCGCCCCCTCTCGGGCGCGGTCGATCTGAGGGCCAACGGCACCGCGAGCGCCGACCTGTCACGCTTCGACGTGACGCTCGACGGCACGACCTCGGACGTGACCACCGGCATCGGCCAGCTCGACCCGCTGCTCGCGGGCGAGACGGTGCTCGACGCGCAGGTGATCCGCTCCGGCCCGCAGGACTTCGCCCTGCCCCGCTTCACGCTTGTGAACCCGCAGATCCGCGCCATGGGCGAGGCCACCGTGACCGACGGGCTGCCCACCGGCGATGTCGATATCGAGCTGACCGAGATCGCGCCCTTCACGCCGGGGCTGTCGGGTCCCGCCACCCTCTCGGCCAATGCTTCGGGCGACGCCGCGGGCGGCATCGACTTCGACGTGACCGGCCGCGCCCAAGGCACCGACATCGCCGCCACGGGCCGCGTCGCGCCGGAGGCGCAGGGCCGCCGGATCACCTTCAGCGCCGCGACCGAGATCGCGTCACTCGCGCCCTTCTCGCAGCTCGCGGGACGCCCCCTGGGCGGCAGCGTCGATCTCGACGCCGCGGGCAGCGTGATGCCGGATCTCTCCGCCTTCGACGTCACCATCGACGGTCAGGCCGCCAATCTCGACATCGGCGTCGAGGCGGCCTCTCGCCTGCTAGACGGCACCGGTTCGATCGATGCCCGGCTGAGCCGCGACGCCCCGGGCGAGATCGCGGTGCAGGATCTCGACATCCGCTTCCCGGCCTTTTCGGTGCAGGCCGATGCCACCGGCTCGGGCAGCAATCAAAGCGCCAGCTTCGAGGCGCGGCTGAACGATATCGGCCTGTTCACCCCCGATTTCTCGGGGCCCGTCACGGCCTCGGGCACCGCCGCGCGCAACGCGACAGGCGATCTCGATCTGGACGTCTCTGCCACCGGGCCGGGCGGCACCTCGGCGGATGTCTCGGGGCGCTACCTCTCTAACGGCACGCTCGATCTCGACGTGACCGGCGAGGCGCAGCTCGGCCTCGTCAACGATCTGATCGAGCCGCGCCGTCTCGACGGCACCGCCCGCTTCGATCTCTCGGTCGAGGGGCCCCCGGCCCTTTCATCGGTGACCGGCACCATCTCTACCGCCGGTGCCGAGCTCGCGGTGCCGACCGTCGGCCTCACGGTGCAGGACATCGACACCACCATCCGCCTCTCGGGCGATCGGGCGGAGCTGTCGCTCGCCGCGGCGCTGGAAAAGGGCGGCCGGATCGGCGTCTCCGGTCCCGTGGCGCTGACCGGCGGCTTCGACGCCGATCTGGTCATCACGCTCGACGATCTGGAGCTGCGCGACCCCGAGCTCTACCAGACCACCGCCGACGGACGGTTGAGCGTCACCGGCCCCTTGGCCGGCGGGGCGCTGATCTCCGGGCTGGTCGCCTTGGGCCAGACCGAGATCCAGGTGCCGTCTTCCGGCATCGGCGCTCTGGGCGACCTGCCGGAGGTGCGTCACGTCAACGCGCCGCAGGAGGTGCAGCGCACGCTGGCGCGGGCCGGGCTGAGCATCGCCGGGGTCGATATCGGCGAAAGCGCGGCCGAGGCCGATGGACCCTCCGGCCCGGGTTACGGGCTCGACGTGACCATCAGCGCGCCGTCGCGCATCTTCATCCGCGGCCGTGGCCTCGACGCCGAGCTGGGTGGCGAGCTGGAGATCAGCGGCACCACCAACCAGGTGATCCCCGTGGGCGAGTTCGAACTGATCCGCGGCCGGCTCGACATCCTGCAGCAGCGCTTCGAGCTCGACGAGGGCGGTGCCTATCTGCAAGGCGATTTCAGCCCCTTCATCCGGCTGGTGGCCACCACCGAGGCCGCGACCGGCACGCAGGTGCGGATCATCATCGAAGGTCCGGCGAGCGAGCCCGGGGTGCGGTTCGAATCGACGCCCGACCTGCCGCAGGACGAGGTGCTGGCCCAGCTCATCTTCGGGCGCGACATCACCTCGCTTTCGCCGCTGCAGGCGGTGCAGCTCGCGGCGGCGGTGGGCACGCTGGCGGGCACCGGCGGCGGCGGACTGATCGATGATTTCCGGGCCGATACCGGCCTCGACGATCTCGACATCACAACCGACGACGAGGGCAACGCCGCCGTACGCGCCGGCAAGTACCTTTCCGAGAACGTCTATACCGACGTCACCGTCGGCACCGACCAGACCTCGATCAACCTCAACCTCGACGTGACCGACGACATCACGGCGCAGGGCCGCGTCAGCAGCGATGGAGAGACCTCGCTCGGGATCTTCTTCGAACGCGACTACTGAGGCGGATTCCCGCCGCGCGTGCGCGGCGGGGCTCACGCCCGGAGCGGCGCCTGCCTATATGATCGGCAGATACCGAGAAGGATTCGCCCGTGCCCTTCGACCCGCTTCGTGCCGCCATCCGCTTCGGCACCGGCCTGTCGCCGGTGCAGCCGCCCCCCGAGAGCGTCGCGGCAATGCTGCGACCGCTGAGCGGGCGTGACGAGATCGCCCGACAGTTTCCGATCCCCCCCTTCGGCGAGGCGCGACCGACCCTGGTCGAATGGTACGAGGCCGGCCGTGCCAAGCGCGCGGCCCGTGGCAGCGCGCAGGAGAAGGCCGCGCGCGATGCGCAGAACAAGCTGAGCGCCGCGGCGAGCGCGCTTGGCTGGCGCAATTTCGCGACCAGTCTTGCCCGTGGCGTCGCGGCGCCGGAAGGCGGGCTGCATGAGCGTCTGGTGCGGTTCTGGGCCGATCACTTCACCACGCGGGCACCAGTGCAGGCCTGGCGTCACCTGATCACCCCCTATGTCGAGGAGGCGATCCGGCCGCGCGTCGCCGCCCCCTTCGAGGAGCTGCTGATCGCCGTCGTCACTCACCCGGCGATGCTCGCCTATCTGGATCAGGCGCGATCGACCGGGCCGAACAGCCGCGCCGGGCGCCGCGGCGGTGGGCTGAACGAGAATCTCGCGCGCGAGCTTCTGGAACTGCACACGTTGGGTGTGGACGGTCCCTATGACCAGACCGACGTGCGCGAGCTGGCCGAGCTGCTCACCGGGCTGAGCTGGAGCCCCGCGCGCGGCCTGGAATACCGTCCGGACCGGGCCGAGCCGGGCGCCGAGACCGTGCTTGGCATGACCTTTTCCGACCGCGCCAGCTTCGACACGATCCGCGAGGCGCTCAGGATGCTGGCGCGTCACCCCGCCACCGCCCGTCACATGGCGCGCAAGATCGCGGTGCATTTCGTGGCTGATGATCCCGACGAGGCGCTTGTGGCCACGCTCGAAACGGTCTGGCGCGACAGTCGTGGCGACCTTCTCGCGGTCACCGCGACGCTTCTGGAACACCCCGCCGCCTGGTCGCCGGAGCCGCGCAAGATCAAGCAGCCTTACGGTTTCGTGCAGAGCGCGCTGCGGGCGCTCGGCGTGGCCCCGCAGGCGATCGCGGGGCTTGGCACGCCCGATCTCAGGCGGCAGCTGTACCAGCCCTTGATGCGGATGGGGCAGCCTTGGGAACGGCCGCCCGGCCCCGATGGCTGGCCCGAGGCCGCCGAGGCCTGGATCACCCCGCATGGCATGGCCGCGCGGATCGACTGGGCGATGAACACGCCATCGGTGCTGCTCGACGACCTGCCCGACCCGCGCGCCTTCGTGCGGGTCGCCGTGGGTACCGACGCGCCGGAGGCGCTGGTCTTCGCGGCCCGGGCCGCCGAAAGCCGCGCCGAGGCGATCGGGGTGGTGCTGTCCAGCCCCGCCTTCCAGAGGAGATGACGGCATGACCGGGATCGACAGACGCTCCGTGCTGCGCGGCGGCCTCGCGCTGGGATGCTCCGCCGCGGCGAGCCCGCTGCTGACGCCGATGGCCTTCGCCAGCGCGCCGTGGGAGAACCGGCTCGTCGTGATCGTGCTGCGCGGGGCGATGGACGGGCTCGACGTGGTGCGCCCCGTGGGCGATCCCGCCCTCGCGGCGCTGCGCCCGACGCTGGCGGTCCAAGCCGATCCCGGCGCCATCGATGCGGGGTTCTACGCACTGCATCCGGCGCTCGACCGGCTGGCCCCGATGTGGAAACGCGGCGAGTTCGGCGCCGTCCATGCCGTCTCGACACCCTATCGCGACAAGCGCAGCCATTTCGACGGGCAGGACCTGCTCGAAGCCGGGACGCCGGGACAGGCGGGGGCCGATGGCTGGCTCAACCGGATGCTGCAGACCATTCCGGGCCTTTCCGCCGAAACCGCCTATGCGATCGGCCGCGAGGAGATGCTGATCCTGTCGGGCCGCGCCGCGACGACCCGCTGGTCGCCCGAGGCGCGGCTGGAGCTGACCCCGCAGGGGCGCCGGCTGCTGGAGCTTGTGACGCACGAGGATCCGCTGTTCCGCGACGCCGTGGCCGAGGCGATGGACATCGTCGACAGCCTCGCCGCCGAAGAGACCGGTCAGGCCGCTGAGATGGGTGACAACGGCGACGAGGCGCTGCGCGGCGACCATGTGCGGCTGGCCGAGTTCGCGGCCTCGCGGCTTCGGGGAGACAGCCGGATCGCCAGCTTCTCGCTCACCGGGTGGGACACCCATGAACGGCAGTCGGTCGGGCTAAGCCGGGCGCTGGGGCGGCTCGCCGATACGCTGTTGACGCTGGAGGCGGGGCTGGGCCCTGCATGGGAAAAGACCGCGGTGCTCTGCGTGACCGAGTTCGGCCGCACCGCGCGCGAGAACGGCACGAAGGGCACCGATCACGGCACCGGCGGCGCGATGCTCTATGCCGGCGGCGCGCTGCGCGGCGGGCGGGTGCTGGGCGACTGGCCCGGCCTGTCCGAGGCCGCGCTCTACGACCGGCGCGACCTGATGCCGACGCGCGACTTGCGCGCCCATGCGGGCTGGGTGATGCGCGGCCTGTTCGGCCTCGACCGGTCGGTGATCGAGGGATCGGTGTTCCCGGGGCTCGAACTCGGCGCCGATCCCGGACTGTTCGCCTGAGTGGCGGCACGGCTCAAAGCGCCGCCGGCGCCGCGAGCCGATCTTCGACCAGCGCCGCCAGCCGGTCGAAGGCCGGGCCCGCCACGCCCCCCTGCCGCGCGACGGACAGCGCCTCGGCCGCCGCGCAGAGCTTCGTATCGCCGGCGGCCTTCGCCACTCCGGCGAGGAACTGCGCCAGATAGGCCATGACCCGCTCGTCCGCGCGGCCGTGCCGCATCAGCTGGGCCGCCAGCGCCAGATCGTCGCGGAACGCCACCGGATCGGGACGGATCTCCTCCCCGACCGGAAGGCACCCAAGTCCCCCGGGGCGGCGATCGGGCGGCACATGCGCGAGCAGCGCCTGCTGGAACTCGCCCAGTCGGCCGATCGGTTTGGGGAGAAAGCCGTCCGCCCCGGCCGCGCGCGCCGGCGCTTCGCCATCCGGATCGCCGGAGGTGGCCAGCAGCATGTCGATCCGCGGGGTGGCCTGCGCCAGTTCGAGGATCAACTCGATCCCCGAGCCGTCCGGCAGGCCGAGATCGACGATCACCGCGTCGGGGCGGTAGCCCCGCAGGTGGCGGCGGGCGTTGTGCAGGCTGTCGGCGCGGCGGATCCGGGCGCCGGAGCGCAGGCACAAGAGGCGCATCGCCTCGCAGGCGAAGCGGCTGTCCTCGACCAGCAGCACGGTCAGCCCGAGCAGCGGCCTGTCCGCGGTGGGCGCGCGCGCGCCGGGAAAGGTGATGTTGACCGGCATGCTGGGCTCCCTTTGGGGTCGGGCCCGAAGGACCCTTGCTTCGGGCAGTCTCGCCGGACAGGGTGAATCCCGTCTTAAGCCGCGACGATCCGCGCGGTTGCGCCACCGGGTCCGAGCCGCCATATCGCCCCCATGCCAGCAGGAGCTTTCCGATGATCGGTCGCCTCAACCATGTCGCCATCGCCGTGCCCGACCTCGCCGCCGCGCGCGACCGCTATGCCCGGTCGCTCGGTGCGCAGGTCAGCGCCCCGCAGGCGCTGCCGGAGCATGGCGTCCGCGTGGTCTTCGTGGAACTGCCCAACAGCAAGATCGAGCTGATGGAGCCGCTGGGCGAGGCCTCGCCCATCACGGGGTTTCTCGAAAAGAGCCCCTCGGGCGGCATGCACCATGTCTGCTACGAGGTGGAGGACATTCACGCGGCGCGCGACCGGCTCGTGGCCGAAGGCGCGCGAGTGCTGGGCGACGGCAATCCCAAGACCGGTGCCCATGGCAAGCCGGTGCTGTTCCTGCACCCCAAGGATTTCGACGGCTGCCTGATCGAGATCGAACAGGTCTGACCGAGAGGCGGGGCCGACGGCCCGCACGACCCGAGATGAAAAACAACAGGGGGGTTGCCCCCGTGGAGATGCCATGACCATCACCGCCGCCTTCGTGCTCTTCGCCGTGACATGGTTCATGGTGTTCTTCATCGTGCTGCCGCTGCGGCTCGTCACCCAAGGCGATGCGGGCGAGACGGTGCCCGGCACCCATGCCTCGGCCCCGGCCGATTTCCGGCTGGGCCGCAAGGCGAAGATCACCACGCTCTGGGCGGTGCCGATCTGGGCCGCGCTCTCGGCCTTCATCCTGTGGGGCGGCGTCACGGTGCGCGACATCGACGTGTTCGGCCGCATGGCCCCGGCCAACGGCCCGCTGGTCAGCGAGTAGCGGGCCGCCGCCGCGCCAGCCGGTGATAGAGATGCGTGAAGGTGGCCGCGCCCAGCACCGGCACCAGCAGGTTCACCACCGGCACCGTCAGCGGCACCGCCATCAGGCAGCCCGCGCCCCAGATCCGCAGCGGATGGCGCCGGCGCATGGCATGCGCCCCCGCCCGGCCCTCGCGCCGCATCGCCGCGACCTGGAAATACTCGCGCCCCAGCAGCCAGCCATTGACCCCGTAGAACAGGAAGGGCGCGGCGGGCGGAAAGGCGAGGCTCACCGCGAACGCCGCGACGTTCACGAGCACCAGCACCGCGAGGAAGGCAAAGGTGTCGCGGATCTGGTCCGCCAGCGGGATCGTGCGGGCGGGCGGCAGGCCGGGATAGTGCCGGGCCTCGACCGCACCGGCCACTTCTTCGAGGAAGAAGCCGCTCATCATCGAGGCCACGGGTAGCATCAGGAACACCGAAAGGCCGAGCATCAGCAACAGCGAGCCCCAGCCCAGCGCGTCGTCGATCCACGCCACCTCGCCGATCAGAGGCAGCGTCACGCTGTCGGGCGCGAACAGCCCGACCAGCGCCAGAAGCCCGGCATAGAGCGCGACTAGAAGCCCCGCCGACAGGCCGATGCCGAGCCAGAGCACCCGGCGGAAGCGCGGGTCGAACATCTGCGCCAAGGCGCGCATGAAATCCGTCAGGATCATGCCGAGCGCCACTCCGTCAGCGCCATCACGTCGGGGCGCGGCCGCTCCGGCACCGCCACGGTCTCGGTGCCGATATGGATCAGGCCCGCGACGCTCTCGCCCTCGGCCAGCCCCAGCCCCTCGCGGCAGAATTCCGGGTCGTGGCTGGGCCAGCCCGTGAGCCAGTTCGCGCCCCAGCCCGCCGCCAGCGCCGCGTTCAGGAGCGACAGGCAGACGCAGGCGGCCGATTGGACCTGTTCGATCCGGGGCACCTTGTCGCTTTCCTTCGGGGCGGAGATCACCGCGACCGCGAGATCGGCGTCGCGAAACTGCGCCACCGCCTTGTCGCGCTTGCCCTCATCGATGCCCAGCGCCTCGGCGCGGGCGGGCACGCGTGCCGCCAGCCCTGCCAGCGCCGGCTTTTCCAGCACGACGAGCCGCCATGGTTCGAGCTTGCCGTGATCCGGAACCCGCAGCGCGGCGGTGAGCAACGGCAGCAGCTCCTCGCGCGAGGGCACGGGCGCGGTCAGCGTCTTGGCGGGGCGGGAGCGGCGCTTCAGCAGGAAATCGAGCGCCTGCGGGTTGGGATCGGGCATGTCGTCTCCGGAAGGCTTGGTCGCGCCCTTCCTGCCGCAGATCGCCGCCGGGGAAAAGGTGCCGCCCGGGATGCCAAGCGATGCCTTGGCCCGCTCAGGCGGGACCGCGTGCCCCGGTCAGATCGCCAGCGGCAGGATCATCGCCGCCGTGGCGATCGAAAGACCGAGCGGATAGCGGCCCGTGGCGCGCAGGCTGACCCATGCGGATTCCGGCCCGCCCGCGACGCGGCGCGCCCCGGTCAGCAGCAGCACTCCGGCCAGCATCGTGGCCGAGAGAAGCACCGCGAAGCTGGGCAACGCCTCGGGCGGGATCAGGGGGACCAGCACCGCCAGCATCTTCACGTCGCCGCCGCCCATGGTGCCGATGGCAAAGAGCCCGAGCCCCGCGACGAAGACCGCGCCCCCGGCGATCAGCCGCATCCCGAGATCCGGCATCAGCCCGAGGATCGCGCAGCCGATCCCGAGCAGCGCCACCGCGCCCACCAGCATGTTGGGGATCCGCATGTGTCGCAGGTCGGTCCAGATCATCGCGGCCATCAGCGGCGCGGCAAGTATCAGCGGCAGGTCCTGCATCGGCTCGTCTCCGGCTCGGTCCGCGCCCGATGCGCGGCTCCGAAAGCCACCCTGCCCGGCCGGAGTGGGGATTCATGGGCCAAAGCGGGGCGCGTTCGTGGCAACGCGCCCCGCCGGTCTCGCCTCAGCCTTCGATCTCGGCGGAGCGGGCCCAGAGGTTGATCTGCTCCTCGTCGGCATATTCGTCGATCTTCGCCAGTTCGTCGGCGGTGAAGTCGAGATTGCCGACCGCGCCGGCGCAGTCGATCACCTGGCTCGGCTTCGAGGCGCCGATCAACGCCGTGGTGATACCGCCCTCGCGCAGCACCCATGCGATCGCCATCTGTGCCAGCGTCTGTCCACGCGCCTCGGCGATCTCGTTGAGCTTGCGGATGTTGCCGATCGCCTTCTCGCTGAGCATCGACGGGAACAGCGACTTGTCCTGCGCGGCGCGGCTGTCCTCGGGGATGCCGCCGAGATACTTCTTGGTCAGCATGCCCTGCGCCAGCGGCGTGAAGGCGATCGAGCCGATGCCGAGTTCCTTCAACGTGTCCTTGAGCCCGTCATGCTCGACCCAGCGATTGAGCATGTTGTAGCTCGGCTGGTGGATCACGCAGGGCGTGCCGAGATCCTTCAGGATCGCCGCCGCTTCGCGGGTGCGCTCGGAGTTGTAACTCGAGATCCCGACATAGAGCGCGCGGCCCGACCGCACGATGTGATCGAGCGCGCCCATGGTCTCTTCGAGCGGCGTCTCGGGATCGAAGCGGTGCGAATAGAAGATGTCGACGTAATCGAGTCCCATCCGCTTGAGCGACTGGTCGCAGGACGCGATCAGGTACTTGCGGCTGCCCCACTCGCCATAGGGGCCGTCCCACATGTGATAACCGGCTTTCGACGAAATGATCATCTCGTCGCGATAACCGGCGAAATCGGTCTTCAGGATCTCTCCGAAGGCGCTCTCGGCGGCGCCCGGTTCGGGGCCGTAATTGTTGGCAAGGTCGAAATGCGTGATGCCGTGGTCGAAGGCCGTGCGGCAGATCTCACGCTTGGTCTGGTGCGGAGTGTCGTCGCCGAAATTGTGCCACAGCCCGAGGCTGACGGCGGGCAGCTTCAGGCCGGACCGGCCACAGCGGCGATAGACCATCCGCTCGTAGCGGTCGGGGCTCGGGGTATAGCTCATCTCGTGGATCTCCTCTTGGCCGGGGCCCTGTCCGGGTCCGGGCGTCGCGGCGGACCCTAGGCCGGGGGTCCGAGCGCTGTCAAACCGGGCTCAGGCCGGGCGCGCCGCGCGCTTCTCCTCCTTGTCCTGCCGGTCGGCCTCGCGGTCCTCGGCCTTGACCGCCGGGTCGCCCGACAGGAAGGAGCCGAAGGCCTTGAGCGAGGGAACGTGGTCGCAGACCGCCTTGACCACCACGAGGAACGGCACCGCCAGAACCGCCCCGGGCACGCCCCACAGCCAGATCCAGAAGGCCACGGTGACGAAGACCGAAACGATGTTGAGCTCCAACCTGCGGCCCACCAGCATCGGCGTGACGAAGTTGCCCTCGATGGTGGTCAGCGCGAAGTAGGACAGCGGCGCCAGCAGCGCGTAGGGGACGCTGTCGAACGACACCAGCGCGAAGGCCCCCACCGCGGCGGTACCAATGATCGCGCCGATGAAGGGCATGAAGTTCAGAAGGAAGGCCAGCGTGCCCCATACATGCGGCATCGGCAGGCCGATGATCCAGAGCGCGATGCCGATCGCGAGGCCCAGCCCCGCGTTGATCATGGTGATGGCGCCGAGATAGCGCGAGATCTGCTTTTCCACGTCGCGCACGATGGTCAGCGCGCGCTTCTTGTCGTGCAGCTTGGGCGAGGCTTCGACGATGCGGCGATGGTAGAAGTCGCCCGAGGCCAGAAGGAACAGCGTCAGGATCATCGCCGCCACCAGCGAGGAGGTGATCGAGGCGACGGAGCCCACGGCGGCCGGGATCGGCCCGGACTGGTCGACCACCACCTCGACCTTCTCGCCCTCGCCCGTGGCGCCGGCGGCGTCGGTCATCTCGGTGACCTGCTCGCCGACCTCCTGGATCGAGGCGAGCCGGTCCATCAGCCCGGCGAGCTTGCGCTGCACCTCCGAACCGATCTGCGGCGCCCGCGCCGCCATGTCGCCGATCGGGCCGGAGAGGAAATAGCCCGCGACCGCGAACCCGAGCCCGATCGCCAGCATCACCAGAACCGCGCTGAAGCCCGGCGCGATGCCGATCCGCTGCATGCCCCGCACCACCGGCCGGAGCGTCAGCGTCAGCAGGATCGCCAACACGATCGGCAGCAGCACGTCGCGGGCGAAATAGGTCGCGGTGAACAGGGCCAGAAGGAAGGAGCCGAGCATCAGCCGCCGGATGATCCGCAGTTCCCTGAGCCGTCGCTCGGCGAGGTCGATATGCGGATCGACGGGGTCCGCCTCCGCGGTGTCCCCGGCCTTCGACCTTTGCTCCGCCATCTTTCCCACCTCCGGCCGCACGATGCCGCCCAACGTGACCGAAGGGCGCCGGTTCCGCGCGGGCCCGATTGCTACGCCGGGCGCGCGGGCGTATGAGGGGGGCCGATCGCAGACAGGAGTTCCCCGATGGCCAGCTACCAGTACGTCTATCACATGGACGGCGTCTCCAAGACCTATCCCGGCGGCAAGAAGACCTTCGAGAACATCCGGCTGAACTTCCTGCCCGGCGTGAAGATCGGCGTGGTCGGCGTCAACGGCGCGGGTAAGTCCACCCTGCTCAAGATCATGGCCGGGATCGACAAGGATTTTCAGGGCGAAGCCTGGGCCGCCGAGGGTGCCAAGGTCGGCTACCTGCCGCAGGAGCCGCAGCTCGACGAGACCAAGAACGTTCGCGAGAACGTGATGGAAGGCGTCGCCGCCAAGAAGGCCGTGCTCGACCGTTACAACGAACTCGCCATGAACTACTCGGACGAGACCGCCGAGGAGATGGCCAAGCTGCAGGATGACATCGATGCGCAGAACCTGTGGGATCTCGACGCGCAGATCGACGTCGCCATGGAGGCGCTGCGCTGCCCGCCGGACGATGCCGACGTTTCGACCCTCTCGGGCGGCGAGAAGCGCCGCGTGGCGCTGTGCAAGCTGCTGCTCGAAGCGCCCGACATGCTGCTCCTCGACGAACCGACCAACCACCTCGACGCCGAGACCATCGCCTGGCTGCAGAACCACCTGATCGAGTACAAGGGCACGATCCTCGTCGTCACCCACGACCGCTACTTCCTCGACGACATCACCGGCTGGATCCTCGAGCTCGATCGCGGCCGGGGCATCCCCTACGAGGGCAACTACTCCTCCTGGCTGGAGCAGAAGGCCAAGCGGCTCGAGCAGGAGGCGCGCGAGGACAAGTCCAAGCAGAACACGCTGCAGCGCGAGCTGGAGTGGATGCGGCAGGGCCAGAAGGCGCGCCAGGCCAAGTCCAAGGCCCGGATCGCGGCCTATGAGGAACTGGCAAGCCAGTCCGAGCGCGAGCGTGTCGGCAAGGCGCAGATCGTCATTCCCAACGGCCCGCGTCTCGGCGGCAAGGTGATCGAGGTCGAGGGGCTGAAGAAGGCGATGGGCGACAAGCTCCTGATCGAGGATCTCGACTTCTCGCTGCCGCCGGGCGGCATCGTCGGCGTGATCGGCCCGAACGGCGCCGGCAAATCGACCCTGTTCAAGATGCTCACCGGCCAGGAACAGCCCGACGAGGGCAAGATCGAGTTCGGCGACACGGTGAAGCTGTCCTACGTGGATCAGAGCCGCGACGATCTGAGGCCCGACGAGACGGTCTGGGAGGCGATCTCCGGCGGCGCCGAGGTGATCGAGCTGGGCGATGCCTCGATGAACTCCCGCGCCTATTGCGGTGCCTTCAACTTCAAGGGCGGCGACCAGCAGAAGAAGGTGAGCCTGCTCTCGGGTGGCGAGCGCAACCGAGTCCACATGGCACGGCTGCTGAAGGATGGCGGCAACGTGCTGCTGCTCGACGAGCCGACCAACGACCTCGACGTGGAGACGCTGCGCGCGCTCGAAGACGCGCTGGTGGATTTCGCGGGCTGCGCCGTGGTCATCTCGCATGACCGCTTCTTCCTCGACCGGATCTGCACCCATATCCTCGCCTTCGAAGGCGAGGCGCATGTCGAGTGGTTCCAGGGCAACTTCGAGGATTACGAGGAGGACAAGAAGCGCCGCCTCGGGGCCGACGCGCTCGAGCCGAAGCGGGTGAAGTTCAAGAAGTTCACCCGCTGAGGCGATGCGGCGGGCCACGACCGCCGCGATCTTCGGAATTTCGAAAGGGCGGGGCCTGACCCCCAGCCCCTTACGATAATTGTTGAAGCCCGCTCTTCTCGAAGGGCGGGCTTCTAAGGCTAACCTGTAAGGTGATCGCTGATCACCTTCCCCAGCCGAGCGCGCTCCGCCTCCGGTGCGGTGGCTGTATCCCAGCGCAACATTACGTCGTCGCCCGTCCATCGGGGTTTTACATGGAGGTGGAGGTGCGACACGTCTTGCCCCGCCGCCGCCCCGTCGGAGAGCACGAGGTTCACGCCCTCGCAAGCCGTGGCCACACGCAACACGCGCGCGACGCGCGTCGCCGTCTTCATGAGGGCAGCGGCGATCTCGTCATCAAGATGGGAAAGGTTGAAGATGGGAAAGGTTGGGCACGTGCCTTCGTGGAAGGACCAGAGGATGCCCTTCCAGTGAAAGCAGAGAGATGACAACTGCATCTCGTATCAGGAAATGACCTGGCATGCGTCCAGCGATGATCTCACAGAACACGCAGGTCATCGCTGATCACCTTCGAAGATATTTTCGGGACGTTCCACGACTACCCTACCCGCTCGTCGTGCCGCTGCGCTCTGACTGCATGAGGTGTATTGGTCCGCACGCGGGCGGCGCAAGTGCCAGATCAACATTTACAGTCAGGGGCTGGGGTCTGACCCCGTCCTTTTTCGTTCGTGCTGGAAATGATTCTCCAGCAATACGCCGTTTGGATTAGGTGCCTTCCCTGGATCGGGCGTGCGCATCGCCGGTCCGCGCTCCGCTCCGACCGATAGGCGGGTTTTGGCCATCCCATAAAGAAAACCGGATCAATCGGTTGGATCGCAAACGCCTTGGGCAGTCGGCGCAGGGAATGGAGCCAACGTGACGGTTTGAAGACAGTTTCTTCCCCGAGTGTTATCTTGATCTCAATTCACCGATTGGTGAAGATTTCCACATGCCTTCTCGGGGCATTTCCGACAGCAGCAGGGCTTCGCCCCGAACCAGACACACTCTCGCCGGATTCGCCTGAAAAGGTCGGGTCATATCGCAGGAGACGTTTTAATGGGCACGATCTTTATTCTCGCCGGAAGCCTCTTGGGTTTCGTCATCGCGATCCTCTCGGTGGGCTTTGGTCAGGTTTCCCTTCTTGCCGGGCTGGCGATCTGGATCATGTCCGGCCCGTTCTCGGCGCTTCTCTATCTCGGGCTGGTCCTGCCTGCCGGTCGCGCCCTGCACCGCAGCGCCCCCGGACGCCACCTCGCCTGAGCCTTCCGCGGCCGAAGCCGTTCCGCTTCGGCGCCTTGGAGCGGGGACAGGCCCTGCAGGGGCTACGGCGGCTGTTCCCGTCCTAACCGATCTCCCAGAGATCCTCGTCGGGGCATGACCCGAAGGCGATCCACGCGACCCGGACGCGCGCGATCCGGCTGTCCGCCCAGGTGCCCACCCGCAGCACGAAACCCGTCCGGCCGATATCTTCTGCCGTGACATCGATGCGGGCCCCGGCCGCGTTCGAGATATCCAGCATCGAGAACCCCACCTGCACCACCGGCGGCGTGGCGAAGGGCGTCCCGAAGGCGACGGCGCGGCGAATCTCGCGCGGTCCCTCTCCCGTCCACATCGGCCCGTCATTCTCGAAATCCGAAAAGGGGATCAGCTCCCCTTGGTCGATCGCGATCTTTCCCTTGATGAAATGCGTCATGGCAGGCCCCGGCAGAATGTGAAAAGGCCCCGCCGAAGCGGGGCCCTATGGCGGAACGGTGGTTCCGATCAGAAGTTCGGCTGCTTCGGGTCGAGCCCGATATGCGTGCCGACGGCGACCATGTCGGCGAGAAGCTTCGCCGTGTCGTCCACCGGGCCGGGCTCGTTCTCGAACCTCGCCCGCGCGTCGCGATGCGCCGCGGCGAACTCCTCGACCATGCCTTCATAGACCTCCTGCGTGACCTCGCCGCGCGGCAGAGCGCGTTCGGCCAGCACGGAGACGCCATCGAAGCCGATCTCGGCGAAGCCGCCCGAGACCACGTAGTCGTCGGTCCCGCCCTGATGCACGACCTGCAGCAGGCCGGGACGCAGGGTGGTGATGGTGGGCGTGTGGCCCGCCATCGCCGTCAGGTCACCATCGGTGCCCGGAATGCGCACCTCGGTCGCCTGAACGGAAGCGAGCTTCCGTTCGGGGCTGACCAGGTCGAATTGCAGCGTGTCGGCCATGAAGCCCTCCTATCAGGCCGCCGCGGCGGCCATTTTCTCGGCCTTGGCCTTCACCTCGTCGATGCCGCCGACCATGTAGAAGGCCGATTCCGGCAGGTGGTCGTACTCGCCCGCGACGACCGCCTTGAACGAGGCGATGGTCTCCTCGAGCGGCACCTGAACGCCGTCGGAGCCGGTGAACACCTTCGCCACGTCGAAGGGCTGCGACAGGAAGCGCTGGATCTTGCGGGCGCGGGCCACGGTCAGCTTGTCCTCTTCCGACAGCTCGTCCATGCCAAGGATGGCGATGATGTCCTGGAGCGACTTGTAGCGCTGCAGGATGCCCTGCACGTCGCGCGCCACCTGATAATGCTCCTCGCCGACGACGGCGGGGTCCATCAGGCGCGAGGTCGAGTCGAGCGGGTCCACGGCCGGGTAGATGCCGAGCTCCGAGATCGCGCGGTTGAGAACCGTGGTCGCGTCGAGGTGCGCGAACGAGGTCGCCGGCGCCGGGTCGGTCAGGTCGTCGGCGGGCACGTAGATCGCCTGCACGGAGGTGATCGAGCCGTTCTTGGTCGAGGTGATCCGCTCCTGCAGCGCGCCCATGTCGGTCGCCAGCGTCGGCTGGTAGCCCACGGCCGAGGGGATGCGGCCCAGAAGCGCCGACACCTCGGAGCCCGCTTGGGTGAAGCGGAAGATGTTGTCGACGAAGAACAGCACGTCGGTGCCGGACTGGTCGCGGAACTGCTCGGCCAGCGTCAGGCCGGTCAGCGCGACGCGGGCACGGGCACCCGGCGGCTCGTTCATCTGGCCGTAGACCAGCGCCACCTGCGATTCACCCAGCGCGTCCGGCTTGATGACGTTGGATTCGATCATCTCGTGGTAGAGGTCGTTGCCCTCGCGGGTCCGCTCGCCCACGCCGGCGAACACGGAGTAGCCCGAGTGCACCTTCGCGATGTTGTTGATCAGCTCCATGATGAGCACGGTCTTGCCCACCCCGGCGCCGCCGAACAGGCCGATCTTGCCGCCCTTGGCGTAGGGCGCGAGCAGGTCGATCACCTTGATGCCGGTGACGAGGATCTCCGAGGAGGTCGACTGCTCGGCGAAGCTCGGCGCGTCGGCGTGGATCGGACGGGTCTCGGTCGCCTCGACCGGGCCCTTCTCGTCGATCGGCTCGCCGATGACGTTGAGGATGCGCCCCAGCGTCGCGTTGCCCACGGGCACCGAGATCGGCTTGCCGGTGTCGGTGACGGCCGCGCCGCGGACGAGGCCCTCGGTCGCATCCATCGCGATGGTGCGGACCGTGTTCTCGCCGAGGTGCTGGGCCACTTCGAGAACCAGCTTCTTGCCGTTGTTTTCGGTGGTCAGGGCGTTGAGGATCTCCGGCAGGTGATCCCCGAACTGCACGTCCACGACGGCGCCGATGACCTGGGTCACTTTGCCTTGTGCTGCTGCCATGTGTTGTACTCCGGTTCTCTTTAGAGCGCCTCAGCGCCCGAAATGATTTCGATCAGCTCGTTGGTGATGACCGCCTGACGCGAGCGGTTGTACTCGATCGTCAGCTTGTCGATCATCTCGCCCGCGTTGCGGGTCGCGTTGTCCATCGCGCTCATCCGGGCGCCCTGTTCGGAGGCCGCGTTCTCGAGCAGCGCCGCGAAGATCTGCGTCGCCACGCCGCGCGGCAGCAGATCCGCGAGGATCTCCTCCTCGCCGGGCTCGTAATCGTAAAGCGCCGTGTCGGCCTCTTCCCCGCCCTCGAAATGGGCCGGGATGATCTGCTGCTCGGTCGGGATCTGGGTGATCACGTTCTGGAACCGCGCATAGTAGATCGTCGCCACGTCGAACTCGTCCGCGTCGAAGCGGCCGAGCACGTCGCGGGCGATGTCCTGCGCGTTGGCATAGCCCACGCGCTTGACGTCGGTGAGGTCGACATGGCCGACGAAGTGCTGGCCGTAGTCGCGGCGCAGCATCTCGCGGCCCTTCTTGCCGACGGTGAGGATCTTCACCGTCTTGCCCTGCGCCAGCAGCTCGCTGGCCCGGATCCGCGCCTTGCGCACGATCGAGCCGTTGAAGCCGCCGCAGAGCCCGCGCTCGGCGGTCATGACGACGAGCAGATGCACGTCCTCCTTGCCGGTGCCGGCAAGCAGGCGCGGCGCGCCGTCGGAGCCGCCCACGGAGGAGGCGAGCCCCGCCATCACGGCGTTGAACCGCTCGGCATAGGGGCGCGCCGCTTCGGCGGCGTCCTGGGCGCGACGGAGCTTCGCCGCCGCGACCATCTGCATCGCCTTGGTGATCTTGCGGGTCGATTTGACCGACGCGATCCGGTTCTTGAGGTCCTTCAGACTAGGCATCGGCCAGCCTCCCTAGTTCCGTGGCTGGTTTCAGGCGAAGTCCTTGGCGAAGGCGTCGAGCGCCTTGCGGATGCGGGCTTCCGCATCGCCCTTGATCTTCGGGTCCTCGTTGGTGATCCAGTCCAGCAGCTCGCGCTCGTTGCTGCGCAGGTGCTTGAGCAGGCCCTGCTCGAAGCGGCCGACATCCTTGACCGCGATCTTGTCGAGGTAGCCCTGGGTGCCGGCGAAGATCACGCAGACGATCTCGGCATTGGTCAGCGGCGAGTACTGCGGCTGCTTCATCAGCTCGGTCAGACGGGCGCCACGGTTCAGCAGCTGCTGGGTCGAGGCGTCGAGGTCGGAGCCGAACTGCGCGAAGGCGGCCATCTCGCGGTACTGCGCGAGCTCGAGCTTCACCGGGCCGGCGACCGACTTCATCGCGTTGGTCTGGGCCGAGGAGCCCACGCGCGACACCGAGAGGCCGGTGTTCACCGCCGGGCGGATGCCCTGGTAGAACAATTCGGTCTCGAGGAAGATCTGGCCGTCGGTGATCGAGATCACGTTGGTCGGGATGAAGGCCGAGACGTCGCCGCCCTGGGTCTCGATGATCGGCAGCGCGGTCAGCGAACCGGCGCCGTGCTCTTCGTTGAGCTTGGCCGAACGCTCCAGCAGGCGCGAGTGGAGGTAGAACACGTCGCCCGGGTAGGCTTCGCGGCCCGGCGGGCGACGCAGCAGCAGCGACATCTGGCGATAGGACACGGCCTGCTTCGACAGGTCATCATAGATGATCAGCGCGTGCTTGCCGTTGTCGCGGAAATACTCGGCCATGGCGGTCGCGGCGTAGGGCGCCAGGAACTGCATCGGAGCCGGGTCGGAGGCGGTGGCGGCGACGACGATCGAGTACTCGATCGCACCGGTTTCCTCGAGCTTCTTCACCAGCTGCGCCACGGTCGAGCGCTTCTGCCCCACCGCGACGTAGATGCAGTAGAGCTTCTTGCTCTCGTCGGAGCCGGCGGCCTCGTTGTAGGTCTTCTGGTTCAGAACGGTGTCGAGCGCCACGGCGGTCTTGCCGGTCTGGCGGTCGCCGATGATCAGCTCGCGCTGGCCACGGCCGATCGGGATCATCGCGTCGACCGATTTCAGGCCGGTCGCCATCGGCTCGTGCACCGATTTGCGCGGGATGATGCCCGGCGCCTTGACGTCGGCGACGCGGCGCTCGGTCGAGTCGATCGGGCCCTTGCCGTCGAGCGGGTTGCCGAGGCCGTCCACGACGCGGCCCAGCAGGCCCATGCCGGCGGGAACGTCCACGATCGAGTTGGTGCGCTTGACGACGTCGCCTTCGCGGATGTCGCGGTCCGAGCCGAAGATCACGCAGCCGACATTGTCGCTCTCGAGGTTGAGCGCCATGCCCTGGATGCCGCCCGGGAACTCGACCATCTCGCCGGCCTGGACGTTGTCGAGGCCGTGGACGCGGGCGATGCCGTCACCGACGGAGAGCACGCGACCGACCTCGGCGACCTCGGCCTCCTGGCCGAAATTCTTGATCTGGTCCTTCAGGATCGCGGAGATTTCCGCAGCTTGGATCGCCATTATCCGACCTCTTTCATGGTGTTCTGGAGTGCCTGGAGCTTCGAGCGGATCGAGGTGTCGATCATCTTCGAGCCCAGCTTGACGACGAGACCGCCGATGAGGCTTTCATCCACGGTCTGATTGATCTTCACCTCGCGGCCCGCGCTCTCCTTGAGCGCGGCGGCCAGCGCGGTCTTCTGCTTGTCGGACAGCGCCTTGGCGGTGGTGACGTCGGCGGTCACCTCGCCGCGCGCCTCCGCGAGCTTCTCGTCGAGCGCGCGCAGCATCTGCGGCAGCACGAAGAGCCGGCGCTTGGAGGCCATCAGCCCCAGCACGTTGGTGGTGGTCTGGGTCAGCCCCATCTTCGCGGCGATCGCGGCGATGGCCCGGCCCTGGTCGTCGCGCGAATAGATCGGCGAGGAGATCAAATCGCGGAACTCCGCGCTTTCGGACAGCGCGGCCCGCAGCGCGTCGACATCCGACGTCAGGGCGGTGAGGTCGTCGCCCTCCCGCGCCAGGTCGAACACGGCCGTGGCATAGCGTTGCGCGATGCCGGTTGAGATCGATGCTGGTTCGGACACGTCCACCCTTCCGCAGTCTTGGGCCCGGCGATCCCGCGCCGAAAAAAATGGCGACGGTCGGGCAGCTTGCATGGCCCCCGCGCGGGCGAAGGCCGTCAAAATCAGGGGCGATGTAGCAGAGCGCCCGGGGTGTCGCAACCGCCTTGAAGCCCCCTCGGACGCCGCCGTGCCCCATGGTCACAGGTGGTCCGGGGGTGCGACCATTTGCCCGTCCGGCGAATGCCCCCCCGGTCGGTCCGGTTGTCGGGCTAGTTGCGACGCGACGGCTCGGGCACCGGGGCGCCGATCCCTTCGAGCACCCGCAGCGGCCGCTTGACCGCCGAGGTCAGCCCCGGCCGCGTCGGCGCCGAGACCTGCTTGGAGGCCTCGACCATCAGCACGCCGCCGGTGTTGAACACCGGCATGTAGCGCCCCGCCTTTTCAAGGAGGGCCGCCGAACGGCGCCAGCCGCGGCGCAGGCTCGGCGGGCGGTAGAGCGCCGAGATCGCCTTCTCGGTCTCGAAGCGGTGCGCCTTGAGCTGCGCCTCGAGCTGGCCCAGCGAATAGGGCCGGCCATAGCCGAAGGGGGTGGCGTCGGAGCGCGACCAGAGCCCGGCGCGGTTCGGCACGATGAACACCGCCCTGCCCCCCGGCCCGAGGGTGCGCCAGCATTCCTCCAGCAGCGCGCTGGCATGCTCGGAGGTCTCGAGCCCGTGCATCAGCACCAGCCGATCCACCTGTCCGGTGCGCAGCGGCCAGAGCGTCTCCTCGCACAGCACCGAGACGTTGGGCTGGCCCGCCGGCCACGGCATCACGCCCTGCGGCCCCGGCATCAGCCCGATCACCCGCCGCGCATCCGGCAGGTAGGGGCGCAGCAGGGGCACCGCGAAGCCGTAGCCCACCACGGTCTGGCCCTGCACGTGGGAGGCGGGCCACCACTCGACGAGCTGGTCGCGGATCACCTTCTGCGCCGCGCGGCCAAGCGCGCTGCGATAGTAGAAGTTGCGCAGGTCGAGAACGTCCAGATGCATTGCGGGCCGGCGGTCCTTGGTCCAGAATTTGCGAGCCGGTGGCGGAGGCCGGTCTAGGTCCGGGACCACCATAGCAAGCAAATCACGGGTGCCGCCATGCCTCTCGAACTTCTCACCGTTCCGTGCCTCTCCGACAACTATGCCTTCCTGCTGCACGATGCCGGGACCGGCCGTACCGCGCTGGTCGACGCGCCGGAGGCCGCGCCGATCCGACGCGCGCTCGACGCGCATGGCTGGAAGCTCTCGGACATCCTGCTCACGCATCACCACGACGATCACGTGGCCGGGGTGGCCGAGCTGCGCGACGGCGCGCGGGTGATCGGGGCCCGGGCCGATGCGCATCGCCTGCCGCCGCTCGATCTCGAGGTCGCGCCGGGCGATCCGCTCGAGGTGCTGGGCGTGAAGGTCGAGGTGATCGACGTGCCGGGCCACACGCTGGGTCACGTCGCCTTCCACTTCCCGCAGGACCACATGGCCTTCACCGCCGACAGCCTGATGGCGCTGGGCTGCGGCCGGCTGTTCGAGGGCACGGCCGATCAGATGTGGGATTCCCTGCGCAAGCTGCGCGACCTGCCGGGACAGACGCTGATCTGCTCGGGCCATGAATACACCGAGACCAACGCCCGCTTCGCCCTGACGATCGAGCCCGACAACCAGGCCCTGCGCGACCGCGCCGCGGCGATCGCCCGCGCCCGCGCCGAGGGCCGCCCCACCGTGCCCTCGCATCTTTCCGAGGAACGCGCGACCAACCCGTTCCTGCGCGCCGACATGCCCGAGCTGCAGCGGGCCGCCGGGCTCGAAGGCCACAGCGCGGCGCAGGTGTTTGCGGAGATCAGAAGCAGAAAGGACCGCTTCTGAATCCTTCCGAGGCGGTTGTGCAACGGAACGCGGGCCTTTGGCATGCAAAGAACACAGCTGCGTTACGTCGTACGGTCAGGACGGGGGTTTTTGCGAGTTTTAACTTGAAGCGCGGCCGATAAACCCGATCTTTAACTACAGAGGCCACGGTCAGGGCGGGGCTATCTCCGCCCGGACCCCCGATCAGAGGAGCACATCACCGTGCCGTCTTTTTCGACCACTCTCGAGCAGTCCATCCACGCGGCGCTGGCTCTGGCCAATGCCCGCCGCCATGAACTCGCGACCCTCGAGCACCTCCTGCTGGCCCTGATCGAGGAACCCGACGCCGCCCGTGTGATGCGGGCCTGCGCCGTCGATCTGGACGAGCTGCGCAAGTCGCTCGAGGATTTCATCGAGGATGATCTGTCCACCCTCGTCACCGATGTCGACGGCTCCGAGGCCGTGCCGACCGCCGCGTTCCAGCGCGTGATCCAGCGTGCCGCGATCCATGTCCAGTCCTCGGGCCGCACCGAGGTCACCGGTGCCAACGTGCTCGTCGCGATCTTCGCCGAGCGCGAAAGCAACGCCGCATACTTCCTGCAGGAGCAGGACATGACCCGCTACGACGCGGTCAACTTCATCGCGCATGGCCAGGCAAAGGACCCCGCCTTCGGCGAGAGCCGGCCGGTGACCGGCGCCGCCGAGAAGGACGAGGAGACCGCCTCTTCCTCGACCGGCGCCGCGGGCGAGGAGAAGGATTCGGCGCTCGCCAAGTACTGCGTCGATCTCAACGCCAAGTCGCGCAAGGGCGATGTCGATCCGCTGATCGGTCGCGAACACGAGGTCGAGCGCTGCATCCAGGTGCTCTGCCGCCGCCGCAAGAACAACCCGCTGCTGGTGGGCGATCCGGGCGTCGGCAAGACCGCCATCGCCGAGGGTCTCGCCTGGAAGATCGTCGAGGGTGCGGTGCCCGAGGTGCTCAGCCACGCCACGATCTACTCGCTCGACATGGGCGCGCTGCTCGCCGGCACCCGCTACCGCGGCGATTTCGAGGAGCGGCTGAAGGCGGTGATGACCGAGATGGAGAACCACCCCGACGCGGTGCTGTTCATCGACGAGATCCACACCGTGATCGGCGCCGGCGCCACCTCTGGCGGCGCGATGGACGCCTCCAACCTGCTCAAGCCCGCGCTGCAGGGTGGCAAGCTGCGCTGCATGGGCTCGACGACCTACAAGGAGTTCCGCCAGCACTTCGAGAAGGACCGCGCGCTGTCGCGCCGGTTCCAGAAGATCGACGTGAACGAGCCCTCGGTCGAGGATGCGGTGAAGATCCTCAAGGGGCTGAAGCCCTATTTCGAGGATCACCACCAGATCAAGTACACCGCCGAGGCGATCAAGACCGCGGTGGAGCTGTCGGCGCGCTACATCAACGACCGCAAGCTGCCCGACAAGGCGATCGACGTGATCGACGAGGCCGGCGCGGCGCAGCATCTCGTGACCGAGAGCAAGCGGCGCAAGACCATCGGTGCCAAGGAGATCGAGGCGGTGATCGCCAAGATCGCCCGCATTCCGCCCAAGAACGTCTCCAAGGACGACGCCGAGGTGCTCAAGGATCTGGAGCCGACGCTCAAGCGGGTGGTGTTCGGTCAGGACGACGCGATCACCGCGCTCAGCTCGGCGATCAAGCTGGCCCGGGCCGGTCTGCGCGAGCCCGAGAAGCCGATCGGCAACTACCTCTTCGCCGGTCCCACCGGCGTCGGCAAGACCGAGGTGGCCAAGCAGCTCGCCTCGACGCTGGGCGTCGAGATGCTGCGCTTCGACATGTCCGAGTACATGGAGAAGCACGCGGTGAGCCGTCTGATCGGCGCGCCTCCGGGCTATGTCGGCTTCGACCAGGGCGGCCTGCTGACCGACGGTGTCGACCAGCACCCGCATTGCGTGCTGCTGCTCGACGAGATCGAGAAGGCGCATCCGGACGTGTTCAACATCCTGTTGCAGGTGATGGACCACGGCAAGCTGACCGACCACAACGGCCGGGCGGTGGATTTCCGGAACGTGATCCTGATCATGACCTCGAACGCCGGCGCGGCCGAACAGGCCAAGGAAGCGATCGGCTTCGGCAGGGCGCGGCGCGAGGGCGAGGACACGGCCGCGATCGAGCGGACCTTCACGCCCGAGTTCCGCAACCGTCTCGACGCGGTGATCTCCTTCGCGCCGCTGGCGCCGGAGACGATCCTGTCAGTGGTCGAGAAGTTCGTGCTGCAGCTCGAGGCGCAGCTGATGGACCGCAACGTCCATATCGAGCTGACCCGCGAGGCCGGCGAATGGCTGGCCGAGAAGGGCTACGACTCCAAGATGGGTGCCCGCCCGCTGGGCCGGGTGATCCAGGAGCACATCAAGAAGCCGCTCGCCGAAGAGCTGCTGTTCGGCCAACTGACCAAGGGCGGCATCGTCCGGGTCGGCGTCAAGGACGACAAGATCGAACTGCTGTTCGAGCAGCCCGGCACCAAGCGGCTCTCCGGCAACCGCCCGCCGCTGCTCACCGCCGACTGAGCCGGCCCATGAGATGACACCACGCCGCGCGGCCCCTCGGGGCCGCGCGTTGCGTATTCGCCCTCCCCCACTCCGCTCTGGATTCGCCGTGCGACCTGCCGCACTCTCGGGCCGGTTGCAGCCCGCCGCCGCAGGAGTGTTCCATGTTCCGTCTCGTTTCCGTCCCGGCCATCTCTTTCCTATTGGCCATTCCGCCTCTCGTCGCCGCGGCGCAGGAGGAGGACTTCCGCCTTGCCCTGCCGATCGACTGCACCCCCGGCGAAGACTGCGTGGTGCAGAACTACGTCGATTCCGATCCGGGGCCGGGCGTGGCGGATTTCAGCTGCGGCCCGTTGAGCTATGACGGCCACAAGGGCACGGATTTCCGCCTCGCCACCATCGCCCGGCAGGGCGAGGGCGTCGACGTACTGGCCGCTGCACCCGGCGTGGTGCAGGGAACCCGCAATAACATGCCCGACATCCTGCAGGGCTGGGACGGCGCACCCGATCTCGGCGGGCGCGACTGCGGCAACGGTCTCGTCATCGATCACGGCGATGGCTGGGAGACGCAGTATTGCCACATGGCACGAGGGTCTGTCGCGGTCTCTCCGGGAGACCGGGTCGAGACGGGCGACCGGCTGGGGCTGGTGGGCCTGTCGGGCCAGAGCCAGTTTCCGCATCTGCACATCTCGGTCCGCCGCAACGGCGAGGTGGTCGATCCCTTCAACCCCGAGGGCCGTGCCGAATGCGGTGCCGCGCCGACGCAGACCCTCTGGGCCGAACCGTTGGACTACGTGCCGGGTGGGCTGCTCGATGCCGGCACGGCGCCGGGCGTCCCGGAATGGGAGGCGGTGCAGTCGGGCACCGCGAACGGCGAGATCGGTTCCGACACGCCGCTGGTGCTCTGGGGTTTCGTCTTCGGCGCGCGCGAGGGCGACCGGCTGCGGCTTGCGATCGAGGGACCGCAGGGCGAGGTGATCGACGAGGAGATGCCCCTTGACCGGACCCAGGCGCAGCTGTTCCGGGCCGCCGGGCTGCGCGCACCCGAGGGCGGCTGGCCCGATGGCCGCTATGAGGGCCGGGTCACCCTGCTGCGCGGCGACCGGGTGCTGGGCGAGCAGGTGGTGCCGATCGAGATCGGCGGCTGAGCCTCAGCGTTCGGTCAGCTTCAGCTCGATCCGCCGGTTGCGGGCCCGGGCCTCGGGCGTGTCGCGCGGATCGAGCGGCTGGTATTCGCCGAAGCCGTTGGCGGCGAGGCGTTGCGGCGGAATGCCCTCCTCCTCGCTCATGTAGCGCACGACCGACAGCGCGCGGGCCTGGCTCAGCTCCCAGTTGTCGGCGTAGCGGCCGCCCCGGATCGGGATGTCGTCGGTATGACCGTCGACGCGGATCACCCAGTCGATACCTTCGGGAATCTCGGCGGCGATCCGGCGCAGCAGGGCCGCGACCTTGGCGATCTCCTGTTCGCCCTCGTCCGACAGGGTTGCCTCGCCCCGCCCGAACAGCACCTCGGAGGAGAAGACGAAGCGGTCGCCTTCGATCCGCACGCCTTCCTCGCCCTCGAGCATGCCGCGCAGCTCGCCGAAGAAATCCGAGCGGTAGCGTTCGAGGTCCTCGGCCTCGGCGGCGAGGCGCGCCGCCTCCTCCTCGAGCCGCTGGCGCTCTTCCTCCTCCAACTCTCGGCGGCGGCGCTCCTCGGCGGCGGCGCGGGCCAGCGCGGTGTTGAGCTGTCGGCCCAGATCCTCGATCTCGGCCTCGGCCACGGCGCTGGTCGTCTCGGCCTGCCCCAGCAGCGACCGCAGCTCGGCCACGTCGTCGCGCAGCGCCGCGACCTGCGCGTTCAGCGCCGCCATGCGCCGCTGCGCCTCGGCGGTGGCGCTTTCCTCGTCGGCCAGCGCCGCGCGGGCCGTGGCCAGAAGGGCGGCGCGACGCTCCGCCTCGCTGGCCTCGGCCTCGGCCCGTTCCTGCGTGGTCTCCAGATCGGCCAGCGCGCGCGCAAGCCGGGATTCGAGTTCGGCCCGCTCCTGCTCGGTTTCGCTGCGGTCCTGCGACAGGGTCTCGGCCCGGGCCTCGGCGGCTTCTCGTGCCGCCAGCGCCTCGGCCAGACGGTCGGCAAGATCGGCGCGGCCGCGCTCGGCCTCGGCCCCTGCCGCGCGCGCCGCCTCGGCCTCGGCCCGTGCGGCGTCGCGGTCGAGGACCGCCGCCGCCAGCCGCGCCGAGAGCTCGGCCTCGGTGGTCTCGCCCGCTTCGAGCGCCGCCGCAAGCTCGGCGCGCACCGCTTCGAGATCGGCCTCTCCGGCCTCGCGCGCGGCCAGCGCCGCGGCGAGGCGGCTCGACAGGTCCTCGCTCTCGGCCTGCGCCTGCGCCAGCGCCGCGCGGGCCGCCTCCAGATCGGCCTCGGTTTCCTCGGCGATATCCAGCGCGGCGGCCAGGCGCGCGTCGAGCCCCTCGCCCTCGCGCAGCGCCCGGGTCAGGGCGTTCTGGCTTTCCTGCCGCGCCAGCACCGCCTCGGCCAGGGCCCGGTCGAGATCGTCGCGCGCGGCCTCGGCGGCGGCGAGAAGCGTCAACGTCTCCTCGGCCTCGCGCCGCTTCTCCTCCAGCGCCAGCGTCATCACCGACAGCTCGGCATCCGCGTCCTGCAGCCGCGCGCGCAGCCGTTCGGCGGCGGCGGCGTCGGCGAGGCGCTCGGCCTCCAGTTCCGAGATCCGCTCCGCGCCCTCGGCGCGTTCGTCCTCGAGCCCGGCGATGGTTTCCGCGTCCTGCGCCGCCTCCGTCTCCAGATCGGCGACGAGCGCCTCGAGCGCCTCGCGCCGGGCCGCGGCCAGCCGTGCCGCCTCGGCCTGCGCGTCGATCTCCTCGCGCGCGGTGGCAAGCGCCGTCTCGGCCTCGCCCGAGCGGTCGCGCTCGGCCGCGAGATCCTGCTCCAGCCCGGCGATGCGGTCGCGCGCCTCGGCCCGTTCGGTGGTCAGGCGCGCGATCCGGTCGGATTGCGCCTCGGCCCGGGCGCGCGCCTGCGCCAGCTGCTCGCCGAGGCTGCCGATCTCGCTTTCGAGTTCGGCGCCGCGGCTCCGCTCCAGTCCCAGCGCGCTGCTCAGCCGTTCGACCTCGGCGCCCAGCGTGTCGAGCTCGCTCGCCTGCCCGGTGATCGTGTCGCGCAGCACGAACTGTACCACCGTGAAGATCGTCAGCACGAACATCAGCACCAGCAGCAGGCCGGTCATCGCATCAACGAAGCCGGGCCAGATCGAGGCCTGGAAGCGGTTGGCGTGGCGGCGCTTGAGCCCCATGGATCAGTGGTCCGGGTGGCCGCGCGTGGCGCGGAGCCCGCCCGGATGCCCGGTCTCGCGCAGCACCCGGCTCAGCCCGGCGAGATCGGTGCGCAGCTCGGCCAGCATCTCCTGCCGCCCCGCCGCGATCTCTTCGAGGATGCGCAGCAGCTGCACGTCCATGTTGCGCAGCCGCATCCGGGTTTCGCTGTCATTGCCGCCCTCGGCGGCGCGCTCGAGCGCGGCATGGACCCGCTCCTGCCCCTCGGCGACCCGCTCCAGCGCCGCGCGCTCGGCGGCGGGATCCATCCGCTCGGCGATCCGGGCCAGCGTCTCGGTCAGCGCCGCGATCCGCGCCTCGCTCTCGCGCCGCGCCTCGCCCGCGGCACCGACGGCGTGGCTCAGCCCCTCCATCCGCTCGCCCAGATGCTCGACCATCTGCGCCAGCAGGCCACCATCGCCGTTCGAGGCCGGCTGCTGCTCCTCGCCCGAGGCGTAGCCGAGCCGGGTGATGGTCGAGAGCCATTCCTCGAGCTCGCGGTAGAAGCGGTTCTGCCCATGGGTGGCGAACAGCTCCAGCAGCCCGACCACCAGCGAGCCGGCAAGACCCAGAAGCGACGATGAGAAGGCGGTGCCCATGCCGCCGAGCTGCGCCTCGAGCCCCTGTTGCAGCCGCTCGAAGATCGCGGTGCCGCTTTCGCCCTCGGACGGATCGAGCGAGCGGATCGTGTCGACCAGCGCCGGCACGGTGGTGGCGAGCCCGTAGAAGGTGCCGAGCAGGCCGAGAAAGATCAGCGTGTTCGAGAGGTAGCGGGTGATCTCGCGTTCCTCGTCGATGCGCTGTCCGACCGATTCGAGGATCGAGCGGGCGCTGTCGGGCGAGATGTGCATGCGCGCCCCGCGCGACCGCAGCAGCGTCGCCAGAGGCAACAGCAACCCCGGCGCCGGGCCGGTGGTCTTGGGCGTGCGCACGAAGGATTCGATCCAGCCCACCGAGCGGATCAGCGCGATCACCTGCCAGAAGCAGGTCAGCACGCCAAGCACGAAGAAGGCGCTGATGGCGCTGTTGAGCCAAGGGTTGGTCAGGAAGATGCCGCGCAGCACCTCGCGCCCCAGCACCAGCCCGGCCGCGACCAGCCCCAACGCCACCAGCATCGACAGGATCTGCCGGACCGGCTGCGAGAAATGCGGTTTCGCCTGTGGCTGCCTCATGCGGGCCTTATCCTCTAGATTGCGCTTTTCAAACCATAGGGATCGCAAGGCGGGGACGCCAATGGCCTTTCGCGGCGCCGGCCGGGATGTGGCGGCGGTGCCTCTCAGCCCCCGCTGCGCAGCGTCTTGACCCGCTCGACCAGCCAGTCGAGATCGGGGTCGTGCACGCCCATCTCGGTCAGATGCGCGGCGGTGTTGAACAGGTATTCGTCATTGGGGCCGCGCCCGCCCACCGCACCGGCGATGCGCCGCGCCTGGGTTTCGAGATCGAGCGCCACGTATTGCGCGTGGCCCGGGTCGATCACGTAGGTCAACGCATCGACCACCCGCCCGTCGGTGAGCGCCAGCGGCTGATGCGTCTCGAGATAGGCCGAGGAAACCAGCTCGCGCTCGCGCAGCATCGCGATCACCATCTCGCGCTCGGCCTCGGGCGCGCGCAGCGCCAGCCCGGTGCAGACCGCCCCCGGCGCGCGGTCGAGCGCCAGCACCAACCCCGGCATTTCCGGCGTGCCGCGATGGTGGATCGACGACATGCAGAAACTGCGGTGCCAGCCGTCGAGCCGCGCCACCACCACCTCCTCGGGGGTGAAGCCCGGATTCCACAGAAGCGATCCGTAGCCGAATACCCAAAGCGCGGTCTGGTCGGTCATGCTGGCCCTCCTAGCTGCCCCCCTGTAAATACCCGATCCTGACCGGGCGAAAGGGCCTCGATACATGCGACTTCTTCTCATTCTGGTGGCGCTTCTGGCGCTGGCCTTCGGCGGCTGGTGGGTCTGGGGCAGCCGCGCCGTCGATGCAAGGCTGGCCGAACTGACCGAAGAGCTGCGGGCGGCGGGCTGGCAGGTGGACTACACCACCGACGGCACGGCGGGCTTTCCCTACCGCTTCGATCTGGACCTGCGCGACATCTCACTGGTCTCGCCCAACGGCATCTACGGCTGGCAGAGCCCGCGGCTGCGGGTGGTGGCGCAGAGCTACGAGCCGAACCGGCTGATCGTCGCGGCCGACGAGACGCACCGCGTCTCAGTGCCGGGCCAGGATCTCGACATCGAGGTTACCGGCCCGCGCGCCTCGGGCGCGGTGGAGATCGGCGAGACACTGCCGGTGACCGAGCTCACCGTGGAGGCGGCCGATCTCGCGGTGGCCTCCTCGCTGGGCTGGGAGACGCAGGTGGGCACGCTGCTCGCCGCGCTGCGCGGCAACGGTGCCGCGAATGGCTATGACGCCTATGCCGAGGCGACGCGGATCGCGGTGCCGGAGGCGTGGCGCGCGGCCTGGGATCCCACGGGCGCGCTTCCCGCCGAGATCGCGGCGCTGCGCCTCGATGCGGATCTGGGCCTCGATGCACCGCTGGCGCTTGCGGGAGAGGCGGCGGCGATCGAGCAGATCGATCTCGGCGAGCTGGCGCTCGACTGGGGCCCGGTGCAGGCGCGCGGCAGCGGCACGCTCGATGTCGACCCCGCCGGTGTCCCCGAGGGCGAGGTGGTGCTCGAGATCGACGGCTGGGAAGTGCTTCTGGACCTCGCCGCCCGGGCCGGGGTGCCGATCGCCGAATCCTCGCTGCTGCGCGGTGCGCTGGGTTCGATGGCGCAGGACGGCGTGCTGCGCGCGCCGATCAGCTTCGCCAACGGCGCGATGCGGCTCGGCTTCATCCCGCTGGGGCCCGCGCCGCTGCTGCGCTAGCGGCAGTAGGGACTGCGATTCGAGGCGGTGTCGAAGTGGAAATGGTCCCGGTGCGCCGCGTTGGCGTCGGGGCCGAGCACCGTCCCGAAGGGGCCGCAGGCGGCCTTGTGCAACTCGCGCAGCGCACCGCCCGCACCGCGGCTGTTCCAGCCCGAGGTCAGGCTGATCTCGCGCCCGTGGCGCAGCCCGAACGCGGTGATGTCGATGGCGCGGCCGAAGGCATGCTCGGAAAGCTGCGCCCCCTCCTCGTTGTTGCGCGAGCGGCAGACATAGCTGCCGGCGGTGCGCAGCACCGCGAGACCGCCGCCGGTGGCCGAGAGCATCGGCTTTGCCGACTGACCGACCCAGGCGCCCAGCGCCCGCGCGGTGTCGCAATCGACCACCGCCGCCGGGGCGATCCGCACGCCATGGACGGCGGTGATCTTCACCGGAGCCTCGATGCCGCAGGCCCCGGCCCCGTTCACCGGGGCGACGGGCGCGCCCTCGAGCCCGGGCATGCCGCAAAGCGCACCCGCGCTCCCGACGGGCGGCGCGGCACGGGTCACGGGAGCCGAGACCACCTGCGCTTCGGACAGCGAGGCCGAGAGCGAGGGGCGCGCGCCGGGTCGCTGTTCGGGCCGGGCGGCCGTGGCCACGGCTTCGGGCGAGGCGCTGGCGACCGCGGCGTCAGGCGCTGGCACGGCCACCGGCGCCGCCGTCGTGGCGAGCCGCGCGCGCGGCCGCGACACGGTGCTGGGCTGTCCCGGCGTGGCGGTGGGCGGCGCCGTGGCGACGGGCGTATCAAGCACAGGTGCGTCCGGCGCGGTCGTGGCCGCGCGGCCCACGGGACGTGCGGCGGTCTCCGGCGCCAGCGGTTGTGCTGCGAGCGCGAGCGGGGCGAGCGCGAGGCAGGCCGCCAGCCATGTGGTACGGCTCATCTCCGGGGCTCCGTCTTGTCGCCGCGCGCGGCGCCCCGGCCGAAATCCGGGGCGGCCGTGTCCTGCCCCGCCTCGATGATGCCGCGGCGGATCGCGCGGGTGCGGGTGAAGTAGTCGTGCAGGTGATCGCCGTCGCCGGTGCGGATCGCGCGTTGCAGCGCGAACAGCTCCTCGGTGAAGCGGCCGAGGATCTCCAGCGTCGCCTCCTTGTTGGTCAGGAACACGTCGCGCCACATGGTCGGGTCGGAGGCCGCGATGCGGGTGAAGTCGCGGAAACCGGCGGCGGAATACTTGATCACCTCGCTGTCGGTCACCCGGCGCAGGTCGTCGGCGACGCCCACCATGGTGTAGGCGATCAAATGCGGGGTGTGGCTGGTCACCGCCAGCACGAGGTCGTGGTGGTCGGCATCCATCACGTCGACATGCGCGCCCATCCCCTCCCACAGCGCCGAGAGTCGCGCCACGGCGTCGGGGTCGATGTCGCCATTCGCTGGCACGATCAGGCACCAGCGATTGTCGAAAAGCTCGGCGAAGCCCGAACGCGGGCCCGAATGCTCGGTCCCGGCGAGCGGATGGGCCGGGATGAAATGCACGCCCTCGGGGATATGCGGGGCGACCGCCTCGATCACCGCCTTCTTGACCGAGCCGACATCCGAGACGACGGTCCCGGGCCTGAGCACCGGCGCGATCTCTTCGGCAACCGCGCCCATCGCGCCCACCGGCACGCAGAGCACCACGAGATCGGCACCCTCCGCCGCCTCGGCCGCCGTCTCGCAGACCCGGTCGACGAGATTGATCTCGCGCGCGATCTCGCGCGTTTCGGCCGATCGCGCATGGCCGGTGATTTCACCCGCGAGACCGGCGCGCCGCATCGCATGCGCCATCGACGAAGCGATCAGGCCGAGGCCGATCAGCGCGACGCGCTCGAACACCGGCACGCTCATGCCGCGCCCTTGAAACGGGCGATGGCGTCGATCACCCGGGCGCAGCCGGCCTCGTCGCCCACGGTGATGCGCAACGCCTCGGGAAAACCGTAGCCGCCGACGCGCCGTACCAGAATGCCCTCGGCCCGCAACGCCGCGTCGCAGCCCGCCGCCTCTGCCTCGTCCGCGAACCGCGCCAGAACGTAGTTGGCGTGGCTCTCGTCGCAGGCGATGCCAAGATCGAGGAGCCTGTCGCGCAGCCAGACGCGCAGCCGCGCATTCTCGCTTCGGCAATGCTCGGTGAAGCCGGTATCGCGGATCGCCGCCTCGGCGGCGGCGAGCTGGCTGTTCGACAGGTTGAAGGGCTGCCGCACCCGGTTCAGCACGTCGATGATCTCGCGCGGGCCATAGCCCCAGCCGATCCTGAGCCCGCCAAGGCCGTGGATCTTCGAGAAGGTGCGGGTCATCACCACGTTGTGGCGGCTCTCCACCAGCTTCGCGCCGCCATCATAGCCGTCGGCGAATTCCACATAGGCGCCGTCGAGCACGAGGATGACGTGATCGGGGATCGCGTCGGCGAGGCGCGCGACCGTCTCGACCGGGATCATCGTGCCGGTCGGGTTGCCGGGGTTGGTGAGGTAGATCAACCGGGTGCGCTCGGTGCAGGCGGCGAGGATCGCGTCGGTATCGACCACCCGGTCACGCTCGCGCACCTCGACCGGAGTCGCGCCGGCGGCCCGGGCGAGGATCGGGTACATGGCGAAGCCGTGCTCGGTGTGGATCACCTCGTCGCCGGGGCCGGCATAGCACTGCGCCAGGAACTGCAGCACCTCGTCCGACCCGGCGCCGCAGATGATGCGCTCCGCGTCGAGCCCGTGGATCTCTGCGATCGCGGCGCGCAGCGCCGCGTGATCGGTCGGGGGATAGAGATGCAGCGTCGCGGCCGAGCCCTCCAGCGCCGCCACGGCGTGGCGGCTGGGACCATAGGGGTTCTCGTTGGACGACAGCTTGAGCGGGCTGGAATGCCCCTCGAGCTTGCTCTGCCCGCCCACATAGAGGGCGATGTCCATGATGCCGGGCTGCGGGGTGATGCTCATCTCTGCGCTCCTTCGAACCGGGCCTCCATAGCCGGGGCGGCGGATGGTTTCCAGCGTCATGCAAGCCGCCTCCCCTCGCCCGCCGGCGGTATGCCGCTATGTGAGAAGCCATGGAACAGCCCCTGCACCTCGCCGCCGGGATCGCGATCCTCACGCTGGTCTCGATCGATTTCCTCCTTGCCACCATCGGCGCGGCGCCGCGGGTGATCCTGTCGGAGCGGCTGGCCCGGGGGATCTTCGCGCTGCTGCGCCGGATCACCCGGCACCGCCCGGCCCGGGTGCTGGCGCGGATGAGCGGCGTAATCGTGATGGTCCTCGTCGCGGGGTTCTGGGTCGTCGGCACGGCGCTGGGCTGGACTCATATCTTCCTTTCGGCACCGCGCCACGCGGTGGTGCTGACGCAATCGGCCGAAGAGGCCGGGTTCTGGGATGCCGCCGCCCATGCCGGGCACCTGCTTTCGACGCTGGGCGGCGCGATCACCCGGCCCGGCGACACCTTCTGGAACGCGGTGGAGGTGCTTGCCGGGGTCAACGGCATGGTGGTGCTGACGCTGGCGGTGAGCTTCATCCTGTCGACGGTGCAGACGGTGCAGCTGGGTCGGGCCTTCGCGGCGCTGCTGCACAGCCAGCCCAAGGGCGCCGAGGTCGCGCCGCTCTTCGGGCGGCTGGCCGATATCGTGGCGGGGCTGAACTCGGCCCCCTTCGCGCTCTATTACAGCCATGGCTGGGCCGAGCGGCGCCTGCCGGAGGCGCTGGTGCGGATGGCGCGGGGCGCGGCGGCGCAGGGCCCGGAGGTCGAGAACCGGTTCTACGAGTTGATCGCGGACCTGCCGCATCTGGATCTTCCCGAGGACAACGCCGCGCGGTTCGAGGCGCTGCGGGTCTGGGCCGGGCGGCAGCGGCTGGGACCGCTGGAGAGCTGAGCGACGGCGCCCCTGCATTGGAAAAGGGCCGCGCGGTCTCCCGCGCGGCCCCCTGTCCCTCGATCCGTTGTCCGGATCAGTTCTTGGCGTAGAATTCGACGACGAGGTTGGGCTCCATCACCACCGGGTAGGGCACGTCGCCCAGCGCCGGCACGCGCACGAAGGTCGCGGTCATCTTGGAGTGGTCCACCTCGAGGTAGTCCGGCGTGTCGCGCTCGGGCAGCTGGACGGCTTCCAGCACCACGGCGAGCTGCTTGGACTTGTCGCGGACGGCAATGACGTCGCCTTCCTTGACGCGGTAGGAGGGGATGTTCACGCGCTTGCCGTTCACGGTCACGTGGCCGTGGTTCACGAACTGGCGGGCGGCAAAAACGGTCGGCACGAACTTGGCGCGGTACACGACGGCGTCGAGACGGCGCTCGAGCAGGCCGATCAGGTTCTCGCCGGTGTCGCCCTTGACGCGCTCGGCCTCACCGAAGATGCGGCGGAACTGCTTCTCGGTCAGGTCGCCGTAGTAGCCCTTGAGCTTCTGCTTGGCGCGCAGCTGGATGCCGAAATCCGACAGCTTCTGCTTGCGGCGCTGGCCGTGCTGGCCGGGGCCGTATTCGCGGCGGTTCACCGGGGACTTCGGACGGCCCCAGATGTTCTCGCCCATGCGGCGGTCGATCTTGTACTTGGCAGAGGTGCGTTTGGTCACTCTCTGATCTCCTTCTGTCGGCCCGGATGGGCCATGTCTCGAAGGGCGTTGTCCTCTGGGACGGCTTGCGCCGCCTCCCGACAGGGATCCCCTCGCGGGGTCCGCCAACACCAATGAAAGACCCGGGACACGAGGACCCGGGACGGGCGGCTTATACAGTCGGAACGCGGGGAGTCAACCGCCGCGCCCTAGTAGCCGAATTCGAGTTTCAGCGAACCCAGCACCTGGCCTTCATGCTGCCCCTCGAACTCCTCGGACAGCCAGCTCAACCCGTAGAAGAGCCGCACCTCCGGCCTCGGCTGCCAATGCAGCCCGATCCGGGCGCGGCGCCGGTCGAGTGGCTCAAGGCCGGGCAGGAGCACGCTGTCGCCGACCCGCGCGGCATCCGCGCCCGCGACCAGCGCGAGGCCGGTCGTTTCGGCCTCGATGCCGCGATAGGGCTGGCCGGTGACCGGATCGCGCAGCCACAGGTCGCCATGGCCGATGCCGCCCCAGATCGCGTCGATCCCGGCGCGCAGCATCTCCTCGGCGCCCGCCTCGGCGGCGAGGAAGGGGCGCAGGCTCAGCCGCGCCGCGGGCCGCAGCGGCAGCACCGCCTCGCTGCGCGCCTGCAGGTGCAGCGCATCCTCCATCTGCCGGTCGGTGCCGCGCGGCGGATCGAAGCCGAGGATCTCATGCGCCCGTTCCTGGAAACCGGAGAGGCCGGTCGATGGGCCGATGGCGAGGATCTCGCCGCCGAAGGCCGCTTCGACGGGGCCGATGGACTGGTGCAGAAAGCCGCCGAGAGCGATCACGCCGGCATAGGGTCTGTCGTCGCGACCGGCACGGGTTCGCGCGGGCGCGAGGATCTCGGTGCGAAACCGCAGCTCGACCAGCGCGTCCGGCATGGCGGGCGGCGCGCCGTCCCAGCCTGCCCCCGATACATGGCTCAGCGCGAAAGCGCCCGAGCGCCAGCGGTCGTGGCCGTCGCCGATATGATCGTTGGAGAAGATCCGCCCCCAACCGAGGGTCTCGGCGGAAACGGGCGCGGCGATGAGGGCGAACAGGGCGAGGATCAGGGGGCGCATGGGGTCTCCGGGGGCTCGCTCCAGTCCTACCCCCCGGCCCCGCCGCGCCGCCAGTCCACGCCCGGCTCGCGATCAGCCTGCGGCGCCGGGCGTGTCCTGCGGGTCATGCTCGCCCAGGCGCGGCGCGCGGCGGTCGAGCGAGAGCGGGCTTTCGGAAAACCGGATCGGGCTGCGCAGGCCGGGCACGCCCTCGGGGTCGATCCGCAGGCCACGTGCGATCACCTGCGGATCGTCGAAGACCTGATCCACCCGGTTGATCGGTCCTGCCGGCACCGTCGCCGCCTCGAGCGCGGCCAGCACCGCGTCGCGGCCCCAGGATGCGAAGGCCGCGCCCATCGCCTCGGTCAGGGCCGCCCGGTTGGCCACCCGCGCGCCATTGGTGGCGAAGCGCGGATCATCGGCCAGACCGTCGAGGCCCAGCACCCCGCAGGCGCGGGCGAACTGCCCGTCATTGCCGACCGCGAGGATCAGGTCGCCATCCTCGGCCGAGAACACCTGGTAGGGCGCGATGTTGGGATGGGCGTTGCCGAGGCGGCGCGGCGGCTTGCCGGTGGCGAAGAAGTTCATTGCCTGGTTGGCCAGCACGCCGGTGGCGCAATCCATCAAAGCCATGTCGATATGCTGGCCCCTGCCCGTCTTCTCGCGCGCCGCCAGCGCCGCCTGAATCGCGATGACCGAGTAGAGCCCGGTGAAGATGTCGGTGAAGGCGACGCCGATCTTCTGCGGCTCGCCATCCGGGGCGCCGGTCAGGTCCATGATCCCCGACATGCCCTGGATCAGGAAGTCGTAGCCCGCGCGATTCGCATAGGGGCCGTCCTGTCCGAAGCCGGTGATCGAGCAATAGACCAGCGCCGGGTTCTCGGCCTTGAGGCTGTCATAGTCGAGCCCGTACCGCGCCAGCCCGCCGACCTTGAAGTTCTCGATCACCACGTCGGCGCCCGCGATCAGCGCGCGGGTGAGCGCCAGCCCTTCGGGCGTGCGGAAATCGGCGGTGACGCTTTTCTTGCCGCGGTTGCAGGCGTGGAAATAGGCGGCCGAGCGGTCGCCATCGGTCTCGATCCAAGGCGGGCCCCAGCGGCGGGTGTCGTCGCCCTCGGGCGCCTCGACCTTGATCACCTCGGCGCCCAGATCGGCCAGCACCTGCCCGGCCCATGGCCCGGCGAGGATGCGCGCCAGCTCCACCACCTTCAGCCCCGCCAGCGGCGGTGTCCCCTCGCTCATCGCGCCCTCCCCACGCCGTGTCCGGGCGGACGCTAGCCGCCCCGCCGCCGGGCTTCAACGGCGGCGGGAAAGGTTTCACGTGGATCGTCTCAGCGCGCGGGCTGGTCGAGGATGCGGTAGGGGTAGCGGCTCGCCGGGCGCGACACCTCTTCCAGCCTGGCCATCTCGTCGTCGGAGAGACGCAACTCCGCCGCGCCGAGATTGTCCTCGAGCTGCTCGGGCGTCCGCGCGCCGAGGATCACCGAAGCAACGGTGGGGCGCGCCATGAGCCACGCCAGAGCCACCTGGCTCATGCTGGCGCCATGCGCCCGCGCGACCTTCTCGACCTCGGCCAGCGTGGCCCAGTTGCGATCCGTCGCGCGGCGGTCCCAGCTTTCCTCGTAGCCGTCCGGCGTCTCGGCGATACGCCCGCCGCCTGCGGGCCGGTCGCCGGCCTTGTACTTCCCGCTCAGGAAGCCCCCGCCCAGCGGCCCCCAGGGCACCAGCCCGATACCCTCGCTGTCGAACAGGGCCGGAAACTCGTCCTCGATGTCGCGCTCGACGAGGCTGTATTGATACTGCGCCGCGATCAGCGGCGTGAAGCCCCGATGCTGCGCGATGCCCTGCGCCTTCATCACCTGCCACGCGGCGAAGTTCGACACGCCGAGGTAACGGACCTTGCCTGCTGCCACGAGGTCGTCGAAGGCGCGCAGCGTCTCGTCGAGCGGCGTATAGGGATCGAAGCCGTGCATGTAGAGCAGGTCGATCCGGTCGGTGCCCATGCGCGACAGCGACGCCTCGACCGCGTTCATCACGTGATGCCGCGAGAGTCCCACCTGGTTGGGCCCCTGCCCCATCGGCCAGCGCAGCTTGGTTGCGAGCACCAGTTCCTCGCGGCGGCCCCGCACGGCCTCGCCCACGATCTCCTCGGCGCGCCCGCCGGCATAGACATTGGCGAGGTCGATGTGGTTGCCGCCCGCGTCGAGATAGCGGTCAATCATCCGGCCCGCGGTGGGCGCGTCGGTGCCGCGCCCGCCCTCCTCGCCGAAGATCATCGTGCCCAGCGCCAGTTCCGACACCAGAAGGCCGGTCCGGCCCAACCTGCGATACTGCATGCGGTCTCTCCCCCTTCGCCTTGCGCGCGGCTTGCGCGGACCGTTTCGCGCAAAGGGGTAAGCGCCCCCCGCCGCAAGGTCCAGCGGCTTTCCGAAGCGGTTCGGAAAGGGGTTGCGCGGCCGCCCTGCCGCGGCGAGGCTGGGCGCGCATCGCGACAGGAGAGCCGGATGACCGAGGACCGTCACTGGTGGCAGAGCGCCACCGCCTACCAGATCTATCCGCGCAGCTTCTGCGACAGCGACGGCGACGGCATCGGCGACATTCCCGGCATCATCTCGCGGCTCGACCACCTCGCCGATCTCGGGATCGGCTTCGTCTGGCTCTCGCCGGTCTATCGCAGCCCGATGGCCGATAACGGCTACGACATCTCGGATTACCGCGACATCGCGCCGGAATTCGGCACGCTGGCCGATATGGACCGGCTCATCGCCGAGGCGAAATCGCGCGGCATCGGCATCGTCATGGATCTCGTGGTGAACCATTCCTCGGACGAGCATCACTGGTTCCAGGAGGCGCGCCGGAGCCGCGACAATCCCTACCGCGACTACTATGTCTGGCGCGATCCGGCCCCGAATGGCGGCGCGCCCAACGATCTGCAATCGAATTTCGGCGGCCCGGCCTGGAGCTATGACGAGCGCACGGGGCGGTATTACCTGCACCTGTTCGACCGCAAGCAGCCCGATCTGAACTGGCAGAACCCCGAGCTGCGCCGCGCGATCCACGAGATGATGAACTGGTGGCTGGACCGGGGTGTCGCGGGCTTCCGCATGGATGTGATCGACCTGATCGGCAAGGACCCCGATGCCGGCATCACCGCCGACGGACCGGACCTGCACCCGTTCCTGCGCGAGATGCACGACGCCACGCTCAAGGGCCGCGACGTCGTCACCGTGGGCGAAGCCTGGAGCGCCACCACCGAGGGCGCGCTGCTCTATTCGGGCCGCGAGGCGGGCGAATTGTCGATGGTGTTCCAGTTCGCGCATATCGTGCAGGGCTGGGACGAGGTGCATGGCAAGTGGAAGCCCAAGCCCTTCGACCTCGTGGGGCTCAAGCGGGTGCTGGCCGAGTGGCAGATCGCGCTCGCCGAGGATGGCTGGAACTCGCTGTTCTGGAGCAATCACGACCTGCCGCGGGCGGTGTCGAAATACGGCGATGACGGACGCTTTCGCGTGGTCTCGGCCAAGATGCTCGCCACGGTGCTGCACATGATGAAGGGCACGCCCTACATCTATCAGGGCGAAGAGATCGGCATGACCAACATCGCCTTCACCGACATCTCCCAGTTCCGCGACATCGAGACGCTGAACTTCCACGAGATCCAGACCGCCGCCGGGGTGACGCCGGGCGATTTCCTCGCCGGAGCCAATTCGAACGGCCGCGACAACGCGCGCACGCCGATGCAGTGGACCGCCGGGCCGCAGGCGGGCTTTACCAGCGGCGAGCCGTGGATCGAGGTGAACCCGAACCACCGCGAGATCAACGTGGCCGCCGATCGGGCGAGGCCCGACGGCATCTTCGCGCATTACCGCGAACTGGCCCGGCTGCGCCGCGAGCTGGCGGTGATGCGCGAGGGCGACTTCACCCCCTATCTGCAGGACCATCCCAAGGTCATGGCCTATGTCCGGCGGCACGAGGGCGCGCGGATCTCGGTGCTGGCCAATTTCACCGGCGAGGTGGTGACGGTGGACGTACCCCGGGGCCTCGCCATTTCAGGACGCGCCATCAGCGCCAACTATCCCGGCCGCGACGCGCTGGACGGCACGGCCGAACTGCGCCCCTTCGAGGCGGTGGCGATCCTCGAAGAATGAGAGGCAGGCGCGGGCGTTCGGCCCGCGCGCCGCTTCAGGCGGGCTCGACCGCGCGCCGGTAGAGATGCCAGGTGGCATGGCCGAGGATCGGCAGCACGAAGACCAGCCCGACCATCAGCGTCGCCATGCCGGCGCCGAGCCCGACCACAACGATCGCGCCCCACAGCGCCACGGTGCGCGGGTTCTCGGCCGCCAGACGGGCCGAGGCCTTCACCGCGCGGCGCACCCCGACATGCCGGTCGAGCAGCAGCGGGAAGGAGATCACCCCGATCACCAGCACCGTCGCGGCAAGCACGAAGCCGATGCCGGTGCCGACCACGATCATCGCCCAGCCGGCCCCGGTGGTCAGCGTGTCGCTGATGAAGGCCATCGCGGAAACCGGCGGCTCGGGTCCCAGCGTCAACGCGTAGACGCTCCAGGCCAGCAGCATCCAGGCGGCGAAGATCGCCACGAACAGCACGCCCAGCGTCAGGATCGCGATCGCCGAGGGCGATTCGATCACCTTGAAGGCGGCGCCCCAGGTCGGATGCCCGCCTGCCTCGCGCCTGCGGCTCATCTCGTAGAGCCCGACCGCGGCCACCGGCCCCAGCAGCGCGAAGCCGGTGATCAGCGGCACCAGCAGCGGCAAGAGGTTCTCGTTCATCGCGAAGCGGATCAGCACCAGCCCCGCCAGCGGGTAGACCACGCACAGGAAGATCACGTCCGATCGGAACGCCTTGAAATCCTCGTATCCCGCGCGCAGCGCCGCCTTGAGATCCTCGGTCTCGATGCGGCGCAGCTTGATCGGCGCGGTGTCGCGCCCGATGGTTTCGCGCGCGCCCTCGCCCAGATGGTGCGTGCCCGCGTTCAGAACATGCCCCGCCCAACTCAGCGGGTTGCCGATGGTCTTGTCGACATGGCCGTCGGTCTTCGCCATGATGCCGTCCTCCCTGATCGCCAAGGGACGGCCCCGCCGGGACCGGATGCGCCGCGGCGGGGTCATCCGGATGGGGCGATCCTAGCACGGTTTCGCGGCGATGGCTCTCAACGGCACGTGTCCGAAAGTTACAGAGCGTCGCGCAGTCGTGAGTCGTCGTGACCCCGCAACTTCCCTGCGGGGGCGTAGGCTTACCCCACGTGACATTCAGGGAGGGTACGATGGCGATGAAGTTTATCACCGGGGCGGCGCTGGGGCTGGGACTGGCCGGCGTGGCGCTGGCGCAGGACGCGCCGATGTTCGGCGGCGAGGAGGACCAGGCCTATGCGCAGCAGGTCTGGCAGGCGATGACGGATCAGCACCTCGCGGGGGATGGCGCGATCATGTCGTTTCCCTATCCGGGCACCGATCCGCACGGGATGATGCTGGAGACCTTCTACACCACCGCCACGATCGACGGCCATGAGGGGGCGCTGGTGGTCAAGCGCAACTACGGTCCCGAGGGCGTCTCGGTCGACGAGGTCCTGGGCGCTCCGGCCGAGCATCTGGGCGCGCTGACGATCATGTTCCAGCGCGAGGCGGGCTATGACGACGAGACCGGCAACTGGTTCTACGCCAAGTACCTGCCCGACGGCTCGCTCGACCAGAGCCCGGATGGCATGGCGCTGGCCGGTCTGGTCGGCAAGAACGCCGAAGCCGGTTGCATCGCCTGCCACCAGAACGCGGGCGGCGACGACTACCTGTTCACCACCGATGCCGAGATGGGCATGATGATGGAGTGAACCGGCGCCGCGCCTCGTGCCCGAACGGCGCGCGGCGCGGCTCTCAGAGCGTGAAGAAGCCCGGACCGGCGATGCGGCGCAGGGTTTCGCCCAACTCGTGGCCCAGCGCCGCGCCGTCGGCGATCGCCGCCTCGCCCGATTCCAGCAGCACTTCGGAACCGTCGGGGCGCAGGATCTCGCCCCGGAACCGCAACCGGCCCTCCACGATCTCCGCAAGACCGGCGATCGGCGTCTGGCAGGAGCCGTCGAGCGCGGCGAGGAAGGCGCGTTCACAGGCGAGCCGCCGCGCCGTCTCCTCGTGATGGATCGGTTCGAGGAGCGCCGCGACGCGGGTGTCGGCGCCGCGACGCTCGATGCCGATCGCGCCCTGCGCGATGGCCGGCAGCATCTCGTCCTCGGAGATGGCCCGCGCCGGCACCTCGCCCGACATGCCGAGCCGGTTCAGCCCCGCCATGGCGAGAAAGGTCGCCTCGGCCACCTTGTCCTCCAGCTTCTGCAGCCGGGTCTGCACGTTGCCGCGGAACTCCACGACCCGCAGATCGGGCCGCCGCGCGAGGATCTGCGACTTGCGGCGCAGGCTCGAGGTGCCGACCACCGTGCCCTCGGGCAGGTCGGGAATCGCGGCATGGGCAAGGCTGACGAAGGCGTCGCGCGGGTCCTCGCGCTCCAGATAGCCGTCGAGCACCAGCCCCGCCGGCTGCTCGACCGGCATGTCCTTCATCGAATGCACGGCGATGTCGATGCCGCCCGCGGAGAGGCTTTCCTCGATCTCCTTGGTGAACAGCCCCTTGCCGCCGATCTGGCTCAGCGGCCGGTCGATCACCCGGTCGCCCGTGGTGCGGATGATTACCACCTCGAAGGCCTCGAAGGGCAGGTCCCAGGCATGGGCCAGCAATTCGCGCGTCTCGTTGGCCTGCGCCAGCGCCAGCGGCGAGCCGCGGGTGCCGACGCGCAGCGGTTGGGCGGGGGTGGGAAGATCGCGGGTCATGCCCATGTCTCTACGCGCGCCCGCACCGCGCGGCAACCGCGACCGCCTGCCGCGCCCGGCGCCGTGCCGCTTGACTTTGGGCCGTGTCAGCGGGACGAGGTGGCATGAGCATTGCCCACACCCCCCCGTCGAAGCTGCTGCTGCGCGCCCTTGCGGGCGAGACCCTGCCCGTGCCGCCGATCTGGATGATGCGGCAGGCCGGGCGCTATCTGCCCGAATACCGCGCCACCCGCGCAAAGGCAGGCGACTTCTTGTCCTTGTGCTACAACCCCGAGCTTGCCGCCGAGGTGACGCTGCAGCCGATCCGCCGCTATGGCTTCGACGCGGCGATCCTTTTCGCCGACATCCTGCTGGTGCCGCAGGCGCTGGGCCTCGATCTGTGGTTCGTCACCGGCGAGGGGCCACGGCTGTCGCCGATCACCGAAACGGGCGGCGTCGCGGCGCTGAAACCGGCAGACGCGATCCACGACCACCTCGCCCCGGTCTACGAGACGGTGAAGATCCTTGCGCGCGAGCTGCCCTCCGAGACGGCGCTGATCGGTTTTGCCGGGGCGCCCTGGACCGTGGCCACCTACATGATCGCCGGGCGCGGCACGCCGGATCAGGGCCCGGCGCATGCGCTCAAGGATGAGAACCGGGCCGAGTTCGAGGCGCTGATCGACCGGATCACCGAGGCGACGATCGAGTATCTCTCGGCGCAGGTCGCAGCCGGGGCCGAGGTGGTGAAGATCTTCGACAGCTGGGCCGGATCGCTCAAGGGCGACGATCTCGACCGCTACTCGATCGCGCCGATGGCGCGGATCACCGCCGCGCTCAAGGCGCGCCACCCCAGCCTGCCGGTGATCGCCTTCCCGCGCGGTGCCGGCGAACGTTTCACCGACGCCGCCCGCGCCATCGGCGCCGATTGCATCGCGCTCGATGACGGGGTGAGCCCGGAATGGGCGGCCGAGCACGTGCAGCCGATCGCCTGCGTGCAGGGCAACCTCGCCAGCCGTCACATGGTCAGCGGCGGGCAGGAGCTGATCGACGAGACGCGGCGCATCCGCGACGCGTTCTCGAAGGGGCCGCACGTGTTCAACCTCGGCCATGGCATCACCCCCGATGCCGATCCCGAGAACGTGGCGCTGATGATCGAGACGCTGCGCGAAACGCGCTAGCGCGCGCTCATCCCATGCCGGTCGGGCGCTGGGTCGAGCCCCAGCGCCGCCGGTCATGCAACCAGCTCTGCAAGGCCCAGCTGGCCCAGGCCACGACATAGACCGCGCCCATCGCCAGGACCACGAGCCCCGGCATCGGCCCGATCGCGGCACGGTCCACGAACATCTCGAAATTCTCGACCGGGGTCGGGTGCACGATCAGCTTGCCGATATAGGCGGCGGTCTGGATCAGCAGGATCCACAGGTAGTTGCGCCGGATTCGCCGCCCGACCGAGACCCGGAACGAGACGTGGTAGCGCGGCACCCAGTAATCCTCGGCCAGCTCCTTCTGCCAGCCCTCGCCCAGCCGCAAATTTCCGTCCTGCAGCATCGGCGCGTAGAAATGCGTCTCGAGCCAGCGGCAGCGCGCGCGCCAGACGTTGAAGTAGCGATAGCGCCGCGCCTCGAGCATCAGGAAGAACAGGATCAGGATGCCGACCAGCACCAGCGGCAGCGGCGACGCCTCTCGCGAGGCGAAGGCGATCGACAGCGCGATGCCTAGCGTGACCACCGCCCAGTTGGTGGTGGTATCGAGCCGGGTGCGCCAGATCGTCGAGCGATAGACCTCGCCGCGCCACAGATGCGCCAGCGCGCCCATCTCGGCGGAGCTGAATTCGCGCCGCCCCTCCGTCACCGGCTTCTCGACAGGCGTCATCGGCTCCTCCCGCTGCTTGCCGGATCATAAGACACCGGCGGCGGGCGCGGGTCAAAGCCCTTGGAAGATCAGAGGAAGTTCAGGTCCATTTCGCGAGCGGCGGCAGGCTCATCAGCACTGCGTCCGGGTCGTGGCCGGTGGCCAGGCCGAACTTGGTGCCGCGGTCGTAGACGAGATTGTATTCCGCGTAGAGACCGCGATGCAGAAGCTGCGCCTCCTTCTCGGCCGCGCCCCATGGCATGCCGCGCCGCTTTTCGGCCAGAGGCAGCCAGGCCGGCAGGAAGGCGCGGCCGATATCCCGGGTCAGCGCGAAATCGGCGCGCCAGTCGCCGGTGCAGCGGTCATCCATGAAGACGCCGCCGACGCCGCGCGCGCGCTTGCGATGCGGGATGTAGAAATACTCGTCGGCCCAAGATTTGAGCGCGGGATAGAGGTCGCTCCCGTGCGGATCGAGATGACGCTTCAGCGTGTCGTGGAAATGCGCGGTGTCCTCGGCGTATTCGATGCAGGGGTTGAGATCGGCGCCACCCCCGAACCACCAGGCCCCCGGGGTCCAGAACATGCGCGTGTTCATGTGGACGGCGGGCGCATGCGGGTTCTGCATGTGCGCGACGAGGCTGATGCCCGAGGCCCAGAACCGCGCGTCCTTCTCGATGCCCGGCACGCCGCGCGCCGCCATCGAGGCCTGCGCCGCCTGCCCCAGCGTGCCATGCACGGTCGAGATGTTGACGCCGACCTTCTCGAACACCCGGCCGCCGCGCATCACGCTCATCAGCCCGCCGCCCGCATCCTCGCCGTCATCGCCGCTGCGCTTGGTGGGCGTCACCTCGAACCGGCCCGGCGCGCGCTCGGAGAGCGGGCCAACGGTCTGTGCCTGCTCGAGCGCCTCGAAGGCGGCGACGATCTCGTCGCGAAGCTCGCGAAACCAGCCGGCGGCCTCGGTTTTTTCGCTCATCATGCTGTCCGAGGTCATGCGCGCCCCCTGCTATTGAATATCGGCCCGGTCTAGCATCCTCTCCAGCGGCCCGCCATGCGACCCGCTGGCCTTGACCGATTCGACCGGAGTTCACCGATGCGTCCCGCCCTGCTGCTCGTCCTGCCCCTCGCCCTCGCCGCCTGCGCCACCCCACGCGAAAGCTGCCTCTCATCGGTCAGCCGCGAGGGCCGGGTGATCGACGCGCTGATCGCCGAGACCCGCGGCAACGTCGCGCGCGGCTATGGCATCGAGGAGCGCGAGGAACTGCGCACCCGCCGCCAGCTCTGCGACTTCCGCCGTGCGGACGGCACGATCGGCCGCCGGTTCTGCGACCGCGTCGTGACCGACGAGGTACGGGTGCCGGTGACGCTCGATATCGAAGCCGAGAAGGTGAAGCTCGACCAGCTTCTGGCGCGGCGCGAGGCGCTGACCCGGGCCGAGGCGTCGGCGCGAGCGCAATGCGTGGCGCGCTACCCGGAGTGACCGCCGGGGCGGCGCCTAATGCGCCGCCACGTGGCTCGGATCGATCAGGCTGCGGCCGCCATCGACGGTGATCACCTGCCCCGTGACGAAGGCCGAGGCGTCGGAGGCGAGATACTGCACCGCATCCGACACCTCGCTGGCGCTGGCGATGCGTCCGAGCGGCGTGCATTGCAGGATCGCCTCGCGGATCTCCTCGTGGTCCGAGAGCGAATGCTTGAGCGAGGCGCTCATCACCGAGCCGAAGGCCACCGCATTGACGCGGATCCGCTTCGAGGCCAGCGCCACCGCCATCGAGCGGGTCATCTGGTCGAGCGCGGCGCAACTCACCGAGTAGCCCAGCAACTGCGGGTGCGTCAGCCGCGCCGCGATCGAGCTGAGATTGATGATCGAACCCAGCGGCGCGTCGCTCTCGGGATCGGCCTGCTTGATCATCCGCTTGGCCGCCGCCTGGCTCAGCCGGAGCGCCGACATCAGGTTCTGATCGAGCAGCCGCTCGACCGAATCATCCTCGGCATCGAACGGATCAGTGACCCGCACCTGCCGCGCCGCGTTGACGACGATGTCGATCCGGTCGAAGGCGTCGATGGTGAAGGACAGCAGGTTGGTGATGGTCAGCCGCTCGCGCAGGTCGCCCGCGAAATGCCGCACCGGCCCGTCGGCCTCGCGCAGCACCGAGGTCTCGCGTTCGAGCGCGGCCTCGTCGCGATCGACGAAGACCACGTTGGCCCCCGCTTCGACCATGGCGCGGGCGATGGCGAGGCCGACGCCATGCGCGGCCCCGGTCACGATCGCGGTCTTGCCGGCGATGGAAAAGCTCATGACGGTCTCCGGTGAAAGGAAGGTGTCAGCGGGGTTTCTTGTCGGTGGGCTTGGTCGGGCGGATCGCGTGGAACAGCTTGAAGGCGCCGTCGCCGCCGATCTCCTCGACGCTGCGGAAGCTCTCGCGCAGGCTCGCCTCGTAGGGCAGATGCCGGTTCGCGACCATCCACAGCTGCCCCGACGGGGCCAGCATCCGCGCCGCCGCCACGATGAAGGCACGGCCCAGTGCCGGATCGGCGGCGCGCCCGGTGTGGAAGGGCGGGTTCGTCACGATGCCGTCATAGAGATGATCGGGCCTGAAGCGGGTCGCATCGGCCCAGTGGAAGGCCGCGCGCGGATCGGTGACGTTGCGCCGGGCGCAGTCGAGCGCCAGCTGCTCGGCCTCGATCAGGTCGAGGCTCTTCACCCCGTCGCGCTCGAGGACATGGCGCGAGAGATAGCCCCAGCCCGCGCCGAGATCCGCCATGCGGGCGGGAAGCTTCTGCGGCAGCGCCTGCGCCAGAAGCTGCGAGCCGCGATCGGGCCCATCGGCCGAGAAGGCGCCCCATTGGGTGACGAAGCCGCTCTCGACCTCCGCCGGCGCGGGCGCCGCCCAATCCGTGACGTCGACATTGCTCGAATCGAACCAGAACAGCCGGCCATGGGCGCGGGTGATGCAGGGCAGGTCGCCGACGCGGGTGCGCATCTCGCGCCACAGGCTGTCGACGCCATCGGTCTTCTGGCCATCGACGATCACCATCGGCGCCAGCCGCGCCGCCTGCGCGATCATCGCGCGGGCCAACGGCTTGGCCCGCGGCACGAAGACCACGGCGACGGCGGCGGGGGCGGGCTCGGCCACGGTCCAGCCCTGCGCCTCCCAGGCGTCGATGTCCGGGCGGAAGCCATGCGCGATGCGGGTGCGGTCCTTGGGCAGCGCCGAGAGATCGGTGCCGGCGGCGGGGCGCAGCGCGACGATCTCGCCCTCGGGCAGAACGAGGGCGCCGCTCTCGATCGCGGTGGTCAGGCGGGGATCGGCCATGGGCACTCCGGGGACAGGGGGAAGGACTGGGGCATCGGGGCCCCTATTCCCTTTCCATCGTGCATTGCAACGGGTGCTGGTGACGCTGCGCGAAATCCATCACCTGCGCCACCTTGGTTTCCGCGATCTCGTAGGAGAACACGCCGACCACGGCGAGCCCCTTCTTGTGCACGGTGAGCATGATCTCGAAGGCCTGCGCGTGGCTCAGCCCGAAGAACCGCTCGAGCACATGCACGACGAATTCCATCGGCGTGTAGTCGTCGTTGAGAATCAGCACCTTGTAGAGCGGCGGCCGCTTGGTCTTGGGGCGTGTCTCGACCTTCACGCCGGTGAGGCCATCATCCTCTCCGTCGTCGCGTCCCGCCATCACGATCCTCGCGTCCTGCATCCTCATCCGCTCTCCGGCCATCTCGGCATGGGTCCCGCGTCTCGTTGCCATTCTCGCTCTGGCTCCGTTATATAAGCGCCCCGGCCGTGGTGAAAAGCCCGGCCTCGCCTCGGAGTGTACCGCAAATGCCGGATCGCTGGACCATCGCCTTCGACGCCGATGACACGCTTTGGCACAACGAGCGCTTCTTCCGCTCCACCCAGTCGCGTTTCGTCGAGTTGCTGCGCGATCACGCCGGCGAGGATCACCTGCGCGAGCGGCTGCTCGCGGCGGAGAGGCGCAATCTCGGGCGCTACGGCTTCGGGGTGAAGGGATTCGTGCTGTCGATGATCGAGACCGCGATCGAGGTCAGCGCGGCGCGCGTGCCCGCCAGCGCCATCGGCGAGATCATGGAGATGGGGCGCGAGATGCTGGCGCATCCGATCGAATTGCTGCCCAGCGTCGAGCCGGCGGTGCAGGCGCTTGCCGGCGAGGCGCGGCTGATGCTGGTCACCAAGGGCGACCTGCTCGACCAGGAGCGCAAGCTGGCGCAGTCGGGCCTGGGCGAGATGTTCGAGGCGGTGGAGATCGTCTCGGACAAGACCGCGCCGGTCTATGCCGCGATCTTCGCGCGGCACGGCGTCATCCCGGACCGGGCGGTGATGGTGGGAAATTCGCTCAAATCCGACGTGATCCCGGTGCTCGAGGCCGGGGGCTGGGGCGTGCATGTGCCGTTCGAGACCACCTGGGAGCTGGAGCAGGCCGAGGCGCCGCTGGCGCATCCGCGATTCCGCCAACTCGACAGCCTCGCGGGATTGCCCGCCATGGTTGCACAGATCGGTCTCTGAGAAGGTCACCGTCGCGCTTGCCTGCGACTTTCGCGCCACGCTTCGTTGCCACCCCCGCCCGTTATGCGCCTGTCTTCAAAGGCCGTCTTCCGCATAGGGCGAGTCGGGCCCCGCTTAGGGTGTTGCCTCAACTTAGCAAGCAAACCAATTGGAAATTAGTCTCTTTTTGTGACGCAACGTTTGTGTTACCTTTTGAGACAATGATGAGGTGCCCACTCCATAAACCGGCACCCACGAGGCAAAACAAAGGGCAATCCACGTGAGCAGTCGTCTGTTGCGGACGGCCCGGACCGGGCTGTTTCTAGTCACCACACTCATGGCGGGTATCACCATCGCCACCGGCGCAGTCGCTGCGCCCTACGCGGCGATGGTCGTGGACGCCAAGACCGGGGCCGTCATCCACGAGGAAAACGCGGATACACGTCTGCATCCCGCCTCCTTGACCAAGATGATGACCCTCTACATCGCATTCCAGGCGATCCAGCGGGGCGAGATCGGCCTCGATTCCGAGATCACCGTCCCGGCCCAGGCCGCGGCGCAGCCGCCCTCGAAGCTCGGCCTGCGCACCGGCCAGAAGATCAAGTTCCGCTACCTGTTGCGCGCCGCCGCGGTGAAGTCGGCCAACGACGCCGCCACCGCGATCGGCTTCGCCATCTCCGGCAGCGAAGAGGCCTTTGCCAAGCGCATGAACGCCACCGCCCAGGCGATGGGCATGCGCAACACGACCTTCGTGAACCAGCACGGGCTGACCGCCAATGGCCACCTGTCGACGGCGCGCGACATGACCGTGCTCGGCCGGCACATGATCTACGACTTTCCGCAATATTATAACCTGTTCTCGCGCCGCACCGCCGATGCCGGCATGAAGCAGGTCAACAACACCAACCGCCGCTTCCTCGACGCCTACAAGGGCGCGGACGGCATCAAGACCGGCTTCACCAACGCCGCGGGCTACAATCTCGTGGCCTCGGCGCAGCGCGGCGACCGCCGGATCATCGCCACCGTCTTCGGCGGCACCTCGACCGCGAACCGCAACGCGCAGGTGATGAAGCTGCTCGACAAGGGCTTTGCGAGCCAGCCCGGTGCCCCCTCCACCCCGGCACCCAGCCTCGTCGCCGCCGCCCCGGCGCTCGGCGCCACCAGCGGCGCGCACACGATCCGGGTCAGCGGCGTGGTCAAGCGCAGCCTGCGCCCGCAGCAGCGTCCCGGCAGCGCCGCCGCCCCGGTGCAGGTCGCGACCGCAACCGGCATCGAGGATGCGCTCGCCGCCGCGCTTCTGGTCTCCTCGGCGCCCGCCGCGGCCGCTCAGCCCGAGGCCGAACCGGCGCGCGTCGCCGTCGCGGCGGCCCCTGCCCCCAGCCCGGCTCCGGCGGCCCCGGTCACCGATCTGAGCGACATGGCTCCCGAGACTGCCGAACTCTTTGCCGAGGCCGGCATTGCACCCGAGACCAGCCCCGAGCCGCGCCCGACCGAGATGATCATGACCGCCGCCGCGATCGCGCCGGTCGACGCGTCGCGGATGCAGGCGGTGCCCGAGGTGGTGACCCGCGTCTCGACCTCCGGCGGCCGCCTCTGGGGCATCAATGTCGGCCGCTACAACAGCCGCGGCACCGCCGAGCGGGTGCTGATCCAGACCGCGCTGAACGAACCCGGCGCACTTGATGGCGCGCTGCGCCGGGTGACCCAGCGGTCGGGCGGCTTCGACGCCAACTTCATGGGCCTCACCAACGAGGCCGCCGATCTGGCCTGCCGCCGCCTGCAGGCACGCGGCGCGATGTGTTTCATGATCGGGCCGTCCTGAGTCCCTCCCCTCAGGCGTCCCTGATCGGCGCCGCGTTCCTCACGGGACGCGGCGCCGTCTTGCATTCAAGGGCTGGGCAACGTGGGCAGTAGGGCGGGATCGGGTGCTCCTCGCGCCTACTCGCTGCCGCTCTCGTTCCGGTACCGAGCCCCAGGCGTCTCGTCTGTTGCTATCGAGGCGTGCTAATTCTCGGGATCGGCTTCATGCGTCGCGTTCGTTCAGGAGGCGAGCACCACTTTTCAGTCGCCCCACCTCCCCATGGGCCGTACCAATGAAGCTACGCCGCCGGTATGTGCCCGGCTTTACCGGTAGCCCAAGCCGAAGCGCCGGAGGGCGCTGAGCTGCCAAGGTTGCCACAGCTGGCCTTGGGCACTCGGTTTCCGGTGATTGCGCCTCCCGGCCGGGCCGGAGCCGCTCAGAACGCCGCCGCCATCAGTTCGCGCGTGTAGTCGCTGCCCGGCGCATCGAAGATCTCCTCGGCCGCCCCCGCCTCGACCACGTCGCCGTTGCGCATCACCATCACCTTGTGGCTGAGCGCCCGCACGACCTTCAGGTCGTGGCTGATGAAGATGTAGGCCAGCCCGTATTTGCGCTGCAATTCGCGCAGCAGCTCGACGATCTGCACCTGTACCGTCATGTCGAGCGCGCTGGTCGGTTCGTCGAGCACGATCAGCCGCGGTCGCAGGATCAGTGCGCGGGCGATGGCGATGCGCTGGCGCTGGCCGCCGGAGAACTCGTGCGGGTAGCGGTCCATCGAAGCGGGGTCGAGCCCGACCTCGGTCATGATCTCCCCCACCATCTCGCGCCGGTCGCGGCCCTTCTCGACCCCGTGCACGCCCAGGCCCTCGGAAATGATCTGCGAGACGGTCATGCGCGGCGAAAGCGAGCCGAACGGATCCTGGAACACGATCTGGATCTCCGAGCGCAGCGGTCGCATCCGCCGCTGCGACAGGCCCTGGATCTCCTGCCCGTCGAACAGGATGCGCCCCTCCGAATCGATCAGCCGCACTATGGCGAGCGCCAGCGTCGTCTTGCCCGAGCCGCTCTCGCCCACCACGCCGACGGTCTCGCCCGCGCGCACCGAGAGCGTGGCGTCGTTGACCGCCTTCACGTGGCCCACCGTCCGCTTCAGCAGGCCGCGCTGGATCGGGAACCAGATCTTCAGCTTCTCGGTCCGGGCCACCACCGGCGCATCGGCGGGCACCGGATCCGGCAGGCCGGAGGATTCGGCCTCGAGCAGCATCCGCGTGTAGGGATGCTTCGGGCTGGCGAAGATTTCGGCCGTCGGCCCCTGCTCGACGATCTCGCCGTCCTTCATCACGCAGACCCTGTCGGCGATGCGGCGCACGATGCCGAGATCGTGGGTGATGAACAGCATCGACATGGCGCCATCGCGCTTCAGCTCGGCCAGAAGCTCGAGGATCTGCGCCTGGATCGTCACGTCGAGCGCGGTGGTGGGCTCGTCGGCGATCAGCAGGTCGGGGTTGTTGGCGAGCGCCATGGCGATCATCACCCGCTGCCGCTGCCCGCCCGAAAGCTGGTGCGGATAGGCGCCCAGACGGGTTTCGGGGTCGCGGATGCCGACCCGGTTCAGCAGCTCGATGATGCGGTCGCGCACCGCACCGCCGCGCAGCCCCTGATGCAACTCGATCGATTCCGAGAGCTGCCGCTCCAGCGTGTGCAGCGGGTTGAGCGAGGTCATCGGCTCCTGGAAGATGAAGGAGATGTCGTTGCCGCGCACCCGGCGCAGTTCGGCCTCCGGTGCGCCGACCATCTCGCGGCCCTCGTAGTTCACGGAGCCCGAGACCTGCGCCGTCTCGCCCAAGAGCTGGACGGTCGAAAGCGCGGTGACCGACTTGCCCGATCCGCTCTCGCCGACCAGCGCCACGGTCTCGCCGCGCCGCACATGGAAGGAGACGCCGCGCACCGCGGGGATCAGCGCCCCGTCCTGCCGGAAGTTCACGCGCAGGTCCCGGACGTCGAGGATCGTGTCACTCATGCGAAGGTTTTCCTCGGGTCGAAGGCATCGCGCACGCCCTCGAAGATGAACACCAAGAGCGACAGCATGATCGCGAAGGTGAAGAAGGCGGTGAAGCCGAGCCACGGCGCCTGCAGGTTCTGCTTGGCCTGAAGCGTCAGCTCACCGAGCGAGGGCGCCGAGGACGGCAGGCCGAAGCCGAGGAAATCGAGCGCGGCCAGCGTGCCGATGGCGCCGGTGACGAGGAAGGGCAGCATCGTGACCGTGGCCACCATGGCGTTGGGCAGCATGTGGCGGAACATGATCTTGCTGTCCGAGACGCCCAGCGCCCGGGCGGCGCGGATGTATTCGAAATTGCGGGCGCGCAGGAACTCGGCCCGGACCACACCGACCAGCGCGGGCCAGCCAAACAGCACGGTGAGGAATACCAGGAGCCAGAAACTTCGTCCCAGTATCGCGAAGACGATGATGATCACGTAGAGCGAGGGCGTACCGGTCCAGATCTCGATGATCCGCTGGAAGATCAGGTCGGTCCAGCCGCCGAAATAGCCCTGCACCGCGCCGGCGACGATGCCGATCAGCGACGAGGCCAGCGTCACGATGATCGCGAAGACCACCGAAAGCCGGAAGCCGTAGATCACCCGGGCCACCACGTCGCGCTTGGTGTCGTCGGTACCGAGCCAGTTGGTCTCGCTGGGCGGCGCGGGGGCGACGCCCGGCACGTCGACGATGGTGTCGTAGGAATAGGGAATCGGCGGCCAGACCATCCAGCCCTCCGCATAATCGGCCGGGTCGCTCTCCTCGAGCGGCAGCGCCTCGCCCGCCTCCGCCGCGGCCATGATCGCCGTCGGCTCGTAGAAGCAGTCGGTCAGCCCGCCGGTGACGATGAGGCATTGCACCTCGGGGTCCGAATAGGCCGCCTCGGTCGGGAAATCGCCACCGAAATCCTGCTCGGAATAAAAGCTCAGGATCGGGCTCCTGAGTTCGCCGCGATAGCTTACGAGGAGCGGCTTGTCGTTGGCCAGAAGCTCGGCGAAGAGGCTCAGCCCGAACAGCACCGAGAAGATGATCAGCGACCACAGCGCCCGGCGATTGCGCTTGAAATTGCGCCAGCGGCGCGCGTTGAGCGGCGACAGCGCCATTCAGCCTCTCCGTTCGAAGTCGATGCGCGGATCGATCAGCACATATGTGAGGTCGGTGATGATGCCGACGATCAGCCCCAAAAGCGAAAACGCAAACAGCGTGCCGAACACCACCGGGTAGTCGCGCGCCACAGCCGCCTCGAAGCCCAGGCGTCCGAGCCCGTCGAGCGAAAACAGCGTCTCGATGATCAGCGAGCCGCCGAAGAACACGCCGATGAACAGCGCCGGGAAGCCCGAGATCACGATCAGCATGGCGTTGCGGAACACGTGGCCGTAGAGAACCTTGCGCTCGCTGAGGCCCTTGGCCCGCGCCGTCATCACGTACTGCTTCTTGATCTCGTCGAGGAAGGAATTCTTGGTCAGCAGCGTCAGCGTCGCGAAGGCCGAGATGGTCGAGGCGAGCACCGGCAGCGCGATGTGCCAGAAATAGTCGAGCACCTTGCCGATCAGCGACAGGCTCTCCCAGTTGTCCGAGGTCAGCCCCCTGAGCGGGAAGATCCGCCAGTAGGAGCCGCCGGCGAAGAGCACGATCAGCAGGATCGCGAACAGAAAACCCGGGATCGCGTAGCCGACGATGATCGCGCCGGAGGTCCAGGTGTCGAAGGAGGAGCCGTCGCGCACCGCCTTGCGGATACCCAGCGGGATCGAGATCACATAGGCCAGCAGCGTCGACCACAGGCCCAGAGTGATCGAGACCGGCATCTTCTCCAGCACTAGGTCGATCACCGAGATCGAGCGGAAATAGCTCTCCCCGAAATCGAAGCGCATGTAGTTCCACATCATGGTGAGGAAGCGCTCGAGCGGCGGCTTGTCGAATCCGAACTCGCGTTCCAGCTCGGCGATGAATTCGGGCGGCAGGCCGCGGGCGCCGATATAGTCGCTGTCGCCACCGCCCTGGCTCACCTCGGCGCCGCCGCCGGCGATGCTCTCGAACACGTCGCCGCCGCCCTCCATCTGGGCGATGATCTGCTCGATCGGCCCGCCGGGCACGAACTGCACCAGGGTGAAGTTGATGATCATGATTCCGAGCAGGGTCGGGATCACGAGCAGCAATCGTCTGAGGATATAGGCGCCCATGCGGTCGGAGGATCTCCCTTAACGCAGCGCGCCCGCGGCGCGCAGTTCTTCTGCGGCCTCGGCGTCGTACCACCAGAAGTCCAGCTCGCCCAGCGCGAAGGGCGGCATCGGCTCGGGATGCCGGTACTGGTCGAAATAGGCGATGGTGTGCACGTCCTTGTACCATTGCGGCACCCAGAACATCTCGGCGCGCAGCACCCGGTCGAGCGCATGGGTCGCGGTGGTCAGCTCCTCGAGCGATTGCGCCGCGATCACCTCGGCCACCAGCCGGTCCACCGCCGGACTGCGCAGCCGCATCAGGTTGCGCGAGCTGTCCTCGGCGGTCTTCGAGGCGTACCACTGCTCCAGCCCGACGCCGGGCTCGAAGCCCATCGAGAAGGTGTGGTTGACGAGATCGAAATCACCCGAGCGGGTGCGCTCGACATATTGCGAGGTGTCGACCCGCTCCAGCACGCCGCGCACGCCGAGCCGCGCGAGATTCTCGATGATCGGGTTCACCACGCGGTCGAATTGCGGGCTGTATTGCAGGAACACCAACTCCAGCACTTCGCCGTCCTTCTGGCGCAGGCCGTTATCGCCGATGGTCCAGCCCGCCTCCTCGAGGAGCTGCCCCGCGCGGCGATAGGTGCGGCGGTCGGGGGTGTTGGCGGCGGCGTCGAGCACCGGGGCGCGGCGCGCCTCCTCGGTGAGGATGGTCTCGGGCAGGAGCCCCTCCTCGACCAGCGGCTCCAGAAGCGCGCGCTCGGCCTCCGACGGCGTGCCCGTGGCTTCGAGTTCGGAGTTCTCCCAGAACGATTCGACCCGCTCATAGAGGCCGTAGAACAGGGATTCGTTCGACCATTCGAAATTGAACATCATCCCGATCGCCTCGCGCACCCGCGGGTCCTGCCATTTCGGGTCGTCGAGGTTGAAGATGAAGGCCTGCGCGCCGGCGATGGTGCCGTCGGGGATCTCCTCCGTCACGACCCAGCCCTTCTGGATCGCCGGAAAGTCATAGCCCGTGGCCCAGTCCTTGGACGAGTTCTCGACCCGGAAGGTGTATTCGCCCGACTTGAATCCCTCGAAGGCCGCCGCGCTGTCGGCGAAATACTCGATCCGGATCGTGTCGAAGTTGTTGCGGCCGATATTGAGCGGGTGATCGGCGCCCCAGAAGTTCTCGTTCCGGCCGTAGATGATGCGCCGGTTGATGTCGAAGTCCTTGAGCTCGTAGGGGCCGGTACCGAGGAACGGCTCGCGCTGGCTTTCGTCGATCCGTGCGCCGGTCTCTTCGAACCAGGCCTTGGAGAAGGCGAGCGTGGAGCCGGCGAATCCGATGACGTCGCGGCGCGGCGCCTCGTCGGTGAAGGTGAACTTGATGCGGTAGGGATCGAGCACCTCGACGCTCTCGAGGAAGTTCTGCACCACCGCGCGATACTCGGCGATGCCCTGTTCGAGGAACAGCTGGTTGGTGAACTTCAGATCCTCGGCGGTCATCGGCGTGCCGTCGGCAAAGGTCACGTCGTCGCGCAGGTTGAAGATCACCCAGTCGCGGCTCGCGGGGTATTCCAGCGTCGTGCAGAGATAGCAGTAGAGCCCGTAGGCATCATCGGCCACCGAGGTCATGATCCGCTCATGCGGCAGGGTGTTCAGCGCCGCGGCCACGCCCTGCCGCGAATACTGGTTGAAGCTGTCGAAGCTGCCCTGCGCCCACTGGCTGATCTCGCCGCCCTTCGGCGCGTCGGGGTTGACGTAGTCGAGATGCGCGATGTCGGGGCCGTATTTCAGCTCTCCGAAATTGGTGTAGCCATGGCTCTCGATGACGGTCTCGTCGCCGGCCGCCGCGACCGTGTCGGGCGACGTGGCCTGCGCCCCCTGCTGCGCCCCCTCCTGTGCCAAGGCCGGCGCGGCCGCGAGCATGGCGGCGAGCACGAGCGCCGAGCCGGCAATCCACGAGGGCGTCTCGCTCAGCGGGCGAAGAGCGGCGCGGCTGGCGCGGGCGGGATGACGGGTCGCTTGCATCTTGCACTCCTCGCGAGGGGATGGCCTGCGGGCGAGGCTAGCGGCGCAAGCGCCTGACGTTCAAGGCGAGAATGCGTGAGCGGCACGTGTCCGCCACGTCGCGCGGCGAATTCGGCCATGCGAAAAGGGCCGCCCCTCCCGGGACGGCCCTGCAATCCTCGGCTGCGCGCGGGATCAGCTGCCGATCGTCGCCAGATAGGCGATCAGATTGGCGCGGTCCTCGGCGTCCTTGAGGCCGTTATAGGTCATCTTGGTGCCCGGCGCGTAGTCGCGCGGGTTGGCGAGGAAGCCGTCGAGGTTCTCGGGCGACCAGACATCGGCCACCGCCTTGAGCGCGCCCGAGTAGTCATAGCCCGGATAGGCGCCGACCTCGCGGCCGACCACGGCGTGCAGCGACGGGCCGGTGCCGTTCACGCCGTCCTCCAGCGCGTGGCAGGAGCGGCAGTTGCGCCAGACGCCTTCGCCGGCGGCGGCATCGGCCGAGGCGTAGATCTCTTCGAAGGGCACGGCCTCTTCTTCGGCGGCGCCGCCATCCCCGCTCTCCTCGACCGGGATCGAATAGGCCTGCTCGACCTCGCCATGACCACCGCCATGGCCGCCACCATAGATGATGTCGGCGGCCCAGCCACCAAGGAGGAAGACCAGCAGCGTGCCGCAGAGGCCGCCAACGACCTTGGTCAGGGTCATCGTGTCGAACATGTCGCGTTCCATTCCGTTCGGCGTTTCGCGGGTATGTATCCGCTTCCCGCGCGCGGTTGCAAGGTGTAGTCCCGCGACGAATTGCCCTTATGGGGACGCCTGTTGAGGGGAGGATCCACCATGGCCGGTCGCATCGCATTCCAGGGAGAGCTCGGGGCCTACGGGCATCAGGCCTGCGCCGAGGCGCGGCCGAACATGGAGCCCCTGCCCTGTACGACCTTCGAGGACGCGATCGAGGCGGTGCGCAAGGGCACCGCCGATCTGGGCATGATCGCGGTCGAGAACTCGACCTATGGCCGGGTCGCCGACGTGCACCACCTGCTGCCCGAAAGCGGGCTGCACATCGTCGACGAGGCCTTCGTGCGGGTGCATATCAACCTGCTCGGCGTGAAGGGCGCGCGGCTGGCCCAGGTCGAGACCGCGACCAGCCACACCGTGCTTCTGGGCCAGTGCCGGGGCTTCCTGCGCGAGCATTCGATCACGCCGCATACCGGTGCCGACACCGCCGGGTCCGCCCGCGCCATCGCCGAGTTGAACGACCCGCGCCACGCCGCGCTGGCCTCGGAGATCGCGGCCGAGATCTACGGTCTCGACGTGCTGGCGCGCCACATCGAGGATCACGAGCGCAACACCACCCGCTTTCTCGTGATGGCGCGCGAGCCCGACCTGAAGCGGCGCGGCAAGGCGGGGATGATGACCAGCTTCGTGTTCCGGGTGCGCAACATCCCGGCCGCGCTCTACAAGGCGATGGGCGGCTTCGCGACCAACGGCGTCAACATGACCAAGCTCGAGAGCTACATGGTCGGCGGCCAGTTCACCGCGACCCAGTTCTATGCCGAGATCGAGGGCCACCCCGACGACCGCAACGTCCAGCTCGCCTTCGACGAGCTGGATTACTTCACCGACAGCATCAAGCTGATGGGCGTGTTCCCGGCGGCGCCACGCCGGCACGAACCGGCGCCGCGCGGCTGAGCCTTCAGCCGGCGCGCCGGGCCCAGCGCGCCTCGATCTCGCGCGCATAGCCCTCGAGCCGCCCCGCGAGGCGGGTCTCGAGCGATCCGCGCGCCAGCTTCAGCGATTGCAGCACCAGCCGCCCGGGCATCGAGCGCGGCGCCAGCGTCACCGACAGGCCGAGCCGGCTGTGGCCGAGCTCTTCCTCCGGCAGGGTCTCGACCCGCACCAGGATCTCGACACCCGAGCTTTCGCCGCGCACCGTGTAATCCTCGGGCGCGGCATAGCCCACGATCTCGGCCGCGATCTCGCGCTCGCGCCCCATCACCGGCACCGATGCGCTCCAGCCGCGGCCCAGCGCCTCGGGGCCACCCCGGCTCTCGACCTCGATGCCGCGCCGGAGCGCCTGCCGTTCGAAGGCGGTGAAGTCGCTGGCCTGCGCGAAGACGAAATCGCGTGGGGCCGCGACCCGCTGTTGCGACGAGAGTTCCATGCCTGTGCCTCGCTTGGTCTCACGGGACGCCAGATCGCCCCTGTTGGCCCATTTCTCGCGTCAATCCATCCGGCCCGCAAGCCAGTTCCACATCAGATGCCGCGCGATCGCGCCCCTGAGCGGCGCGCGGATCTCGGCATCCTCCTGCGCGAAGATCCGCGCCAGCCGTTGCCGCGACACCCATTGGGCGGCGGCGATCTCGGCGGGATCGGGGCGCAGCACGGGACGCTCCGCCCCCTCGACACGGGCGTGAAACCCCAGCATCAGCGACGCCGGAAAGGGCCAGGGCTGGCTGGCCACGTAGCCGACATGCCCCACCGACACGCCAACCTCCTCGGCCACCTCGCGGCGCACCGCCGCCTCGGCGGTCTCGCCCGGCTCGACGAAGCCCGCCAGCACCGAATACATCCGTTCGGGCCAGCCGGGCGCCCGGCCCAGAAGCACCGCGTCGCCATGCGTCACCAGCATGATCACCACCGGGTCGGTGCGCGGGAAATGCGGCGTGTCGCAGGCGGGGCAGTCGCGGCGCCAGCCCGCCTGCGACACCCGGCTGCGGGCTCCGCAGGCCGCGCAGAACCGGTGCGAGGCATGCCAGTTCAGCACCGCCCGGCCCATTGCCGCCAGCTCGGCATCGCGCGCGTCGAGCGTCGCCATGCGACCCCGAAGCTCGGCGAAGACGGCCCCCTCGATCGCCGGATGCGCGACCTCCTCCTCCGGGGCCACCGTTTCGGGCGCGCCCGGCCAGTCCGGCAGGCGTCGCGCCCAGATCCCCTCCCCCGCCGCGTCGCGGCCGAGCAGCACCGTTTCCGCCGCCGCGTCTGCCCCGTCATCGGCCCCACCATCGGCCAGTGCCTCGTGATCGAAAGGCAGCCCCGCCAGCCGGTCCGCCGCGAGCAGCACACGGCCGCGCCACAGCGGCAGCACCCGCGCCCCGGGGCGGGCCGCCAACGCGGCGCACCCGTCCGAATCGATGCGCAGCGCCGCGGCGCGATCGAGCCCGCCACCGCCGAAGGTGATCCTGTCCAAAAGCCCCATTCGGCGTGCTCCTTCGTGAAATGATGCGGCAGCATCGCGCAGGATGCGCGACGCCGCCGCCATGTAAAGCCGGGCGGGGGCGGAACCAGCCCCGGAAATGCAACCGTCGCGACATGACCGAGGCCCGGCCGAGCGCCGGTCGCGACGAACCGGCCTGCATGGCGCGGCAGAAAAGAGCCACCGGATCGCATGGCGCGCGACCCGCTCCGCCCGGCCTCTCTCGTCGGGCCGCCCGCCACGCCCGGAACCGGCGATCCGGACCCATCGACTCCGCGCTCCCGCTTGGCTATGGCGGGCCCGCCGAGACAAGGATGCCCCCGATGCCCCGCAGCTATGATGCCGTGATCTTCGACCTCGACGGCACGCTGGTCGACACCGAAACCCTGTGCAACGCCGAGGCGCTGCCCGCTCTGGCCGCGCAGGGCATCGAGATCGGCCCCGACTTCTTCGAAAGCCTCGCGGGGGTGCATGACGACCGCCGGGTGGAGCTGATCCGCGAACATACCGGCAAGCCGCTCGACGCGGCGCGCTTCTATGCCGACTGGGACGCGCGGGTCGAGGCGCGCCTCGCGCCGGGGCTGTCGCTCAAGACCGGTGCCGAGGCGCTGATCGCGGCGATCGCCGGGCTCGGCCTGCCGATGGCGATCGCCACCTCGTCGCGCCGCGCGCCGGGGCTGGCCAAGATCCGCGCCGCCGGGCTCGATGCCCATGTCGAGACCATCGTCACGGTGGAGGACATCGAGAACGCCAAGCCCGCGCCCGACGCCTATCTCGAGGCGGCGCGCCGCCTTGGCGCCGACCCCGCCCGCTGCCTCGTCTTCGAAGACAGCGAGACCGGTGCGCAAGCCGGCCATGCCGCGGGCATGACCGTGGTGCAGGTGCCCGACCTGAACGCCAGCGAGGGCCGCCACGCCACGCATCTGGCCCGTGACCTGATCGAGGGCGCGCGGGCCGCCGGGCTGCTGCCGCTGCCGGTCTGAGACGCGCCCCGGCGGCCTTGCGTCCCGCGCCGCCCTTCCCTATATCGGCCTCGAGAGGTTGGCGCGGGCAAGCGCCTCGCCAACCCGGTCAGGTCCGGAAGGAAGCAGCCGCAACGAGCCCCGCTTGGGTCGTGTTCCAGCCTCTCACCCATTCGACCCCCCACCCGAATGACGGAGGACATCATGGAGATTGTGATCGCCCTCCGGGCCGGGGCCGCCTGAGCCGCCCCTCGCCCGACGCGAAGCTGCCCGCTCCGGCGGGCCCATGTTCTTTCGTGACGGGACCAATCCATTGACAGACCTCACGCTTTCCGACCTCGGCTGGTCGGACCATTTCGCGCGCCAGCTCGAAGAGGGCGACGCCCCCGCGCGCATCGCCGAAATCCATCGCACGATCCTCGTGGCGCTCACCCCGGAGGGCCCGGTGAAGATCGGCGCGCCCTCCGGTGCCGGCTCCTTCGCCGTCGGCGACTGGGTCGGCATGCGCGACGGGCAGGCGCGGATGCGGCTCGCGCCGCGCAGCCAGATCGCCCGCAAGGCCGCCGGTCATACCGTCTCGCGCCAGCTGGTCGCCGCCAATGTCGACAGCCTCGGCATCGTCACCAGCTGCAATGACGACTTCAACCCGGCGCGGCTGGAACGCTACGTGGCGCTGGCCATGGCGGGCGACTGCCTGCCGCTGGTGATCCTCACCAAATCCGACATGGTGGAGGACCCCGAACCCTATCTCGCGCAGGCCCGCGCGATCTCGCCGCTGGTCGTGGCGCTGGCGCTCAACGCGCGCGATCTCGAGGACGCGGCGCGGCTGGAGCCTTGGTGCGGGCCGGGCCAGACGCTCGCTCTCGTCGGCTCCTCGGGCGTCGGCAAGACGACGCTGCAGAACGCGCTCACCGGCGGGGCCGAGGCCACGGCGGGCATCCGCGAGGACGACGCCAAGGGGCGTCACACCACCACCTACCGGGCGCTTCGGCGCTGCCGCGCCGGTGGCTGGCTGATCGACACGCCCGGCATGCGCGAGCTGCAGCTCACCGATACCGCCGAGGGAATCGAGGAGCTGTTCGACGACGTGACCGCGCTGGTGAGCGAGTGCCGGTTCAGCGACTGCGCGCACGACACCGAGCCGGGCTGCGCGGTGCGCGCCGCGCTCGATGCGGGCGACCTCGACCCCGACCGTCTCGCGCGCTGGCGCAAGCTGGAGGCCGAGGACCGGCACAACAGCGAAACCCTCGCCGAGGGCCGCGCGCGGGGCAAGTCCTTCACCAAGAGGATCAAGACGATCCAGCGCGGGGCGCGCCGCCGCAAGGGCGGTTGACGCCTCCGCTCCTGCCGGGCCTGATGGCCCGGTCAGGGAGGACGCATGGACGAGACCGAAGGCGATCGCGAAACCGACCCCAAGACCGAATGGGCCGAACGCCGCACCGATTGGGCCGAGGACCGGACGCTTCTGGCCAATGAGCGGACCTTCGCGGGCTGGATGCGCACCGGCATGGCGGCGCTGGCCGTGGCGATCGGCCTCAAGGCGGTGTTCGGCGAGTTCGACCCGACCTGGATGGCCAAGGCCGTGGCCACGATCTTCATCCTCGGCGCGCTGCTGATCTTCGCCGCCTCGGCGCATGAGGCGCGCAAGGCGCAGGCGCGCATCTCCAGCCACGACGCCGAGGCGCAGAGCGTCCGGCGCATGCTGATCCTCGCGCTGCTGCTGTCCTTCGGCGGATTGGCCACGGGCGCGATCCTGTGGCTGTTGTGAGATCCCGCGAGGTGGACCTCGGCGGCGCCAAGCCCTAGTTTGGCCCGGTCCCCTCGACCGGAGTCCCACGCATGTCCGACGCCCCCGCCTATCAGGTCCTCGCCCGGAAATACCGGCCCGAGACCTTCGCCGACCTGGTGGGGCAGGACGCGATGGTGCGCACGCTCAAGAACGCCTTCGCCGCGAACCGCATCGCGCAGGCCTTCATCATGACGGGCATCCGCGGCACCGGGAAAACCACCACCGCGCGGATCATCGCCAAGGGCATGAACTGCATCGGCCCCGATGGCGATGGCGGCCCGACCACCGAGCCCTGCGGGCAGTGCGAGCATTGCGTGGCGATCATGGAGGGCCGCCATGTCGACGTGATGGAGATGGACGCGGCCTCGAACACCGGTGTCGCCAACATCCGCGAAATCATCGACAGCGTGCATTACAGGGCGGCCTCGGCGCGCTACAAGGTCTACATCATCGACGAGGTTCACATGCTGTCGACGGGGGCGTTCAACGCGCTCCTCAAGACGCTGGAGGAGCCGCCGGCTCATGTGAAGTTCATCTTCGCCACCACCGAGATCCGCAAGGTGCCGGTGACGGTGCTGTCGCGCTGCCAACGCTTCGACCTGCGCCGGATCGAGCCCGAGGTGATGATCGGGATGCTGCGCCGCATCGCCGATGCCGAGGGCGCGCAGATCGCCGATGACGCGCTGGCGCTGATCACCCGCGCCGCCGAAGGCTCGGCGCGCGACGCGACCTCGCTACTGGATCAGGCGATCAGCCATGGCGCGGGCGAAACCACTGCGGAGCAGATCCGTGCCATGCTCGGCCTCGCCGATCGCGGCCGGGTGCTCGACCTGTTCGACATGATCCTCAAGGGCGAGGCGGCGGCGGCGCTGACCGAGCTTTCGGCGCAATACGCCGAGGGCGCCGACCCGATGGCGGTGCTGCGCGATCTGGCCGAGATCGCGCACTGGGTCTCGGTCATCAAGATCACGCCCGAGGCCGCCGACGACCCCACCGTCGGCCCGGATGAGCGGGCGCGCGGCGCGCAGATGGCCGAGGCGCTGCCGATGCGGGTGCTGACCCGGCTGTGGCAGATGCTGCTAAAGGCGCTCGAAGAGGTGGCGCACGCCCCCAACGCGATGATGGCGGCCGAGATGGCGGTGATCCGCCTGACCCACGTGGCCGATCTGCCAAGCCCCGAGGAACTCGTGCGCAAGCTGCAGGACACCCCCGTCCCGCCGCCGCCTCCCGGTGGCGGCAATGGCGGCGGTGCCCGACCCGCGCAGGGCGGCCAGGTCCAGGCGCGCGGCACCCCCGCGCCCACCCATGCCGGCCCGTCGGGACCCTCGGCGCGCGGCGCGGCGCAGCCCGCGCTGGCGGTCGCCACGGAAAACGCGCTGGCGCGCTATGCCCGCTTCGAGGACGTGGTCGAGCTCATCCGTACGCATCGCGACGTGCATATGTTGATCGAGGTCGAGACCACGCTGAGGCTGGTGCGCTACAGCCCCGGCCGGATCGAGTTCGAACCGACCCCGGACGCGCGCGCCGACATGGCGCAGCGGCTGGGCCAGAAGCTGCAGGCCTGGACCGGCGCGCGCTGGGCGATCAGCGTCGCCAACGAGGGCGGCCAGCCCACCATCGCCGAGACCCGCGACGCGGCGGCGCTGGCGCTCCGACAGGAGGCCGAGGCGCACCCGCTGGTGCGCGCCGTCTTCGCGGCCTTCCCCAAGGCGAGGATCACCGAGATCCGTACCGAGGCCGAGCGCAGCCAGCACGCCGCCGAGGAGGCGCTCGCCGAGGTCGAGGACGAGTGGGACCCGTTCGAGGAAGAGTGACGGCTTTCGCGGTGCCGCCCTTGTGACGGGGCGGCCTCGACCGTATCTCTGGGCGAACGCATTCGAGGAGATCAGCGATGTTCAAGGGGCTCGGCGGCCTGGGCGACATGTCCAAGATGATGAAGGCCGCGCAGGAGATGCAGGGCAAGATGGCCAAGATCCAGGAGGATCTGGAGACCATCACCGTGACCGGCGAAAGCGGCGCGGGGCTGGTGAAGGCGACGGCGACCGCCAAGGGCGAGCTCACCGGGCTCGACATCGACCCGTCGATCTTCGTGGCCTCCGAAAAGGAGGTGGTCGAGGACCTGATCCTCGCCGCGATCAAGGACGCGCAGTCGCGCGCCACCGAGCGGGCGCAGCAGGAGATGAAGAAGATCCAGGAAGAGCTCGGCCTGCCCGCGGGCATGAACCTGCCGTTCTGAGGCCCGCCCTGCTCCGTCACCCTGCAAATACCCGGCACCGCCCTGCCGCCCCGCGAGGGGCCGTGGCATGAGCGAGGATCGCGAGGCCATCGACCGGCTGATCGAGCTGATGTCGCGCCTGCCGGGGCTCGGGCCCCGCTCGGCGCGGCGCGCGGTGCTGCATCTCGTCAAGAAGCGCGGCACGCTGCTCGCGCCCTTGGCCGAGGCGATGACCGAGGTCGGCGCCACCGCGCGCGAATGCCTCAATTGCGGCAATGTCGGCACCGGCGACATCTGCGGCATCTGCGCCGACGAGCGCCGGGCGACGGGGCAGATCTGCGTGGTCGAGGACGTGGCCGATCTCTGGGCCATGGAACGCTCGGGCGTGTTCAAGGGCCGCTACCACGTGCTCGGCGGCACGCTCTCGGCGCTCGACGCCGTCGGCCCCGAGGAGCTGCGCATTCCGCGTCTCATGGACCGGGTGCGCGCCGAGGCGGTGTCCGAGGTGATCCTCGCGCTCGGCGCCACGATCGACGGCCAGACCACGGCGCATTACATCGCCGACCAGCTACCGGACGTTTCGGTGACCTCGCTGGCGCAGGGCGTGCCGGTGGGCGGCGAGCTGGATTATCTCGATGACGGCACGATCAGCGCGGCATTGAGGGCACGGCGCAGCCTGTAACCGAACCGCGCCCCCTTGCGGCGCAACGGCGCCGCAACATATTTCCTGTAGCGAGCGAGGACGACCTCCGCCCCGTCCGGGGCCTGAAAGATCGGGACGACCCGACGGACACGGCAAGAGCGGAGATCTCATGCGCACCAAATCCGACCGCATCCGGCAGGCCGTCAGCTTCGAGCTTCTCGGGCTGGCGCTGGTCACGCCGTTCGGATCGTGGCTCTACGGTTTTCCGCTGTTCGACATCGGCGCGATCAGCGTGATCTCGTCGCTGGTGGCGACCTGCTGGAACTACGCGTTCAACTTCGCCTTCGACCACGCGCTGAAGCACTGGCGTGGCACCACCACCAAGACGATGCCGCTCCGGGCGCTGCATGCCACCGCCTTCGAGCTGGGGCTGCTGCTGATCCTGCTGCCGATCTTCTCGTGGTGGCTGGGGCTGGGCTACGTGGAATCCTTCGTGGTGCAGCTCAGCTTCGCGCTGTTCTACCTCGTCTACACCTTCGTCTTCACCTGGTGCTACGACAGGGTCTTTCCCGATCCCGACGGCCGGGTGGCAGCCTGAGCCGCCCGCGCCGGGCGCCCGCGAGGGGCCCGGCGCAGCCAAGAACTTACTTGTCCTCGTCTTCGTCCTCGTCGCCGCCCTTGGGCAGGTTGAAGAAGCTGTCGGCATCCGAGACGTCGCGCTCGTCCTGCGGCTCCTCGGCCTCCTCCTCTTCGGCGTCGTTGCTCTCCGACAGGGTGAAGCTTTCCAGCCCCGAGATCGAGGAGGGCATCTTGGGCTCGGGCGACATGCCGAGGCTCTGCTCGGTCGAGACCAGCTTGCGGCGCTCGTCGTCGCTCATCGCCGATCCGTCGCGAAGGCGCTTGGCATTGGCCTGCTGCACGGCGGCATCGAGCTCGGACTGGCGGCACAGCCCCAGCGCCACCGGGTCGATCGGGTCGATGTTGCCGATGTTCCAGTGGGTGCGCTCGCGGATCGCCTGGATCGTCGGCTTGGTGGTGCCGACCAGCTTGGAGATCTGACCATCCGACAGCTCGGGGTGGAACTTGACCAGCCACAGGATCGAGGCGGGCCGGTCCTGACGCTTGGACAGCGGCGTGTAGCGCGGGCCCCGGCGCTTCTCCTCGCCGACGGCGGAGGCGTTGAACTTGAGCTTCAGCTTGTGCAGCGGGTTCTTCTCCGCCTTCTCGATCTCGTCCTGCGTCAGCTGGTTGTTGGCGACCGGGTCGAAGCCCTTCACGCCCGCGGCCACGTCGCCGTCGGCGATGCCCTGCACCTCGAGCTCGTGCAGCCCGCAGAAATCGCCGATCTGCTTGAAGCTGATCGTCGTGTTGTCCACCAGCCAGACGGCGGTGGCCTTGGCCATGAGCGGTTTGTCAGCCATGTGAACACCCTTTCGAAAAACACGTCTTCCCCCGGCCCCGGCCTGGGGCGGACCGCCATGGCGATCCTTGGTTTCCATTTTCGGGGAACTCATCGCGCTATATAGGGATCACACCGGCTGGAGGAAAGACATAAATGACCTTTGCGGCAAGAGCCTTCGCGGCGCTGGCGCTTCTCGCCTCGCCCCTGCGGGCCGAGACGGCGGGCGAATTCGACTACTACGTGCTGGCGCTGAGCTGGTCGCCCGGCTGGTGCGCCCGCGAGGGAGAGGCGCGCGGCTCCGAGCAATGCGAGGCGAGCCGCGACCATGGCTGGGTGCTGCACGGGCTCTGGCCGCAATACGAGACCGGCTGGCCCGATTACTGCGCCACGCCCCAAGCGCCGCCCTCGCGCGCTCGTACCGGTGCGATGGCCGACATCATGGGCAGCGGCGGCTCGGCCTGGCACCAGTGGAAGAAGCACGGCACCTGCTCGGGACTGTCGCCGGACGCCTATTTCGAGACCGCCCGCGCGGCCTATGAGCGCGTGGCGCGTCCCGAGGAGTTCCGACGGCTGGAGCGCGAGATCACCCTGCCCGCCAGCCTGGTCGAGGAGGCGTTCCTGCGCGACAACCCGGAACTCACCGCCGACGGGCTCACCGTGACCTGCCGCGACGGGATGGTGCAGGAGGTGCGGATCTGCCTGACCCGCGATCTCGAACCGCGCGATTGCGGCGCCGACGTGATCCGCGATTGCGCGCTGTCCGATGCGCTGATGCTGCCGATCCGCTAGGGCGCGCCCAGCATGTCGAAGAAGGCCACGGTGGCCGCGACCATCTCGTCGAGCCGCTCCGGCCCCTCGAAGGCGTCGAAGGCGTGGTCCATTTCCCTGAGCCACAGCTCCTCGCGCCCCTCATGCGCGGAGAGCAGCATCTCGGCCTGTGCCGGGTCAACGGTCGCGTCCTCGGTGCCCTGCGCCACGAAGAGCGGCCCGTCATAGCCCGCGATCTCGGCCACCGGGTCGGCGGCGATGACGCCTTCGAAGAAGGGCTGGCCCAGCGTGATCTCCGCGCCCCAGGGCAGGGTCAGCTCGGTCGGCTTCTCCGACAGCACGCCCTCGGCCAGCGTCTCGGGGCCGAACAGCGTGGCGAAGGTGATCTGCGGATCGGCCACCGCGGCCCAGAGCGCCACCGCCTCGACCGGCGCGCCGCGCCCGGCGAGCGAGGCAGCGACCAGCCCCCCCTGGCTCCAGCCGATCAGGTAGAGCGGGCCACCGGCGCGGTCCTCGCTCCCGAGCCAGTCGAGCGCCGCCCGCGCATCGGCGATCTGGCTTTCGAAGGTGGTATCGGCGAAATCGAAGCCCTCGACGCTTTCGCCGGAGCCGCGGAAATCGATGCGCAGGCTGGCATAGCCCGCCTCGGCCAGAAGCCGGGCGGTGCGGCGGAACACGCCCTCCTCCACCCCCGCGATGTCGAGCTCGTCGCGGTCACCGGTAAAGCCGTGCAGCAGCAGCACCGTGGGCGCGGGGCCGTCGGGCGGGAGCGCCAGAGTGCCGTAGACCGGCGTGCCCTCGACCTCGAAGGAGACCCGGTCCGAGAGCCCGGCGCGCCCGTCCGAGAGCGGCAGCGGGCGCGGCCAAGGCGCGGTGATCATCAGCGTGGAAAGATCGATCCCGGGCGCGGCGGCCGCGTCCGGCTCGGCGCTCCCGGGCGGCTCGGACACCTGCGATTCGGTCGTGTCGGCCTCGGACCTCTCCGCCTCCTGGGCAAGAAGCGGGGCGGCGAGAAGCGCCGCGCCGATGAGGGCGAGAAACGGCTTGGTCATGGCGGGTCTCCGGGGGCGCGTCAGCCGCCCGATAGGGCGGCCATGGCGCCCGGCTGTCAAGCGTTCCGCGGGGGCCTCCCCTCCCCCGCGGAACGGGTGCGCAGGCCTCAGCCGATGGCGGCGGCGCGCACGTCCTCGTCGATATGCGGCACGTATTGCGCGAAGTTGTCGGCGAACATCTGCGCCAGCTTCGCGGCCTGCGCGTCATAGGCGGCAGGGTCGGCCCAGGTGCCGCGCGGATCGAGCAGCGCGTCGTCGACGCCCTCGACCGAGACCGGCACGTCGAAGCCGAAATTCACGTCCTTGCGGAACGCCCCCTCGGCCAGCGTGCCATCGAGCGCCGCGGCGAGCAGCGCCCGCGTCGCGGCGATCGGCATGCGGCGGCCGGTGCCGTAGGCGCCGCCGGTCCATCCGGTGTTGACGAGCCAGCAGGTGGCGCCGTGATTGCCGATCTTCTGCTGCAGCAGCTTGCCGTATTCCTCGGGACGGCGCGGCATGAAGGGCGCACCGAAGCAGGTCGAGAAGGTAGGCTCGGGCTCGGTCACGCCGCGCTCGGTGCCGGCCACCTTCGAGGTGAAGCCCGACAGGAAGTGGTACATCGCCTGCGCCGGGGTCAGCCGCGCGATCGGCGGCAGCACGCCGAAGGCGTCGCAGGTCAGCATCACGATGTTCTTCGGGTGCCCGCCCAGCGCGCTCTCCGAGGCGTTGGAGATGTAGTGCAGCGGATAGGCGCAGCGCATGTTCGCGGTGAGCGAGCTGTCCTCGAAATCGAGCTCCAGCGTGTCCTCGTCATGCACCATGTTCTCGATCACGGTGCCGAACTTGCGGGTGGTGGCGTAGATCTCGGGCTCGGCCTCGGCCGAGAGCGAGATCGTCTTGGCGTAGCAGCCGCCCTCGAAGTTGAAGACGCCGCGATCCGACCAGCCATGCTCGTCATCGCCGATCAGCACGCGCGACGGATCGGCCGAGAGCGTGGTCTTGCCGGTGCCCGACAGGCCGAAGAACACCGCCGTGTCGACCGGGTTGCCCGGCGCGTGGTTGGCCGAGCAGTGCATCGGCATCACGCCCTTCTCGGGCAGCAGGTAGTTCAGCAGCGTGAACACCGCCTTCTTGTTCTCGCCCGCGTATTCGGTGCCGCCGATCAGGATCATCTTCTGGTCGAGATCGATCGCGATCACGGTGCCGGACCGGCAGCCATGACGCTCGGGGTCGGCGCGGAAGCTCGGCGCGTTGATCACCGTGTATTCCGGCACGAAGCCGTCCAGCTCGGCGCGCTCGGGGCGGCGCAGCAGGTGGCGGATGAACAGCCCGTGCCAGGCCAGCTCGGTCACCATGCGCACGTCGATGCGATGCGCCGGGTCGGCCCCGGCATAGAGGTCCTGCACATGCATCGAGCGGCCCGCCAGATGCGCCAGCATGTCGGCCTTGAGCGTCGCGAAGGCGGTCGGCTCCATCGCGGCGTTGTTCTCCCACCAGATCGTGTCTTCGGTGGTGGCCGAGCGGACCACGAACTTGTCCTTGGGGCTGCGACCGGTGTGCTGGCCGGTGGTCACCAGAAGCGTGCCGCCCTGACCCAGCTTGCCCTCGCCCGCACGGATCGCCGCCTGAATCAGCTGCGGCTCGGTGAGGTTGTAATAGACCTCGCCCAGTCCGGAGACCCCCTGCGCCTCGAGCGTCATTTCGGGGTTCACGCGTCCATGCTGCATCTGACCGGCTCCTTTGATCGGGGTCGCCTTCCGACCCGGTGCAAAGGGCTTAACACGATGATTTCCAAGGCGACCATCCAGTTAGCGCAACCAGCCGGACTGTTAGCGCAACCGTCCGGCCGCCGCGCCTGCCGCAGCGGCAGGAGCGCTTTGGAGAGGTCGAAAAGGTGAGGCATTTTAGCCATTGGTTATTCCATTTCGGCACAAATGAGGCGTCTTCAGGGCCACGATTCGCTCTCCGCCCTTGATCTGGGAGGGTCAAACCGGGATGACAAAGCAAGGTCCAAGAAGAGAATCCGAGCAGGAAAGGGATTTCGATGTCGAGAATCGCGCTGGTGGATGACGATCGAAACATTCTGACCTCGGTGTCGATGACGCTCGAAGCCGAGGGCTTCGAGGTCGAGACCTACAATGACGGCCAGATGGCGCTCGACGCCTTCAACAAGAAGCTGCCCGACATGGCCGTGCTCGACATCAAGATGCCGCGCATGGACGGCATGGATCTGCTGCAGCGTCTGCGCCAGAAGACCCAGATGCCGGTGATCTTCCTCACCTCCAAGGATGACGAGATCGACGAGGTGCTCGGCCTGCGCATGGGTGCCGACGACTACGTCAAGAAGCCGTTCAGCCAGCGCCTGCTGGTGGAGCGCATCCGGGCGCTGCTGCGCCGCCAGGACGCGATCTCGGGCGAGACCGTCGAGGTCACCGAGGAGAACAAGGTGATGGAGCGCGGCCAGCTCACCATGGACCCGCTGCGCCACGCCGTGACCTGGAAGGGCAAGGACGTGTCGCTCACCGTGACCGAGTTCCTGCTGCTGCAGGCGCTCGCGCAGCGCCCGGGCTTCGTCAAGAGCCGCGACCAGCTGATGGACGTGGCCTATGACGATCAGGTCTATGTCGACGACCGCACCATCGACAGCCACATCAAGCGGCTGCGCAAGAAGATGCGCAACGCCGATCCCGACTTCTCGGCGATCGAAACCCTCTATGGCATCGGCTATCGCTACAACGAGGAATAAGAAAGGTCGTCCCGGAGCATGAGCGCATCATGACCGCCGCCCCCAAGATCGACGTGCGGGACCTGAACTCGGTCCGGCGCGCCGCCCGCGGCGGGTCCGAAACGCGCGAGCGGGTGCTGCTGGGCGAGGATTGGGTCACGCCCGAGAACGGGGCCGAGCGGCCGCGCCGCCGCCGCAGGCTGGTGCAGCTCAACCGCTCGCCGCTGGCGCGCAAGATCATCACCTTCAACCTGATCGCGCTGCTGCTGCTGGTCGCGGGGATGCTCTATCTGGCGCCGTCGCGCGACAACCTCGCCTTCCAGCGCGCCTCGTCGCTGGTGAGCCAGGCCGAGCTGATCGCCGATCTGTTCGAGGTGCAGCTGCCCGCCGGCGCGCCGGTCAACCTGATCACCGGCGACGGCATCGATGTCGAGGCGAGCCTCGCGGCGCTCGATCTGCGCGACGGCATCGAGCTGCGGGTCTTCGACGCCTCGGGGCAGCTCGCCGGCGAGACCGCGGCGCAGGGCCGCGAGGCGGTGAGCGGGCTCGACCTCGGAACCGGCGGCACGGTGCTGACCGATCTGCTCAATTCCGGATGGGAGGCGCTGGCCGGGCTGCTGTCGCCCGCGAGCGCCCCGCCCCCCGCCTTCGGCACCGCCGACGCGGCGCGGGCGCTGGTGTCGCCGGCGCTGGCTGGCGGCACCGCGGTGCAGACCCGGACCGATGCGCAGGGCCGCACCATCTTCGCGGTGGCGACGCCGATCGAGCAGGGTCGTCGCGCCGTCGGCGTGGTCGCCGTCACCTCGGCGGCCGGCGAGATCGACGCGCTGGTGCGGCGCGAGCGCGAGCAGGTGCTGCAGATGTTCGTCATCGGCATGCTGGTCTCGATCGGGCTCAGCCTCGTGCTCGCCTCGACCATCGCCAACCCGCTCTCCGAGCTGGCCGCCGCCGCCGAGACCGGGCGCGACCGCAACGCCCGCAAATTCGCCCCCACCAAGGTGCGGATCCCTGACCTCACCGCCCGGCCCGACGAGATCGGCCGCCTCTCGGCGGCGCTCAGAGGCATGGTGGCCGCGCTCTACGACCGGATCGAGGGCAACGAGCAGTTCGCCGCCGACGTGGCGCACGAGATCAAGAATCCGCTGGCCTCGCTGCGCTCGGCCGTGGGAAGCCTGCGCGTGGTCAAGCGCGAGGATCACCGTGAAAAGCTTCTCGACGTCATCGAGCACGACGTGCGCCGGCTCGACCGGCTGGTCTCGGACATCTCCAATGCCTCGCGGCTCGACGCAGAGCTGGTGAAGGAGGAGGAGGAGAGCTTCGACCTGCTGAAGATGCTGTCGAACCTCAACGACTTCCTCGGCCGCGAAGCCGCGCTGAAGGGAATCGATTTCATCGCCGATCTGCCGTCGCGACCGATCCACATCCAGGGCCTCGAGGGGCGTCTGGCGCAGGTCTTCGTCAACCTGATCACCAATGCCATCTCGTTTTGCGAGGATGGCGACGCGATCCGCATCTGGGCCCGCCAGCGCGAGAACCGGGTGCTCGTCGTGGTCGAGGATACCGGTCCCGGCATCCCCGAAGAGGCGCTGACCAAGATCTTCCAGCGCTTCTACTCGGAGCGGCCCGAGCAGCAGTTCGGCAACAATTCCGGCCTCGGCCTCGCCATCTCCAAGCAGATCGTCGAGGCGCATGGCGGCGTGATCTGGGCCGAGAACATCCGGCCGACCGAGGCCGATCCGACCTCGGAGCCGCTGGGCGCCCGCTTCGTCGTGGGTCTTCCGATCTGACCGGGACGGCGCCTCTTTCCCTCCATGCGAGCTGCGTCGCATGGCAGGGGCGTGGGGTGCTGATCACCGGCCCGTCGGGCAGCGGCAAGTCCGCGCTCGCCCTTGAGTTGATGGCCTATGGCTGCGATCTCGTGGCCGACGACCGCACGCTGGTCTATGTTGGCGCCGATGGCGGGCTGCGCGCCACCTGCTCCGCCGCGATCGCCGGGCTGATCGAGGCGCGCGGCGTCGGGCTGCTCGAGGCGCGGCCCGCCGGTCCCGCAGCGCCGTGCCTCGCGGTGGCGCTCGACCGCCCCGAGACCGAACGTCTCCCCCCGAAACGTTGCGTCACCTATCTGGGCTGTTCCCTCCCTTTGCTTCACAACATTGGGACAGGCCATTTCGCGCCGGCGATCCTGCAGTATCTCAAGGCAGGACGGAGAGAGCCATGATACCCGACCCTGCCCTAGCCCTTGCCCCGGCCGGTACCCGGTCCCGCGCGCCCGATGAGGGGCGCCAGAACCTCGTGCTGGTCACCGGCCCGTCCGGCGCCGGACGCACCACCGCAATCAACGTGCTCGAGGATCTCGGCTTCGAGGTGATCGACAATCTGCCATTGTCGCTGCTGCCCCGGCTGCTCGAGGGGCCGCCGCTGTCGCATCCGCTCGCGCTCGGGCTCGACGTGCGCAACCGCGATTTCACGACCGATGCGCTGATCGACGCGATCGACCGGCTGGCGCAGCGCCCGGAGTTGGCGCTCCAGGTGCTCTATCTCGACTGCGACGAGGACGTACTGGTGCAGCGCTATTCCGAGACGCGGCGCCGCCACCCCCTCGCACCCGCCGAATGCCCGTCGGCCGGTATTGCCCGCGAACGCGAGTTGCTGGTGCCGGTGCGGGCCCGGGCCGACGTGCTGCTCGACAGTTCCAGCCTCTCGCCGCACGATCTGCGGGCCGAGATCGAGCGCTGGTTCGCGCCGCCGGAGGGGCGGACGCTGGCGGTGACGCTGCACAGCTTTTCCTACAAGCGCGGCCTGCCGCGCGGGCTCGACCTCGTGATCGACTGCCGGTTCCTGCGCAACCCGCATTGGGAGCCGGAACTGCGGCCGCTGGACGGGCGCGATGCCGCCGTCGATGCGCATGTCGCGGGCGATCCCCGCTTTGACGACTTCTTCACCTCGATGTGCGATTTTCTGATACCGTTGCTTCCCGCCTATCACGCCGAGGGCAAGACGCATCTGTCGATCGGCTTCGGCTGCACGGGCGGGCAACACCGGTCGGTCGCCGTGACCGAACGGTTGGCCAAGGCCCTTGCGAAGGAGGGATGGCAGGTGTCTAAACGTCACAGGGAGCTGGAACGCCGCGCCGGGACGGGGAGCCCGACGACCGTACGGGGACAAGTCGCGTGATCGGAATCGTCATCGTGGCCCATGGTGGGCTCGCACGCGAATATCTCGCCGCCGTGGAACACGTCGTGGGCCATCAGACCGGCGTCATCGCCATCACCATCCTGCCCGACGACGACCGCGCCGCCAAGCAGGAGGAGATCTGCGTCGCCGCCGACAGCGTCGATACCGGCGACGGGGTGGTGATCGTGACCGACATGTTCGGCGGCTCGCCCTCGAACCTGTCGCTCAGGGCCTGCTCGGTCTCGGATCGGCGCATCCTCTACGGCGCCAACCTCCCCATGCTCATCAAGCTCGCCAAGTCGCGCGGCAAGACCGTCCCCGAGGCGGTGCGCGCGGCGCTCACGGCGGGGCGCAAATACATCGACAGCCTGATCGTCGATGCAGGACTGCAGACGGAGACACGTACCGGAACATGACGACCTCGAGACGCCTGCAGATCATCAACGTAAAGGGCTTGCACGCCCGCGCCTCCGCCAAACTCGCCGAAACCGTCGAATCCTTCGACGCCGAGGCGACGGTCAGCCGGGACGGTCTCTCGACCACCGGCGACAGCATCATGGGGCTTCTCATGCTTGCCGCCTCGCGCGGCACCTGGATCGACGTCGAAACCTCGGGCGCCGAGGCCGAGCGTCTCGCCGACGCGATCGAGGCGCTGGTCGCGGATTGCTTCGGCGAAGGGGGCTGAAGCCCCCCTCGCCTTCCGTATCGAAGACCGGCCTTGCCCGCTTCAGCGGGTCGGGACCGGCGTCTCGCCGCGATAATCGTAGAAGCCGCGCTTGGTCTTGCGGCCGAGCCAGCCCGCCTCGACGTATTTCGTCAGCAGCGGACAGGGCCGGTACTTGGTGTCCGCGAGCCCGTCATGCAGCACGTTCATGATCGCGAGGCAGGTGTCGAGCCCGATGAAATCGGCCAGCTCCAGCGGCCCCATCGGATGATTCGCCCCGAGCTTGAGCGAGGTGTCGATCGAGGATACCGAGCCCACCCCCTCATAGAGCGTGTAGACCGCCTCGTTGATCATCGGCATCAGGATGCGGTTGACGATGAAGGCCGGGAAATCCTCGGAGGTCGCCGCCGTCTTGCCGAGCCGCTCGACCACATCGAGGCAGGCGCGGAACGTCTCGTCATCCGTGGCGATGCCGCGGATCAGCTCGACCAGCTGCATCACCGGCACCGGGTTCATGAAGTGGAAGCCCATGAATTTCTCGGGCCGGTCGGTGCGCGAGGCGAGCCGGGTGATCGAGATCGACGAGGTGTTCGAGGTCAGGATCGTGTGCGGCGCCAGATGCGGCACCAATTCCTCGAAGATCGCGGTCTTCACCGCCTCGCGCTCGGTCGCGGCCTCGATGATCAGGTCGCAGGGTCCGAGGTCGGTCAGGGTCTGCGTGGTCGAGATCCGACCCAGCGCCTCGGACTTCTCGGCCTCGCTCAGCGTCCCCTTGGAAATCTGCCGGTCGAGGTTGCGCCCGATCAGCGCCACCGCCTGTTGCAGCGCCTCGGCGCTGATATCGGTCAGCACCACATCGTAACCCGCCCGCGCAAAGACATGGGCGATGCCGTTGCCCATCTGCCCCGCGCCCACGACGCCCACCTTCTCGATCGCCATCTGCCAGTTCCTTCTCCCGATTCGGCCGCACCATAGGTCCGCAGCTGCCCCGCTCACAAGCGCCGGAGGGCGCTTAGCGGTCTGGCAAGCCTTTCCTGCTCTGATCCTCGGCGGGAAAATGGGTTGGGGTGCACCATGAGGCACGAAACGATCGGCTTGGCCGGCCCGCGGATCATACGCGGCCGCTACGGGAATTCGCGGCTTGAGGTAAGAGCGCCGCTGCGACGGCTCGACCGGGCCTATATCGCCTGCGCGGGCGGCACCGAGACCTTCGGTCCGGGTCTGGCGCTGCCCTTTCCGGCCCTGCTGGAGCAGGAGCTGGGCCTTCCTTGCATCAATCTCGGGACGATGAACGCCGGGCCCGGGGCGCTGTTCGGCGACGCGGCCCTGCTGGCGCTGTGCAACGGCGCCGATCGGGTGGTGCTGCAGCTCACCGGGGCGCAGGGGCTGGGCAATCGCTTCTACACCGTGCACCCGCGCCGCAACGACCGCTTCCTGCGGGCCTCGGCCAAGCTGCGCGCGCTCTACCCGGAGATCGACTTCACCGATTTCTGCTTCGTGCGCCACATGCTCGAAACCCTGCACCACCATGATCCGGGGCGGTTCGACGCGGTACGCGACGAGCTGCGCGCCGCCTGGAGCATGCGGATGCGCGGCCTGTTCGATCGCATCGAGGTGCCGGTGACGCTCGTGGCACTGCCGCGGCGGCTGGGCCATGGGCGCCTCGGCCCCGACCCGCTCTTCGTGACCCCGGCGATGATCGAGGCGCTGTGCCCGCTGGCGCAGGGCGTCGTGGTGGTGCCCTGCGACGAGGCGACCGAGATGGCGCAGCACCGGCGGGTCGCTCTGGATCTGGCGCGCAGCCTCACGGCCGAGGCCGGTTGAGGGGCGCGCCCCGGGACCGCCGCGCCGGGGCCCGGCACTTGCGGCAGCGCGCCGGCTCTGCGATCATCTTGCCCAAGGGGCTCGCGGACGCCTCGTGAGGCTCAGGCCACCGTTTCGCATCCTCGTCACGTTGGACCGGCAGGTTCGGCTTGCCGCAAGGCCGCCCCCCGGCCGGGAAAGGATGCCAGATGCCCTCACCCACCGAAATCACCGTGCCACAGCTTCTGCGGCTCGTCGGCACGCCCGACGCGCCGACACTAATCGACTTGCGCACCGATGAGGATTTCGCCGCCGATCCGCGGCTGATCCCGGGCGCGTTCCGGCACCGCTTTGCCGAGGTCGCGACGCTGGTGCCGGCGCTGCGCCGGCGTCGCGCCGTCGTCTACTGCCAGAAGGGCCGCAAGATCTCGCAAGGCGCGGCCGCGCTGCTGCGCGTCGAAGGCGTGGCCTGCGAAGTGCTCGAAGGCGGGCAGTTCGCCTGGCGCGACGCGAAGGCCCCGATGGTCGCGGCCGCCGCCCTGCCCGCCCCCGACGCCGAGGGGCGCAGCCTCTGGGTCACGCGGCATCGGCCCAAGATCGACCGCATCGCCTGCCCTTGGCTGGTGCGGCGCTTCGTCGATCCGCGCGCCCGCTTCCTGTTCGTGCCGCCGGAGGATGTGGCGCTGGTGGCGGAGAGGTTCGGCGCCGTCCCCTTCGACATCGAAGGGGCGGGGCTGACCCATGCGGGCGAGCGTTGTTCCTTCGACGCCGTCCTCGATGCCTTCGGGCTGCAAAGCGCGCCGCTGGAGCGGGTCGCGACCATCGTCCGGGGCGCCGACACGAACCGGCACGACCTCGCGCCCGAGGCGGCGGGCCTGCTGGCGCTATCGCTCGGCCTGTCGCGCATGTATCGCGACGACTTGGCACAATTGGAGGCCGGGATGACGCTCTACGACGCCCTGTACCGCTGGGCGCGGGACGCGACGGAGGAAGGTCATGACTGGCCCGCCGCCGCCGTGCGGCCGTCATGACGAGCGGGCTGTCGCCCGCTTCCGGGGCCCCGGCCTCGGGCGCGGCCCCCACCCTCGCCGAGGCGGCGCGCGTCTGGTGGCGTATCGGTATCCTCTCCTTCGGCGGACCGGCGGCGCAAATCGCGCTGATGCACCGGATGGTCGTCGACGAACGGCGCTGGCTCACCGAGAGGCAATATCTCGACGCGCTGTCGTTTTGCATGCTGCTGCCCGGCCCCGAGGCGATGCAGCTCGCCACCTATGCGGGCTGGCGCATGCACGGGGTGCGCGGCGGGCTGATCGCCGGCGGGCTCTTCGTGCTGCCCGGCGCGGTGGTGATCGCCTGCCTCGCGGCGTTCTATGTCCGGTTCGGCGCGCTGCCCGTCACCGCGGCGCTGTTCATGGGCGTCAAGGCGGCGGTGCTGGTGATCGTGATCGAGGCGCTGCTGCGCGTCGCCCGCCGCGCCCTGATCGGCACCGAGGCCCTCGTCATCGCGGCGCTGGCCTTCGTCGCGCTCTTCGTCTTCGCGGTGCCCTACCCGCTCGTGATCGCCGCGGCGGCAATCTGGGGCGCGCTGCGCCTGCGGGACGGCGAGACGCGGCCCCGCCCGGCCACCGCATCGCCCGGCGGCGGACCCGCCCGGCCAGTGCGCGCCACGATCCGAACCTCGGCCACATGGCTTGCGCTATGGGCCGCGCCATTGCTCGCGGTGGCCGCGATCGCCCCGCCGGTCTTCGGCGAGATGGCCCGGTTCTTCTCGGTGCTGGCCACGGTCACTTTCGGCGGCGCCTATGCGGTGCTGGCCTACATGACCCAGGAGGCGGTCGCCACGCAGGGCTGGCTTACCACCGGCGAGATGCTCGATGCGCTGGGGCTGGCCGAAACCACACCCGGCCCGTTGATCCTCGTGACCGAATTCGTGGGCTTTCTCGCCGGGCACCAGGCCGCGCCCGCAGGTGGCGGGGCGCTGCTCTGGGGCTTGGGCGGCGCGCTGGTCACGCTCTGGGCGACATTCACGCCCTGCTTCCTGTGGATCTTCGCCGGCGCGCCATGGATCGACGCGATTTCGGCCCGGCCGGTGCTGCGCGCGGCGCTGGCGGGGGTGACGGCGGCGGTGGTCGGGGTGATCGCTAACCTGTCGGTCTGGTTCGGCCTGCACGTCCTGTTCGAAAGGATCGGGACGATACGTGCCCGGGCTGTCGAGCTGGCGCTGCCCGACTGGGCCAGCCTCGACTGGCGCAGTACCCTGATCGTGCTGGTGGCGGCGCTGCTCCTGCTGCGCTGGCACCGGGGCGTGCCGCTGACGCTGGCGGTCTGCTCGGCCTGCGGCATCGTACTCTCGACCCTCGGGGGATAGCCGGCGACGGGGCGCGCCGCTTTACCCCGGGGCCGCCCCCGCCCTATAAGGCGCGCGCAGCATCCGGAGCCCCTGACATGACCTTCCGCGCCCGCCACCTGCTCGGGATCGAGCCCCTGCACCCCACCGAGATCACCGAGCTTCTCGACACCGCCCAGCATTATGCCGAGCTGAACCGGCAGGGCCGCGCCCCGCGCGACGTGCTGGCGGGGCTGACCCAGATCAACATGTTCTTCGAGAACTCGACCCGCACCCAGGCCAGCTTCGAGATCGCGGGCAAGCGGCTCGGGGCCGACGTGATGAACATGGCGATGCAGGCCAGCTCGGTGAAGAAGGGCGAGACGCTGATCGACACCGCGCTGACGCTGAACGCGATGCGCCCCGACCTGCTGGTGGTGCGGCACCCGAACTCCGGCGCGGTCGATCTGCTGGCGCAGAAGGTCAACTGCTCGGTGCTGAACGCCGGCGACGGGCGGCACGAACACCCGACGCAGGCGCTTCTCGACGCGCTGACGATCCGCCGCGCCAAGGGGCGGCTGCACCGCCTGTCGATCGCGATCTGCGGCGACATCGCCCATAGCCGCGTCGCGCGCTCGAACATCATGCTCCTGGGCAAGATGGAGAACCGCATCCGGCTCATCGCGCCCCCCACCCTGATGCCCTCGGGCGTGGCCGAGTTCGGCGTCGAGGTGTTCGATGACATGGAAGAAGGGCTTCGGGACGTCGACGTGGTGATGATGCTCAGGCTCCAGAAGGAGCGCATGGATGGCGGCTTCATCCCGTCGGAGCGCGAATATTTCCACCGCTACGGGCTCGATGCCGCGAAGCTGGCGCATGCCAAGCCCGACGCCATCGTGATGCATCCCGGGCCGATGAACCGGGGCGTCGAGATCGACGGCACCATCGCCGACGACATCAATCGCAGCGTGATCCAGGAACAGGTCGAGATGGGCGTCGCGGTGCGCATGGCGGCGATGGATCTGCTGGCGCGCAACGCGCGCGCGGCGCGGCAAGAGACCGGAGTGATGGCATGAGCATCCTTTTCACCAATGCCCGGCTGATCGATCCCGAGCGCGGCGAGACACGCGGCGCGCTGCTGGTCGAGGGAGGCCGCATCGAGGCGGTGATCAAGAGCGGCGATCTTCCGCAGGCGGCCGAGGTGATCGACTGCCGCGGCCATTGCCTCGCCCCGGGCATCGTCGATCTCGGGGTCAAGGTCTCCGAGCCGGGCGAGCGTCACAAGGAGAGCTTCGCCTCGGCCGGCCGCGCCGCGGCGGCGGGCGGCGTCACCACCATCGTCACCCGCCCCGACACCCTGCCCGCGATCGACACGCCCGAGACGCTGGAATTCGTGGTCCGTCGCGCCCGCGAGGACAGCCCGGTGCGGGTGCTGCCGATGGCCGCCCTCACCAAGGGCCGCGAGGGCCGCGAGATGACCGAGATCGGGTTTTTGCGCGACGCGGGCGCGGTGGCCTTCACCGATTGCGACCGGGTCGTCACCGACACCAAGGTGTTCTCGCGCGCCCTGACCTATGCGCGTTCGCTGGATGCGCTGGTGATGGCGCATGTGCAGGAGCCGGGCCTCTCGAACGGCGCCGTCGTGACCTCCGGCAAGTTCGCCTCGCTGCGTGGCCTGCCGGGCGTGTCGCCCATGGCCGAGCGCATGGCGCTCGACCGCGACATCGCGCTCCTGGAGATGACGCGGGCGCGCTACCACGCCGACCAGATCACCACGGCCCGCGCCCTGCCGGCGCTGGAGCGGGCGAAGAACAACGGCCTCGACATCACGGCGGGCGTCTCGGTGCATCACCTGACGCTTAACGAGCTCGACGTCGCCGACTACCGCAGCTTCTTCAAGCTCAAGCCGCCGTTGCGGGCCGAGGAGGACCGCATGGCGGTGGGCGAGGCGCTGGCCTCCGGCCTCATCGACATATTGTGCTCGATGCACACGCCGCAGGACGAGGAAAGCAAGCGCCTTCCCTTCGAGGAGGCGGCCTCCGGCGCCGTGGGGCTGGAAACGCTGCTGCCCGCCTCGATGCGGCTGGTGCATGGCGGGGTGATCGACCTGCCGGGCCTGTTCCGGGCGCTGTCGCTCAACCCGTCGAAGCGGCTGGGGCTGGAGACGGGTCGACTGTCCAAGGGCGCGCCCGCCGATCTCGTCTGGTTCGACCCGGACGCGCCCTTCGTGCTCGATCGGGCCACACTCCGCTCGAAATCGCGCAACACCCCCTTTGATGGCGCCCGTCTCGAGGGCAGGGTCCTCGGGACCTGGGTTGCAGGTCGGAGCGTGACGGAGACCCGCTGATGCCGCTGATGGAGACCACGACCGCCCTGCTGATCCTCTGGGCGGTGATCGGCTACCTCTTGGGCTCCATCCCCTTCGGTCTCATCATCACCCGCGCCATGGGCCTGGGCGACGTGCGGGCCATCGGCTCGGGCAATATCGGCGCCACCAACGTGCTGCGCACCGGCTCGAAAGCCGCCGCCATCGCGACGCTGCTACTCGACGCGGGCAAGGCGATCGCCGCCGTGATCCTCGCACGGATCTTCGCCGCCGAGGACGCCGCGCAGATCGCCGGAGCCGCGGCCTTCGCCGGGCATTGCTACCCGGTCTGGCTGCGGTTTCGCGGCGGCAAGGGGGTGGCGACGATCCTCGGCCTGCTGATCGCCCTGAGCTGGCCGGTGGGCCTCGCGGCCTGCGCCACCTGGTTGCTCGTGGCCTTCGCCTTTCGCTACTCCTCGCTCGCGGCGCTGCTCGCGGCGGGCTTCGCGCCGCTTTACTCGCTGCTTCTGGGCGAAGGGCGGATCGTGCTGCTGAGCCTCGTTCTGGCGATGATCCTCTATGCCCGCCACGCCGCCAACATCGCGCGGCTTCGCGCCGGCACCGAGCCGCGGATCGGCGCGAAATAGCCTGTTTCCCACGCGGGAATTGCATCTCTCCCACCGAGCGGTGATGGTCGCCGCGGCGCGCCGATGGCGTCGCCCAAGAATGATGCCTGCGGATCGAGCAAAAGATGACGGACGACGCCCAGCAAACGGATGCGGAAACCCCTGACGGAACCAAGGCGCTGTCCACGGCGCTGCTGCTGGCGCTGTTTCTTGGCCCGTTCGGGGCGCATCGCTTCTACATGGGCCATAAGGGCTCGGCCGCGATGATGCTGATGCTCGCCGTCACCATCGTCGGCCTGTCGGTCACCGCGATCTGGCTGCTGATCGACCTGCCGCGACTCCCGGCCATGATCCGTCGCCACAACGACGCGATCGCGCAGCGCCGCGCCCTCGACCGGCGCAGCGCCACCCACGGCTTTCCGCTCCTGAACTGAGGCCGCCCCCTTGGGCGCGGCCCACCGGCCTCAATAGGAATGCGCCGCGTAGATCCGGCTCAGATCGCCGCCCCATTCGCCATGATACTCCGCCAGAAGCTCGTCGGCGGGGGTGCGCCCGGTCTCCACGCTTTCCTTCAGCGCGTTGAGGAAATGCGTCTCGTCCGGCACGAGGCCACCGGCGCCCGGGCGGGCGCGGGCCTTGAGACCGGCCTCGGCGATCTCCACCGCCTGCCGCGCCAGATCGTGCATCGAGAGCCCGCCGACCTTCGCCTGCAATCCCTGTTCGGCCGCCGCGACGCGCAGTGCCTCGCGGGTTTCGGCGTCCCAGCCCTTCACCAGATCCCACGCCGCGTCGAGCGCGCCCTGGTCGTAGGTCAGCCCGACCCAGAAGGCGGGCAGCGCGCAGAGCCGGCGCCACGGGCCGCCATCGGCGCCGCGCATCTCGATGAACTTCTTGACCCTCGCCTCGGGGAACACCGTGGTCAGGTGGTCGGCCCAGTCCGACAGGGTCGGCTTCTCGCCCGGCAGGGCCGGCAGTTCGCCGCGCAGGAAATCGCGGAACGACTGGCCCAGCGCATCGATGTACTTGCCGTCGCGGTAGACGAAATACATCGGCACATCGAGCACCCATTCGACGTAGCGCTCGAAGCCCATGCCCTCCTCGAAGGCGAAGGGCAGCATGCCGGTCCGGGAATCGTCGAGGCCACGCCAGATCCGCGAACGCCACGACTTCATGCCGTTGGGCTTGCCCTCGAAGAAGGGCGAGTTGGCGAAGAGCGCGGTGGCCACCGGCTGCAGCGCCAGCGCCACGCGCAGCTTCTTGACCATGTCGGCCTCGGAGGAGAAGTCGAGATTCACCTGCACCGTGCAGGTGCGGTACATCATCTGCTTCCCGTGGGTGCCGACGCGGTCCATGTAATCGGTCATCAGCCGGTAGCGGCCCTTCGGCATCATCGGCATCTCGGCCTCGGACCATTCCGGCGCGGCGCCGAGCCCGATGAAGCCGACGCCGATCTCGTCGGCCACGCTCTTCACCTCGGCGAGGTGGCTGTTCACCTCGTCGCAGGTCTGGTGGATCGTCTCGAGCGGCGCGCCGGACAGCTCGAACTGCCCGCCCGGCTCGAGGCTGATATTGGCGCCGTCGCGCTCCAGCCCGATCAGCTTGCCCTGCTCTTCCACTGGGCTCCAGCCGAAGCGGTCGCGCAGCCCCTCGAGCATGGCGCGGATCGAGCGCGGCCCGTCATAGGGCAGCGGCTTGAGGCTGTCGCGGCAATAGCCGAATTTCTCGTGCTCGGTACCGATGCGCCAGTCGCTCTCGGGCTTGCAGCCCTTGGCCAGATACTCGGCGAGCTGGGAATGATGCTCGATCGGCCCGCCGCCGGATTGAGGGATGGACATGGCGCTGGCTCCTATCTCGCGAGGCGGGGCTACAGGTGTCGCGCATGGGGCCATAAGTCAATGGAGCCGACACCCGGTTTCGCGCGGGCCGGCCATGCGCGGCCGCACAGAAAATCAGACCACGGTCAGCCGCGCCGGCCGAGTCCAGATCGTGACCACGTCGCGCGTCTCGTCGTTCAACATCTCGATCATCCGGCCGCGCTTGAGCCCCGGCAGTGCCGCGAAGGCGTCGAACAGCGCCTCCGCCCCCTCGGCGGTGACCGGGATCGCGAGAACCTCAGTGCCGGTTTCCAAAAGCCAATGCGCCGGCTTCGCGCGCCGGTCGAGCCTGAGCCGCCGGACCTCGTCGAGATCGACCATGCCGCCGGTCAGCGGCCCCATATAGGCGACCCGGCCCTCGTCGATCTTCAGGAGCCCCGGCCCCCGCCCCTCCTGCCGGAAGCGCCAGCGCTGCACGCCGCCGATCACCAGCCCGGCACCCAGCGCGGCCAGCCCCCAGCCCAGCCATTGCAGGATGCCGAAGCTCGCGAGCGCCCACCAGAGCCCGAGCCCGGCGAGGACCAGCCCGACGATCACCTCGCGCCCGCGCCATAGCGCCGCGCGCGCTTCCGGGCGCAGCAGATCAGCCATCGCCCTGCCCGACTTTGTTCTTCAAATACGCAAACCCGGCCACGACCGGGCGCACCGGGTCCGGGCGGCTCACCGCCAGTCCCCGAGCGTGGTCTGCCAAAGCGTCAGGGCCGCGACCGCCGCGGTGTCGGCGCGCAGGATGCGCGGCCCGAGGCTGACGGGATGCGCCCCCTCCAGCCCGCGCAGCCGCGCCCGCTCCTTGTCCGAGAACCCGCCCTCGGGTCCGATCAGAACCGCCCATGGCCCCGGGGCGTCGGGCAACCGCCCGCTTTCCCCCACCAGCGTCTCGTCGCAGAACATCAGCCTGCGCGCCCCGGGCCAGCCGTCGAGCAGACGCGCCAGCTTCACCGGCTCGGCCACCTGCGGCACATAGGTGCCGCCGCATTGTTCGGCCGCTTCGACGGCATGGGCCTGCAGCCGGTCGACCCGCACCCGCTCGGAATTGGTGAACTCGGTCAGCACCGGTAGGATTCGCGCCGCCCCCATCTCGGCCGCCTTCTCGACGATGAAGTCGGTGCGCGCCTTCTTGATCGGCGCGAAGCACAGCCAGAGATCGGGCGGCGGCATGAACGGCTTGGTCTTCGCGCCGATCTCCAGCGTGCCGCCGCGCTTGCCGGCCTGCGCGATGGTGGCGTCGAACTCGCCCGAGTGCCCGTCGAAGACGGAAATGACGCTGCCGGCGGGCAGGCGCATCACCCCTGAGAGGTAATGCGCCTGCGCCGCCTCCAGCGGAACGGTTTGCCCTTCGGCCAGAGGGTGATCTACAAACAGCCGGACCTTGGATGCCATGGGGCGGACCATATGAAAGCGGCGGATCGGATGCCAGAGGCCGAAGAGGGCAGCGTCGCGGATGCGCCGCGCGGCAATTGGGTCGATCGCCTCGCGCCGCGCCGCACCCGCCCCTATCTGCGGCTGAGCCGCGCCGACCGGCCGATCGGCACCTGGCTGCTGCTGCTGCCCTGCTGGTGGGGGCTGCTGCTGGCGGCGCTCGCGACGGACGGCTTCGGGATCGAGGGCGCGTGGATCGCCATCGGCTGCGCGCTGGGCGCCTTCCTGATGCGCGGCGCGGGCTGCACCTGGAACGACGTGACCGACCGGCATATCGACGGCTCGGTCGCGCGCACCCGCTCTCGCCCGATCCCGTCGGGACAGGTGCGGGTGGTGCAGGCGCTGATCTGGATGGCAACGCAGACGCTGGTGTCGCTGGTGATTCTGCTCACCTTCGACTGGGCCGCGATCTGGCTCGGCGTCGCCTCGCTGGTGCCGGTGGCGATCTATCCCTTCGCCAAGCGCTTCACCTGGTGGCCGCAGGTATTCCTGGGCCTCGCCTTCAACTGGGGCGCGCTTCTGGCCTGGGCGGCGCTCACCGGGTCGCTGTCATGGGCGCCGGTGGCGCTCTACCTATCGGGCATCGCCTGGACGCTGTTCTACGACACGATCTACGCGCATCAGGATGCCGAGGACGACGCGCTGATCGGCGTGAAATCGACCGCCCGCCTGTTCGGCGACCGCTCCCGGATCTGGCTGCGCGGCTTTCTGGTGGCCACGGTGCTGCTGATGGGGCTCGCGGTGCTGCTGGCCGCGCGGGACCGGTCGGTGCTGTCGCTGGTGGTGGCGCTGGGCGGGCCTTGGGCGATGGGCTGGCACATGGTCTGGCAGCTGTCGCGCTTCGACCCTGCCGACAATGCCGGGCTGCTGCGGCTGTTCCGTTCGAACCGCGATGCCGGGCTCCTGCCCGTGCTGTTTTCCGCCGCCGCGCTGGCGCTGTGATTGATCTGGCATCCCCTGCGCTCTAGAAGGCGCGGGCCGCCACAGACCCGGACCCCAGATGCGCCTCCCTCCGATCGCCGCCGTCATTTCCGCCTTCGCCCTCGCCGGCGGAGTCTCGGTCATCGCCGCGCGCACCGCCGTCGCCGTGGTCGAGGATGTCTCGGCCAGCGAGGTCCGCGCCGCGCTCGCCGCGCAAGGTTACGACTGGGCCAGCGTGCAGGCCGACGGGCTGCAGGTGGTGATCGAAGGCGCCGCCCCGACCGAGGCGATCCGGTTCCGGGCGATGTCGGCGGCGGGCGGCGTGGTCGATGCGAGCCGGGTGATCGACAACATGCGGGTGGTCGAGGCCGAGACGCCGCCGCCGCCCGATTTCGCGGTCGAGATCCTGCGCAACGACAGCGGCGTGTCGCTGATCGGCCTGATCCCGGCCGGTACCGACCGCGCGGCGCTGATCGCCGAGATGGAGCGCGCCGCCGACGGGCTGCCGGTGACGGACCTGCTCGACGTCGCGGACCACCCGGTGCCCGAGCACTGGGCCTCGGCGCTGCGCTATGCGGGCCGGGCGCTGCAGACGCTGCCGCATTCCAAGCTCTCGGTGCGGCCCGGCCGGGTCCGGGTCGAGGCGATCTCGGAAAGCCCCGAGGCGCAGCGCAAGCTGGAGAGCGAGCTGGCGCGGCTCAAGCCCGACACCGTGCGCCTGGCGCTGCGGATCTCGGCGCCCCGCCCGGTGATCACCCCCTTCACCGCCCGTTTCGTGATCGACGAGGACGGCGCCCGCTTCGACGCCTGCTCGGCCGACACCGCCGAAGCCCAGGCTGCCATCATCGCCGCCGCCGAGGCGGCCGGTGCCAAGGGCGAGATCGACTGTATCCTCGGGCTGGGCGTGCCCTCGGATGAATGGGGCGAGGCGGTCTCGCGCGCCATCGCCGCGCTGGCCGAGATCGGCGGCGGCAGCGTCACCTTCTCGGATGCCGACGTCTCGCTGGTCGCGGCGCAGGGCACCGATGCCGCCGCTTTCGACCGCGCGGCGGCGCAGCTCGAAACCGAGCTGCCCGATTTCTTCGCGCTCGAGGCGGTGCTGCCGGAGGCGCCCGAGGCGCGTCCCGAAGGCGCCCCCGAATTCAACGCCATCCTCGCCGAGGACGGGGCGCTGCGGCTGAGCGGCCGGTTGCCCGACCAGCTGGCCAGCACCACGGTCGAGAACTTCGCCCGGGCCCGCTTTGGCGGCGACGGCCTCGCCGTAGCGACGCGGGTGACCGATGGGCTGCCGGGCGACTGGTCGGTGCGGGTACTGACCGGTCTCGACGCGCTGTCGCTTCTCTCCGAGGGCCGCCTCGCCGTCGGCCCGGACAATGTCGCGGTCAGCGGGCTGACCGGCCGCAAGAGCGCCGCCGCCGACATCGCCGGGCTGATGGCCGAGAAGCTCGGCCAGGGCGCCAAGTACGACATCGACGTGAGCTATCGCGAAGAGCTCGACCCGATCGCCGGCCTGCCCTCGCCCGAGGAATGCCTGCGCCAGATCGCCTTCGTGACCGCCGATACCAAGATCACCTTCGACGCGGGATCGGCCTCGATCACCGCCGAGGCGCGCCCGGTGATCGACGACATCGCCGAGATCGTGCGCCGCTGCCCGGAGCTCGAGATCGAGGTGGCGGGCTATACCGACAGCCAGGGCCGCGACGAGATGAACCTCGAGCTGAGCCAGGAGCGCGCCGACGCGGTGGTCGAGGCGCTGCGCCGCGCCCGGGTACCGGTGGCGGGTTTCACCGCGGTGGGCTATGGCGAAGCGGACCCGATCGCCGACAACGACACCTCGGCGGGCCGCGAGGCCAACCGCCGTATCGAGTTCCGCCTTTCGGGCGCGCAGGCCGCGACCGAAGACGAGACTGAAGACGAGGCCGAGACCGAAGCCGCGGCGGAGGCGGATGGCGAGGCCGAAACCGAAGCCGAGGCCGAAACGGACGAGGATACGGCCGCAGCGCCGCAGCCGATGGAAAAGCCCGGAACCGGGCCGAGGGCACGACCCTCAGACGAGGAAGACGAGTAGGGACAGGGACGTGAACAGAACCGAGTTCATCATCGCCACGGCGGTCATCCTCTTCGCCGCCTTCGCGCTAGGCTGGTTCGCCAGCTGGCTGGTGAACCGCTTCACCCGCGTCACCCGCGCCGATATCGGCGAGCTGGACCGGATGGCGCAGGCGCTGCACGAGGCCGAGGAGACGCGCGACCAGGCGATCTCCTATGTGGAGGAGCGCGAGGCCGAGCTGACCGGCCAGCTCAAGCAATCCGAGGCAGAGCTGCGCGCCGCCATGGAAGCGCTGCGCGAGGCGCGCCACGAGGCCGAGGACCTGCGCGGCTGGATCGATCGTCACAACGTCGGCTGAGGCACCCGGAAGGCCTGGCCGGCGCGCCGGCATCGGGCCGGTCGCCATGCGTATTTGAAGAAAGATGAACAGGGGCGGCACACCGTTCATCGGGCCCATTCGCCCCCTGCCATCCCGACGCGATCCGGCATAGCCTGCGCCCCATGGAATCGGCACTGGATTACTGGAGCGCACGGGCGCTTCTCGACTGGCAGATCGAGATGGGGGCGGACGAGGCGATGCTCGACGCGCCGCTCGACCGCTATACGCTCACCGATAGCCGCCCTGCCGTGACCCCTGCTCCCGGCGCGGTTGCCGCCCCCGGGCCGGTTCGCATCGAGGAGCCGGATCCGGTGGCGCTGGCCCATGCCGCCGCCGAGGCCGCGCCCGATCTCGAGGCGCTCGCCGCCGCGATGGAGGGGTTCGAACCCTGCGATCTGCGGCGCGGCGCGCGCAGCTTCGTCTTCGCGGGCGGCCGGGCCGGTGCCCGCGTGATGTTGCTTCTCGATCCGCCGCATCGCGAGGAGGACCGCGCCGGCACGCCGGTGGCCGGCCCCGCCGCCGTGCTGCTGGAGCGGATGCTCGCCGCCATCGGCCTCTCCGCCGAGGCCCCCGACGCGGAACGTGCGGTCTACATGGCGCCGGTGCTGCCTTGGCGGATACCGGGCGACCGCGCCCCCGACCCCAAGGATCTCGCGATGATGCGGCCCTTCCTCGACCGGCATGTCGCGCTGGCCGATCCGGATGTCGTCGTGATCATGGGCTCGGTCGCCTGCGCCGCGCTGATCAAGGGTGGCGGGCTGCACCGCCTGCGCGGCCGCTGGACCGAGCTTTCAGGCCGGCCGGCCCTGCCGATCTTCTCGCCCACGCATCTGATCGCCAACCCGGTGGCCAAGCGCGAGGCCTGGGCCGACCTCCTGGCCCTGAAGACACGGCTCGACGGAGGCAAGGCATGATCGATCCCATCGTGCTGCTGGCATTTCTTCCGGCGGCGCTCGCGCTCAACCTGACGCCGGGGGCCGACATGATGTTCTGCTTGGGTCAGGGCCTGCGCGGCGGGCCGCGCGCGGCGCTGGCCGCCGATGCCGGCATCGGGCTGGCGGTGATGGGTCACGTGACGCTGGCGGGGCTCGGGCTCGGCGCCGCCGTGGCGGCGATGCCATGGCTGTTCGACGCGATCCGCTGGATCGGTGTCGGCTATCTGCTCTGGCTCGCCGCGACGGCCCTGCGCGGCGATGGCGCGGCGACAGAGATCCCGGCCGTGCGCCCGGCACGTGCCTTTCGACAGGGTCTCGCGGTCAATCTCACCAACCCCAAGGTGATCCTCTTCGTGCTGGCCTTCCTGCCGCAATTCACTGACCCGGCCCGCCCGGTGCTGCCGCAATTCCTCGCGCTCGGCGCAGTGCTGTCGCTGGGCGGGCTGGTGGTCAACGGCGCGGTCGGCGTCCTAGCCGGCGGCATCGGCCGCCGCCTCGCCGGGTCGGCGGGATTCAATCGCTGGCTGGGCCGCGTCTCGGCCTCGATCTTCGCCGCGCTCGCGCTGCGCCTCGCCCTCTTGCCAAAGGCCTGATCATGGATCGTGATTTCCTGCCCGTCCGCATCGCCATCCTGACGGTGAGCGACACGCGAGATGCCTCCGACGACCGCTCCGGTGACACGCTGGTCGAACGCCTCGGCGCGGCGGGGCACGTGCTGGCGGCGCGCGAGATGCTGCGCGACGACCGTGCCGCCATCGCCGAGACACTGCGAAAATGGTGTGCCGATCCGGAGATCGACGTGGTGATCTCCACCGGTGGCACCGGGTTGACCGGGCGCGACGTGACGGTCGAGGCGCATCGCGACGTCTACGAAAAGGAGATCGACGCCTTCGGCACGGTCTTCACCATCGTCTCGATGAACAAGATCGGCACCTCGGCCGTCCAGAGCCGGGCCACCGGCGGCGTGGCCATGGGCACCTACCTGTTTGCCCTGCCCGGTTCGCCCTCGGCCTGCCGCGACGCTTGGGACGAGATCCTCGAGCGTCAGCTCGACTACCGCCACCGCCCCTGCAATTTCGTGGAGATCCTGCCGCGTCTCGACGAGCATCTGCGGCGCAAGTGATCCGATCCTAGATCGGGGCGCAGCCCCTGAACTCCACCGCCTCGCCCTCGCCGATCATCGTCAGCACCAGCGCCGAGCGATCGAGCGCCACCGGGGCGCCTGAGACATGGGAAATTCGCGTGCTGGCGACGACGGCACCGCCGTCGCGGCGCATCTCGACCGGCGCCGCCCAGAGCGCGTCGTCGCCGGTCTCCACCACCACGGCCCGGGCTCCGGGCATCGCCGGAAGCGTCGCGGTGAGCGACAGCCCCTCGCCGGTCGGCGCGACGCTGCAGCGCGCCGGTCCGACCCCGGCCTCGGCCGGCGTGTGCGCGCGGTCGGCCAATGCCAGCGCGAGGGTCGGATCGCGCTGCTCCGTCCGCGGCAGATCGGCCGCGAAATCGAGCGAGACCGGCACGCAGACCTCCTGGCAGACCCCGATCTCCAGGCGTCCCTCGATGCGCATCGGCGCGCCCGCCCGCGCGGGCGCGATTTCCACCGGCAGGACCACCTGGTCGGAATAGCCGTAGGTCTCGTAGCCGCCGATCTCGAACACCTCCGGCACCGGCCATCGGAACGCGGCGCCGGCGACGTTCTCCGAGCCGTTCCAGTCGATCCGGGGCGGGATGCCCGCCTCGCCCGGGGCGCGCCAATAGGTCTTCCATCCCGGCGCGAGGCTGATCCGAAAGCCGGCCAACTGCGTGCCCTCGGCCGTCCGCCAGCCCGGCAGAAGATCCAGCCGGACGATGTCATCGACCGGCCCGGCGGATACCGCCACGGGAATGGACAGGGCGATCAGGGCGGCTAGCGGGGAAAGGGGCATTCGGCTGTTCATGACAGCAGTGATGCCGCGCCCGCGTATCGAAGGAAAGTCACGTCGACGCGAGAGCGATGTGTGCCCCCTCTTGATCGCGTGGCCCATGCACCACATTCTGAAGGCATGAAAGCCCTGAACCCCGATCTGAGCGGCAAGCTCCTCATCGCGATGCCCGGCATGGGCGACCCGCGCTTCGATCACGCGGTGATCTTCATCTGCGCCCATTCGGACGAAGGGGCGATGGGCCTGATCGTCAACAAGCCCGCCACCGAGGTGCGGTTCAGCGATCTGCTCGAACAGCTGGAGATCACGCCCGATCCCGGCCTGCGCGACATCCGCGTGCATCTGGGCGGCCCGGTCGAGGAAAGCCGCGGCTTCGTGCTGCACACGACGGATTACGCCTCCGACCAGGGCACGCTGCAGGTCGACGAGGGCACGGCGATGACCGCGACGCTCGACGTGCTCGAGGAGATCGCCCATGGGCGCGGCCCGAAATCATCGCTTTTGGCGCTGGGCTATGCCGGCTGGGGACCCGGCCAGCTCGAGAGCGAGCTGGCGCAGAATGGTTGGCTGATCGGCGAAGCGCAGCACGCCGTGGTGTTCGGTCGCGCCAACGAGCATAAATGGGCCGCCGCGCTCAAGGGGCTCGGTATCGATCCGTTGAGTCTGTCACCGACCTCCGGCACCGCCTGACCCGAGAACGACGCGCCGGGCCCCCGCCCGGCCGCCATGCGTATTTTCGGAACAAAGTGGCCATGTGGCGCAGTCCTTGGCTACTTTGTTCTTCAAATACGCAAATCCCGACTGTTCAGCCCTCCTGCCCTTCGGCAATCAGCGCCTCGACGATGGCGCGCGCGCTGTCCGAGGACCAGTCCGCCTCGCCCTGAAGGCGCCCGATCTCGCGGCCTTCGGCATCGAGGATCAGCGTCACCGGCAGGCCGAGCACGCCGAAATCGCGCGCCAGAGCCTGTCTGGGATCCTTGTGGCGCGGCAGGGTCTCGGCGCCGATCTCAGTGAGAAACCGCTCCATGCTGGCCGGATCGTTCCGGCCAGTGGCGATGGTGACGACCTCGAAATCCTCGCCGCCATACTCGTCCTGCAGCGCCGCGAGTTGCGGCATCTCGACCCGGCAGGGCGCGCACCAGGTGGCCCAGAAATTCACCAGCACCGGCTTGCCCTCGTATTCGGCCAGGGTGATCTCGCCGCCATCCTCGCTTTCGAAGGCGACGTCGGAGCCGCGCTGTGGCTCGGCATGCACCGCGAGCTTGCGCATATCGCCTTCGCGCAGCGCCTCGATGTCGGCGGGGCCGGCGTTTGCAAGGCTCGTTGCCGCCATGTAAAGACCGATGAGAACGACGCTGCGCATGTGACTTCCTTCGAGGACCCAAAGATGACCGAGAGCTCCAACGCGATGTGGGGCGGCCGTTTCGCCGCCGGGCCGGACGCGATCATGGAGGCGATCAACGCCTCGATCGGCTACGACCGGCGTCTCGCGCCGCAGGATATCGAAGGCTCCCGGGCCCATGCCGCGATGCTGGCGGCGCAGGGCATCATCGATGCTAAGGATGCGGAAGAGATCAGGAAAGGCCTTCTCACGGTCTTGTCAGAGATCGAAGGCGGCAGCTTCGAATTCTCGACCGCGCTCGAGGACATCCACATGAACGTCGAGGCGCGCCTCAAGCAGCTGATCGGCGAGCCGGCCGGCCGGCTGCACACCGCCCGCTCGCGCAATGACCAGGTCGCGACCGACCTGCGTCTGTGGGTCCGCGACCAGTGCGATGCCGCGCAGGACGCGCTCACCGCGCTGATCGAGGCGCTGCTCGGGCAGGCCGAGGCCGGGGCCGACTGGGTGATGCCGGGCTTCACCCACCTGCAGACCGCGCAGCCGGTGACTTGGGGTCATCACATGATGGCCTATGTGGAGATGTTCGGCCGCGACCGCACCCGTTTCGCCAATGCCCGCGCGCTGATGAACGAAAGCCCGCTTGGCGCCGCGGCGCTGGCCGGCACCTCCTTCCCGATCGACCGCGAGGCGACGGCGCAGGCGCTCGGCTTCGACCGGCCCATGGCCAACAGCCTCGACGCGGTATCGGACCGCGATTTCGCGCTGGAATTCCTGTCGGCGGCGACGATCTGCGCGATGCATCTGTCGCGGCTCTCCGAAGAGCTTGTGATCTGGTCCTCGGCGCAGTTCCGCTTCGTTGCCATGTCGGACCGTTGGTCGACCGGCTCCTCGATCATGCCGCAAAAGCGCAACCCCGACGCCGCCGAGCTGATCCGTGCCAAGATCGGCCGGATCATGGGCGCCAACGTCGCGCTGATGACGGTGATGAAGGGGCTGCCGCTGGCCTATGGCAAGGACATGCAGGAGGACAAGGAGCAGGTCTTCGACGCCGCCGACAACCTGATGCTGTCCTTGGCCGCGATGACCGGCATGGTAGCCGACATGACCGCCCAGCCCGACAATCTGCGCGCCGCCGCGGCCTCGGGCTTTTCCACCGCGACCGACCTCGCCGACTGGCTGGTGCGCGAGCTGGGCCTGCCTTTCCGCGAGGCGCATCACGTCACCGGGTCGCTGGTGGCGCGGGCCGAGGAGAAGGGCTGCGACCTGCCGGAGCTGACGATCGAGGACATGAAGGCCGTGCACGAGGGCATCACCGAAGATGTGTTCGGCGTGCTGACGGTCGAGAACTCGGTGGCTTCGCGCACCGCCTATGGCGGCACCGCGCCAGCCAATGTCCGCGCCCAGATCGCGCGCTGGCGGGACGCGCTCAAGTGAAGCTCACGCTGCTGGCGCTGATGTTGCTGGCCGGTTGCGGCGCGGGCGGCGTGCCCGAGGCGCCCCGCGCGGTGCTGGGCTATGGCGAGACCGGGATAGACCGCCGCCTCGGGGGCGCGCCGTGAGATGGGTCTGGCTGGCGCTCGCGGTCTGGGGCGCGCTGCATCCGATGCGCTGGTTCATCGCCTGGTTCGCGCAGAACGGCTATTCCTGGTCCGGGCTGTTCGCGGCCTGGCGCGCCAACCCGGCGACGACCGGGCTGATGTGGGACGCCACCATCGCGGCCGTGGCGCTGACGCTCTGGATTCTCTCCGAAGTGCGGGTGCGCCGCAACTGGGAGGCGCTGGCGGCGATCCCTGCCACCTTCCTGATCGGCATCGGCTGCGGATTGCCGCTGTTCTTGTTCCTGCGGACCCGGCCGCTGGGTTGAGGATGCGGCATCGCGGGGCTTGGGATCGCGGCGCGATCTGCTAAGAGGCGGCGCGGAGCAGCAAGCGGAGCGAGACCTTGGACCATTTCCTCTATCGTGACGGCCGGCTGATGGCCGAGGACGTCGCCATCTCGGAGATCGTGGCCGAGGTCGGAACCCCGGTCTACGTCTACTCCTCCGCCACGCTGCTGCGGCATCTGCAGCTGTTCGAGGAGGCGTTGGACGGGCTGCCGCATCTGGTCTGCTTCGCGGTCAAGTCGCTGGGCAACGTCGCGGTGCTCAAGCTTCTGGGCGAGGCCGGGGCCGGCATGGATATCGTCTCCGGCGGCGAATACGCCCGTGCCCGCGCCGCCGGCGTGCCGGGCGAGCGCATCGTCTTCTCCGGCGTCGGCAAGACCCGGGAGGAAATGCGCATGGCGCTCGAGGGCGGCATCCGCCAGTTCAACGTCGAGAGCGAGCCCGAGCTTCAGGCGCTCTCCGAGGTGGCGTCGTCGCTGGGCAAGACCGCGCCCATCACCATCCGCGTCAATCCCGACGTCGACGCCAAGACCCACGCCAAGATCGCCACCGGCAAGTCCGAGAACAAGTTCGGCATCCCGATCGCCCGTGCCCGCGAGGTCTATGCCATGGCCGCCCGGCTGCCGGGCATCGAGGTGATCGGCATCGACGTGCATATCGGCTCCCAGCTCACCGAGCTCGCCCCCTTCGAGGCGGCCTTCACCAAGGTGGCCGAGCTGACCGAGACGCTGCGCGCCGACGGCCACGACATCCGCCGCCTCGATCTCGGCGGCGGCTTGGGCATTCCCTACGAGCGGATCAACGAGGCGCCGCCCCTGCCCTTCGACTACGGCGCGCTGATCCGGCGCACGGTCGGCCATCTGGGCTGCGAGATCGAGATCGAACCGGGGCGGCTGGTCGCCGGCAATGCCGGGGTGCTGATCAGCCGGGTGATCTACGCCAAGTCCGGCGAGGGCCGCGACTTCCTGATCCTCGACGCGGCGATGAACGATCTGGTCCGCCCCTCGATGTATGACGCGCATCACGACATCGTCCCGGTGAGCGAGCCCGAGGCCGGGGCCGAGACCCGGCCCTGGGACGTAGTCGGCCCGGTCTGCGAGACCGGCGACACCTTTGCGCGGGGCCGCGAGCTGCCCCCCGTGGGCGAGGGCGATCTCGTCGCGTTCCGCTCCGCCGGGGCTTACGGCGCGGCGATGGCGAGCGAGTACAACGCTCGGCCGTTGGTGCCGGAGGTGCTGGTCAGGGACGATCAATTCGCGGTTATCCGCCGTCGGCCGAGCTATGAGGAAATGATCGCGCGCGATAGCATCCCCGAATGGCTATGATGGAGACGACCCGACCGCGCCCCAGCCCGCTGCACGGAGCACCGGCACCCTGACCGAGACACGCGATCCCCTGTCGCATCTGAAACGCCCCGTCGCGCTGACCCGCGCCGGGATGGTCGCCGAACGCCTGCTACGCGCCTTTTGGCCGCTCTGGACGGTGCTGGCGCTGGCGCTGGCGCCGCTGATCGCCGGCTGGCAGGACCGGCTGCCGGTCGAGGCGTTCTGGGGCTGGAGCGTGCTGGCGATCATCGGCGCGATCGCCGGGCTCGGCTGGGGGCTGTGGCGGTTTCGCTGGCCCTCCCGCGAGGCGGCGCTCGACCGGCTCGACCGCAGCCTGCCGGGTCGCCCGGTCTCGGCGCTCAGGGACGCGCAGGCGACCGGGCGCGGCGATGCGGGCTCCGAGGCGCTCTGGACCGCGCATCTGGCGCGGATGCGGGCGCGCAGCGAGAACGCCCCTCCGGCCCGGCCGAACCTCAACCTCGCGGCGCGCGATCCCTTCGGCCTGCGCTACATCGCGCTGCTGTTCCTGCTGACGGCGCTGATGTTCGGCTCGGTCTGGCGGCTCGGCAGCGTCGCCGGCCTGACCCCGGGGGGTGGCGAGGCGCTGGCGCAGGGCCCGGTCTGGGAGGGCTGGGTCGAACCGCCGGCCCATACCGGCCAGCCGGTGCTCTATCTGCCCGACCAGCCGCCCGGGCCGCTGAGTGTCCCGACCGGCAGCACCGTCACCTTGCGGCTATACGGCAAGATCGGCGCGCTGACCCTCTCCGAGACCGTATCCGGCCGCACCGGCGAGCTGCCCGCCGCCTCCGAGCCGAGCCAGTCCTTCGAGGTCACCCGCGACGGGACGATCGAGATCGACGGGCCGGGCGGCGTGGCGTGGCAGGTCGAGGCGATCCCCGACGCGCGGCCGCAGGTCTCGGTCGCAGGACCGGTCGAGACCGCCGGGCTGGGGCAGATGACCCTGCCCTTCCGGGCCAGCGACGACCACGGCGTGGTCTCGGGCAGCGCCACCATCGCGCTCGATGCCGAGGCGGTCGAGCGGCGCCACGGTCTGGATGTCGAACCCGATCCGCGACCGGCGCTGACCGTCGATCTGCCGATGCCATTCACCGGTGACCGGGCCGAGATCGAGGAGATCCTCGCGGGCGACTTCTCCGAGCATCCCTTCGCCAACATGCCGGTGCGGATCACGCTGCAGGTGACCGACGCCGCCGGGCAGACCGGCGCCTCGGAACCTTACCCCACCACCCTACCGGGCCGCCGCTTCTTCCAGCCGGTGGCGCGCGCCGTGGCCGAGCAGCGGCGCGACCTGCTTTGGTCGCGCGACAATGCCGGCCGCGTGGTCGATCTGCTGCGCGCCGTGTCGCACCGCCCCGGCGAGGTGTTTCCGAACCAGACCACATATCTGCGGCTGCGTGTGGCGCTGCGCCGGCTCGATACGCTGCGCCGCGCGCCGAACGGGCTGTCCGAGGATGCGCAGGCCGAGATCGCACAGGCGCTCTGGGACCTCGCCGTGCAGCTCGAGGACGGCACGCTGGCCGATGCCCGCGAACGGTTGCGCCGGGCGCAGGAGCGGCTGGCACAGGCGATGCGCGACGGCGCCAGCCCCGACGAGATCGCCGAGCTGATGGACGAGCTGCGGGCTGCCACCGACGAGTATCTGCGCATGCTCGCCGAAAACGCCCAGCCCGCCGAGGACGGCATCGACGAGCCGCAGACCGGACAGGGCGAGAGCATGCAGGTCACCCAGGACGAGCTGCAGGCGCTGATGGACCGGATTCAGGAGCTGATGGAAGAGGGCCGGATGGCCGAGGCCGCGGAGCTGATGGAGCAGCTCAACCGGATGATGGAGAACCTGCAGGTGGCGCAGGGCGAAGGCGGCAGCGGCCCGCGCACCCCGGGTCAGCAATCGATGCAGGACCTGCAAGAGTCGCTGCGCGACCAGCAGGATCTGTCGGACGAGGCGTTCCGCGACCTGCAGGACCGCTTCAACGGTCGCGAGCCGGGACAGGGGCAGCCCGGTCAGGGCCAACCGGGTCAGGGCCAGCCGGGTCAGCCGGGCCAGCCCGGCGATGGCCAGCAACCGGGAGCCGGACAGCAGCCGGGCGAAGGCAGCCTCGCCGATCGGCAGCGCGCCCTGCGTGACGAGCTGGCGCGGCAGCGCGGCGCCCTGCCGCGGCTGGAGGGCGAGGCGGCCCGGCGCGCGGGCGAGGCGCTCGACCGCGCCGGTCGCGCCATGGACGAGGCCGAGGATGCGCTGCGCCGCGACGATCTGGCGGGTGCCATCGACCGGCAAGCCGAGGCGACCGAGGCGCTGCGCGGCGCCGCGCGCGATCTCGGCGAGGCGCTGGCGCGCGGCGAGGAAGGCGAGCCCGGCACGCCCGGCGCCGGCGAAACCCGCGGCGCCGGGGCCGGCCAGCGTGATCCGCTGGGTCGCGATACCGCCGAGCGGGGTGGTGCGGGCAGCGACGATTCGATGCTCGACGGCACCGATCCGGCGCGGCGGGCCGAGGAGCTTCTGGGCGAGATCCGCCGCCGCGCCGCCGAGCGCGAACGCCCGCAGGCCGAGCGCGACTATCTCGAGCGGCTGCTCGACCTGTTCTGATCCCGGTGGGCCTCAGCCCAGCGCGTCGATCAGCCCGCGCAGCCAGTTGTCGAGCCCGATCCGCATCGCGTCGACCGCCCCGGCATAGGCGTCGAGCGCCGGCGCCAGCGGCGGCAGCGCCATGCCGATGCGTTCGGCATGGGAATAGACCAGCGCCAGCGCCGCGGCGAGAAGCAGCGCCACCCCGAAGCCCAACCTGAAGCCCCGGCCGCGCTGCACGTCCTCGGCCTCGACCGGCCGGGCCGGACCGCCGCGCATGGAGGTGCTGCGCAGGCTGGAATTGATCTCTTCGATATCCGGCAGCAGGTCGCGACGCGTCACCGCCCCGGTCGAAGCCGCCGCCAGCGTCGCCCGCTGCCGCGCCGCCGCATGCGGATCCTCCCACTCGTCCTGAGCGTCCGACTCCTCCGGCCGATGCCGGGCATCGTCGGGATCATCGCCGATCGACGCCTCGGTTTCCGCCGCGAACGGGTCGTCTTGCGAGGTCGAGGCGGCCTCCGCGAAGGGATCGCCCTCCGACGCCTCGTCCCGCGCATCGAGCGGCCTGTCGGAGGCGTCTTCCGCGACCTCCGCCAGAACCCGCGCAAAGGGGTCGTCTTCCTCCGCCGGGTCGAAAGCCTCGCGCTCGGTCACGGCCGGCTTCAGGGCATCCTGCCCTTCGGTCCGCGTGCCATCGACCGTGTCATTGTCATATGGAGCACTCTCGAAAGGATCATCCTCCGGCTCCTCGTCTCGCGGCGCGACGGCACGTCCTTTGCCACTCCTTGCGGCCTCCGCCATGGCCCGGCCGAAAGGGTCGTCCTCTTCCGTTTCGTCCAAATCGTCGGACCCGGTCACGGCCGGTCTCGACGGGGCTGGCCAGTCCGGCTGCGTCGTCTCGACCGGTTCCTCATCGACATGGGCGCTGTCGATGCGGTCGTCGTCCGGCTGTTCATCTGCCGCGAGAGCGGCGAGCCGCTGCGTGCCGCGGTCCTCGGCCGGATGGTCTAAGGGAGGGGCGTCGGCATCCAGATCATCGACCTCCTCCGCCGGAAGGCCGGGCTCGGTGAACTCCTCCGGCTCGTCATGGAGGAACGGATCCTGTTCGATCTCGGTGTCGTCATCGTCCGGGCCGTCCACAGCGGCGAAAGGCGCCGCCTCGTTCTCCGGCTCGTGATCGGTCGAGGCAGGGTGGCTTTCCAATTTGCCCTCGTCGAAGGCCGTATCGGACATGTCATCGTCCAACGCCGGGGCGAAGGGGTCCTCGTCTTCGGGATCAGGCTCCCGGGGCGCAGCGCCGCCCATTTCCATGTCCGGCCCGCCGAAGGCGTCCTCATCCTCACCCGGGCGAACGTCTTCCGGCACATCGGTCGTGTCGGGTTGGGCCGCCTCCATCGGCGGTTCATCCGGCGCCGAGACCTCTCCGGGCTCGTCAAGCGCCGCCTCTTCGCCGACGCCCTCCCCTTGCGCTTCCGCCTCGCGGGACGGCCCGGCCGGTTCGGCGGCTTCGGCTTCAGGGGCGGGTGCGTTCGGCGTGGCCGACTGGGCCGCGGCAAAACCCGCCCAGTCGAAATCGCCGTCATCTTCCTCCTCGTCCCAGATCTCGCGGCTCTCGAGGCGGCGGCCGGCCCCCGCGCCCCTGTTGAGCCCGCCATCATCCGGGGTGAAGTCGATCTCGGTGTCGTCGTCGTCCTCTTCGAAGGGGCTGGCACCGGGCTGCGACGGCTGCGCGGTCGCGGGTGGCGCTCCTGCCGTGCCGTCACGCCGGCGCGCGGCGGCCTCGCGCTCGGCCTCGGCCCGCAGGATCTCGGCGATCTCCGGCGTGATCGTGCTGCGCGGCGCGGACGGCGACACCGTCCCCTTCGGCTCGGTCGCGGGTTCCGGCATGGCAAGCCAGGTCACGCCGCAGTTCGAGCACTGCACGTCGCGCCCCTCGGGCGGGACCGCATCGCGGGCCACCTCGTATTGCGCCCCGCAATTCGGGCAGGTCAGTCGCATCCGTCTCATCCCCTCGCGCCCGGGCAGGGCCACTGCCGGTTCAACCTAGCGGCCCGGCGCCGCGCCGCCAAGAACACGCGATCGAGCTGCCGCCGCATGATGCAGCGCTGCAATTGCAACCCCGGCCCCGCTCGGGCAAAAGGGACGCAAACGGGGGACGGCAGGTGATCGAGCTTCGGGACGTGGCCTATAGTTACGGCGGCGGAGAGCTGTTCTCCGGCCTGTCGCTGGCGCTTGCGCCGGGGTCTTTCCACTTTCTCACCGGCCCCTCCGGCGCCGGCAAGACGACGCTGCTGAAGCTGTGCTACGGCGATCTCGTGCCCACATCGGGCGAGGTCGCGCTCTGGGGCGAGCCCACGACCGGCATGGCCCGCGACGGGCTCGCGCTCAACCGCCGCCGCATCGGCGTGGTGCATCAGGACTGCCAGTTCCTCGACCACCTGCCGCTTGGCGACAACGTGGCGCTGCCGCTGACCGTCGCCGGGCGCCACCACGAGGCCGCGGCCTACCTGCCCGACCTGCTGGCCTGGGTCGGGCTGACGCGCCATGTGGACCGCCGTCCGCCCGAGCTGTCTGGCGGCGAGCGGCAGCGCGCGGCGCTGGCCCGCGCCGTCATCATGTCGCCCGAGGTGATCATCGCCGACGAGCCCACCGGCAACATCGACTGGGAGATGTCGCAACGGCTGCTGGCGCTGCTGGTGGAGCTGAACCGCATGGGCAAGGCGGTGCTGATCGCCACCCACGACCTGAACCTGATCCGCAGCGCCAAGGCGCAGGTCGCGGTGCGCACGCTAAGGCTCAAGGACCGGCAACTCCTCGCGGCGGGGGCTGATCTGTGAAGCGCGCGATCTGGACCGCGCTGTCCCTGCTCGCCGGAGACGCCCAGGCCGATCGCAGCGTGCCGCCCACCGGCTTCACAGCGCGGCTGACGCTGTTCACCGCCGCCGCGATGGCGCTTCTCGCCGTCTTCGCGCTGTCGCTGTCGCTGGCGGCGGGGCGGCTCGCCGCGCGCTGGTCCGACGAGCTGGCGCAGACCTCGACGCTGCGCATCTCGGCCCCGGCCGAGCAGATGGCGGCGCAGACCGCCGCCGCGCTGGAGGTGCTGCGCACCACGCCGGGCATCGCCTCGGCCCGCGCCCTGACCGAGGAAGAGGAACAGGCCTTGCTGACCCCGTGGTTCGGACCCGACCTGCCGCTCGACGCCCTGCCGATCCCCCGGCTGATCGAAATCGAGGCCGAGGGGCGCGGCTACGACGCCACCGGCCTGCGGGCGCGGCTGCAGGCCGAGGTGCCCGGCGCGGTGCTCGACGATCATACCCGCTGGCGCGAGCCGCTGGTCGCCGCCGCCGGCAAGCTGCGGGGCCTGGGCGCGCTGGCGATCGTGCTGATCGGTGCCTCGACCGCCGCGATGATCACGCTCGCGGCGCAATCGGCGCTCTCGGCCAACGCGCAGGTGATCCGGGTGCTGCGGCTGGTCGGTGCGCGCGATGCCTATATCGCCCGCGCCTTCGTGCGCCGCTTCACGCTGCGGGCGCTGTCGGGCGCGGCGGCGGGCACCGTCATCGGCGCGGTTCTGGTGGCGCTGCTGCCCGGCGGGGCCGAGGACGGGAGCAGCGTGCTCACCGGCATCGGCTTTTCCGGTGCCGACTGGCTCTGGCTGCCGCTGATCCCGCCGCTGGCCGCCGCCGTGGCCTTTGCCGCGACGCGCGGCGCGGCGCGGCGCATGCTGGAGCGGCAGTCATGAACGGGCTGGCCTATGCTTGGCGCTGGCTCAGGAGCCTGCTGTTCAGCGTGCTGATCTACGCCGCGATGCTGCCGATCGGGCTGGCCTATCTGCCATGGGCCATCGCCAGCCGCGACGGTGCGGTCGCCGCCGCCCATCGCTGGTGCCGCTTCGTGACATGGCTGGCGCGGGTGCTTCTTGGGCTGCGCACGCAAGTGCGCGGCACGCCCCCCACCGGCGAGGTGATGATCGCGGCCAAGCACCAGAGCTTTCTCGACATCATCTTGATCTACGGCGCGGTGCCGCGCGGCAAGTTCATCATGAAGAAGGAACTGGTCTACGCCCCGATCCTCGGCCAGATCGCGCTTCGGATCGGCTGCGTGCCGGTCGATCGCGGCCGGCGCGGCGCAGCCGTGAAGCAGATGACGGCGGATGTGCGCGCGGGCCGCGCCGATCCGGGCCAGCTGATCATCTATCCGCAGGGCACCCGCGTCGCCCCGGGCGTCGCCGCCCCCTACAAGATGGGCACCGCCGCGCTCTACCGCGAACTGGACCAGCCCTGCGTACCGGTGGCCTGCAATGTCGGCGTGTTCTGGCCCAAGCGCGGCGTGATGCGCCGCCCCGGCACCGCCATCGTCGAGTTCCTGCCCGAGATCCCGGCGGGCCTGCCCTCGGCCGAGTTCATGTCGCGGCTCGAGGCCGAGATCGAAACCCGGTCCGATGCGTTGATGGCCGAGGCCGGGTTTCCCATCGTCGTGAAGGAGCGCTGATGCGCATCGTCGAATCCATCGAGGCGCTCGAAGCCCTGTATGACCGCCGGCCTTCGGGCGCGGCGCTCGACAAGGTGACCGACCGGCTGATGCCCGCGCAAGCGCGCTGGATCGCCGCGTCGCGGTTCTGCGTGCTCAGCACCGTGGGTCCCGAGGGCACCGATGCCAGCCCGCGCGGCGATGACGGCCCGGTGGTGCAGATCGCCGATGAACGGACGCTGCTGCTGCCCGACTGGCGCGGCAACAACCGCATGGATTCGTTGCGCAACATCGTCCACGACGGGCGGGTGAGCCTGATGTTCCTCGTCCCCGGCGCCACCGGTGTCATGCGCGTCAACGGCCGCGCCGTGGTCAGCGACGACCCCGCTATGACCGGGCGCTTCGCCCATGAGGGCAAGCATCCGCGCTCGGTGATCGTGGTGACGGTGGCCGAGGTCTATCCGCAATGCGCCCGCGCGGTGATGCGCTCGGGGCTGTGGACACGCGGCGACGAGAGCACGGAGCTGCCCAGCGTCGGCGAGATGGTGGCCGAGGCCAAGGCGGGCTTCGACGGCGACGCCTATGACCGGGAATGGCCGGAGCGGGCGAAGACCAGCATGTGGTGACACCCGGCGATCTCGCCGGGCCTCCCCTATATTCAGGTAAGTTTGGCCGGGGGCGGCGCGCTCAGGCGGCCAGCCCCTTTGAGCCGAGGTCGAGATATTTCTTGCGACGGTCGGCGCGGATCGCCTTGCCGTCCATGCCCTTGAGCTCGTCGAGCATCTTGCCGATCTCGCGGCCCACCGCGTCGATCGCCGCGCTCGCGTCACGATGCGCGCCGCCCAGCGGCTCGGCGACGATGCGGTCGCAGACGCCCAGCTCCTTGAGCTCCTGCGCGGTCAGGCGCAGCGCCTCGGCGGCCTCGCGCATCTTCTCGGCATCCTTCCACAGGATCGAGGCGCAGCCTTCGGGAGAGATCACCGAGTAGATCGAATGCTCCAGCATCGCCACGCGGTTCGCCGTGGCGAACGCTACCGCGCCGCCCGAGCCACCCTCGCCGATGATGACGGAAACCAGCGGCACCTCGATCTGCAGGCATTTCTCGGTCGAGCGCGCGATCGCCTCGGACTGGCCGCGCTCCTCCGCGCCCTTGCCGGGATAGGCGCCGGGCGTGTCGACCAGCGTCACCACCGGCAGGCCGAAGCGATGCGCGAGATCCATCAGCCGGATCGCCTTGCGATAGCCCTCGGGCCGGGCCATGCCGAAATTGCGCTCGATGCGCGACTTGGTATCGTTGCCCTTCTCGTGGCCGATCACCACCACGGCACGGCCGTTGAGCCGCGCCAGCCCGCCCATCACCGAATGGTCGTCGGCGAAGTTGCGGTCGCCGGCGAGCGGCGTGTACTCGGTGAAGAGCCGATCGATGTAATCCTTGCAATGCGGCCGCTCGGGATGGCGCGCCACCTGGCATTTGCGCCAGGGCGTCAGGTTGCCGTAGAGCTGGGCCAACATGTCGTGGCTCTTGCGGTCGAGCGCCGCGGCCTCCTTCTCGACATCCATCTCGGGACTGCGCCGGGCCAGCGCGCGCAGCTCCTCGGCCTGGCCCTCGATCTCGGCGAGCGGCTTCTCGAATTCGAGGTAGATGGTCATGCAAAGGCCTCTGCGGTTGCTCGTGAGGCCGTATATGACGCGTCGGGCGGGGCCATGCAACTCGCCGCCGCTTGACGCCGCGCCCGGCCGTGCCACCCTTCGGGTGCCGCAGGAGGAAACGACCGTCATGAGCGACGACATCATCGCCACCGCAGCCGAGGCGCTCGAGGCCGAGGCGCTGCCCCGGCTGCGCGAGGTCCACACGGACGCGACCGAGGATCGCGGCGCCGCCACCGTGTTGCCGCCGGCGCTGCGCAAGCCGGCGGAGAGCAAGAGCCCGGCGCGCTGGGCCTATGAACGGCTGATCCACTACATCAAGCGCTTCGAGGACGGGCTGGAGCCCGGTGAAGAGGTCGCCATGGCGATGACGGGCGGTCATTCGGGGGTGCTTCGGATCGGTGGGCTGGGCTATTTCGATCCCGACATCGTGACCTTCTACGGCACCGATCCCTCGGGGGCCAAGACGCAGCTGATCCAGCACGTCACCCAATTGTCGGTGATCCTGCGCGCCCTGCCCCGGCCCCGCCCCGAGACGCCGCCCGAACGGATCGGCTTTCGGCTGGCGCGCGAGCTCGAGGAGGACGAGGCCGACGAGGAAGGCGCGCCACAGGGACCCGATGCCGCGGCCGAGACATCGTGACAAGCGACGGGATTCGGGCTAACCCCCGCCCGGATACGCCAGATGCGAGGAGCCCGAGATGGCCGATGACCAGCAGCACCACCACGTCCAGGGCACCATGGACATCACCGATCAGGAACGCACCTTCGCGGGGTTCATGACGCTGGTGACCCGTGGCACCATCGCGATCATCGTCGCCCTGATCCTGCTCGCCCTGGTCAACGCCTGATCCATGCAGCGGCGCGTCTTTCTGATGGCCGCGCCGCTGGCGCTGGCCGGTTGCGGCAATGGTGAAGCGGTCTGGGCCCCCGACGCGGCGGTCGAGCGGGCGCGCTACCGCCATGCCGGGCCGCCGGCCCTGACGCTCTACACCGTCAACAATCTCGGTACCGGAAACGGCGCGCATTCGGCGCTGCTGATCAATGCGTCCGAGCGGGTGCTGTTCGACCCGGCCGGAAGCTTCGGCCATGCGTCGATCCCCGAGCGCAACGACGTGCTGTTCGGGATGACACCCTCGGTCGTGGCCAGCTATGTCTCCTACCACTCGCGCGAATCCTACGTGACGGTGGAGCAGTATATCGAGGTGCCGGCCGAGACCGCCGAGCGCGCCTACCGGCTGGCCCTCGTCGCGGGTCCGGTGCCGCAGGCCTATTGCACCCGCGCCATCTCAAAGATCCTTGGCGAGCTGCCCGGCTTCGAGGGTCTCGGCACCACGTGGTTTCCCGACAAGCTCTCGGCGCGTTTTGGCACCCTGCCCGGCGTGGTCACCACCGAACACAACGAGAATGACAGCGACAGCCTGCGCGACGCGCGGCGCGCCATCGCCAGGCAACTGGAAAGCTGAACGCCCCCACGCGGCGCTGGCTCGAAGGCGCGGCGCCCGTTATCTATCGAGATCACAACGATACAGCGCGGGAGCGGGGCGATGCAGCAGCCGATCGAGGCGCCGCCGGGGGTGATCCTCGCCGGTGGTTTGTCGCGGCGAATGGGCGGCGGCGACAAGGGGCTGGTGCCGTTTGCCGGTCGGCCCCTGCTCGGGCATGTCATCGACCGTCTGGCACCGCAGGTTCCCGCCCTCGCGCTCAACGCCAATGGCGATCCCGCGCGCTTCGCCGAGTTCGGCCTCGACGTGATCCCCGACACCTTGCCCGACCATCCCGGCCCGCTGGCCGGCGTTCTGGCGGCGATCGGCTGGGCTAGGGCGCGCGGCGCGCCTTGGGTGCTGACCGTGCCGGGCGACACGCCATGGCTGCCCGGCGATCTCGTGCCCCGTCTGATCATGGCCGCCGAGGACGCGGATGGCTTGGCGCTGGCCGAATCCGGCGGACGGCTGCACCCGGTCTGCGGCCTCTGGCCGGTGGCGCTGGCGGACCGGCTCGCCGCCGACATCGCGGCGGGGGCGCGGCGCGTCGGCGACTGGGCGCTGTCGCAGGGCGCGGCCCGCGCGCCGTTTCCCAGCGGCGAACCGGACCCTTTCGCCAACCTCAACACGCCGGAGGATTTCGCACGGGCGGAAACCCTTTCAGGGGGGGCTGCGTGAAGATCGCCCCGGGCTTCGACGAAGCCGAGCGCAAGCGCATTGCGGAGCTTTACTGGGACGCCTTCGGCGCCAAGCTCGGCCGGGTGCTGGGCCCGCGGCGGCTAGCGCTGCGCTTCGTCGAGCGCGCGCTCGATCCCGATCACGCGCTCTGTGCCCGCGACGGCGACGGCACGCTTCTGGGGGTGGCCGGCTTCAAGACCGCGCAGGGTGCGCTGGTTTCGGGCGGCCTGCGCGGCATGCGCAGCGCCTATGGCGAGGCCGGCGCGCTCTGGCGGGCCGGGTTGCTGACTCTGCTCGAGACCGACACCGACAATCGCAGGTTCCTGATCGACGGCATCTTCGTCGCCCCCGAGGCGCGCGGTCGCGGTGTCGGCTCGCGCCTGATCGAAGCGCTGGCGCAGGAGGCGCGACAGCGCGGCTATGCCGAGATCCGCCTAGAGGTGATCGACGAGAACCCGCGCGCCCGGGCGCTCTACGAGCGGCGCGGCTTCACCGCCGCCGGGCGGCGCCCGCTAGGAGTGCTGCGGCTGCTGTTCGGGTTCCGCGCCGCCACGACGATGATTCGCAGGCTCGGCTGAGCTTCAGGAGAAGTTGCCGGCGGCCGCCCCAAGCAGGCGGAAGGCGCGACCGGTACGGGTTTCGGCCAGAAGCGCGATCTCGTCGTCGTCGGCGCCGTCGCAATACTCGTCGAGCATCCGGTCGAACAGCCGCAGGAAATGCTGCACCGTATCGCGGAATATCGTGTCCGAGGAGAGCCGCGCCGCGGCGGTCCCGGCGAAACCATCCTCGTCGAGCCCGTAGGCCAGCCGCTCGAGCGGCGCGCCGCGCTCCCCGCGGGCCAGGGCGCGCCAGGCTTCGGCGGGCGCCTGTGGCGGCGCGAGATCGTCCATGTAGATGCCGTCCTGGCTCAGCAGGGTCAGCACGTCCTGGCTCGCCTGGATCAGCTGGCGGGCACGGGTGTCGCGCAGCGCCGCGCGCAGCGCCGCGAAGCCCTCGAGATCCTGGTCGTTGTCGGGAAAGTTCAGCGCCCGCGCCATCTCGATACGGCTCAGCGCCGGGGCGGCAGGCGCGGCGGGTGCCTCCTCGGCCGGTTCCGGCTCGGGCTCCGGCTCGCTCGGGCGGCTCACGCCGAACCCTGCCAGGGCGGTCTCGGTCTGCCGCGCCGCGCGCTCGATCGCCGCGAGCCTGCGGTCCATCTCGGGCGGCAGCCCACCGCGCGACTGGGTGCGCAGGCTGCGCTGCAATGTCTGGATCTCGGCCCGCAACCGATGCGCCTCCTCGCGGGCGCTGCGCGAGGCATGGCTGGCGAACAGCCCCATCCAGAGCAGCGCCACCGGCACCACGATGACCAGCACCGGCCCGACCAGGGGCTGGCCGCCGATCGCCATGGCGGCGCCGGCGATCACGACCCAGCCCAGGCTGACACCGGCGGCGATGCGCTCGGCGCGGCCCATCAGCTCCCACGGCGCGGGAGCATCGGCCTCGCGCCCCGTGGCCGACCCGGTCGCGGGCTCGGCCACGGGCCGGATCTCCGGGCTGTCGGGATCGTCGCTCATACCGCCCCCTGGGGCCGCGTCCGCGGCCTCACGAATAGCTGACGCTCAGGATCTCGTAGGATTTCTCGCCGCCCGGGGTCCGGACCTCGACGCTGTCGCCCTCGTCCTTGCCGATCAGCGCCCGCGCCAGCGGCGACTTGATGTTGAGGCGGCCCGCCTCGATGTCGGCCTCGTACTCGCCGACAATCTGGTAGGTCTTCTCCTCGTCGGTGTCCTCGTCGACCAGCTTCACGGTGGCACCGAACTTGATCGAGCCCGACATCTTCGACGGGTCGATCACGTCGGCCAGACCGATCACGCCTTCGAGTTCCTTGATCCGGCCCTCGATGAAGCTCTGCTTCTCCTTGGCCGAATGGTACTCGGCGTTCTCCGAGAGGTCGCCATGCGCGCGCGCCTCCGAGATCGCCGCGATGATCGCCGGGCGCTCGACCGTCTTCAGGTGCTTCAGTTCCGCGTCGATCTTGGCGAAACCGGCGCGCGTCAGCGGGATCTTTTCCATTTTCTACAGCCTTTCCCCCGGTCCCGGGGCCCGTGCAACACCGGACGTTCTAACCCCGCCCCAAGGGCCGAAGTCAAGCCCGCCCCAGCCTGTCCCCTTGGCCTGTCCCCCAGCCTTGCCCGCCCCCGTACAAAGAGCGCGCCGGTCACCCCGGCGCGTGACGCGGTGTCACCCTGTCGCGATTGTGCCGCCGCAGCGCATGCGCTAGCCATTGGCCCGCAGCAGGAGAGCCAGCAGGGACCATAACATGAGCGATACCGCCAGCCAGACCGAGAACCGCCCCGAGCGCGAGGCGATGGAATACGACGTGGTGATCGTCGGCGCGGGCCCCGCAGGGCTGTCGGCGGCGATCCGCCTGAAGCAGCTCGACCCCGAGATCTCGGTGGTGGTGCTGGAAAAGGGCTCCGAGGTGGGCGCGCATATCCTGTCGGGCGCCGTGCTCGATCCCTGCGGTCTCGACCGGCTGCTGCCCGACTGGCGCGAGATGGGCGCGCCGATCACCGTGCCGGTGCGCGACGACCGCTTCTACATGCTGGGCGAAAGCGGCTCGATGCGCCTGCCCAACGCGATCATGCCGCCGCTGATGAACAACCACGGCAACTATATCGTCTCAATGGGCAATGTCTGCCGCTGGATGGCCGAAAAGGCCGAGGAGCTGGGCGTCGAGGTGTTCCCGGGCATGTCCTGCTCCGAGATCGTCTGGGGCGAGGATGGTCGCGTCGCCGGCGTCGTCGCGGGCGAGTTCGGCAAGAACCCCGACGGCACGCCCGGGCCGGGCTACGAGCCGGGCATGGAGCTCTTGGGCAAGTACGTCTTCCTCGGCGAAGGTGTGCGCGGATCGCTGTCGAAGCAGGTGATCGAACGCTTCGCTTTGGCCGAAGGCCGCGAGCCGCAGAAATACGGCCTCGGCATGAAGGAGATCTGGGAGATCGACCCGGCCAAGCACTCGGAGGGCCGCGTCGTCCATACCATGGGCTGGCCGCTCGAGAAGAACGCCGGCGGCGGCTCGTTCATCTACCACCTCGACAACAACCAGGTCTATGTCGGCTTCGTCGTGCATCTGGGCTACAAGAACCCCTATCTGCGCCCCTATCAGGAGTTCCAGCGCTTCAAGCACCACCCGATGGTGGCCGAGCTGCTGAAAGGCGGCAAGCGCGTGGCCTACGGCGCGCGCGCGATCACCGAGGGCGGCTGGCAGTCGCTGCCGAAGACCGCTTTCCCGGGCGGCGCGCTGCTGGGCTGTTCGGCTGGCATGGTCAACGTGCCGCGCATCAAGGGAAATCACAACGCCATGCTCTCGGGCATCCACGCCGCCGAAGCCGCCTTCGAGGCGATCGGCGCGGGCCGTGCCGGCGACGTGCTGGAGAGTTACGACATGGCGGTGCGCGAGGGCGTGATCGGCAAGGACCTCAAGAAGGTGCGCAACGTGAAGCCGATCTGGTCGCGCTGGGGGCTTACCGCCTCCATGGCGCTGGGCGGCTTCGACATGTGGACCAACACGCTGGGCTTCTCGCTTCTGGGCACTCTTGGCCATGGAAAGTCCGATGCCGAGGCGACCGAGCCGGCGAAGGATCACGTGGAGATCGTTTATCCGAAGCCCGACGGCGTGCTGAGCTTCGACCGACTCACCAACGTGAGTTTTTCGGGCACAAATCACGAAGAAAGTCAGCCCTGTCACCTAAAATTGAAGGACCCAAACGTCCCGATCGCTCACAACCTGCCCGTCTATGCCGAACCGGCGCAGCGCTACTGCCCGGCCGGGGTGTACGAAGTGGTTGAAAAGGAAGGCGGACCCGAGTTCGTGATCAACTTCCAGAACTGCGTTCACTGCAAGACCTGCGACATCAAGGACCCCACTCAGAACATCGTCTGGACGGTTCCGCAGGGCGGCGACGGACCCAACTACCCGAACATGTGATCGCGGATATCCGCCGGTCATCCGGAACTCACATTGCGCGATCACGTTACGATCACTAGCGTGCCCGCCAATGTGAGCACCGGAAACGGCAGGAGCAAATCTATGGTGATCCAAAGACTGCGAGCCTTGGCCATCGTGACCGGGCTCGTCGCAGCCACGCCTGTGGCCGCGCAAACGAGCCACACCGAGGCGGGTCCCTATCTCGCCGCACGCGCCGCCGCAGCCGCACAGGATTACTCCGCAGCCGCAGATTGGTTCCAGACCGCGCTAGGCGCGGATCCCAGAAATCCCATCCTCCTCGAAGGTGCCATCGCCGGGCTGCTCGCCGCGGGCGAGGTGTCCGAAGCGTTGCCCCTGGCGCAGCGCATGCGCGAGACCGGGGCCGCGAGCCAGGTCGCCAACATGGTGCTCCAGCTTGATGCCGCCGAGCGCGGTGCCTGGGGCGAGATCTTCGAACTGCTCGAAGCCGATCGTGGCGTCGGCCCCCTCGTGGACGGGCTGACCCGGGTCTGGGCCCGGATCGGCCAGGGCCGCATGGATCAGGCGCTCTCGGCGCTCGAGGAGGTGATCGAGACCCCGGGCCTGCGCGGCTTCGGTCTCTATCACAAGGCGCTGGCGCTGGCCTCGGCCGGTGATTTCGAGGGCGCCGACACGGTCCTCGCCGCCGCCCCCGAAAACGGCCTGCCGGTGAGCGAGCCGGTGCTGCTTGCGCATGCGCAGGTGCTGTCGCAGCTCGACCGTCGCGACGATGCGCTGGCGCTTCTCGATGAAGCCGGTCGCGGGTCGCCGGTACTCGATGCGATGCGCGACAAGATCGCATCCGGCGCGCCGGTCGACTGGGACTGCGTGACCGCTCCGGCCGACGGCCTGTCGGAACTCTACATCTCCGTCGCGGGTGCGCTCAGCAACGAGGTGCCCGACTCCTACGTCCTTCTCTACGCCCGCGCGGCGCTGGAGCTCGATCCGGACCGGGTCGACGGGCTGCTTCTCGCGGCCGGTCTGCTGGAGCGGTCGCAGCGCCACGACCTCGCGCAGTCGGTCTATGAGCGCGTGCCCGCCACGCATCCCGCCCATGTCACCGCCGAACTTGGCCGGGCCGAGGTGCTGCGCCGTGCCGGCCAGCCCGAACGCGCGCTCGCCGTTCTCGAAGAATTGGCCCGCACCGCCCCCGGTCTTGCCGAGGTGCAGGTGGCGCTGGGCGATCTGCGTCGGTCCGAGAGCGCGCCTGCCGAGGCCGAGGCCGCCTATGGCCGCGCCATCGACATCGCCGGTGCCGATGCGGCCTGGTGGCTCTACTACATGCGCGGCGTCACCCGCCATGCGCAGGATGACTGGGCCGGTGCCGAAGCCGATTTCCGCGCCGCGCTCGAAGTCGATGCCGATCGCGCCGAAGTGCTGAACTTCCTCGGCTATTCTCTGGTCGAACGCGGCGAGAAGCTGGAGGAGGCGCTCGAGATGATTGAGCGCGCTGTCCGCGCCCAGCCCGACAACGGCGCGATCGTCGACAGCCTCGGCTGGGCCCAGTTCAAGCTTGGCCACTACCGCGAGGCGGTCGGCAATCTCGAGCGCGCCGCCGAACTCGAACCGGTCGATCCGATCGTCAACGACCATCTCGGCGACGGCTACTGGGCCGTGGGCCGGATGACCGAGGCCCGCTTCCAGTGGCAGCGCGCCCTGTCCTTCGGGCCGACGCCGGAAAACGCCGAGCGCTTGCGCCGCAAGCTGGCAGAAGGGCTCGACGCCGTTCTTGCCTCCGAAGGCGGCACCCCCCTCAGGCAGGTCGCGGAGAACCGTTGATGCCGCTCGACAAGGGGCTCGCGCCCGCCAAGATCAACCTCGCGCTTCACGTCACGGGGGTGCGGGCTGGCGGCTATCACCTGCTCGACAGCATCGTGGCCTTCGCCGGCGTCGGCGATCAGCTCACCGCGCTGCCCGCGTCTGAACTGTCGCTGGAGGTGACGGGTCCGTTCTCGCGCGGCGTCCCCGCCGACGAGACCAACTCGGTCCTGCGCGCGGCACGGATGCTGCAGGAGGCGCGCGGCGTGGCGCAGGGGGCAAAGCTCAAGCTGACCAAGACGCTGCCGCATGCCGCCGGCATTGGCAGTGGCTCGTCTGATGCGGCGGCGACGCTGCGACTGCTGTCGCAGATCTGGGGTGTCGAGAATTTCGCGCCCAATGACCCGGAGGTGCTGGAACTCGGCGCCGACGTTCCGGTCTGCCTGCATGCCCCCGAACCGGCGCGGATGCGCGGCATCGGCGAGGTGCTCGAGCCGTTGCCCGCCCTGCCCGCCTGCGGCCTCGTGCTGGTCAATCCCGGCGTCGAGGTGCCCACTGGCCGGGTCTTCGACAAGCTGGAACGCTCGGACAATGCCGGCATGGACGAGTTGCCCGAGGCTCTCGATTACCCGGGCTTCGTCGAATGGCTGGCCGCGCAGCGCAACGATCTGCAGGCCCCCGCAGAAGCCATCGCACCGGAGATCGCCCGCGCGCTGAAGCGGCTGCGCGCCATGCCCGGCGTCGACCTGGCGCTGATGTCGGGGTCCGGCGCGACCTGCATCGGCCTGACCCGCGACATGGGCCGCGCGCGGCAGGTGGCCCGCGCGATCCAGCTGTCGGAAATGGGCTGGTGGGTCGCCCCGGCCCCGCTGCTCAGCTGATCCGCTCGACCACGTAATCGGCGAGATCCTCGAGCATCTCGCGCAGCTCATGATCCGGCAGGTCCCTCAGGCTCCGGCGCGCACGGTCGGCCCAGTCGAGCGCGGTCTGCCGGGTGCTCTCGAGCGTGCCGTGCTTGGTCAGCAGCGCCTGCGCCTGCGCGAGATCGCCCTCGTCGATCCGGCCCCGGCCGATGCAGCGGGTCCAGAAGGCGCGCTCCGGCTCGTCGGCCTGCGCCACGGCACGGATCACCGGCAGCGTCAGCTTGCCCTCGCGGAAATCGTCGCCGACGGATTTGCCGATCGCCGCCGTGCCGCCGTAATCGAGCAGGTCGTCGACGATCTGGAACGCGATGCCGAGCGCGTCGCCATAGGCTCTGAGCGCCGCGACGCGTGCCTCCGACGCGCCGGCGATGATACCGCCCACCTCGGTCGCCGCCGAGAATAGCGCCGCGGTCTTGCCCCGCACCACCCGCAGATAGGTATCCTCGGTGGTATCGAGATTGCGCGAGGCGGTGAGCTGCAGCACCTCGCCCTCGGCGATGGTGGCCGAGGCATTGGCGAGGATGTCGAGCACCCGCAGCGAGCCGGTTTCGACCATCAGCTGGAACGAGCGCGCGAAGAGATAGTCTCCGACCAGCACCGAGGAGGTGTTGTCCCACAACAGGTTCGCCGTGGGGCGGCCGCGCCGCTGCTTGCTGTCGTCGACCACGTCGTCATGCAGCAGCGTCGCGGTATGGATGAACTCCACCGTCGCGGCGAGATGCACGTGATGGGGCCCGTCATAGCCACACAGCCGCGCGGCGGCGAGCGTCAGCATCGGCCTGAGCCGCTTGCCCCCCGCCTCGACCAGATGCGCCGTGACCTCGGGAATGCGCGGCGCGTGCTCGGAGGCCATGCGCTCGCGGATCATCGCGTTCACCGCCCTCATGTCATCCGAGAGGGCCTCGGACAGGCGGTCATGCGGCTTGGCGGTATCGGTGGCGAGATCCATGGGCGGCGGTCTTCTCGACAAGGACGCCGGAACGTCCTAGCTGGTTGCGGATGAAAGAGCTTCTGCGCAGCAACGACCCGACGGTCATCGCCTTTGCCACCGCCCTTCTGAACGGCGAGGGTATAGACTGCTTCGAGTTGGACGTAAACACGAGCATCCTCGAAGGCTCGATCGGAATCCTGCCCCGCCGCCTGATGGTGCGCGAGGCCGATCTGACCGCGGCGCGGCGGGCGATGCGCGACAATGACATCGACCTGGGCTGAGGAGGCGCTGACCCGTGACGCCTTTCTTGGCGGGCGGGTGGTGCTGCTGCAACCGCGGCGCGGCTACCGGGCCGGGACCGATCCGGTGCTGCTTGCCGCTGCCGTGCCTGCCGAGCGGGGTCAAAGCGTGCTCGAACTCGGTTGCGGCGCGGGTGCGGCGCTGATGTGCCTCGCGGCACGGGTGCCGGGTCTCGACCTCACCGGCGTCGAGATCCAGCCCCCCTATGCGGATCTGGCGCGGCGCAACGCGGTGCTGAACGGCACGACGGCGGCGATTCACACTGTTGATCTACGCGGGCTGCCACCCGAGATCCGCGCCAGGCGATACGACCATGTCATCGCGAACCCGCCCTATTTCGACCGCGCCCATTCCCGCCCCGCCCCGGATGTGACGAAGGAGACCGCCTTCGGGGCGCCGCTGCCGCTCGCGGACTGGATCGACGCCATGGCGCGCCGGGTGGCGCCCTTGGGGCGGCTGACGCTGATCCAGCGCGCGGAGCGGTTGCCCGAGATCGTGGCGGCGCTGCATGGCCGCATGGGCGGTCTCGCGGTGCGACCGCTGGTGTCACGGGCGGGGCGCGATGCGGAGCGGGTACTCGTCACGGCGCGCCAGAGCGGCCGCGCGGCGTTCCGGCTGGCCGCGCCGCTGGTGCTCCATGCCGGAGCGCGGCACCTGTCCGACTCGGCCGATTTCACCCCCGAGGCCGAAGCAATTCTTCGTCATGGGGAAAAATTGCGCCTCTGAACGCTGAAGGTACGCAAAATTTCGCCGGTCACCTGAACATTGGTTCAATCCGTCGCATCTCGCAGGTGACAGAATTGTAAAACCGTGCTCGACTGGGAGGGTCGAAACCAGACACGGGAGTACGTCCATGAGCCTGACATCGCATCTGGAAGAACTTCGCCGGAAACATCAAACCCTGTCACAGGAAGTGGAGATGGCGCAGAGGTCGCCTGCGACCAGCGACTTCGAGATCGCTCAGATGAAGAAGCGCAAGCTCATGCTTAAGGAAGAAATCACGCGGCTCAGCCCGCACTAGCGCTACCGCGCGGCGGCGACGCCCCGCCGCGCATCCTCCCCGCGATCGGATGGCCTGTACTGGAAATCCGGCCAATCCACGTATCGACGGGTGCCCGCGGCAGAGCAACGGGCGCCCGTTTTTCTTTGCAGGGGTGAACTCGCTGGTGGACCCGCTTTGCCTGTCAGCGACGATTTCCGGCCATGCGACGCGGAGCGACCTCTGGCAGGCATCGTTGTGCGCGTCCGCGCTCGGGCAGGCGCCGCCGGCGCCCGCCCGATGTTCCGGTCGGCAGGATCTCAGGCCAGGTACTGACCGCCATTCGCCGAGAGCGTCGAGCCGGTGATAAAGCCCGCCTGATCCGAGGCAAGGAACACCACGCAGCGCGCGATTTCCTCGGCTTTGCCAAGACGGCCCACCGGGATCTGCGGCAGGATCACCTCGTTCATCACCTTTTCAGGAATGGTGCTCATCATCTCGGTGTTGATGTAGCCCGGGCAGATCGCGTTCACGGTGATGCCGGCGCGCGCGCCCTCCTGCGCCAACGCCTTGGTGAAGCCGATGTCGCCGGCCTTGGCGGCGGCGTAATTGGCCTGCGCGAACTGACCCTTCTGCCCGTTGATCGAGGAGATGTTGACGATGCGACCGAACTTGCGCTCGCGCAGACCCGGCCAGACGCAATGCGTCATGTTGAACAGACCCGTCAGGTTGGTGTCGATCACCTCGCGCCATTGCTGCGGCGTCATCTTGTGGAATGGCGCGTCGCGGGTGATGCCGGCGTTGTTCACAAGGATGTCGACCGGACCGTGCTCTTCCTCGACATGGGCGATGCCGGCCTTGCAGGCCTCGTAGTCGCCGACATCCCATTTGTAGGTGGCAATCCCGGTCTCGTCAGTGAAGGCACGCGCCTTTTCGTCGTTGCCCGCGTAGGTTGCGACGACATTATATCCTTCCGCCTTGAGCGCCTTCGAAATGGCGGCGCCGATTCCCCGGCTGCCCCCTGTCACCAATGCCGTGCGTGCCATGTCCGCTCTCCCTCGCCTTGCAAAGTGGTCTATATTGACCCTCTCGCATCACGCTGGGTCAAGCAAGCCCAAGCTCGTCGCAAAAGGCCTCGCCGTCGCGCATTCCCTGATCCCAGGTGCGGCGCAGCTTCTCGGGATCGGTGAAATCGATCTTGTCGGCAGGCGTTTCGTCGGTGGGCATCACGTAGCGCCGCCCCGGCACATCCGGCAACCTGCGGTAGTGACGGGTGAGGAGCACGAGAGTCTCGCCTTCATCGGGCTCCGGCATCGGCGCCTGGTCGGCCATGCCACCGTCGACGACCGGGCGGCCATCCCAATCGGGCGGCTCGAAAATCGGCGGAATCACCGCCGCCGCACAAACCAGATCGACCAGCCGTCCGTCGCGCGCGGCCGCCCGCGCATCTACGAGCCCGTGTTCGAGACCGAGCTTCGCGGCCCAAGAAAAATGCGGTGAATTGATCAGGTGAAGTTCCGCCTCATAGGCGACGGTGGCCGCGACGCCGCTGATCTTGGGCAGCCCGCCCGCCGGCGGATGCGCGATCAGAATCTGCAGCTGCGGTCCCTCGGCCACCTTCCGTGCGGCCTCCTCGTCGAGCACCTTGGAGACGACCTTGCAGTATATCCGTTGATGCGGGCTGATGCCGCCCGCCTCGCGATCGAACAGATTGCTGTCCTGCTCCTCGAACGCCTCGCACATCGCGTCGAGCAGAACCCTTTCGCGTCCCGCGACATGGCAGGCCGCCGACAAGGCGCCGCCCGAAACGCCGGCGATACGCTGCGGCGCGATGCTGGCATGGCGGCCGAGGACCTCCATGAAGCCACCCTGCCAGAAGCAGCGCAGACCGCCCCCCGAGAAAACGAGCTGTCGGGGGGCGGTCCAAGGCATCAATCGCGCTCGATGCAAAGAGCGACGCCCATGCCGCCGCCGATGCAGAGCGTGGCGAGGCCTTTCTTGGCATCGCGGCGCGCCATTTCGTGCAGCAAGGTGACCAGCACCCGGCAGCCGCTGGCGCCGATCGGGTGGCCGATGGCGATGGCGCCGCCATTGACGTTCACCTTCTCGGGATCCCAGCCCATCTCCTTGTTCACGGCGAGGGCCTGCGCGGCGAAGGCCTCGTTGGCCTCGATCAGGTCGAGGTCGTCAACCGACCAGCCCGCCTTTTCCAGCGCCTTCTTCGAGGCATAGATCGGACCCTCGCCCATATAGGCCGGGTCGAGACCGGCGGTGGCGTAGGCGGCGATGCGGCCGAGCGGCTTGATCCCGCGCCGGTTCGCCTCGTCGAGCGACATCAGCAGGGTCGCGGCAGCACCGTCATTGAGGCCCGAGGCGTTGCCCGCGGTGACCGAACCGTCCTTGGCAAAGGCCGGGCGCAGCTTGGCCATGGCGTCGATCGTGGCGCCGTGGCGGATGTATTCGTCGGCATCGGTGACGATGTCGCCCTTGCGGGTCTTGACGGTGAATGGGACGATCTCGTCCTTGAACCGGCCGTCCTTCTGCGCCGCCTCGGCCTTGTTCTGGCTTTTCACCGCGAACTCGTCCTGCATGTCGCGGGTGATCTGGTGACGGCTCGCCACGTTCTCGGCAGTGGTGCCCATGTGGTAGTCGTTGAAGGCGTCCCAGAGGCCGTCCTTGATCATCGTGTCGACGAGCTTCATGTCGCCCATCTTCTGGCCCTGACGCAGGGTCTGGGCATGCGGCGCCATCGACATGCTCTCCTGACCGCCGGCGCAGACGATCCCGGCATCGCCGAGCTGGATGTGCTGGGCGCCGAGCGCCACCGCGCGCAGCCCCGAGCCGCAGACCTGGTTCAGCCCCCAAGCCGCCGATTCCTGCGGCAGGCCGGCGAGGATATGCGCCTGCCGGGCCGGGTTCTGGCCCTGCGCGGCGGTCAGCACCTGCCCCAGGATCGTCTCGCTCACCTCGGACTTGTCGACGCCGGCGCGCGACACGACCTCCTCGAGCACGGCCGCGCCGAGCTGGTGCGCGGGGGTATTGGCAAAAGCGCCACCGAAGCTGCCCACCGCGGTGCGAGCGGCCGAGGCGATTACGACATTGGTCATGAAACTCTCCCTGACAGGCGGGGCCGGCTCACGCCGGGGAACCCGGATCGGAGCCGAGCCTACCAGCCTCTGCCGTCAGGGCAACGGCATTCGGACCGCCGGGCGGGGCTGCCTGGCCGGACGCCCCCAGAGATAGCCCTGCATGCAGTCCACGCCGATCCGACCCAGCATCCGTGCCTCCGCTTCGGTTTCGACACCGCAGGCGATCGAGGCCATGCCAAGCTGCCGCGCCACGGCGACCAGCGCGCCGCAAAGCACCTGATTGTCGGGGTCGCCGCCGATGCCACGCACGAAATGCGGGTCGATCTTGGCGATGTCGAACAGGAAGCCGCGCAGGTGCCGGAACGCCGTACGGCCCGCCCCGAATTCGTCGAGGGCAAAGCTCACCCCGCGGGGCCGTATCTCGCTCATGAAACGGCCAACCAGTTCGGGCAGGATCATCGCCGAGCCTTCCGAGATCTCGAGGATCAGCCGCTCCCCGAGATCGGGCCCGCGGTCGAGCCCATCCTGCAGCGTCCGACGCCAGCGCCCATCGCCGATCGAACGGGCCGACATGTTGATCGAGAGCCTGAGCTGCAGGTCGCGTCGCAGCGCCTCGAGTCCCTCTCGCAACGCCGCGCGATCAAGATCGCGGCCCAGATCCGTTTCCTCGACCCCCGGCAGGAAATGCCGTGCCGGCAGCAGCCGCCCGGCTTGGTCGCGCAGCCGGATCAGCCCCTCGTGAAAGATGGTGGCCCCGGTCTTCGCCACGATCACCGGCTGATAGGCAAGCTCGGTGTGCCGCTCGGCCAGCGCGGCGCGCACGAGCTATGGGATGTCGGCCGCGTCGAGCGCCATGGCATGGGCGAAGGGATCGGCGGGCGGGTCGGCCTCGGACGGCATGGCGAGCCCCTGACTGGGATGGCTCCGCGATCCTGTCGCTTTCCGTCCTAATACCGGGTGAACGGTGCTACCAGCGCGACAACGCGTCCTCGTCCTCGGGCGTGGCCTCGACCCAATGCTCGCCGGTCCGCGTCACCTCCTTCTTCCAGAAGGGCGCACGGGATTTGAGATAGTCCATCAGGTATTCGGCGGCGTCGAAAGCGGCGCGGCGATGCGCCGCCGCCGTCGCCACCATCATGATCGGCTGGCCCAGCGGCAGCGCCCCGTGGCGGTGGATCACCAGGAGGTCCGCAAGCGCCCAGCGCGCCTTGGCCTGCTCGGCGATCTCGGTGATCGCCTTCTCGGTCATGCCCGGGTAATGCTCGATCTCCATGCGCACCAGCCCGCCTTCGCGGTCGCGCACGATGCCGGTAAAGCTGACGATGGCCCCGACCTCGTGACGGCCATGGCTGAAGGCGTCGAGCTCGGCGCCCGCGTCGAACGGCCCCTCCTGCACCGAGATCTTCATCTCAGCCCCCGGTCATCGGCGGGAAGAAGGCGACCTCGCGCACGCCGGCGAGGTCCGCGTCGAACTCCGACAGCTCCTGATCAAGCGCCACCCGCAGCGCCGAGATGTCGGCGAAGGCCGCGGCGTAGCGCTCTTCGCGGCCCCGCAACTCCGCGACCAGATCGGCGACGGTGGCGGCCTCGGTCTCGATCCGCTCACGCGGCAGGCCGATGCGTTCGCGCACCCAAGCGAAATAGACGACGTCGATCATGGCGCATGCCTCTCGGAGGGGTCGGGCTGCGGCGCGTCGCGCAGGAAAGGCAGCGCCTTGGAGAAGTAGTCCCAGCCGGTCATCAGCGTCAGGATCGCCGCCAGCCACAAGAGCACGATGCCGGTCCACCAGCTGATGATCATGCCCCAGTATTTCCAGACCAGCCCGACCTCGTCAGGCGTGCCACCCGACAGGATCGAGTCGACCATGGTCTCGTCCATGCCGATGCTCTCCATAACGAAATAATGCTCGAAGGCACCAGTAGAAAATAGAACAGCGATGGCCACCATCTGCGCGGTGGTCTTCCACTTGGCGAGCTTCGTTACCTTTAACAGCCCCGCCTTGGAGCCAAGAAACTCGCGCAGCCCCGAGACGAAGACCTCGCGGAACAGGATCAGCGTCGCGGGCAGCAGAATCCACGGGTTCATCCCCGAAAAGCCGGTGATGACCAGAAGCGCGATGATCACCATCGCCTTGTCGGCGATCGGGTCGAGCATCGCGCCGAACTTCGATTCCTGTTTCCAGGCGCGGGCAAGGTAGCCATCGACGAAATCGGTCACCGCCGCGGTGACGAAAAGCACCAGCGCGAACCAGTCGGCCCATGGCCGGATGAAGAAGAGGAACATCACCGCGACGCCGGGCGCGGCGAACAGGCGAAGCACGGTGAGGATATTGGGCAGGGTCCATGTCATGGGCCAAGAGATAGCGCGCTCCCCCCGGTCTTGCCATAGCCAGCGGCCGATCGATGATTGGCGCGCCATGCCTCGACTTTGTTCTTCAAATACGCATGGCGCCCGGCCGGTCAGGGGCGTGCCCGTGGTGAGCCGGGTGTCCGCCTCCGGCGGGCGTATTTTCGGAACAAAGTCGCTGCGAAGCGATCAGCCGTTCTCGTGGAAATGGCCGTAGATCTTCTCCGCGAGGCTCTCCGAGATGCCTTGCACCGCCTTGAGATCGGCGAGGTTGGCGCGGCTCACCGCCTTGGCCGAGCCGAAATGCGCCAGCAGCGCGCGCTTGCGCGTGGCGCCCACGCCGGCGATTTCGTCCAGTGGCGTCGCGCCCACGGATTTGGACCGCTTGGCCCGGTGCGTGCCGATGGCGAAACGGTGCGCCTCGTCGCGCAGCCGCTGGATGAAGTAGAGCACCGGGTCGTTGCGCGGCAGCGCGAAGGGCCGCATGCCGGTGCGGTGGAACTCCTCCTTGCCGTGGTCGCGATCCACCCCCTTGGCGACGCCGATCATCGCCACGTCGTCGACACCCAATTCGTCGAGGATCTGCTGCACCGCGCTGACCTGCCCGGCGCCGCCATCGATCAGCAGCAGGTCCGGCCAGGACGGGCTCTCGCGGTTCGGATCCTCCTTGAGCAGCCGTGAGAAACGACGCGTCAGCACCTCCTTCATCATGCCGAAATCGTCGCCCGGCGTGATCTCGGTGCCCTTGATGTTGAACTTGCGGTACTGGCTCTTCTCGAAACCCTCGGGTCCCGCGACGATCATGCCGCCGACCGCGTCGGTGCCCATGATGTGAGAGTTGTCGTAGACCTCGATCCGGCGCGGCGCCTCGTCGAGACCGAAAGCCTCGGCGAGGCCGCGCAGCAGCTTTGCCTGCGTCGCCGTCTCGGACATCCGCCGTGCGAGGCTCTCGCGCGCGTTGCGCTGGGCGCCCTCGACAAGCTCGGCCTTCTCGCCCCGCTGCGGCACCAGAACCTCGACCTTGCGGCCAAGCTTCTCGCTCAGCGCCTCGACCACCAGATCGGGATCGTCGAGCCCATGGCTCAGGATCAGCTGGCGCGGCGGTTCGCGGTCCGCGTAGAACTGGCCCACGAAGGCCTGCATCACCTCGGCAGGGTCCTCCTCCCCCGAAACGCGGGGGTAGTAGTCGCGGTTGCCCCAGTTCTGGTTGCCGCGAATGAAGAACACTTGCACGCAGGCCTGTCCGCCCTCGAGATGAAGCGCGATCACGTCGGCCTCGGAAACGCCGCGCGGGTTGATGCCCTGCGCGGTCTGCACCTGCGTCAGCGCGCGAATCCGGTCGCGCAGGGCGGCGGCGCGCTCGAACTCCATGTTCTCCGAGGCCTCGGCCATCTGGCGGCCGAGCACCTCCTGCACCTGCGTCGACTTGCCCGACAAGAACCGCACCGCGTCATCGACCGAACGCGCGTAATCCTCGGCGCTGATCTCGCCGGTGCAGGGCGCCGAACAGCGCTTGATCTGGTGCAGCAGGCAGGGTCGGGTGCGGCCCTCGAACACCGAATCCGTGCAGTTGCGCAGGAGGAACGCCTTCTGCAGCTGGTTCAGCGTCCGGTTCACCGCGCCGGCACTGGCGAAGGGTCCGAAGAACTGCCCCGGCCCCTTGCGGGCGCCGCGATGCTTGCCGATCTGCGGAAACGCGTGATCCGAAATGTGGATGTTGGGGAACGACTTGTCGTCGCGCAAGAGCACGTTGTAGCGCGGCTTGAGCTGCTTGATGAGGTTCTGCTCCAGCAGCAGCGCCTCGGTCTCGGTCCGCGTGGTGAGAAACATCATTGAGGCGGTCTCGCGGATCATCCGCGCGATCCGGCCCGAATGTCCGGTGGGGCGGGCATAGCTCGACACCCGGGCCCGCAGGTTGCGCGCCTTGCCGACATAGAGCACCCGGCTTTCGGCATCGAGCATCCGGTAGACGCCGGGCGAGCCGTCGATCAGCCGCAGCTGCGAGCGGATCAGCTCATGTCCGGTCAGTGGTGCCTTCGGGGTATCGGTCTGGGTCTCGGTCATGCGGTCCATATCGGCATCATGCGCGAGCCCTGCAATCTAGCTGTCCCAACGCCATGTGCAAAGCTGTCCACCGTTTCTGGGGATAAGCTGGTGGACAGCGCCGGGAGGGTGTGGATTCGGCTTGGAGAGTCAGAGGGTTGATGAATATGCCTGTTTTTTGGGCGCCGCCAATCCGCTGTTTTTGCAGGGGAAACCCGAGGGGATCGCGAAGATTTCATCCCCACGCCGCGATCGGATGGATTGCGCACAGCCCCGGTGGACGAACCGGTGGACGGGGCCGTGCGCAAGATCAGTTGTGACCTTGGATATCGGGCGTCTGCCAGCCCAGATGCTGGCCGCCATCGACGCAGAGAAGCTGCCCGGTGACGCCGGGCGCGTCGAGGAAGTAGCCCAGCGCCGCGCAGATGTCCTCGGGGTTGGAGCCGCGCTGCAGCACGGTGTTGGCGCGCTGCGCGGCATAGTGCTCGTCGCTCTGCTTCGCACCCTGCAGCGTCGGGCCGGGGCCGATGGCGTTGACGCGCAGCCGCGGTGCCAGCGCCTGCGCGGCGGTGCGGGTGAAGGCCCAGAGCCCCATCTTGGCGATGGTGTAGGACATGAAATCCGGCGTCAGCTTGCGCACCCGTTGGTCGATGATGTTGACAACGAGGCCCTGCGCCACCGGCTCGCCCCGCGCATCGCGGCCCGGCGCGGTGATCCCCTCGGCAATTCTCTGGGTCAGCACGAAGGGCGCGCGCAGGTTGCTTTCGATATGGCGGTCCCAGCTTTCGCGGGTCGCGCTCTCGATGCTGTCATATTCGAAGATCGAGGCGGAGTTGACGAGGCAGGTGATCGGCCCGCCCAGCGCCTCCACGGCACGCGGCACCAGCGCCTGGGTCGCCGCCTCGTCGAGCAGGTCGGCCTCCAGCGCATGCGCCTCGCGGCCCATGGCGCGAATCTCGGCCACCACTTCCTCGGCGGGGCCTTTGGAGGTGTTGTAATGCACGATCACGTCGAAGCCGCGGCGGCCCAGATCGAGCGCCATGGCGCGGCCCAGCCGCGCGCCCGCGCCGGTGACGAGTGCCCGCGCCTTCATGCCAGCACCGTCACGCCATAGGCGACGTAGAGCGCGGTCAGCGCAACGCCCCAGCCGCGCGTCACGTCGCGCCCCCAGTAGACGAAGGGCACCAGCAGCAGCGAGGCCGCCAGCATCACCCACAGGTCGAAGCCGAGGAACTCGGCGCCCACGGGGATCGGTCCCACGAGGCTCGCCACGCCCAGAATTCCAAGGAGGTTGAACATGTTCGATCCAATCACGTTGCCCATCGCCACATCGGCTTCCCGACGGATAGCGGCCATGACGGTCGTTGCAAGCTCCGGTAGAGATGTGCCGATCGCGACGAGGGTGAGACCGATGGCGGCATCCGAGACGCCGAAGGTCTCGGCGATGGACACCGCGCCAGTCACCAGCAGGTCGGCGCCCACCGGCAGGCCGATGACACCGGCCAGCAGATAGGCCGCGACCTTCCAGCCGCGCATCCTCGGGTCGGCGCCCTCGACCTCCTCCTCGGAGAGTTCGCCGCCATTGCCGTTGCGGTGCTTGTGCGCCACGCGGGCGGCATAGATCAGCATCGCCGCCAGCGCCGCCAGCAGCAGCAGGCCCGCGCCCCAGGACAGCACGCCGGTGAAGGCCAGCGCCATGAACAGGAAGGTGGCCCCCATCATCTGCAGAAAGCTCGACCGGGTGTCCGAGCCGCCGCTGGCGTGCAGTGTGGTGATCAGGGCGGGAATGCCGAGGACCAACAGCACATTGGCGACGTTCGAGCCGACGACATTGCCCAGCGCGATGCCGGGAGTGCCCTTGAGGATCGCGTCCACGGAAACCAGCAGCTCCGGCGCCGAGGTGCCGAAGGCCACCACCGTCAGCGACACGATCAACGCCGGTATGCCCAGGCGCAGCGCCAAATTCACCGCGCCCTTCACCAAAGCGTCGCCCGCGAAGACGAGGAGCACCAGCCCCGCCGCCACCATCAGCCAATCCATCAGGTCCTGTCCTTTCCGCAGGGGCAGGGCCCCTTGCCTATCCTCGGCCGCCCGCAGGCGGCGCAGTTCCCCCGCCCGAGCAGGCCCTTCGGACCCTTGGGCTTCGGGAGCCGCAGCTTTCCGAACATCGCGAGCACCACCATGCCCACCAGAAACAGCGTGACGATCTTGATCAGCATCAAAGACCGAAGCGGGCGAAACCCGCGCGCTCCTCGATCATGCCCATCGTCTCCCCGGCCAGCGCCGCACCGAAGCGGCTCAGGAAGGGCCGCCGCTTGGCATAGCGCCGCAGCCGCACCTTGTCGCCGAACCGCGCCTTGAGGGTCGGCACGAGATGGCCGATCCCGTCGGCAAGCCCCTTCTCGACCGCCTTCTGGCCGATCCATATCTCGCCGGTGAACAGGTCCGGGTCATCGGCGATCCGGGTGCCACGACGGCTCTTCACGTGGTCGATGAAGTAGTCGTGCATCTCGGAGAGCCAGCGCTCCAGCCGGGCCACATCCTCGGGCTTTTCGGGGCGGAACGGGTCGAGAAAGCTCTTCGACTTGCCGGCGGTATGCACGCGCCGCTCGATGCCCTGGCGCTCGAGCAACTCATGCGCGCCGAAGCCCGCAGATATCACCCCGATCGAGCCCATGATCGAGCCGCGATCGGCGAAAATCTCGTCCGCCGCCGCCGCGAGCCAGTAGCCACCCGAGGCCGCGACGTCCTCGACGAAGGCCAGCACCGGCACGCCCTTTTCCTCCGACAGCCGGCGGATTCGCGCGGCGATCAGCGCCGATTGCACCGGCGAGCCGCCGGGCGAATTGATCTCGATGGCGACGGCGGCGGGCTTGCCGCGCTTGAAGGCCTTCTCGATCATCGCGGCGGTGCCCGCATCGTCGAGGCCACGCCCGGCGATGCCGATGGCGCCCTGCAGGCGAATGACGGAAACGACGGGGCCCTTGGGGCGGAACGGCAGCCAGTGCATCATGCTCCGACATCTAGGCCCCGCCCTGCCCCATCACAAGGTCAGGAGCGGATCCGCCAGCCGGTGCGGAAGATCAGCCAGATGATCCCGAGGCACAGCGCGGTGAAGCCCGAGATCGCCAGAAGACTCACCCCGATCGGCACGTCGGCCTGCCCGAAGAAGGACCAGCGGAAGCCCGAGATCAGATACACCACGGGGTTGAAGCGAGTGACCACCTGCCAGGCTGGAGGCAGCATCGAGATCGAGTAGAAGCTGCCGCCGAGGAAGACGAGCGGCGTGATCACCAGAAGCGGGATCAACTGCAGCTGCTCGAAATTCTTGGCCCATATGCCGATGATGAAGCCCAAGAGCGAGAAGCTGATGCAGGTCAGGATCAGGAAGGCCAGCATCGAGACCGGATGCAGGATCGTGAGATCGACGAAGAGCGTCGCGGTGGCGAGGATCACCAGCCCGATGAACAGCGCCTTGGTCGCCGCCGCGCCCACGAAGCCCAACGTGATCTCGAAGAAGCTGATCGGGGCCGAGAGATACTCGTACATCGTGCCGATGAATTTCGGGAAATAGATCGCGAAGCTGGCATTCGAGGTGGCCTGCGTCATCACCGAGAGCATGACGAGCCCCGGCACGATGAAAGCGGCATAGGCGATGCCCTCGACCTCCTGGATGCGGCCGCCGATGGCCGAGCCGAACACCACGAAATAGAGCGAGGTCGAAATCACCGGCGAGATGAAGCTCTGCAGCAGCGTACGGAAGAAGCGGGCCATCTCGGCCCTGTAGATCGCGGATACGGCGCCGAAGTTCATGCCGCGTCCTCCTTCACCAGTCCGACGAAAATCTCTTCGAGGCTGGAATTGGATGTGGAGAGATCGGCCAGCTGCAGACCGGCCGCCTGCAGGTCGGCGAGAAGCGCGGTGATGCCGGTGCGTTCGGCATGCGTGTCATAAGTATAGACCAGCGCCTGGCCGCCATCGACCCGCTCCAACCCTTCGCGGCGCAGCGTGTCGGGCAGCGCCTCCACCGGCTCGGCCAGCTCGATCCGGAGCTCCTTGCGGCCCAGCCGCCGCATCAGGTCCTCGGTCCGTTCGACCAGCATGATCCGGCCCTTGGAGATGACGCCGATCCGGTCGGCGATGGCCTCGGCCTCCTCGATGTAATGGGTGGTGAGGATGATCGTGACCCCCTCCCCGCGCAGCCGTTCGACCACGCGCCACATGTCGCGCCTGAGTTCCACGTCGACCCCGGCCGTCGGCTCGTCGAGAAACAGTATTCGTGGACCATGGCTCAGCGCCTTGGCGATCAGCACCCGGCGCTTCATGCCGCCCGACAGCTCCATCACCTTGGCGTCGCGCTTTTCCCAGAGCGACAGGTCGCGCAGCAGCCGCTCCAGATGCGCATCGTCGCGCGGCCGGTCGAACAGGCCGCGGGTGAAGCGCACGTTGTTCCACACGGTCGAAAACGGCTCGAGCGCGATCTCCTGCGGCACCAGCCCGATCAGGTCGCGGGCCCGCCGCCAGTCGCGCACCACGTCGTGGCCGCCGACCTCGACGGTGCCGCCCGTGGGCATGGTGATGCCGCAGATCGTCGAGATCAGCGTCGTCTTGCCAGCACCGTTCGGTCCGAGCAGCGCGATGATTTCGCCCTCCTCGATATCGAGCGACACGCCGTCGAGGGCGGTGAAACCGCCCGCATAGGTCTTGGTCAGGTCACGGACCGACACGATGGGGGCCATGCTACGGAGCCTTCTATGGAATTGCCGGGACGATAACGGCGGGCCGTTGCACACGAAACCCCGGCGATACCGCGATCTCCGCGCATCAGCGCACAGGGCTGTCGGCCGGAACCGATGGGAACGCCTCTCAACGGCTTCGCAGCCGCCACGCCCTGAACGCCTCGCCCGGCAGGATCGCGGCGCAGCGCGCATATCGCCCGGCAAGGCGGGAGGGGTTTGAGGCCGCGCGCCAGAGCCATTCGAGCGCCAGCCGCCGCACCAATGATGGCGCCCGACGCTGGTGGCCCGCGAGGAAATCGAGCCCGGCGCCGATCGAGACGAAGCCCAGCTGCGGATGCCGCGCCCGGCCCCGCGCCGCCAGCCGCTCCTGCTTGGGCGCGCCCAACGCGAGAAACACGAGACCGGCGCCGCTCCGGGCCACCGAATCAAGCGCGGCATCGGCAGCCTCCCCGTCGGGATCGAAGCCCATCGGCGGCGCGATTCGCTCCACCACCTCCAATCCCGGCACCTGCCGCGCCAACGCATCCGCCGCCCGCCGGAGGCTGTCCTCCGTACTACCGATAAAGGCCACCCGAACGCCCCGAGCCGCCGCCAATCGCGCGAGCGGCACGATCAGGTCGGCACCGGGTAGAAGCGCCACTTGGCAACCTGCCAGACGCGACAGCCAGACCACCGGGTTGCCGTCGGCCGTCACGAGGTCCTGAGCCGCATAGGCTGCGCGAAAGCCCGCGTCAGCACGCAGCTTCACCAGATGGTCGAGGTTGAGCGTAGCCAGCGCGAAGCCGCGTCGCGCCGCGAAACGCGCACCGATTTCGGCCAAGAGCGCCGCCTGATCGGTGATGTTCACCCGGACCAGCCCGGCGCCGTGATCGAATTCCATCGCTCTTTCCTCTGGCTCCGCCGGATCGCGATCCGGCCCCTTGGCGCGCGGGCCGCACTCGCTTAGCGATACGGGCGGGGAAACTTGGCCGCCCGATTGTCGCCATCTCCCTTCTGTACCGAGCGGCTCCGGACCGGCAAGCGTGCCGGAGCCCGATGCGACACAACGGAGCCGCGCCGCGATGAAGGACGTTACAGTGATCGGATGCGGCTATGTCGCCGATCTCTACATGCGAAGCCTGACCGCGCATCCCGAAATCCGGGTGCTGGGGGCGCATGACCGCGACGCCGCGCGGCAGGCTGCCTTCTGCGCGCATTGGGGCCTGACGCCACTGCCGGACCCGGCCGCGGCCTGCGAGGCACTGCCCGCCGAGGGGCTGGTGCTGAACCTGACCAATCCCAAGAGCCACGAGACGATCATTCGCGGCTGCCTGCGCGCCCGCCGCCACGTCTGGTCCGAAAAGCCGCTGGTCACCGACATGGAGACCGCCCAGTCGCTGCACGATCTCGCCCGCTCCCGCGGACGGCAGCTGGCCTCGGCACCCTCGTCGGTATTGTCGCAGTCCGCGCAGGGGCTGGGGCGGGCGCTGCGCATGGGCGTCGGCGGTACGCCGCGGCTGATCTATGCCGAGCTCGATGACGGCTTCATCCCGCAGGCGCCCTATCGCGACTGGAAGAGCGAGAGCGGGGCGCCCTGGCCCGCCGAGGACGAGTTCGCCACCGGCTGCACGCTGGAACATGCAGGCTACTGGCTGTCCTGGCTGATCGCGCATCTGGGGCCGGTGCGCCGCGTGGCCTCGGCTGCGGCCGAGGTCGTTCCCGACAAGCCCGGGCTGCGGCACGCGGCCCCGGACTTCTCGGTCGCGGCGCTGTTCTTCGAAAGCGGCCCGGTGGCACGGCTCACCTGCTCGATCGCGGCGCCGCACGACCATCGGCTGCGGATCTTCGGCGATGAGGGCGTGATCGAAGTGGGCCGTGCCTGGGACAACCACGCGCCGGTGCGATTTCGCCGACGGATGCGGCTGCGTCGCCGCCTGCTGGAAAGCCCGCTGGCGCGCGACGTATCGCTCAAGGGCACGCATCAGCCGAAGCCCCGCCGCCGTGGTGCGGCGCGGATGGACTTCGCGCTTGGGCCCGCCGAGATGCTCGACGCCATCGCGGCAGGCCGCGAGAGCCGCCTTGCCGGAGACTACGCGCTGCACCTGACCGAGGTGACGCTGGCGATCCAGGAGGGGGCCGTGCGCGACATGAAAACGCGCTGCGATCCCATGGAGCCGATGCCGTGGGCGACGTGATCGCCGTCACCGGGGCGGGTGGGTTCCTGGGCCGCGCCGTGGTCGCGCGGGCACGGGAAGAGAACTTTCCGGTGCGTGCGATCCTGCGCGGCGATCCTCCCGAGGCTTGGGCGACCGATCCCGGCATCGAGGTGATCCGCGCCGATCTGCGCCGCGAACTGCCACCGCTCGACGGCGCGGCGGCGGTGATCCATGCCGCCGCGCGGATGTCGGGCGATGACGCGGCGCAGGCCCGCGATACGGTAACGCCGAGTGCCGCGCTGTTGCAGCGGGCCGCGCAGGCCGGCGCAAGGCTGGTGCTGATCAGCTCGATCTCGGTGCTGGGAACCCGGGATCTCGCGCCATTTGCCCTCGTGGACGAGGCGACGCCCGTCGAGCCACACCCCGATCGGCGCGACGCCTATACCCGCGCCAAGCTCGCGCAGGAGAGAGACGCGTGCGAAATCTCGGCGCGATACGGCGCGCAGCTTCGGATCGTCCGGCCCGGGGCGATTTTAGGGCCGGGTCGGCTGTGGAACGCGCATATGGGGATCGAACTGGGGCGGCTGGTCCTCGGGCCGCGCCACGCGGGCGAGTTGCCGCTGTGCTGGCTGCCGCATGCCGCGCAGATCCTCGTGCTCGCGGCGACTCGACCGCAGGCGCAGACAATCGAACCGATCCATGCGCTCGACGATGATCGCCCCGACAGGGCGCGCTTCCTTGCAGCGCTGGGCCGGCGCGGCCTGCCGCTCGGCTGGCACGGATTCGACATGGCGGCCCGCGCGTTGGCACCGCTGGGCTCGCGCCCGCCGGGGCTGCTGCGACGCGAGGTACTGCGCGCGCGGCTGATGCCGCTGCGATACGCCAATGCCCGCGCCCATGCGCTGGGCTTCCGGGCCGAAGCCGGGTTCGAGGCGGCGATGGCCGATGCGCGGCGGGCCCGGGCATGACCGGCCTCGGACCGGTGATGTGGCTTACCGGGGAGTACCCCCGCGCCACCGACACCTTCATCCAGCGCGAGGTCGCGGCGCTGCGCCACCTCGGTGTCGCGGTCGAGACCGCCTCGGTGCGTCGCACCGACCCGTCGCACCATGTCGGCCCCGAGCAGCGCGCCGAGGCCGCGGCAACCTTTCACCTGTTGGAGGCCGCGCTGAACCCGTGGCGCATGGCCCGGGCCAAGCTGTCGGCATTGCGGAACCCGGGCCGTTTCCTGCGTGCCCTGGCGCTGGCATGGCGCACGGCGCCCAAGGGGCTGCGGGGCCGCATCTACAACCTGATCTATTTCGGTGAGGCGCTGGTCCTGGCGCAACGCATGAAGGCGCGCGGCATCACGCATCTGCACAACCACATCGCCAAATCCTCCGGCACCGTCGCGATGCTCGCTTCCGAGATATCGGGCATCCCGCACAGCTTCACCCTGCACGGCCCGGACATCTTCTTCGCCCCGGAACACTGGGCCTTGGGCGAGAAGATCGCGCGTGCGCGCTTCGTTGCCTGCATCTCGGATTTCGCGCGGTCGCAGGCAATGCTGTTCTCGGACCCCGCCCACTGGCACAAGCTGCACGTGGTGCATTGCGGCGTGGACCCGGATCTCTATGCAGATGCTCCGCCCCCGCCCGGGGACCGGATGCTCTTCATCGGCCGGCTGGCGGCGGTCAAGGGCGTGCCGGTGCTGTTGCAGGCGCTGGCACAATCACGGGCTAGGCGACCGGAGCTGACGCTCGACCTCGTGGGTGACGGAGAGAACCGCGCGGCGTTGGAGGCCATGGCTCGCCAACTCGGCCTCGAAGCCGCGGTGCGGTTCCACGGCTACAAGGGACAGGCCGAGGTGGCACGGATGCTGAAGGAGACGGGCGTTCTGATCCTTCCCTCTTTCGCCGAAGGGGTACCGGTGGTGCTGATGGAGGCGATGGCCGCTGGCCGGCCGGTGATCGCCACCCGGGTGGGCGGCGTGAGCGAACTGGTCGGTGACGGCCGTTCCGGCCTTCTGGTGCCGCCGGGAGCCGAGATGCCGCTGGCAGCGGCAATGGTCGCTCTCGCGGGCGACGCGGCGCGCCGTAGCGCGATGGGGGCCGAGGGGCGGGCCCGGGTGCTGGCCGAGTTCGACGCCGCCAGCGAGGCGGCGCGGCTGGCGCGGCTGCTGTGCGACGGCCCCGGCGGACCGGTCCGCCCGGAACTGATCGCATGACCGCGCGGATCGGCGTCGTGGTCATCGGCCGAAACGAAGGCGCGCGGCTCGGCGCCTGCCTCGCCTCGCTCGAAAACAGCGGGGCGCGGGTGGTCTATGTCGATTCCGGATCGACCGATGGCAGCCTCGACATCGCCCAAGCGGCCGGAGCGCGGATCATCGAACTCGACGCCGGAGCCCCCTTTACCGCGGCCCGCGCCCGCAATGCAGGCTTCGAAGCATTGCGGGAGGCAGGTCTGCCCGAGTTCGTGCAGTTCGTCGATGGCGATTGCACGCTCGAACAGGGCTGGCTGGAGGCGGGCGCGTCGGCACTTGTCGCCGATCCGGGCATCGGCATCGTGACCGGCTGGCGCAGCGAGATCGCCCCCGAGGCCACGGTCTACAATGCCATGGCCGAATGGGAGTGGCACCGCCCTGCCGGCGACATCCCGGCCTGCGGCGGCGACATGATGCTGCGCACCGAGCTGTTCGAGCGGATCGGCGGCTTCGACGGCGCGATCATCTGCTCGGAGGACGAGGATCTGTGCCTGCGGGTGCGGGGCCTCGGTCTGCGCGTGCACCGCCTGCCGCGAGTCATGACCCGCCACGACATCGCGATGACCCGTTTGGGCCAGTGGTGGCGTCGCGCGGTACGCGCGGGCCACGGCTTTGCCGAGGTGGGCGACCGCCACCCCGGACATTTCAGGGCCGAGCGACGCCGGGTGCGGCTATGGGGAATGGCGCTTCCTGCGGCGGCTCTGGCCGGAATGATCGCATGGGGCGCGGCGGCGCTTCTGATCGCGACGGCATTGTTGGCGATGAGCTGGGGGCGCAGCGCGCTGAGGCTGCGGCGGACGGGCCAGCCGCGTCGGCGCGCCCTCGGCCTCGCAGGGCTCTTGGTCCTGTCGAAGTTTCCGAATGCGCAGGGCATGCTGACCTACCGGCTGCGTCGGCTGCGCAAACGCGAAATGCGACTGATAGAGTACCGCTAGCCACCGCGCCGGGCACGGCCCGATCGGGGCTTATTCTCGCCCCCGTTTCCGGTCTATCCTCGCGCCGATTTGGCCGGTGACGGGAATGGCGGAGATGAGCGAACGCAGCAGGCGCGACGGACGGAGGCGGCTTGAGCCCGGGGCGCGCACGGCGATTCTCGACCGGATCGCGGCGCTGCAGCCAAAGCCCGCGTCTCCCTCGCCCGCCGGGCCAGCCCCGGCCGAAACCGACGACACCACCCGGGCGCTGCGCGCCGCCGTGCTGGGCAAGGACGAGGTCCGGCTGCCGCAGCTGCATGACCTGTGGGGCAGCCTGCGCCGGATCCCGGTGAACGAAGCCGTCCTCGAGAGCAACCTCGTCATCACCGCAAGTCGCCGCGACCCCGCCCATACCGCCTTCGACCTGCTGCGGACCCGCCTGCTGCAGGCGCTCGACGAGCATGGTTGGAAACGTGTGGCGATCACGTCGCCGACGCGGGGCTGTGGCAAGACCTTCACCGCCGCCAATCTCGCCATCGCCTTGTCGCGCTATGAAAACCGCCGCACCGTGCTGCTCGATCTCGACCTGAGGGCGCCGGGACTCGCCGAGGTTATGGGCGCACCGGCGCCGGGACCGATCGCCGACTGGTTGCGCGGTGCCACGTCCAGCAGCACCCAGTTGCAGCGCGTCGGGCAGAACCTGCTTGGCATCGGCGGGCTCGCGGTCGGCCTCAACGACCGTTCCGAGACCTATGCGGCCGAGCTGCTGCAGGACCCCAAGACCGCGGCCGTGCTCGACCAGATGCAGGAGGAGATCGCCCCCGACGCGGTGCTGTTCGACCTGCCCCCCGCGCTGAGCCAGGACGACGTGACCGCGTTCCGAAGCCGCTACGACTGCGTGTTGATGGTAGTGGGCGGCGGCCACAACAGCGCCGAGCAGATCCGCGAAGCCGTGCGCCGCATCGGCGAGGACAAGCCGATCCTCGGCATGATCCTGAACCGTGCCGAGGAGGACCGCGCCTCGGGCAGCGGCTAGGAGATCAGATCGGCAACCGGCGCCACCACCCCCGCATGCCGCTGCGCAGCCGGCCCCAAATCCCCAGAAAACGCCCGGCATCCCGCCGCTGCGCTGCCCGGGCGCGACGCCGCGCCTGACGCCGATCCAATTCGGGAATCACCACGACGGGCCGCACGCCGAGCGCCCGCTCCATCTGCGCGGCGGTGCGGATCTGCGGGTTCACCGCCTCGAGCGAAAGCGCGAGGCCGAGCGCCGCCAGAAGCACGCCGAACCCGCCTGCGACCGCGATCTTTCGGCGCGAGGAGGAGACCGCGTAATCGGGCGGCACCGCCCGTTCGAGGATCTCGAAGCGCGTGGTCTCGTCACGGCTTTCGAGCAGCTGCGCCATCGCGGCCTCTGTGCGCCGGGCGGTGACCGCCGAGAGCGCCTGCTGCAGCTGTTCGCGGCGGCGCACGAAATCGTTGTAGCGGCGCTCGGTCTCAGGCGCGGCCGCGAGTGCCGCCTCGATCCGGGCGATATTGTCGGCGATCAGCTGCCGTTGCTGTTCGAGCAGGCTGCGGCGACGCGTCAGCTCGTCCTCCCGCAGCCGGTCCGAACTGGTCTCGAAGGCGATGATCTGCTGTTCGAGGTCGATCCGCTGCGCCACGAGCCCCGAGAGCTGTTCGCGCTGGGCCGGAAGGCTGCCGGGCAGCGAGTCGAAGCGGGCCTCTTGGAACCGCGCGAACTCCTCCTCGAGCGCGGCCAGTTCCGCGCCGAGCCGCGCCTCCTCGCTTTCGAAGAAATCGAGCGTGCGCGCCGTGCGGCCCTCGCGCCGGCTCTGCGCGGCGGTAACGATCTCTTGCAACAGGGCATTGGCGAGATCGGCAGCCAGCTGTGGCTCGTCGAGTTCGACCGTGATCGACAAGCCGGAGGGCACGGTTTCGGGGCGCCAGGCCAAGGCCGGGTTCACCAGCTTGGTGATCTCGATCGAGGCGCGGGTCTGCACCAGCCGCTCATGCGGCGGCAAGAGGGCGAACAGATCGAACCGCTCGGCCAGTTCGAGGATCTTCTCGCGCGCCATCACCTGCTGCTCGATCAGGTCGAGCTGCGTGTCGGCGATGACGGCGGCGTCGCCCCCGGCATCGACCAGCGGCGTCTCGATCTGGATCACCGCCGTTGCCTGAAAGACCGGCGGACGCGTCATCGCGAACCAGAGAACGAATGGAATTCCCAGAACGCAGACAAGGGCGATGGCCCAAGCCCGGCGGCGCAGCGCGCCGCGCAGGTCGCGCAGTGAGGCAAGATGTTCCATGACCAGCTCCCGTTCGTCGCGAGGGCCGAAGGCCACCCGCGCCGGTCCAATTTCCGCCACACCCAAGCCACAATCTAGGGCCTCGGGCATCATCTGACCATGGCGAACCGCCCGGTCAACTCACTGTTGCAGGCCGCGAAACCCGGGCGGCGCCCGCATGACCACGATCAGGCGATCGGAACATATCCCCCACCCCCCGCGAAATACGGTCCCGGCCCCATAAGGTCCGGCCGTTCGCAACAGCCGTGCCGCAAGGCCCTCGCCCGTGACCTGAACGCGCATGGCATCGAAGCCGAGCAGGGCACGGCTCCGAGGATATTGCGCCTTGTAGGCAGCCTCCTTGGCCCCGAAGACGAGCCGGGCCGCAAGGCCCGGCTCCAGCCCGGTGACCTCGATTTCGCCCGGAAGGACGATCTCGGGCCAGAGCGCGGGCTCCAGCGGCAAGGCGGCGGACAGATCCAGACCGAGATCGCCCCCCCGGCATAGAGCGGCCACCGCGAGGCCGTCATCATGGCTGATCGAGCCGTGCATCCCCTGGGGCCAGACAGGCGCGCGATCCGGTCCCATCGGGACCGCCCGCGGCGGCAGGTCGAGCCGTTCCATCGCCAGCCGCGCCGCCGCCCGCCCGGCGGCGAACTCCGCTTGCCGGGCGGGACGGGCCCGCGCCATGGCTGGCGCCTCTTCGGGCCAGAGCACATGTCCGGCACCGATGCGCACCACCGCGGCGGCGGTGCCAGTACCGCCAAGCCTCTCGATCAGGGCGGCAAGCTCAACCAAGACCTTGGCGCCGGGCCCGCAGCTGCCTGCGGCGCGCCATGATCTCGTCCCGTGCATTCGCCGAAGCGAGCGGTGCGACCGGTTCGGCGGCCTCGGGCGCGGTCAGCTCCGCCTCGATCCGGGCCGCGAGATCGGCCAGGCGCGGCAGGCCGAAGATATCGGTGATCCTCAGATCCGGCAGGCCGAGCCGATCGCGAATTTCGCGATGCGCCCGCACCGCCAGCAGGGAATGGCCGCCGAGATCGAAGAAACTATCGTTCGGCGAAACGGCCTCGATCCCCAGAAGCTCCCGCCAGATCTCCGCGATCTCGGTTGCGGCGGCACCGCGACGCAAGCCCGCGACCTTGATGGTTGCCGGGCTCGGCGCAGGGTCTGCGGGCATGGGCGTGGGCGTGAGCGTGGGCGTGGGCGAGACTGCGGTACGGTGTGCCGGCGGCGGCGGCAAGGCGGCGCGGTCGGTCTTGCGATTGGGCGTCAGCGGAAACCGCTCGAGAGCAACGATCCGCGTCGGCACCATGATCGCCGGCAGACGCGTCGCCAGTTCGCGTCGCAACTCCGCCTCGTCGATTGTCTCCGTGGTCTCCAGATATGCCACGAGCCGCGTATCGCCGGGAGTGTCCTCGCGCATCACGGCGACGCAGGGGCCAAAACCCGAGATCGCGTCGAGGGCCGCTTCGACCTCGCCCAACTCGATCCGGTGGCCGCGAAGCTTCACCTGCCCATCGGCGCGGCCGATGAAATCGAGCACCCCATCGGAGCGCCAGCGTGCGAGATCCCCGGTTCGGTAGATCCGCTCGCCCGGCCGGAAGGGGTCGGGGCGGAACCGCTCGGCGGTCAGTTCGGCCCGCTCCCAATAACCGCGCGCCACGCCCGCGCCGCCGATCCACAGCTCGCCTTCCGCCCCCACCGGGCAGGGCGACATCTGCGCGTCAAGTACATAGGTCCGGGTGTTGCGGATCGGCCGACCGATCACCGAGGCCGGCAGACCCGCCTCTATCGTGGCGCTGGTGGACCAGATCGTGGTCTCGGTCGGACCGTACATGTTTTCCAGATGCATGACCCCGGCTCCGCGCAATTCCTCGACCAGCGCGGCGGGCAGCGCCTCGCCGCCCACGAGCATGTGCCGCAGACCTCCCAGCGCGGCGCGGCTCACCGCGTCGGCGGCAAGCATCCGGGCCATCGAGGGGGTGCATTGCAGATGGGTGATATCATGGCGGCGGATCTGCGCCGCGATCGACCGGTCGCTCGGGGGTGGCCCGGCATCATCGACCGCAGGACGCCCCGGCTGCACCAACGCCGCGAGACGCGGCAGCCCCTCCATCACCTGGGCCGGTGCGATCCCGAAATCGATAAGGCAGGCGATCTCGTCCACCCCGGCGGCCTGCAGCATCTTGATCCGGGCCAAGCCGTCTTCGACTGTGCCGAACAGCCCCTGCTCTTCAAAATACCGCTCGAAGGCGTGGTCGAGGACCGCCGTTTCCTCTTCAGGCGTCAAAGCGCCGGGATCGACCGCATCGCCCCTTCCACGACGAAACGCCGGGAATTCCGCGGCATGTCGCGCAATGAGCCCGTTGGCCGAGCGCAGATAATCGATCATCGGGCCGCGCGCCACCTCGCGCGCGGCGGCGCGGCTCTCGGCGAGATAGGTGTGCAGCATCACCGTCACCCGCCGCGACGCCGGATCGTGCCCAGCCTCGATCAGCGCAGCGCGCCATTCGGCGATCCGTGAGGACAGATCCGCGACGCTCTGGCCCAGAAGATGCGTCAGCACATTGGCGCCCGCCAGCCCCGCCTCGCGCCAGCTCGCGGGGTTGCCCGCAACGGTGATCCACAAGGGAAGCTCTGACGAGACCGGGCGCGGTCGGGTCTGAACCTCCTGCATTTCGCCTGCCGCGTCGGGAAAGGCCACCGCCTCGCCCCGCCACAGACGGCGCACGGCATCGGCCGCGTCGCGCAGCGCCTTGCGGTTGGCGGGCGGCGCCGCCTCGGGGCGCAGCACGAAGTCCTGAGGCTGCCAGCCCGCCGCCAGCGCCACCCCTGCACGCCCGCCCGACAGCCGGTCGATCACCGCCCAGTCTTCGGCGATCCGCGCCGGGTGATGCAGCGGCGCGACGCAGCTGCCCGCGCGGATCGCCACATGCGAAGTGACGGCCGCCACCGCCGCACCGGTCACCGCCGGGTTGGGATAGGCCGCGCCGAAGCCGTGGAAATGCCGCTCGGGCGTCCAGACCGCCTCGAACCCATGCGCGTCGGCAAAGCGGGCCCCGTCGAGCAACAGGGAATAGTCGTCCGTGTCCCCCGCCTCGTGGCCCCAGTAGAACAGGCTCAGCGACGGCCCGGCCACAGCGGTCACTGGCGTCGTCTCCGAGGAGGTCAAGAGCCGCTCCTCGTCGCCCTGGACCACGACCTTGAGGCCGCGCGACAAAGACCAGAACAGTTCGAGCACCGAGATATCGAACGAGATCGAGGTGACGGCGAGCAGCGCGTCGCCGGGACGGTGCGGCACCCGCTCGTCCATCCCCTCGAAGAAATTCAGCACGTGGCGGTGCTCGATCATCACCCCCTTGGGACGGCCCGTGGAGCCCGAGGTATAGATCAGATAGGCAAGATCCGAACCCGTGGGGGCCTCATCGAGCGGCGCGGACTCGGCCGTGCCCAGTCGCGGGTCGTCGAGCCGCAGCAATGCCGCCTCGCCGGCTGGCAGATCCGACGCGATGTCGGGGGCGCTGACCACGATCGCGGCAGAGCTGTCTTCGAGATAGAGCGCGAGCCGTTCGCGTGGATAGGCCGGGTCGAGCGGCAGATAGGCGGCGCCGGACTTCATGACCGCCAGCGCCGCCACCACCATTTCGATCGAGCGGCCCATATGCAGCCCGACGCGCATGCCCGGGCCCGCCCCCATCTCGCGCAGCACCCGCGCCATGCGGTTGGAGCGCGCCTCCAGTTCCGCATGGGTGAGGCGCTCCTCACCGAAGACCAGCGCGACGGCCTCCGGCGCGGTGGCGGCGCGACGGGCGATGGCGGCGTGAATCGTCCCCTCGGGCACCGGACCCGCGGTGTCGTTCCAGTCCTCGATGAGTAGCACACGCTCGCCCGGCGACATCGCGGGCAGCGCCGTGCAGGCCGTATCGGGATCGGCGTCGATCATGGCCATGAGCCGCGCCGCGAGCAGATCCAGCGCACCGGGTAGCAGCGTGCCGCCCGCCGCTCGCAGGATGCCAGCCTCGGGATCGAAGCCGAGACGCGCCCCGGGCGCCCGCGTCGGCCCCAGTGCCAATGCGGGCGGGACGAGGCCCAGCCGCATCGGCAGATCCGCCGCGAAACCGACTTCGGCGCATGCGGCGCGCATTTCCGCGTCGAATCGGTCGGAAAAGCGCGACAGGCTTTCTCCCGGTTCCGGAATGACACGCAGGGGAACCCAGTCCGCCACATGAGGGTCTTCTGCGGCGGGCCGAACCAGCGCCAGATCGGCAGCACCGTCGCAGAGCCTCGCCGCCAACAGCGCCCAGGCCGCGGCGCGAAGGCGCGCCGACCCACGCGGTTCGAGCGCCCGGCGCTCCTCAGCCATGTCGGGACGCATCGGAAGAGCCGTCGCGAGGCCGGGCAGCGGCACCGGACGCAGCGCCTCCAATCGCCTTCGCCAGCCCCGCTCGGCCCGTGCGACATGCTGCATACGCATGGTGAGTGCCGCAGCGTCGCGGATCGGCGCCAACCGGGTACCGGCCTTGGGCAGCGCGACTGGCGCTCCATCTGGCCGAGATAGTCCCGAAAGCCGCAGCACACCGTCTTCGAAGACCAGCTCCAACGCGTCGTCCATGGCCGCGCGGATCGTGCCGGGCGGTTCGGGCTGCGCCCCCGACTCCAGCAGCTGCGCCGTGCCGATCAGCAGCAACCGACCTTCATGCGAGAGCTTGGGACAGCAGAGCGGGTTCGGATGCGCACCGTGATCGAGCGCCCGGACCAATCGCAGTGCCGCATCGACCGGGCCACGCCCGTCGATCAGCGCATCTGCATCCGGCCGGTCGGCGGCGCGGTGCATCCGGCCTTCCATCGCAGGCTGCGGTCGGCGCCGGAGCCCGTGGCGCATCTGATCGATCAACTCCGGCAGGGTTTCGAGCGCCAGCGCAAAGCAACGGGCATTGAGGCTCTGCGCGGTCTCGTCCGGGTCGATGTCGAAATCCCGACGGATCAGGATGTCCCCCGCATCCACGCCCGGCGTCATCATGTGCCACGATACCGCATGGCGACGTGCGCCTTCGAGCAGCGCCCAGACCGGAGCATTGCGCCCGACCCTCTCGGGCAGCGGTCCATCATGAAAATTGATGGCACCTGCGGCGAAGCGCGCCAGCGCGGGGGCCGGCACCAAGTCGAGATTCCCGGCGCTGAGAAGCCAGTCGATGCCTTCGGGCAGGTCGTCGAGCCGGTCGGGATCGTGCCGGGGGATGCCGTGCTCCTCGGCGAAGGCATCCAGCTCCGGGTAGCGGCTCGCCACCAGCGCCAGCCGAAAACCCGCTTCGCGCAGCGACCGCGCGGCCTCGAGGCTCAGCGCGGTGGCGCCGATCAGTGCAACGCTGCCGCTCATGCCGCCTCCTCCCTTGCCCGGGTCGCCCGCAAATGACGCAATTCGTGACGCAGCAAGTCGCGCAGATATCGCGGCGGATCGCCCGGATCGCGCCGCATCGCAACGCAGCGAAGCCGGTGAAGCCCCCCTGCCGCGAGATGCAGCAGCGTCGCTACGGCCGCACCCGCATCGCCGTGATGCTTGCGGAAATAGTGCCGGCGCGACTCGAACCAGTAGTCGGGAACGCGGCGCCACTCGTTCATCCTGGTCGAGACCGATCCGATATGGGTGACGCGGCTTTCGCGCACGAAATGGGTCTCGAAGCCCGCGTCGCGCGCGCGGCGACAGAGGTCGGTTTCCTCGAAGTAGAGAAAGAAGGTTTCGTCGAAACCGCCGATCCGCTCGAACAGTTCGTGCCGGATCATCAGGCTGGCCCCCGAGACCCAGTCCACCCGACAGGTCTGCTCCGGCACCTCCATCCATACCCTTCGTCGCGACAAAAGCCGCGAGACAGGGCCGAAACGCAACGGTCCCTCGATCTCGGACAAGAGCGAGGGGAAGCGGAAGGCCGCGAGATGCGGCGTACCGTCCGGATCGCTTATCAGGCTCCCGGCAAGACCCGCCGCGGAATGGGCCGCCAAGTGCTTGACGAGAGCGGCGATCGCCCCGGGCTCGGGAAAGGCGTCGGAGTTGAGGATGTAGACGAGGTCCGGACGCTCGCCCTTGGCGAGGGCGTCGCGGATGCCCGCGTTGTTGCCCGCGCCGAAGCCACCATTGCGGCCGGATTGCACCACGCGCACCCGGTCCCCCCAGCCGCGCGCGGCCACGCCGGCGCGCAGCCGCTCTTCCGAGCCATCGCCGGAATCGTTGTCGACGATCACGATCCCGCCCTCGATCCCGGCCATCGCGACCACCGCGCTTTCGGCGGCGCGCAGTGTCATCTCCGGCGTGCGCCAGTTCAGGATCACCGTCAGAACAGATGTCATCGCGCGCTACTCCGCCGCATGTAGTTTCAGCACGTCCCCAGCGACGGCGCTTTCGAGCGCCGCCTTCATCCGGGCCGCGAGAGCGCGCGCATTGGGTTCGAGCACCATGGTGTCGTGATCGCCCGGCACTTCGACCACTTCGAGCGCGGACGCCCATTCGCCCCAGTAATTGTCATGCACCACGTATTGCCGTTCCTTGTTCACCAGTCGCCCGCCCGGCAATCGCCATTGCCCCTTCAGCGGCGGTCGGAACAGCGTCATGGGCCCGTCCCAAGGCTCCAATCTATAGGCGGCGGAGGCGACGTAGAAGGCGGTTTCCAGAGCGGCGTCCGCTTGATTTTCGACCGGGCGCGCGGCGTCTCGCCCAAAGCGGCGGCGGTCGATCTCCCAGCGCAGGCGCCGCGATGCCCACTGCGCTGGATAGCGCAGCCCTCCCCTGCGCAGCTCGATCGCCTGGATCGCGATCCGGTCACGCAGACTTAGCGACGGCCGGACCGGCAGCGGCGTATCGAGCAACAGCAACGCCTCCGCCTTGTCGCCTTCTGCGCGCAGCTGCCGGGCGATTTCGAGTGCCGTGATGCCACCGCCCGAATAGCCGCCCAGCAACCAAGGCCCGTCGGGATGAACGCGACGCATTTCGGCAAGGCAATCGCGTGCCGCCGCGACGAAATCCTGATGCGGCGGGACATCGCCGGCGACGCCGCGTGCTTGCAGACCCCAGACCGGCCGGTCTTCGCCCAGATGCTGCGCGAGATGACGCAGGTTCATCACGTTGCCGAACATGCCCGCCGCGAGGAAGAGCGGTGCCCCCGGGCCGCCTTGGCTCAGCGGCACGAGATGCACCGCGTCGCCTAGGCCGGAGATCATCGCCGGGGCCGCGCCCGGCCTTCCGGTCGCCTCCACTGCTGCCGGAGCGGAGGCGTCTCCTGCAAGCCGCGCCGCGAGGCCGCGGATCGTCGGCGTTTCGAACAGCGCCGAGATCGGCAGCGCGGTACCGGTTTCCCGCCTTATCGCCGCGAAGAGCCGCACCGCGATCAGTGAATGTCCGCCGAGGTCGAAGAAGCTGTCATCTGGACCGATATCGGCCACGCCGAGCAGCGCGCTCCATTGCGCGGCGAGCCGCGCTTCCATCTCGGTCTCGAACCCCGCGGCGACAGGATCGGCGGGCGCGACCGGTTCCGAAGCCGGGGGCGAGACCGCCGCCTCCGCGATCAAAGCGGACAAAGGCTGCGCCGTCATGGCGACCTGCGACAGCCCCGCCCCCATCGCCGCGATGAAGGCGCGCCCGCCCTCCTCGCGCCGGATGCCATGGCGGCGGGCATCGCTCAGCCGGTCCTGCGGCACTGGCTGTTCCAAGGTCAGGGCCTTCGCGCCGGCAGCAAAACCGGCCTCCGCCGGCAGCAGGTGCAGCTCGAAGCCAGACATCTCGGCACAAATCTTGCCCTCGGGGGTGGCCAGCACGATGTCGAACCGGGCCATGCCGGTCGCCTGATCGACCAGCCGGACATGGCTCAGGATCTCCGAGGGCAACGGCGCATGGACGCTCAGCCGCGCATAACCGGCCGGCACCCAGAGCCGCGCCGGATCATAGCCCGCGATCATTCCGATCGCCCAGCCGGTCGCGATGTCCAAGAGCCCCGGATGCAGCGCGAGGCCGGTGCTCGCATCCGGCGGCAGCCGAAGCCGAGCCAGCCCTTCATCCTTGCTCAGCGCCGCCTCGCCCGTGACCTGCCACTGGGCTCCGAAATCGAGATGCGCCGCCTGCGGCAGGCTCAACGGTCCGGGCGCCGGCAGCCGCGCTGCGATGGCCGCCGGATCGATGCGGCCCGGTGTGCCACCTGTCGCCAGCAGCCGGGCCATGGCGACAGGTCCCCATGGCTCGCCCGGTGGCGCGGCCTCGACCTCGACCCAGCCTGCGTCGTCGCCCGGCGACAGCCGCAGCCGCAGCCGGGTCGCGCCGCCATCGGGCGTGCGCAGCGGGGCCAGAAACCGCAGATCGCGCAGTTCGAACGGCGTGAAGCCCTCGGGGCCAACCGCCTCGGCCAGAAGCTCGGCATAGCCCGCGCCGGGCAGCAAGGCGTCACCCGCCCTTGTCCGATGCTGGTCGAGAAACCAACGCTCGGAAGGCGTCCACCGAGCCGTGAAGACAGTTTCCTCGCCGATCGCCGTCTCGATGATCTCGCGACGCTCCAGCATCGGCAGGGCAATGGGCGCGCCCCCCGCCTCTTCCGCATCCGGCACGGCCGCCCCGGCTGCCATGCCGGTATCGGCCCAGATGCCCCAGTCGATCGCCACCACACGGGTCGCGCCGCCCGAGCGGGCCAGCGCGAAGGCGTCGAGTGCGACGTTTGCGGCAACGTAATCCGCCTGCCCCGCCGGAGCGGTCCAGGCCGAACTGGAGGCGCAGAGGGCCATCCAGTCGAGCCGACCATCGGGGAACAGCGTGTCGAGCACCATCAGCCCTTGCAGCTTGGGAGCGATCACCGCCTCGCTCGCCTCGGCCGCGCGGCCCAGCACCGGCGCGTCGTCGAGACGTCCGGCCGCATGGATGACGCCGCTGATCGGACCGAGCCTTGCCTCGGCCTCGGCAAGGGCGATGCGCATCGCATCGGGATCGGTGACATCGGCGCAATAGCTTTCGATCCGCCCGCCCAGGGCTTCGAGCCGCAGCAGCGCACGCAGCGCCTCGGACATCGGACCGCCCGTGGCGACATGGCTGGACCAATCTTCGCGCGGAGGTATGGGGCGGCGCGAGATGATCGCGACTGGCGCGTCCCAATCGCGGATCAGGGTCTCGGCCAAGGTCAGGCCGATACCGCCAAGGCCACCGGTGATCATTACCGCACCGCCGCGACGCAATGGCAGCCCGGGCGTCGCGGGGAGTGCGGCGCGCTGCGGCGTCCGGACCCGGCGAATGCCGTCGCGCCAAGCCACCGGCGCGGATTCGGGCGGCGACAGCGCCTCTTCCAGCACCGCCTCGACCTGAGATCGAAGCGTGGCACGGCGCGGCGGCGCGAGATCGAGCCGCGAACAGGCAAGTCCCGGCAGCTCCCTCGGGATCACCAGCGCGGGCCCGTCGAGCATCGCCTTGGCCGGATCGGGCCGCTCGCCCGGACGCACGGCATGCGCACCGCTGCTTACCGCCAGAAGACGCAATGGCCTGTCGCCCTGCGTGGCGTGCCAGGCCTGCGCGAGATGCATCAGGCTCAGGAAGCCGCGCTCCTGCAGCAACTGGACGTGCAGCGGCGACAGGTCCGGACCGGTGGCCTCGGTGACGCTCCACAGGTGCAGCACCCGGTCCGGCAGCAGATCTTCGCGCTCAAGCGCCGCCAAGAGGCGCTCGACGGGCGCTTGGCCCGCCTCCGGCGGCAGCTGCCAGCTATCGCTGCCGGCGCGCGCCTCGAACCCGGCCGCCGTCACGGTCGCGACACGGTGCCCCGCAGCCCGCAGCCGCGTCGCAAGGGCGGCGCCCAGCCCGGTGCGATCGAGAAAGATGAGCCAGGTCTCGGACGGCAGTTCCGCGAGATCGTCCCCTGCCTCGAATGTGCCCTCGGGATAGCGGCGCACCCAAGCAGGCTGCCAGGCCCAGCGCGCGACATCCTCCTCTCGCGGCACCGGCGGCGCCACGGCCGGGGCAGCCACGGAGCGGACAGGTTCGACATGATGACGCGTCCGCTCGAAGGCATAGCCCGGCAACGGCAGGCGACGGCGACCGACGCCCGCGAGCTGCGCCTCGTCGAAGCGGCCGCCCATCGCCCATAGACGGCCCAGCGCCAGGACCATCCAGCGGTCATCGCCGCCCGGCTCCTGCGGCGGCCGCAGCCCCGGCAGCACCCGCTCATGACCGATCCCGGGTTGTTGCCCGGCCAGCATGCCAAGCACGCCGCCGGGGCCCATCTCGATGCAGATCCGCGCGGCCTCGCCCATGTTGTGGAGTGCCCCGTCGAAATCGACGGCATGGCGGAGATGGCCGACCCAGTACGCGGGATCGGTCGCCTCGGCATCGGTCAGGAGGTGGCCGCTGCGGTTGGAGATGATCGGAATCCGCGGGGGCGACAACGTCATGCTTCGCAGATGCGCCTCGAAGCGCGGCAGGATCGGATCGAGCAGGCGGCTATGGGCGGCGACTTCGATCGGCACACGGCGGCTCTCGATTCCCCGAAGCTCGAGCCGCGCCGCAAGGTCCTCGATCGCGGCCACCGGCCCCGAGGCGACGCAGAGCCCGGGCGCATTGATCGCCGCGAGATCGAGATCGGGGCCCAACTCCTCGCGCAGCGCATCTGCGCCGAGCGCCACCGAAAGCATCGCGCCGGGCTCGGTCCGCTCGAACAGCGTGCCGCGCATCCGCACCAGTTCCAGACCCTCTTCGAAGGACATGACGCCGGCGAGCACCGCCGCCGTGTTCTCGCCCATCGAATGACCGACCAGCCGGTCCGGCATCACGCCCCAACCGATCCAGAGTTGCGCCAGCGCGTGCTCGACGATCAGAAGCAGCGGCAGTTGCAGCGAAGGGCGGCGCAGCATGGCCTCGGCCTGCGCCTCGTCGCCGGGTGCCGGGTCCCACAGCGCACGCAACGTCTTGCCCTCGGCGCCCATGGCGGCGAAGCCGCGATCGATCCAGTCTCGAAACACCGGCTCGGTTTCGTAGAGGTCGCGCCCCATGCCCGGTTGCTGCGCGCCGCCGCCGGGGAACATGAACACCACTTCCGGCGCATCCTGTGCCAGATGCGTGGGCGCGACGCGCGGATCGGACCGTTCGAGCAATGCGGCGGCCTCGGCATGGCTCTCGGCGACGAGCACGCGACGATGCGGCAGCGCCCGGCGCCCGACCGCCAGCGTATGCGCCACATCGGCCAGCGGCTGCTCGGGATGCGCGCGCAGATGCGCCGCCAGCCGCGCTGCCGTGGCATCGAGCGCGGCGCGGGAGCGGCCGGAGACCCGGAGCAGCTGGAACGGCCACTCGCTTTCGGCCGGGGATACGGGCTCCGGTGCCTCCTCCAGCACCGCGTGGGCATTGGTGCCACCGACCCCGAGCGAATTGACCCCGGCGCGGCGGGGCGTGGCGCCCTGCGGCCAAGGTACCGTTTCCGCCGCGACCTCGAAGGGCGATCCGTCGAGCGCCAGTGCCGGGTTCGGCGCTTCGAAGCCCGGCGTGCCGGGAATCTTCCGATGGTGCAGAGCCAGCGCCGCCTTGATCAGTCCCGCAGCGCCGGCAGCGGTGTCGGTGTGACCGATCCCGGTCTTGACCGAGCCGATCCGGCAGAAGCCGGCGGCCTCGGTCGTTTCGCGAAAGGCGCGGGTCAGCGCCGCCACCTCGATCGGATCGCCCAGAGGCGTGCCGGTACCATGGCATTCGACGAAACCGATGGAACCGGCCTCGATGCCCGCCATGCGATGGGCCATCGCCACCGCCCGCGCCTGCCCCTCGACCGAGGGGGCGAGGTAGTTGGCCTTACGGGCACCGTCGTTATTGATGGCGCTGCCCTTCAACACGGCCCAAACATGGTCGCCATCGGCCAGCGCGTCTTCGAGCCTGCGGAGGACCACCGCCGCCGCCCCCGAGCCGAACACGGTGCCGGCGGCACGGTGATCGAAGGCGCGGCATGCCCCATCCGGCGACAGGATTTCTCCCTCGCGCCACAGATAGCCCCTGCCATGCGGCTGTTCGATCGTGACACCGCCCGCCAGAGCTATGTCGCATTCGCCGGTCAGCAGCGCCTGCGCCGCCATGTGGATGGCCACGAGCGAAGTCGAACATGCGGTCTGCACCGAGACCGCCGGGCCGGTCAGATCGAGCATGTGCGCCAGACGGGTGGCGAGGAAATCCTTGTCATTGCCGGTATGGCGCAACAGGAAGGCGCCGGTGTTCTCCACGAGCTCGGCATTGCCCATGATGTTGCGCATGTAATAGTCGTTGGCACCGCAGCCCGCAAAGACGCCGATCGCGCCCGCGAAAGCTTCGGGCACATGGCCCGCGTTCTCTAGCGCCGACCAGGCCGTCTCGATGAAGCGCCGGTGCTGCGGATCCATGATCTCGGCCTCGCGCGGTGTCAGGCCGAAGAATCCCGCATCGAACAGGTCATGCCCCGCGAGCGGCGCGCCGAAAGGGACGTAATTGGGGCGGCGGCTCTCGGACTCGCTCACCCCCGCACGGGCCAGTTCTTCGGGGGTAAGGCGACGGATCGCGCTGCGTCCTCCCGCCAGCATCCCCCAGAACGCCTCGAGCGTGTCAGCGCCGGGCAGGTCCACGGCCATGCCGGTGATGGCGATATCGCCCGTATCCCGTTCCTTCGCCTCCTGCATGATCTCTTCCCCTGCCCCGTGTGGTTGCGCAAACTGGCTAGACTGCGAATGCGGCACTTTTCCGACGGGATACCGGCTTGCGGCCATGCTGGCTATCCCGGCGCGACCGCAGCCAGCGCTGCCACGGCAGGCCAGTTCAATGTCAGGGCCAGAGCGGCGATCGCAATCCCGGCCAGAGCAGCCAAGGCGTCGTGGCGCGGATCCCATGCCTTCTCTCGTCGTGCGACCCAGACCAGCACCGGGTAGGCCAGCAGCGCGGCCACGCCCTGCCCGATCAACCCGCCAAGAAAGCCGCCCAAGGCAAGGCCCAGCGCCAGGCCGGCGATGGTCAGCCCCGCGCGCGAGGCTTGCAGCACGAAGAAACGGCGCGAGCGCCCCGAGGCCAGTGCCGCCTGCTCGTAGGTCAGCCCGACCAGCACCGGGATCTGCAGCACCGCCATCAGCACCACCACGCCCCCCGCCATCGCGTAGCGCCCGTCATACATCACCCCGATCAGCTGGTTGCCCGACAGCGCCAGCACCGCCGTCGCCGCGAGGAGCCCCGATGTCGCCAGCGTCCTGAGCCGCTGAAGCCGCAGGAAATTGGCCCGGCTCTCGGCCGGCGGGCTTTCGCGGTAGACCGGGATCAGCACCCGTCGCGTTACGAGGTGACCGAGCAGCAGGGGAAAGGTCGCGAGGAACAAGCCGATATTGTAGACCCCGAAATCCGCCAGTGAGAGATAGCCTCCAAGCAGCACACGGTCGCTCTGGCCCAGCAGGAACCCTGCCACGGTCGAGAGGAAGATCCACTTGCCGAAATGCACCAGCTCTCGCGCGGCGGCAGGTTCGAGGCGCAGCCGGTTACGCGGCCCCGGCAGGAACAGGTTGAGATATACGAGCTGCGCCATCGCGCCGACCAGCCCCGCCACCACCAGCGCCCAGATCGAGCCCCAGCTCCACGCCAGAACGACGCCGGTGACCAGCTGGGTGCTTTGGGTTGCCAGCTCGATCAGCGTCACGCGACCGGCGCGCAAATGCCGGTGCGCGGTTTCGAGCTTGGTCGGGTTGAAGCCGTTGAGGATCAGCGCGAGCGCCGCCACCGGCAGATACCGCGCGAGGTCGGGCTCGCCATACCACTGCGCCACGGGCCAGGCGAGACCCAACGCCGCAAACCACAATCCCAACCCCCGCCCGATCTGGATCGTCCAGGCGGTGTCAAGGAAATCGGGATCGTCGCCACGCCGACTTTGCATGATCGCGGGAGAAATGCCGACATCCGAGAACATGCCCAGCGCCATCATGAAGACCATGACGATCGCCATGGTGCCAAAGGCCTCGGGAAAGAGCAGCCGAGTGAGCGCGAGATTGGAGATGAGGCGCAGACCCTGCCCCGCCCCGAAACCCGCGATGATGATCGCGGCCGATCGCAGCGCCCGACCACCGATGCCGCGCGAGCGCAGGTGACCGATCAATGCCGCGCTCACCGGCCGCGGCTCCAGTCCGACGGGGCGGGCCGAAGCCGGACGCTCAGCGCCACCGCGCCATAGACCGCGAACCCTGCCGGATCGCGCAGGGCGAGGCGCGCGACGCCCCGAGGACCGAGCGCAGGCTTGTCTTCGCGTGCCAGCATATCGGGGTGACATCGCGCGATCTGCGCCATGCCCGCATCCTGCCGTCGGCGCACCCGCAGCAGCGCCGCGAACCCCTCGGCGACGGGCCAGTCGTAACGCGCCGGCACGGCAATCCGCTCATCCGGCGAGAAGCACAGCCGCACGAAACCGTCATCGGAAATGAGGTCCGGGAACATGTCCCAGCGGGCCCGCCCGGCGGGATTGACCGCGAAGAGGCCACAACCCGGCGCCCCATGCGTCATGAAGGGCAGCCGCGCCCAGAGCCGCGCATAGGCGCGCGCGATACGGCCCTGACCGGTGATCCGGGGCAAACCGCTGGCATAAAGCGGCTCCGGGCGGTCCAGCGCCCGGTGCAATTGCAATAGCAATGGCGGCGATACCGTCACATCCGCATCGAGGTAGACCCGGATCGCCGGGTGGGTCAGCGCCGCCTCGCCCGCGTTCAGCGCAGCGATCTTCGACCCCTGCGCCAGCTCGATCACCCGCAGCGCCCAGTCGCGTGCGCCAAGAGCCGCGCCGGCGGCGCGCGCGACGTCGGCGGTGGCGTCGCGACAGCCATTGGCTATGACGGTGACGCGTACGGGAGCGGGCAGCGGCTCGCTGGCGGCCAGCGCCGAGAGACAGCCTTCGATCAGACCGGCCTCGTTGCTGGCCGGAATCAGGATATCCATCGGCATCGGCGCGGTCATCGCGGCGTCTCCGTCAGGGTCGCGGATTGCTCCACATAGGCGATCTCCTCGATCCCCGCCAGAAGCAGCCGCGAAGGCCCGGCACCGATCGCCAGCCGTTCGCCCTCGCGCGTCACGGGCAGGTCGCGTAGTGCCGCAGGCAGCACCGCCCGATCATGTCCCGCCCCGCCATCGACACGATCGCCGGGCCCGGCATGGATCACATCATCGCCGCCACCGCCCAGCAGGAGGTCTTCCTCGAGCGTACCGACCAGCCGTTCCGCCCTGTCGCCTCCCTGCAGCGTCACCCCGTCATCGAAGCTTCCCGGCGCCCGGCTTTCCCAATCCGCACCCTCGCGATTGTGGCGCATCCAAGCGTCCCAGCGGGGGGAGGCATCGTCGAGATGGCGCAGCGCGCCCCAGCTGCCCCAGCGCGACGGGGCGGCGATGTCAAGATAGGCTGTGGCTTGGGTACCACCCACCGCTTGCCAGCCCGCCATGAGATCGTCGATCAGTGCCGCCATTTCCGGAGCGTAGGACAGCTCTGTCAGGAAATCGGTCACGGCCGCGTCGTCGCGCCCCGCCGGGCCCGCCACCAGATGCGGTCCGGCCTCATACATCACCAACCGCAGCCCATGCCGGGCCGCGACGCCGGCGTGATGCGGCCAGAACCTCTGCGTCAACTCGGCAAGGTCGTCTTCGAGGAGAGCCAGCGCATGGGCCTGCGCGGTGCCGTCGACAAGTCGCGCGCGCAGTTCATCGAGGTGATCGTCAGCGCCGACATCATGGCCGAGATATCCCGTGACGGCATAGGCGTCGAAGCTCGTGGCGGGCGGGCTCGCCCCCTCGTCCACGGCCAGCGGCGCTTCGAGGGCCGCGGCCTCCAGCCCCGGCCAACCGGTCTGGGTGGCGAATATCCGCACCAGCCGCTCTTCGGCGCCCGCGCCAAAGGTTTCTGCCCAGATGTCCGCCACCCGCGCCGCCCTCCATCCCGCAAACTGCATCCAGGCATCTCCGGGCGCATCCTCGCCCCACAGGTCACGCGCGCGCGCCTGTGCCCAATGCGCCTGTTCGAACCCGAAATTCCAGACCTCGTTCGACCACTCCGCGTGGATCCTGAGCCGGGGATCGAGATGGTCCCGCATATAGGCTGCGAAGCTGCGCACGTAGTCGTCATCGGCCATGTGCGGCAGCGTCACCCATGGATCGACGCCGATCTCATTGGCGAGCCGGGTGATCACCTCGACCGGCACAGCATCGACCCAGCGCTGATCCCCGGGGCGTGGCCGGTCGTCCCAGCGATGTTGCGGGGAGCCGTTGGTCTCCATCCAGTCCATGAAGCGCAACAGTCGCAGATCCGAGACCCGCTCCAGCCAGTCGGGATTGAACAGCGCGCCCGCCGCCGCATGGCCGAGCCGGTCCTCGCGCACCACCGTGATCTCGCGCAGCGGGTCCGCCGCGTCGATCGCGGCAACCTCGATCTCGACCGCGCCCGGTCCCGGATCGTAGTCGAAGCGAATCTCCCCGAGGATCTGCGAGACCACGCGGCCGCGCCCTCTTACCGCGATGTCGCCCTGCCCGTCGTAGCGCAGCACGTAGCGCCCCGCGAGCGAGATCGCCGCTTCGGGCTGGTCGGTGAGGATCAGCGTGCCGACCCGGGCGATACCCTCGGGGATCGAGAGCAGGCGTCCGGTACGATCGACATGCCCCTCGGCAACCAGTTGCTCGGCGCTCATCGCGCCCCATTGGTCATCGCCATGACCGATCCAGGGCCGCGAGGTTTTCATCAGGTCGAGAAACGGATGCTCGGTGGACCAGTCCGAGATGCCCGCGAGGTTCATGCCCAGAAGCGGCGCGGCCCGAGCAGGCAGGCCGGCAAGCGCTACGCAAAGGAGCAGCGCGGCGAGGCCCGCCAGCCCCTTCACAGGACGGTCCGGATCGGCGCAGGCCGGCGTGGCGCAGCCTCGGGCCGCGGCCCATGACGCGGTGCCGTCTCGATCAGTCCCAACGCCGCCCCCGCCGCCAGAAAGGTCAGCGGCGTCAACGTGGCGTTGGGCAACAGGTCGACGAGGTTCATGCCGAGGATCACGGCGAGCGTCACCGTGGCGGGACCGGGCGGCGATCGTCCGGAGCCCCCCCAGAGTCGCAGCACCGGAAAGGCCAGAAGGCCGAACTCGGCAAGGAAACCGACCCAGCCGAACACGCCGATCACCACCAGCCAACGCCCGTCAGTCACGGTGATTTCGCGTCCGCTCTGGCGGTCGTAAAGCATGTTGCGACCCCAGATTCCCCAGCCGAAAACCGGCCGCTCCATGGCGCGCTCCAAGAGCACGTCTTCGTTGTCGAAGCGAAAGCCGAGCGACTGGGCCCGGTCCGCGCTTACCGATCCGGCCCATTCGAGAAGCCGCTCCTGCGGCACCAGATCGGCGCCCTTGAGCAGCGGGTAGGCCAGGGACAGCGCCGCCATCGCCGCGGCGCCGAAGAGCTGCAGCCGGCGCGGCGCGAAGGCCAAAGCCGGAACGAGCACCATCGTATAGACCAGCGCCGCCATGGATTTGCACAGCACGAGCACGACGCCGAGGAGCCCTGCCACGGCCCACAGAAGGGGAGCGCGCCCCTTCTGTGCGCTGCGCGCCAGCCCCGTCGCGGCGAGCACCGCCATCGCGATGAAGAACGCCACCCAGAGTCCGTGATATAGGAACACGATCGGGCGGAACCCATCGCCGCGCATCATCTGCTCGAAGCTGTGCTGGAAATAGCCGTAGATCCAGGTGTTGAGCTGCGGGCTGAGCCGCACCTCGGCCAGGATCGGCAAGGTGTAGGCCAGACCTCCCACCACCAGCGCCCAAAGCATCATGCGGTGCTCGCGCTCCTCGCGCAGGAAGACCCGCGCGAGGAGCAGCGGCACCACGAGAAACCCCTGCTGGATCAGCAGCCCCGGCACTTCGGCCAGCCGCAGCCCGGGCAGCACCAGCGGCCCGAAGACCAGAGGATCGCCATTGCCCAGCACGGTCATCAGCGGCGACAGGAGAAACACTGCCAGCGCCAGCCGCATCAATCGCTGGCGCGGCAGAAGCTCGCGCAGCTGCACCCGCCGCAACATGAGGGCGGCCAGCAGAACCGAGAGGCTGGGGATCGTGTCCTTGTTGAGCGATGGCAGCAGCGGCGGGTCGAACTCCGCTGGCAGCGGAGGCAGCAGCAGGTAGCCCCCCAGCAGGCTCGCCACCAGTGCCACGCCCGGCCGCAGGCGCCCGAACAGTACCAGCGTGACCAGTGGCCAAGCCAGCAGGGCGATCGAAGCGACGGCGTTCGGCATGCGGCCCCTGTTCAGCGTGTCATCCCGACCTTGGCACGATGTCCGGACGAAGTCGTGACGCCGCGATGGCGATCAGCGGGCGTCACGGTTCAGGCAACACCCGTTGCCGACGCGGCGCAAGGGGTGCCGCCTCACATGCCGGTGCCGCGCAGCACCACCTTTAGAGTCCGGCCGATCACTCGAATATCAGTGAGCGGCGAGAGCGCGTGGTAGTAGCACCGGTCATAGGCGACACGCTGGACGAAGCTCGCCTCGTTGCGCTCGGAGGTCTGCCAGAAGCCGGTGATGCCGGGTCGCATCAGATAGTATTCCTCGCCGTCGTAATAGGCCTTCTGCTCTGGCAGGAACGGACGCGGGCCCACGAGGGTCATGTCGCCGCGCAGCACGTTGTAGAACTGCGGCAGCTCATCGAGCGATGTGCGACGCAGGAAGCGCCCGAGTGGCGTGATGCGCGGGTCGTGACGCAGCTTCTGGCGGTGAAGCCACTCGGCGCGGGCCGATGGGTCGTCCTCGAGATGACGCTTCAACACCGCCTCGGCATCGCGCACCATGGTGCGGATCTTGAACATCGGGAAAGTCCGCCCGCCGCGCCCGACCCGGGGCTGCACGTAAAAGGGCCGTCCGCCATCGATCGCGACCAGCAAGGCGATGATCGCCACGATCAGGGTGACCGGCAGGACGAGCAATACCGTCAGCCCAATGTCGAGCCAGCGCTTGGCGCGGCGCCGATAGAGTCCGTCCCTGACGGGGCCGACCCGGTCCAGACGCCCCGATGGGCCCATATCCCGCACGAACCTGTCGGAGGACGGCATGACCTGCCGCAGATTCGTCAGTCCGGTATTCACTGCCATGGTCTTCATCTCAGGCCCTTCGCCCTCGCCGTTTGCGGCAACATCGTGACCGGTGCGCCGGATCAGTCCCGGTTTCACCGTCCCGGTCGAAGTTAGGGCCAGCCCCGCCAACGGCCAAGAATTCCGGTACGTCGCGGGTTTCTAAATCTCGGTAATTGCGAGAAATTCCCGGGCCGATACGACGCGTTGCCCCGACTTCGGCCTGCGCAAATCCGGCCGGATTGTCATAGCCCCCGCACCATACCGGGCCACCATGGCGAACTGGCGCCGGAGAGGAAACGGGACCTCTCCCAATGCGCCATTTCCTCTCCCATCGCGCGCGGCCCGCGCCGGCCGCTGCCCGAGATCGTTCGGCTCGCCGGCGGAAGCGAGGCATTCTCATGGCGCACGCTCGACCGAGGGGGCCATGGCGAAACAATGCCACCCTCCATGCCACATTGTTGTTAATGACGGACGGGCACGCGATCGGAGTGATTCGCCCCGGCTCAGCCCCGCAATGGCCAGAGCAGCGGCACCACCAGCACCGTGACGATGCCGACAACGATGTTCATCGGCAGGCCGATGCGCAGGAAGTCGGAGAAGCGATAGCCGCCCGCGGCATGGACGAGCGTGTTGGTCTGATAGCCGATCGGCGTGGCGAAGCTGGCCGAGGCCCCGAACATCACCGCGACCAAGAAGGGCCGCGGGTCGAGCCCGAGTCCCGCGGCAAGCCCCGCCGCGATCGGCGCCATCAGCACCGCCACCGCGTTGTTGGTCACGATTTCGGTAAGGACCGATGTGGCCGCATAGACCGCCGCCAGCGCGAGCAATGGCGGCGCCATGGCCAGCAGCGGGCGCAGCGCCTCGACCGCCATGACCAACGCGCCCGAGCGATCCATCGCCTGCCCCAGCACCAGCATCGACACGATCAGCAGGAGCAGTCGACCATCGATCGCCCCCACCCCCTCATCGGCATCGATGCAATCGGTGAGCAGCACCACCGCGGCACCGACCAGTCCAAGTGCGAGGATCGGCGCCGCCCCGAAGGCGGCGAGCACGACCACGGCGGCCATGGTCGCGATGGCGATCGGCGCCTTGCCGCGCCGGAAGGCGCGCGCCTCGAAGCTGCCAAGCGACATCAACCGCTCCTCGTGCGTCATTCGGGCGATGTCCTCGAGGCGTCCCTCAACAAGAAGCCTGTCGCCCACCCTGAGCCGCTCTAGTGCTTCTGGCCGCGCTTCGCCCGAGCGGTCGGTGGCGAGCAGGTAGACGCCGTAGCGGCGGCGCCATTGCAGACGCGACAGCGGCCGGTTCAGGCTGCGCGCGACGGGTCCGACGAGAAGACTGGCGGCATGGCTGCGGCGCGGCCGTTCCCCGCTTTCATCCAGCAGGTGCAGCCCTGGCACGCGGCCGTCGCGCAACGCCGCCACCTCGCTTTCCGGGCAGCGCAGCACGACCAAGTCGCCCGCCGCGATCCGGATCTCTGCCATCCGGTTACGCAGCGACTCCGCGCCACGCAGCAGATCGACCAGATGAGTGCCGCTGCGGCGGAACGCTTCGACCTCGTCGGGCGCGCGTCCGATCAACACCGAGCCTTCCGGCACTTTCATCCGCACAAGCCAACTCTCGCCCGTCTCGCTCGCGACGGCGGCTCCCCCGCGTCGTGCCGGTAATAGATGGGGCCCGGCCAGCGCCAGAAATCCACCGCCCACCACGGCCACGACGAAGCCCAGCGGCGCGATCTCGAACAGGCCGAAAGGTGCCAGCCCCATATCCCGTGTCACACCGTCGATCAGCAGGTTGGTCGAGGTGCCGATCAGCGTGCAGGTCCCCCCAAGGATCACCATGTAGGAAAGCGGGATCAGCAACCGCGTCGGCGCCATCCCCGCTTCGCGCGCGAGCCCGATCACGACCGGGATCAGCACCAGCACCACGGGCGTGTTGTTCATGAAAGCGGAAGCCACGGCGGCAGTCACAAGAAAGATAGCGATGGTACGGCGCGGGTATCTTGCCATGCCGCCGCGCAGCAGCGTGGTCGCGCTGTCCAGCACTCCGGTACGCACCAGCGCCGCTGACAGCACGAACATGGTGGCAATGGTGGCCGGCGCCGGGTTGGCGAGCGCTGCGAGAACATCATCCACCTGCACCAACCCGAGCAGCAAGGCACCCACGGCACCGCAGAAGGCGACCATGTCGGCAGAACGGATTTCGAGCGTGAAGGTGACGAAAACAAGGGCGAGCAGCGCAAGGGCCGCATAGGGCGCGGCGGCTCCAAGATCGATGATCACTTCAGGATCCATCTGACGAAACGGGCAGACCGGCCCGCGGGTCCGGCACGACGTGCCGAAGCCCAGTGCTACCGAGCCATCGAAGAAAGGCAATCCCCTCAACGCCGCGCGATGAAAGCGTCTGTTTCTTCACCGATGAAAGATCTGGGCCCAAAAGCTCGGATAGAGAGACGCTCATGGTCGACGCTACCGACCCAAGGCACCCTGTAGGGCGACCGGCCTGCGACCATAATGAAGGCACGACCGTCTGATCGGCCCCACTAGTGACGGCACAAATTCTGTGTCGCATGCCGTCACCAATACGCATGAGCGCCCCCGTCCGCTTCTCCCTGACCACGGACCAAGCAAGTGATCACAGAGGGGTAGCCACACTGCTGGGCAGCCTGCCCAACACAGAAGGGCTACTTGCCAATCGAAGGTACTTTGGTCTCGGTTCTGGCCTTCGTTTCGGAGGGATCCGCAACGCGGAACCGCCGCGCCCTTGCGGGACACGGCGGTTCTGGGTTCGGTACGCGCTTGTTGGTTGCGGGGACAGGATTTGAACCTGCGCCTGGGCTCCGCCCGCTACGGCCTGAAACGCTCCATTGGAGCGTTTCCGAGACGGCCTTGGCCCTTCAGACCATGCGCCTGACGCGCGGTTTGTCTCTATGCTAGTGGATTTGGTTGCGGGAGCCTGAGGCCACCGAAATCTGCTGCCCTGTAAGAGGCTTATGAACCATACGGCAACAAGTTTCGACTGAGAGTTAAAAACTCAAGCACCATCGGCAGAGGACAGCAGAGGCATAGGCGCACGTCGTCTCTCTGCCACTATGGCGGATGCCCCCGTTTCGGTGAAGTCGACCAATGGCAATCGATAAGGGCGCCTGCTGCACAGTTCTGAGTACCCTTGGCCGATGGCACCCATACCAGTCACGCCTCGATCACCTGAATGGCCGTTTTTATCCATCCCGCTCCATGATCCACTCCACCTCCGACGCGGGCACGAAGCGCCAGTTACGGCGGGGGCCGGCCATGACGTTGAGGTAGTACATCTCGAAGCCATAGGGCGCGCCGCAGGGGTGATGCCCACGCGGCACCAGCACTACGTCGTGGTCCTTCACCGCCATGGTCTCGTCGAGCGAGCCGTCATCGGTGTAGACCCGCTGCACGCCGAAGCCCGAGGCCGGGTTCAGGCGGTGGTAGTAGGTCTCCTCGAGATAGGTGATGCGCGGGAAGTCGTCCTCGTCGTGGCGGTGGCTCGGGTAGGACGACCAGTGCCCGGCCGGAGTGAACACCTCGGTGACCAGCAAACTGTCGGCGTAGTCCTCGTGCTCCATCGCGATGTTGTTGATATGGCGCGTGTTCGTGCCCTTTCCCCGCTCGGTGAGGGTGATGCCGTCCGGACCGATGCGCCGCGCCGCGTGGCCGCCCTTGCCGGGTGCCGAGCAGACCGCGATAGTGCAGTCGGTGGTGGCCTCCGCGGTCCAGTCGCTGTCGTTCGGCAGATAGAGGCAATGCGGCGGGGTCTTTTCGAACACGTTCATCCGCTCGCCGAGTTCACCCCAGTCGCGGCCGGCGCCCGCGATCCGGGCCTTGCCCTCGACCATGACGAGGATCACCTCGCGGTCGCCGGTGACGTCCTCGACCCGGTCGCCTGCGCGCAGCCTATGCAGCGAAAAGCCCACATAGCGCCAACCGGCGCTCTCGGGCGTGATCCGGTGCACCTCGCCACGGGTGCCGAAGGGCTTGCGTTGCAGCTGGCTGGTCATGAGGTTTCGTCCTTGTCGTCATGCATGTCATGGCCCTTGCGGCGGCCGGGGCGGCCATGCGCGTCAGGGCGCAGGCCCGCCGGGCCCTGGACCGGTTTCAGCCCTGCGGCGCCGGTACCCGGTCTTCGACGGTCAGCCCAGCCCGCGCGCAGAGGTCGCGGATCTTGTCGTAGCCGAGCTTCGACGCGTCATAGGGCCCGACCTTGCCCGGGTCCTGCTCGGCCTCGACCACGATCCAGCCGTCATACCCCATCGATGCCAGCCGGTCGGTCACAGCGGCGAAGTCGATCGAGCCGTCCGGGTCACCGGGCACGGTGAAGGCTCCCGCCACCACCGCGTCGAGGAACGACCACGCCTCGGCCCGTGCCTTGCGCGCCACCTCGGCGCGCAGGTCCTTGTAGTGGACATGGCCAATCCGGTCGCCCCAGCGGTCGAGAACGGCCATCGGATCGCCGCCGCCGAAGACCAGGTGCCCGGTGTCGTAGAGCAGCCCGACCTCCGGCCCCGAGCCCTCCATCAGCCAGTCGATATCGTCCGCGTCCTCGACGATCGCGCCCATGTGGTGGTGATAGGTTAGGGGCAGCCCCTTGTCGCCCATCCACTTGGCCAGCTCTGTCAGCTTGCGCGCGTAGCCCGTCAGCTCGTCGCGCGAGAGCTTGGGCCGGGCATTCACCGGCGTGGCACGGTCGCCTTGCACGGTGTTCGAGCACTCGGCATAGACCAGACAGGGCGCGCCGAGCGCGGCGAACTGCTCCACCTGCCCGGCGATGGCGGCCTTCTCGGTCGCGACGTCGTTGACCAGAAGGTTGCCAGAGCACCAGCCGCCGCAGAGCGCGAGCCCGTGGCCGTCGAGGTAGCGGCGTAGCTCCTCGGTGCCCGAGGGCATGCGGCGGCCACGCTCGATGCCGGTGTAACCGATCTCGCGCGCCTCGCGCAGCGCCTGCTCCATGGTGAAGGCGGCTGTGAGGTCGGGCAGGTCGTCGTTCTGCCAGGCGATGGGGGAAATGCCGATCCGGACGCTCATCTTGTCTGTCTTTCGATTGGGAAAGTGAAGGGAGACGGCCGCGCGCGGCGGGAGGCATCCGCGCGCGGCCCCGGTGCTCCGGGCTCAATTGAGCGTGCGGGCCCGGATCTGCGCCTCGTAGGCCTGGCGCTTCTCGCGCACCTGCGGGCGCTGCGAGACCTCGGGAACGGCGACGTCCCACCAGTGGCCGCCATCGGGGGTCGAGGGATAGGGGTCGGTGTCGATCACCACTACGAAAGGCTCCTGGCCCGTCTCACGACGTGTAAGAGCTTCCTCGAGCTCATGGATCGAGCCGACATGCACCGCCTTCGCCCCCATTGACGCCGCGTGTGCGGCGAAGTCGATCTTCGACGGGTTCACGTGATGCGAGTGGTCGAGCATGTTGTTGAACTCCGCTCCGCCGGTGCCGATCTGGAGCCGGTTGATGCAGCCGTAGCCACGGTTGTCGGTGATCACCACGGTCAGGTCGAGGCCCAGCATCGCCGCCGTCGCCAGCTCGGAATTGGCCATCATGTAGGAGCCGTCGCCGACCATGCAGACCACATCGCGACCGGGCTCGGCCATCTTGATGCCAATCGCGCCGGCGATCTCGTAGCCCATGCAAGAGAAGCCGTATTCCATGTGATAGGCCCCGGGCCGCGGCGCCTTCCACAGCTTGTGCAGCTCGCCCGGCATGGTACCGGCGGCGCACATCACTACGGTGTCCGGCCCCGAGGCCCGTTGCACCGCGCCGATGACCTGCTGGTCGGTGGGCAAGGTATCGTTGCCCTGCGGGGCATCGGTAAGTGGGTCGACGGCCGCGAACCATTCTTTCTTGAGCGACGCATCCGGCGCCGCGAAGACGTGGTCGCCAAGCTTACGGGTGAGCGCCTCGAGCCCTGCCAGCGCGTCGCAGCACAAGGGCTCCGCCCCGTGCTTCATGGCGTCGTAGGCCGCGACGTTGAGCGAGACGAGCTGCCGCGCCGGGTTCTGGAACACTGTCCATGAACCGGTGGTGAAATCCTGGAACCTCGTGCCGACGCCGAGGACGAGATCGGCTGTGGCGCAGACCGCGTTGGCCGAGGCCGCGCCGGTGACGCCCACGGGGCCGAAGTTCAGCGCATGGTCCCAGGGCAGCGCCGACTTGCCGGCCTGGCTCTCGACCACGGGGATGCGGTGCGCCTCGGTGAAGGCGGCGAGCGCCTCGGCCGCGCCCGCGTAATGCACGCCGCCACCGGCGACGATCACCGGGCGCCTCGCGCCCTTCAGCATCTCCGTCACCGCGTCGAGCTCGACCGGGTCCGGCTGCGGTCGGCGGGTGCGCCAGACCTTCGGCGCGAAGAAGCGCTCGGGCCAGTCGTAAGCTTCGGCCTGCACGTCCTGGCAGAAGGACAGGCAGACAGGGCCGCATTCCGCCGGATCGGTCATCACCCGGAAGGCACGCGGCAGCGCGGTCAGCAGCTGTTCGGGCCGGGTGATGCGATCGAAGTAACGGGTCACGGGGCGGAAGCAGTCGTTCACCGACACGGTGCCGTCCTCGAAATCCTCGATCTGCTGCAAGACCGGATCGGGACCGCGGTTCGCAAAGACGTCGCCGGGGATCAGCAGCAGCGGCAGCCGGTTCACATGCGCCAGCGCCGCGGCGGTGACCATGTTGGTCGCCCCTGGCCCGATCGACGAGGTGACGGCCATCGCGCGCCTGCGTCCCGACTGCTTGGCATAGGCTATGGCGGCGTGGCACATTGTCTGCTCGTTATGGCCGCGCCAGGTCTGGAAGCGCTCGCGCTCGGCATGCAGCGCCTCGCCGATCCCGGCCACGTTGCCGTGGCCGAAGATCGCCCATATCCCGGCGAGAAAGGGTTCGCCCGCCTCGTTCAGCTGCGCTGCGAGATACTTCACCATCGCTTGGGCGGCGGTGAGCCGGATCGTCGTCATGCCGCATCCTCCCTCTGCGCCCGTGCCGCGTCCCACAGGGCGCAGAGCCGGGCATACCTGTCCTTCATGTCGCGCAGCGCCTCGGCATCGTCCATGCGCCCCGCCATCCAGGCCTCGGCCGCCGCGCCGAAGATCGTGCGGCCAACGGCGAAGCCTTTTACCAATGGGAAGCGTGCGGCGGAGCGGAAGCTCTTGGCCAGCGCTTCCTCGCCCGAGGCGAGGCCCAGCACGACGATGCCGCGGGTGTGCGGGTCGTTTTCTTGAATCGCGTCGCAGGCCGCTTGCCATCCCGTATCCGAGGTCATCGGCTCGAGCTTCCACCAGTCCGGGTAGACGCCGATCTCGTAGAAACGGCGGATGATCCGGGCCGTGGTGTCGTCGCCCACCGGCGCGACCTTCGACGGGATCACCTCGAGCAGGAATTCAAGCCGGTTGCGCCGGGCGGCGTGGAACAGCCGCGTCACCGTCGCCTCTTGCGCCGCGCACGTCTCGGCGTCGTCGTCGGGGTGATAGAAGCAAAGGCACTTCACCACGTGCTCGGCGGGCCATTCCGACAAGCCCCCGAAATCGGGGCCGAGCTCGGGCTCCAGCTTGAGGGGCCGCGATCCGGGCCATTCGACCGGTCGGCCGATCCACAGCCCCTGCCCCGCCGCACGGTGCAGCGCCGTGCGGCCCAGCCGGTTGTCGCACAAAAGGCCGTAGCCCGGCCGCCCCTGCGCCACGGCCTCGCAGGCATCGAGGCACAGCTCCTTGAACCGCCCGATCTTCTCAGGTGTCGCGCCCGTCAGATCCTCGAGCTGCATCCGGTGGTCGAAAGCGAAGATCCGCATTTCGGGCCAATCGCCGGTCCGGTTGGTCGACCAGTGGATCTGCTCGAGCTGGGTATCCTTGCGCAACGCCTTCTCCTTCACGCCGCGCGCGAGGAAGAACTCCAGTTCCTTCAGCGAAGGATAGGCCGGGGTACAGCCATGCCGGCTCACTGCGAAGGCGCCGCAGGCATTGGCGTATTCCAGTGCGCGTGGCCACGCCTCGCCGTCGAGCCAGCCCTTCAAGAGCCCCGACATGAAGCCGTCGCCCGCGCCGAGCACGTTGAACACCTCGATCGGAAAACCGGGGCCCGTCTGCCCCGCGTCGAGGCTTTCGGGAATCTCACCCTCGAAGGCGACCGCACCGTCCGCACCGCGCTTGCAGACCAAGGTGGCATCCGAGACCGCCCGTACCGCGCGCAGCGCCTGAATCGTATCGGTCGAGCCGCCGGCGATGTGGAACTCCTCTTCGGTGCCGACGATCAGGTCGAAGCGATGCAGCGTCGATTGCAGCTTGGCGGTGACGGTCTCGCTCTCGACGAAGCGGCTCTCGCCTTCGCCATGGCCCGCCACGCCCCACAGGTTCGGGCGGTAGTCGATGTCGAGCGCGGTCTTGGCACCGTGCTTGCGAGCGAGTTCCAGCGCCTTCAATACTGCCTTTTCCGTGCGCGGATGGCTCAGATGCGTGCCGGTGGCGACGACGGCGCGGGCCCGGGCGATCAGCCCCTCGTCGACATCCTCCTCCGACAGCGCCATGTCGGCGCAGTTCTCGCGGTAGAAGATCAGCGGAAAGCTGTCCTCGTCGCGGATGCCCAGCAGCACCAACGCGGTCAGCCGCTCGGGGTCGGTCAGCACGCCCGACACGTCGACCCCCTCACGTTCAAGCTGCTCGCGGATGAACCGCCCCATATGTTCGTCGCCGACCTTGGTGAGCAACGCCGATCTGAGCCCCAGCCGCGCGGTCCCGGCGGCCATGTTGGTCGGGCTGCCGCCGAGATACTTCTCGAAGGACCGCATGTCCTCCAGCCGCCCGCCCACCTGCGCGCCGTAAAGGTCTACCGAGGACCGGCCGATGGTGATGAGATCGAGATCCTTGGCCATCAGACGGTGCCCTCCAGCGACCCTTCGAGTTGAGCCAACTCTTGGCCGCCCGCCATCAGGTCCTGAAGCGCTTCGGGCGTGATCTCGCCGCGCTTCGCGGTGCCGAGCGTCTTGCCGCGGTTCAGTACGGTGAAGCGGTCGCCCACTGCCAGCGCATGGCGCACGTTGTGGCTGATGAAGACCACGCCGACGCCCTGCTTGCGCACCCGGTCAATGGTGGCCAGCACATTCGAGGTCTGGCGCACGCCGAGCGCCGAGGTCGGCTCGTCCAGGATCAGCACGCGGGCCCCGAAATAGACAGCGCGGGCGATGGCCACGGTCTGGCGCTCGCCGCCCGAGAGCGTGCCGACCGCCTGGTCGGGGCCGCGCAGGTTGATGCCCATCTTGCGCATCTCCTCCACCACCGTCTCGTTCATCTTCTGCACGTCCATCCGCTTGGTCGGGCCGCGCCCGATGGTCGGCTCGCGCCCCATGAAGAAGTTGCGGGTGACCGACATCAGCGGGATCATCGCGAGATCCTGGAACACCGTGGCGATCCCGGCCTCCATCGCGTCACGTGGACTGGAGAAGTTCATCGGCTTGCCGTCGATGGTGATCGTGCCGTGGGTCGGTTTGTGCACGCCGGACATCGTCTTGATGAAGGTCGACTTGCCGGCGCCGTTGTCACCAAGCAGGCAATGGCATTCGCCGGGCTTCACGTCAAAGCTGACACCCGCCAGCGCGATGATGTTGCCGAAGTGCTTCTCGATATCGATCATCTCGATGATCGGCTTGGCATCAGTCGACACGTCGCCGTGGTGGAATTTCGAGTCTTGGGTCATCTCACCGCTCCCCCGTGACACGCTTGCGGATGAAGTTGTTGAAGAGCACCGCGATCAGCAGCATCCCGCCGAGGAAGATCTGGAACCAGTCCTGATCGAAATCGGTGTAGGTCAGGCCAATCGTTACCATGCCGAAGATGATGGCGCCGAAGAACGCCCCGATCGCCGAGCCATAGCCCCCCGTCAGAAGACAGCCGCCGATCACCGCTGCGATGATCGCCTCGAATTCCTTCATGAAGCCACGCCGCGCATCTGTGGAACCCGAGTCCATCACCGTAATGATCGCGACCAGCGCACCGCACATCGCGGTCAGCATGAAGAGCGAGACCTTCACCTTGCGGACCGGCACGCCGGAGTTGGACGCGGCATTGCTGTCGCCACCGGCCGCGAAGATCCAGTTACCGGCGGGGGTGCGAAGAAGCACGTAAGTGGCGACCAAGGCAAGGAAGGCGAACCACAGGATCTCGACCGGGATGCCGGGCACCTTCGGCGCGCCGTTGTTGAAGGTTTCGATCACACCGGCCTCGGCCAGCCAGACGAAGAGCGGACCGAAGGCGTCGCCGGAGAACAGCGGCGCGAGCCAGTCGCCCTCGACCGCGTCGCGCACGCCGCGCAGCTGGGTCGAGCCACCCGAGGCAATCTTGAGCCCGACGAGCGAGGCACCGCGCAGCACGAAAAGGAATGCCAGCGTCACAATAAAGGATGGCAGACCGGTCCTGAGCACGATCGAACCGTTCACCGCGCCGATCATGGCCGCCACGATCATGGTGAGCGGGATCGCGAAGATGAGCGGCAGGCCGAGTGTTACGGTCGCGGCTCCGAAGATCAGGCCGGCGAAGGCCACCATCGAGCCGATGGAGAGATCGAACTCGCCGCCGATCATCAGCATCGCCGCGCCGATAGCGAGAATGCCGAGCTGGGCGGCCGGTGTCATGAAGTTCATGATGCCCGAGAGCGTGAACATCGCGCTGTCGGCGGTGATCAGAAAGAACGTCGTCACCAGTATCACGCCGGCGATGGCGCCGAGCTCGGGGCGCTTCATCAGCCGCGCGCCCAAACCTTCCTTCTTGAGACGTTCGTCCTTTGCGGCCTGGATTGCAGGCTGAACGACTTCGGCCATGGCCTCATCCTCCCGATGAATAAAGAAAGGCCGTGGCGCGGCGGTGTGCGCCACGGCCCGATGCGTCCGGCATCACACTGGAATGGGATTCAGCGGATGCCCTGCGCGGACAGATCGACCACCTGGGCCGCCTTGTCCTGCGTCACGAGGTTCGGGCCGGAGGGCACGTCCCCGCCCGGCACCAGGCCGTATTGCGCGTTGAGCGCGAGGAACACGACCGGCAGGTAGCCCTGAAGGAACTGCTGCTGGTCGATCGCGAAGGCGGCTTCGCCATTGGCGACCGCCTCGAGGAAGCTCGCCGACAGATCAAAGGTCGCGACGTTCACCTCGCCGGTGCGCCCCACCGCCTCGACGGCGGCCAGCGCGGGCTCGCCCACGAGTGAAGCACCAAGTCCCATCACCGTGTCGACGTCGGGGTTCGATTCGAGGGCCGCCTGAACCTTGGCCTGCACCTCGGCCGGGTCGTTCTGGGTCGGGATGACCTCGACCGAGCCGCCGAAGCCTTCGGCGAAGCCCTCGCAACGCAGGTCGAGCGCAACGTTGCCGACCTCCTGGTTGACGCAGATGCCGGTGGTACCGCCCATCTCGGCAAGCTTCTCGCCCGCCGCCTTGCCGGCGGTGAACTCGTCCTGGCCGACATGCAGCAGCGCGCCAAGCTCCTTGGCCACGTCGGAGCCGGAGTTCATCGAGATGACCGGGATGCCCGCCTGGACGGCGCGCTCGATCGAGGGCCCAAGCGCGTCGGCGTCGGGGATCGAGACCACCAGCCCGTCCGGCTCCTGGTTCACGGCGGCGTCGATCAGCTGGCTCATCTGGACCATGTCGAAGGTCTCGGGCGAGCGGAAGTCGACATTGGCCCCCGTGTCCTCCGCGGCCTTGTCGGCACCGTTCTTGACCACGGACCAGAACGGGTCGTTGGCCTGCCCGTGGGCGACAACGATGATGTCCTGCGCGAGCGCGGGTGCGGCCACGCCCATCGCGGCGAGCAGCACGGCGGTTTTGGCAATCTTGGTCATAGTTCCTCCCTGTTGACCCTGCGGAGCCTCCACTCCGCTTCGGCGACGCCGAACTGATACGTCCCGGCCTGATATCGACCATATGGAACATTTATTCCATTTGCGACCGAATCGGTGCTTCTGTCAATTACCTTCTTGGAGAGCCCCTATCGCGACCACGAGCGCCGTCGTCAGGGTCAGCGATGCGTTCAGCGACCTAAAGCCGGCCACCTCGTTCTCGCGTGCGATCAGCAGGCCATCGGCGAATTCGGCCAGTGGACAGTCTTCCACATCGGACAGCCCGTAGACGAGGGCGCCGCGCTCCTTTGCCAGCCGGGCGAAATCCAGCGTTTCCTGAGAAAAGGGCGAGAAGGTCGCGGCGAAAACGGCCTGCCCGGCCCCGACCACGCCCGGCCCGCCGAGCCGGCCGGTATCGCTGTGGAGCACGGCCGGAACTTCAAGCTTTCCGAGCATGTAGGACATGTTGCTGACCACGGCGAAGGCCCGACGCATGCCGACCAAGTGCAAAAGCGGCGCGGCAGCCATACCTTGGGCGATGGCACCGAGACCTTCGGACGTCACCGTATTTGCCAAGGACATAAGTGACTTGTGTCCTGCTTCCGCGAATTCCGCGAGAAGCGCGCCTGGCCCGCCCTCCATCTCTGGGCGCAACGTGGCAATGCGCTCGTCATAAGCAGGCCGAAAGGCGGTGTATTGCACGCGGAACAGGGCCTGCATCTCGGAATACCCCGAGAAGCCGAGCGCTTGGCAGAAGCGCATGTAGACCGACGGCGCGACCCCTGCTTCCCGCGCCATGTCCGATACGGTCGAGACCGCGATCAGGTGAAGGTGGCGTCGGGTGAAGGCCGCGCACTGGTCGAGCCGCTTGGGCAAGGTTCCGATCAGCTCATCGAGGCGCTCCAGCACTTCGGTGACGTTGGTCGGGGCGGTCTGGTCCGTCGTGGGGCTCATGAAGTTCTCTTGTCTTGACAGGTCCACCCTTAACATCTCATGAGGAGATATGGAATGAATATTCCATTAGGGAGGGAATCATGGGTATCGGCCTGGGTCTGATCGGGACCGGCTTCATGGGCAAGGCCCATGCGCTGGCCTATCGCAATGCGCGTGCGGTCTTCGGCGACCTGCCGCAGGTCGAGCTCGTCGCCTTGTGCGACACGCCTGCTTCGCGTGCGCAGGCGATGGCGGACCAGTTCGGCTTCCCTGAGGCCGTGGAGAACTGGCGGGCGCTGGTCGCGCATCCGGGGGTGGACATCGTCTCGATCACCACACCGAACGGAATGCACCGCGAGATGGCCCTCGCCGCAATCGACGCTGGCAAGCATGTCCATTGCGAAAAGCCGCTGGCGCTCACCCTCGAGGACGCGCGCGAGATGGAAGCTGCCGCGCGTAAGGCCGGCGTCCGGACCATGGTCGGTTACAACTACATCCACAATCCGGCCATCGCCCATGCCTGCAAACTGACGGTCGAGGGCGCGATCGGCCGGCCGGTCCATTTTCGCGGCTGGGTCGACGAAGACTACCAGGCTGACCCCGATCTTCCATGGAGCTGGCGGGCGAAGCGGGCCGATGCCGGGCTGGGCACGCTTGGCGATCTTGGCTGCCACCTCGTCTCGATGAGCCAGATCCTGATGGGACCGATCGAGAGCCTGATCGCCGACACCCAAATCATCCACGACACCCGCCCCCTCCCCGATGGCTCGGGCCGCGCCAAGGTCGAGAACGAAGACACGGCCTCGGCCATCATCCGCTACACCTCGGGCGCACAGGGCACACTGTGCAGCTCCCGCTCGGCCTGGGGCCGCAAGAACAAGCTTGATTGGGAGCTACACGGCACCGAGGGCATGATCGCCTTCCGCCAGGAGCGGCTGAACGAGCTGCATCTTTATACCAACGAAGGCCCCGCCTCGCGGCAGGGCTTCCGTACCATCCTGACCGGTCCCGAGCACCCGCCCTATGGCGCCTTCTGCCCTGCCCCCGGCCACCAGCTCGGCTTCGGTGACCTCAAGACCATCGAGGCCGCCGCCTTCCTGCGCGCCATCGCCAGTGGCGCGCAGGTCTTTCCCGATTTCACCGACGCGCTCTCCATCGAAGCGGTGATCCACGCCATCGACGTCTCGGCCCGTGATGGCCGCCGCGTCATTCTTTGAACGCAAACCGAAAGGTAGTCCCCATGAAAGTCGCTCTCTTCGGCGCCGGCCGCATCGGCAAGGTCCACGCCGCCTCGATCAAGATGGACCCCCGCTCCGAGCTGGTCGCTGTCACCGACGTGATGCCGGAGGCCGCGCAGGCGCTCGCTCGTGAGCACAACATCGCCGTACGCAGCCCCGAGGACATCCTCGCCGATCCCGGCATCGACGCGATCCTGATCGCGTCGTCGACCAACACCCATGCCGATCTCATCGAGGCCGGGGCCAAGGCGGGGAAGGCGATCTTCTGTGAAAAGCCGATCGACCTCGACCTGAAGCGCGCGCTCGAGATCGGGCGCATCGCCAAGACGCATGACAAGCCGATGATGATGGGCTTCAACCGCCGCTTCGACCCGAACTTCGCCGCCGTGAAGGCCGCGCTCGAGGCGGGCGAGGTCGGCAAGGGCGAGCTTCTGGCCGTGACCTCCTATGACCCCGCACCGCCGCCGGTCAGCTACATCAAGGTCTCGGGCGGGCTCTACCGCGACATGATGATCCACGATTTCGACATGTGCGCCTTTCTCTTTGGCATGCCCAAGACCGTGACGGCGCACGGGTCCTGCCTGGTGGACCCCGAAATCGGGGCAGCCGGCGATATCGATACCGCCGTCGTGGTGCTGACCTATGCCGACGGCCGTATCGCCACGATCCGCAACTCCCGCCGCGCGCCCTACGGCTACGACCAGCGGGTCGAGCTGCTGGGCTCGGAGGGCACGCTCGAAGCGCGCAACGAGATCGAGAACACGGTGGTGAAGTCGACCGCCGCCGGCACCGTTTCGGCTAAACCAGTCTTCTTCTTCCTCGAGCGCTACATGCGCGCCTACGCGATCGAATGGTCCGCCTTCGTCGACGCCTGCGTCGACGGCAAACCGGTCCCCGCCACCGTGCAGGACGGCGTGAATGCACTGGCGCTGGCCGAGGCCGCGAACCTGTCCTTCCACGAAGGCCGACCGATCGAGGTTACCTCGGCGATGACGGGGGCTTGAGCCATGGCGTTCACCCTCGCCGCCTGCGCCGAGATGTTGTGGCGCGACCGCCCGATCGAGTGGCGCTGCGCGCAGCTGCACGAGATGGGCTTTCAGGTCGGGCTGTGGAACTGGCCTGATCACGACCTCGCTACGCTGGAGCGCTCTGGCGCAACCTTCTCGATCATGAACGGCTACCTTGAAGGGCGGCTGGCCGACGATGAGGGCGCCGAGATGCTGCTCGCCTCGGCGCGCGAAACCGCGCTTGTCGGCAAGCGCCTCGGCGTGGCCCGGCTGAACCTTCACGGCACCGGGCTCGGCGATGGCGGCCGGCCCAAACTTGCCGAGACCACCACGCCACTGAAATGGGTGAAAGCCCGAGACACGCTGCACCGGATCTGCGACCTCGCCGAGGAACTCGACGTGACCTTCACGCTCGAAAACCTCAACCTGCCAGTCGACCATGCCGGCGTCCCCTTCGCCCGCGCCGAGGAATGCCTCGCGCTGGTCGCCTCGGTTGACCGACCACAGCTGCGCCTCAACCTCGATCTCTACCATGCCCAGATCGGCGAGGGGAACCTGATCGAGCTGTGCCGGGCCTGCCTGCCCTGGATCGGCGAGGTGCAGGTGGCCGACGTCCCCGGACGTTGCGAGCCCGGAACCGGCGAGATCAACTATGTCGGCGTGGCACGGGCACTCCGCGGCATGGGCTATGACGGCCCGGTCGGTATGGAGGCCTTTGCCTCGGGAGATGAAGTCGCCGCGCTGGACGCCTTTCGCGCGGCATTTGTCCTTTAGGCCCTCCACACTTTCGTCGATGGTATCGATGGGAAAGGTCTTCGACCTAACGGATCGTGAGCATGAGCATGAGCATGAGCATGAGCATGAGCATGAGCATGCTGCGGTCTCGGGTCCGCCATGCAATGCTTTGGCGTCGGCGCTGCTGAACCAACCTCCTGATCATCAGCGATCAGGAGAACGTCATGCCTCAGAAACCCGCTTATTCCGAGCCCGAGATCATTGCGGCAGGCATGACCCTGCGCATGCAGGGCACCGAGCCAACCCAAGCCAGCTTGTACAAGGCCCTGGATCGTAGGGGACACCCCTCGACACACTGGAAGGTGTGGCTGCGGCATATTTCCGGAGCGAACGACAACTGCCTTCCCCTCTTCGAGGGTGCAGCTGAAGCGATGTCCGCGGAGATGACCGAAGTCCATCGTATGTACGGAATGGCACTGGCCAAGATCCGCGAGTGCACTGCCCGCGAAGCCGTGGAGCCCCTGAATAGGCGGATTGCCACGCTGGACAAAGCGCTGGATGACGTCTGCAAGGATCGCGATCAATTGCAGGACCTTGTCGATGTTCTTTACGAGGAGATCAGCACCCTCCGAGTGGCTTACGAGACTTTGCAGCGCGCAACAGCGCCGCATCCGACTCTCATCCTGCCGACCCCGCCCAAGGCTCCGAGAGGAGCGACCTGAGTTCATTTGATCGCCTCGTCCCCGAGACCCGCTTTCGGCACTTTGGCATGAACCGCGACGGTCTCCTTCACCGCCTTTTTGGTCAGTTCCTCCAAATTCTGCCTGGCGGTCGCGCGGTCGTCTTTGCCGGTCAACCGATCAATGATCTGGAGAGCAAACTGATGCACTGCGCCGAAGGCATCCGAGGCCTTGCGGACGGCTTCAAATGCGTCGCGCAACTCCTTGCGGGCTGACGCGCGTGCATCCGCAAGCCCGTCAGCGGCCGCCTTCGCGCGAGCTTCACTCAGGCTCTTGCTAATGCGTCCCGCGGTTGCCCACGCAGCTGCGGGCGCCGCTTTCATTCGCGCCATGATATCAGGCCACGCACTGTCGCTCCTGGCTGCCGCAGTCGAGCGCATACCGGGGCTCGTGCTGGTCTCATCGTATACGGCAAGACCCGCCGTCATCGCCTCAACGGTCGCCAGGGAAGCATCCAACTCCGTAGCACGCTCGATGCTGCGCTTGTCTCGCTCATCTACCTTTTTCTTTTGGCGCTCGATCTCGGCTTCGCGATTCACGGCCTCGGCTTCTCGAACCTTCAACGCATTCTCGCGAGCAGTGAGGCCAGATCGTGTCCCACGACGTGGTGTAGCTCTTGGCTGGCCTGACTGGTGTCGGCGGGCCGAGCTGATCAGTCCGTCTGCGCGGCAGGCAGGCTGACGATGGGATCGTCGCAGACTGGCGCGAGCGTTTCCAGCGTCATGTAGCGGGAGCGCTGCACGGCCCATTCCTCGGTCTGCTCCATCAGGATCGCTCCCACCAGGCGACGGATGGCGGCCTCATTGGGGAAGATGCCGACGACATCGGTGCGCCGTTTGATTTCCCCGTTCAATCGCTCAATCGGATTCGTGGAGTGCAACTTTGCCCGGTGCTGCTGAGGAAAGGTCATGTAGGCAAGGACATCCTCTTCGGCCCCGTCCATGAGGGTGGCGAGCTTCGGCAGCTTGCCCCGCATCTGGTCGGCCACGAGGCGCCATTGCGTTCTGGCCGCGCTGTGGTCGGGCTGGGCAAAGGCCGTGGCGATGAAGGCCGAGACCACGCGCCGGCTGCTCTTGCCGGCATGGGCCAAGGCGTTTCGCTGGAAATGTACACGGCACCGTTGCCAGGTCGTGGACAGCACACGAGCCGTAGCGGCCTTGATGCCTTCGTGGGCATCGCTGACCACCAGCTTCACGCCGGACATCCCTCGGCGCACGAGATCGCGCAGAAAATCGGTCCAGAACGTCTCCGCCTCGGAGGGCCCGATGGCCATGCCAAGCACCTCGCGACGGCCATCGGTGTTCACACCCACGGCGATGGTGACGGCGACGGACACGATGCGGCCGCCTTGGCGGACTTTCAGGTAGGTGGCGTCGATCCAGAGATAGGGCCACTCGCCCTCGATCGGTCGAGTCAGGAAAGCATCGACCCGCTCGTCGATCTCCTCGCACAGCCGACTGACCTGGCTCTTCGAGATGCCGGTGCCGCCCATGGCCTGCACGAGATCGTCCATGGCGCGCGTCGAGACGCCATGCACATAGGCTTCCTGAATGACCGCCGTCAGCGCCTTCTCCACGGCTCGCCGGGGCTCGAGAAACGAGGGGAAGTAGCTTCCCGTCCGCAGCTTGGGAATGCGCAGCTCCACGTTCCCGGCCCGCGTCTGCCAGTCCCGGTCACGGTAGCCGTTGCGCTGCGCCCGACGCTCAGGGCTCTTCTCGCCATAGGCGGCGCCGGTCTGGCCGCCGACCTCGAGCTCCATCAGGCGCTCGGCGGCAAAGCCGATCATCTCGCGTAGAAGATCCGCATCACCGCTCTTCTCGACGAGCTCTCTCAGGTCCATCATGGGTTTGGTCATCGGGGGCATCCCTCGGTTCAGGTTGGCTTTCGCAACCCGACCCTACCGAGAAACCCGATGGCCGCCTCAGCTACACCACGCCCAGGGACATGACCTGAGGCCAGCTGTGGCTGCTGCTGTTTCCTTAGCTGCCAGGGCCGTTTTCTCGGCTGCCTCCCGCAGCTTCTCGCTACGCTCATTAAGCGATGCAGTGAGATCCGTGAGTTGGGCTTCCCTCGTGTCGAGAATGTCTTCACGCGTTTCGATATCCGCATCCCGCTCGTCGAGCAGTGCAGCGATGCCCGAGAGAGCTTTTCTGTGGTTCCGGCTGTCCTCCAGATCGACGGCCATGCGTGCCCGCTCCTCGGCCGCCTGCATCGTCCTCATGTAGTCCGAGCGGCCCAGACGCTCGCGTTTCGGCCCGTACCGCAGCAGTCCGACCTTGGAAAACACCTCCCGATGCAGGTCGCCTTGCCACTCCCTCATCGCATCGCAGTAGGCCCGCTTGGATCGCTGAAACAGGTCGGTGCCGCGCTTGCATCGCGCGCCATGCCGCTCGCGGAAATCGTCCAGCGCCGCGCGTCCCGGATGCAGTGCATTGACCGAGCCGCGGACCCGGTCGAGCCCGTAAAGATGCATGTGCACCTGGCACTCATCATAATGGATCACCGCCATCGCGAACTCGCCACCGGCGGCCTCGATCCGGCGCTGTTCGAACGTCTTGGCCATACGGAAAGTGCTCATGCATTCGCGCATCTTCTCTGGATCAGCGAGTGCCTCCTCGGCCGTCACCGGCAGCGAGATGACGGCGGTGTAGAGGCTGTGCGTGTCCGCCCGCAGCTGGCGCCGCCGGGTCGAGGTCTTGCCGGTTTTCTTGTCGCGGTAGGGGAATGACAGTTTCACCGTCGAGGCCGCCTCGTGCGCCTTTCGCAACTCGTCGAATGTGCGGCAGGTGCCCTCCAAGACCAGAGGCTTACGGCCGGTATAGGGCACGTGCTCGCAGGCATCCGGAACGCGCTCTGCCTCGTCGATGATCTGCTGCGCCGACCAGCTGCGCTGCCCGTTGCGCCGCACCGTTTCCTGGCGTCCATTCTGAACCGCGCCGCCTTGACGGGACCATGTCTCCATGTGAGCAAATTGATAGCCCTGCACTCCTGTGTTCTTTCCGTGCCGAGTGATTACGTCGACGCGGAATTAGTCCCCCGAGGGTGACGCAAAAAACGAACCGGGCCCTCGGGATATCCTTTCAAGACCAGCCCTGCGGGGCTGCGGGAGAAAAGGTGTAGGGACCGACTTTGCGTATTGCGAGACGCCCCTTCGGGGCTCAATACGCGTCGGCCCTCCGGGGGCTCTCCGAGGGCCCTGCCCGGGAGGCTCCTGCGCGGAGGGCGGCAGGGCCATCGCTCGCCGCTCCCCCTCCAACCCCCTGGCGCCTCCCGGCGGGCTCGGGTCATCGTTCCGCACTGCCCCAACACCCCCTTGCTCCCGGGAGAGCGTCGTTCCGCACTCCTCCCCCAAACCCCCGCCTGCTCGCGCTCCCCGCGCCGGGTCGAAAGGGCCCGGCAGCGCCGCGACACCCACCGGGGTCGCTCTGCTGCCTCACCCTCTCGACGCTCTCCCGAAATCGCCTGACGGCGAAGAACGGCGCCCCGTCCAGGCATGTGCAATCGGTCTGAAACGGGATCCCGCAAGGAGGCCAAGGCTCCTCCGCCGTGCGCGCGCTTTGTGACGCGCACGACGGACGACCTCGGCCGGAAAGGTGAGAGAGGAAGGCCGCTCGGGCGTGTCGGCAACGAAGCTGACAAGGAGAGCAAACATGCTCGACATACTGCAATACGACCCGCGGATGAGCGCCGCCTGGCGGGATCATCTGCGCCACGGGGACATCGTGCTTTTCAAGTTCCCGCTCGCCGAGGAAGGCGAGACCGCGAAGCCGAAGGCCCGCCCCTGCCTGGTGCTCGACATCGAGCAGATCGGCGACCAAACTTACGCGCTGCTGGCTTACGGCACGACCTCGCGGCGCAAGTCGAACGTCGGCGACGCGGTGCATGTTCGCAAGCGTGCCGATTACATCGCGGCAGGGCTGCACGAGCCCACCCGCTTCGTCGGTGCGCGGCGCCTCCTCGTCGCGCTGACGCATAGCGGTTTCGTGCTCGACCGGCAGTTGGAGTCGCCCGTGCTCGGCCGCATCGACGGCGAGATCTACGAGCGCATGAACGAGGTGCGGGGCCGCATTCACGCGCTGCGGGACATCCGCGATGAGAGGCGCCGCACGCGCGGACCGCTCCGCCGAAAGGTCCTCGTTCGAGGTCGCGACTTCGCCCTCGAACCCCGAGACCCGAGCCGACCTGCATCGCTCCAAACGGGAGATCACGCATGAGCTCGTGCACCCCGACAGGCGCCGAGCTGTCCTCGATCGAGGCGCTGGCCGCGCATGCCCTCGCCCAGAGCCGGAGCGCCCTGCCCCACTTGCGGGGAAACTCCGCCGTCAGGCTGCATGGCGGATCCGGACAGCTCGCCCGGTCCATCGCCGACGCGATCGAACGCCGCGAGATCTTCGAGTCCGCGGTGGCGTGGGATCTGCATGAACTCATCGAAGACCTCAACGACGAGATCGGTCGCCTGATCGTGCAGGTGGCAAATTGGTTCGACGACGAATGCGACGTCTCGGGCCTCAGCTGGATCGAGACGTACTGGCCGCCGGAGGCGCTCCGGCTGGCGACGCTCCGTAGTGAACTGTCGGTATTTCGCGACGCCATCGACGCCGTCATCGATCGGCGGGATCTCGACCAGATCCTGGCCTCGGGCCGACGGCGAACCGCGCAGCTGGCACGCCCTGCAAACCGGTAACGCACATGGCACGCCCTCGAAGGCGTGCCACCCTTGAGGCCGGACCCCCGGCCATCGATGCGCCGCCCCGGATCAGGCGGCGCAGGCGCGCCGACGACACTTCTCCTGCTGCTGGGATGTCGGCGCGCCAACTTTTTTCGGTTCGAACGAAGATTCTTACGGTCGTCGTTTCCGCGGGAAAACGGATCGCACGATTTACAGATTACCACCGCACAGGTGGGGGAAAAATCTGGAGATCGAAAATGACGACCAAGCCCAGCACGCTCACTGCCGCCAACGACAACCCCGGCGGCGCCACCTCCACCGACATCCGCCTGACGGCGTTCGTGACCGTCATGGCCAAGGCCTACGTGGCCGCCTGCAAGAAGGACTCCGTGGCATGACCACTTCGACCTGTGCACCCTGCACCGCCGCTACTTCGCCGGATGGACGTCAGCAGAACACCGATGGCACGAGCTTTCTTCGGTCCCGCTCAGTAGATCACCAGGTGATCCTGCCGAACCGAAAGGCTCGTCGTGCCGCAGCCGCAGGGAAGCCAGCGGCCACTGCTCTCGTTGGAAAGCCGAAGGTCGTGATCTACGCGCGCTATTCCTCTGACAAACAGAGCAAGTACTCCTGTGAAGATCAGATTGCGTTATGCCATGAGACGGCGCGCCTTTGCGATTTCGAGGTCGCGGGTGTCTATCGAGACGAGGCTGCCTCTGGACGCACCCCAATCGCGAGACGTCAGGGAATGTTGGACCTGAAGGCCCATGTTGCCCGGGGCGGGATCTCGGCCATCATCGTGGAAAGTATCGACCGAATTGGCCGCCGCGCCCGCGACATCCATGAGGTCGCAGACTGGTTCGAAAGCCGGGGTGTCGATCTATACGCTGCGAATGGAGGCAAGTGTGATTGGAAGCTTCTGCCCTTCCTGGCCGCATGCGCCGAATTCCAAGCACGCGAGATTGCCGACAAGACCAGGCGCGGGCAGAGCGGGGCCACCGCTCGGGGGCGTGTGGCAGCCGGCTGCGCATACGGCTACCGCATCGTCGAAGCCAAGGGAGTGAACCGGGAAATCAATCCTGAGGAAGCGGCGGTCGTGCGGCGCATCTTCAATGACTATGCCAGTGGTCTTTCGCCGCGGAAGATCGCGTCAAAACTTAACGAAGAAGGCGTCCCCTCGCCGTCCGGCAGCGCATGGTGCGACAGCACGCTTCGCGGCAACGCCAGGAAGCGTGACGGCCTGCTTCGCAACGAAGCCTACATCGGCAACATCGTCTACGGCCGGAACCGCTTCTCCCGCGATCCGGATACGGGCAATCGCCTGTCACGGCCCGGCGAGGAGCAGGACATCGTTTGGGGTGAATGCCCCGAACTCGCGATCGTCGATGACGAGGTGTGGAACATCGTGCAGGACCGCCTCGAAGCGACCCACGCCGCGTACGCAGTCGAGGGCGCACCGCTCAATACGAGCCACCGAGCCAAGTACCTGCTGTCGCGGCTCGTCAAATGCGGCTGCTGTGGAGGTGGATATACCCTTATTGGCAAGGACCGCTACGGCTGCTTCAACAGAAAGTCCAAGGGGACCTCGGTCTGCTCGAACAGCAAGACCATCACCCGGGGCAAACTGGAGGCGCGTGCCTTGGCACGGCTGCGCACGGATCTGCTGACGCCGACCTTCGCCGACCAGTTCACGGCGGAGGTCACTCGGCTGCTCGCAGAGGAGTCGACCGGGGAAGGAAGCTCGCTCGCCGACCTTCAAAGTCAGCTCAACAAGGTCAGTGGCAAGATCGAACGCCTGCTCGACCAACTTGAGGATGACAGCGTGAGCGAAGCCCTGCGGGAACGCCTGGCGGATCGGGAACGGGAAAGCCAACGCCTTCGTCTCGAGATCGAGGCGGTACGCGCTCCCCGGCAGAGAGCTCTAATGCCGACAGCCGAGGAGATGCAGGCCATTTACCAACAAAAGGTGCGACAGCTCGACGACCTCCTCGCCGAAAGTGACCTGATGGTGGAAGCGAACCGGCTGCTGGGCGAATTGCTGGGAGCCGTCATCGTGCGGCCGGATGAAAATGCCCGGGATGGCATGGCTGTCGAGATCCGAGGCGAAGCGCCCCAGATCGCTCTCGCTGGGTCCGGCCAGTCCTGACCCGGCGGTGGGGCGTCGATTTGGGCGTATTCCGTTGAAAAACTCGAACTTGATCGGGGTGCCCGTGGCTGATTCAATTCCCATAGGGGATGGGAGGATCGGCGATGATGGGACCGCGGCAGGAGGCGCAGCCAGCGCTGTTCTAGGTCATGTCCCTGGGCGTGGTGTAGCTGAGGCGGCCATCGGGTTTCTCGGTAGGGTCGGGTTGCGAAAGCCAACCTGAACCGAGGGATGCCCCCGATGACCAAACCCATGATGGACCTGAGAGAGCTCGTCGAGAAGAGCGGTGATGCGGATCTTCTACGCGAGATGATCGGCTTTGCCGCCGAGCGCCTGATGGAGCTCGAGGTCGGCGGCCAGACCGGCGCCGCCTATGGCGAGAAGAGCCCTGAGCGTCGGGCGCAGCGCAACGGCTACCGTGACCGGGACTGGCAGACGCGGGCCGGGAACGTGGAGCTGCGCATTCCCAAGCTGCGGACGGGAAGCTACTTCCCCTCGTTTCTCGAGCCCCGGCGAGCCGTGGAGAAGGCGCTGACGGCGGTCATTCAGGAAGCCTATGTGCATGGCGTCTCGACGCGCGCCATGGACGATCTCGTGCAGGCCATGGGCGGCACCGGCATCTCGAAGAGCCAGGTCAGTCGGCTGTGCGAGGAGATCGACGAGCGGGTCGATGCTTTCCTGACTCGACCGATCGAGGGCGAGTGGCCCTATCTCTGGATCGACGCCACCTACCTGAAAGTCCGCCAAGGCGGCCGCATCGTGTCCGTCGCCGTCACCATCGCCGTGGGTGTGAACACCGATGGCCGTCGCGAGGTGCTTGGCATGGCCATCGGGCCCTCCGAGGCGGAGACGTTCTGGACCGATTTTCTGCGCGATCTCGTGCGCCGAGGGATGTCCGGCGTGAAGCTGGTGGTCAGCGATGCCCACGAAGGCATCAAGGCCGCTACGGCTCGTGTGCTGTCCACGACCTGGCAACGGTGCCGTGTACATTTCCAGCGAAACGCCTTGGCCCATGCCGGCAAGAGCAGCCGGCGCGTGGTCTCGGCCTTCATCGCCACGGCCTTTGCCCAGCCCGACCACAGCGCGGCCAGAACGCAATGGCGCCTCGTGGCCGACCAGATGCGGGGCAAGCTGCCGAAGCTCGCCACCCTCATGGACGGGGCCGAAGAGGATGTCCTTGCCTACATGACCTTTCCTCAGCAGCACCGGGCAAAGTTGCACTCCACGAATCCGATTGAGCGATTGAACGGGGAAATCAAACGGCGCACCGATGTCGTCGGCATCTTCCCCAATGAGGCCGCCATCCGTCGCCTGGTGGGAGCGATCCTGATGGAGCAGACCGAGGAATGGGCCGTGCAGCGCTCCCGCTACATGACGCTGGAAACGCTCGCGCCAGTCTGCGACGATCCCATCGTCAGCCTGCCTGCCGCGCAGACGGACTGATCAGCTCGGCCCGCCGACACCAGTCAGGCCAGCCAAGAGCTACACCACGTCGTGGGACACGATCCTGTTCTACGAGTTCTCGCTTGAGGATCATGTCCCGCAGGACCACCTTCTTCGCTCCATCGACCGGTTTGTGGATCTGTCCGGCATCCGCACCTTCCTCGCCGATTTCTACAGCCATACAGGCCGCCCGTCCGTCGATCCCGAACTCCTGATCCGCATGCTGTTGGTTGGCTATTGCTTCGGTATCCGCTCGGAACGGCGGCTGTGTGAGGAGGTGCATCTGAACCTCGCATACCGGTGGTTCTGCCGGCTTGATCTGAGTGACCGGGTCCCGGATCACTCGACCTTCTCGAAGAACCGCCACGGTCGGTTCCGCGACAGCGAACTGCTGCGGCATCTGTTCGAGACGACCGTAGCGCGCTGCATCGAAGAGGGCCTTGTCAGCGGGCAGCGCATGGCCGTCGATGCCAGCCTGATCGAGGCTGATGCCAACAAGCAGAACTCGACGCCCAAGGAGGAATGGGACGCCGGGAAGATCGACCCCGCTGACGCGCCGCGGGCGGTTCGTGAGTATCTCGATACCTTGGATGAGGCAGCGTTCGGCGCGGCCAGCGAGGTCCAGCCCAAGTTCACGTCGCATTCCGACCCTGCCAGCCAATGGACGGCGGCCCGCAAAGGCCCGGCCTTCTTCAGCTATTCGGATAATTACCTGATCGATACGGACCACGGCGTCATCCTGGATGTGGAGGCGACGCGTTCCATCCGCCAGGCGGAGGTTGGATCGACCAGGACCATGCTGGATCGGGTCAAGGCTCGGTTCGACCTCCACCCCGAGCGCCTGATCGCGGATACGGCCTACGGCACCGCACCGATGTTAGGCTGGCTGGTCGATCGCAAGATCGCGCCACACATCCCGGTCTTCGACAAATCGGGGCGCAGCGACGGGACCTGGACCCGCGCTGACTTCGATTGGGATGCCGAGAACAACCGATACATCTGCCCGGAAGGCCACGAGCTGAAGCAGTTCCGCCGGAAATATTCCGATCCGAACCGCGGGCCGACCGGGAAGGGCGTCGCCAAATACAGGTGCCTGAAGCATACCTGCCAGGTCTATCCCTCGAAGTCACGTTGCTGCCCCAACATGGACTTCCGGTCGATCACCCGCGAGGAGCATGAAGACGCACGACAGGTCGCCCGCGACATCGCGAAGACCGAGCAATACGTCATCTCGATGAAGCTGAGGAAGAAGGTCGAAATGCTCTTCGCTCACCTGAAGCGCATCCTTGGCCTCAACAGGCTCCGATTGCGTGGTCCATGCGGCGCGAAAGACGAATTCCTCCTCGCCGCCACCGCCCAGAACCTCCGCAAACTGGCCAAGATCCTTCCCGCACCGCAGAAAGCGCGGAACGCCTGACGGGACAAGCGTTCGCGCTCTTTCCAATGGCCGTTATTCTGCGCTCGCGAACGGGTGTTTTTCCACGGAATCGGCGGAAAGCAGCCGTTCGCCGCAGCTGCGAGGGGAACTCGCCTGCGGCGAGAGCCGACATCTTGTTCCCTGCGGTTTCGATTGGAACCGGTCGTCGGCGCCAGCTGGTCAGAACCAGCCGGCGCCGTAGGGATCGTCAGTCCTTACCGTGGGCGAGATCTGCGGGCTTCAGCACGTTGCGCTGGAACAGGAACAGTCCCCCGCCGATGCCCAGCCCGACCAGATCGGTGACCAGCCCGGCATCGAGCATCCCCAGCGCGCCCCCGATCAGCAGTGCCCGAGCGATCCAGCCGATCCGGCCGAAGAACCAGCCGATGATGCCCGACGACAGCAGGTAGATGCCGAACAGGGCCGAGATCGTCACATGGATGGTATCGAGCCAGCCGCCCTGCATCAGGAGCGCGTCCGAGAAGAAGAACATGTAGGGCACCACGAAGGCCGCAAGCCCGATGCGGAAGCTCTCGACGCTGGTCTTCATCGGGTCGGACTGCGCCAGCGCCGCGCCAGCATAGGCGGCGAGCGCCACCGGCGGCGTGATCGCCGACATCACCGCGAAGTAGAAGATGAAGAAATGCGCGGTCAGCGGCTCGACTCCGAGATTGATGAGGCCCGGCGCGATGACAGAGGCCGCTACCGCGTAGGCGGCCGTGGTCGGCATGCCCATGCCGAGGATGATCGCGACGAGCATCGAGAACATCATGGCGAGAAGCTGCGACTGATCGGCGATGCCGAGGAGCAGCGCCGAGAAGCGCGTGCCGATACCGGTGAGGGCGATGACGCCCACGATGATGCCCGCCGCCGCGCAGACCGCGACCAGCTGGAGCACCATGCGCGCGCCGATGTCGAGCGCGTGGAACAGTTGCCGCGGCCCCATGCGGTTCGGCGTGAGCCATGACACAACGGCGGCAGTAATCATCGCCAGCGTGCCGCAGCGGATCACCGAGTAGCCGACGAAGAGCGCCCAGATCAGCACCACGATCGGCGCGAAGAGGTAGGCCTGCTTCAGGAGCGCGCCGAGTTTCGGCAGCGCCGAGCGCGGCAGGCCCACCATGGCGAAGCGCTGCGCCATCAGGTCGACCATGAAGAACACGGAGGCGAAGTAGAGGATTGCCGGGATCAGCGCGGCCCAGATGATCTCGGTGTAGGGAATGCCGGTGATCTCGGCCATGATGAAGGCGCCCGCGCCCATGATCGGCGGCATGATCTGTCCGCCCGAGGAGGCCGCGGCCTCGACCGCCGCCGAGGTCTGGCTGCGGTAGCCCACCTTCTTCATCAGTGGGATCGTGAGCGAGCCGGTCGAGACGACGTTGCCAGCGCTGGTGCCGTTGATCATCCCCATCAGGCCCGAGGCGAAGACCGCCACCTTGGCCGGACCGCCGCGCTTGTGACCCGCGGCAGCGAAGGCGACGTTGACGAAGTAGGCGCCGACATGGGTGGCTTGAAGGAAGGCCGCGAAGATCACGAAGAGCACGATGTAGGTCGAGGAGATCGCGATCGGCGCGCTGAGAATGCCGTTGTCGGTGAAGATGTAGGAGAAGAACCGCTTCGGCTCGTAGCCGCCATGATTGAGGATGCCCGGCAGCCAAGGCCCGGCGAAGGCATAGGCTACGAAAACGGCCGAGATGATCACCAGCGCCAGTCCAGCCATGCGCCGCACGGCCTCGAGGATCAGGATCACGCCAGTGATTGCGGCCCACATGTCGCCCGGCTGGGCCATCGGCATCCCGGCCCGCATCTGGAGGGCCCGCGCGAAGTAGATGACATAGCCAATCGATGCCGCAGTTGCCACGGCAAGAAGAATGTCGGCCAGCGTCCAGGTGCCGATGCGCCGATCTTCGAACAGCCAGCCATGCAGCACCGCGGCGGTCGTCCCCAGGGTCAGCGGAATGCCGAAGCTCGCCACGGCCCAGCCGGGCGGCACGGCATTGCCAAGAAACCACCAATTGGCCCAAACCGCCAGAATCGCGCTGGCGCCGAACAGCGTGCCTGCCGCCGCCAGCGCGAGCAGGAGAGTGTTGCCGATGCTGCGACGCGCCGCCGCCTGTTCGGGAACGACGCCATAGGCGCCGTAGAGCAGGAAGCCGAGCGCGAGCCCGCCACCCAGATGCAGCAGACGGTAAGTCCAGGTTTCCAGCGGGTAGAGGTTCATCACCGCGAGGTGAAATACCGCATAGGCAGCGCAGGCCGTGGCGAAGAGGTAGTGACGCGGGCCGATGAAGACTCGCTGGTTGCCCGCAGGCGGATCGTCATCGACGGCGGCCGTGGCGACCACCGGGCTCGTCAGCTCATCGAGGGTTTCCGATGAGGGGATCTTCTTGCTGTCGGAATGGGTCATCGCATCACCGGATTGCCGAGGGATACCAGTGCCGCGGACAGAGCGAACCCCGCCCGCGGCGCACCGCGCCGGGGAGGCTCAGCGCAGCTCGTCGGGGATGGTGATGCCGATCTCCTCGTAGTAGCGCACGGCGCCCGGGTGGAACGGCATGAAGTTGTTGGTGTCCCAGTTCTCGGCCAGCGTCTCGACGGCGGAAGCGTGGAGCTGCTTCATCCGCGCGTTGTCCTCGAGCACGAGCTTGGTGATCTCATAGGCGAGGCTCTCCGGCAGCTCCTGATGCGCGATAGCGAAGTTCCACATCGACACGGAGGGAATGTCCTCGTCCTGGCCCTCATAGGTCCCGGCCGGGATGGAGAAGTCCTGCATCGACGGCGCCACCTCCTTGAAGGTCGCGATGTTCTCTTCCGAGAGCGGCAAGAAGGTCACGTCGTTCTGGATCGCCAGTTCGCTAAAGGCGCTGGTCGGCAAGCCGGCAGCATAGACGAAAGCGTCGATCAGCCCGTCAGCAAGCTGGCCCGCGCCGTCGGAGCCGCCTGCGAAGCTGGCCTTCACGTCGATACCGGCGGTGTCGAAATAGCGCTGCCAATAGGTCGCCGAGGTGCCCGAGGCCGGCCCGAGATTGACGCGCTTGCCTTCGAGATCCTCGATGCTCTCGATCCCCGAGGAGGACAGCACGACCGCCTGCAACGGCGTCTGGTACATGGGGAACAGTGCCCGCAGATTGGCGGCCTCCATACCTGGCATCAGCTCGTTCTCGCCCGCCATGGCCTCCTGCGCCGGGCCGGTGGTGCTGAAGCCGAGCATGGTCTCGCCGGTCTCGACCAGCACGACGTTCTGCACCGGGCCGCCGGTGATTTCGACGCTGGTCGGCACGCCGAGCTGCTCGCCGATCATCGAGCCGAGGCCGGAGCCCCAGACGAAATAGGTGCCGCCCTGCGAACCGGTCGAGATGCTCAGGCTGTCGGGCCAGTCGGCGCGATCTTGGGCGGTTGCGGGGAAGGCCGCGATCGTGCTCGCGGCGAGAATGGCATAGGTCGTCATCTTCATGGTTCTTGCTCCTCCCATGTGCTCCTCCGGCACCGCGCCGCGAGACGCGATGCTACGACCGCCACCATGCCAGCAAAGGCATGGCACCACATACGCGCAGAAGATTATATTATTATATGATCTAATCAGGCGCTCTGCTCGATCGCCTTCACATGCCGGTCGAGCACGTCGAGCAGGGCGTCGCGCTGCGCATCCCGCGTGCCGCGGGTCCAGGCGGCGGCAAGGACGAGCTTCGAGCGGGTCATGCCCTCCGGCATCAGCAGCCGCACGAAGCGCACGCCCGGCACGGCAATCCGCGCGGTCCAGCGTGGCACGATCGCGAGGCCGGTGCCGGTCGCGACGAGATTGACGATGGTGTGCTTCTCCTCGGCCACCTGGGCCACGCGCGCGGTGAGCCCGGCGTCGAGGAAGAGCTTGATCGTCAAGTCGTGCGAATGCGGGCGCGAGCGACGATCCGGCACGATCAGCGGCGCATCCGCGAGATCGGTCACTGCGATCTCCTCGCGTCCGGCCAGCGGGTGATCCTCGGGTAACGCAACCACGGCCGTTTCGAAAAACAGGGTACGGAAGTTGATCCGGGGGTCGCGCGTGTCGGGCGGGCGGCAGAAAGCGATGTCGAGACTGCCACTCAGGAGCTTCGGCAGCAGGTGGATCGTTTTTTGCTCGATCAGCTGCACCTCGATGTCGGGGTGATCCTCGCGCAGGTATTGCAAAAGCTGTGGCATCAGCCCAGCCGCGGCGCTGTCGATCGCACCGACCCGCAGGACCGGTGCCTCGGCCTTTCGAATGTGGCGGATCTTCTCCTCAAGCTGCTCGGCCTGCGCGACCATCTCCCGCACATCCTCAAGGATCGCGGTGCCCGCTTCGGTCAAGCTCACGCTACGGGTGGTGCGCAGGAACAGCTTTGCTCCGAGCTGCTCTTCGAGGATGCGGACCTGTCGGCCCAGCGAGGCAGGGAGCATGCCCAACGACTGCGCAGCGCGGCCGAAATGCAGTTCGTCCGCCGCCGCGACGAAACACCTGAGGTGAGAAATATCCATGTCGAAGCCCATGCCGGCGAAACTGTTTCAGATCAGTATATAATCATCTGCGCGTTGAGGGGTCGAGCTGGTCGCTCATAACGTCGCCCTCGACTGCACCGTCATGGCGTCGCCGCAACGATTCAATGCGACACGAGCCGGTGCGACAGCGCCCCCGGAGGAAATCCCATGAAGACCTACAAGATTGCATCCATCCCAGCAGACGGTATCGGCCCCGAGGTCATCGCCGCCGGGCTCCAGGCGCTCGAGGCGCTGTCGCGGCGCGACGGCGGCTTCGCGCTCGAAGTCACCGAGTTCGACTGGAGTTCGGAGCGCTACAAGAGAACCGGCGCGCTGATGCCCGAGGACGGCCGGGACCAGCTCAAGGCCTTCGACGCGATCTTCTTCGGTGCCGTCGGCGCGCCCGACGTGCCCGACCACGTTACGCTGTGGGGCCTGCGGCTGCCGATCTGCCAGGGCTTCGACCAGTATGCCAACGTGCGGCCCACCAAGATCCTGCCGGGCATCTCCTCGCCGCTCGCGGGTGTCGGCGCGGGCGACCTCGACTGGGTCATCGTGCGCGAGAATTCCGAGGGGGAATATTCCGGCCACGGCGGCCGTGCCCACAAGGGCCTGCCCGAGGAAGTCGGCACCGAGGTGGCGATCTTCACCCGCACCGGCGTGACCCGGATCATGCGCTATGCCTTCGCGCTGGCGCAGTCACGGCCCCGCAAGCTCCTGACCGTGGTGACCAAGTCGAACGCGCAGCGCTTCGGCATGGTGATGTGGGACGAAATCGCGGCCGAGGTCTCGAAGGAGTTCCCGGACGTGACCTGGGACAAGATGCTGGTCGATGCCATGACTGTGCGCATGGTGAAGAACCCGCGTAGCCTCGACACCATCGTTGCCACCAACCTGCACGCCGACATCCTGTCGGACCTCGCCGGTGCGCTGGCGGGCTCGCTCGGCGTCGCGCCGACCGGTAACATTGACCCCGAGAAACGCTACCCCTCGATGTTCGAGCCGATCCACGGCTCGGCCTTCGACATCACCGGCAAGGGCATCGCCAACCCGGTCGCGACCTTCTGGACCGCGAGCCAGATGCTCGAGCACTTGGGCGAGAAGGACGCCGCCGACCGGCTGATGCGGGCGGTGGAGAAGGTCTGCGCCGAGGGCATCCTGACCCCGGATGTCGGCGGCGAGGCGACAACGCAGCAGGTCACCGACGCTGTCTGCGACGCGATCCGCGGCGAGAACATTTGAGATGACAGTGAGCGACCACGACGCCCCGGCGTTGCTGCGTCGACTGTTCGACGTCGCCGTGGCAGCTGCCGACCCGGCGGAGGTGCTGGCGCGGCACCTGCCCGACAAGCCCAAAGGGCGCTGCATCGTCGTCGGCGCGGGCAAATCGGCGGCGGCGATGGCGCGCGCCGTCGAAGCCGCCTGGCCCGACGTCGATCTCTCGGGTGTCGTGGTCACGCGCTATGGCCACGCAGTGCCGACCGAGCGCATCACGGTGCGCGAGGCCGCGCACCCGGTGCCGGACGCCGCCGGAGTGGCCGCGGCGCGCGAGATCCTCACCGCCGTCGCCTCGGCGGGGTCGGACGATCTGGTGCTGGCGCTGATCTCCGGCGGCGGATCGGCCCTGATGACTTTGCCGCGCGAGCCCTTGACGTTCGACGATCTGATCGCCGTGAACCGGCTGCTGCTGCGGTCGGGTCTGACCATCGAGGACATGAACCGGGTGCGGCGGCGGCTCGACCGGCTCAAGGGCGGCGGATTGCTGCGTGCCGCGAATGGCGCGCGGCTGGTCACCCTGTCGATCTCGGACGTGCCGGGCGACGATCCGGCGGCGATCGCGTCGGGGCCGACCGTGCCCGACCCGAGCGCCAAGGACGACCTGTCGCATCTGGTCGAGCGCCTCGGCCCAAGCCTGCCCGAGGCGGCCCGTGCATTGCTCCTGGCGCCAAGCGACGCGCAGCACGATGCGACCCCGGATTTCCGCTTGATCGCCGCACCTCAGATGTCATTGGAAGCGGCGGCAAAGGCAGCCCGCGCCGCCGGCGTGACGCCGTTGATCCTCGGCGACGCCCTGGAAGGCGAGGCGCGTGAACTGGGTATCGTCATGGCCGGCATCGCGCGTGCCGTGGCCGCGCACGGGACACCGCTGCCGGCGCCGGCCGTGCTGCTCTCGGGCGGCGAGACCACCGTAACCATCGGCGACACCGAACCGGGGCGCGGCGGTCGGAACACCGAGTTCCTCCTGGGCCTGGCCTGTGCCTTGCAGGGCCATCCGCGTATCCACGCACTCGCGGGTGACACGGACGGCATCGACGGCACCGAGGATGCCGCTGGTGCGATGGTCAGTCCCGACACGCTCCGCCGTGCCCGCGAGGCCGGCTGCGACCCGCGGCGAATGCTGGCGGCGCATGACAGCTACAGCCTCTTCGACCGGATCGGCGCTTTGATCCGCACCGGTCCGACACTGACCAACGTCAACGACTTCCGCGCCGTTCTGGTGCTCTGATACCCGATTTCCCGAGGACCCCTTCATGCTTCGCAACCGACGCGCCAAGATCATCGCCACCGTCGGGCCGGCTTCGGCCGCGCCCTTCATGCTGCGCACGCTGTTCAACAAGGGTGTCGACACGTTTCGTCTAAACTTCAGCCATGGTGACCATGCCGGCCATGCCGCAGTGATCCGGGCGATCCGTGCGCTCGAAGCCGAGGTCGGCGTGCCGATCGGCATCCTCCAGGATCTCCAGGGCCCGAAGATCCGGCTCGGCCGGATCGCAGGCGGCGCCCGGGTGCTCGACAGACACGAGCGTGTCACCTTCGTGCTGGACGAGGCGACCGAGGAGATCACCGCCCTGGCCATGCCGCACGGGGAGGTTTTCGCCGCCATCGCGCCGGGGCACAGGATCTTCATCGATGACGGCCGGGTGCGCCTGCGCGTCGTCGCCTGCGGACCGGCGCGCTTCGAGGCCGAGGTGCTGGAAGGCGGCAGAGTCAGCGACCGCAAGGGCGTGAACCTCCCCGACACGGTGCTCGATCTGCCCGTGCTGACCGAGAAGGACCGCGCCGATCTCGCTTTCGGCCTCGAACAAGGCGTCGACTGGGTGGCGCTCTCCTTCGTGCAGCGTGCCTCCGACCTCGACGAGATCCGGCCTCTGATCGCGGGGCGCGCGGGGCTCGTCTCGAAGATCGAGAAGCCCTCGGCCCTTGAGGAGATCGATGCCATCGTCGAGCGCTCGGAGGCGATCATGATCGCGCGCGGCGACCTGGGCGTCGAGATCCCGGCCGAGGACGTGCCGGGACGGCAGAAGGAGATCATCGCGCTGTGTCGCCGCGAATGCCGACCCGTCATCGTGGCCACCCAGATGCTCGAGTCGATGACGGCCTCGCCGGCCCCGACCCGCGCTGAGGCCTCGGACGTGGCGACGGCGATCTACGACGGGGCCGACGCGGTGATGCTTTCGGCGGAAAGCGCCACCGGTCAGTTCCCGGCTGAGGCGGTCGAGGTCATGAACCGCATCATCCGCCGCACCGAGGGCCACGAGGCCTATGCCCGCGGCATGGCGGCCTCGCGTGAGGCGACGTCGGTAGCGGCCAACTCCATCGCCGGGTCGGGCGCCGCGCTGGCCTGCGCACTCGGCGCACGCTGCCTCGTCGCCTATTCGGTGAGCGGCGCCACGGCACAGCGCGTCGCGGCCCGCCGCCCGGCGCTCCCGCTGATCGTGGTGACCCGGGACCCGCGCATCTCGCGTCGGATGGCTCTGGTCTGGGGCGCGCGCTCGGTCCTGGAGACGGCCGAGCTGGACTACGACAGCATGGTCTCCATGGCCCGCGAGGAAAGCGCGCGCCTTGTCGAACCCGAGACCGGGGACAGCTTCATCATCCTCGCAGGCGTGCCCTTCGGCCAGTCGGGTTCGACGAACAACATCCGGGTTGCCACCTATCAGTAAGGGAAGGCCGGGCTATTAAGGAGCGGAGACAGGAGGCGATGTCCAATCGACCCCACACATTGCAGGGGCCGACTGCCCTCGAAATCTGCCGTGCCGACTGGCGGCTCTGCACACTCTGCGGCGCAGCATTACGAGTAACTCGAAGGTCGGCTGTGGGCCGTTTGCAGCCTTCAGTAGGGACCAGCACATTAAGGCGAGCTGGTCCGAGCACCCCGCCCCTTGGCTCAGAAACGCAGAAAGCCTCCCGAGGAAGGCTTGTCTGGATCTGTGTCAGATTACGGTGGTTGCGGGAGCAGGATTTGAACCTGCGACCTTCAGGTTATGAGCCTGACGAGCTACCGGGCTGCTCCATCCCGCGCCATGTTTTGTGGCCTATCGCCCGGAGGGCTGCTTGAGGCCGCATGTCGCTGTGTTCTGGCATCGTGTCAGAGAGAATGTGATGTTCTTTACTAGGTCTGGCGGTGACTTACTCTCCCACGTCTTGAGACGCAGTACCATCAGCGCGACGGCACTTAACGGCCGAGTTCGGAATGGGATCGGGTGTTTTGCTCGTGCTATGGCCACCAGACCGAGGAAAGAACATCTTGTTGGTGGCCTACCGCCCGGAGGGCTGCTTGAGGCCGGTGCGGCCTGTCGCGTGCTCCGATGGGAGGTCACCATATCAGCCGCCCTGCCCTTGCGGGGAGCGGTGTTCCAGGTCGTCGTACACCGTTTTGGTGCGTATGGTTTCGGATCCAGCCTTGCTGTTTCTGGATCGGATCAAGCCTATCGGACCATTAGTATCGGTCAACTGAACGCATTGCTGCGCTTACATCTCCGACCTATCGACGTGGTGGTCTACCACGGTCCTCGGGGATACCTTGTTTTGAGGGGGGCTTCCCGCTTAGATGCCTTCAGCGGTTATCCTGTCCGATCATAGCTACCCTGCACTGCCGTTGGCACGACAACAGGTCCACCAGTGGATCGTTCACCCCGGTCCTCTCGTACTAGGGGCAACTCCTCTCAAGTATCCTACACCCACGGAAGATAGGGACCGAACTGTCTCACGACGTTCTAAACCCAGCTCACGTACCTCTTTAAATGGCGAACAGCCATACCCTTGGGACCTGCTCCAGCCCCAGGATGAGATGAGCCGACATCGAGGTGCCAAACACTGCCGTCGATATGGACTCTTGGGCAGTATCAGCCTGTTATCCCCAGCGTACCTTTTATCCGTTGAGCGATGGCCCTTCCACTCGGGACCACCGGATCACTATGGCCGTCTTTCGACTCTGCTCGACTTGTCAGTCTTGCAGTCAGGCTGGCTTATGCCATTGCACTCGACGAGCGATTTCCGACCGCTCTGAGCCAACCTTCGCGCGCCTCCGTTACTGTTTGGGAGGCGACCGCCCCAGTCAAACTACCCGCCACACAGGGTCCCGGAACCGGATCACGGTCCGCGGTTAGACATCAAGAGTGCGAAGGGTGGTATCTCAAGGGAGGCTCCACGGGAACTGGCGTTCCCGCTTCATTGCCTACCACCTATCCTGCACATCGCAATCCTGATGCCAGTGTGAAGCTGTAGTAAAGGTGCATGGGGTCTTTCCGTCTAACCGCGGGAAGCCGGCATCTTGACCGGCAATTCAATTTCGCTGAGTCGATG
>NZ_CP193755.1:2900000-3206170 GCF_050847355.1 Limimaricola sp. AA108-03
GGCCGGCGACCAGAAGCTTCAACGCCGTGTCGCCATACTCCCGCTCGAGCGCGTTGATCGGTTCGACCCCGAGCCGCCCTGTCAGCGCCTGCCAGAACAGGAAACCCGCCCAGATCACGCCCAATACATAGAGAGGCCAAGCCGGCACCCGGCGCAGCACGCCGTTGATCCGCTGCGCGGGAGTGAGCGGGCGGGCCATCAGAACTGCGCCTTCAGATCCATGCCCTCGTAGAGGGAGGCGACCTCGTCATAGCCATTATACATCAACGTGTCCTGCCGCGACGAGAACAGCCCGCCGCCGATGCGCCGCTCGGTCGCCTGGCTCCAGCGCGGATGGTCGACGGTAGGGTTCACATTGGCATAGAAGCCGTATTCCGAGGGCGCGAGGCTGTTCCAGGTCGTGACGGGCTCTTCCTCCACCAGCGAGATCCGCACGATCGACTTGATCGACTTGAACCCGTATTTCCATGGCACCACGAGCCGGATCGGCGCGCCGTTCTGCTTGGGCATCGGCTGGTCATAAAGCCCGGTCGCCATGATGGTCAGCGGGTGCATCGCCTCGTCGAGCCTGAGCCCCTCAACATAGGGAAAGTCGAGCACGCCGCGGCGCACCCCGGGCATGTTCTCAGGCTGCACCGCCGTCTCGAAGGCAACGTAGCGGGCCTCGGGCTGCACGCCCGCCCGATCAAGGATGTCCTTGAGCTCGATCCCCTGCCACGGCACCACCATCGACCAGGCCTCGACGCAGCGCAGGCGGTAGAGACGGTCTTCGACCGCGAGCCCGCCGATCAGCTCGGCGAGAGGATAGGTGCCCGGATTGTCGACGAGCCCGTCCACGGTCACCTGCCAGTCCGTGGTGTCGAGCGCCTCGGCATTCTTGGCCGGATCGGCCTTGCCGGTGCCGAACTCGTAGTAGTTGTTGTAGGTGGTGATCTCCTCGAAGCTGTTGGGCTCGAGAGCCTCCTGCGCCCCGACCGGCCCGGCAAGACCGCCAAGGCCCAGCGCCCCTGCCCCGGCCATGATCTGACGGCGATCCAGGAACAGGCCGCGCGGTGTCGCGTCGGCGCGTGTCAGGTCGTTGGTCCAGCGATAGGCCATCGGGCTCTCTCCTCGGTCGGGCAGGGTTCGACATAGACACGTTCTAGACCGCGAACATGTTTCGCAGCGTCACGATGGCGTTGAAACACCGGCGAAACCCGTAATCTGGGATGAAAACCGCGTGACCCGGCCGAGAGGCTCCGGCACGCAAAGGCCCCGGCGGATCGCTCCGCCGGGGCCTGCTCACACGGTACGCGCGGATCAGTGCAGCACCGCGCTCTCGGGCTTGGGCCGGTTGCTGCCCGATACCCGGTCTCCGACGATCAGACCGTCGGCACCGGCACTGACCTGCACCTCCTGGCCGTCGCGGATGTCGCCCGCGAGGATCATCTCGGCGAGCTGGTCCTGCAACGCCCGCTGGATCACCCGCTTGAGCGGACGCGCTCCGAAGACCGGGTCATAGCCCTCATCGGCCAGCCACTTCTTCGCGGACTCGTCGAGCGACAGCGTGATGTTGCGGTTCGCCAGACGCTTCTCAAGCCGCTTGAGCTGAATCTCGACGATGCCCGCCATGTCGTCGCGGCCGAGCCGGTCGAAGATGATCGTCTCGTCGAGCCGGTTGAGGAACTCGGGCCGGAAATGCGCCCGCACCGCGTCCATCACATCGCGCTTGGCGCGCCCCGAATCCGCCCCGTCGGGCAGCTGGCTCAGCGCCTGCGCGCCGAGGTTCGAGGTCAACACGATCAGCGTCTGCTTGAAATCGACCGTGCGGCCCTGCCCATCGGTGAGCACGCCATCGTCGAGCACCTGCAACAGCACGTTGAACACGTCCGGATGCGCCTTCTCGACCTCGTCGAACAGGATCACCTGGTAGGGCCTGCGCCGCACCGCCTCGGTCAGCACCCCGCCCTCGTCATAGCCGACATAGCCCGGCGGCGCGCCGATCAGCCGGGCCACCGCGTGCTTTTCCATGAATTCGGACATGTCGATGCGCACCATCGCCTGGTCGTCGTCGAAGAGATACTCGGCCACGGCCTTGGTGAGCTCGGTCTTGCCGACACCGGTCGGTCCGAGGAACAGGAAAGACCCCAAGGGGCGGTGCTCGTCGTTGAGACCGGCCCGCGCGCGGCGCACCGCGTTGGCCACCGCCCGCACGGCGGTGTGCTGGCCGATGACGCGGCGACCGAGCTCCTCCTCCATGCGCAGCAGCTTCTCGCGCTCGCCCTCGAGCATCTTCGAGGTCGGGATGCCGGTCCAGCGCTCCACCACCTCGGCAATCTGCTCGGGACGCACCGCCTCCTCGACCATCAGCGGGTCATCCGATTCCTCGGCCGCCTTCAGCTCCCGCTCGAGCTGCGGGATGACGCCGTAGCTGAGCTCACCCGCCTTGGCGAGGTTGCCTTCGCGCTTGGCGATGTCGAGCTCGGCGCGGGCGCGATCGAGCCGCTCCTTCAGCGTGCGCGACCCTTCGAGCCGATCCCGCTCGGCCTGCCACTTGGCGGTCATCGCATCGGCTTTCTCGGTCAGAGCGCCAAGCTCCTCCTCGATCTTCGCCAGCCGCTCCTTGGAGGCCTCGTCATCCTCGCGGCGCAGCGCCTCGGCCTCGATCTGCATCTGCAGGATCGAGCGGTCGAGCGCGTCGAGCTCCTCGGGCTTGCTGTCCACCTCCATGCGCAGACGGCTCGCCGCCTCGTCGACGAGGTCGATCGCCTTGTCGGGCAGGAAGCGGTCGGTGATGTAGCGGTGCGACAGCTGCGCCGCCGCGACAAGCGCGGAATCGGAGATCCGCACGCCGTGATGCAGCTCGTACTTCTCGCGGATGCCGCGCAGGATCGAGATCGTGTCCTCGACGGTGGGCTCCTCGACCATCAGCGGCTGGAATCGCCGGGCCAGCGCCGCGTCCTTCTCGACATATTTACGATACTCGTCGAGCGTGGTCGCGCCGATGCAGTGCAACTCACCGCGCGCCAGCGCCGGCTTGATCAGGTTCGCCGCATCCATGGCGCCGTCGGATTTGCCCGCGCCCACGAGCGTGTGCATCTCGTCGATGAAGAGGATGATCTCACCGGCGGCAGCCTCGATCTCCTTCAGGACCGCCTTCAGCCGCTCCTCGAATTCGCCGCGATACTTCGCCCCGGCGATCAGCGCGCCCATGTCGAGCGCCATCAGCCGCTTGTTGCGCAGGGATTCGGGCACGTCGCCATCGACGATGCGCAGCGCCAGCCCCTCGGCGATCGCGGTCTTGCCAACGCCCGGCTCGCCGATCAGCACCGGGTTGTTCTTGGTGCGGCGCGACAGCACCTGCATCGAGCGACGGATTTCCTCGTCGCGGCCGATGATCGGGTCGATCTTGCCCTGCTCGGCGGCCTCGGTCAGGTCGCGCGCGTATTTCTTCAGCGCGTCATAGCCTTCCTCGGCATTGGCGCTGTCGGCGGTGCGGCCCTTGCGCACGGCGTTGATCGCGGCATTCAGCGACTGCGCGCTGACCTTGCCGGCGTCGAGCGCCTCCTTGGCCTTGGACTTCACCATGGCGAGCGCCATGAGGATCCGCTCGGCCGGGACGAAGCTGTCGCCTGCCTTCTTCGCGATCTTCTCGGCCTCGTCGAGGACGCGGCCGGTGCTCTGGTCGAGATAGGTCTGCCCGGCATCGCCCGACACCTTGGGCAGCTTGGCCACGGCGGCATCTGCCGCCTCGCGCACCCGGGCCGCATCGCCGCCCGCATTGCTGATCAGGTTCGCGGCCAAGCCCTGCTCGTCATCCATGAGCGCCTTCAAGAGGTGCTCCGGCGCGAGGCGCTGGTGGCTTTCGCGCATCGCGATGGTCTGCGCCGCCTGGATGAAGCCGCGCGACCGCTCGGTGAACTTTTCGAGGTTCATCTGTCTCTCCTTGTTGAAGCGCCCGGTCCCGGGCGCCCGCTCCAGCGGCGCGCCCCTGTCGGGCCTCAGGGGGAAAAATGGGAGGGGCGGCGCCGTTGCGCAAGTATCACAGTCGCAAAAAGGGCCATCGGAGCGCGCTCCGATGGCCCTGTTGTCAATGACTTGGGCTCGATCACTCCGATGGCGGGACCGGGTCGAGGCCGCCATCATCATCGACATTGTCGAAATCCGGCTCGCCGGCCTCGTCGCTGTCGGTATCGGCCACGCTCGGACGCACGTTGTCGTCGGGGGTCTGCGGCTCGGCGTCGTCGGTCAGCGCATCGTCGATGATCGCGTCGTCGGGCTCGGCATCGCCGGTTTCACCCACGCGATCGGGGGTCTCGCTCGGCACCTCGAGCGGGGCGGTGTCGAACTCCTCGGCCTCCTCGGCGCGGAACCAGCCGCCCAGCACGAGGAAGATGACGAGGAGGATGAATCCCATCGGGATCATCACGTAGATCAGGGCGCGGCGCGAGCTGCGGGGCTTGTCGGCCATGTCGGTCTCCTTGGCTTGGCCGCCCAAGCGGCCCGTTCCCAAGCGCAACGCGGCTTTGCCCTCGGCGTTCCCGACCCCGCGCTTGACCTGCCCGCCGCGCGCGCGTCAAAAGCGCGCGACCCCCCCCCTCGGACCCCCGGAGCGCCGCCATGACCAACCAAGCCCCCGCCGATGACCGCCTGATCGTCGCCATCGACCGCCCGGACGCGCTGTCCGGGCTGCAACTCGCCGAACAACTCGGCGACGCGGTCTCCTTCTACAAGATCGGGCTGGGCATGCTGACGGGTGGCGGCCTCGCGCTGGCGCGCGAGCTCAAGGATGAGCATGGCAAGCGCATCTTCCTCGACATGAAGCTGTTCGACATCGGCGCGACGGTCGAGGCGGCGGTGCGCGGGCTGGCGCAGTTCGATCTCGACTTCCTGACCGTGCATGGCGACCCGCATGTGGTGCGCGCCGCGCGCGAAGGCGCGGGCGGCAGGCAGACCCGGATCCTCGCCGTGACGATCCTGACCTCGCTCGACCGCGACGATCTCGATGCAGGGATGATGCGCGCTGGCACGGTGGCCGAGATGGTGGTCGAGCGCGCCGCCCGCGCGCTCGAAGCCGGGGCCGATGGCGTCATCGCCAGCCCGCAGGAAGCCGCGGCGATCCGCTCGCTGCCCGAAGCGCGCGACAAGCTCATCGTGACACCCGGCGTACGACCGGTGGGCGCGGCGCTCGGTGATCAGAAGCGGGTGATGACGCCGGCGCAGGCGATCGCGGCGGGAGCCGACCATGTCGTGGTGGGCCGACCGATCTGGCAGGCGGATAACCCCCGCGCCGCCGCGCAGGCGATCCTGCAGGAAATGGTATCCGCGCAGGCACGCACCCCCAACACCTAGGGGATTCAATTTCCTCGAAAAATGAATCGAAGAGTCTTCGCGGCCACAGGGAACCGAAATCGCGTTTTGTCGGTTGACGATCCAGAAAAAGCGAGCAGCGGAGACACTTCGAATGCAGACCATCAGACTCGGCGACGTGCGTTACAACGCCCAGATCGGTGCCTTCGAGGCGCGCGTGGACGTGGACCGCAACGGCACCACCTATCGTTACCCCTGTCAGGTGGCCGGGCCGATCGACATGGATGCCGGTCATGTGCGCGCCGGGCTGACCCGTCACGCGATGCGCATGTCCGACAGCGGCGCCTCGCTCTGGTCGCATCTCTGAACGCACTGCCTCACCGCATGCGAAAAAGGCCCGCCATTCGGCGGGCCTTTCGAGTCTGCGGCGATACCCTCAGGCCGCCTTCGGCACCAATGCTCCGAAGACGCGGGGGGCATCCCCCTCGCCCACTGTTTCGCCCAGCGCCTCGGCGGTCGCCGCCGATAGCGTCCAGCCAAGATGGCCGTGGCCGGTGTTGTAGAACACGCGGGGGTGCCGGCCCGCACCAACCTTCGGCATCATGTTCGGCATCATCGGTCGCAGCCCGGCCCAAGGCACGCAATGCTCGGTCGAAACGCCGGGGAACAGCCGCTCGACCCAGTCGACCAGCGGCTTTACCCGATCCGAACGGATGTCGCGGTTGTAACCGTTGAACTCGGCCGTCCCCGCCACGCGGAACCGGTCCTCTCCCAGACGCGAGGTAACGATCTTCGCCTTGTCATCGAGCAGCGAGACATAGGGCGCGGCGGCCCGGCTCGCCGCATCGCGCAGGTTCACGGTGATCGAATAGCCCTTTACCGGGTAGATGTTCACCCGGTCGCCAAGCTTCGCGGCGATCGCCCGCGAGCCGACGCCGGCGCAGACCACGACGCCGTCGAAGCGTTCGGGCTCGCCGGCAGTGACGGTGACGCCATCATTCCCGGCACGCACATCCGTGATCTCGGTCCCCATCCGGAACCGCACACCCTGCCCCGCCAGCCAATCTGCGAGACCGGTGGTGAACTTGTGGATGTCGCCGGTAGAGTCGCTTTCGGTGACGAAGCCGCCGGTGAGCGGCCCGGTCAGCTGCGGCACACGTGCGCGCACCTCGTCAGGGCTCAGCTCGTCACGCCGCAGCCCGCCCTGCGCCAGAAGCTTGTTGACCCGCCGCCCATCGGCGAGGTCCTTCTCGGTCTGGTAGAAATGCACGATGGTGGCGGGCGAGAAGTCGAAATCGATCCCCGCCGTCTCGGCCATCTCACGCATCCCGGCCCGCGCCGCGATGGCGAGCTTCGTGGTCGCGATGGTATTGGCCTCGTAGTTGCGGATCTGCCCGAGGAACTCGGCCATCCAGCTCAGCTTGTGCCACGACGGCTTGGGATTCACCGATAGCGGGGCATCGGGTTTCAGCAGCCACTTCGTGCCCTTGAGTACGGTGGCCCAGCGGTTCCAGACCTCGGCGTTCGAAGCCGAAAGCTGGCCACCATTGGCAAAGCTCGTCTCCATCGCGGCATAGCGCTGCCGGTCGAAGACGGTGACCTCGTGGCCCCGTTTCCACAATGAATAGGCGGTGGTGACACCGGTGATCCCGGCGCCCAAGACGGCGTAATGCGGCATATGGCCTGCTCCAGCGCGCCCCTTCCGTCCCTGGTGCCTGAGAGCTTCGTCGCCCCCCGCATCATGCGGATCGCGACTTTCCCCTTCGGCGGGCCTCGCGGCCTCTCTCCGGATGTCATGCGGCCCGACCGGTCCTTTTGCCTGAGAGATCGCGGGGCGCGCGACTGCTCCTTCGGCGGCGGACCGTCCCGCTCTCTCCCGGCAGGACCGTTTCCTATAGGAAACATACGGCAAGCGAGATCGTTCCGCCAGAGCATACCGCACAGAATTCCTTCGGGCCGCACGAAATGCGTGACATTTCCGCCGCCGCGCTTGCAACTGCCCGGAATCACGCCGATCCTCCGAGGTGACAGGGCCGATGGGATCGGCGACACGCCGCGCAGGGAGGAGGGCGAGGTGGAAAATCCGAAGAACCAGTTCAAGGCAGCCCTGCGAGAGGGGCGCCAGCAGATCGGCCTGTGGAACATGATCACCGGGCCGCTGGTACCCGAGGCGCTGTCGGGGCTGGGCTATGACTGGGTGGTGATCGACACCGAGCATTCGCCCACCGATGTCTCCGACGTGCTGCCGGCGCTGCAGGCGATGGCGGCCGAGCCCGGCACCTCGGCCGTGGTGCGGCCCGCCTGGAACGACCCGGTCCTGATCAAGCGGCTTCTGGATTTCGGCGCGCAGTCGCTGCTCATTCCTTACGTGCAATCGGCCGAGGAAGCGCGCGCGGCCGTCGCCGCCACCCGCTACCCGCCGGTCGGCATGCGCGGCGTCGCCGGGCTGCACCGCGCGACGCGCTATGGCCGGATCGGCGACTACATGGCCCATGCGCATGAAGAGACCTGCGTACTGGTGCAGGTCGAAACCCGAACCGCGCTCGACCGGCTGGAGGAGGTCGCCGGGGTCGAGGGCATCGACGGCGTGTTCATCGGCCCCGCCGATCTCGCGGCCAGCCTCGGCCATCCGGGGCGGCAGGACCACCCGGAGGTCGTCGAAGCGATCATGGGCGCGATCGACCGGCTCGGCGCGATGGGCGTGCCGGCGGGCATCCTGACCCTCGACGACGCCTTCGCGCGCCGCTGCATGGAGCGCGGCACCCGCTTCACCGCCGTCGGCATCGACGCCGCGCTCATGCTGACGAGCGCGCGCGATCTGCTGGCGCGGTTCCGCTAGAGCCCGCGCCAGAGCCTGAGCCGCGCCTGCAAGGCAGGCACCGCGTCGGGCGCGGCCAGGAACGCCTCGGGCGTCATCAGTGACCAGCCCTGCCCCTCGTCACCGAAGACGATCTCCGCCTCGGCCGTGGTCGCCATGCGCAGCACGTAGAACCAGACGAGGCCGGGGCGAGTGGCGCTGTCGAAGCTGCGCCGCCAGAGCATCCTGGCACGGCCCATCTCCAACCCCACCTCCTCGCGCATCTCGCGCGCCAGCGTCGCCTCCGGGCTCTCGATGCCCTCGCGCCCGCCGCCCGGGAAATCCAGCGCGCCGGGAAAGCTGATGTCGGGCCGGTCGTCGCGCCGGATCACCAGCAGGCGATCGCCCAGAAACAGCGCCGCCTTCGCGCCGTCGAAGCTTTCGCCGCCCCATGCGGGACTGTATGATGTTGCCATGCCGTCCCTCTGCCGCGCCTGTCTCACTGCCTTCGACGAGGCGGGCAAACGCTGCCCCGCCTGCCGGTCCCCACGCGTCACATCCCATCCGGAGCTGTTCACGCTGTCCATCGCGCACATGGATTGCGACGCCTTCTTCGCCAGCGTCGAGAAGCGCGACAACCCCGATCTGGTCGATAAGCCGGTGATCGTCGGCGGCGGCAGGCGTGGCGTCGTCTCGACCGCCTGCTATCTCGCCCGGATCAGGGGCGTGAAATCGGCGATGCCGATGTTCCAGGCGCTCAAGCTCTGCCCGGAGGCGGTGGTGGTGAAGCCGCGATTCGAGGCCTATTCCGAGGCCTCGCGCGCGATCCGCGCGATGATGGAGGAGCTGACCCCCGCGATCGAGCCGCTCTCGCTCGATGAGGCGTTTCTCGACCTCACCGGGACCGAGCGGCTGCACGGCGCACCGCCCGCTGTGATGCTGGCGCGGCTGACGAAGCGGATGCAGGACGAGCTGGGCCTCACCGGCTCGGTCGGCCTGTCGCACAACAAGTTTCTCGCCAAGATGGCCAGCGATTTCGACAAGCCGCGCGGCTTTTCGGTGATCGGCAAGGCGGAAACCCTCGACCTGCTGGCTCCCAAGCCGATCGGCCTGATCTGGGGCGTCGGGCCGCAGGCGCAGGCCAGCCTCGACGCCGTCGGCATCCGCACCTTCGAGGACGTGCTGCGCTGGGAGCTGTCGGATCTGGTGCGACGCTTCGGCGGGCTGGGAGAGCGGATCTACCACCTCGCGCGCGGCGAGGATCGCAGGCGGGTCAGCCCGCACGAGCCGGTCAAGGGCATCTCCAACGAAACCACCTTCGAGGCCGACACCAAGGACCCCGAGATCCTCGACGGGCATATCTGGCGCATGGCCGAAAAGGTGTCGTCGCGCGCCAAGGCGAAGGATCTCGTGGGCCGCGTCGTCACGCTCAAGCTCAAGCGCGCCGATCACACGCTGCTGACCCGCCGCCTCAGCCTGCGCGCACCGACCCAGATCGCCGACACGCTCTACCGCACCGCGCGCGGGCTGTTCGACGGGCGCGGCGAAAGCGGTGCCTACCGGCTCCTGGGCGTCGGGCTGTCGGAGCTGTCACCGGCGGCGACCGCGCCCTCCGAGGCGGATCTGCTCGATCCGGGTCGCGCCGCGCGGGAACGGGCCGAGCGGGCGGCGGATGCGATCCGCGCGCGCTTCGGCGCCGAGGCGATCCTCAAGGGCCGGGCGCTGCGCTAGTTCTTCAGCACCATACAGGAGGCGCCCGCCGCCCGCAGCTTCGCACAGAGCGCCTCGGCCTGGGCCCGGCTTTCGCGACCGATCTGGGCGACATGGCGCTGCGCCGGCTGGCCCGGCAGCCGCGAGCGGGTGAATGCGACCTGCTCGGAACCGATCACCTCGCCCGCCTGCCGCCGGATCTGCGCCACCCTTTTCTCCACCGCACCCCGCCCCGGCGCCGAGGCGAGGATCACGCCCCATGGCAGGATCGGCACCGTGACCCGGAACTGCGCGATACTGCGCCCCTTGGCCTGTTCCTGACAGGCATCGCGGAACGGCCGCCCCGACGCGAGCGCGAGATCGAGCTTTTCGGGCGGGGCATCGCGCCATTCCAGCGCCGCGTAGCCGGTGATCGCCTGCACATAGGCCTCGGTCTCGTTGGGCAGCCAGTCATTGCCGGCGAGGAATTTCTCGGCCCGGGCCTCGCCCGCGTTATAGGCGACGGCGGCAAGGCCAAGGCTGCCGAAACGATCGGTCAGTTCCGCCAGATAGGTGGCCGAGGCAGCCAGCGCCTGAACCGGGTCGAACGGATCGGCCAAGCCGCGCAGCTTCGCGGTGCCGGGCATGAACTGCGCGATGCCCAGCGCCCCCGCCGGGCTCACCGCGCCCGCGTCGAACAGGCTCTCGCGCCACAGCAGCCGCGCGAAGAAGCCCACGTCGAGCGCGTTGCGCTCCGCGAAGGTCTCGATCGCGGCGCAGACATCGGGAATGTAGCTGTCGAGCGCGATGCAGGGGCCGCCCGGCAGGCAGCGTCGTTCGGATGCCTGCACGATCCTTTCCTGCGCCATCAGCGGCGCGGCGGACGAAACGGCCCAGAACACGAGGCAAAACAGGATACGGATCATGCGGCCCAGTCTTGCGGGATTCGCGCGCCGAGAGAAATCAACTTCGCGTCTCAGCCGGGGGTCAGTGGAAATACCAGCGGGATCACCAGCACCGCGGCCGCGCCGACGATCAGGTTCATCGGCACGCCGATTCTCAGGAAATCCGCGAACCGGTAGTCGCCGGCGCCATAGACCAGGGTATTGGTCTGGTAGCCCACCGGCGTGGCGAAGCTGGCAGAGGCCCCCATCATCACCGCGACCACCAGCGGCCGCGGGTCGATTCCCGTCTGCTGGCCCAGCGCCACGGCGATCGGCGTGACCACCACCGCCACGGCGTTGTTGGTCACCGTCTCGGTCAGGATCGAGGTCAGCGCGTAGAGCGCGGCCAAGAGCACGATCGGCGGCAGCTCTTCGAGCCAGGGCGCCAACGTCTCGACGATCAGCGCCACCGTTCCGGTCTCTTCCAGCCCGATGCCGATGATCAGCATGGCGAGAATTAGCACGATGATGCCCGCATCGATCGAGCCCCATGCCTCGTCATTGTCGATGCAGCGGCACAACAGGATCGCCGCCACCGCGCCCAGTGCCAGGAGCGCGATCGGCGCCACCTCGAAGGCCGCGAGACCGACCACCATCAGCAGCGCCAGCAGCGCCAGGGGCGCGCGCCGCCGCCTGTAGGCGCGGCCCGAGGGGCGGGTGACCGAAACCAGTTCGTTGCCCTGCGCCAACCGGTCGAGCCCCTCGGCCGTGCCTTCGAGCAGCAGCTTGTCGGCGGGGCGAAGCCGGGCCGAGCCCAGATCGGGGCCCGGTACGTGCCCCTGCCGATGCGCGCCGAGCACCCTGAGACCGTAGCGATAGCCGACGGAGAGCTGCGAGACGGTGTCGCGCGGGCTGCCATGGGCCGGCGTCACCATCGCCTCGGCCACGAGAAGATCCTCGTCGCCGACCCGGGCGCCGGTGCCGCGCCTGAGGCCGACCACCACCCCCGGCAGGGCCCGCAGCGTCAGGATCTCGGACGTGGTGGCCATCGCCACGAAGATGTCGCCCGCCGCGACCACGTGCTCCTCGAGCCCCGAACGGCGCAGACGCGCGCCCTCGCGCCGGGCGGTGATCCGGATGCCCGGCCGCGTCAGATCTGCGACCTCCGACAACGGCTTGCCGATGCCCGCATGGCCGTCGAGCAGGCGGATCTCGGTCAGGAACGTCGTCTCCGCCACCCCCGCATCGCCGCGCGCGCGCCGGTCGGGCAAGAGCCAGGGCCCCAGCAGCGCCAGCGCCACGCCGCCCACGGCCGCCACGGCAAGGCCCACCGGCGCGATTTCGAAGATCCGGAACGTCTCGAGCCCGTGCTCGGCCGCGACCCCCGCCACGAGGATGTTGGTCGAGCTGCCGATCAGCGTCAGCGTGCCGCCCAGAACCGCCGCATAGGAAAGCGGGATCAGCAGCCGCGTCTCGGCGATGCCGAGGCTGCGTGCCAGGCGGATGATGACCGGGATCAGAATCAGTACCACGGGGGTGTTGTTGACGATGCCCGAGGCCAGCAGCGTCGCCCCGAGAAACACCCCCAGCGCCACGGCGGGACGGGTCTCGGCCCGGGCGATGACGAGTGCCGCGAGCGCGTCGAGAAGCCCTGTGCGGACCAGCGCGCCGGAGATCACGAACATCGCCGCGATGGTGATCGGTGCCGGGTTCGAGAACACCTCGAGCACCCGGTCAGCCGGGGTCAGCCCCAACATCACGAACAGGGCCGCGGCGCCGGCGGCCGTGACGTCCGGGGGATAGCGTTCGATCAGGAAGGCCACGAAGAGCAAGGCGAGCGCCAGCAGCGCCACGATGGGCTGAAGCTCCGCGGGTATGAGTGGCAATTCCGATCCTCCGGGGTCCTGGGCCGGGTCATGCCGGTGCCTGCCGGTCAACCGGCACCGCGCGCAGAGGTTCCGCGCCTCTACTCTGCCGCGAGCTGCCCGGAGTCCGTGGCTCCGATCGCCGCGATCTCGGCGATCACCCCCGACAGACGCGCCCGGAACGCCTCGAACCCCGAATGCGGTTCGATTCGCGCCTCATCCATGTAAAGCGAGCGATCGATCTCGATTTGCACTGCGTGCTGGCGCCGCGAGGGACGGCCATAGGTCTGGGTGACATAGGCGCCGGCGAAGGGCGTGTTGCGCGCCACCCTGAGGCCGGCGGCGGTGAAGGCGGCTTCGATCCGCGCCATCACCCGCGGCGCCGCGGCGGCGCCGTAGCGGTCGCCCAGCACCACATGCGGGCGCGGCCGGCCACGCGTGCCCGCCAGTTCGATCGCCTCATGCGGCATCGAGTGGCAATCGATCAGGATCGACTCGCCGAACCGCTCGAGACTTTCGGCCAAGAGCGACTGCAGGGCAGCGTGGTAGGGGCTCCAGCCGGTATCGAGCCGCTCGCGCGCCTCGTCGAGGCCGATCTTGCCGGAATAGATCGCCCGGCCGCCGGCGACGACGCGGGGAATCACCCCCAGCCCGCTGGCGACGCGCGGGTTGTGCGCACGTCGCACCACGCCCTCGACCAGCGCCGGGTCGAGCTCGTCGGCGGCGCGATTCAGATCGACCCAGGCGCGCGGCACCCGCGCCGCCAGAAGCGGCGCACCATGCTCCGGCGCCGCCGCGAAAAGCTGGTCGACGAAGGCATCCTCGGAGGAGCGGATCAGCCGCGCATCAAGCCCGGTACGGGCCAGAAGCGACTTGGGATAATCGCGCCCGGAATGGGGCGAGGCGAAGACGACGCAGCTGGTACGCGCCGCCGGTCGGGTCAGGTCGAAGGCGGCCATGCGCATGAACTCCGGGGGTCTCCAACGGAAAGGATAGCTTGGAAACTTCTTCGGCCAAAACCCCTTGAACCCCTCCGCCGTTCCCCGTATAGCACCGCTCACCCGACGACGAACGGTGACCCGCAAGGGTCGCGGGACGTCAGACGGCCAGGGCGGTTAGCTCAGCGGTAGAGCACTTCGTTGACATCGAAGGGGTCACAAGTTCGAACCTTGTACCGCCCACCACGGATTTTACCGGCCCCCAACTTCGGGGGCCGAATTTTGCAACCACGGCGCAATCGCCGCGCCGCGACAAGGAGAGAGCACCATGAAGGTCGCCAACTCGCTTCGTTCGCTCAAGCAGCGCCATCGCGATTGTCGCGTCGTGCGCCGCAAGGGCCGCGTCTACGTCATCAACAAGACGCAGCGCCGCTTCAAGGCCCGCCAGGGCTGAAGCCGGCGATCCGCTCCCGCAGCGGATACAGGGATCAGGGGCCGTCTCCAAAAGGAGGCGGCCCTTTCCATTTGCCGCATTCGAAGCTCCATCGTAACGGGGAAAGCCCGGCTACGCCGAGGGGCCTCGCAGGGGCAGCGCCCCTCCCCTGCAAGAGGGAGGGGCCACGCCTCAGGGATTGACGATATCGGTGACGGAATCGGCAAGGAGCCGCACCACCGTCGCCTCGTCGAGATAGCCCGTCGCCTCGATCTCGCGCGCCCGCTGGTAGCGCCGGATCGCCCGGCGCGTGGCCTCGTCGAAGCTGCCATCCACCTCGCCGGGCTCCAGCCCCTGCGCGTCGAGCCGCTGCTCCACCAGCCGCGCCGTCAGCGCGTTGAGCCCGAGATCGCGCTCGACCTGCTCGGCCGCGGCGCGGGCGTCGCTCTGCGCCACCTCCTGGCGCAGCGCCGCGATCTTCGCCTCGGCCTCCTCCTTGAAGCTGCCCTCGGGATAGGCGCGCCGGTAATCGCGATAGGCCTCGATCGTGTCGGCCTCGCGGGCCCGGTCCCAGGCGGCGCGGTCCTCGGCCTGCGCGGCGCGGCGCTTTTCCTCCTCGATCAATGCCAGCCGGTCGGCCGCCGTCTCGGCAAAGAGCCCGTCCGGGTAGCGGTCGAGATAGGCCCTGAGCCCCGGCTCGTCGCCCCGGGCGCCGGTTTCGTCCCAGAAGGACCGGTCGGCGCGAGCCGCCTGCTCGCGCTGCCGTTCGGCCTCGGCCTCGAGTTCGGCGGCGCGCCGCGCGGCCTGCGCGTCGATTCGGCTGATCTGTTCCGGCGTCAGATAGGAGGTCTGGGAGAAGCCGTTCTGCTGCTGCCAGTTGCTGATCGCCTGACGGGTACCGGGACCGAAGATGCCGTCGATGCCACGGGTGTTGAAATCGAGCAGGCTCAGGCTGCGCTGGATGTCGCGGCGCTGATCGCGGCTGAGGCCGATCGCCTCCTCGGCCAGTCGCGCATCGCGATCGGGTTCGGCGATGATCTCGGCGATGGCGGCCTCGGCGGCTTCGGCATTGGCGCCGCGCGGGTAACGCGCGAGGTAGTCGCGATAGGCCTCGATCGTGCCCAGCGCCACCGTGCCGCGCCACAGGGCCGCCTCGGCCGCGGGATCGGCCTCCGGCGTGGCAGCCGTAGGCGTTTCGGGCCGTTCGGGCATGAAGATGCGGGCGCGCGGCAGGTAACCCTGCGCCTCCAGATCCTCGGCCTCGCGGATCGCGACGCTGAGATCGCCGCGCGGCTCGGCCAGCGGGCCCTGCATGAACCGTGCCACCGCGCGGGGGCTGCCGGTCAGCACCGTGACACCCTGCGGAATCTCCAGCGCGCCCAGCCCCTCGCCGACCCAGGGGTCGAAGGAGTTGGAGCCGTCCGGCTCGACCGCGATCAGCAGCAGCGACCGCCCCGGCGCCTCGGCCAGCGCCCGCAACACCCCCTCGACCGGCAGCGCCGCGGCGCCGGGGTTCAAGAGCCCCGGCCCCTCGGCTTCGGCGGTGAGGAACCAGCTGCGCGCGCCATCCGTGGCGAAGCGACCCGAGAGCGCGACAACCAGCCGGTTCGCCTCCGGCACCCGTTCGAGCCAGTCGCGGGCGATCTCGGCGGTGCTTCCGGCCCGGCCATTGGGCAGCGCGAAGACCTCGAATCCCAAGCCGCGCAGCTCGTCGGCCGCCTCGATGATTTCGGTCCCGCGCGTCAGCCGTCCCAGCGTCTCGTAGCGCTCGGTCCCCAGAAGCAGCGCCGCATCCTGCGCTAGCGCCGCGCCGGCCCAGAACATGAGCGCGGTGCTCGTCAACAGATGGCGCATCGGGGATCCTCCTTGTTCGTCCGCGCGGCCAGACTGGCCCGACCGGGCCGCGTCATCAAATAGCAACTTCGTGGTAGTGGGTCGGAAAGTGAGCCCGACACGGAAAAGGGAGACGGGTTTCCCCGCCTCCCTTCCCGGAATGCAACCGATCGAGGGAGATCAGTTGAACGAATAGACGATCGACACGCCGAGGGTGTTGTCGGTGTCGTCGTCACCGGGCGCCGGGTCGGTGCGGTACTCGGTGAACAGGTTGGTGCGCATCGCAAGCGCGTTGTTCATCGCGACGGTGACGCCCAGATCGTTGGTGACATAGGTGTCGGCATCGGAGGCGATCACGTCGGTGTCGTTGGTGATGAACAGGTCCGGCGAGATCCGGTTGAAGTAGTTCGACGACACGGACAGCGCAGCCTCGTCGATCTCTTCGCCCTCGGCGGTCTCGAGGTAGCGGTAGCCCGGACCGGCCTGGATCGACCACTGCACGTCGGGGGTGTTGAACACGCGGTAGCCGACGCCGACGCCGACGAAGGCGTCGGTTTCGAAGGTGTCGTCCTCGTCATAGGCGACGACAGCGGTGCCGAAGCCGTAGAAGGTGTCCGAGAAGTCGCGGGTGTAGTCGTAGCCGGCGAGCAGACGGTTCAGGTCGTCCTCTTCCTCTTCGGCGTCGAAGTAGGAGTAGCTCAGCTTGACCTCGTGGCCGTTGACGCCGTCGAAGAAACCGAAGCGGGCGCCGAGGCCGAGGGTGGCGGTGTCGTCGTTGCCGCTGGTGGCGGTGCCGCGGGCCGAGATCGAGCCGGTGAAGCCGAGCTCACGGCCTTCGTTGCCGAAGGTCGGGTTTTCAACTTCGAAGTCGTCTTCGATGTCCTCGTCGAGATCCTCGAGCGTGTCGTCGAGCTGGTTCTCGGTGCTGAAGACCGGGCTGTTGACGTCGTCGAAGTTCTGGGCAGCGGCGGCGGTGCCCATCAGGCCGAGGATGGTCGAGGCCATCAGCAGTTTGTAGGTAGCAGTCATTTCATTGTCCTTTCGGTTCCAGAGGCCGGCCTGTGACCGGGTCCGTTGCGGGTTCCATGGTCGCTGAACGCGGCCTTCGCAAATCCGATCCCCTCCTGCAACCGAAGGCACACGAGAGGGGCATTTTTGCAACACGACATCGTTCCGCCCCCTTCGCTCCGGAATATGAACCGGCCCGACGCAGGGTCAAACACAATTAACGTTACGGAATGCAGCACAGCCTCGGGCGATGTGAGGCTGTTGCAAATTGGCCACTCATAGCCATCCGCATTGGGTCAGCGCTGCCCATAAAGACGGAAATAGGCCCAGTCGGGCAGGAACTGAGCGCTGCGCATCAGCAGGGATGTGCCATAGGGGAAGTTCATCTTAAACCGGTCCGAGCTCATATGCTCGAACACCTCGCGCGCCGCACGGGCGGGCTCCATGGCGAAGGGAGAAGACGCGTCCGAACGCTCGCCCAGACGGGTGCGCATCGCGCCCGGGTTGACGAGCTGAACCTCGACACCGCTGCCCCTCAGATCGTGATGCAGCGACTCGGCCAGATGCATCACCGCCGCCTTGGACGCGCCGTAGCCGACCGAACGGGGCAATCCACGAAACCCGCTCAGCGCCCCGGTCAGCACGACGTGGCCGAGCCCCCGCGACAGCATCCCCGGCAGCACGGCGCCGACGATCCGGGCCGGGCCCAGATAGTTGACCGCCGCCATCTCCTCGAGCCGGGCTTCGTCCCAGTCCCGCGCGCTCATCGGCCAGCGGGTCCCCACGAGGCAGGCCACCCCCTCGATCTCGCCCGCATCCGACGCGGCCGCCTCCACCGCCTTGGCATCGGTGACGTCGAGCGGCAGCACCGTGGCACGGCCCGGCAGCGCCGCCGCGAGCGTCTCAAGCCGATCGCGCCCGCGCGCGCTCAAGACAAGTTCCACGCCCGACCGGCTCAGGCAGAAGGCAAGCTCTCGCCCCAGCCCCTCGCTCGCGCCGACCAGCCAATACCGCTTGCCTTGCCAGTCCCGCACCTGCCCTGCCCTCCATCCTATGCATCGCCAAGACAACCGGGCCGCCGCACGGCGGTTCCGGCGGCCTCGGGCCCCGGTTCCGGCCCCACACCGCACAACACCTGTTCGTGCACGAGGCTGACGCGACGCGACATTCAACCCTAGATGTGGACGATCCGCGGCAACCGAGGAGCGATCATGGGACGCTTGCAGAACGGCGAATGGCAGGATGTCTGGTACGATACGAAATCGACCGGCGGCAAATTCGAGCGCACCACCACCAAGTTCCGCAACTGGATCACGCCCGATGGCCGCCCCGGCCCCACGGGCGAGGGCGGTTTCGAAGCCGAATCCGGTCGCTACCACCTGTATGTCTCCTACGCCTGCCCCTGGGCGCATCGGACCCTGATCTTCCGCGCCCTGAAGGGGCTCGGCGCGCATATCGACGTCAGCATCGTGCACCCCGAAATGCTGTCGGATGGCTGGGAATTCCGCACCGATTTCGACGGCGCCACCGGCGACCGCCTGTTCGGCCTGCCCTTCCTGCGCGACATCTATCTCCGTGCCGACCCGAAGATCTCCGGTCGGGTCACGGTGCCAGTGTTGTGGGACAAGCAGCGCGACACCATCGTCTCGAACGAGAGCGCCGAGATCATCCGCATGCTGAACGGTGCCTTCGACGAGATCACCGGCAATCGCGACGATTACTGGCCGGAGGCGCTGCGCGACGGCATCGAGGAGGTCAACGAGCGCGTCTATCGCACGGTCAATAACGGCGTGTACAAGGCGGGCTTCGCCACCTCGCAGGAGGCCTATGACGAGGCGGTGGGCGAGCTGTTCGGCAGCCTCGACTGGCTCGAGGCGCGGCTGTCCGAGAACCGCTATCTCATGGGGGATCGGATCACCGAGGCCGATTGGCGACTGTTCACCACGCTGATCCGCTTCGACACGGTCTATCACGGGCATTTCAAGTGCAACCGCGCCAAGCTCGTCGAATACCCGAACCTGTGGGGCTACACGCGGGAACTCTACCAATGGCCCGGCGTCGCCCCGACGGTGCATTTCGACCATATCACGCATCACTACCATTACAGCCACGAGACGATTAACCCGCATCGCATCGTGCCGATCGGGCCGGATCTCGACCTAATGGCGCCGCATGGGCGCGACGAGATCGGCGCGCGCGACGCCGCCTGAGCATCGCGCCTTGGCCTCGGACCCTGCAACCGCCCCGTTCCGCTTGTGGACGGGGCGGTTTTCGGTTTGAACCACGGCCATGAGCACGCAAAGCCCCACCACCTGGATCACCATCTGCGACACCTGCAAGCGCGAGGGCTGGGACGAGACCTCCGGCGCGACCGATGGCGAACGCCTCGCCAGCCTCGTCGAGCAGGCGGCCGAGGGCCTGCCGGTGCGCACCCGCCGCACCTCCTGCCTGATGGGCTGCCAGCAGGGCTGCAACGTCGCGGTGCAGGCGGCGGGCAAGCTGAACTACACGCTGGGCCGGTTCGAGGTTTCCGAAGAAGCCGCGCGCGGGATCGTCGACTGGGCGGTGCTGCATGGCGAGAGCGCGACGGGCCAGGTGCCCTACAGGACATGGCCGCAGGCGGTGAAGGGGCATTTCGTGACCCGCCACCCGCCGCTGCCGGACACCGAATGACCGACGCGACCCTGGCGAGCCGCGATCATGGCGGCGGCCTCGACGCGGCGATCGCTCGGCATGGCGGCACGCGCGAGGGCTGGCTCGACCTCTCGACCGGCATCAACCCGGTGCCCTACCCGGTAGGCGCCCTGCCCTTCGACGCCTGGACCGCGCTGCCGGACCGGGCCGCGCAGGACCGGCTGGTCGCCGCCGCGCGCCGGTTCTGGCGGGTGCCGGAAGGCGCCGCGATCCTTGCCGCGCCCGGGGCCTCGGCGCTGATCGCGCGGCTGCCACGCCTCGCGCCGACCGGTGCTGTGCGCATCCCGGGCCCCACCTACAACGAGCACGAGGCGGCCTTTGCCGCCGCCGGCTGGAAGATCACCACCCGCTCGGCCAAGGCACAGGTGGCGGTGCACCCCAACAATCCCGACGGCCGGATCTGGCAGGCCTCGGAGATCACCGCCGGTTTCGCCGTGATCGACGAAAGCTTCTGCGACATCCGCCCCGACGCGTCTCTCGTCGCCCTTGCGGGGCGCCCCGGCACGGTGGTGCTCAAGAGCTTCGGCAAGTTCTGGGGCCTCGCCGGGCTGCGCCTCGGCTTCGCCATCGCCGAGCCCGCGCTGATCGAAGCGCTGGCCGAGAGCCTCGGGCCCTGGCCCGTCTCCGGACCGGCGCTGGCGATCGGGGCGCGGGCGCTCGAGGATCAGGGCTGGGCCCGGACGACACGCGAACGGCTGAGGTCGGACGCGGCGCGGCTCGACGCGATGATGACCGCCCGGGGGGCGAGCGTCGCCGGGGGCACCGACCTGTTCCGCCTCTACGAGGTGGAGGACGCGGCGGCCTGGCAGGAACGGCTGGCCCGCGGCCATGTCTGGAGCCGGATCTTCCCGTGGTCGGCCACGCATCTGCGGCTCGGCCTGCCCGCCCCCGATCGCTGGGGGCAGATCGAGGCCGCGCTGTGAGCCTCTGGCTGCTGATCGCCATGGCGCTCGACGCGGTGTTCGGCGAACCCGAGGAGATCTGGAGCCGTGCGCCGCACCCGGCGGTGCTGATGGGGCGGGTGGTCGGCTGGTTTGATCGCAGCCTCAACACCGGCGGCCCCGCGCGCGGGCGCGGCATGCTGACCTGTGCGGCGCTGGTGTTCGGCGCCTATTCGCTGGGCGAGGCGCTGGCCGCCCTGCCCGGCCCCTTTGCCGAGATCCTCGTCCCGGCGATCCTGCTCGCGCAGCGCAGCCTCGTCGATCACGTTCGCGCCGTGGCCACCGGCCTACGGCAATCGCTCGCCGAGGGGCGCCGCGCGGTTTCGATGATCGTCGGGCGCGACACGGCGGCGATGGACGAGGCGGCCGTCGCCCGCGCCGCGATCGAGAGCGCCGCCGAAAACCTCTCCGACGGCGTCACCGCCCCGGCCTTCTGGTTCCTGATCGGCGGGCTGCCGGGGCTGCTGATCTACAAGATCGTCAACACAGCCGATTCGATGATCGGCTACCGCACGCCGCGCCACGAGGGCTTCGGCTGGGCCTCGGCCCGGCTCGACGACGTGATGAACTGGATCCCCGCGCGCTTGACCGCGCTGCTGATCTGGCTGGTCTCGGGGCGCCCCGGCCCCTGGCGCGAGATCGCGGCCGATGCCCGGATGCACCGTTCGCCCAATGCCGGCTGGCCCGAGGCGGCGATGGCGCGCGCACTGGGCGTGGCGCTGTCGGGCCCGCGCGCCTATCACGGCCGGATGCAGGACTTTCCATGGGTCCATCCGCAAGGCCTGCGCGAGATCGGCGCGGCGGCGGTCGAGGCTGCCTGCGCCATGCTGTGGAAGGCATGGGCGGCGGGACTTTGCGTGGTGATCGTGCTGGCGTGGACGTGAGTTGCCCCCGCCGGTGGCCGCTGTCAGGCTCCGCCGCGACCCGCAATTGTCAGGACAAACACCCATGCGTCATACCGCCCGTCTCGCCGCCCCGCTGATCCTCGCGGCCCTACCCGCCTTCGCGCAGGCCCAGGAAGCCACCGGCCCCAAGCCGCCCTGCGGCGGCGATTTCGGAGCCTGGGTCGAGGGGGTGAAGGCCGAGGCCGCCGCGATGGGCCATGCGCCCGATACGGTGAACACCTTCTTCTCGGGCGTGCGCCCCGACCAGTCGGTGCTGCAGGCCGACCGCGCGCAGGGCGTGTTCCAGCGCGATTTCATCGACTTCTCGCGCCGGCTGATCTCGGAGAACCGCATCGCCAATGGCCGCGCCAATGCCGAGAAATACGATTCGACCTTCGACCGGATCGAGGCCGAATACGGCGTGCCGCGTGGCGTGCTGCTGGCCTTCTGGGCCTTCGAGACCGATTACGGCGCGGTACAGGGCGACTTCAACACGGTCAACGCGCTGGCGACGCTGGCGCATGACTGCCGCCGCCCGGAACTGTTCCGCCCGCAACTCCTCGCCGCCGTGGAACTCTACGCGCAGGGCGGCATCGACCCCGCCTCGACCACCGGCGCCTGGGCGGGTGAGATCGGTCAGGTGCAGATGCTGCCCGAGGACATCATCGAGAACGGCGTCGACGGTGATGGCGATGGCCGCGTCGATCTCAAGGGCTCGGCCCGCGACGCGCTGCTGTCGGGCGGCAAGATGCTCTCGAGCCTCGGCTGGCGCGCGGGTGAGCCTTGGCTGCAGGAGATCACCGTGCCCGAGACGCTCGACTGGAGCCAGACCGGGCTCGATACGCAACGGCCCGTCTCGGAATGGCAGGCGCTCGGCGTTTCGGCGCGCAATGGCGATCTCGGCGCCGCCGATCTGCCTGCCTCGGTGTTGCTGCCGATGGGCAAGGACGGCCCCGCCTTCCTCGCCTATCCGAACTTCCGGGTCTATTTCGAATGGAACCAGAGCCTCGTCTACGTCACCACTGCCGCCTATTTCGCCAACCGGCTCGAGGGCGCACCTGTCTATGACGCGGGCAACCCGGCCCCCGGCCTTTCGGGCGAGCAGATGGTCCGGTTGCAGGAAAAGCTGCAGGCGCGGGGCCACGACGTGGGCGGCGCCGACGGCATTCTGGGCGAGATGACCCGACAGGCGGTGCAGGCCGAACAGCAGCGACTGGGCCTGCCGGCCGATGCCTGGCCGACCCCGGCGCTGCTCGAGGCGCTCTGAGAGGCGAAGGACCGCCCGGGAACCTTCCAGCGCGGGAAGGGCGTTGCGGGGGCAAGTCTCCAACGAAGGGGAGCCCCCGCGATGGCCCAGGCCCAACTCTACCGCATGTCGATGCCCAAGCATCATTGCCCCTTTGGGCAGAAATCCCTGCACCTTCTTAAATCAAAGGGATACGAAGTCGAGGATCACGAACTGACCACGCGCGAGGCGACCGACGCCTTCATGCGCGAGCACGACGTGAAGACGACGCCTCAAGCCTTCATCGATGGCGAGCGCATCGGTGGCTATGACGATCTGCGCGCGCATTTCGACATGAAGCCCGCCAAGCCCGAGGGCACGACCTATCAACCGGTGATCGCAATCTTCGGCATGGGGCTGGCGCTCGCCATCGCGGTGACATGGGTGGCGCTGGGCAGCTTCCTCGCGTGGCAGATCATCGGCTGGTTCATCTCGATCTCGATGTGCCTGCTGGCGCTGCAGAAGCTGCGTGACGTGGAGAGTTTCACCAACGGGTTTCTCAACTACGACCTGCTGGCGCAGCGCTGGGTGCCCTATGCCTATGTCTATCCTTGGGCCGAGGGGATCGCAGGGGTATTGATGACGGCGCTGCTGCTGACCTGGTTCTCGGCGCCGCTGGCGCTGTTCATCGGCACGGTCGGCGCGATCTCGGTGATCAAGGCCGTCTGGATCGACAAGCGCGAGCTGAAGTGCGCCTGCGTCGGCGGCGACAGCAACGTGCCTCTGGGGTTCATCTCGCTCACCGAGAACGTGATGATGGCCGGGATGGGCCTGTGGATGCTGGTCGGGCTGCTGCTCTGAGCCTTTACAATTCCGCAGCCGATGCACATTATATCGGCCATACGGTAGCGATCGGTCGATGATGTCTCATCCCTGATCAGGGCCCCGCAGAGTTGCCGCTCTGCGGGGTTTCTCTTTGCCGGGATTACCTCCCGACCCAGAGACGGACGGCAGTCAGCACCAGCGTTGCCACTGCGACGACCACCATCCACTTACGGTAGCTGGCTTCGGTCAATGCATATCACCTCCCCTCGCCGCGAAGTGTCGCGGCAGGAGGAAGTCTTGCCAAATACGGCGAATTATCTCAAGTGTTCTTGTTTGGTTCTTCAATCACGAGTTGCTTCGTCCTAGAAGCAACCTGTCAGGCGACCATCTGCTCGGCCTTGCGCAGATCCACCGACACGAGCTGGCTCACGCCCTGTTCGCCCATGGTGACTCCGTAGAGCCGGTCCATCCGCGCCATCGTCACCGCGTGGTGGGTGATGATCAGGAAACGGGTGTCGGTGCGGCGGGTCATCTCGTCGAGCAGGTCGCAGAACCGGGTGACGTTGGCGTCGTCGAGCGGTGCGTCGACCTCGTCGAGCACGCAGATCGGCGCCGGATTAGCGAGGAACACCGCGAAGATCAGCGCCAGCGCGGTCAAGGTCTGTTCGCCACCCGACAGCAGCGACAGCACCGAGAGCTTCTTGCCCGGGGGCTGGCACAGGATCTCGAGCCCGGCTTCGAGCGGGTCGTCGCTCTCGACCAGGGTCAGCCGCGCCTCGCCGCCGCCGAACAGATGCGTGAACAGCGTGCCGAAGTTCTCGTTGACCTGTGAGAAGGCCGCAAGCAGCCGCTCGCGCCCCTCGCGGTTGAGGCTGCCGATGCCCTGACGCAGCGTACGGATCGCCTCTTCGAGATCGGCCTTCTCGGCGACGAGGCCGTCATGCTCGGTGCGGATCGCCTCGGCATCCTCCTCGGCGCGCAGGTTGACCGAGCCCAGCGCGTCGCGCTGACGGCGCAGCTGCGCGACCTTGGCCTCGACCTCCTCGGTGGGCGGCGGCGCCAGCGCGCCGATCTCCAGCGTTTCGAACAGCGCCTCGGGCGTGGTCTCCAGCGTCTCCTCGATCCGTTCCGCCGCCTGGGTCGCGGCGGCGCGGGCGGCCTCGGCGCGTGCCTCGGAGGCGGCGCGACGCTCGCGTGCCTCGGAGGCGGCGCGCTCAGCGGCGCGTTCGGCGGCCTGCGCATCCGAAAGCGCGCCCTCGGCCGTGCGCAGCGCCTCGGCGGCTGCGTCGCGCCGCGCCTCGGCCTCGGCAATGCCCGCATCCAGCGTGCGCCGCTCGGCAAAGATCGCCTCGGGCCGCTCGCGGGCGCGCTCCAGCTCCGCCTCGGTCTCGCTACGGCGCGCGGTCAACTCGCCGACCCGGCCCCGCGCGGTCTCGGCGCGCTCGCGCCAGCCTTCGAGCTCGCGCGCCACCGCTTCGGCGCGCCGCGCCCGGGCCTCGCCGTTGCGGCGGATCTCGTCGGCTTCGGAGCGGCGGGTGATCATGGTGATCCGCGCCGCCTCGACCAACTGGCGGCCCTGTTCCACGGCCTCGCGCGCCGCGTCGAGATCATCGAGATCGCGCAGCCCGGCCTCGGCCTCGACCAGCGCCTCGCGTCCGGCGCGGCCCTCGGCCTCATGCCGGCCCATCGCCTCGCTCGCGGCATCGCGGCGGGTCTGGGCACGGCCCTTCTCGCCCTCGGCGCGGCTGAGCGCGCGCGCGGCCTCGGAAAGCGCCGTCTCGGCCGCGCGGCGGGTGCTGCGGGCGCGGGCATCGACCTCCTTCGCGCGCTCCAGCGCGGCCGCCGCGTCGGCATGGCGCTCGGTCAGCTCTTCCAGCTTGGCCTCGATCACCTCCAACTCGCCGCGAAGCGCCGCGAGTCGGTTCATCTGCTCCAGCCGCAGCGCCGCCGCCGAGGGCGCGTCCTCGGCCCCGGCGCGGTAGCCGTCCCAGCGCCACAGATCGCCCTCGCGGCTGACCAGGCGCTGGCCGGGCTTCAGGCAGCCCTGCAGCGCCGCGCCCCGATCCCGCGCGACCACGCCGACCTGCGCCAGCCGGCGCCCCAGCAGGCCCGGTGCATGGACGAGGCCCGCCAAAGGCTCGGCGTCCTCGGGCAGCGGCTGGTCGGCGTCGTAACCGGGCAGCTCGGCCCAGCCGGTCGTGCCGCGTGCATCGACCAAGGGGGCCTTCAACTCGTCGCCCAGCGCCGCGCCCAGCGCCTTTTCGAAGCCCGGCTCGACCCTCAGCAGGTCGAGAAGCTGCTGGCCCTTGTCGTCGCTGCGCTCGACCAGGCGCGCCAGACCGGCAACCTCGGCGCGCAGTGCCTTGGCCTCGCCCTCGACGCCGGCGCGGGCGGCCCGCGCCTCGGCCTCGTCGGATTGCGCCTGCGCGCGCTCCGTCTCGGCCCGGGCCAGATCGGCCTCGGCGGCCTCGGCCGCGACCTTCGCCTGCATCTCGGCCTCGACGGCCGCAGCCAGCACGGTTTCGGCCTGTGACGCGGCGGTGCCTGCGGCGTCGAGCTGGGCCTTCGCCTGCGTCGCCGCCTCGGCGCTCTTGGCGATGCGGGCCCGGGCCTCCGCCACCAGCCGCTGCGCCGATTGATGCCGCGCCGCGAGCCGGGCGGTGTCCTCGGTGCGCTGGCCTTGGGCGTGCTCTGCCTCGGACAGGATCTCGCCCGCCTCGCGGGCCACCGCCTCGACCTGCGCCAGCCGCGCCTCGTGCCCCTGCCCGGCCTGTGCCAGCTCCGCCGCCTCGGCCTCGAGCGCGCGCATCGTCTCGCCCGCGTCGCGGTCGAGCACGCTTTCGCGCTCCATGTCGCGGTCAAGCTGTTCGATCCGCGCACCAAGGGCCCGGATCGCCCCCCGCGCCCGCTTTTCCTGATCGAGCAGCCGATCCCGCTCGGCCTCCTGGCGGTTCAGCACGGCAGCGGCGATCGTCGCCTCCTCGCGCAGGGGCGGCAACGCGGCCTCGGCGGCGGCGCGCGCCTCGACCGCGCGGGCAGCGAGCCCGTCGGCCCGGGCCGCGGCCTGCGCCATCTCGCGCAGTTCTTCCTCAGCGGCGCGGCGCATCGTTTCGGAGGCGTTCCAGCGCAGCCACAACAGCAGGCCCTCGGCCGCGCGCAGCGCCGTGCCGATCTCGCGGTAGCGCGCCGCCGTGCGGGCCTGCCGCGCCAGCGTCGCGAGCTGCGCCGCCTGGCTTTCGACCACGTCGTCGACGCGGGACAGGTTCTGCTCGGCCCCGCGCAGCTTCAGCTCGGCCTCGTGGCGGCGCTGGTACAGGCCGGAGATGCCCGCCGCCTCTTCGAGGATGCGGCGACGCGCGGTCGGCTTGGCGTTGATCAGCTCAGAGATCTGGCCCTGCCGCACGAGGGCGGGCGATTGCGAGCCGGTCGAGGCGTCGGCGAAGAGCATCTGCACGTCGCGGGCGCGGACTTCCTTGCCGTTGAGCCGGTAGGCCGAACCGAGATCGCGGGTGATGCGGCGCACGATCTCCAGCGTGTCGGAATCGTTGAAGGCGGCGGGCGCGAGCCGTTCGCCATTGTCGATGGAGAGCGTCACCTCGGCGTGGTTGCGCGCGGGACGGGTCGCGGCGCCAGCGAAGATCACGTCCTCCATGCCGCCGCCGCGCATCGCGGTGGGGCGGTTCTCGCCCATCACCCAGCGCAGCGCCTCCAGCAGGTTCGACTTGCCGCAGCCATTGGGCCCGACCACGCCGGTCAGCCCGTCATCGATCACCAGATCGGTCGGGTCGACGAAGCTCTTGAAGCCGTTCAGCCGCAGCCGGGAGAATCGCATGAAAGCCGCCCTCGTTCGCGCTCGTGGTCGCGCGCCTATGCGGGAAAGGGGGGCGCGAAGTCAACGCGCGCGGCCCTTTGCGCGCGGGGTTCCGCCGCGTTTCGCCCGCAACGGCCGAGCCGTTCGACCAAGGCTTGGCGCTTGACGCGGGGCGGTGCGACAGCGCAGAACGAAGGTGCAAGGTTCCCCGATGCGACGCGAAGCGCCCGAGGGGAGGAAATCGGGAATGCGGAAGGGGCCGATCCAGTCAGGAGGCCCCCGGCCGCAGCCGCCCCCGCGACTGTAAGCGGTGAGCGCCCCTTCGAAGCCACTGGGAGAGATCCCGGGAAGGTGGAGGGATGCCACGACCCGCGAGCCAGGAGACCGGCCCTGCACGATGAAACCCAGGACCCCGTCGGGTGGACGGGACAGGAGAACTGACATGACGACCAAGACCATCGCTTCCTCGGGCGCGCTTTCCGAGATCGCCACCATCGCCTTCGCCGCCGTGTTCGGCCTCGGGCTGATCTTCGCCGCGGGCTTCAGCCACGCCGGCGGCATGCATGACGTGGCCCATGATTCGCGCCACGCCACCGGCTTTCCCTGCCACTGATCGCACGATCATGCTGAAACAGATCGGGGCCAGCGCATTGTTCGCCGGCCTGGCCGCAGGCGTGTTCGCCGCACTCCTGCAGCTGTGGTTCGTCGTGCCCCTCCTGATGGAAGCCGAGCTCTACGAGTCCGGCGCGCGGGCGCATTTCACGGATGGGCATATCGGCTCGGATGCCGGGGCGCCGCCGCTGGGCGACGCCATGGGGCGCCATATGGGCACGCTCGCCATCAACATTATCGGCTGGATCGGCTTCGGCTTCGTGCTGGCGGCGGGCTTCGCGCTCGCGGCCCGGCGCGGCGTCGAGGTGGATGCGCGGCGCGGGCTGTTGTGGGGGCTCGGCGGGTTCGTGGCGCTGTCGCTGGCGCCGGCCTTCGGGCTGCCGCCGGAACTGCCGGGCACCTTTGCCGCCGAGATCGGCGAGCGCCAGACCTGGTGGGCCTTTTGCGTGATCGCGACCGCGCTGGGCCTCGCGCTGATGGCCTTCGGTCGCGGCCCCGCCTGGCTCGCTGGCGGGGTGGCGCTGATCGCCGTGCCGCATCTGATCGGCGCGCCGCATCTCGACCGCTACTTCGGCAGCGCCGCACCGGAGCTGGCTGCCATGTTCTCGGCGCGCGCGCTCGGGGTCTCGGCCGCTGCCTGGGCGTTCCTCGGTCTCGCTGCCGGCTGGATCTGGTCGCGCGAGGCCTAGCCCGGAATGCGCCCCACCAGCCGGTGCCTGAGCCCGCCCAGCGGCCGCGCATCGGTGATGTCGCCGCCGGGCGCCTCGGCATAGAGATCGGCAAGAACACGGATCTCGGCCGCTTGCGTGGCCGGGTCCACCCCGGAGAAGAGATAGGCCGTCTTGCCCGCCCCCCGGATCGACAGGGCTACGGGCGAATGGCACAGATTGAGACAATCGACGAGGCGCAGCACGCAGCCCTCGCGCAGACCCTCGGCCACCGCCTCGGCCAGCGCCGCGCCACGTGGCGCCTGCCCCGGCGCAGCGCAGGTCGCGCAGATCGTGATGCAGTCCATTTCCACCCCCGGTGCTTTGGCACCGACCAGTAACGGATGACCCCGATGCCCGCAAAGATCCCCGCCACCGTCGTCACCGGCTTTCTCGGCGCCGGAAAGACCACGCTGATCCGTCACCTGCTCGAGAACGCGCGCGGAAAGCGCATCGCGCTCGTGATCAACGAATTCGGCGATCTCGGCGTCGATGGTGGCATCCTCAAGGGCTGCGGCATCGAGAGCTGCCGCGACGAGGACGTGGTCGAGCTGTCGAATGGCTGCATCTGCTGCACCGTGGCGGACGACTTCATCCCGACCATGGAAAAGCTCCTCGACCGCGACGAGCCGGTCGACCACATCGTGATCGAAACCTCCGGCCTCGCGCTGCCGCAGCCGCTGATCCGCGCCTTCAACTGGCCCGGCATCTCGACCCGCGTGACCGTCGACGGCGTCGTCACCGTGGTCGACGGCAAGGCGGTGGCCGAGGGCCGCTTTGCCCACGACATCGCCGCGATCGACGCCCAGCGCGCCGCCGATGACGGGCTCGACCACGAGACGCCGCTGTCGGAGCTGTTCGAGGACCAGATCGCCGCCGCCGACATGATCGTCGTCAACAAGACCGACCTCCTGGGCGCGGAGGAAGCCGAGGCGCTGGCCGCGAAGCTCAAATCCGAGGCCCGCACCGGCGTGCAGGTGGTGCGCGCGGCGATGGGCGCGCTGCCCGTCGAGGTGCTGCTCGGACAGGGGGCCGCGGCCGAGGCCGACATGGAGGCGCGCCACGAGGTGCATCACCACCATGATCACGACGACGAGCACGACGATCACCACGACGCCGCGCACCATCACGGCCATGACGAGTTCGAGAGCTTCGTGGTGACGCGGCCCGAGGTAACCGATCCGAAGGCCTTTGCCGCGCAGGTCGCCGAGGTGATCCGCGCGCATGACATCCTGCGGCTCAAGGGTTTCGTCGCGGTGACGGGCAAGCCGATGCGGCTGACGCTGCAGGCGGTGGGTCCGCGCGTCGACACCCATTTCGACCGTCCCTTCGGTGCCGACCCCCGCGAGACCCGGCTGGTGGTGATCGGCGAGGCAGGGCTCGACCGCGCGGCGATCGAGGCCGCGCTGGCGGCGTGAGCGTCACCGTGAAACGGGCGCGCGCGACCGATCCCGGTCCGCGCGCGCTGGTCGAGGCGAGCCAGGCGCTGATGCGCTCTCTCTACCCGCCCGAGGAAAACCACTTCCTGCCGATCGAGGCGCTCGACGCCGCCGATATCCGCTTCTTCGCGGCCTACGAGGACGACGCGCCGCTGGGCTGCGGCGCGCTTCACGTGAAACCGGGCTATGGCGAGCTGAAATCGGTCTTCGTGGCCGAGGCGGCGCGTAGTCGCGGCGTGGGCGCCTTGCTCCTCGACCGGCTGGAGCGGACGGCCCGCGACGAGGCGCTGCCGCTTATCCGGCTGGAGACGGGCGACAAGCTGGCCGCCGCCCATCGTCTCTATGCAAGGCACGGCTTCGCCGTGCGGGGCCCGTTCGGCGATTACGCTGAGAACGGGTCGAGCGTCTTCATGGAGAAGCGGCTGTGACTTCAGCCCTTGGGCTCGGGCGCCTTCCCGGCGGCCTTCTTAGCCGCTTCCTTCATGCGCTTGAGCAGGTCGGCCTTGTCGTCGCGCTTGTCATAGGGGGTCTTCTCGGTACCGCGCTCGTTGTGCTCGCGGTGCTTGGGCGCGTTGCGGCCCTGACGAGGCCCGCCCGACTTGCTGTAATCCATCATCCGCTCCTGTAACTGGGGGGTGCCGTTCCCTGCCCCAACGCGCGGGGCTTCGCAAGCGTTCACGAAAGGGCCGCCATGCATCTTCTCGCCGCCACGCCGGGCACCGTCTCCGACGGCACCGAGGCCGTCGATCTCGGCCAGACGCCCGGCGACCTCGTCGTCATCTCCGCCGCCGACACCGAGCTCGCCGCGCTGAGCGCGGCGCGGGCCTCGATGCCCGACGCGCCCGATCTGCGGCTGGCGAGCCTGATGCATCTGCAGCATCCGATGTCGGTGGACCTGCATCTCGACGACTGCGCGACGAGATCGCGCCTCGTCGTGGCGCGCGTGCTCGGCGGCGCAGGCTACTGGAAATACGGGCTGGTGCAATACGCCGCGCGGCTGGCCGAGGCGGGCGTGCCCTTCGCCGCCCTGCCCGGCGACGACAAGCCCGACCCCGAGCTGCGCGAGCTGTCAACCGTGAAACCTGCGGATTACGACGCGCTGTGGTCCTACCTCGTCGAGGGCGGCCCCGAGAATGCGACCGCATTCCTCGCCCATGCGAAGCACATGCTCGACGGCACCGAGCCGCCACAGGCCGCCCGCCCGCTGCTGCGCGCCGGTCTCTACTGGCCCGGCCTCGGCATCGCCGATCTCGACCGGCTGCGCGAGGCCTGGGCCGAAAATGCCCCGGTGGTGCCGGTCGTATTCTACCGGGCGCTGCTGCAAGGCGCGCAGCTGGCGCCGATCGACCGGCTGGTGCGGGCCCTGCTGCGGGCCGGGCTGAACCCGATGCCGGTCTTCGTGGCCTCGCTCAAGGACCCGGTCTCGCGCGACACGCTGACCGGGCTGATGGAGGCCGCGCCGCCTTCGATGATCCTCAACGCCACCTCCTTCGCGACCGGAGGCGCGAGCGCGGGCGACGCCTCGGCCCCCAACCCGCTCGCCACCCCGGCGGCCAACGAGGCCCCGGTATTCCAGATCGTGCTCTCGGCCAGCAGCGAGGAGGTCTGGGAAGAAGGGCTGACCGGTCTCTCGGCGCGCGACATCGCGATGAACGTGGCGCTGCCGGAGGTCGACGGACGGATCCTGAGTCGAGCCATCGGCTTCAAGGGCGAGGCTTTCTTCGACGAGGCGACCCAATGCCGCGTCGCCACCTACCAGCCCCGCGCGGACCGGATCACCTTCGTGGCCGCGCTGGCAGCAGCCTGGGCAAGGCTGCGCGCCACGCCCGCCTGCGATCGCAAGGTGGCGCTGGTGCTGGCCAACTACCCCAACAAGGACGGACGGCTGGCCAACGGCGTCGGCCTCGACACCCCCGCCGCCACGGTGCACGCGCTGCGGCTGATGCAGGGGGCGGGCTATGCCGTCGAGGACGCGCCCGAGGACGCGCAGGCGCTGATGGACCGGCTGATGGCGGGCCCGACCAACTGGCTGACGGACCGCGCGACGCGCGAGGGGGGCGAGGTGCTGCCGCTCGAAGAGTACGAGCGCCATTTCGCGGAACTCCCCTGGGCCGCCAAGCAGCAGATCCTCGACCGTTGGGGGCCGCCGGGCGACGATCCTTTCATCTTTCCCCAAATACGCAATTCCGACGGCGGGCCCGGGCGCGGCTTCGCCCTGTCGCTGCACCGGTTCGGCAATGCGGTGGTCGGGCTGCAGCCCGCGCGGGGCTACAACATCGACCCGACCGAGACCTACCACTCGCCCGATCTCGTCCCGCCCCACCACTACCTCGCCTTCCATTTCTGGCTGCGCCATCACTGGGGCGCGGATGCGGTGGTGCATATGGGCAAGCACGGCAATCTCGAATGGCTGCCGGGCAAGGCGGTGGCGTTGTCGGAGACCTGCTGGCCCGAGATCGCGCTCGGCGCGACCCCGCACCTCTACCCGTTCATCGTTAACGATCCCGGCGAGGGCACGCAGGCCAAGCGGCGCGCGCAGGCGGTGGTGATCGATCACCTGACCCCGCCTCTGACCCGCGCCGAAAGCTACGGTCCCTTGCGCGATCTCGAAGCGCTGGTGGACGAATATTACGAGGCCGCGGGCGTCGATCCGCGCCGCATCACCCATCTGCGCCGCGAGATTCTGAGCCTCGCCGAGACCACCGGTCTGGCCTCGGATGCCGGGTTCTCGGGACAGGCCGACACCGATCTCGCCAAGCTCGACGCGTGGCTGTGCGAGCTGAAGGAGGCGCAGATCCGCGACGGGCTGCACGTGTTCGGGCAAAGCCCCGAGGGACGGCAGGAACGCGACCTCGCCATCGCCTTGGCAAGGGTACCGCGCGGCACGGGCGCGGCCTCGATCCTGCGCGCGCTGGCCGATGATCTATGCTTGGGCTTCGACCCGCTCGACTGCGACATGACGGCAAGCTGGACTGGCCCGCGCCCCGACGCGCTCTCGGGCGAGGGCAAGTGGCGCAGCGCGGGCGACACGGTGGAGCGGCTGGAGGAGCTGTGCCAGCGCCTGCTCGACGGCAAGGCCCCTGCCCCCGGCCCCGCCTCCGCCGCCGTGCTGGGAGAGATCGAGACGAAGCTCCGCCCCGCCATCGCCGCCTGCGGCCCGGCTGAAGGCGCTGGCCTGCTCACCGGTCTCGATGGCCGCGCCGTGGCGCCCGGCCCGTCGGGCGCGCCGACGCGCGGGCGGCCCGACGTGTTGCCGACGGGGCGCAACTTCTTCTCCGTCGACGCGCGCGCAGTTCCGACGCCCACGGCTTGGGCGCTGGGCTGGAAATCGGCGAACCTGCTGATCGAAAAGCACCTGCAGGACCATGGCGACTGGCCGCGCAGCATGCTGGTCACCGCTTGGGGCACCGCCAACATGCGCACGGGCGGCGACGACATCGCGCAGGCGCTGGCCCTGATGGGCGTGAAGCCCACATGGGACAGCGCCAATCGCCGCGTCACCGGTTTCGAGGTGCTTCCCGAGGGCGTGCTGGGACGGCCCCGCGTCGACGTGACCTTGCGCATCTCGGGCTTCTTCCGCGACGCCTTCCCGCAGCTGGTGGCCCTGGTCGACAGCGCGTCCCGCGCCGTGCAGGCGCTCGACGAGCCCGAGGAGACCAACCCGGCCGCGGCGCGGGTGCGCGCGGGCGAGAGCGCGGCGCGGGTCTATGGCTCGAAGCCCGGCGCTTACGGGGCCGGCCTTCAGGCCCTGATCGACGAGCGGATCTGGTCGGAGCGCGCCGATCTCGGCGCCGCCTATCTCGATTGGGGCGGCTATGCCTATGGCGCGGGACAGGAGGGCGCGGCCGACCGCGACGGGTTCGCCGCAAGGCTCGGACAGGTCGAGGCCATCGTGCAGAACCAGGACAACCGCGAGCACGACATCCTCGATTCGGACGATTACTACCAGTTCGAGGGCGGCGCGGCGGCGGCCGTCGCGAGCCTTCAGGGCCGCGAGCGTCCGATCTATCACAACGACCATTCGCGTCCCGAGCGCCCGGTCATCCGCAGCCTCGACGAAGAGATCGCCCGCGTCGTGCGAAGCCGCGTGGTGAACCCGAAATGGATCGATGGCGTGAAGCGCCACGGCTACAAGGGCGCCTTCGAGATCGCGGCGACGGTCGACTACCTCTTCGCCTTCGCCGCCACCACGCGCGCGGTGAAGAACCACCATTTCGACCTCGTCGAAGAGGCGGTGCTAGCCGACGAGGACACGCGCGACTTCATCGCCGAGCACAACCCGCCAGCGCTCAGGGAGATCGCCGAGCGGCTGCAGGAGGCGATCGACCGAGGGCTGTGGCAGCCGCGCTCGAACTCGGCCCGCGCCCGGATCGAGGCGCTGCGGTGAGCGAGGCGCTTGAGGAACGACTGGTCGGGATCATCCGCGCCACGCCGGAGCTCATGGCCGCCTTCCGTGCGGCTCGCGCGCTCGACCTGCCCGATTGGTGGGTCGTCTCTGGCGCGCTCTACGGCGCGGTGTGGAATGCGCTCACCGGGCGGCCGGCGCTGCACGGGGTCAAGGATATCGACCTGTTCTATTTCGACCCCGACACGAGCTGGGCGGCCGAGGACCGCGTGATCCGCCGCGCCGCGGCGTTCTTCGCCCCCGCGCCGCCGGTCGAGATCCGCAACCAGGCGCGGGTGCCGCTGTGGTACCGCGAACGGTTCGGCCATGCCTGTCCGGATTACGCGTCGAGCCGCGAAGGGATCGACCACTTCGTGACGCGCACGCATTGCGTCGGCATGCGGCTGCGCCCCGATGACGGCTTCGACATCTATGCGCCCCATGGCCTCGAAAACGTCTTCGCGATGCGGGTCGTGCCGAACCCGATCCTGCCGAACCGCGCGACGCACGAGGCCAAGGCGACACGGCAGAAGGCATGCTGGCCCGAGCTGACGATCGAGCCATGGCCGGAGACCCCGCAAGCTCGATATCCCGCATCCCCGCTCCAGACCGAGAGCCGCCCAAGCCGCCCGGAGGCCACATGATCGTCAATCTCGTCGTCCTGCTTGCCTGCCAACTCGCGGGCGAGATCGCGGCAAGGGGCCTCGGCCTGCCCGTGCCCGGCCCGGTGATCGGCATGGCGCTGCTCTTCGCGGCGCTGATCCTGCGCCCCGCTCTGGCCGAGCGGATCGCCCCGACGACCTCGGCGCTGCTCGCGCATCTGTCGCTGCTGTTCGTGCCGGCCGGTGTCGGCGTGGTCGGGCATCTCGACACGCTGGGCCGCGACGGCGTGGCGCTGATCGCGGCGCTGCTGCTCTCAACCGTCGCGGCGATCCTCGCAGGCGTCTACGTGTTCCTCGCCGTGGCGCGGCTCAGCGGGGCCTCGGAATGACCCCTGCCGATCCCGCCGAAATCTGGACCTATCTGCGCCAGGACCCGCTGTTGTGGCTGACCGCGACGCTGGTGGCCTATGGCTTGGGCGATCTGGCGTTCCGTCGCGCCGGGCGCAGGCCGCTGGTGAACCCGGTGCTGGTCGCGGTGGCGCTGCTGGCGCTGCTGCTGCGCGTCACCGGCACGCCCTATCAAAGTTATTTCGAGGGCGCGCAGTTCGTGCATTTCATGCTCGGCCCTGCAACTGTCGCACTGGCCGTGCCCCTTTATGCCAATCTCAGGCTCATCCGCTCGGCCCTCTGGCCGATGCTGGCAGCGCTGGCGGCGGGTTCGGTCACCGCGCTGGTCACGGCGGTGGCCATCGGCGCGGCCTTCGGGCTCAGGGGCGAGACGCTGTTGTCGCTGGCGCCGAAATCGGTGACCGCACCCGTGGCGCTCGGCGTGTCCGAGACGATCGGCGGCGCGCCGAACCTGACGGCGGTACTGGTGATCATCACCGGCATCACCGGTGCCGTCGTCGCGACGCCGCTCTTGAACCTGTTCCGGATCCGCGACTGGCGCGCGCGCGGCCTCGCCGTGGGCGTGGCGGCGCATGGCATCGGCACCGCGCGGGCGTTCCAGGTCAACGAGACGGCGGGCGCCTTCGCGGGCATAGGCATGGGGCTGAACGCGCTGCTGACGGCGTTGATCGCGCCGCTGCTCGCGCCCTGGCTGGTCGTCTGGCTGACCGGCTGACGGGTTGCGGAGCGACCGGCTCTGGCGCAGTCTGTCGCCCCGAAGAGGAGCCATGTGATGACCGACGACACCGACCGCCACGCAATGAAGATGGCCAAGAAGAAGGCCGCGCGCGACAAGATCATGGCCACCAAGACCGACGAGAAGGGTCTCGTGATCGTCCATACCGGCAAGGGCAAGGGCAAGTCTTCGGCCGCCTTCGGGATGATCTTCCGCTGCATCGCGCACGAGATGCAATGCGCCGTGGTGCAGTTCATCAAGGGCGGCATGTCCACCGGCGAGCGCGACCTGATCCTCGAGCGTTTCTCGGATGTCTGCCAGTTCCACACCATGGGCGAGGGCTTCACCTGGGAGACGCAGGACCGCACCCGCGACACCGAGATGGCGCAGGCGGCCTGGGAAAAGGCCAAGGAGCTGATCCGCGACCCGGAAAACCGCATGGTGCTGCTCGACGAGATCAACATCGCGCTGCGCTACGAATATCTCGACATCAAGGAGGTCGTGACCTTCCTGCGCGAGGAAAAGCCGCGCATGACCCATGTCGTGCTCACCGGGCGCAACGCGCATGAGGACCTGATCAAGGCCGCGGACCTGGTGACCGAGATGGAACTGGTGAAGCACCCGTTCCGCTCGGGCATCAAGGCGCAGATCGGCGTCGAGTTCTAGCGCGCCACGGAGCGGCGTTCGATCAGCCGCTTCAGCTCGGCCACCACCCGGTCCTCGCTCACCGGCTTGGACAGAACCTGGGCCTCGGGGAACTCCTGCTTGAGCTCCTCGCCGTCGACATTGCCGGTGACGAACAGCAGCGGCACCCCCAGGCCCGCGAGATCGCGCGCCAGTGGCAGGCTCGATTCCGAGCCGAGCCGGACGTCGAGCACCGCCGCATCGGGCCGGCTCGACACCGCCTTCTGCGCCTCGTCGAGCCGGGTATAGGGCCCCTCGACCAGCGCCCCCTGTTCGCCCAGCGCCATTTCGAGCGAAATCGCGATCAGGAACTCGTCCTCGACCACCATCACCCGGCGACCGTCGAGCTGTCCTTCGCCATGGGTCGCCCGTTCGCTCTCGGCGACGTCGTGGCCCACCGGCAATTCGATGACGCAGACCACGCCCGTCTCGGCGAAATCGATCCGCACCTCGCCTTCCTCGGCGCGCAGGATCGAGCGCAGCAGGGTCGAACCGAACCCCCTTTGCGCCGGCGGCGAGACGCGCGGCCCGCCGGTTTCGCGCCAGACGACCTGTGCCCGCCCCGGTGCGAGCCGCGAGACATTGACCGACACCCGCCCCTCGCCGGTGCTGAGCGCGCCGTACTTGATCGCGTTGGTGGTCAGCTCATAGAGCGCCAGCGACAGGCTCTCGGCGATCTTCGGCGCCAGCGTCGCGTCGGTGGCGCCGCTGACCGAAAAACGATCCGGCTCGGGCGCGAAGGGCGAGACGGCGCTGTTGATCACGTCCCAGATCCTGAGCGCACTCTCCGACAGCTGCACCGTCAGCGCATGGCTGCGCGACAGCGCCTCCATCCGGCCCAGCAGGCTGCGTTCGAGATCGGCCACGCTGCTCGCGCGCCGCGCCGACATCCGCACCATGCCCTGCAGAACCGACAGCATGTTGCGGGTGCGGTGGTTCAGCTCGGAGGTGACGAGACGCAGGCGCTCCTCGGCTTCCTTGCTCTCGGTGATGTCGAGGACATGGCCGATGATCCGCTCGTGCCCGTTATGCGGATCGACCACGTGGCGGCCATGGGCGGCGATCCAGCGCAGCTTGCCGTCGGCGCGCAGGATCCGGCAGTCGAAGGACCAGTTGCGTTTTTCGGCCAGCGCCGTGCCATAGGCCTCGTCGACCCGGGCCCGGTCTTCCTCCACCACATGGGACAGGAAATCCTCGTAGCTCCAGGACGGAAGCTGCTTGTCGTAGCCGAAGATCTGATCGTGACGCAGGCTGCGCCAGGCCTTGCCGGTCGTCACGTCGAGATCCCAGACACCGATTTCGCCCACGGCCAGAACCAGCCGCAGATGATCAGCGCCAGCTGTCAGATCCGTTACGTCTTCCATTCCCGCTGTCGGTCTCTCGCTACTCATCATTCCGACCTATATGTCGGGGTATTGCAATTGAACCGCAAGTTGTTGGTGGTTCGCATTTCGTGCGCCGCCGTACCAAGCCTGAATCGGCCTCAATCCAGCACCTGCCCGGTCGAGAGCGCCGCCGGATCGACCCGCAGCTCGATCACCGCCGGACGCCCGCTCTCGCGCGCCCGCTCGAAGGCCGCCGGGAAATCGGCGTCCCGCTCCACCACCTCGCCATGCCCGCCATAGGCCCGCGCGAACTCCGCGAAATCGGGATTGGCCAGCGCCGTGCCGGAGACGCGGCCGGGAAAATGCCGCTCCTGATGCATGCGGATCGTGCCATAGCGGCCGTTGTTGACGACGATCACGATCGGCGCCGCGCCATGCTGCAGCGCCGTCGACATCTCGTTCAGCGTCATCTGGAAGCAGCCATCGCCCGCGAGGCAGACCACCGCGCGCCCCGGATGCGCCAGCGCCGCCGCGATCGCCGCCGGAAAGCCGTATCCCATCGAGCCCGACGTCGGTGCGAGTTGGGTCCGGAACCCCTTGAACCGGAAATAGCGATGCAGCCAGCCCGCGTAGTTGCCGGCACCATTGGTCAGGATCGCGTCCTCGGGCAGGTTCTCCGAAAGCCAGCCGATGACCCGTTCCAGCTTCACCGCGCCGGGGGTCTCCTTCGGCGCGAGCCAGCCCTCGTAATCCGCGCGCGCGTCCCGGGTCCAGCCGGACCAGTCGGCGCCGCAGGGATCGAGCGCGGCCAGCGCCGAGATCATCGCGGGCGCCGGAGCCACGGCCGCCAGCTCGGGTCGCCAGACCCGGCCGATCTCGTCCGGATCGGAATGGACATGGATCAGCGTCTTGTCGTCGCCCGCGGGGCTGAGCAGCGTATAGCCCTGCGTCTCGATATCCCCCAGTCGCGTGCCGATCGCGAGAATGGCGTCGGCCGTGCGGACGCGCTCGGCGAGCCTTGGATTCACCCCGACATTCAGATCCCCGGCATAGTGGGAATGGCGGTTGTCCATGTAGTCCTGCCGCCGGAACCCCGCCGCCACGGGCAGGCCCTGATTTTCGGCGAAGCGGGCCAGATCGGCGGCGGCGGCCTGCGACCAATGCGGCCCGCCCACCACCACGAGCGGGCGTTCGGCCCGGGCCAGTCGCGCCATGATCCGCCCCGCCGCCCCCGAGAGATCGGGCGCCAGCCGCTCCGGCGCGGGTCCGAGATCCGGTGTCTCCGCATGTCCCGAGAGCACGTCCTCGGGCAGCGCCAGCACCACCGGGCCGGGGCGGCCCGACATCGCAACCTCGAAGGCGCGACCGACATATTCGGGAATGCGCGCGGTGTCGTCGATCTCGGCCACCCATTTGGCGAGGCCGCCGAACATGGCGCGGTAATCCACCTCCTGGAACGCCTCGCGGTCGCGGTCGCTCCGCGCGATCTGCCCCACGAAGAGCACCATCGGCGTGCTGTCCTGCCGCGCCACATGCACCCCGGCAGAGGCGTTGGTGGCGCCGGGGCCGCGCGTGACGAAGGCGACGCCGGGCCGGCCAGTCAGCTTGCCATGCGCCTCGGCCATCATCGCCGCCCCGCCCTCGTGGCGGCAGACCACGTTGGCGATGGCGCCGTCATGCAGCCCGTCGAGCACGGCGAGAAAGCTTTCGCCCGGCACCGAGAACACCCGCTCGACCCCCAGCCTCGAAAGCTGCTCCACCAGAATCCGTCCGCCGTGCCGCATCATCGCCTCCCCCGTTGCGGGGCCGAACATGACCGCCCCGAGGCTGGCGGGCAAGGTGGCGCGGATCGGTCGGTCAGAGGCTCGCCTCGGGGCGGAAGCCCTCGGGAATGCGGTCGGTGCCTTCCAGCACCAGATCGGCCAGGACCTCGCCCACCAGCGGCGCGAGGCCGAAGCCGATCTTGAACCCGCCATTGGCGATGAAGGCGTTCTCGCGAAATGGATGCGGGCCCAGCATCGGCGCGCGGGAGCGGGTCCGCGGCCGAACCCCGGCCCAGCGCTCCACCACCTCGGCCTCGGCCAGCGCCGGACAGAGCCCACGCGCCCGCGCTACCAGCGCGTCGAGCTGCGCATCGGTGGCGGCGCCGTCGTCGTAGTCGCGCTCCGAGGTCGAGCCGATCCCTACCGTGCCATCAGCATGCGGCACCGCGTGCAGCCCGTCGGCAAAGATCTGCGGCGCGTCGCTCGCATCGAAACCACGCGGCCGCAACAGCGCCGCCTGCCCCTTCACGCCGGTCCCCGCCGCCTTGCCCGCCAGTGCCGACATCTCGTCTAGCCCGGCAACGCCGGTGGCCCAGATCACCGGCCCCTCGGGCAAACCCTCGCGCGTGATCTCGCCGCCCAGCACCTCGAGCGCGCGCGCCAGCGCCAGCGTCGCATGGCGCGGATGCAGCCGCGCGGTGAGCGTGTCATGCACCAGCCGCCCCGAGGGGCTGGCGGGCGTCCAGTCGCCCCCCGGCGCCGCGATCACGCGCCATTCCGCTCGGCCCTGCCACAGATCATCGGCGCCGCGCGCCCGCTCCTCGGCCCGCGCCACCGCCGCCGCATCGGCCAGCGGTTGCAGCCGACCGGTGCGGGCATAACCGGGATCGGCGCCGGACAGCCGGGCGATGTCGGCCCAGTAATCCTCGGCCATCAGGAGCGCCTCCAGCTGGAACGCCTTCTTCTCGTTCCATTGCTCCGGCACGTGCGGGGCCAGCGCGCCGACGATGCCACCGGAGGCGCCCGCCGCCGGGCCGTGGGGATCGATCACCCGTACATGCGCCCCGCGCCGGGCGCAGGCCACCGCGACCGCGAGCCCCCAGGCCCCGGCGCCCATCACCGTCAGATCCACGCTTGCCATCGCCCACCGCCCCCGTCATCACGAGGCCGCAACCTAGGGCAGACGCGCATGAACGACCAGCGGGCGGAGATCGACTGGCGGGACGACCGGGTGCCGGTCTCGACCCGTTTCGACGATCCCTATTTCTCGATCCATGACGGGCTCGCCGAGACCCGCCACGTCTTTCTGGCGGGCAATGGCCTGCCGGAGCGCTTCGGCGGCGATTTCCGGATCATGGAGACCGGCTTCGGCACCGGGCTCAACTTCCTCACCGCATGGGAGGCGTGGGAGATGGCGGGCGGGCGCGGCACGCTGCGTTTCACCAGCTTCGAGGCCTTTCCGATGTCGCCCGCCGACACCGCCCGGGCCCTGACCGCCTTCCCGGCCCTCGCGGCGCGCGCCGATTGGCTCGTCGCGGCGCTGGAGAGCGGGCCGGGGCCGCATCGCTTCGGGGAGGCGGTCACGCTCGAAATCGTCGTGGGCGACGCGCGCGAGACGCTGCCGCGACAGGACGGCCGCGCCGATGCCTGGTTTCTCGACGGCTTCGCCCCCGCCAAGAACCCCGAGCTTTGGGGCGAGGCGCTCCTGGCCGAGGTGGCGTCGCATACCGCCCCGGGCGGCACGCTGGCCAGCTATACCGCCGCGGGCCATGTGCGCCGGGCGCTGGCGGCGGCCGGGCTCGAGGTCGAGCGGGCGCCGGGCTACGGGCGCAAGCGCCACATGACCATCGCCAGAAAGCCCGCCTGATGCGCAACGACAACCGCCTCGGCATCCTGCTGATGACGATCACCACCTTCGTCTTCGCGATGCAGGACGGGATCTCGCGCTATCTGGCCGAGCATTACAGCGTCTTCATGGTGGTGATGATCCGCTACTGGTTCTTCGCCGCCTTCGTCATCGCCATCGCGCGGCGGCAGAAGGGCTCGATCCGCGCTGCCGCGAACACATCGCAGCCGCTCCTGCAGATCGGGCGCGGGCTGCTGCTCGCGGGCGAAATCTGCGTCATGGTGATCGGTTTCGTGCATCTGGGTCTGGTCGAGAGCCACGCGATCTTCGCGGTCTACCCGCTGCTGATCGCGGCGCTGTCGGGGCCGGTGCTGAGCGAAAGCGTCGGCTGGCGGCGCTGGGTCGCCATCGGCATCGGTTTCGTCGGCGTGCTGGTGATCCTGCAGCCCGGTCTCGGGGTCTTCGCGCCGGCGGCCCTGTTCCCGCTGGTGGCGGCGGTGATGTTCGCGCTCTACGGGCTGCTCACCCGCTACGTCGCGCGGCGCGACACGGCGGCGACGAGCTTTTTCTGGACCGGCGTGACCGGGGCCGTGCTGATGACCGTCATCGGCCTGCCCAACTGGGAGCCGATGCAGGGCTGGGACTGGGCCGTGATGGCGCTTTTGTGCGTGACCGGCGCGGGCGGGCATTTCCTGCTGATCAAGACCTACGAGGTGGCCGAGGCCGGCGCGGTGCAGCCCTTCGCCTATCTGCAGTTGCCTTTCGCGGCGTCGCTGGGGCTCTTGGCCTTTGGCGAGACGCTTGCGCCCAACGTGGCGTTGGGCGCCGCGATCGTGGTGGGCGCGGGCGTGTTCACGCTGATCCGCACCCACCGCAAGGCGGCCTAGATCACTCCACCGGGCGCTGCGGCGGCCGCATGCCGCCGATCGACATTGGCGCGAGGATCGACAGCGACATCGACGAGGCGCGCCCCTCCGGCGTGACCTCGACGGCGGGCGGCACCGGCGCGGGTTCGGTCGCGGCGATAACCGTGTCGGCGTCGCGCGCCTGCGGCCGCACGAAGGGCGGCTTGCCGTTCAGGATGTCCGTGAAGTTCACCGGTCCGGTCTCGCCGGTCAGCCGCGCCCGGTAGACCGGGATCGATTCGCTCACCCGCATCACGTAGTTGCGGGTCTCGGTGAAGGGGATGTGCTCGATCCAGTCGACGACGTCGGCCTGCCCGATCCGCGGATCGCCGCGCTCGGCCATCCATGTGCGCGGTCGCGAGGCACCGGCATTGTAGCCGGCAGAGATCATCACCGGGCTCTGGCCGAAGGTCTCCTCGAGATAGGCGAGGTAGCGCGAGCCGAGCTTGGCGTTGTAGCGCCAGTCTGTGGTCAGCTTGGAGCGCGAATAGGGCAGGCCGAGCCAGCCCGCGACCTCTTCGGCGGTGGCGGGCATCAGCTGCATCAGCCCCAGCGCGCCCACCGGACTGCCGACGCCGATGTTGAACTCGCTCTCGCGGCGGGCGATCGACATTGCCAGCTCGGGTGCCACCGGCAGCTCGGTCTCGGCGAGGGCATGCAGCGGGAAATAGATCTCGGGGATGACGATCTGCCTGTAGGCCGCGGCCTTGCCCAGCGTCAGCGCCAGATGCGTCTCGTCGCGCTCCATCAGCATCCGCCCGAGCTGCGCGATGCCCTCGCGGTCGAGCGAGCGGCCCAGTTCCACGACGAAGCGCAGCGCGTCGCCATACTGCCCGGCGTCGAGCAGGAAGGCCACGGCCTGGGTGCGGTCATCCTTGAGGAACGCGCCCTGGCGCCAGTCGGCCACCGGCTCGTGACCGGTGAGCGCCGGATCGAGCGACAGGCCGAGCTTTTCGGCGGCCAGCAGCCCGTAGAAGGCGGTCTGGTGCAGCGCCGCGCGCGCATAATCGAGAGCCGCCTGGTCATAGGCACCCCGGGCCTCGCGCGCCCGGCCCTGCCAGTAGCCGGCCCGAGCCAGCGAGATCGGGCTTTCGACGTCGCTCTCGAGGTGCTGGAAATGCTCCAGCGACTTGGCGGGATCGTCGAGATAGGTCAGCGCGATATAGCCCGAAAGCCATTCGAGATCGGCGTAGAAGCTGCCCTCGGTGAGGAAGTGCTGGCTGGCGAGCTTGTAGGCCCGCTCGGCCTCGCCCTGCCGCATCAGCCAGCGCGCCAGCGTCGCGCGCCACGAGGCCCAGCGGAACGGATCGCCGAGCGCCTCCTCGCTGCCGGTATGGCGCTCGATGATCTCCAGCGCCTCGGTGTAGTCGCCCTTGTCCGCGAATCGGTTGAACCGGGCATTGGCGATGCCGGGCGTGTCGCGCAGCCGCTCGGGCACCCGGCCCAGCATCTGCGCCGCGCTGCGGTCGCGAATCAGCGCCACGCGCGCCTCGGCGACGCGGCGTTCATCGGCGGACAGCGTGTCGAACAGCCGCTGCGCATCGGTAATGCGCCAGCGCCAGAGCATCGCATCGACCCGGTCGGCGTGATGCGGCGCGAGGATGTCGCCGAAGGCCTCGACCATCGCGGCATGACCGGTACCGTCGAGCCCCAGCGTCAGCCAGCTCTCGACCAGCATCTCGCGCGCGGCGTCCACCTTGCCCTGGGCCATCAGCGCCTCGGCCAGGCGCACCGCCCCCTCGCCGGTTTCGGGCGCGTTGTCGCCGAACCAGGCGATCACCTGTTCGGGCGGCAGGCCCTTGGGCATGTCGCGCTCGCCCTCGGCGCGGATCTGCTCGAGTCGCGGCCAGTCGGGATGCGCCGCGACGAAGGCGACGTAATCCTCCCAGGCGCCCTGCCCGGCCTGCAGTCGTTCCCAGGTCACAAGATCGAGCGCCACATCGCCCAGCGGCGCCGCCAGCGCCCGGGCCTGGGTCCAGTCGCGGCGCTCGGCCGCATCGAGCGCGGCCTCGATATCGGCCTTGGCCGGCAGCGCGGGGGCCCAGAACGCCAGAACGGTGGCGAGGGCGGTGGAGAATCGGATGGGTGTCGTCATGCGTGGCTGCTCCGGGATTTCCGTGTCTCTCGGCATGGACCGTCAACCTAAGTGTACCGGGTTAAGGCGCAACTCACAAACTTGGCAAGCCGCGGAAAGCCGTCTAGGGTCCGCGCGATTTTACCCCCCCGGACTCAGGACGCCTCACATGTTCAAGGGATCGCTCCCGGCCCTCGTCACACCCTTCGCAGATGGCCAGGTGGACCTCGAGACGCTGAAGAAACTGGTCGAATGGCACATCGCTGAGGGCAGCAACGGCCTCGTACCCGTCGGCACCACCGGCGAGAGCCCGACCCTGACCCATGAGGAGCACGACCTCGTCGTCGAGACCGTGGTCAAGACTGCCGCCGGCCGAATCCCCGTGATCGCCGGCGCCGGCTCGAACAACACGACCGAAACCGTGCGGCTGGTCGAGGCGGCCAAGGCCGCGGGCGCCGATGCCGCCCTCGTGGTCACGCCCTATTACAACAAGCCGACGCAACGCGGGCTGGTGGCGCATTTCATGGCCGCCGCCGAGTGCGGCCTGCCGATCGTCATCTACAACATCCCCGGCCGCTCGGTCGTCGACATGACGCCCACCACCATGGGCGAACTGGCCCGCCACCCGATGATCATCGGCGTCAAGGACGCGACCGGCGATCTGAGCCGGGTGCCGAAGCAGCGGATCCATTGCGGCGCCGATTTCCTGCAACTCTCGGGCGAGGACGCGACCGCGCTGGGCTTCAACGCCCATGGCGGCCGGGGCTGCATCTCGGTCACCGCCAACGTCGCGCCGCGGCTCTGCGCCGAGTTCCAGGATGCGACGCTCCGGGGCCGCTACGACACCGCGCTCGACCTCTTGGACCGGCTGATGCCGCTGCACGAGGCGATCTTCATGGAGCCGGGCGTGGCGGGCGCGAAATACGCGATGAGCGTGCTCGGCCTGTGCCGCGACGAGGTGCGCTCGCCGCTGACCACGCCGCTCGAAGGCACGCGCCTGGCGATCAAGGACGCGCTGCGCCATGCCGGGCTGATCGGGCACTGAACCGGACCGGCCCCGCGGGGGGCTGGCCGGGCGCCATGCGTATTTGAAGAAAGATGAACCGGAGGGGCGGTGCTGGACTTGCGCGCCCCGCATCCCTAGATCGGGCGCATGGCCAAGAAAGAGCAGAACAAGAACTACAAGGTGATCGCCGAGAACCGGCGGGCCCGCTACGACTACGCGATCGAGAGCGATCTCGAATGCGGGATCATGCTGATGGGGTCGGAGGTCAAGAGCCTGCGCACCGGTCAGTCCAACATCGCCGAGAGCTATGCCGCCGTCGAGGATGGCGAGCTGTGGCTCACCAACGCCTATATCGCGCCCTATGACGCGGGCCGCACCTTCGGCCACGAGGAACGGCGCAAGCGCAAGCTCCTGGTCAAGCAGAAGGAGCTGGTGCGACTGTGGAACGCCACCCAGCGCGAGGGCATGACCATCGTGCCGCTGGTGATGTATTTCAACGATCGCGGGCTGGTGAAGCTGAAGATCGCCATCGCCAAGGGCAAGAAGCTGCACGACAAGCGCGCCACCGAGGCCAAGCGCGACTGGGGTCGCCAGAAGCAACGGCTGCTGCGCGAAGGGGCCTGAGCGGCTTGCACCCGGCGGGCCGGGGGGCTACTGCTCCGCCCGAGCGCCCCGACCCGAGGTAACGCATGCCCGAGACCGCCGACGATCCCCGCACGCTCGTCTCCACCCGCTGGCTGGCCGAGCGGCTGAAGGACCCGGACCTGCGGATTCTCGACGCGTCGTGGTATCTGCCCGACACCGGGCGCGATGGCCGCGCCGAATACCGCCAGGCGCATATCCCCGGCGCCCGTTTCTTCGACATCGACGACATCTCGGACCACCGCAGCGGCCTGCCCCACATGGCGCCGCCGCCCGAGAAATTCGTCTCGAAGCTGCGCGCCATGGGCGTGGGCGACGGCCACCGGATCGTGGTCTATGACGGCGCCGGGCTGTTCTCGGCGGCGCGGGTGGGCTGGCTGTTCAGGCTGATGGGCAAGGAAGAGGTGGCGGTGCTCGATGGCGGGCTGCCGAAATGGCGCGCCGAGGGCCGGCCGCTCACCGCCGAGGCCACGCCGCTGCGCGACCGGCACCTGACGGTGAATCCGCGCCGCGACATGGTGGTCGATGCCACCGAGGTGGCCCGTGCCGTCAAGCTCGGCAGCCATGTCATCGTCGACGCCCGCGCCTCGGCCCGGTTCGAGGGCAGCGCGCCCGAGCCCCGCGCCGGGCTGCGCGCGGGTCACATCCCCGGGTCGCGCAACCTGTTCTTCCGCGAATTGCTGCGCCCCGACGGCACCATGAAGGACGAGGCGGGCATCCGCGCCGCCTTCGCGCAGGCGGGCGTCGATCTCGACCGCCCAATGATTACCAGTTGCGGCTCCGGCGTGACGGCGGCGGTGCTGTCGCTGGCGCTCGAGCGCATCGGCAAGACCGACCACCAGCTCTATGATGGCTCCTGGTCCGAATGGGGCATGTACCCCGACCTGCCGGTGGAAACCGGCCCCGCCAAAGACAACCTCGAAGGATAGACATGTTCGAGCATCTGACCGACCAGCCGGCCGACAAGATCCTGGCGCTGATGAGCGCCTACAAGGCCGATCCGCGCGACGACAAGATCGATCTCGGCGTCGGCGTCTACAAGGACGCCGAGGGCCGCACCCCCATCATGCGCGCGGTCAAGACCGCCGAGGCGCGGCTGCTCGAGACCCAGGAGACCAAGAGCTATACCGCGCTCGCGGGCGATCCGGCCTTCGCCGACGCGATGATCGAACTGGTGCTCGGCGACACGCTGCCGCGCGACCGCGTCGCCGCCGTGGCGACCCCGGGCGGCACCGGCGCGGTGCGTCAGGCCTTCGAGATGATCGGCATGGCCGCGCCCGAAGCCACGATCTGGGTCTCCGACCCGACCTGGCCGAACCACCTGTCGATCCTCAAGCATCTCGATGCGAAGACCCGCAACTACCGCTATTTCGACAGCGAGACCCGCTCGGTCGACATGGCCGGCATGATGGCCGATCTGGCCGAGGCGCAGCCCGGCGACGTGGTGCTGCTGCATGGCTGCTGCCACAACCCGACCGGCGCCAATCCCAGCCCCGAGCAGTGGGACGAGATCGTGGCGACGCTCAAGGCGCGCCACCTCGTGCCGATGATCGACCTCGCCTATCAGGGCTTCGGCGACGGTCTCGACGCCGACGCGGCGGCCACCCGGCTGATCGCGGGCGCGCTCGACGAGGTGATCATCGCCGCGAGCTGCTCGAAGAACTTCGGCATCTACCGCGAGCGTACCGGCATCCTGATGGCGATCGGCCGCGACGTGCCGCAGACCCGGAAGGCGCAGGGCACGCTGGCCTATCTGAACCGGCAGAACTATTCCTTCCCGCCCGATCACGGCGCGCGGGTGGTCACCACGATCCTCACCGATGCCGAGCTGCGCGCCGACTGGCAGGCCGAGCTCGAGGAGGTGCGCACCGGCATGCTGCGGCTGCGCGAGGCGCTCGCCTCCGAGCTCAAGCGCCTGTCGAACTCGGATCGCTTCGACTTTCTGGCCCAGCATCGCGGCATGTTCTCGCGTCTCGGCGCCGCGCCCGAGCAGGTGGCGCGGCTGCGCGACGATCACGGCATCTACATGGTCGGCGACAGCCGCATGAACATCGCCGGTCTCAACGACCGCACCATCCCGGTGCTCGCGCAGGCGATCATCGACGTCGGCGTCTGAGGCGCCACCGCTTCTCTGTACGTTACCGGACGCCGCCCCTCGGGGCGGCGTTTCGCGTTTCCGCCCTGCGTGGCAGGGGAATGGCGGAATCCGCCACTTCCTCACGAATCCGCGAAACTTTTGATCCCGCCCGGTGGTTCTGCCAGCGAAACGGGTCCGAGGCCATGCTTCGGAACCCGCTCAAGCAAACCCAAGGAGGTCGACATGGCCAACACTGGCGAGACGATGGACCAGAAGGCGAAACGGGCGGCCGCCGACGCCAAGAGCGGCGCGGCCGAATTCGCCGATACCGCCCGCGAGCGGGCGCGCGAGATGGCCGATGAGGCCAAGACCCGCGCCTATGATTACGGGCGCGAATACAAGAACGAAGCCGCGAACGAGACGTCGAAGATCGCGGCGGCGCTGCGCAAGGCCGCCGACGACCTGCATGACGGCTCGCCGCAGGAGCGCGTCTTCGCCAAGCTCGCCGATACCGTGGCCGATACCGCCGACGGCATCCGCGACATGGAGCTCGACGAGATGGCCTATGCGGTCAATGATTTCGCGCGCCGCAACCAAGCCGCCTTTCTCGGTGGCGCGGCGCTGCTCGGCTTCGTCGCGGCCCGCTTCATGAAGGCGTCGGCCCGGCATGACGATCACCGCATCGGCAGCTATGGCACGAGCGGCGACTACGGCCGGGATGACCGCTATTCGCCCGATGTGACGCCCAATGATTACGACGATGACGATCGGGTCTCGCGCCCGGTGCCGACCTCGTCGCCCACCACCAGCGCCGCGCCGCGTCCCGCGCCCACCGGCACCACGCAAAGCACGGCGCGTCCGGCTGCGACGGGCACCGCCGGCACGACCGGAACCGCCAGCACCGGCGCCACGACCGGCACCGCCGGGACCTCGTCCTCGACCGGCTCGACGGGTTCGACCGGGTCCACCGCGTCGAAGGGTTCCAGCGCGACCGGCTCCACCGGCTCGGTCGGCGGCATCGACAAGCCCGATGAAAAGCCCGAGATCCCCGGCGCGCCGCAGCCCGGTACAACGGGGGCGGTAAAGAAATGACCCAGACAGATCCGCACCACGACACCCCCGGGACCGTGCACCGGGTCGAGAGCAAGAGCACCGCGTCGCTGCTGTCGGAGGCGCTGAACCATGTGAGCGGCCTCGTGCGCAAGGAGGTCGATCTGGCCCGCGCCGAGATGTCGCGCGCGGTGAGCCGTGCCGGCATGGGGATCGGCCTCATCGTCGCCGCGGTGATCCTGAGCCTGACCGCGTTGAACGTGCTGGCCGCCGCCTTCGTGGCCTGGCTGGCCGAAACCGGCCTCGGCGCGGGTTGGTCCTCGCTGATCGTCGGCGGCGTGATCCTCGTGATCGCCGCGATCCTCGTGAAGGTGGGCATCAACCGCGTGAAAGCCGTGACCAACGCACCAAAGCGCAGCGCCGAGAGCATCCGCCGCGATGCCGCTGCCGTCAAAGGAGCCATCAATGACTGACCAGACCCGTTCCCCCGAAGAGATCGAGCGCGAGATCGAGACCGAGCGCTCGGAATTGCAGCGCACGATCGACGACCTGCAGGAGCGCCTGTCGCTCGACGGGATCCTGCGCTCTGTGACCGACAGCGTGACCGACAACGCCTCCGATATCGGCCGGACCATCTCGACCACCGTGCAGCGCAACCCGGTGCCGATCGCGCTGGTCGGCGCGGGCCTCGCATGGCTCGCGGTCTCCAATGCCCGCGGCAGCCATGAGGACGAGCGCTATGCCGGCGAGGTCGATTATCGCGGCCAGCGCGACTATGCCCGCTCTGGCCGCCTCGGCGCCGATCCCTACCTGTCGCGCAAATACGGCACCGACAAGATGGACGAGCCGCGCGGCCCGGTGCACGCGACGCCCGAGGATCACGGCGATTCGCCGTGGCACGAGCCCCGCTCGCGCGGCGGCGCCCTGCGCGATCGCGTCAGCGGCGCGATGGGCGGCGCCAAGGGCCGGATCGGCAAGTATCGCGAGCGCGCCCGCGCCCGTGGCGCCTCGATGGGCGCCTCGGCCCGCAGCCTGCGCGAGCGCATCGCCGACGGCACGCACGGCATGTCCGAAGAGGGCAAGAAGCGCGTGATCGCGGCGCGCACCCGCGCCTACGAGGCGCAGGTGAAGGCCGAGTACTACGCCCGTCAGGGACGCGACCGCGCCGCCGGCCTCTACGACCAGCAGCCGCTCCTCGGCGGTCTTCTGGCGATGGCGGCGGGTGCCGCCGTGGCAGCGATGCTGCCGCGGACCCAGCGCGAGGACGAGGCCTTCGGCGCCTATCGTGACGACCTGATGGACGAGGCCTATCGCGTCTACGAGGAAGAGCGGGCGCGCCTGACCGACGTGGCGAAGGCCACCGCCGAGGATGCGCGCCAGCAGGCCGAAGGTCTGGCCCGTACCGTGCAGGAGGACCTCAAGGACGCCGCGACCGACGTGCAGGGCCGGGCCCGCGAGGCGGCCGAGCACGTGGCCGATACCGCGAAGTCCGAGGCCCAGAAGAAGGATGTGGGCGCCAGCGCCCAAGCCGAGGCGGAGAAGGCCCGCCAGAAGGCCGGCGGCCACTGAGCGCGGCCTCCTTCCAAGACGTGAAAAGGCGCCCCGCGGGGCGCCTTTTCCTTTGGCTTCTCCTTGCAGGCGGCCCGGACGCCGAGGCGTCCGGGCCCTGTCCACCTCGGGCCCCCGGGGGAGGTCAGCTCGGGGTGAAGTCGGGATAGGCCTCCATGCCCAGCTCGGCCATGTCGAGCCCGGTGACCTCGGCTTCTTCGCCGACCCGGATGCCCATGACGGCCTTGAGCACCATCCAGACGACGAGGCTGACCACGAAGGTGAAGACACCGACGATGACGATCGGGACGATCTGGCCCGCCAGGGTGGCGTCGGGGTTGGTGAACAGCACCGCGATGGTGCCCCAGATGCCGCAGAACAGGTGCACCGGGATCGCGCCGACCACGTCGTCGATCTTCATGCGGTCGAGCATCGGCACCGCGAAGACCACGATCACGCCGCCCACCGCGCCGATCAGCGTCGCCGCGCCGAGCGTGGGGGTCAGCGGTTCGGCGGTGATCGAGACGAGGCCCGCCAGCGCGCCGTTCAGCACCATGGTGATGTCGGGCTTCTTGTAGAGCAGCTGCGTGAAGACCAGCGCGGCCACCGCACCGCCCGCCGCGGCGGCGTTGGTGTTGGCGAAGATCCGGCCGATATCGGCCACGTCGCCCACTGTGCCCATCGCCAGCTGCGAGGCGCCGTTGAAGCCGAACCAGCCCATCCACAGGATGAAGGTGCCGAGCGTCGCCAGCGCCAGGTTCGAGCCCGGCAGCGGGATCACGCGGCCATCCTTGAACTTGCCCGCCCGGGCGCCCAGCACCAGCGCGCCGGCCAGAGCCGCCCAGCCACCGACCGAGTGCACCACGGTCGAGCCGGCGAAGTCGAGGAAGCCCCACTGGCTGTCGAGGAAGCCGCCGCCCCATTTCCAGCTCGCCTGGATCGGGTAGATCAGGCCGGTCAGCACGATGGTGAAGATCAGGAAGGGCCAGAGCTTGATACGCTCGGCCAGGGTGCCCGAGACGATCGAGGCGGTGGTCGCCGCGAACATCAGCTGGAAGAAGAAGTCGCCCGAGGTCGCGGCATAGCCGTAGTCGTCGGCTCCGTCACGCCCGATGCCGACCGCTTCCATCACCGCGACGCCGAAGGCGCCGAGATAGCCGCCGGTCTCATCCGAGCCGATCGACCAGTTGCCCAGCGGATACATCAGGTTGTAGCCGATCAGGTAGTACATGATCCCGGCGAGCGAGAAGAGCGCGACGTTCTTCATGCACTGCATGGCGACGTTCTTGGAGCGCACCAGGCCGGCTTCGAGCATGGCGAAGCCCGCCGCCATCCAGAACACGAGGAAGCCGCCGATCAGGAACAGCAACGTGTTGAGGATGAAGGCGGTGTCGGTCGCGGCGGCGATGCCCGCCTCGATCGCGGCGGGTTCGGCGGCCTCGGCCGCCTCCTGTGCGAAGGCCGGGCCGGCCATCAGGCAGGCAAGCGGCGCAAGCCCGCGAAGCGGGGTTTTCCAGTTGGTCATTCCTTGGTCTCCTGGGAGGGTCGGCTCAGAGCGCGTCGTCGTTGATTTCGCCGGTGCGCACGCGCAGCGCGCTCTCGACGTCCAGCACGAAGATCTTGCCATCGCCGATCTTGTCGGTACGGGCGGTCCTGGCGATGGTCGCCACCACCTGCTCGGCCAGCCCCTCGGGGACCACGATCTCGAGCTTGACCTTCGGCACGAAATTCACGGCGTATTCTGCGCCGCGATAGATCTCGGTGTGACCGGACTGGGAGCCGAAGCCCTTGATCTCGGTCACCATCATGCCGCGCACGCCCTGCGAGGTCAGCGCCTCGCGCACCTCCTCGAGCTTGAACGGCTTGATCGTTGCGATGATGAGTTTCACGTCGGTCCCCTTGTGGCGTCTCGGTTCGACTGCCCTCAACAGCCCCGCATCCTGCCTTGGGGGCAAGCTTCGGCGCGGCTGTTAAATGCCCCGCACCGGGCAGGATGCACAATTTTTGCACAATGGCGGATAACTGCTCGATTCGTGGGCGGCATAAAAAAGCCGACATCGCAAAACCGGGCTGCTCAACATTCCGCTGCGATGCGGCTATGGTGGCGCCAATCATAACGGACAGGCATCGGCAGATGAGCGCGAGCAACGGCAGGAAACCGCCCCTAACTGCGGAGCGGCGCTACGGCGCGGGCGGCGGCAAGGGTGGTGGCAAGGGAAGCGGCGGCGGCAACAGGCCCGGCGCGGCAAAGCCCGCAACGCCCGCCGCCAAGACACGCCGTCGCGCCGCCAAGCCCGCCAAGGCGAGGCCGCGCGGCCCGCTGGGCTGGCTCTCGGCGCTGGTGTCGGGGCTCGTACGCTTCGTGATGCGGGTGATCTGGGGCATCGGTTGGCGCGTCGCCGTGGCGCTGAGCCTCGTGGTGGGTCTCGGCGTCGCCTATTACGCGGCGCAACTGCCCCCGGTCACCAACCTCGTCGATGGCCGCGCCCGCGGCTCGGTGACGCTGCTGGACCGCGATGGCGCGACCTTCGCCTGGCGCGGCGACCAGTTCGGCGGCATGGTCACCGCCGACACCATCAGCCAGCATCTGCGCAACGCCGTGGTCGCGACCGAGGATCGCCGCTTCTGGTGGCATCCGGGCATCGACCCGCAGGGCATCGCCTCGGCGGTCCGCATCAACCTCTCCGAAGGGCGCGGCCCGCTCTCGGGCAATGGTGGCTCGACCATCACCCAGCAGACCGCGAAGCTCTTGTGCCTCGGCAAGCCCTTCGACCCGGAGGTCTGGAAGAACGAGAGCGAATACGAGGCCGACTGCCGTCGCACCACGCTGTGGCGCAAGGTGCAGGAGGCGGTCTACGCGATGGCGATGGAGGCGCGCTATACCAAGGAGGAGATCCTGACGATCTACCTCAACCGCGCCTATCTCGGCGCCGGCACGCGCGGCTTCGAAGCCGCCTCGCAGCGCTATTTCGGCAAGCCCGCCTCGCAGGTGAACCCGGCCGAGGCGGCGATGCTGGCGGGGCTTCTGAAGGCGCCCACCACCTACGCCCCCACCAACAATCTCGGCCGCAGCCAGAGCCGCGCCAACGTTATCGTCGGGCTGATGCAGGAGCAGGGCTATCTCACGGCCGCCGAGGCCGAGGCGGCCCGCGCCAGCCCCGCCACGCTCTCGGCCACCGCGCAGCAGGATCAGGGCGGTTATTTCGCGGACTGGGTGATGGATACCGGGCCCGAATTCTTCACCCGTGACACCACCGAGGATGTGGTGATCCGCACCACGCTCGACCCGCGCATCCAGACCGCCGCCGAAAAGGCGCTGCTGCAGGTGTTCGAGGAACGGGTCAGCCCCGGCTCCGAGGCGCAGGCCGCGATCGTGGTGATGAGCGCCGACGGCGCGGTACGGGCCATGGTCGGCGGCCGCAACGTCAGCGCCTCGGGCGCCTTCAACCGCGCCACGCAGGCGCTGCGCCAGACCGGTTCGTCTTTCAAGCCGTTCATCTACGCCGCCGCCCTCGATCTCGGGATGCAGCCCTACGATCTGGTGGATGACAGCCCGCTGACCATGAACATCCCCGGATCGGGGTCGTGGTCGCCCGAGAACTACGACCGCAAATATGACGGCATGGTCACCCTGACCGAGGCCCTGGCCGAGAGCCGCAACATCCCGGCCGTGAAGGTTTCCGAGCAGGCCGGCCGCGAGAACGTGCGCACGGTGGCCTCGATGTTCGGCATCGACAGCGACCTCGCCGCCGGGCCGGCGCTGGCGCTGGGCGTGTCGGAGAGCACGCTTCTCGAGATGACCGGCGCCTATGCGGGCATCCTCAACGGCGGCTCGTCGGTGACGCCCTACGGCCTCGTGGAACTGCGGCTCAAGGGCGACGACACGCCCCTGATGGGCACTGGCGGTGGCATCGGCGAACGGGTGATCAGCCAGGACGCCGCCGAAAAGCTCACTTGGATGATGAGCCGCGTCGTGGCCGAGGGCACCGGGTCCCGCGCCCAGATCGACGGGTGGGAGATCGCGGGCAAGACCGGCACCACCCAAGGCGCGCGCGACGCCTGGTTCGTGGGTTTCGCGGGCGATTACGTCGCCGGCGTCTGGATGGGCTATGACGACAACCGACCGCTTTCGGGCGTCACCGGCGGCGGCCTGCCCGCCACGATCTGGCGCGAGACCATGGTCCGCGTGCTCGAGGGCCAGCCGGTGAAACCGCTGCCGATGCGGGTGCCCGAACCCAGCCAGGCCACCGGCGCCATCGCCGATAGCGGCAATGTCTCGCCCTCGAACGGGCAGGCCAGCGATCCCGAGACAGATCGGCTGTTGCGGGAAATGCTCGGCACGCCCGAGGGCCAGCAGCAGCCTCAACCACAGCCGCAGCCGACTGGCGAGGCCTCCGGTAGCCGCGAGCGGATGATTCTCGACGTGTTGACCAACATTCTCGGCGCGGCCACGAACTAGATCAGTTCGGCTCCCCCGCACCGATGGCGCGGGCCGATGTGCCGCCCCTGGCATCCGGCCCGCCTTCGTCCTCTTCCCCGTTTTCCTCGGGCGACGCCTCGTCCTTATCGGAGGGCGGGGCACCGGTTTCGGGGGCGGCCGCGCCCCCTGCCGGTCCGGGCAAGGCTGTGACGGCCGGCACTTCGACCTTGGGCAACTCGATCCGCGGCAGTTCGACCACGGGCAGCACCACGCGGGGTGGCGGCAACCCGTCGCCCCCGCCATTTGCCTCCGCTTCGATCTCCGCGCCCGTCTCAGCGGTTTGCTGCGCCTCCTGCGCTTCGGCCGTGCAGCGCTCGTAGCGGAAGGCATAGCCGTCCCAGAGCATGATCAGGCCCTCATCCTCTGCCGCGCGCATCAGCAGCGCCCGCTCGCTCCATCTGGTATCGCCGGCGCTGCACTCCATCGTGTAGAGGGTGGCATCCATGTCGACCACATCGACCGGGCGCGTCATCCGGCACTCGCTGTCGATCCCTTCGAACAGACCCTCAGCGATCCGCAGCGCTCCGCCTTCCTCGCCAATCTTGGTGCAATCGGCATCCCGGCTGAGCCGGTAGGTGCCGTCATAGGGCGCGGCTACCGCACCGCCGGCCAAGAGCGTCGCCAGTGCCAAGCCACCGATCCAGCGGCTGTTTTTCATGAAGTCATCGGACATGGAGTGAAAGCTAGCGGCAAGAATCCGCAGGTCCAGAAGTCGTTGCAAGACAATCGCTGCAGCCTTGATCGCAACATGCTACCCAGCTTGCCGCGTTTGCTCTACTAAGGGTGACGTAGCGGACCTACGGGGAAATGAGGCCGAGATGACACATGATGCAGGCGCCGTGGGCGCCGCAGAACTCCGCGCTGCGCGCAACCAGAGCCTATGGCTGTTCTGGGCCGTGGCGATCTTCAGCCTGATCGTCAACGTGCTGATGTTGACCGGTCCGCTCTACATGCTCAACGTCTATGACCGGGTATTGGGTTCCCGCTCGGTCGCGACCTTGGTGGCATTGTCGGTGCTGGTGGTGTTCCTCTACGCGATGATGGGGCTTCTGGACATGGTGCGCGGCCGGGTGATGAACCGGATCGCGGCGCGGTTCCAGGCCCGGCTCGACCAGCGCGTCTTTTCCGCGGCGTTGCGCGCCAGTTCCGGCCAGAAGGCCCGCGCCGAGGCCGCCACCGCCCAGCGCGACCTCGAATCGATCCAGCGCTTGATCGCGTCGCCGGCCCTGATGGCCAGCTTCGATCTGCCATTCGCGCCACTGTTCTTCCTCGGCATCTTCATCTTCCATCCGATCCTGGGCTTCCTCGGTCTGGCAGGCGCAGCGGTGCTGATCGTGATGGCGCTCGCCAACCAGCTGATGACCCGCAAGCAGTTGGAGGAGGCCAACGCCACCTCCTTCCGCTCCGAACAGCTCGGCACCCAGATCCGTCAGGACAGCGACATGGTGCAGGCACTGGGCATGCGCGGCGCCGCTTTCGGGCGCTGGAACGAGGCGCGTTCGCGCTCACTGACCGCCTCGATCGACGCCACCGATACCGGTGGCGGCTTCTCCGCCGTGATCAAGGCGTTTCGGCTTCTGCTGCAATCCGCGATGCTGGGCCTCGGCGCCTATCTGGTGCTGCAGGGCGAGATGACCCCCGGGGCCATGATCGCGGGTTCGATCCTGCTCGGTCGCGCGCTGGCGCCGATCGAGATGATCGTCAACCAGTGGCCCTCGTTCCAGCGCGCCCGCGAGGGCTGGCACCGGCTCGCCGTGCTGCTGGGTGAGGTTCGCCCCGAAGAGCCTCGCACCACCCTGCCTCGCCCCCGAGCCCGCATCTCCTGCGAGCAGGTCACCGTGCTGCCGCCCGGCGAGAGCCAGGCCGCGTTGCGGATGGTGAGCTTCGTCGTGGAGCCGGGTCAGGCGGTCGGCGTGATCGGCCCGTCGGGTGCCGGCAAATCGACGCTGGCGCGCGCCGTGACCGGCCTGTGGCGCCCCGCCGCCGGAAAGATCCGCCTCGATGGCGCCAGCCTCGACCAGTACGACCCCGACGTTCTGGGCAGCTATGTGGGCTACCTGCCGCAGCAGGTCACCCTGTTCGACGGCACCATCAAGGAAAACATCGCCCGGATGTCGCGCACACCGGATGACGCGGAGGTGGTACGCGCCGCCAAGGCCGCGGCCGCGCATGAAATGATCCTCAAGCTGCCGGATGGCTACGACACCCCGGTCTCCTCCAAGGGCGGCCGCCTCTCCGGCGGCCAGATTCAGCGTATCGGTCTGGCCCGCGCGCTCTATGGCGACCCGGTCTTCCTGGTGCTCGACGAGCCGAACTCCAACCTCGACAACGCTGGCAGCACTGCCCTGAACCAGGCGATCCGCGACGCCAAGGAGGCCGGGAAATGCGTACTGATCATGGCGCACCGTCCCGCCGCGATCGCCGAATGCGATCTGATCCTGATGATCGAGGGTGGCGGCCGTCGGGCTTTTGGCCCCAAGGACGAGGTGTTGCGCGAAATGGTGCAGAATCATCGTGAAATCGCTGCCTCCGGCGGCAAGGGCGGAGGCGTCTCGTGAACCGCAAACCCCTTTCTCCCGCGGACGGCCCGTCGGCCTGGTCGGCGGCACGGCCCTTGATCGTGGGCTTTCTCGCCCTCGCCGTGCTGCTCGGCGGCTTCGGCACCTGGGCCGCGATGAGCCAGATATCCGGGGCCGTGGTGGCGTCGGGCCGGGTCGAGGTCGATCAGAACCGGCAGGTCGTGCAGCATCCCGATGGCGGCGTGGTCGAGGAGATCCTCGTCGACGAGGGCGACGAGGTGGAGGCGGGCGACCTGCTGATCCGGCTCGACCCCGAGGAGATCCGCAGCGAACTGGCCGTTGTCGAAGGCCAATTGCTCGAAGTGCTGGCCCGCCGGGCCCGGCTCGAGGCCGAGCGCGACAACACCCAGGAGCTTAACTTCGACCCTCTGCTTCTGGAGACCGACAACGAGGTCGCGCCCGAACTGATGGAGGGTCAGCGTCGGCTGATCGAGGCGCAGCTCGAAAGCGAGCAGCAGCAGGCCGACCAGCTGGCCCGCCAGCGCGAGCAGATCGCCGACCAGATCGTCGGGCTCGAATCCCAACAGACCGCCGTGGCCAAGCAGCTCGAGATCGTCGAGAAGGAGCTGGCGGACCAGCAATCCCTGCTCGACCGCGGCCTGGCCCAGGCCCAGCGGGTGCTGGCGCTGCAGCGCGAGCAGGCCAACCTGCTCGGACGCGAAGGCGAGTTGAAGGCCTCGACGGCGCAGGCCGGTGGGCGCATCGCCGAGATCGAGATCGAGATCCTTAAGCTGGCCTCGACCCGGCGGCAGGAGGCGATCAGCCAGCTGCGCGATCTGCAGTTCAACGAGATCGAACTGTCGAACCGCCGCCGCGCGCTGCTCACCCAGCTCGACCGCCTCGACATCCGCGCCCCGGTCGGGGGCATCGTCTACGGCCTCACGGTCTTCACCCCCCGATCGGTGATCCGCGCCGCCGAGCCGATCATGTACATCGTGCCGCAGGACCGGCCGCTGGTCATCGCCACTCAGGTGCAGCCCACCGATATCGACCAGCTGTTCCTGGGCCAGGATGTCAGCCTGCGCCTGCCCGCCTTCGACCAGCGCCGCACCCCGGAGCTGACCGGCGAGGTGGTGCAGATCTCGGCCGACGCCTTCCAGGACGAGGGTCAGGCCATCTCCTACTACCGCGCCGAGATCCGGTTGCCGGAGGGCGAGATGGACAAGCTGCCCCAAGACATGACCCTGATCCCCGGCATGCCGGTCGAGGCTTTCATCCGCACCAGCGACCGCACGCCATTGGCCTATCTGGTCAAGCCGCTGGCCGATTACTTCGCCCGCGCCTTCCGCGAGGGCTGAGCCGACGTTGCCCTTGGGTCCGGCGCGAGCTAGCTTGCGCCGGACCAAACACCCGGAGGGACATCATGGGCATCGCCGCGAACATCGACACGAAACTGGCCGAGATGGGGCTCGCGCTTCCCGAGGCGCCGAAGCCCGCGGCCAATTACGAGCCCTTCGTGATCCATGACGGGCTGCTGCACGTGTCGGGCCAGATTTCGGCCGGACCGGACGGGCTCATCACCGGCCGCCTCGGCGACAACATGACCACCGAAGAGGGCGCCAAGGCCGCCCGCGCCTGTGCGCTGAGCCTGCTGGCCCAGGCCCGCGCCGCCTGCGACGGCGATCTCGACCGCGTCGTGCGTCTGGTGAAGCTGACCGGCTTCGTCGCCTGCACCCCCGATTTCACCGAGCAGCCCAAGGTGATCAACGGCGCCTCCGACCTGATGGCCGAGCTCTTGGGCGAGGCCGGCCGCCATGCCCGCGCCGCCGTCGGCGTGGCCGCGCTGCCGCTCGGCGTCGCGGTCGAGGTCGAAGCCGTCTTCGCCCTCGCATGAGCCGCACCGCCCCGGCGCTGCCGCAGGGCTTTCTCGACCGGCCCATCGCGCATCGCGCCTTTCACGGCGCGGGGCGCCCCGAGAACTCGGCGAGCGCGATCCGCGCCGCGATCGAGGCGGGCTATGGCATCGAGATCGACGTGCGCGCCTCGCATGACGGCGCGGCCATGGTGATCCACGATGCCGCGCTCGACCGGCTGACCCGCGAACGCGGGCTGGTCGCGTCGCGCGATGCCGCGGCGCTGCAGACGCTCCAGCTGATCGGCAGCGCCGACACCATCCCCACCCTCGAACAGGTGCTCGACCTCGTTGCCGGCCAAGTGCCGCTGCTGATCGAGATCAAGGATCACGACTACACGCTCGGCCCCAATGTCGGCGTGGTCGAACCTGCCGTGGCCCGGGCGCTCGAAGGCTATGCGGGCCCCGTCGCGGTGATGTCGTTCAACCCGCACGCGGTGTCCGAGATGGCCCGCCTCGCCCCCGACCTGCCGCGCGGTCTCGTCACTTGCGCCTTCGAGCCCGAGGACTGGCCCGACCTGCCGGCCCGTACCGCCGCGCGGCTGCGCGAGATCCCCGATTACGACAATCTCGGCGCCAGCTTCATCAGCCACGAGGTGCGCGATCTCGACCGGCCGCGCGTCGCCGAACTGCAGGCGCAGGGTGCCAAGATCCTGTGCTGGACGACCCGCTCCCCCGAGGAGGAGGCCGCGGCGCGGCGCATTGCCGACAACGTGACCTTCGAGGGCTACCTTCCGGGGCCCGCCACCGCTTGACCCGACGCCCCCGGGGGCCAACTCTGCGGCCATGAGCCAGACAGACACGGACCCCGAGGCGGTGGTCGAGATCACTGCCCATGCGCGCCTGCGCGACATCGCCGCCGCCGAATGGGATGGCTGTGCCTGCCCCGAGGCGGCGACGGGCCGTCCGCGCGACCCCTTCACCACGCATCGCTTTCTCTCGGCGCTCGAGGAGAGCGGCTCGGTCGGACCCGGCACCGGCTGGCAGCCGCATTACATCACCGCCCGGCGCGGCGGCGAGCTGATCGGCTGCGCGCCGCTCTACGCCAAGGGCCACAGCCAGGGCGAATACGTGTTCGACCACGCCTGGGCCGACGCCTATGAGCGCGCGGGCGGCGATTACTACCCGAAGCTCCAGATCGCGGTGCCCTTCACCCCGGTGACGGGGCGGCGTTTCCTTGCCAAGCCGGGCTTCGAGGCCGAAGGCATGGCGGCGCTGCTGCAAGGCGCGGTGCAGCTCGCGGCCAACAACAACCTCTCGTCGGTGCATGCCACATTCTGCACCGAAGCTGAGGCCACGGCCGGCGAACAGATGGGGCTGATGCGCCGCACCGGGCAGCAGTTCCACTGGATCGATAAGGGCTATGGCGATTTCGCGTGCTTTCTGGCGGCGCTCTCCTCGCGCAAGCGCAAGACCATCCGCAAGGAGCGGGAGGGCGCAAGGGCGGCGGGTCTGCGGATCGAGCACCTGACCGGCGCGGATCTGAAACCGCATCACTGGGACGCGGTCTGGGCCTTCTATCAGGACACCGGGCGGCGCAAATGGGGCTCGCCCTACCTCAGCCGCGCCTTTTTCGAGATCGCGCACGAGACCCTGCGCGACGACATGCTGCTGATCCTCGCCTCCGACGGCGACCGGCCGGTGGCCGGCGCGCTGAACCTGATCGGGCGCGACACGCTGTTCGGTCGCTACTGGGGCGCGCTCGAACACCATCCCTTTCTGCATTTCGAGCTGTGCTACTATCAGGCCATAGACTGGGCGCTGGCGCATGGCCTGCCCCGGGTCGAGGCCGGCGCGCAGGGCGAGCACAAGCTGGCGCGCGGCTATCTGCCGGTGGCGACGCATTCGCTGCACTGGATCGCCGATGCGGGGTTTCGCGACGCGGTGGCGCGCTACCTCGAGGCCGAACGCGCGGCGGTGGACGAGGAGATCGAGGTGCTGACGGGCTACGGCCCGTTCCGGCGCACCCGGATGGAGGATCAGGAATGACCGAGACGCTCGACGAGGCGGGCCGCAAGACGCTGAAGGCCGCGGGCTGGACCCCGGAACCGGATCGCGACGCGGTCACCAAGACCTTTCGCTTCAAGAACTTCGTCGAGGCCTTCGGCTTCATGACCCGGGCCGCGCTCTGGGCCGAGAAGCTGAACCACCATCCCGAGTGGAGCAACGTCTACCGGACCGTGACCGTCACGCTCACCACCCATGACGCGGGCGGGCTGACCGAACTCGACGCCAAGCTCGCTTCCAAGATGGACAAGCTGGCGGAGGGCTGAGCGGCCCCCACATGCGCAGCGAAAGCGGGCCGCCGTTTCGGGCAGCCCCGCGCCCCGGCCTGCCGACCCGAGGCGTGGGTCGGCGGACGCGTATCGAAGAAGCGTAAGGAGAGAAGGCTTTTTCCCGGCAGGGATCAGAGCGCCTCGACCATGCTCTCGCCGCCCGAGATGTCGCAGGTGCCGGTACCCTCCTCGGGGTGCCAGACCTTGACCACCCCATCCTCGGCCATCAGGGCGAACCGCTTGCAGCGGCGGATGAAGCCGCGATCGGGGTTGGAGAACTCCATGCCGATCGCCGAGACCCAGTCGCAGCCCGGATCGCCCAGCAAGGTGATCCCCGCCGCCGTGGCACCGGTGGCCTCGCCCCAGGCCTTCATCACGAAGGGATCGTTGACGGAGATGCACAGCACCTCGTCGATCCCCTTGGCCCTCAGCGCCTCCATCGAGCGGATGAAGCTTGGCACATGCGCGGTCGAGCAGGTCCCCGTAAAGGCGCCAGGCAGGCCGAAGATCACGACGCGGCGGCCCTTCAGGATCTCGTCCAGCCTCACCTTCTCCGGGCCATCCGGTCCCATCCGCAGCAGATCCGCCCCCGGCAGCCTGTCTCCCAGCCCGATCGTCATGCCTCTCTCCCTTTCGCGATTGCGGTCAGGTCCCAGCGATATAGGTTGCCGCAGGTCAGCGGAAGAAGGAGCGCGCCCATGTCCCATTTCGTCGTGATCGGGGCCGGACAGGCCGGTGCCGCCCTCGTGGGCAAGCTGCGCGCCGAGGGCTTCGACGGCCGCATCACGCTGGTCGGCGCCGAGACCGCGCCGCCCTACCAGCGACCGCCGCTCTCCAAGGCCTATCTGCTCGGCGAGATGCAGAAGGAGCGGCTCTTCCTGCGTCCCGAAAGCTGGTACGGCGAACACGGCGTCGATCTGCGGCTGGGGGCGACGGCGACGGCGCTCGACACCACCGCCCGCAGCGTGACGCTCTCGGATGGCGAAACGCTCGCCTATGACCGGCTGGCGCTGTGTACCGGGGCGCATCCCCGCCGCCTGCCCGCCGCGATCGGCGGCGATCTCGCGGGCGTCTTCACCATGCGCGATCTCGCCGATGCCGACAGGCTGGCGCCGGAACTGGTCGTGGGGCGCCGCCTGCTCGTCGTCGGCGGTGGTTATATCGGGCTCGAAGCGGCGGCGGTGGCCGCCAAGCGCGGGCTCGAGGTCACGGTGATCGAGCAGGCCGAGCGGATCCTGCAGCGCGTGGCGGCGCCCGAGACCGCCGGATATTTCCGCGACCTGCATCGCCGCCACGGCGTCGAGATCCGCGAGAGCTGCGGTCTCGAGACGCTTCTGGGCAAGACGCGCGTGACCGGCGCCCGGCTCACCGACGGGACCGAGATCGCCTGCGACTTTGCCGTCATCGGCGTCGGCGTGTCGCCGGGCACGGCGCTGGCCGAACCCGCGGGCCTCGCGGTCGAGAACGGCATTCGCTGCGACATCCATTGCCGGACCTCGAACGAACATGTCTGGGCCGCCGGCGACTGCGCCTCGCTGCTCTGGGGCGACATGCGCATCCGGCTGGAAAGCGTCGGCAACGCCATCGACATGGCCGAGACGGCAGCGCTGAACATGCTGGGGCGCGGCGTCGAATACCGGCCCCGCCCTTGGTTCTGGTCGGACCAGTTCGACGTGAAGCTGCAGATCGCCGGGCTCAACGCCGGCTGGGACGCGGTTCATGTCCGGCCCGGCGAAAGCCCCGCGCAATGCTCGCACTGGTATTATCGGGGTGATCGGCTCATCGCCGTGGACGCGATGAACGACAGCCGAGCCTACATGGTCGGCAAGCGGTTGATCGAGGCGGGCAAGTCACCCGACCCGGCGCGGGCCACGGACCCGGGTGTCGAGCTAAAGGCGCTGTTGAAATGAGGATCATCGCCGGCAGCCATCGCGGCACCGCCCTCGCCGCGCTCGGCAAGGGGGATGCGGGCGCGCATTTGCGCCCCACCGCCGACCGGGTGCGCGAAAGCCTGTTCAACGCGCTGATGGGCGGCCGCTACGGCGATCCGATCACCGGGGCCCGCGTGCTCGATCTCTTTGCCGGCACCGGCGCGCTGGGGCTGGAGGCGTTGTCGCGCGGCGCGTCCCACGTCACCTTCGTCGATGACGGGCGCGTCTCGGGGCGGCTGATCCGCGAGAACGTCGCCAAGCTGCGCGTCGCGGACCGGGTGACGCATCTGAAATGCGATGCCACCCGCCTGCCCCCCACCGATACCCCGGCGGGGCTCGTCTTTCTCGATCCTCCCTATGGCAAGGGCCTCGGCGCGCGCGCCCTCGCTGCGGCCCTCTCGGGCGGCTGGATCGATGCCGGCGCGCTGATCGTGTGGGAGGAAAGCGCGCCGCAGCCCGCGTCCGAGGGGTTCGCCCCCCTCGATACGCGCCGCTACGGCGACACCCATGTCACGCTGCTGGAGCGGCTCTAGATATCCCAGGTGGGATGAAACCGGTCGGCCGGCGACAGGGTGAAGATCTCGTTGCCCTGCGCGGTGATGCCGATCGAATGCTCGAACTGCGCCGAAAGCGACTTGTCGCGGGTGACGGCGGTCCAGTCGTCGCCCAGCACCTTGGTCTCGGGGCGGCCCAGATTGACCATCGGCTCGATGGTGAAGAACATGCCCTCCTCGAGCACCGGCCCGGTGCCGGGGCGGCCGTAATGCAGCACGTTGGGCGGCGCGTGGAACACCCGGCCCAGCCCGTGGCCGCAGAAATCGCGCACCACCGACATGCGATTCTCCTCGACATAGGACTGGATCGCATGGCCGATATCGCCGAAGGTGTTGCCCGGCTTCGCGGCCTCGATGCCGCGCATCAGAGCGTCATGGGTAACCTGAATCAGCCGCTCGGCCTTGCGCCCGAGCTTGCCCGCCACGTACATCCGGCTGGTATCGCCGTACCAGCCATCGACGATGACGGTGACATCGACATTGAGGATGTCGCCGTCCTTGAGCTTCTTGTCGCCGGGAATTCCGTGGCAGACCACGTGGTTGACCGAGATACAGCTGGCGTGCTGGTAGCCCTTGTAGCCGATCGTCGCGCTTTCGGCACCGGCCTGCTTGATCAGGTCGGTGATGAGACGGTCGATCTCAGAGGTGCGCTGGCCCACGACGACATGCTCGGCGATGTCGTCGAGGATCGAGGCGGCAAGCCGCCCGGCCCGGTTCATCCCCGCGAAATCCGCGAGATCATGGATGCGGATGCCGTCGCGCGTGAGGCGGCCCTTGCGTTCGTCAGCGGCGGTCTCGTCCAATGTGTCACCTCTTTCCCTTTGCCCTTGAAATAGGCCCTATGGCCGGGGGAATCCACCCGCTCGCGTGGAAATGGCCCCGCCCCTGCCCTATACCTTGAGGCAACAGACGGAGCCCGCCAATGACCGAACGGACCAGCAACCCCACCGCCGCCATGCTCGTCATCGGCGACGAGATCCTTTCGGGGCGGACCCGCGACAGCAACATGAACCATCTCGCGCGCGAACTGACGCTGCGCGGCATCGACCTGCGCGAGGCGCGGGTGATCTCCGACGACCACGATGCCATCGTCGCGGCGGTGCGCGAACTATCGGCCGCGCATGACCACCTGTTCACCTCGGGCGGCATCGGCCCGACCCATGACGACATCACCGCCGAGGCGGTGGCCGCGGCGATGGAGACGCCGATCGGCGTGCGCGACGACGCCCGCGCGATCCTCGCCGCGCATTACGAGGCCCGTGGGGTCGAGCTGAACGCCGCCCGGCTGCGCATGGCGCGCATCCCCGACGGCGCCACGCTGATCGACAACCCGGTCAGCGCCGCGCCGGGATTCTCGCTGCGCAACGTCCATGTCATGGCGGGCGTGCCGCGCATCTTCGAGGCGATGCTGGCCGGGATCCTGCCGACGATTCCCGGCGGCCGTCCGGTGCTGTCGCAATCCCTGCGCGTCGAGCGCGGCGAGGGCGACGTCGCCGAGCCGCTCTCCGAGCTTGCCCGCGCGCATCCGACGCTGGCCATCGGCTCCTACCCGTTCACCGAGAACGGGGTCTCCGGCACCAATGTCGTGATCCGGGGCGGCGACGGGGCCGAAATCGAGGCGGCGCTGGTGCAGCTCTCCGGCTGGCTCGAAGCGTGACGCCGCAGGCGGGCTTCGCGACGCTCGCCGCAACATGGCCCGCCGCGGCCACGCGCGATCTCGGGCCGATGCGGCTGCGCGACGGCGCGGGCGGCGGCAGCCGGGTTTCGGCCACGACGCTGGAAGGGCCCTGGCAACCCGCCGACGTCATTGCCGCCGAGACGGCGATGCGCGCGGCCGGTCGCGCGCCGCTCTTCATGTTGCGCCAAGGCGAGGACGATTTCGACGCGGCGTTGGACGCGCGCGGATACGGGATCGTCGATCCGACCCTGATCCTTGCCGCGCCACTGGACATGCTCGAGACAGGCAGCCCCCGCGCCGTCTGGCCGCCGCTCCCCGAGCAACTCGCGATCTGGGAGGCTGGCGGCATCGGCCCGTCGCGCATCGCCGTGATGCAGCGGGTGGCGGCGCCGAAGGCGGTGCTGTGGGCCGCGCAGGCCTGCGCCTTCGTCGCCTGCCATGAACGCCACGCGATGCTGCACGCGCTCGAGGTCGCGGCACCGGCGCGGCGGCGTGGCGCGGGACGGGCGCTGATGGCGATGGCGGCGGGCTGGGCCCGCGCCGCCGGCGCGCAGAGCCTCTGCCTCGCGGTGACCCGTGCCAACGCCCCCGCCCGCGCCCTCTATGCCGGTCTCGGCTATGCGGAACTGACCGGCTATCACTACCGTCGCGCCGCCGCATGAGGCGGCTGCTGCCACTGGCCCTGCTCTGGCCCGGCCTCGCCTTGGCTCAGCCGCCGGAACTGCCGCTTCCCGACGGCGCGGTCCGAACGGCCGGGATCCTGCGCGAGGCCGATGCCTATGCCCTGCCCACCGGTCCCGCCCGCGACGGGCCGCCCCCCGCCATGCAGTTGCAGGGAGACGTGCGGATAGAGGCGTGGCGCATCGCGGATGCCCCCGATCCGGCTCGAATCCTCGCGCCGATCCGCGCGGCGCTGGAGCGCGCGGGCTTCGAGATCCTGCTCGACTGCGCGGCGGAGGGCTGCGGCGGCTTCGATTTCCGCTATGGGACCGAGGTGCTGCCGCCGCCGGAGATGCATGTCGACCTCGGCGCGTTCCGGGCCCTCTCGGCCCGGCGCGACGAGCCCGCAGGCGCGGTCGCCGTGAGCGCGCTGGCGAGCCGCGCCGGCCCCTCCGCATTCCTGCAACTCGCCACGGTCACGCCCGGTGGCGAGGCCATGCCCGTCACCGCTCCGGCCGCCGCACGCCCGGACATTCCGGCGCCCGATGGCTTGGCCGGCGCACTTATGCGCGACGGGCACGTCGTGCTGGACGGCATCGACTTCGCCCCCGGCAGCGCCGAGCTGCGCGTGGCCGAAATCCCGGCGCTCGACGCCCTGGCCGCGTGGCTTGCCGCCGATCCGTCGCGCCGCCTCGTGCTGGTGGGCCATACCGACATGACCGGCCCGCTCGACGCCAATATCGCGCTGTCGCGTCGACGGGCCGAGGCGGTGCGGCGCAGACTCACCGAGGCCGGCATCGCGCCCGCCCGGCTCGAAGCCCACGGGGCGGGCTGGCTCGCCCCGCGCGCGCCCAACGCCACGGCGGAGGGCCGCGCCGCCAATCGCCGGGTCGAAGCGGTGGTCCCGGGGGGTTGAATTCGCGGCGCAACGGTCTTCCATGGATCATGGTTGGAGGACAGGCATGCCCGGACATTCGCACCAGCATCATGGCGCTCACGGCCACCATCACCACCATATCGACCCGGAGGCCGGCGACTGGCGGGTCGGCGGCGCGATCGCGGTCAACCTCGCGCTGACGCTGGCGCAGATCGTGGGCGGTCTCGTATCGGGCAGCCTCGCGCTGATCGCCGACGCGCTGCACAACCTCTCGGACGCGGTCTCGCTCGGCATCGCCCTTGCGGCCCGCCGCATCGCCCGGCGTCCCGCGGATGCGGAGATGACCTTCGGCTATGGCCGGGCCGAGGTGGTGGCGGCGCTGGTCAACTACACCACGCTGATCCTGATCGGGCTCTATCTCGGCTACGAGGCGATCGCGCGCATCTTCGCTCCCGAGCCGGTCATCGGCTGGATCATGATCTGGGTCGCCGGGCTGGCGCTGGTGGTCGATCTCGTCACCGCCGCCCTGACCTACGCGATGTCCAGGGACAGCGTGAACATCCGCGCCGCATTCGCGCACAACCTCGCCGATGCGCTGGGCTCGGTCGCGGTGATCGTGGCGGGCGTCGCGGTGCTGGTCTTCGGCTGGGTCTGGGTCGATCCGGCGGTGACGCTGGCGATCGCCGGCTACATCCTGTGGATGTCGCTGGGGCAGATCGGCGGCGTGATCCGCATCCTGATGCTCGGCGCGCCGCCCGATCTCGACACGGCGGCCGTGCTCGACCACCTGCGCGGCATCGACGGCGTCGCCTCGGTCCACCACGTGCATCTGTGGCAGATGCAGGAGAATACGCCCGCGCTCGATGCGCATGTCGCGGTGCCGCAAGGGCGCTGGGGCGAGGCCGACGCGATCAAGGCGCGGGTGAAGCGCGCCCTAGGGGAACGCTACGGCATCTGCCACGTGACGCTGGAGATGGAATGCGCGGCGCATGCCTGCGATGGCGCCTGCGCGATCGGCCACGGATGAAAAAATGCGACCCCCGAGGGGGCCGCGAGGTCGAAAGCGGGATGCAGGTCCGCTTTCGGGGCTACCAGGTGTCGGGGCCCTTCTCGGCGAAGGCCTCGACCAGGAAATCGATGAAGGCGCGGACCTTGGGCTGGGTGAAGCGACCCGGCGGGTAGACCGCGTAGATGCCCTGCGTCTCGGTCGGCAGGTCCGGGATCGCCTCTTCCACGAGACCCTTTCGCAGCGCGTCCGCGTAGAGGAAGGACGGCAGATAGGCGATGCCGAGCCCGCCGATGCAGGCATTAAGCAGCGATTGCCCGTCATTGACGGTGAGCCAGCCCGCTGTACGCACCTGCCGCTTTTCCCCGGAGGGGGCGGTGAGCTTCCACACCGCGCCATTGGCGGCGTTCGAGTAATGGAGCAGCTTGTGCTCGTTCAGGTCGTCGATCCGCGCGGGGCGGCCATATCGCTCGAAATAGGCGGGGGAGGCGATCATCTTCTTGGAGGTCTCGGTGAGCTTGCGGGCGCGCAGCGTGCTGTCCTCCAGCTCGCCGATCCGCACCGCCATGTCGAAACCCTCGGAGATCAGCTCCACGAAGCGGTTGTTGAGAACCATGTTGACGGTGATGTCGGGAAATTCCTGAAGGAAATCGCCGAGCACCGGGCTCAGGTGATTGACCCCGAAATCGGTGGCCACCGAGATCCGCAGCAGGCCCGATGGCGCCGATTGCATCGAGGTGACCAGCGCGTCGGCCTCGCCCGCGTCGTTGAGCACGCGCCGAGCGCGGTCGTAATAGGCCAGGCCGATCTCGGTCGGAGAGACGCGTCGCGTGGTGCGGTTCAAGAGCCGCGCGCCCAGCCGCGCCTCGAGCGAGGAGACATGCTTGGACACCGCGGACTTGGAGATGCCCATCTTGCGCGCCGCATCGGTGAACCCGCCTTGGTCCACCACGGTGGCGAAGGCCTCCATCTCGGTCAGCCTGTCCATGGCCGTTCTCCACGCTGTTCGTTTCGGTCGACCCCATGGATGAGGGAGGATTCGGGCATGAATTGGTCCGTGCCCTGACAATATAGCGGTTTGGGCGCGACCGATGCGCAGGCGGAAACAACTAGAGCCTGGCGGCGAGCCGCGTGCCCTGATCGATCGCGCGCTTGGCATCGAGCTCGGCCGCGACATCCGCGCCGCCGATCAGGTGCGCCTCCACGCCACTGTCGCGCAGGGCTTCGGCCAGCCTCCGCTCGCTCTCCTGACCCGCGCAGAGCACGATGGTGTCGGCCTCGATCAGCCGCGGCCCCTCGGGGGTGGTGACATGCAGCCCCTGCGCGTCGATCCGCTCGTAGCTCACACCGCCCAGCATCTCGACGGCGCGCATCTGCAGGCCCGCGCGATGCACCCAGCCGGTGGTCTTGCCAAGCCGCTTGCCCAGCTTCTCGGCCTTGCGCTGCAGCAGTGTCACCTTGCGGATCGCCGGATCGGGGCGCGGCCCCTCGGGGGCGAGGCCGCCGCGCGCGACCGAGGGATCGGCCACGCCCCATTCGGCGCGCCAGGCGGGCGGGTCGATGGTGGTGCTGTGCCCGGTCACCAGATACTCGGCCACGTCGAAGCCGATGCCGCCCGCGCCGACCACGGCGACTCGCGGCCCCGCCTGCACCCGCCCCGACAGCAGGTCAGCATAGGAGATCACGTTGTCCCCCTCCTGCCCGGGGATGCCCGGATCACGCGGTCGCACGCCGGTGGCGACGATCACCGCGTCGAAGTCAGCCAGTTCCGCGGCGCTCGGCGCGTGGCCGAGGCGCAGATCGACCGCGCTGGCGGCCACTTCCGTCTCGAACCAGTCGATCAGGCCGCGGAACTCCTCCTTGCCGGGGATCGCGGCGGCGTAATGCAGCTGCCCGCCGATCCGCTCCGCCCTGTCGAACAGCGTCACCGCGTGCCCCCGCTCGGTCGCGGCCAGCGCCGCCGAGAGCCCCGCCGGCCCGGCGCCGACCACCGCGATGCGGCGCGGGGTCGTGACCGGCTCCAGCACCAGCTCGGTCTCGTGGCAGGCGCGCGGATTGACGAGGCAGGACGACAGCTTGCCCGAGAAGGTGTGATCGAGACAGGCCTGGTTGCAGGCGATGCAGGGCGCGATGCGCGCGGCCTCGCCCCGCGCCGCCTTGGCGACGAAATCCGGATCGGCGAGGAAGGGACGCGCCATGGAAATCATGTCGGCCTGGCTCTCGGCGAGAATCGTCTCGGCCACCTCGGGCGTGTTGATCCGGTTCGAGGCGATGACCGGCACCGCGACCTCCGCGCGCAGCTTCGCGGTCAGATGCGCGAAGGCGGCGCGCGGCACGGAGGTCACGATGGTCGGCACCCGCGCCTCGTGCCAGCCGATGCCGGTGTTGAGCACGTCGGCACCCGCCTCGATCACGGCATGGGCCAGAGCCACGATCTCGGACCAGTCCTGCCCCTCCGGCACCAGATCGATCAGCGAGATGCGGTAAATCAGCAGTTTTTCGGGGCCCAGCGCGGCGCGGACCCGGCGCACCACCTCGACCGGCAGGCGCATCCGGTTCTCGAGACTGCCGCCCCAGCGATCCTCGCGGCGATTGGTGCGCGGCGCGAGGAACTGGTTGAGGAAATAGCCCTCCGAGCCCATCACCTCGACCCCGTCATAGCCCGCCTCGACCGAGCGGGCGGCGGCGGTGGCTATGTCGGCGATCTGTTTCTCGATCCCCGCCTCGTCGAGCGCGTTGGGGGTAAAGGCGCTGATCGGGGCCCGGATCGCCGACGGCGCGACGCAGTGCTTGGAATAGGCATAGCGGCCCGCATGCAGGATCTGCATGGCGATGCGCCCCCCCGCCTCGTGAACCGCACCGGTGACCCGGGCATGGTTCGCGATGTCCTCTTCGCTAAAGAGCCCGGCCGCGCCGTGATAGACGCCGCCCTCGCGGTTGGGCGCCATGCCGCCCGTCACCATCAGCCCCGCGCCACCACGGGCGCGGGCCGCGTAGAAGGCCGCGACCCGGTCCCAGTCGCCGGTCTCCTCGAGCCCGGTATGCATGGAGCCCATCATCACCCGGTTGGGCAGGCGGAGCGGCCCGAGGTCGATCGGCGATAGCAGCGTCGGATATGCGGACATGTCGGGCCTCCCTGGTGGCCGGAGATTGGCGGCGCTTGACGCGCGCGTCACCATCGACGCGGCGTCAACCTCGCGGCTCAGAGCCCGGCGCGGGGCCTGCGCGCCACCACCAGATCGCGGATCTCGATCCGCGTCGGCAGCGGTGCCTCGAAAATCAGGTCGATCCAGCCCGTATCCACCCGCTCGGGCTCGATCCCGAGCGGCCAGAGATCGAACTCGGTGCCGCTCACTCCGTCCCGAGGTAAATCGCGTAGCAGCGTTTCGCTGTTGGGCCCCTGCTTCAGGTTGAGACGGGCATAGGCGCGCGGCATGTCCCGCGCTGTCCATGCGAGGTCGAGGCCCAGCAGATGGCGCCGCTCCAGCCCCGCCAGTGCGCCCTTGGGCAGGGCAATGGCAAGGCTGAGGAAACCGCCGTCGAAGCCGTCGAGACCAAGCTGCAGCGGATGCATCGCGCCGGTATCGTCCGTGCCGCGATCAAGCCAGACCTCTCCCTGCGCCGCATCGTGGAACAGCCGCACATTGCAACCGAGGTCGGTGGCGTTCGCGACCGGGTCGGTCGAACCCACCGCCCCGCCCCACGGCCCGGGCCGCCAGGCCCAATCCGCGCCGGGCTGGCGCAAAGGCGAGGCCGCCCGCGCCGCCGCCCCGAAGGGTGTGCGGATCGGACGGCCAGCTCCGGCCCGCCAAGGCAGGCCGAACCGTCTCACTGGTCCATGTAGACGTGGCTTTCGCCCTGCGCGCCGGGATGCGTCACCGCACCCTTGCGGGCCGAACCCACGAGCTGCGCGTATTTCCACAGTGCGCCGGCGGTGTAGTCGTTGGTGCGCGGGCCTTTCCACGCGCCCTTGCGCTCGGCCAGCTCGGCATCCGACAGGTCGACCGAGATCTCGCCCTTGATCGCGTCGATGGTGATCACGTCGCCGGTCCTGACCAGCGCGATCGGACCGCCATGCGCGGCCTCGGGGCCGACATGACCGACGCAGAAGCCGCGGGTCGCGCCCGAGAAGCGGCCATCGGTGATCAGCGCCACCTTCTTGCCCATGCCCTGCCCCGAGAGCGCGGCAGTGGTCGAGAGCATCTCGCGCATGCCGGGGCCGCCCGCCGGGCCCTCGTTGCGGATCACGATCACGTCGCCCTCTGCGTATTCGCGCTTGCGCACCGCCTCGAAGGCCTCTTCCTCGCATTCGAAGACGCGGGCCGGGCCGGTGAAGACCTGATCCTCTTTGGCCATGCCCGCGACCTTCACGATGGCGCCATCGGGCGCGAGGTTGCCCTTGAGGCCGACGACGCCGCCGGTCGGCGTGATCGGGCTGGCGACGGTGTGGATCACCCGGCCATCGGCCTCGCGGTCGATGCGGTCGAGTTCCTCGCCAAGAGAGCGCCCCGAGGCGGTGATGCAGTCCTCGTGCAGCAGCCCCGACTTGCGCAGCTCCTTCATCACCACCGGCACGCCGCCCGCCTCGTGCAGGTCCTTGGCGACGTATTCGCCGCCCGGCCGCAGGTTCACGAAATAGGGCGTGTCGCGGAAGATGTCGCAGATGTCGAGCAGGTCGAAATCGATCCCCGCCTCATGCGCGATGGCCGGCAGGTGCAGGCCGGCATTGGTCGAACCGCCGGTGCAGGCCACCACGCGCGCCGCGTTCTCGAGGCTCTGGCGGGTGACGATGTCACGGGCGCGGATGTTCTTCTCGATCAGGTTCATGACGGCCTGGCCGGAGAAATCGCCATACTGGTCGCGGCTCTCGTAAGGCGCGGGCGCGCCCGAGGAGTTCAGCAGCGCGAGGCCGATGGCTTCGGAGACGCAGGCCATGGTGTTGGCGGTGTACTGGCCGCCGCAGGCGCCCGCCGAGGGGCAGGCCACGCGCTCGAGGATCGCGAGCTCGGCATCCGACATGTTGCCGGCGGCGTGCTGGCCCACCGCCTCGAACACGTCCTGCACGACGACATCCTTGCCATTGAGCTTGCCCGGCAGGATCGAACCGCCATAGATGAACACCGACGGCACGTTCAGCCGCACCATCGCCATCATCATCCCCGGCAGCGACTTGTCGCAGCCCGCGAGGCCCACCAGCGCGTCGTAGCAATGGCCGCGCATGGTCAGCTCGACCGTGTCGGCGATCGCGTCGCGCGAGGCGAGCGAGGAGCGCATGCCCTCGTGGCCCATCGCGATGCCGTCGGTGACGGTGATCGTGGTGAACTCGCGCGGCGTGCCGCCGCCCTTCTTCACGCCCATCTTCACCGACTGCGCCTGCCGGTTCAGCGCGATGTTGCAGGGCGCGGCCTCGTTCCAGCAGGTGGCGACGCCGACCCAGGGCTGGTGGATCTCTTCTTCCGAGATGCCCATGGCATAGAAGTAGCTCCGGTGCGGGGCGCGCTCGGGCCCTTCGGTCACGTGGCGGCTGGGCAGTTTCGTCTTGTCGAAACGGGCGTTGGTCATGGGGCTGTCCCTTCCCGGAGTTGGCTGGTGGCAAGGGATAGACAGGCCCCGCCGCAACGGCAAGCCGCGATGACCCTCCCCGAGGCGGCAAGGCGGCACAATCCGCGCATTTTCCACCCGAAACCCGCAACGAAGGCCCCAGCGGCCTGCGCTTTCGGGACAGATCCGCAAACCCCCTCCCGGGCCGGGCCCTGCTTCGGTAACGCGGCAGCGGGCCGAATTGCATTCCGACGTCGCGGGGCGTATCTCCGTCTCGACCCGACGCGCCCGGAGCTGCAAGATGAACTGGATTTCCAACTACGTCCGTCCGCGGATCAACTCGATCTTCTCGCGCCGCGAAGTGCCCGAGAACCTGTGGACCAAGTGCGACGAGTGCGGGACGATGCTGTTCCACCGCGAGTTGGCGGACAATCTCAACGTCTGCACCAACTGCGAACACCACATGGCGATCACGCCACGCGACCGGTTCAAGGCGCTGTTCGACGGCGGCGTCTTCACGGAGGTGACGGTGCCCGAGCCGATCGCCGATCCGCTCAACTTCCGCGACCAGAAGAAATATGTCGACCGGATCAAGGAAGCCCGCCGCAAGACCTCCGAGAAGGAGGCGATGCTGGTGGCCGAGGGCGAGATCGGTCGCACCAAGATCGTCGCCGCCGGTCAGGACTTCTCCTTCATGGCGGGGTCGATGGGCATGTATGTCGGCAACGCGATCATCGCGGCGGCCGAACGCGCGGTGAAGCTGAAATGCCCGCTGGTGCTCTTCTCCGCCGCCGGCGGCGCGCGCATGCAGGAGGGGATTCTCAGCCTGATGCAGATGCCACGCACCACGGTCGCGGTGGAGATGCTCAAGGAAGCCGGGCTGCCCTATATCGTGGTGCTGACGCACCCGACCACCGGCGGCGTCACCGCCTCCTACGCGATGCTGGGCGACGTGCAGATCGCCGAGCCGAACGCGCTGATCTGCTTTGCCGGTCCGCGCGTGATCGAGCAGACGATCCGCGAGAAGCTGCCCGAGGGATTCCAGCGCGCCGAGTACCTGCTCGACCACGGCATGCTGGACCGGGTGACGGCGCGCGGCAAGCTGCGCGAGGAGCTGATCGGCATCACCCGGATGCTGATGGGGCTGGAGCCCGCCGTGATGGGCGATCTGCCCGCCCCGGCCACGCCGGAACCGGCGGCGGCCAAGGATGCCGAGGCGGCGCAGGACAAGCCGGTCGAAACCCCGGCCGCAAAGCCCGCCCCCGTCAAGAAGGCGGAGACGTCGAAGAAATGAGCGCCGCGCCCGGATCCGACGCGATCCTCGCGCGGATGATGACGCTGCACCCCAAGGTCATCGACCTGACGCTCGACCGGGTGTGGCGGCTGCTGGCGGCGCTGGACCATCCCGAGCGGCGGCTGCCCCCGGTGATCCATCTCGCCGGGACCAACGGCAAGGGCTCGACCCAGGCGATGATCCGCGCCGGGCTCGAGGCGTCGGGCGACCGCGTCCACGCCTATACCTCGCCGCATCTGGCCCGGTTTCACGAACGAATCCGCCTCGCGGGCGAGCTGATCTCCGAGCCGGCGCTGACCGATCTGCTGGACCGCACCCACGCGGCGAACGGCCCCGACCCGATCACCTATTTCGAGATCACCACGGCGGCGGCGCTCCTGGCCTTTGCCGAGAACCCGGCCGAGTGGACGCTGCTCGAGACCGGCCTCGGCGGCCGCCTCGACGCGACCAATGTGGTCGAGCGCCCGGCGCTCACCGTCATCACCCCCGTCGATCTAGACCACCAGCAGTATCTGGGCGAGACGCTCGAAGAGATCGCGGGCGAGAAGGCCGGCATCCTCAAGCGCGGCGTGCCCTGCGTGGTGGCACCGCAGCACGAGGCCGCGCTCGAGGTGATCGAGGCAAGGGCAGCGCGGCTCGGCGTGCCGCTTCTGGCGCATGGCCAGCACTGGCATGTCACGACCGAGCGCGGCCGCCTGATCTACCAAGACGAGCGCGGTCTTCTGGACCTGCCGCTGCCCACCCTGCGCGGTCCGCATCAGCTGGTGAACGCAGGCACCGCCATCGCGGCGCTGCGGGCGCTGGGCCGCGACGAGGCTGCCTGCGAGGCCGCGACCCGCGCCCAGTGGCCCGCCCGGATGCAGAAGCTGGGTCGCGGCCCGCTGGCGGATCTCGCAGGGACGGCCGAGCTGTGGCTCGATGGCGGCCACAACCCGGCGGCGGGCACGATGCTGGCACGGACGCTGCGCGACCTGCCCGAGCGCGCGACGCATCTCGTCTGTGGCATGCTCAACACCAAGGATATCGCGGGCTATCTGCGCCCCTTGGCCGAGGTGGCGCAAAGCCTTCAGGCGGTCTCGATCCCCGGGGAGGTCAACACCATTCCCGCCGCCGAGACCGCCGCCGCCGCCCGCATGGCGGGTTTCGCACAGGTGGCAGAGGCCGATGACGTGGCCGCGGCGATCCGCGCCATCACCGCGCGGGAACCGGGCGCGCGCATCCTGATCTGCGGCTCGCTCTACCTGGCGGGCCACGTGTTGCGCGACAACGGATGAGGCTTTGGCCGGCGCTTCTCGCGGCGCTGGCCGCCGGACCCGCGCAGGGGGTGGAGCTGCATTTCTGCTGGCGCGGTGCCTCGGGCTACAGCATGACCGGCACCATGCGGTTTCCGGACGCCCTGTTGCAGGCAGCGCGCGTCACCGAGTCCGATCTGACCCATTTCGAGATCACCGGCTGGCAGGGCGGCGTGCGAATCGGCGGCTGGAGCCTCGACGCGCTCACCCCCGAGACCACTTGGCTGCTGAGCTTCGACCCGCGCGACATGCGGTTTCCGATGCCGGGAATCGGCGTGTTCCAGGCCTGGAACGCCGATGGCGGCGTCGCGAATTGCGGCGATCCGGGCTTCGGCTTCAATGCCGGCAATGCCGGGCAGGATGTCTGCGTCGACAACCGATTCGTGTCCGAATCGACGATTCCATGGTGGACGCCGCTCATCGCCTCAACCGCGCCGGTCTCGCCCGACTGCGACGCGCCGATGGTGCTGTCTATGCGCCAGCGAGAGCCGACTTTGCCATGAATACAGGCAGTTGCGCCCAAGGATGGCACAGCGAACCTGCCGATTTGCGTCAATATGCGAGACGCGATCATCATCCCGCAAAAAGTTAACGACGTTACGAAACTACGCCCTTCGGTTGACCCACACCGGTCAATTCAGGATTTTGAATGCAGGGGAACGAACCGAAGATCTCGGCAGGAAAGATCGGGACTTTGGCAGGTTTACGGGCAGTGAGGAAGGGGGTCAGGGGAAACGGCCCCCTTCATACTGCATCAGACGCGCCCCCAATCCTCGCTCTGCATTTCTTCGAGCCGGCTCGCGGTGCGTTCGAATTCGAAGCTGCCCTCGCCCTCGACATAGAGATAGGCGGGCGCCGCCGCTGCCGAGGCCACGAGACGGGTCTTCGCCTCGTAGAGCGCGTCGATCAGCGTCACGAATCGCTTCGCCTCGTTGAAGTTCGAGCGCGACAGCCGAGGGACGCCGTCGATCATCAGCATCTTCACCGCTTCGGCGAGCGCGAGGTAGTCGGCCGCGCCGAGAGGCCGGCCGCACAGCTCGTGAAATCCCGCCCGCGCGATGCCGTTGCGGTATTCCGGCACGGTCACCTCGCGCCCTGACACGCGCAGCACGAGCGGCTCGCCCCCCGGCGCGCCCGCCAGATCCGCCCAGATCGCGTCGAGCTTCGCGCGCGCGCTCGAATCATTGGGCATGATCCAGCTTTCCGAGCCCTTGAGCCGCCCCTGCCGATGATCGACGGGGCTTTCCAGTTCCAGCACCTCCATCCGCGCCTTCAACTTGTCGATGAACGGCAGGAACAGCTGGCGGTTCAGCCCGTCCTTGTAGAGGTCGTCCGGCACCCGGTTCGAGGTGGTGACGATGGTGACGCCCTGCTCGAACAGCTTCTCGAACAGTCGACCGACGATCATCGCATCGGTGATGTCGGTGATCTGCATCTCGTCGAAGGCGAGGAACCGCAGCTCGCCCGCCAGCCCCTCGGCCACCGGCGCGATGGCGTCGTCGGCGCCCTGCGCACGGGCCTTGTTCATGTCGGCGTGGACCCGCTGCATGAAGGCATGGAAGTGCCAGCGCGCCTTGGGCAGGTCGATCTCCTCGTAGAGCAGGTCCATCAGCATCGACTTGCCGCGCCCGACCCCGCCCCAGAGGTACAGCCCCTTCACCGGCTCCGGGGGTTTGGGCTTTCGGAACCAGCCGCCGCGCTGCGGCTCGGGCTGGCGCGCGAGGTCGCGGGTCACGCGGTCGAGCGCGGGCAGCACGGCTTCTTGCGCCGGGTCGGGTTTCAGCGCGCCCCGCTCGATGCGGGCGCGGTAGGCGTCTTCGATGCTCATGGGATGGCGACATAGCTGCCGCCCGGCGCATTGCAAAGCGGCGCCGCGCGCGCGAGGGTCGCGGCCATGGAGATCCGCACCGCCCGACCCAGCGACGCGCCCGAACTGGCCGACCTGCACGTGACCTGCTGGGCCGAAACCTATCCCGGGCTGCTGCCCGCGGAAGAGATCGCGCGCTTCGACCGCGACTTTCGGCAGCGGCAATGGCATGGGCAAATCGCCCGAGGCGGCAGCCGCATCGTGATCGCGCCGGGGGCGGGCTTCGCGCAGATCGGCCCGCAGCGCGAGGCGGCGCTCGCGGCGCGCGGCTATCCAGACGAGCTTCATGCCCTCTACATCACCCGCGCCGCGCAGGGCCGGGGCCTCGGTCGCGCACTCCTTGCCGCGGCACCCGGCCCCGCGCCGGGGCGGCTATCCGCGCTGGTGTTGGGCGGCAATGACCGCGCCAGCCGATTCTACGAGGCCACGGGCGCGCGACTGGCCGAGCGCCGGCCCGAGCGGATCGGGGCCGCGGAGATCACCGACCTGCTCTATTTGTGGGACGCCGCCCCCCGCCCCTGATCTTGGGCAACTTTGTTCCCCAAATACGCAAAACCCGGCGCTGCCGCCCGCGAAACGCCAGAGATTGACACCGCGGCGTCGGCGGCGCCTAGATCGCGCATGACACGTCAGCCGCTCTTCTCCCCCGTCCTGATCGCCGGTTGCATCATCGTGATGGCGGGCTTCGCCATCCGTGCGAGCTTCGGCGTGTTTCAGATCCCCATCGCCGAGGAGTTCGGCTGGCCGCGGGCCGAGTTTTCGCTCGCCATCGCGATCCAGAACCTTGCCTGGGGAATCGGCCAGCCGCTCTTCGCGGCGATGGCCGAGAAGGTCGGCGACCGCAAGGCGATCGTGCTGGGCGCTCTGGCCTATGCCGCCGGCCTGATCCTGTCGGCGGGCGCGACCCTGCCGATCCAGCACCAGCTTCTGGAGATCCTGGTGGGCTTCGGTATCGCCGGCACCGGCTTCGGGGTGATCCTCGCCGTGGTGGGCCGCGCCGCATCGGACGAGAATCGCTCGATGGCGCTCGCGGTGGCGACGGCGGCGGGATCGGCGGGGCAGGTCTTCGGGGCGCCGATGGCCGAGATCCTGCTGGGCTACATGACCTGGCAGTCGGTCTTCCTCGTCTTCGCCGGGCTGATTCTCGCCAGCTTGCTGACCCTGCCGATGATGCGCTCTCCCGCCCCCGCCTCGACTGCAGAGCTGCAGGAGAGCATGGCCCGCGTGCTGGGCCGCGCCGCGCGGGACCCTTCCTATGCGCTGATCTTCATCGGCTTCTTCTCCTGCGGCTACCAGCTGGCCTTCATCACCGCGCATTTCCCGGCCTTCGTGACCGAGATCTGCGCGCCGATCGCCGCCGGCGGCGTGCTGGCCTCGCTGGGCATCACCACGACCGCCGGCCTCGGCGCGGTGGCGATCTCGCTGATCGGGCTGGCCAACATCGCGGGCACCATCGCGGCGGGCTGGGCCGGCAAGCGCTACAGCCGCAAGTACCTGCTGGCCGGGATCTATACCGGTCGGACGCTGGCGGCGGCGTGGTTCATCCTGACGCCGATGACGCCGGCGACGGTGCTGATCTTCTCGGGCGTGATGGGCAGCCTGTGGCTCGCCACGGTGCCGCTCACCTCCGGCCTCGTCGCGCATCTCTACGGGCTGCGCTACATGGGCACGCTCTACGGCATCGTGTTCTTCAGCCACCAGCTGGGCAGCTTCTTGGGCGTCTGGCTCGGCGGGCGGATGTACGACATCTACGGCAATTACGAGGCGGTGTGGTGGGTCGGCGTCGGCGTCGGAGCGCTCTCGGCGATCGTGCACCTGCCGATCCGCGAGGCCCGGGCCCCGATCGCCGCCCCCGCCTAAACCCGGGCAGAGCCCGCCCTGGTCGCCCCTAGTCGCGCGCGCCGAAGATCGCCGAGCCCACCCGCACATGGGTGGCGCCCCTCGCGATCGCGGCCTCGAAGTCGCCGCTCATCCCCATCGAAAGCCCCGCGAGACCGTTGCGCGCGGCCATCTCGCGCAGCATGTCGAAATGCGGCGCGGGGTCCTCCTCGGCGGGCGGAATGCACATCAGCCCGACCACCGGCAGGTCGAGGTCGCGGCAGCGCGCCACGAACCCCTCGGTCTCGGCGGGCAGCACCCCGGCCTTCTGCGGCTCCTCGCCGGTGTTGACCTGCACGAAGAGCTGGGGACAGCGGCCCAGTTCCTGTGCGAGCCGCGCCAGCGTCTCGGCGAGTCGGGGCCGGTCGAGCGAGTGGATCGCATGGGCGATCTCCATCGCGGCGCGCGCCTTGTTGGTCTGCAGCGGGCCGATGATGTGCAGCTCGGTTCCCGGAAAGCGCGGCGCCAGCGCCCCCCAGCGCGACTGCGCCTCCTGCACCCGGTTCTCGCCGAAGACCCTCTGCCCAGCCTCGAGCACCGGCAGCACCCGCGACTCGGGCTGCATCTTGGAGACCGCGACGAGCGTGATGTCGGCGGGGTCACGACCGGCCGCGCGGGCCGCCTCGGCGATGCTTCGACGGATCCGGTCGAGCGACATGGGCTTCTCCTGTTTGGTTCCGAGCGGGTGTCTGACATGTGTGTGACCCCGTTGCATCAATTTTCGGGCAGCACCGGGAGGGGGGGCCAAACTCCTTGAGTGTGAAGCGTCTGGTGCGCAATGAAACCTCCAATGCTGGCTCGACTGGCATTCTCGGGAATGCAAACACGAGGGAAATCCATGAAACGCATCCTGCTCGCCTCGGCCTCGATCGTGGCCTTTGCCGGCGCCGCCGCCGCTGAAATCAGCTTCAACGGTGAAGCCGCTCTCGGCTACAACGACACCGAGTCCGTTTCCGAAACCGACGACGATGACGGCTTCTACTGGGATGCCGAGCTCGGCATCACCTTCACCCAGGAGCTCGACAACGGCCTCGTCGCCGCTGCGACCGTCACCTCCGACGTCGTCGACAACCAGCTCGAAGGCGACATCTTCGCCGAAGGCTACGTGCTGTCGCTGACCTCCGAGACCGCCGGCCTGTTCTTCGGCGACACCGACATGGCTGCCAACCTGCGCTGGGACGGCGTGTCGGAAATGGCGCATGACGGCTTCTCCGAGACTGATGGCGAGACCGTGCTGCGCGGCGACTTCATGGCCTATGGCTTCGACGTCTCCATCTCGGGCCTCGTGGACGACACCACCGACGGCAACATCGAGCCGGTCGGCGACACCCTCGACCAGTACTCGGTCGGCGTGGCTGGCTCCTTCGGCGCGTTCGAGATGAGCGCTGCCTACCAGGAGAAAGAGACCGACTTCTCCGAAGCCGCCGACATCGACAACGGCGACTACAACCCGAACGAGATCTTCGGCATCTCGGTCGGCACCGCCTTCGCGGGCGCCGATGTCGACGTCGCCTATGCTCGCGAAGAGGATGCGGTGACCGGTGACGCCGAAGACTCGACCGGCATCGAGGTCGCCTTCCCGGTCGGCCCCGTCACGCTCGGCGCCTTCTACGTGGCCGAGTCGGACCAGGATGACGGCTACGGCGTCGCCGTGGACTACGTCTCGGGCGCGCTCACCGTCTCCACCGCCTACGAAGAAGTCGGCGGCGACGACGACTGGGCGATCGAAGCCGGCTACGACATGGGCCAGGGCCTGAACTTCTACGCCGGTGTCGCTGACGCGGGTGACGACTACTACGTCGCCGCCACCTACGAGCTGGCCGAAGGCGCCCAGCTGCTCGTCTCCTACGGCGAAGACGACAACGACGACTCCGAGGACGAGATCGGCGATCCCGAGTACCAGGAAGGCACGACCGTCGAGGTCTCCTTCGAGTTCTGATCCGACCGGATCACAACTTCAGGCAAGGGCGGCTCCATTGGAGCCGCCCTTCGCTTTTGCGGGGCCCGCATCCGGCGGGAGCAATCGGGGGCTCGTGGGAGTGGCACGTCCGCGCGATGTGCAGTATCACCGCCAGCGGGCCGGAACGCCCCCTTGCAGACCCGCACCCAAGACGTGCCAGACCATCCGAGGGACACCCAACATGTCGCGCTACACCGCCGCCGAGATCGAAGCCAAATGGCAGGCCGCCTGGGACGAGGCCGGCCTCTTCACCGCGCGGCGCGACGAGAGCCGTCCGAAATACTACGTGCTCGAGATGTTCCCCTACCCCTCGGGGCGGATCCACATGGGCCATGTGCGCAACTATACGATGGGCGACGTGATCGCGCGCCACAAGGTGGCGACGGGCCACAACGTGCTGCACCCGATGGGCTGGGATGCCTTCGGCATGCCCGCCGAGAACGCCGCCATGGCCTCGGGCGGGCACCCGAAGGAATGGACCTACAACAACATCGCCGACATGCGCGCGCAGATGAAGCCGCTGGGTCTCTCGATCGACTGGAGCCGCGAATTCGCGACCTGCGACCCGGAATATTACGGCCAGCAGCAGGCGCTGTTCATCGACATGCTCGAAAAGGGCCTCGTCTACCGCAAGAACGCGGTGGTGAACTGGGACCCGGTCGACATGACCGTTCTGGCGAACGAGCAGGTGATCGACGGCAAGGGCTGGCGCTCGGGCGCCGAGGTCGAGCGGCGCGAGCTGACCCAGTGGTTCTTCAAGATTTCCGAATATTCCGACGAGCTGCTGGCGGCGCTGGACGGGCTCGACGACTGGCCCGCCAAGGTCAAGCTGATGCAGGCCAACTGGATCGGCCGCTCGCGCGGCCTCGAGATGGCCTTCGGCCTGACCGAGCCCACGCATGGCCATGACCGGATCGAGGTCTACACCACCCGCCCCGACACGCTGCTTGGCGCGAGCTTCATCGGCATCTCGCCCGATCACCCGCTGGCGCGGGCGCTGGAGCGCGACCGCGAGGACGTGGCGGCCTTCTGTGCCGAGGCGCGCAAGGGCGGCACCACCGAGGAAGCGCTGGAGACCGGCGAGAAGCTGGGCTTCGACACCGGGCTCACGGCGCGGCACCCGTTTGATCAGGGCCGCGAGCTTCCCGTGTGGATCGCCAATTTCGTGCTGATGGATTACGGCACCGGCGCGATCTTCGGCTGCCCCGGCCACGACCAGCGCGACCTCGACTTCGCGCGCAAATACGACCTGCCGGTGATCTCGACCTTCGCCCCGGTCAAGGATAACGGACAGGCGCTGGCCGAGGATGGTGGCCCGGCCTTCGTGCCGCCCAAGACCGAGCCGGTGATCTACATCAAGGGTTTCGCCGGCGAGACCGAGCAGACCGGCGAGCAGGCGATCGACGCGGCCATCGCGTTTTGCGAAGAGCACGGCGTCGGCCGCGGGGTGACGCGCTTCCGCCTGCGCGACTGGGGCCTGAGCCGCCAGCGTTACTGGGGTTGCCCGATTCCGATCGTGCACTGCGCCGATTGCGGCGCGGTGCCCGAGAAGAAGGAGAACCTGCCGGTCCGCCTGCCCGACGACGTGAGCTTCGACGTGCCGGGCAACCCGCTCGATCGGCATGCCACGTGGCGCGACGTCCCCTGCCCGCGCTGCGGCAAGGATGCGCGCCGCGAGACCGACACGATGGACACCTTCGTGGACAGCTCGTGGTACTACGCCCGCTTCACCAGCCCGCGCGCCGAGACGCCGACCGATCTGGCCGAAGCCGAGTACTGGATGAATGTCGACCAGTATATCGGCGGCATCGAGCACGCGATCCTGCACCTGCTCTATTCGCGCTTCTTCGCGCGGGCGATGCATGTGACGGGGCACCTGCCGGAAAAGGCGATCGAGCCGTTCAACGCGCTCTTCACCCAAGGCATGGTGACGCACGAGATCTACCAGACCCGCGACGCCAATGGCCGACCGGTCTACCACCTGCCCGAGACGGTCGAGAACGGCGCGCTGAAGGCGACCGGCGAAAAGGTCGAGATCATCCCCTCGGCCAAGATGTCGAAGTCGAAGAAGAACGTGGTGGACCCGGATGCGATCCTCGCGCAGTACGGCGCCGACACCGCACGCTGGTTCGTGCTGTCCGACAGCCCGCCCGAGCGCGATGTCGAATGGACCGCCGCCGGCGCCGAGGCCGCGCACAAGCATCTTGCCCGGGTCTGGCGCATCGCCGACGAGATTGCCGAGGCCGGCGATGGAGATGCGGCGCAGGACGAGGACCTCATGCGCCAGCTGCACCGCACGATCCGCGACGTGACGCTGGGGCTCGAGAGCTTCGGCTTCAATGCCGCCATCGCCAAGCTCTATGCCTTCACCTCGGTGCTGTCGAAATCCACCGCCTCGGCCAAGGCCCGGCGCGGCGCGGCCCGGGTGCTGGCGCAGCTGATGTCGCCGATGACCCCGCATCTCTCGGAGGAGATCTGGGCCCGGCTCGGCGGCGAAGGCTTCGTGGCGCGGGCCCCCTGGCCGGTGGCGGAGGAGCGCTTTCTCGTCGAGGACAGCGTGACCCTGCCGATCCAGATCAACGGCAAGCGCCGCTCCGAGATCACCGTGCCTAAGGCGATGCCCAAGGACGAGATCGAGGCGCTGGTGCTGGCCGACGAGGCGGTGGCGAAGGCGCTCGACGGGTCCGCGCCGAAGAAGCTGATCGTGGTGCCCGGCCGGATCGTCAATGTGGTTCTCTGAGCCCGGCCGCCGCGCTCTGCTGCTGGGGGCGCTGGCGCTCGGCGGCTGCGGCTTCGCCCCGGCCTACGGGCCGGGCAACGACGCCGCGCGGCTGCGTGGCAAGGTCGCGGTCGAGGCGCCGGCGAGCTTTCCGGGCTACCTGCTGCGTGCCCGGCTGCTGGACCGGCTCGGCGCGCCGGTCGAGCCGCTCTACGAGCTTGATGTCGAGACCTCCGAAGAGGTCGAGCAGGCCGCGATCAGCGCCGATGGCGCGGTGCTGCGCTACCGGTTGCTGGGACGCGCGAGCTACGCGCTGCGCCCGGTCGCGGGTGGCCCGGCCCTGGCCGAGGGCGCGGTCGAGGAGTTCGCGGGTTACTCCGCCACGCTCGGCACCGTCGCCTCCGACGCGGCCGAGCGCGATGCGCGCGAGCGGCTGGCGGTGCTGCTCGCCGACCAGATCGTGACCCGGCTGCTGGTCCTCCCGGCGCTGCCATGAAGCTCTCGGCGCGCGACGCTGCGGCCTTCTTCCGCAAGCCCGACCCCAAGGTCGCCGCCGCGCTGATCTGGGGCGAGGACGCGATGCGCGTGGCGCAGCGCCGGGCCGAGGTGATCGCCGGACTCGCCGGGCCCGATGCCGAGGCCGAGATGCGGCTGACCCGCCTGCCCGCCGCCGATCTGCGCCGCGAGGGCGCGCTCCTGATCGACGCGGTGAAGGCGCAGGGCTTCTTTCCCGGCCCGCGCGTGGTCTTCGTCGAAGGCGCGACGGACGGGCTTTCGGGCCTGTTCGACGCGGCGCTGAAGGACTGGCGCCCCGGAGACGCGCAGATCATCGCCACCGCCGGGCAGCTGGCGTCGAAATCGGCGCTGCGCAAGCTGTTCGAGGCGCAGCCCATCGCCGTCTCGATCGGGATCTACGACGATCCGCCCGGCGCGGAGGAGATCGCCGCGATGCTCGGCGCGGCCGGTGTGCCAGACCCCGATTCCGACGGGCGGGCGCTGCTCGCGGAGCTGTCGCGCGCGCTCGATCCCGGCGCCTTCCGGCAAACGGTGGAAAAGCTCGGCCTCTACAAGCATGGCGACGCCACGCCGACCACGGCCGCCGACATCGCCGCCGTCGCACCCCGCTCCACCGAGGCCGAGACCGACGCCCTGCTCGCGGTGGTGGCCGAGGGACGGGCGCCGCAGATCGCGGCCTTGCTGCGCCGCCTCTACGCGCAGGGCACCACGCCGGTGTCGCTATGCATCATGGCGCTCCGGCATTTCCGGCAGCTGCACGCCGTGGCCAGCGATCCGGGCGGGCCGGGCCAGGGAATCGCGCGGCTCAGGCCGCCGGTCTGGGGGCCACGCCGCGACGCGATGACCCGTCAGGCCTCGGGCTGGGGCCGCGATCGGCTGGAGCGGGCGGTGAGCCTGCTGATCGAGACCGACCTGCAGCTGCGCTCGGCAAGCCGGGCGCCGGCGCAGGCGCTGGTCGAGCGGGCGCTGATCCGGCTGGCGATGATGGCGCGGCGCTGATCCCGATTCCGAGCGCTGATCGGAATCAATTCCCTCCTGCACAGGCGAATGCCGCCCCGACAGGCCCCGCCGATCGGCAGCGAAGGCAGGCACCCCAAACGAAAAACGGCGGACCCGAAGGCCCGCCGTCTCAAGCATCCGGCCCGAAGGCCGGATGGTCCTGAAATCAGGAGTCGTCCGAAGCGGCCAGAGCGACCAGACCGGCGACAGCGGCCAGCGGCAGCAGGAAGCCGAGCGGGCCAGCCAGGGTGCCGCGGGGCTCGGCTTCGGGCTCGACCACGACGACCGGGGGCTCGACGATCTCGACGGCCAGGCCACCGGCGAAAGCCGAAGAGGCGGTCATGGTGCCGGCGAGGGCGGCGGCGACGAGGGTCTTGGTGAGGCGCATGTCTCTACTCCAGTTGATAACAAAGCGTTAGGTCGGCTATAGCCAAGATAGGTGTATCACACAAGCTGGATGACCAGTGTGGCGCGGCCCGAATGCGAAACTAAAGATCGCTGCTGCGCAAATATGCAACACTTTGGCTGATGAACTGACGTGACGAAATGATCTCCCCCGCAGCGTCAAGCCAATAATAGTTCGTGAAGATCAGGCCCGTGCCTCGGCATTCCTCGTCGAACCGCCGGGCGGTCACCTGACGATTGCCGAGATTAACGGCCTCGGTCCCTTGCAAGCTCACGGTGCAGTTGAACTCGGCCCGCTCGATTCGATCCAGCCCGTCGAGCGTCTCGTGCACCCGCAATGCCTGCCCGCCGCCGGCGCGCAGCGCGGCGCGGCTCTGGCGGGCATCGGCGGCCATCAGGTCGGGGCCGAGGCCGCGGGTCGAGACCAGCATCCCGTCCCGCAGCGTGTAGGTGAAGCCGGCCGGTCCCGAAAAGCTCTTCGAGACACCGTTGTCGATCACCTGCCGCGCCGTGCCCGACAGGCCGAGCGCCGCGATCTCGACCCGGCGCGAGGTCGCGGGATCCGCAGGGGCAGCGGCGGCAGCGGCCCCCGCCGGGGCCGCCTGCGTGCCGACCAGCGGCGCGATCGCACCTTGCAGCGCCGCGGTGACCCCCGCGCCACCACCGCAACCCGCCAGCAGCGCCAGAGCCGTGAGGGCGCCCGTCATCCTGATCCGCATCGTCATTTCCAGAACCGTCCCCAGCCATCGTCGAGATCGTTCAGGTGGCCGTCGCGGACCACCTCGTAGAGCCGCCCGTCCACGCGCAGCTTGGCGCCGCCATCGCGCTGCAGAGAGGCGAGCGCGCTCGACGCCTCGCGGCGCGTCGGCTTGCCGACCACGTAATCGAGCGGAATCGTCACCCGGATGCCCTTGTCGAAGGAGCCTTCGCCGTAATCCTCGAACGGCACGTCGGTCAGGGTGAAATAGCCCCCGACGCTCCAGCCGTTCTCGAATTCGCGGTCGAGCGTGAAGGTGGCACCCCAATCCCCGGCGAGATAGCGGCCGACATCGATCTGGCCGTAGAAGCGGTTGTCGAAGTCGTAATAGGCCGAGGCATGGCCCGTCACGACGTCGTAATCCTGAAAGCCGAAGCCGAGGTCGAAATCGCGCTGCCGCGCGTAGTTGACCTCCGCACCGAGGCCGAGACGGCTGTCGGCGGGCTTCCACAGCACCTCGGTCGAGACGCCGCCATACATTTCCTCGAGGTAGCCCAGAGTGGTGCGGGCATAGACGTCCGGCGCGAGGCGTCCGTATTGCGCCAGCGTCAGGTCGCGGAAGCCGGTGGTGCCTTCCTTGGCGTAGAGCGCGGCGTTGCGGCGCACCGGATAGGGCTCGCCGCCCTCGGCCACGATCAGCTCGGGATCCTCGCGGTTGGTATAGAGCTGCTGGCGCAGCGTGCCCGAGGCGACGAGGCTGTCGGTGATCTCGTAGCTGGCGGTGACCTGCGCGCCGAGTTCGACCTGGAACGGCGCGTCGCCGTCGAAGACGGTGATGCGGGCATAGGGCGCGAGCCCCCAGGAGAACCGGTCATCGACGCGCGGCAGCGGCTTCAGCCCCACCGACGGGCCCGCATCGTCGAGCACGAGGCGCCGGGACAGCGCCTCGGTGCCGCCGGCGGTGTCGGCGAAGGCCTCGATATCCGACCGGCTCAGCGTCACGGCGGAAAGCGGCACGCCGCGCTGCATCGGCTCGAGAGTGAAGCTCTCGATCGAATCGGGCAGGCCGATGCTCAGCATCCGCGCGATCCGCCCCATCGCCTGCGCCTCGGCGCGGTAGCGGGTGTTGGTATAGCGCAGCCGCACGGCGCGGTCCGACAGCTGGATCGAGGACAATTCGACCCCCTCGGCAGCCAGCGCCTGCTGCAGCGCCGTGCCGATCGTCGCTTCGGGCAGCGCCGCGCGATTCCAGCTCTGGGCCGCGCGGGCGTCGCCCTGGCGGATCTTCACCGGTGCCGGAGCGGGATCGAGACCGGGGCCATAGGGCCGCTCGCTCGGATCGATCAGGAAGGTGCCGGTCAGCGCCAGCTCCGAGCCGTAGAGCCAGGACGCGCCGAGCTGGACGCCGGGCAACGGCCGGTAGACCGCCCCGAAATTGAGCGGCGAATCGCGATCGATCAGCCCCAGCTCGGTCTCGCGCTCATAGGCGTCCGAGGAGTATTCGGCCTTGAGCGTGAGCTTTTCGGTCGGGGCGTATTCGAGCCCCGCGAACAGCGCCGCGTCGCCCCTGAACAGCTGGTCGAAGGCCAGCGTGCCGCCTTCCTCGAAATCTAGATCCGGACGCTCGTCGAAATCCGAGGCAAGCACGCCCAGCGGGTTGTCGAAACCGTTATGGGAGCCGAAGCGGCCCCAGCCGAGACCCGCCGAAACCCGCAGCGTATCGCCGAAGGTCTTGGTCGCGACGAGATACTCCGCCCCATAGGCACCGGTCCCGAGGAAATCCTGCAGGCCGATGGCGAAGGCGGGCATCACCGCCGTCTCGTCGTTGAAGCGATAGCGCAGGTCGAAGCTGCGGTCGAAATAGGTGTCTTCCTGCCCCCGCTGCCCCGGCAGGCTGTAATCCTCGATCCGGCTGTAGCGGAAGCTGCCCGAGAGGCGCGGCAACAGCTGGAAGGTGAATGTGGTGCGGGTCTGGCCGTCGAAATTGCCGATCGTCGCGGCGATCTGGCCATCCTTGGCGCTCAGCGCCGAGGGCATCTCGATCAGCCCCGGCGTGCCATAAAGCGTGTAGCTCAGGCCCCTGTCGGACACCGTCTGGGCGTTCACCGCCCCGGCCGCCAGAAGGGCCGCAAGGCTGGCCGCCCCGCCCCGGCGCATCGCTCGGATCGTCATGTCGTGCTGCACTCCCTGCTCGCTCGCCGCACCCTAGCCGCGCCTCGGTGCAATTGAAAGCCGGGCCGACCGGGCGCGCGGCCCCGCCTCAGCCCTCGGCGCGGGGTCCCGCCCCGGCCCAGGCCGCCGCCGCGCGCCCGGCATGGCGTCCGGTGGCCAGACAGGCGGTAAGCAGGTATCCGCCCGTCGGCGCCTCCCAGTCGAGCATCTCGCCCGCGGCGAAAACGCCGGGCCGGTCGCGCAGCATCAGGCCCGCGTCGAGCGCGTCGAAACGCAGCCCGCCCGCGGTCGAGATCGCCTCGTCGAGCGGGTGCGGCCCGGTGAGCGGCACCGGAAGCGCCTTGATCAGCGCCGCCAAGGTGTCGGGATCGTTCGGCAATGGCCGCGCGAATTCCTGCAGCAGCGCCAGCCGCACCGGGTCGAGCTTCAGCGCCTTGCGCAGGTGGTTGCCGAGGCTCGCCTTGCCGCGCGGCCGCGCCAGCTTTCGCGTCACCGCCTCGGCGTCGAGATCCGGCAGCAGGTCGAGCGCCAGCGCCGCGCCGTCACGCAGATCGGCCGAGACCGCATAGAGGCCGCCGCCCTCGAGCCCGCGCGCCGAGATCACGCATTCGCCCCGCACCCGGCGCGCCCCGGCGATCAGCGCCACCGGCTTGACCGGTGCACCGAAATGCGGCCGCATATGCGCCGACCAGTCGATGCCGAAGCCCATATTGGCGGGACCGAACGGCGCGACGTGGTTCGGCAGCAAGGTGGCCCAGGCCCCGTCGGAGCCCAGCCGCGACCAGCTTGCCCCGCCCAGCGCCAGCACCGTGACGTCGGCCTGCGCGACCTGCCGCCCCTCCGGGGTCTCGAACGCGGCCCCGCCTTCCTCCCAGCCCACGAAGCGCCAGCGGGTGCGCAGCTCCACCCCGGCCCCGGCCAGCCGCGCCAACCAGGCCCGCAGCAGCGGCGAGGCCTTCATCACGGTGGGAAAGACGCGGCCCGTCGAACCGGTGAAGACCTCCTGCCCGAGCCCGCGCGCCCAGCCCTGCACCGCCTCGGGACCAAATCCGGCCAGCGCCGCCCGCAGCGCCCCGGGCACCGCGCCATAGGCCGCGTCGAACGCCTCGCGCGGCTCCTCCTTGGTCATGTTGAGCCCGGACTTGCCGGCCATCAGCAGCTTGCGCCCCATGGTCGGCATCTGCTCGGCCAGCAGCACCCGGAGACCCGCGCCCGCCAGCTCCTCGGCCGCCATCAGCCCCGCCGGTCCGCCGCCGATCACCAGTGCCCGCACGCCATGCCTCCCCGCGGCCCCGGGGACCGCCTTCGTACCTGCGGCCCGAGGCCGCGCTTGAGGACGTCATCGCCGCGCCCCATCTTTTCCCCATGCCAAGCCGCCGCGAGAAACGCCAGACCGAGGCCCTGTCCGTCGCCACACCGCGCACCGATCCGCTCTGCGCGCTGTGCCGGCGGCCGATCCCGCCCGGGGTGCCGCAAAGCGCGCATCACCTCGTGCCGAAGCTCAAGGGCGGCACGCATGGGCCGCAGGTGCTGCTGCACCACATCTGCCACAAGGAGATCCACGCGACGCTGAGCGAAGCCGAGCTGGCGCGCGACTACAACACGCCGGAGCGGCTGCGCGCGCATCCCCGGCTGGAGAGGTTCATCGCATGGGTGTCGAAGCGGCCGCCGGGCTTCTCCTCGAAGGTGCCGGGCAAGCGTCGCGGCCGCTGAGCCCTCTCAGCGCAGCCCGATGCGCCGGCGGATCTCTTCGTCGCGCAGCGAGACCTCTTGACCGACCTGGTCCTGCGCCTTGTCGGAGCACATCCAGACCAGCGCGCGGGCCGGCCATTCCGGCGGGATGTGCACCGACCAGTCGAGCCGGCTCACCGCGTTGATGCCCGATGCCTTGATCTCGCGCTGCATCTGCGTGGCGACGGTACCGGGGCTCAGCCCCATCGCGCGAATGCCGCGACCGCGATATTCGAGATCGAGCGAGCGGGTCAGCATCGCCGCCCCGGCCTTGGAGGCGCAATAGGCCGACCAGCCCTCGACCGCGTTATGCGCGGCGCCCGACGAGACGGTGATGATCGTGCCGCCGCCCTGCTCGAGCATCACCGGCAGCGCCGCGCGCATGCCGTTGAAGACGCCCTTGAGGTTGATGTCGATCACCTTGCCCCAGGCCTCGGGGTCGAGCCCGCCCATGGCGCCGATCGGCTCGATCGCGCCCGCGTTGTTGACCATCACGTCGAGTCGCCCGAACTCCTTGACGCAGGCCTCGACCGCCGCCTCGACCTCCCAGTAGCGGCTGACATCGCAAGGAATGGCGAGACCGGCCTCGCCCAGCTCCTTGGCGATGTCCGAGAGCGCCTCGGCGCTGCGCGCGAGCAGCGCGACGCGGGCCCCGGCCCCGGCGAAGGCGCGCGCGGCGGCGGCTCCGATGCCGCGGCTGGCCCCGGTGATCAGTACCGTCTTCCCCTGCATCGCGCCCTCCCCGCGCTTTGACCTTTCGTCCAGCGTAACGGGGGCCTAGTCTCCGGTCCAGACGCCCCGGTCACCGGCGCGACGGGCCCGGCCCGTGGAACTGCGAATGCGAGGAGGGCCCGACATGGCCGCATTGTCCAAAACCGCGCCGATCGGCGCGCTGATCCTGTTGGCCGGCGCCGCACAGGCCGAGGTCACCGCCGAGCAGGTCTGGCAGGACTGGCAGGAGGGGGCGGCCCGGCTCGGCGATACCCGGATCGAGACCGGCGCCGAGACCCGCTCCGCCGACGGCCTGACCGTCACCGACCTCGTGCTGACCATGCGGGGCGAGGATGGCGAACTGGTGGCGCGGGTGGCCGAGATCACCTTCACCGAGGCCGGCGACGGCACCGTCGCGGTGTCGCTGCCCGACAGCTACCCGGTCGTCATCACCGGCATGGGCGAGGTCGGGGTCGAGACCGAGATCGACCTCGGTGTGCGGCAGGACGGGCTCGAGGTGTCGGTCAGCGGCGATCCCGGTGCGATGCGCTACGACTATGCCGCGCGACGCTACGCGCTGGTGCTCGAGGCGTTGCGCGAGGACGGGGTGCAGATGCCGGCCGAGGCGACGCTCGCGCTCAACGTCCTGCGCGGCAGCTACCTGTCCGAGACCGGCGCCGAGGGGCTGCGCCGCACCGATTACGACATCGCCGCCGAGACGCTCGAACTGTCGATCGAGGGCGAGGACCGCGAGGAGGGGGGCACCGTTTCGATCAAAGGCAGCGTCGCCGAGATCGCCCTGTCCGGTGCGCTGGCGCTGCCCGAAGGCATGGAAGAAGCCGAGGCGCTGCCCGAGGGATTCGCGCTCGGCTTCGACTACGCCACCGGCCCGGCGCTGGTGGAGTTCGAAGGCGAAGGGCCCGAGGGGCGTGCCGCCGGCACCGCGCGCACCGTTTCGAGCGCGGTCGAACTGACGCTCGACCCGGCCCGCGCCGCCTATGCCTCATCGACCAAGGGGCTTGACCTGCGGCTCACCGGTCCGCTGCCCTTCCCGGTCGAGATCGCGGTCGGCGAATACGGCTTCGGCCTCGACGCGCCTCTGGCGGCGGGCGAGGCGGCGCAGGATTTCTCGGCGCGGGTCACGCTCGACAGCCTGACGCTCGGCGACCCGGTCTGGACGCTGTTCGATCCCGCCGCGGTGCTGCCGCGCGAGCCCGCGACGCTGATCGCCGAGCTGTCGGGCACCGCCCGGCTGCCGCAGGATCTTACCGATCCCGACACCGCCGAGGCGGTGGGCGAGGAGGCCGCGATGGCCGAGGCCGCGCCCGAGATCGAGAGCCTGATGCTGGACCGGCTGGTGCTGCGTCTCGCCGGTGCCGAACTTCTGGGCGACGGCGCCTTCACTTTCGACAACGAGGATTTCGAGACCTTCGAGGGCTTTCCCCGTCCCGAGGGCAAAATCGAGCTGAAGATCGCCGGCCTGAACGCGCTGATCGAGAACCTCTCGACGCTGGGCGTGATCCCGGCCGAGCAGCTGATGGGCGCGCGGATGATGCTGGGGCTGTTCACCACCCCGATCGGCAATGACGAGCTGCGCTCGGAGATCGAGATCAACGCCGAGGGCCACGTCGTCGCCAACGGCCAGCGGATCAAGTGAGGCGCACCGCCCGCGGCCTCGCTTTCCAGCGCGGCGCGGGCGCGCTAGATGGTCGGGCGACAGCCCGAAAGGATGCGCCATGACCGTCTCGCTCGCCGACCTGACCGACAGGATGCTCGCCGCCGCCCGCCGCGCCGGGGCGGAGGCCGCCGACGCGGTCGCGGTGGACGGCACCTCGGTGTCGATCGACGTGCGCGAGGGCCGGCTGGAGCAGGCCGAGCGCGCCGAAGGGGTCGATATCGGCCTGCGGGTGCTGATCGGGCGGCGGCAGGCGGTGGTCTCCTCGTCGGATGCGCGCGACGCCACCATCGAGACCATGGCCGAACGCGCCGTCGCCATGGCGCGCGAGGCGCCCGAGGACCCGCATGCCGGGCTCGCCGATCCGTCGCAGCTGGCCCGCGACACCGATTCGTCGCGGCTCGAGATGTACGACCCCGCGCCGGAGCCGGACCCGGCCGCGCTCGAGGAGGATGCGCGCCGCGCCGAGGCGGCGGCGCGCGGCGTCGAGGGGGTGACGCAGGTGCAGGGCGCCAGCGCCGGCTATGGCCATCGCCGGATCCATCTCGCCGCCACCAATGGCTTTTCGGGCGGCTACGAGCGCTCGGACCGCGCGATCTCCTGCGTCGCGGTGTCCGGCAGCGGCACCGGCATGGAGCGCGACTATGACGGCGACAGCCGCATCTTCCAGTCCGAGCTGCGCAGCGCGGAGGAGATTGGCCGCACCGCCGGCGAACGCGCCGCCGCCCGGCAGAACCCGCGCCGCCCGCGCACCGGGAAATACCCGGTTCTGTTCGACGAGCGCATCTCCTCCTCGCTGATCGGCCATCTGCTGGCCGCCGCCAATGGCGGAGCGATCGCCCGCGGATCGAGCTGGCTCCTGGGCCGCGACGGGTCGCAGGTCCTGCCCAGGGGGCTTTCGGTGATCGAGGAGCCGCACCGCCCGCGCGCCTCCGGCTCGCGGCTGTTCGACGGCGAGGGACTGCCCACCGCCGAGCGGGCGCTGGTCGATGACGGGGTGCTCACCGGCTGGGTGCTCGACCTCGCCACCGCGCGCAAGTTGGGGCTGGAAAGCACCGGCAACGCCGCGCGCGGCACCTCGGCGCCGCCCTCCCCCGCCGTCACCAATCTCCGGCTGACCGAGGGCAGCGCCACGCGCGCCGATCTGATCGCGCAGATGGGCACCGGCCTTCTGGTCACCTCGATGATCGGCTCGACCATCAATCCCAACACCGGCGACTACTCGCGCGGCGCCTCGGGCTTCTGGGTCGAGAAGGGCGAGATCGTTCACCCGGTCAATGAATGCACCATCGCGGGCAACCTGCGCGAGATGCTGATGACCCTGCTGCCCGCCAACGACGCGCGCCAGCATCTGAGCCGCGTCGTGCCCTCCCTGCTCGTGGATGGAATGACCCTTGCCGGCGACTGATCCCAGAGACGATCTGGCGCTGCTGGTCGCGGCGGCGCGGGAGGCGGCGGTCATCGCCTGCGGCTTTCGCGCGCCGCAGGTCTGGGACAAGCCCGATGAGGGCGGCCCGGTCTGCGAGGCCGATCTGGCGGTGGACGCGATGCTGCGCGAACGGCTCGGTGCGGCGCGCCCCGACTATGGCTGGCTGTCCGAGGAGACGGCGGATGCGCCCGAGCGGCTTGAGGCCGATCGGATCTTCATCGTCGACCCGATCGACGGCACCCGCGCCTATCTCGAGGGCAGCCGCGATTGGGCGCATTCGCTGGCGGTGGCCGAGAACGGCCGGATCACCGCCGCCTGCGTGCTGCTGCCGCAGCGCGATCTGCTCTATACCGCGACGCTGGGCGGCGGCGCCTTTCTCAACGGCGCGCCGATCCGCGCCAGCGCCGAGACCGATCCCGCCCGCGCCACGCTCTTGGGCCCGCGCCTCGCCATGAGCCCCGAGCACTGGCTGGGCGGCGAGGTGCCGCCCCTGCGCCGCGCCTTCCGCTCGGCGCTGGCCTGGCGGCTGTGCCTGCTGGCAGAGGCGCGCTTCGACGCGATGCTGACGATCCGCCCGACCTGGGAATGGGACATCGCGGCGGGCAGCCTGATCCTGACCGAGGCCGGTGGCACCGCCACCGACCAGCGCGGCGCCGAGCTGGGCTTCAACAAGCCGCATCCGCAGAGCGACGGCGTGCTGGCGGGCGGGGCGCTGCACGGCGTGCTGCTGCCGCTGCTCGCCGCCTCCCCCGTTCCGCCTCCGGCCTGACCCCGGCCTGCCCCCGGCTTGACCCGGGCCCTTCGACGCGTAATTTGCCGCGAAAGCCCCAACCCCGAGGATTCCCATGACCCAGCGCCTGCATCTCGTCTTCGGCGGCGAGCTGATCGATCCGTCGAAGAACGTGTTCCGCAACACCGACGACATCCACATCGTCGGCATGTTCCCCGATTACGCCTCGGCCTATTCGGCCTGGAAGAGCGAGGCGCAGCGCACGGTCGACAACGCCCACATGCGCTACTTCATCGCGCATATCCACCGGCTGCGCGACGAGGAGGCCGCCGCCTCCCCGACCGAGGAACTCGGCAACTGAGACAGCCGCCCGCCGATCCCGCGAAGCGTCCCGAGGGACCGCTGGTCTGGGTCCATTGCCCCGACCCGGCGCGCAGCGCCGCGGTCGCGGCGCTGGCCCGGCGCTTCGACGAGGATCGCGACCCGCTGACGCTGCTGCTGACGGCACCGGCGCGGCTGCGCGACGCGCCGCGCAAGCTGCTGCAATGGCCGCCGCTGCCTGACAGCCGCTCCGCCACGCAGGACTTTCTGGCGCGCTGGCGGCCCGACCTTCTGGTCTGGATGCGTGGCCCGGTGCAGCCCTCCGTGCTGTTCGAGACCGCCAAGGCGGGACTGCCCGCCCTGATGGTCGATGCCGAGGCCGACATGATCGCAGTGGCAGGCGGTGGCTGGCGGCTCGGCACGAAGCGCGCGGCCTACCAGCAGTTCGAGCGACTGCTCGCCGCCGACGGCACCGCCGCGGCACGGCTGCGCCGCATCGGCGTCGAGCCGACACGGATTGAGATCATCGGACGCCTCGATGCCACGCGGCCGCTCCCCGATTGCTACGAGCGCGACCGGGCCGATCTCGCCGCGGCAATCGGCTCGCGGCCGGTTTGGCTCGTCGCGGGCGGGGTCGAGGCCGAGATCGACGCCATCGCCGCGGCCCAACGTCAGGCCAGCAAGCGCGCGCATCGGCTGCTGATGATCGTCGCCCCCGCGAGCGAGGCCGCTGCGCTGCCGATCGCCCGCGCCCTGCGCGCGCGGGGCTTCATCGTGGCCGAACGGGCGGAAGGCGACGAGCCGGACGAGGCGACCGAGATCTACGTCGCCGACGGGCCGGGCGAGATCGGGCTTTGGTACCGACTCGCACCGATGACCTTCCTGGGCGGAACGCTCTCCGACCTGCCCTGCCGCGACCCGATGGAGCCCGCGGCGCTTGGCTCGGCGGTGCTGCACGGCCCGCGACAGGCGCTGCATGCCGCCGGATTCGACAGGCTGGCCGCCGCCGGGGCCTGCCGCATCGTGCGCGGCCCCGCCGATCTCGGACAGGCGGTCGAGGCGCTGCTCGCGCCCGACCGCGCGGCGATGCTGGCCCGCGCCGCCTGGGACGTGGCGACCGAGGGCGCCGAGGCGACCAACCGGACCATGGAACTGGTCCGCCAGGCCCTGGAGCGGCGCTGATGAGGGCACCGGCCTTCTGGGATGGCGACCCCGCGCGCCCCGGACCGCGCGCCCGCGCGCTGGCGCCGCTCGCCGCGCTTTATGCCACGGCCACCGCGCGGCGGGTCGCGCGGCCCGGCTGGCGCGCGCCGGTGCCGGTGATCTGCGTCGGCAATCTCAACGCCGGCGGCACCGGCAAGACGCCGACCGCCATCGCGCTGATGCAGCGCCTCGCCGAGCGCGGCATCGAGGCCCATGTGGTGAGCCGGGGCCATGGCGGACGGCTGGAAGGACCGGTCCGGGTCGATGAACGCCGCCATGCGGCGGATGAGGTCGGAGACGAGCCGCTGCTTCTCGCGGCCTTCGGCCCGGTCTGGGTCGCGCGCGACCGAGCCGCAGGGGCGCGGGCGGCGGTGGCCGCAGGCGCGCAGGTGCTGATCCTCGACGACGGCTTTCAGAACCCGGCGCTCGACAAGGATCTCTCGATCGTGGTGGTGGATGCCGCGCGCGGCTTCGGCAATGGCAGGGTCATCCCGGCCGGACCGCTGCGCGAGCCGGTCCCTGCTGGACTGGCGCGCGCCGACATGGTGCTCTCGATCGGCGGCGCGGCGCAGCAGGCCCGCTTCTCCGAACGCTGGGGCGCGCAGCTGGCCGGTCTGCCGCATCTGACGGGCCGCCTTGCGCCGCTGATGACCGGCATGAAGTGGGAGCGGATGCCGGTGCTGGCCTTCGCCGGCATCGGTCACCCGGAAAAGTTCTTCGCGACGCTCAAGGGGCTTGGCGCCGATCTGCGCCGGGCCGAGGCCTTGGGCGATCACCAGCCGCTGACACCGGCGCTGATGACGCGGCTCGAACAGGAGGCGCGCGCCCTGCCGGCGCAGCTGGTCACGACGGAAAAGGACGCGGTGCGCCTGCCCGCGTCCTTCAGATCCAAGGTGCTGACCCTGCCGGTGCGGCTCGAATGGGGCGATCCCGCCCCGCTCGACGCCGCGCTGGACCGGCTGGGGCTTACTCCTCGATAAGCCCGTCGATGATCTCGGCCATGTCGGCCCAAGCCATGTTCGAGTGCTTCTCGCCATTGATCAGGAAAGTCGGCGTCGAGGTGATGTCGTCGGCCTTGGCGTTTTCCTCGAACCAGCTCACCAGCTCCTGCGCCTTGTCGCCATCGGTCAGGCAAGCCTCGAGCTGCGCCTCTTCGAGCCCGGCCTTGAGGCCGATCTCGCGCAGCTTCGCGGCGATCGCCGCCGGGTCGCCGCCGGCGGCCCAGTCGCGCTGCTGCTCGTAGAGCATGTCGGAGATGCCGAAGAACTTCTGCTCGCCGCCGCAACGCGCGATCATCGAGGCCCAGAGGCCGGGACGGTCGAAATACACCTCGCGATAGACGAAGCGTACCTTGCCCTCGTCGATGTAGTCCTTGAGCTGCGGATAGCTGGTCTCGTGCCAGTTCGCGCAATGCGGGCAGGTGTAGGAGGCGTATTCCATCACCGTCACCGGTGCGTCCTCGGCGCCCTGCACCATCTCGACGATGCCGTCCTCGGCCGGGGTCGCATCCTCGTCGGAGGCAGTGGCCGTCCCGGTTTCGGCCTCGGCGCCGGCTTCCGCCTCGATTTCGGTCTCGGCGCTTTCGGCTTCGGCCTCCATCTCCGTTTCGGCTTCGGTTTCGGCCTCCATCTCCGTTTCGGCTTCGGCCTCGGCCGCTGCGTCGGCTTCCTCGGTTCCGGCCTCGGCCTCGGCCTCTACGGCGGTCTCCTCGGCGGTCGTCTCGGTCTCGGCCTCGGTGGCCTCCTGCGCCGAAAGCGGGGCGGCGAGGGCCATCCAGCCCAGCGCGGCGGTCAGGGCGATGGTGGAGCTTGCGAGTTTCATGCGGTGTCCTGTCTTAATTCCGACGTTTGGACAGGACATTGGCAGCCAAGGCCTCGAGCGCAAGTCGCAATTCCGTGTCCCCGACACCCTCGGCGGTCTTTGCCGCCTGTGCCTGCACCTCGGGATCCGGCGCGCGCGGCGCCGCCTTGGGGGCGGGAGCGAAGGCTGCCTGGCCATCGGCGAATCCCGTCGGCGCGGTCTGGGTGATCCGCACCTTGGAGATGGCGCGGTAGCCGTAGCAGGCATTGACCCGCTCGCGGATCGTCTCGGCCTGCATCGACAGCATCGGCGCCTGCGCGCCGGTGGTCAGAAGCGTCAGCGTCGCGCCCAGACCGTCGCGGCCATAGCCGATCTTCACCGGCTGCGCGATCCGCGCCGTGTCCTCGCCGACGATCTCGGCCCAATGGGTCAGAAGCCGCGTGACGGCAAAGCCGCGCGCCTCGGAGGCGCCGCGGATGCGCGACTGCAACAGGCCCGAGGCCTGCGCAAATCCGCGTGTGGTGGAGGCGCGTCGCTGTTTCATGACAGCGCCCATCCTACTAGATCGGGCGGGGGCCGGACCAGAGGGGATGCGCGTGACCGAGACCGAAATGACCGAGGCGCTGCGCGACTGGTACGACCGCCACGCCCGGACCATGCCGTGGCGCACCGGGCCGGCCGAAAAGCTGGCGGGCGCGCGTCCCGACCCCTACGGCGTCTGGCTGTCCGAGGTGATGCTGCAGCAGACCACCGTGGCCGCGGTGAAGAAGTACCACGACCGCTTCGTCGCGCTGTGGCCGAGCGTGGCCGATCTCGCGGCGGCCGAGGATTCGCAGGTGATGGCCGAATGGGCCGGGCTCGGCTACTACGCCCGCGCCCGCAACCTCCTGAAATGCGCCCGCGCCGTGGTGGCCGATCACGGTGGCCGGTTTCCCGACACGCATGACGCGCTGATCGGGCTTCCGGGCATCGGCCCCTATACCGCCGCCGCCATCGCCGCGATCGCCTTCGACAGGCCCGAGACGGTGGTGGACGGCAATGTGGAGCGGGTCATGTCGCGGCTCTTCGACGTCCCCACGCCCTTGCCCGCCGCCAAGCCCGAGCTCACCGCCCACGCCGCCCGGCTGACGCCGCGCGACCGCCCCGGCGATCACGCGCAGGCGGTGATGGATCTCGGCGCGACGATCTGCACGCCCCGCAACCCCGCCTGCGGCATCTGCCCGCTGCGCGAGCCCTGCCTCGCGAGGCAGCGCGGCACGCAGGGCGAACGCCCGGTGAAGGCGCCGAAGAAGGCCAAACCGCAACGCCGCGGCTATGCCTATGTCGGGCGGCGCGCCGACGGCGCCTGGCTCATGGAAACCCGGCCCGACAAGGGGCTTCTTGGGGGCATGCTGGGCTTTCCCGGATCGGACTGGACGCAGGCACCCGAGCCCGCGCCGCCGGCCGCAGCCAATTGGCGCGAGGCGGGCGAGGCCGTGCATGTCTTCACCCATTTCGCGCTGACCCTGACCGTGATGGTGGCGGAACTGCTACCCACCAATCCCGAGCGCGGGCATTTCGTGGCAGCCGAGGCGTTCCGCCCCGGCGCCCTGCCGACGCTGATGCGCAAGGTGCACGACGTGGCGACGCCGCATCTCGCCGTTGAGCGGCCCGGAGCGGCGGGCTAGGCTCTCGCGCATGACCACGCTGCCGGCGCCGCGCGCCCCGTTCCTGTCCGCCCTGCCCTACTGGGTGTCGCTGCTGACGCTGCCCCTCGCGGCCTTTGCCGCGCATATGGGGGGCTGGTGGGTGCTGCTGCTACCCGCCTTCGCCTGGCTCTTGTTCGACATCCTCGACCTCGTCGGCGGGCTCGACCGCTCGAACCCCGACCCCGAAACGCCAGAGAGCGCGCTGTTCTGGCACCGGCTGCTCACCATGATCTGGGTCCCCGCGCAGGCGGTCATGACCTTCGGCCTCGTCTTCTATGCCAGTCGCGCAGGTCATCTCGGGACATGGGAGAAGATCGGGCTCTTCGTGGGACAGGGCGTGATCTCGGGCGCGGTCGGCATCGTCTATGCGCATGAACTCCTGCACCAGCGCGACCGGCTGGAGCGCTGGCTGGGCGACATCCTCCTTGCGATGGTGCTGTGGTCGCCGTTCCGCTCGCATCACCTGCGGGTGCATCACCTGCATGTCGGCACCCCCGCCGACGTGGTGACGGCGCGCTACAACGAGGGCTTCCACCGGCACTTCTTCCGGGTGCTGTGGCGGATGCCGCGCGATGCCTGGCGCGCCGAGGCGCGGCTCCTGGCGCGCAAGGGGCTCAGCATGCGCAGCGCCAAGAACCCGTTCTGGCGCTACGCCGCACTGCAGGCGGGGATGCTGGGGCTGGCGCTGGCCTTGGGCGGCACCGAGGGACTCGTACTGTTCGCGTTGCAGGCCTTCATCGCGATCTGGCAGCTGGAGCTGGTGAACTACATCGAGCATTACGGGCTGACGCGAAAGCATCTCGGGGAGGGGCGCTACGACCATGTGCAACCGCGCCATTCGTGGAACGCCGAGCACCGCGCCTCGAACCGGCTCCTCATCAACCTGCAACGCCATTCGGACCACCACTACAAGCCCGACCGCCGCTACCCGCTCTTGCAGACCTACCCCGAGGACGAGGCGCCGCAGCTGCCGCAGGGCTACCCGATCATGGGGGTGGCGGCGCTGATCCCGCCCGTCTGGCGGCGTATGATGAACCCGCGCGTGCGCGCCTGGCGCAGGCGCTTCTACCCGGAGGTCACCGATTGGGGACCGTACAAGCGGGGCGAGCTGCCGCGGCCGCGCGGCGCCTAGTCGCCGGCCATCTCCGCGCGCACCTGCTGACGCAGCAGGTCGATCGGCACCGTCGCGCCGTCGCGCTTGAAGTGCCAATAGGTCCAGCCGTTGCAGGACGGCGCGCCCTCGAGCTGGGCCCCGACCTGGTGGATCGAGCCCTTGGCCTCGGAACAGACCAGCGTGCCGTCGGCGCGCACCCGGGCGCGGTGACGGCCGTTGAGACTGTGCAGCACCTCGCCCGGCCGCAGCATGCCGCGCTCGACCAGAACGCCGAAGGCGACGCGCGGCTCGGCCCGCTTCGAGGTCGAGACCTGAAGCGCATCCGAATCGTAGGGGCGAACCTGCGCGATCCGGGCCTCGGCGACGCGGCGGTAATCGGCCTCGCGCTCGATGCCGATGAAATCGCGGCCCATCGCCTTGGCCACGGCGCCGGTGGTGCCGGTGCCGAAGAACGGATCGAGGATCACGTCGCCGGGGTTGGTGGTGCCGAGAATCACCCGGTGCAGCAGCGATTCGGGCTTTTGCGTCGGATGCGCTTTCTGGCCGTTCTCGTCCTTGAGCCGCTCGCCCCCGGTGCAGATCGGCAGCACCCAATCCGAGCGCATCTGCACGCCTTCGTTCAGCGCCTTCAGCGCCTCGTAATTGAAGGTGTATTTCGCGCCCTCGGATTTCGAGGCCCAGATCAGCGTCTCATGCGCGTTGGTCAGCCGCTTGCCGCGGAAGTTCGGCATCGGGTTCGACTTGCGCCAGACCACGTCGTTGAGGATCCAGAACCCCTGGTTCTGAAGCTCGGCGCCGAGGCGGAACACGTTGTGATAGCTGCCGATCACCCAGATCGCGCCTTCGGGCTTGAGCACGCGGCGCGCCTGTTTCAGCCAGGCGCGGGTGAAGGCATCGTAGGTCTTGAAGCTGGCGAAGCTGTCCCAGGCATCATTCACCGCATCGACGCGGGAATTGTCCGGGCGCATCAGTTCGCCCCTGAGCTGCAGGTTGTAGGGCGGGTCCGCGAAGACCAGATCGACGCTCGCATCCGGCAGCTTCTTCATCTGCGCGACGCAGTCGCCGGCCAAAACGCTGTTCAGGGGGAGCGTGGCCGCCCCCCGGCTTGTCGTCTTCGTGGTCATGGAAACGCCTCTGATCCGCGGCGGTGGCCCGCTTCGTGCTTGTGGATAAATATGAGTCAGCGGTGAGTCGGTGTCAAAATCTTTTTCGAATCAGTCGGTTGCGATTGCGGGTTGATACAAGATGTTGTGGATGGGTTTGAAGCCACGCCTATGATGAGGCGTCACCCCCAGATCCAGTAGCGCCGCCATGTGCTGGGCCGTTCCATAGCCGGAATTCCGCTCCCAGCCATAGCCTGGATGACGCTGCGCCAGCTCCGCCATGATCCGGTCGCGCGCCACCTTGGCAACGATCGAGGCGGCGGCAATCGACAGAGACCGCGCATCGCCGCCAACCATGGTTTCGCTGGGGTAGTCCAAGCCGCGCGGTACCATGTTGCCATCGACGAGCACGTGGCAGGGCGGTGCCGAAAGGCCGGCCACGGCACGAACCATCGCCAGATGCGAGGCGCGCAAGATGTTGTGGCTCTCGATTTCCTCGACGCTGGCATGGGCGATCGAGACCTCGGCCACCGCCGCGATCTCGGCGGCCAAGGCGAGACGGCGGCGCGCGGTGAGCCGCTTCGAATCGTCGAGCCCGTCCGGAATGCGCTCGGGATCGAGAATCACCGCGGCGGCGGTGACCGGGCCGGCAAGCGGGCCGCGCCCCACCTCGTCGACGCCGCAGATGCGGACGAGCCCGCGGGTGCGGGCGGTGGTCTCTGCTGTGAAATCGGGTGGCATGCGGGGGTTCTGGCGCGACGGCGACCGGCGATCAAGAGCCGTGTCGGGGAAAACAGGGGCGGGGCATGAGGACACCGCCGCCCCCCACTCGTTACCAGGGTCACCGGGAAAAAATGATTAGGGGGTAGAAGCCAGGCTTCCACCCCCGGGGGCGATGCGGCAACTGGGGCAAGAGCCGCATCTCTGCTCGACCGTTTTACCGGACGGCAATTCTGTAGCCGCGATCGCGCAAGCACTGCGTGTCGTAGCCGGAGGTGATCCGGCCCTCCTCGCGGCCGGTCACGGCGCAATCGAGCGGAAAGCTGCGGGCCAGCACCGGGTAATCGTCGAGGCAGTCGCCATCGACCAGCGAGGCGGATTCGAAGCCGCTCTGCTGCCGGCGCAGGCAGGCGAAGGGAATCTCTCCCGTGGCGACCGGGGTGGTCGTCTCGGGCAGGGTCTGCGCAGAGGTCGTGGCCGGCTTCCAGTCGCGCAGCAGGTCCGGGGTCACCTCGTCGCGCGGTATCGGCGGCAGCGCCTCGGGTGCCGGGGCCACCGGGCTTCCTTGCGCTTCGAGCCGGGCGCGTGCCTCGGCGCGGCGCCGCTCTTCGGCGGCGCGGGCGATCTCGGCCAGCCGGGCCTCCTCGGCCTGGCGCACGATCTCGGCGCGGCGGGCTTCGGTTTCGGCGCGCTCGCGTTCGGCCGCCAAGGCCTCCTCGCGCGCGGCCGCCTCGGCGCGGGCCTGCGCCTCGGCTTGTGCTCGGGCCGAGGCCTGCGGATCGCTCAGGTCGAGCCCGAACTCGCGCGCGATCGCCTCGATCCCGGTGCCGGCGCCCTGCCCGGCGATGATCGCACTCAGGGCGCCCAGCGCCGCGCGGGTGCGGGCATCGGACTCGCTTTCGCGCTCTTCTTCCTCTTCGCGGCGCTCCAGCTCGCGCTTCAGGCGCTTCTCGGCTTCCTTGCGCTCTTCCTTCGCGACCTTACGGGCCTCCTTGCGCTTCTCCTTGGCCTCCTTCTCGGCGGCCTTGGCCTTTTTCTCGGCGCGCTCCTTGTCCTTGTCGCGCTGCTGCTTGGCGGCGGCACCGATCACGCCGAGCGCCACCAGCCCGCCGATCAGCCGGCCCATGCTCGCATTGTCGTCCTGCGCCATGACCGGCGCGGGGGCGAGGCCGGACAGCCCGAGCGATAGCGAAAGCGTTGCGGCGATGAGGCGTCGTGCCATGTCGGTCTCCGTCATGCGGCTCCCGGCGGAGCGAATACCCTGCTGCCGGCCGATCGTGCGGGGCCGGGGGGAGGCAGGTCTTGTGAGGCAAAGTTGGCCCGATTGCTCCGTCAGGCAATAACGCGGCGTCCCGCAGGGCGCGTTATTGAATAGCACCGGGCCGCGCCGCATGGTGAAGCCCATGAAAACCCTCGCCCTCACCCTCTCGTTCATCGTCGTCGGCGCCGCATCGGCGCAGGCGGCCTGTTACGCCGATTACAAGGCCAAGCGCGACGATCCGCTCAGGCTGCATTACGGCGTTGCCGAAATCTCCTCGCCATGCGACCAACCCGACGCCGCCGCGGACGAACTGCGCCCGCGGCTCGGCTCGGATGGTTGGAAGCTCCTTGCCATCGTGAGCCTGTTCGGCGACGAGGGTCTGGAGAAAAGGCGGGACAGTGCAGGCGATTACTTCCTCCGCTACTGAGGCGCGACAAGCAGGCAACAAGATCGTCACTGCGGGACTCGCGGCGATCGCACTGTTGCTGATCGGCGCGGCGATCCTGCTCTTCGTCAACCTTCCCGACGCCAACGCCTTCAACGCCCGGGTCGAACGGCTCTTCGTCGAGAATGACGACCTCACCGCGCAGGCCGAGATCAAGCTCCTGGAGATCCTCGCGCAGTCGGGCACCGCCTTTTCGGAGGTGCTGTCGAGCTACCGCTTCGTGATCTTCGTGCTGCTGACCTTCGCGATGGCGATGCTGGTGGCGGCGGTGGCGTTCCTGCTGATGCTGATCCAGCTCAACCGCCGCATGGGCCGGATCGAGCGCAAGGGCATCGAGGTGAACAGCCTCGTCATCAGCCGCGACCAGAACGCGGTGCATCTCAACGATTTCGAGTTCAAGCTGACGCCGGCGGCGATCGAGACGCTGTCGGTGCTGGCCGAGGCGCGGATGGATGACGAGGTGCTTTCGGGTTCGGAGATCGAGGCGGTGATCTCGGGCCGCTCCGCCGCCGATTGCGACGAGGCCGCCGGGGCCACGCGGATCAAGCGGCTGCGCGACACGCTGGGCAACCAGCTGGTGAGCGAGCTTCTGGTGAAGAACATCGCCAAGCGCGGCTACGTGCTGGCGATCGACAAATCGGTGATCCGGATGCAGTGAGGCCGGGCCCGGCTCCTCGGTCCTGCCTCAGTCGCGCATCAGTCTCGCGTATTCCGCCTCGGGCGCGCCGTAGCAGCCGCCGACCATCTCTTCGAGCCCACGACGGTTCAGGATGCGGATCTGCCCGCGCGTGGCACGCACCAGCCCCTGCCCTTCGAGAATGTGCAGCGACACGGTGACGCCGGCGCGGCGCACGCCGAGCATGATCGACAGGAAATCATGCGTCAGCATCACCTCGTCCCCGTCGATCCGGTCGTGACACATCAGCAGCCAGCGCGCGAGCCGGGCATCAAGCTTGAGCTTGGCATTGGCCAGCGCGGTATGCGCGGTCTGCACCGACAGCGTATGGCAGTAATGCAGCAGCCGCTCGCGCAGCGGCTCCTGCTCGAGCGCGTCGCGCAGCCGGTCCGCTTCGAGCCGGTAGCCGGTCCCGGCGATCTGCACCGTGGTCTGATGCGGCGACCGGTCGGTGCCCATCACCACCATGGTGCCCGACATGCCCTCGCGGCCAACCAGCCCCGCCTCGATCTGGGCGTTGCCCTCGCCGTTCATCGCCACGATGGAGATGACGCCGCCCGTCGGGAAATAGATGTGCTCGACCGGTTCGTTGGGCTGCTCGATCACGAGCCCCTGCGGCAGGCTGACGGGTTCGAGATGGGCGAACATGAGGTCGGCAAGCGCTGCGGGCATCCGGGCCAGCAGCTGGTTGCCTTCACCCCGTGTACCTTGTTCCTCGACCTTCATCGGCGCCTTCTCGTCGCGGGCGGTCGCACGACGTTCGTCGCAGCCCCGGCGGATGCATCCCGTATTCGTCCTTGCAACCGCCATACTGTGCTACTGCGCCATATTAATAAACGCCAGTAACCCAAGAGGTTCCGTGCGGAGCCGCACAAAGTTCGAACATCGTATCGGTCCATGGTGACCCCGGCAGGACTCGAACCTGCAACCTATCCCTTAGGAGGGGATTGCTCTATCCAGTTGAGCCACGGGGCCACGGTCCCTTCCATGCCCGGCTTTGCCGGGCCCGTCAACGTCGCTTGGACAAGCCCGGCGCCGCATCCTATAGCTCGTTCCGTTCTCCCCCACCGGACCCGTTGCCATGACCATTCCGCCCCGCCGCCCCCTCACGCTCCGCGACGTCTCGGAGGCGTCAGGCGTGAGCGAAATGACCGTGAGCCGGGTCCTGCGCAACAAGGGCGATGTCAGCGAGGCGACCCGCACCAAGGTGCGCGCCGCCGCCAAGAAGCTTGGCTACGTGCCGAACCGGATCGCCGGATCGCTGGCGTCGAGCCGGGTCAATCTGGTCGCGGTGATCATCCCGAGCCTTGGCAACATGGTCTTTCCCGAGGTGCTGTCCGGCATCTCCGAGACGCTGGCCGGAACCGGGCTGCAGCCGGTGGTGGGGGTGACGGATTACCTGCCCGACACCGAGGAGCGGGTGCTGTTCGAGATGCTGTCCTGGCGGCCCTCCGGGGTGATCATCGCCGGGCTGGAGCACACCGAGGCGAGCCGGGCGATGCTGATGCGCGCCGAGATCCCGGTGGTCGAGATCATGGATACCGACGGCGCGCCGATCGACGCCTGCGTCGGCATCAGCCACCGGCGGGCCGGGCGCGAGATGGCCGAGGCGATCCTGCGCGAGGGCTATCGCCGGATCGGCTTTCTCGGCACCAAGATGCCGGCCGACCACCGGGCCCGCAAACGCTTCGAAGGTTTCACCCGCCATCTCGCCCGCGCCGGCATAGAGATCGCCGACCAGGAATTCTATTCCGGCGGCTCGGCGCTCAAGAAGGGCCGCGAGATGACCGAGGCGCTGCTCACCCGCACGCCGGATCTCGATTTCCTGTATTTCTCCAACGACATGATCGGCGCGGGCGGGCTGCTGTGGCTGCTCGAACAGGGCATCGACATCCCCGGACAGATCGGTCTCGCCGGGTTCAACGGCGTCGAGCTTCTCGACGGGCTGCCGCGCCAACTGGCCACCATGGATGCCTGCCGCCGCGAGATCGGTCGCGAGGCGGCGCGGATCATCGCGGCGCGCTGCGCCAACCCGTCCGAGGGCGGTGCCGAGCGGGTCGAACTGACGCCGCTTATCGCCCGGGGCGACACGCTGCGGCGACACTGAAAGCCCCCTTGGACCAAAAACAGATGTACGAATCGGCACTTATGTGCAGTTCGGCCGATCTTTGCTTCGCATAGGCCGCGATTCGGCATAGCCTGTTTTCCACAGGCCGCTTCCGGGAATGAGCGGCCCGGACGGGGGAGTGGTTTGCCGTGACCAAGATGCCGCTGCAGTTGTCGGCGCGCGAAGTCGACATGTTCATCGGATTTCTCGATGACGGCTTCTGCACCTGCGAGATGATCACCGACAGCGAGGGTCAGCCGGTCGATTACAGGTTCCTCCAGATGAATCAGCAATTCGAGGAGATGACCGGCCTCTATGGCGCCAAGGGGCGCACCGCGCTCGAAATGGTGCCGAACCTCGAACCGTTCTGGATCGAGACCTATGGCCGGATCGCCCTGAACGGTGAATCGCGGCGCTTCCAGCAGGGCTCGCTCGCCATGGGACGCTATTTCGACGTCTACGCCGCGCCGATCGAGCCACAAGGGCGTTTCGCGATCCAGTTCAGGGACATCACCGAGACCAAGCGGATCGAGGCGGAGCGCGAAGCGGCGCTGGCCGAGGCACAGCAATTGCTGGCCGAGCTGAATCACCGGGTGATGAACAGTCTCGGCACCATCTCCTCGATCATCTCGATGGAATCGCGGGCCCGCGCCGAAGGCGAGGGGCGCGAGGCACTGCGCCGGATCAGGGCCCGGGTGCAGGCCGTGGCCAGCCTGTATCGCCGGCTCAATGCCTCGGGCTCGATCGACACGGTCTGTTCGCGCGACTACCTCGACAAGATCGTGGAAGGGCTGTCCGAATCCATCGGCAGCGACAGCGTCCTGCTCGAACCCCGGATCGCGCCGATGAAGCTCTCGACCCGGATCGCGGTGCCGCTGGGGCTGATCGTCAACGAGCTGGTGACGAACAGCCTCAAATACGCCTTCGCACCGGGCGGGACCGGCAAGGTCGTCGTGGCGCTTGAAGAGCTGCCGGATAAACGATTGCAACTCACGGTCGAGGACGACGGCTGCGGGCTTGGCGCGGATCGGCGCTCGGATAGCGGCATCGGTCAGCAGCTCGTGCATGCCTTCGCCACGCAACTCGGCACCACCCCGGTGATCGAGAGCGGCCCCGGCGGTACTACGGTGACATTGCGGTTCGACGGCTGAAACCGGCCGGGTTTCGAAGAAGCGCGCTGCAATGCGGCATGACGCGGCTTGCCCGAAGAGCAGGGCAGCACATCGGAAAGGCACGATGCCGCGGTTGGGGAAGGCATGCGCTCCCGCCCCGTCCGCGATCGATGATCCTGGAGTGATCAGTGGTGAGCCGTGCAGGATTCGAACCTGCGACCCACTGATTAAAAGTCAGTTGCTCTACCAACTGAGCTAACGGCCCACTGGGCGGCTAACTACGGTTAGTGGCCGGGGGGGTCAACCGCAAAAATACGCTTTTTCTGGATAAAGTTCGCGGGCTTTGCTATGGGCCCCGCCATGCAGGACAACAGCCCCCTCCCCGGCCTGCCGTTCATGAAGATGCACGGCCTCGGCAATGATTTCGTCGTCATCGACGCGCGCCGAGAGGTGCCGGAGATGACGCCCGATCTCGCGCGCGCCATCGCCGACCGCCATCGCGGCGTCGGTTTCGATCAGCTGGCGACGATCCATGCGAGCGCGGAGGCCGACCTGCATCTGGTCTTCTGGAACGCCGATGGTTCGCGTTCGGCGGCCTGTGGCAACGCCACGCGCTGCATCGCGGCATGGGAAATGGCGCGCAGCGGCAAACCCGCGCTCGACCTCACCACCGAGCGCGGCCGCCTCGCCGCCCGCGACGCCGGCGACGGGCTGGTCGCGGTGAACATGGGACAGCCGCAGCTCGATTGGCACGAGATCCCGCTGGCACGGGAGACAGATACGCTGGAGCTTCCGATCGAAGGCGCGCCCACCGCCACAGGCATGGGCAATCCCCATTGCAGCTTCTTCGTCGCGGATGCCGAGGCGATCGATCTCGACAGTTTCGGCCCGGCGCATGAGCATCACCCGCTGTTCCCCGAGCGCACCAACGTGCAGGTGGCGCAGGTCACCGGCCCCGACCGGATCCGCATGCGGGTCTGGGAGCGCGGCGCCGGGCTGACGCTGGCCTCGGGCTCGTCCTCCTGCGCCGTGGCCGTCGCGGCCGCGCGACGCGGACTTACCTCACGCGCCGTCACCATCAATCTCGACGGCGGCACGCTTCACATCGACTGGCGCGAGGACGGGGTCTGGATGACCGGCCCGACCGCGCATGTCTTCGACGGAGTCTGGAGGCTCTGATGGACCGCCCCGAATCTTCCAAGGCACCGATCTTCGCCACCATGGGCTGCCGCCTCAACGCCTACGAGACCGAGGCGATGAAGGATCTCGCCGCGCGCGCCGGGGTCGAGGATGCAGTGGTGGTCAACACCTGCGCCGTCACCGCCGAGGCGGTGCGCAAGGCCGGGCAGGAAATCCGCCGCCTGCGGCGCGAGAACCCGACGGCGAAGATCATCGTCACCGGCTGCGCCGCGCAGACCGATCCCAAGCGCTTTTCCGACATGGAAGAGGTCGATCTGGTCATCGGCAACACCGAGAAGATGCAGCCCGAAACCTGGAAAGGCATGGCGCCCGACCTGATCGGCGCGACCGAGCCGGTGCAGGTCGACGACATCATGAGCGTGACCGAGACCGCCGGCCACCTGATCGACGGCTTCGGCAGCCGTTCGCGCGCCTATGTGCAGGTGCAGAACGGCTGCGATCACCGCTGCACCTTCTGCATCATCCCCTTTGGTCGGGGCAATTCCCGATCGGTCCCGGCGGGCGTGGTGGTCGAACAGATCAGGCGGCTGGTGGATCGCGGCTACGAGGAGGTGGTGCTGACCGGTGTCGACCTGACCTCCTGGGGCGCCGACCTGCCCGCGCATCCGAAGCTGGGCGATCTGGTGATGCGCATCCTCAGGCTGGTGCCGGATCTGAAACGGCTGCGCATCTCCTCGATCGATTCGATCGAGGTCGACGAGAATCTGATGCAGGCAATCGCCACCGAGCCACGATTGATGCCGCATCTGCACCTGTCGCTGCAGCACGGCGACGACCTGATCCTCAAGCGGATGAAGCGGCGCCACCTGCGCGACGACGCGATCCGCTTTGCCGAAGAGGCGCGCCGGCTGCGGCCCGACATGACCTTCGGCGCCGACATCATCGCGGGCTTTCCGACCGAGACCGAGGCGATGTTCGAGAACTCGCTGAAGCTGGTCGAGGAGTGCGACCTGACCTGGCTGCACGTGTTTCCTTATTCGCCCCGCCCGGGCACCCCGGCGGCGCGGATGCCGCAGGTGAACGGCCGGGCGATCAAGGCGCGCGCGGCGCGGCTGCGCGCCAAAGGTGATCTGGCGGCGCAGGCGCATCTGGCCGCGCAGGTCGGCAGAACCCACCGCGTGCTGATGGAAAGCCCGCGCATGGGCCGGACCGAGCATTTCGCCGAGGTGGATTTTGCGAGTGACCAGCCGGAAGGGCGCATCGTCGAAGCCATGATCACCGGCGTGTCCGGCACCCGCCTCACCGCCTGAGCGGCGAGCCTGGTTCGTCTTCTCCTAGATACGCGGATCTCTTCCGCCTTCGACCGGCGCGCATGCCGCGAGGGGGTGCCATGCGTATTTGAGGAAAGATGAACCAGGGGGCGCGCTCACCCGGTCGGCCTTGCGCGCGGCGTGCGCCGCTGCTTGACTGCGCGGGCCAACCGGAGCGTTCCACATGAAACTTCTCACCTCCCCCGCCTCGCCCTTCGCGCGCAAGGTCCGCGTCGTCCTGCACGAGACCGGGCAGGCCGAACAGGTCACCGAGATCGCCGCCGCGACCGATCCTCTCGGCGATCCGGTCGATGTGATCCATGCCAACCCGCTGGGCAAGATTCCCGCGCTGGTGCGCGATGACGGGCCCGCGCTCTATGACAGCCGGGTCATCACCCGCTATCTCGATGCCCGCGCCGAGGGGCGGCTCTACCCCGAGCGGCGGATCTGGGAGGTGCTGACGCTCGAGGCGACGGCGGACGGCATCATGGACGCGGCGCTCGCGATGGTGCTGGAGGCCCGCGTCCGGCCCGAAGGCCAACGCTCCGAGAAATGGGTCGCCGGGCAATGGCGCAAGGTCGAGCGCGCGCTCGACGCGATCGAGGCGCGCTGGATCAGCCATCTGGAAGGCCAGGTCGACATGGGCCAGATCGCCGTGGCCTGCGCGCTGGGCTATCTCGACCTACGCCATGCCGCGCGCGACTGGCGCGCCGGGCGCCCGCAGCTCGCCGCCTGGGCCGAGCGCTTCGCCACCCGCGAGAGCATGATCGCCACCGCCCCGCCCGCCGCCTGAGGCGGGCGACGGCCGGGTCGTATCAGAAGTTGAAGCTGACGCCGAGGTTGAGCGCGTTGGTCACAATGTCGGATTCCAGCGTGCCGCCGCCGACCAGATCGGCCTCGTTCTGGGAATAGGTGCCCTTGTACTCGCCGAACACCGAGACCCGGTCGCTGAACTCGTAGCTCGCCCCGGCCATCAGCGCCACCGCCGGACCGGTGATCTGGTATTCGTCGGTGCGGCCTTCGCCGTCATCATATTCGACCCGCGGCGCCGCGATGCCGAGACCGCCGCCGACATAGGGCGTCAGCCCGTAGGCGGCATCGGGAAAGCGGCGATAGGCGTTGAGCGTCAGGATGTTCAGCCCGTCGGTGAATTCCAGCGTCTCGAGCCCCTGCTCGGCGAGGGTGTCATCGTCGGCATAGACCTTGGTGTGGTTCAGATCGACGCCGAAGCCGAGATTGTCCTCGCGCCACCAGGTCGCGCGCAGGCCGTAATAGGGCGGCGCGTCGAAGGAGTTGCCGTCCCAGCCGGCGGTGAAGTCGCGGTCGTTGGCGGTACCGGGCCGATCGACGTCGACGCCCGAATGCGGCGCGCCCTGGACACCGCCATAAAAACTCAGCTCGACCTCGGCATTGGCCAGGGCGGGGGCGAGGATCAGGAGCAGCGGCGCGGCAAGGCGGAACATCGGATACGGCTTTCGGACAGGCGGTGGCGGAGGAGCGGAATCGGGAATAGCGATGCGCCATTATCACCCGGATTTGGGATCTGCGGAGTCAAACCGCAACGTAACGGCAATTCACATCGGCGTTGTCGCTTTCGCGCAACGCGACGCGTGTCTTCCCGCCCCTTGTCGGGGCGGATCACACGGCAAAGCTGCCTCCGGCTGCGCGGTATTGTCCGCTGGACGGGCGCGGGATTGATGGCTAAACAGCGCGAAAACGCCAAGCGGGTCACGGCCCGCGGTCTTTTGCCGTCCGGGCGACGCCGCCCCAGCCATACCGGAGATCCACCCCCGTGTCACACGCAGACGATCATCAGGGCACCCGCCGCGATTTTCTCTACTATGCCACCGCCGGGGCGGGCGCCGTCGTCGCCGGTGCCGCGGTCTGGCCGCTGGTCAACCAGATGAACCCCTCGGCCGATGTCCTGGCCCTGGCTTCGATCCGGGTCGACGTCTCGGGCGTCCAGCCGGGCACCCAGCTGACCGTGCTGTGGCAGGGCAAGCCGGTGTTCATCCGCGCCCGCACCGAGGCGGAGATCGCCGCCGCGCGCGAGGTCGATGTCGACTCGCTGCCCGACCCCGTTGCCGGCAACGAGAACCTCGCCGGTGCTGCGCCCGCGACCGATGAGAACCGCGCCCTCGACGAGACCGGCACCTGGCTCGTGCAGATGGGTGTCTGCACCCATCTGGGCTGCGTGCCGCTGGGCGAGCAGGGCGATTTCGGCGGCTGGTTCTGCCCGTGCCACGGCTCGCACTACGACACCGCCGGGCGCATCCGCAAAGGGCCCGCGCCGAAGAACCTGCCCATCCCCGTCGCCGAATTCGTCGACGAGACGACCATCAAGCTCGGCTGAGGAGACCTCTGATGTCCGGTATTCCGCACGATCACTACGAACCCAAGACAGGCGGCGAGCGCTGGCTCAACAACCGCCTGCCGGTCCTCGGCCTGCTCTACGACACGCTGATGATCCCCACGCCGAAGAACCTGAACTGGATGTGGATCTGGGGGATCGTCCTTACCTTCACCCTGGCGCTGCAGATCGTCACCGGCATCGTGCTGGTGATGCACTACACGCCGCATGTCGACATGGCCTTCGCCAGCGTCGAGCACATCATGCGCAACGTGAATGGCGGCTTCATGCTGCGCTACATCCACGCCAACGGCGCATCGCTGTTCTTCGTGGCGGTCTACGCGCACATCTTCCGCAGCCTCTACTACGGCAACTACAAGTCGCCGCGCGAGGTGACATGGATCATCGGCATCCTGATGTACCTGCTGATGATGGGCACCGCCTTCATGGGCTACGTGCTGCCCTGGGGCCAGATGTCGTTCCACGGCACCGCGGTGATCACCGGCCTGTTCGGCGCGATCCCCTTCGTCGGTGAATCGATCCAGACCTGGCTCTTGGGCGCTTCGGCCGTCGGCCAGCCGGCGCTGAACCGCTTCTTCTCGCTGCACTACCTGATGCCCTTCATCCTGGCGGGCCTGACCATCGTCCACATCTGGGCCTTCCACTCGACCGGCAACAACAACCCCACCGGGGTCGAGGTGCGCCGCACGTCGAAGGAAGAGGCCAAGCGCGACACCCTGCCCTTCTGGCCCTACTTCGTGATGAAGGACCTGTTCGCGCTGGCGATCGTGCTGATGATCTTCTTCGCCATCGTCGGCTTCATGCCGAACTATCTGGGCCACCCCGACAACTACATCGAGGCGAACCCGCTGGCGACGCCCGCGCACATCGTGCCGGAATGGTACTTCCTGCCCTTCTACGCGATCCTGCGCGCCTTCACCGCCGACGTCTGGGTCGTGATGTTCGCCAACTGGGTGACCTTCGGCATCGTCGACGCCAAGTTCTTCGGCGTGCTGGCGATGTTCGGCGCCATCGCGGTGATCGCCCTCGCGCCGTGGCTCGACACCTCGAGCGTCCGCTCGGGCCGCTACCGGCCGATGTTCAAGTGGTGGTTCGCGCTGCTCGTCGTCGACTTCTTCGTGCTGATGTGGGTGGGTGCGATGCCGGCCGAGGGGATCTATCCCTACATCTCGCTGATCGGTGCCGCCTACTGGTTCGGCTACTTCCTCGTGGTCCTGCCGCTGCTGGGCGTGATCGAGAAGCCGCTGCCGATCCCGGCGACGATCGAAGACGACTTCAACGCGCATTACGACCCCAAGACCGGCGGCACCCACACCGCCGTCAAGCCGGCCGAGTGAGAGAGGCAAGACAGATGCTGAGAACCGTCACGCTGGCCGCGATCGCGGCGATGGGCCTCGCCGGCACCGCCATGGCCGCCGAGACCGAGACCCACATCACGGACTACGACTTCCCCTATGAGGGTCCCTTCGGGGCCTTCGACCAGATGCAGCTGCAGCGCGGCCTGCAGGTCTACACCGAGGTCTGCGCCGCCTGTCACGGCCTGCAATACGTGGCCTACCGCACCCTGCATGACGAGGGCGGCCCCGGCCTGCCCGAGGATCAGGTGCGGGCCTATGCCGCGCAGTTCGAGACCTTCGACGAGGAGCTCGACGACTTCCGGCCGGCGACCCCGGCCGACAACTTCGCCAAGAGCGCCATGCCCGAGGCGCCCGACCTGTCGCTGATGGCCAAGTCGCGCGCGGGCTTCTCGGGCCCCTACGGCTCGGGCCTCAACCAGCTCTTCAAGGGCATGGGCGGACCGGAATACATCGCCTCGCTGCTGACCGGCTACGAGGAAGCGCCGGCCTGCGCCCCCGAGGATTTCCCGGGCTACTACAACGTCGCCTTCGCGGCCGGCGGCTACCCCGAGGAATGCATCGACGAGGAGGGTCACCACGTGGCGCCCGGCTCGTGGATTGCCATGCCGCCTCCGCTTCTGGGCGACGACGTCGTCTACGAGGACGGGCACGAGGCGTCGGTGGTCGAGGAATCGAAGGACGTGACCGCCTTCCTGATGTGGGCGGCCGAGCCGAAGATGATGGCCCGCAAGCAAGCCGGCTTCACCGGCGTGCTGTTCCTCGGCCTGCTCGCCGTGCTGCTCTACTTCACCAACAAGCGGATCTGGTACCGCGCCAAGTACGGCCCGCGCGACGAGTGATCGCAGGGCCATGACGGCAAACGGGGCGTCCCTTCGGGGCGCCCTTTTTCCATGCGTGGGACCGGGAGTTTCTCGGTCTCCGAAGGCGGGCAAGAGCGCGCCCCTCGCGCTCATGCGTTTCCACACCACCCGCATGACGCAGCATTGCCACCGACACGATGGCGGCAGCGGTTTCAGCGCCCCAGATAGCTCCTGAGCGCCCGCGGCGGATCGGCCAGAAGCGGCCCTGCCGCGTCGGGCGCGGCGGCGACGCCGTCATGGACGAGGATGATATGGCTGGCGATGCGCGCGGCGTCCTCGGGCGCGTGGCTCACCATCAGCAGCGTCCGCCCCTCCCCCGACAGCACCTCGCGCGCCAAATCGAGCATCTCCATCCTGAGCCCCGGCCCCAACGCCGCGAACGGCTCGTCGAGCAGAACCAGCGCGCGGTCCATCAACAGCGCCCGCGCCAGCGCCGCCCGGCTCTGTTGGCCGCCCGACAGCGCCGCGGGTTTCCGGGCCCCCATGCCGGCAAGCCCCACCCGGTCCAGCACCTCGGCGATCCGCTGGCGCGAGCCGGCGTCGATCCGCCCGCGCGGGTCGAGCCCGAGCGCGAGATTGCGCTCCACCGTCAGGTGCGGGAACAGGTTGTTGTCCTGAAACAGGATCGAGATCGGTCGCCGCGCCGGGGGCAGCGCGGTCAGGTCGTGCCCGTTCCAGCAGACCCGCCCCGATGTAGGCGCGAGAAACCCCGCGATCACCGCCAGAAGAGTCGATTTGCCGCCGCCCGAGGGACCCATGACCGCGCCGACCGCGCCGTCGGGCAGCGCCCAGTCCGCCCGCAGCTCGAAATCTCCCTGCCGGATCTCCAGCCCCTCAAGACGCAACATCGACGCGCCCTCCCCTGTCGAAGATCCAGAACAGTGCGAGGCTGAGCGCCAGAAGCACCAGCGCGACACCCGCCGCCTGCTCCATTCGGTAGGCCGACATCAGCCGCACCATCAGGAGCGGCAGCGTCGCCTCGCCGTCGCCCGCGAACAACGCGATCACGCCCAGATCCCCCATCGACAGCGCCGCCGTGAGACCGGCGGCAAAGCCCAGTGGCCGGCGCAGGCGTGGCAGGATCAGCCAGCGCAGCCGGGCCCAGCCGACAAGCCCGAGCGAGGTCGCGAGCCGCCCATGCGCGGTCTCGGCCTGCGCCAGCGCGGGAACCAGCACCCGCGCCGCGAAGGGCAGCGCCATCGTCGCGTTGACCAGCCCGGTGACCACCAGCGCCGCGTCGCGCGGCGCGACCACCGGGTAGAGCAGCACGAAGAGGCCGGTGCCCATCACGAGGCTGGAGGCCGCCAGCGGCAGCAGCATCGCAAGTCGGGCCAGCGCGCCACCGCGCAGCGCGAGAGCCAGCGCCATGACGAGGGTCAGCGCCGTCGCACCTAGCGCCACCGCGATCGATCGCAGCGCCGCGCCCCAAAGCCCCGCCGGCAAGTCGAGCAGGCCCGGCGCGCCGCGCGCCACGATCATCGCCAGCGGTGCCATGAGGAACAGCGCCGCCAGAGCGACGACCGTGGCATCGCGCCACCGCCCCCCCCGCTCGAACCGTTCCACCACCCGGTCGAGCCCGGCGCCCAAAGCCTCGGGTGCGCCTGCGGCGCGCACCATCAGCGCCGCCGCAGCGCAAAGGCCGAACTGCACCATCGCCAGAACCGCCGCACGCCCCAGGTCGAACTCGAATCGCACCGCCTGGTAGATCGCCAGCTCCACGGTGGTGGCGCGCGGCCCGCCGCCCAAAGTCAGGGCCACGGCAAAACTGGTCAGGCAGATCAGGAAGATGACCGCGAAGGCCCCCGGCGCCACGGCGCGCAGCATCGGCCATTCGAGCAGTCGGCCCACCGGCGCGCCGAGCGAGGCGGCAAGGCGAAACCGCTCGGCCGGGATCGAGAGCCAGCCCTGCAGGATCAGACGCACCGCCAGCGGCAGGTTGAAGAAGACATGCGCCAGCACCACGCCGTGCCAGCCATAGACCGAAACCGGGCCCAGCCCCACGAGCGCCAGCGCATCGTTGAGGCTACCGCCGCGCCCGAACACGCCGATCAGCCCGATCACCGCGACGATCACCGGCAGGATGAAGGGCGCGCCCAGCAGCGTCACCAGAGCCCCCCGCCCCGGGAAGCGCCGCCGCGCCAATGCCCGGGCCATCGGCACAGCGAGCGCCACCGACAGCGCCGCCGACAGCGCAGCCTGCCAGGTGGTGAACCAGATCGCCGAAAGATCGGCGGGGCCGAGGCCCAGCGCGAAACCGGCCCGCCAAGCGACCGCGCCCAGCGTGCCCAGCGTCAGCGCCAGCACCAGCCCGGCGGCGAGACCGCCCGCCCAGCGCGTCGGGCTGTCCCCCCGCCACTGCGCGAAGGGTGCTGCGCCCAGGCCCGGCGTTATCGCGACATCCCCTGCCGCCAGGCCTCGATGGCCGGTGCGCGCAGCGCGTCGGCCTCGTCCTCGGGCAGCCAGATCGCCTTTTCGGGCATGTCGAGTTCGCGGAAGCCCTCGGGCCATTCGGCCTCGGGCAATGCCGCCGGGTAGGACCAGTTGGAGGTCGGGATCAATGACTGGAAATCGGGGCTGACCACGAAATCCATGAATTGCTGCGCCAGTTCGGCGTCATCGGTGCCCTTGAGCTGAGCCCCCAGCTCGATGGTCATGTAATGCCCCTCCTCGAAGATCGCGGCCGAAACGGTGTCATCGGCCTCGGCGATCGCGTGATAGGCGGGCGACGTGGTGTAGCTCAGCACCATGTCGACCTCGCCCTCGGTGAACAGGCCATAGGCTTCGGACCAGCCGGGCGTCACCGTGGTGATCTTGGGCGCGAGTTCGGCCCACTTGGCCTCCGCCTCGTCGCCGAACACCTCCTCGGCCCAGAGCACCAGCGACAAGCCCGAGACCGAGCTGCGCGGATCCTGGATCGCGATGCGCAGGTCGTCGGGCGCCGCGACCAGCTCGGCGAAGCTGCCCGGCACATCCTGCAGCGCCTCGTTGTCGTAGACGAAGGCGAGATAGGACCAGTCGAAGGGCAGGAACACCTCGTCGTCCCAGTCGATCGGCAGCGTCAAGGCGGTGGTGTCGACCCCGTGCGGCGCGAAGAGCCCGGTCTCGCGCGCCTTCTTCATCTCGGTGGAATCGAATCCGATGGCCACGTCGGCCTCGGTGCGTTCGCCCTCGAGCAGCAGGCGCGGCAGCAGGTCGCCGGTCTGGTAGTCGAGCGTGCAGCCGCAACGCGCCTCGAAGGCCTGCTTGATCGCCGGGCCGGGCCCCCATTCGGAGGCGAAGTAGTCGGGCGCGTAGACGGTAAGGGTCTTGTCCTGGGCGATCGCCGGCAGGGCGGCGAGCGACAGGGCGAGACCCGCGATCAGGCGATGGTGCATGGTCATCCTCCGATGCGGGCGAAGAGCAAGGAGGACCTGTGTCCGCGACCTTCCCTCCGCCGGTGTGATCCGGTTCAGGTTCAACGGGTCCGCGCGATGCGCATCTCAGCCAGGGGCCCCCCGAGGTGGCCGCGACACTACGCCATCGCGGCCCATGCGCAAGCCCCCGCCCTTTCCCCCGCGTTCGCCCCGCGCTACACCGGCCCCGCCACAAGGAGAGCGCCCCATGTCCCTCAACAGCTTCGGCCACCTGTTCCGCGTCACCACATGGGGCGAAAGCCACGGCCCCGCGCTCGGCGCCACGGTCGATGGCTGCCCGCCGGGGGTGGAGATCCGGGAGGAAGACCTTCAGGTCTGGCTCGACAAGCGGCGCCCGGGACAGAACAAGCACACCACCCAGCGCCGCGAGCCGGACGCGGTGGAGATCCTGTCGGGCGTGTTCGAGGGTAAATCCACCGGCACGCCGATCCAGCTGATGATCCGCAACACCGACCAGCGGTCCAAGGATTACGGCGACATCGCCGAAACCTTCCGGCCCGGCCATGCCGACATCGCCTATCACCTGAAATACGGGCTGCGCGACTATCGCGGCGGCGGACGTTCGAGCGCCCGGGAGACGGCGGCGCGGGTCGCGGCGGGCGGGGTCGCGCGTGCGGCGCTGGCGGCGCTGCTGCCCGAGCTGAAGATCACCGGCTACATGGTGCAGATGGGCGAGAAGGTGATCGACCGCTCGAAGATCGACATGGAAGAGATCGCGCGCAACGACTTCTGGTGCCCCGATACGGCTGCGGCGGCCGAATGGGCCGACTATCTCGATGCGCTGCGCAAGGACCACAACTCCGTCGGTGCGATGATCGAGGTGACGGCCTCGGGCGTGCCCGCCGGCCTCGGCGCGCCGGTCTATGGCAAGCTCGACACCGATCTTGCGGCTGCGATGATGTCGATCAACGCCGTGAAGGGGGTGGAGATCGGCGAAGGCATGGCCGCCGCCGCCCTGACCGGGCGCGACAATGCGGACGAGATCTTCATGGGCGAGAACGGGCCGGAATTCGGCTCGAACCATGCGGGCGGCGTGCTGGGCGGGATCAGCTCCGGGCAGGATGTGGTGGTGCGCTTCGCGGTGAAGCCGACCTCGTCGATCCTGAGTCCGCGCCGCTCGATCCGCATCGACGGCAGTCCCACCGAGGTGGTCACCAAGGGGCGGCACGATCCCTGCGTCGGCATTCGCGCGGTGCCCGTGGCGGAGGCGATGATGGCCTGCGTATTGCTCGATCACTACCTGCTCGATCGCGGCCAGACCGGCGGCGCGCGCGGCCGGATCGGCTAGAGCCGGACCCTTTCAAGGGTCCGGACCGATCTCTTGGAAGAGATCGGAAACAGGCCGCCGAGGCTGTGCCGGCGGCCTCGTCGCGTCCCGGTCGCGAGGGGCTTAGATCCAGTAGTAGGGCGCGCCGTAATGGGCATAGGTCGCCTCTTCCCAGCGGCGGTCCTCATACCAGCGTTCGGGCCGTTCCGGCGCCCCCTTGAGCTGGCTTTCAGTGATGTCCGTGCGGTAGCCGTTCAGCCCGGTGTCGTATTCGAGCTTGGCCCAGGGGATCGGGTGATGCTCCTCGCCCATGCCGAGAAAGCCGCCGAAACCCATCACGGCGTAAGTGATCTTGCCGGACTTCTTGTCGATCACGAGATGGTCGATATGGCCGATCTTCTCGCCACCGGCGCCGTAGACCTCGGTACCGTTGACCCGGTCGGACGAGATCGTGGAATGACTGTCGCTGTAGTCGAACATGATGTCCTCCTGTGCTGTGCCGGTAAAACCGACAGCGCCGCTCGGCTGTTCCACAGGCTGCATCGATGCGCCGGTTTTCGCTCGCAAGATGCACCCGCACCCATCCCGTTTTGCATTTATCGACACGATTGGCACGCAAAGAAAAAGGGCCGCCACGAGGGCGACCCTTTCCTGATCCGCTCCGCGCCGTGCGGGCGCGAGAGGCGATCACTCCTCGTTGACGCTGTCCTTGAGCGCCTTGGCGATGGTCATCTTGACCACCTTGTCGGCGTCCTTCTTGATCTGCTCGCCCGTGGCCGGGTTGCGGACCATGCGCTCGGGGCGCTCGCGGCAGTAGATCTTGCCGACGTTCGGCAGGGTCACGGCGCCGCCCTGCGACACTTCACGGGTGATGATGGCGACCAGCGCGTCCAGATGGGCGCCGGCGGTCTTCTTGTCGCCGCCGGTCTCGTCGGCGATGGCGCTGACGAGCTGCGCCTTGGTCATCGGTTTGGCCATTCGAGGTCTCCTTGCCACAGCCCGCTCGGGGCTTGTCCTTGCACCGCTTGGCGCGGCGTGTTGCCTAGACCCACAATGAAACAAGCGTCATTGCAAGCAAAAACCGCTGTTTCCTTGCGGTATCGGCGGGTTTCAGAGGAAAGCCGTCTCTTCGAAGCTACGCAGCTTGCGACTATGGATGCGCTCCAGCGGCATCTCGCGCAGCCGTTCCATCGCCCGGATCCCGATCATCAGGTGGCGCGCCACCTGTGTCTTATAGAAATCCGAAGCCATGCCGGGCAGCTTCAATTCGCCATGCAGCGGCTTGTCCGAGACGCAGAGCAGCGTGCCGTAGGGCACCCGGAAGCGAAAGCCGTTGGCCGCGATGGTCGCGCTTTCCATGTCGAGCGCCACGGCGCGCGACTGGCTCAGACGCTGCACCGGACCGGACTGGTCGCGCAGTTCCCAGTTGCGGTTATCGATGGTGGCGACGGTGCCGGTGCGCATGATCCGCTTGAGTTCATAGCCCTCTAGCGCGGTGACCTGCGCCACCGCGTCCTCGAGCGCGATCTGGATCTCGGCCAGCGCCGGGATCGGCACCCAGACCGGCAGGTCGTCGTCGAGCACGTGATCCTCGCGCAGATATCCATGCGCCAGAACGAAATCGCCCAACCTCTGGCTGTTCCTGAGCCCGGCGCAATGCCCGACCATCAGCCAGGCATGCGGCCGCAGCACCGCGATGTGGTCGGTCGCGGTCTTGGCGTTCGAGGGGCCGACGCCGATGTTGACCAGCGTGATCCCCTGCCCGTTGGCGCGCTTGAGGTGATAGGTCGGCATCTGCGGCATCTTGGCCGGGATGTGCATTGCCCCCTCGGGGTCGCGGATCACCTGATTGTTCGGGCCGACGAAGCTGGTGTAGCCGCTCTCGGGATCGGCCAGCACATGGCGGGCATAGGCCTCGAATTCCTCGACGTAGAACTGGTAGTTCGTGAACAGCACGTGGTTCTGGAAATGCGTCGGATCGGTCGCGGTGTAATGCGCCAGACGGGCCAGCGAATAGTCGATCCGCTGCGCCGTGAAAGGCGACAGCGGCCGCGCCCCGTCGGGATAGGTGAAACCGTTGCCATTGACGATGTCATCATGGGTGGTCGAGAGATCCGGCACGTCGAACACGTCGCGCAGGTGGAAATCCATCGCCCCGTCCTGCGGCACCGTCACGCTCGCGTCATTGGCGACCGCGAAATGCACCGGCATCGGCGTCTCGGAGGCACCGATCACCACCGGCACGCCGTGGTTCTCGATCAGGAGCCGCATCTGCTGCATCAGGTAGTTTCCGAACAGCTCCGGCCGGGTGACGGTCGTGGCATAGGTGCCGGGCTCGGCCACGTGGCCGAAGCTCAACCGGCTGTCGGCCTGCGCGAAGGTCGCGGTCGAGAAGCGGATCTCCGGATAGAAGGCGCGGAACCGGGTTTCGGGCACGCCGCCCCGCAACGTCTCGGTGAATCTTTCGCACAGGAAGCGCGTGGCCGTCTCGTAGATCTCCTTGAGACGCGCCAGCGCCGCCTCGGGATCGGTAAAGGCCTCGGCGGCGGGGCTGGGGGGCGTCTGGATCTTCAGCGTTCTCTCCATATTGGTCAGTCCTGTCCCTCGAATGGTGTCGCGATCTCGAACCGGGTGACGTCCACCAGCCCGAGATCCGATATGCGCAGCTCGGGGATCACCACGAGCGCGAGCAGCGAATGCTGCATGTAGGCGTTGTTGAGCGTGCAGCCAGCGTCGCGCATTGCCGCGACCATGCCATCGGCGGCCGCGGCCACATCGCGCGCCGGCGCATCCGACATCAACCCGGCGATCGGCAGCCGCACCAGCGCCCGCTCGGCGCCGTCGCGCCAGACCGTGACGCCGCCGCCGACCTCGCCCAGGCGGTTCGCGGCGGCCGCCATCATCTCGGCATCGGTGCCGACGACGATCATGTGATGGCTGTCATGCGCGACGGTGGAGGCGATCGCCATGCGACCCTCGTAGCCGAATCCCTCGACGAAGCCGTTCACCACGCCCCCCGTGCCACGGTGCCGTTCCACCAGCGCGATCCGCGCCACCGGGCCGTCGGGCATCACGCAGCCACCCTCGACGGAAAGCTCGCGCACCAGCGCCTTGGTCGGCGCCTGGTTCTCGACCACGCCGATCACCTTGGCCCGGACCGTCTCCGCCCCTTCGGGCGCCGCGACCTTGAAATCATCCGCCACCAGTTCCCGGCCCAGATGCACGGTGTTCCGTGCGCTTTCGGGCCAATCGTAATGCGGGCATGTGACACGCAGGTCACCGCTTTCGGCAACCAGCTGGCCCCGCGCGAAGACGGTCTCGATCGGCAGGGTGGCCAGATCCGAGGTCAGGATCACGTCGGCGCGCCGCCCCGGCGCGATGCTGCCCAGCTCGCGCTCCATGCCGAAATGCGTGGCCGAGTTGATCGTCGCCATCTGCAGCGCCACCACCGGGTCGCAGCCGCATTCGATGGCGTGGCGTACCACCCGGTCCATGTGGCCGTCATTCACCAGCGTGCCGGAATGGCAGTCATCGGTGCACAGCACGAAATTGCGCGGGTCGAGACCGCGCTCGGTGACGGCGGTGATCTGGCTCTCCACGTCGTACCACGCGCTGCCCAGCCGCAGCATCGAGCGCATGCCCTGCCGGACCCGGTCGATCGCGTCCTGCTCGCGCGTGCCCTCGTGATCGTCGGCGGGACCGCCCGCGACATAGGCGTGGAACGGCACTCCCCGGTCGGGGCTCGCGTAATGCCCGCCCACGGTCTTGCCCGCGCGCATGGTGGCTGCGATCTCGGCCAGCATCTTCGGATCGCCCGCGACCACGCCCGGGTAGTTCATCATCTCGCCCAGACCCACGATGCCGGGCCATGACATCGCCTCGGCCACGTCCTCGGGGGATATCTCGTGGCCAGTGGTCTCGAGCCCCGGCGCCGAGGGCGCGCAGCTGGGCATCTGGGTGAACATGTTGACGGGCTGCATCAGCGCCTCGTCATGCATCATCCTGACGCCCTCGAGCCCCAGCACGTTGGCGATCTCGTGCGGGTCGGTGAACATCGTAGTGGTGCCATGCGGGATCACCGCCGCGGCGAACTCGGCCGGGGTCAGCATGCCGCTCTCGACATGCATATGCGCGTCGATCAGCCCGGGGATCAGGTAGCGGTCGGCGGCATCCACCACCTCGGTGCCCTCGCCGATGCAATGGCTCGCATCGGGGCCGACATAGGCGAAGCGGCCCGCGGCCACCGCCACCTCCCAGCCATCGAGGATTTCGCGGCTCTGCACGTTGACGAGACGACCGCCGCGGATCACGAGATCGGCGGCCTCGCGGCCTGCGGCCACGGCGACGAGACGGGGGGCAGCTTCGGCCCAGGAGCTGATGGCATGTTCCATCTTCGGATTTCATACCAACCGGCGAGCCGCCGCAACCCCGCCGGATGCTGGGCGCGAGAGGCCGCGGGCGAGCGCCCTGCGGCACCGCCGCGCATGCGTATTTGAGGAAAGATGAACGAAGAACGCGCGCGAGCGTGATCGTCGTGCCGGGAACGGGCGCCGCGCGCCCGGCGTTGCACGGCCGAGGAGATCCGCCGATGCCGCCCCCCGCCAAGCTCGTCTACTATCCCGATTCAGAGCCGGGAATCGCGCGCCGCCGCTGCGGGCGCGGTTTCTCCTATACAGCGCCTGACGGCACCACCATCGAGCGCGGGGCCGAGCGCCGGCGGATCGAGGCGCTCGCGGTACCGCCTGCCTATGAAAAGGTCTGGATCTGCCCCAAGCCGCATGGCCACCTTCAGGCAACGGGTCTCGATGCCCGCACCCGCAAGCAATACCGCTATCACCCCGAATGGCGCGCCTGGCGCGAGTCGCACAAGTTCGACCACCTGTACGAGTTCGGGGCGGCCCTGCCCGCGATCCGGCGCCGCATCCGCCGCGACCTCTCCGGCGAGGCGGGCGAGCTTGATTTCGCCATCGCCGCGGTGCTGGCCCTGATCGACCGGGTCTCGATCCGCGTGGGCAACCCGGCCTACGCGGCCGAGAACCGCACCTATGGCGCCACCACCCTGACGGGCCGGCACATCCGGCTCGATGACGGCGAGATGCGGCTGCGCTACATGGCCAAGGGCAACAAGAAGGTCGACCGCAAGCTCAAGGACAAGTCGCTGATGAAGGTGCTGGGCGAGTTGCACGACCTGCCCGGGAAACAGCTCATCGGCTGGATCGACGAGGAGGGCGCGCCGCATGGCGTTTCCTCGGGGCAGGTGAACGACCGGCTGGCCGAGATCACCGGCTCCGATCATGTTACCGCCAAGACCTTCCGCACATGGGCAGGCTCGGAGGCAGCCCTGGCCTGCGCGCTCTCGGATGAGGCGCTCTCCATCAAGAGCATGAGCGAGGCCGCCGCCGAGCGGCTACACAACACCCCAACCATCGCGCGCAACAGCTATATCCACCCGAAGGTCATCGCGCTGCACGAAGCCGCGCCCGAAGACCGCGCCGCGCTGCTCCAGGGCCTCCCCGAGACCGACGGGCTGCGACAGGCCGAGCGGGCGCTGCTGAGGCTGCTGTCATGAGCCTCGATCGATTTATCGAGGCGCAGCGGGACAGCTACGCCACCGCCCTGTTCGAAATCGAGGCCGGGCAGAAGCGCAGCCATTGGATGTGGTACATCTGGCCGCAGCTGCGCGGTCTCGGCCATTCGCCGATGGCGCAGCATTACGGGATCGCGGACGCGGCAGAGGCGCGCGCCTACCTCGCCCACCCGACCCTCGGCCCCCGGCTGGTCGAGATCTCCCGTGCCATGCTGGCGCATCGTGGCCGCGCGCCCGAGGACATCCTCGGCGGCATCGACGCGTTGAAGCTCAGGAGTTCGGCCACGCTCTTCGCGGCGCAGCCCGGCGCCGATCCGGTTTTCGGAGAGATTCTGAAGACCTTCTATGACGGGCCCGACGACCGGACCCTCGCGCTGCTGGACCGCTAGCGCCGCATCGGGCACATATTGCCCATGAAGACGCTCCTTTCCTTCGGCCATGGCTATTCGGCCCGCGCCCTTGCCCGCCTGTTGCCGCGCGATGCGTGGCGGATCATCGGGACCACCCGCTCGGCCGAGAAGGCCGAAGACTTGCGCGCCGAGGGCGTCGAGCCCACGATCTGGCCCGGCGCCGACCTCACCGGAGCGCTCGACGCGGCTACGCATCTTCTCGTCTCCGCGGCGCCCGATGCCGATGGCGACCCGGTGCTGCGCGAATGGCGCGACGCCATCGCCCCGCGCGCGAGCCGTTTCGCATGGGTGGGCTATCTTTCGACCACCGGCGTCTATGGCGACCGCGACGGCGATTGGGTCGACGAGGACAGCGATCTGCGCCCCGCGACGGCGCGCGGCCGGGCGAGGGTCGAGGCCGAGGCGGCGTGGCGCGCCGTTCCCGGCCTGCCGCTGCACATCTTCCGCCTCGCCGGCATCTACGGGCCCGGTCGCGGCCCGTTCGAAAAAGTGCGGCAGGGCACGGCGCGGCGCATCGTCAAGCAGGGGCAGCTGTTCAGCCGCATCCATGTCGACGACATCGCGCAGGGGCTGAAGGCCAGCATCGACCGCCCGAACCCCGGCGCGATCTACAACCTGTGCGACGACGATCCGGCGCCGCCGCAGGACGTCATCGCCCATGCGGCCGAGCTGCTCGGCCTGCCGGTGCCGCCCGAAGTGCCGTTCGAACAGGCCGAGATGACGCCGATGGCGCGCAGCTTCTACGCCGAATCGAAGAAGGTCCGGAACGACCGGATCAAGAACGAGCTGGGTGTGGAGCTGATCCACCCCGATTACCGCTCGGGGCTGGCGGCGCTGCTGCGCGCCGAAACCGGCAGCTGATCCGCGGCAGCCCGCCGCAAGGGGGCTCGATGCCCCCGCGCGGCGGCGCCCCTCAGGCCCGCTTGCCGATCACCTCGACGCCCAGAACCGACAGCACCTTTTCCTCGATATGCCGGGCCGAAAGACCGGCGGTCTCGTACATGTCCGAGGGGCTGGCCTGATCGATGAAGATGTCGGGCAGCACCATCGAGCGGAACTTCAGCCCGGCATCGAACACGCCCTCATCAGAAAGAAGCTGCGCCACGTGGCTGCCGAAACCGCCGACGGCCCCCTCCTCGATGGTGATCAGCGCCTCGTGCTCCCGCGCCAGCATCAGGATCATCTCCCGATCCAGCGGCTTGGCAAAACGCGCATCGGCGATGGTGGGCGTGATGCCACGCGCCGACAGCGCCTCGGCGGCCTTCACCGCCTCCGACAAGCGCGTACCGAAGGACAGGAGCGCGACGCGGCTGCCCTCCTGCACGATCCGGCCCCGACCGATCTCCAACGGCTCCGCCTCGACCGGGATCTCGACGCCGACCCCCTCGCCGCGCGGAAAGCGGAAGGCGATCGGCCCGTCGTCATGCGCCGCCGCCGTCACCACCATGCGCACCAGCTCCGCCTCGTCGGCGGCGGCCATCACCACCATGCCCGGCAGGTTGGCCATGAAGCCCACGTCGAAGCTGCCGGCATGGGTGGCGCCATCGGCGCCGACGAGACCGGCGCGGTCGATCGCGAAGCGCACCGGCAGCCGCTGGATCGCCACGTCGTGCACGACCTGGTCGTAGCCGCGTTGCAGGAAGGTCGAATAGATCGCGCAGAACGGCTTCATGCCCCCCGCCGCGAGGCCGGCGGCGAAGGTCACCGCGTGCTGCTCGGCGATGCCGACATCGAAGCAGCGGCTGGCATAACGATCCATGAACCGCGCCAGCCCGGTGCCGTCGGGCATCGCCGCGGTGACCGCCACGATCTTCTGGTCGTTCTCGGCCAGCTTGACGAGCGTGTCCGAGAACACCGAGGTATAGGATGGCGCGTTGCTCTTGGCCTTGGCCTGCGCGCCCGAGACCACGTCGAACTTGGCCGTCGCGTGCCCCTTGTCCGAGGCCGCTTCGGCCGGGCCGTAGCCCTTGCCCTTCTTCGTGATCGCATGGATCAGGATCGGCCCGTCGGCGCGCGACTTGACGGTGCGCAACACCGACAGGAGCTGGTCCATGTCGTGCCCGTCGATCGGGCCGATATAGGAAAAGCCCAGCTCCTCGAACAGCGTGCCGCCGACGGTCATGTGCTTGAACACGTCCTTGGCCCGCTTCGCCCCCTCCTGGAAGGGCGGCGGCAGGAAGCTCACCGCGCCCTTGGCGAGCGCCTTGAACTCCTGGAACGGCGCGCCGGCATAGAGCCGCGACAGGTAGGAGGACATCGCGCCCACCGGCGGCGCGATCGACATCTCGTTGTCGTTGAGGATGACGATCAGCCGCTTGCCCAGATGGCCCGCGTTGTTCATCGCCTCATAGGCCATGCCGGCGCTCATCGCGCCGTCGCCGATCACCGCGATGCAGTCGCCGACGCTCTCGCCCTCGAGACCGCGCCCGCCGAGATCGCGCGCCACCGCGAGGCCCAGCGCCGCCGAGATCGAGGTCGAGCTGTGCGCCGCGCCGAACGGGTCGTAGGGGCTTTCGGAGCGCTTGGTGAATCCCGACAGCCCGTCCTTCTGGCGCAGGGTGCGGATCCGGTCGCGCCGACCGGTGAGGATCTTGTGCGGGTAGGACTGGTGGCTGACATCCCAGATCAGCCGGTCGCGCGGCGTGTCGAACACCGCGTGCAGCGCCACGGTCATCTCGACCACGCCGAGGCCCGCGCCGAGATGGCCGCCGGTCTCGCTCACCGCCGAGATCGTCTCGGCGCGCAGTTCGTCGGCGAGGCGGCGCAGCTCGGCATCGCTCAGCCGCTTCATGTCGGCAGGAATCTGCACCCGGTCGAGGATCGGCGTGACGGGGCGGTTCGGCGTCTGGGTCATGGCGGGCCCCCTCTGATCAGTTGTCGCGCGCGATAACGAAGCGGGCGGCGTCGCGCAAGGTTGCCGCCTCGGCGCCATAGGGCGACAGGGCATCGCAGGCGCCGTCGACGAGCTCGGCGGCGCGGGACTTCGCCGCGTCGAGCCCGAGCAGCGAGACGAAGGTCGCCTTGCCGGCGCCGGCATCCTTGCGCACGGCCTTGCCCAGCTTCGCGGCATCCCCCTCCACGTCGAGAATGTCGTCGGCGATCTGGAAGGCAAGGCCCAGCGCCGCGGCGTAGCGCCCCAGCGGGCGCGGGTCGGCGCCGGCCATCACCGCGCCGGCCTCGGCCGACCAGCGGATCAGCGCCCCGGTCTTGCCCTGCTGCAGCACGGTGATCTGGTCGATGTCGAGCGGCATGGCCGCGGTCTCGGCCATGATGTCGCGGGCCTGCCCCCCGACCATGCCGGCGATGCCGGCGGCCCGCGCCAGCGACAGGCACAGATCGGCGCGATGCGGCCCGACATCCGGGTCGGCGCAAAGCTCGAAGGCCAGCGTCTGCAAGGCGTCGCCCGCGAGGATCGCGGTCGCCTCGTCCCAGGCGACATGCACGGTGGGCCGTCCCCGGCGCAGATCGTCGTCATCCATCGCGGGCAGGTCGTCATGCACGAGACTGTAGGCGTGCAGCGCCTCGATCCCGGCGGCGGGCAGCAACGCCGCCGCGCGTGTTACGCCGTGCAGCCGCGCGCCTTCGAGCACGAGGAACCCGCGCAGACCCTTGCCGCCCGCGACCGCGTGCTCCATCGCGCGGGCCACGGGCAGGTCGTGCCCGGAGAGCCTTTCGCGGAGCAGTCCTTGGGTCTCGCGCCCGGCCTGCGCCAGCGCGGCGGCAAAGCCCTCAGCCATCGAGCGGCGCGGTGCCCTGCGCCTGGCCGTCGGGGCCTTGGGTGATCTTCGCGACCTTCTCCTCGGCCTCGGCGAGCTGCTTCTCGCAGCGCGCCTTCAGCTCGGCGCCGCGCTGGTAGAGCGCGATGGATTCGTCGAGCGCGACATCGCCGCGCTCCAGCTTGCCCACCACCTGCTCCAGCTCGCGGATCGCCGCCTCGAAGCTCATTTCGTTCACGGGTGTCGCGTCGGTCATCGCCCACGTTCCTCCAATATCCTGACATGGGCGGCCGCAGAGGCGCCCAGCGCCTCGAGGTCATAACCGCCTTCGAGCGCGGAGACCACGCGCCCCGAGCACAGATCCGCCGCCAGATCGCAGATCCGCGCCGTCACGCGCGCGAAATCCTCCGCCTCGAGCATCAGCCCGGCCAGCGGATCGTCGCGATGCGCGTCGAACCCGGCCGAGACGAGGATCAGCTCGGGTCGGTGCGCCACGACGCGCGGGGACACCTTCTCCTCCAGCGCCGCCAGCATCCCCGCCCCGTCACAGCCCGCGCGCAGCGCCACGTTGACCACCGTGCCATGCGGCCCGGTGTCCGATGGATCGCCTGTGCCCGGGTAAAGCGGCATCTCGTGGGTCGAGCAGAACAGGATGCGCGGATCGTCCTCCACGAGGTCCTGCGTGCCATTGCCGTGATGCACGTCGAAATCGATGATCGCCACGCGGCTCAGCCCGTGATGGTCGAGCGCGTGTTTCGCCGCCGCCGCGACATTGCCCAACAGACAGAACCCCATCGCGGTCTCGGTTTCGGCGTGGTGGCCGGGCGGGCGCATCGCGCAGAAAGCATTGGCCGCCTCGCCCCCCAACACCGCGTCCACGGCGCGGATCGCCGCCCCGGCGGCGCGCCACGCCGCCCCGAGGCTGCCGGGCGACAGCCAGGTATCGGCGTCGAGCTGGCGGCGGCCATGCTCGGGCAGGTCCTCACGCAGCCCGTCGAGATAGGATTTCGGATGCACTCTCAGAAGGTCGGCCTCGGCCGCCATCGGCGCCTTGAGCCGCAGCAGGTCCATGCCCTCCAAGGCACCCAGCACCGCGTCGAGCCGCGCCACCTGCTCGGGGTGGCCGGGCGGCGTGGAATGGTTGAATCCATCGGGATGGGTGATCAGCGCGGTAGTCATCCCCGCAGGCAAGCGCAGATCACGGGCGGGCGCAAGCGCATCGCGATCACCGTCGCGCGTGCGGCAGAGTGTGGCTCGGGGGACGAGATCAAAGGGGCCGCACGCCCCTGCTTCATCTTTCCCGAAATACGCAGATCCCGCCGCTTCAGTCGGGCGCCAGCATGTATCCTTCGCCGCGCACAGTCTGCAGGTAGCGCGGCTGGCGCGGATCGGCCTCGAACTTGCGCCGCAGCCGGGTGATCTGCACGTCGACCGCGCGCTCCTGGCTCTGGCCGCCGCCGCGGCCCAGCTCCTCGACCAGCCGCGCCCGGCTCACCGCTTCGCCCGGACGCGCGGCAAAGATCCGCATGAGCTGCGATTCGGTGGCCGTGAGCCGGATCCGGCTTTCGCCCTCCCACATCTCGCCACGGGCCACGTCGTAGCGCACCGGGCCCAGCTCCAGCGTCGCGGGCCGCTCCGGCACCGGGTCGGGCGCAGGCTGGCGGCGCAGCACGGCGTTGATCCGCAACAGCAGTTCCTTCGGATCGAAGGGCTTGGCGAGATAGTCGTCCGCCCCGGCTTCGAGCCCGATGATGCGATCCTCGGTATCGCCGCGCGCGGTCAGCAGCAGGATCGGCACCGGCAAATCCTCGCGCAGCGCCCGGCACAGCGAGATGCCGTCCTCGCCGGGCATCATCACGTCGAGCACGATCAGGTCGAAATCGAGCCCGGTGAGCAGGCGACGGGCATGGCCCGCATCGCGGGCGCCGGTGACAAGGTAGCCGTGCCGGGCAAGGAACTTCTGCAACAACGCCCGCAGCCGCGCGTCGTCATCGACCACCAGCAGATGCGCGAGCTCGGTGCTCATTGGCCACCCCTTCCCGCCAGCGCCTCGTATTGGCGCCGGCTTTCCTCGTCCATCATCGCCTCCAGCACCTGCCGGAAACCCGCCACCGCCACGGGGCCGGCGGTGCGGTAGGCAGCGCGCATCCGCTCGCGCTGGGCATCCGAGAGCTCGCGCTCCAGCGCCGCGCCTTCGCGCGTCAGGTAGAGATGCCTTTCGCGCCGGTCGCGCCGCCCGACCCGCGCCTCGACCAGTCCCGCCGCGATCAGCGCCCGCAGCACCCGGTTCAGCGACTGCTTGGTCACGCCCAGAAGCGCCATCAGGTTCGACACGGTGGTGCCGGGAGAGCGGTGGATGAAATGGATCGCCCGGTGATGGGCGCGGCCCATCTCCCGCCCCTCGAGGATGCGGTCGGGATCGGCGGTGAAGCCGCGATAGGCGAAGAACATCGCCTCGATGCCCTTCCTGAGCTGTTCGTCGGTCAGGAAGAGAAGGCTCGATCCCCCCTGCGGCGCCGGTGCCTCGGCCATGCGGTCTCGTCCCCTTCGGTCGTTCGGCTTCGGGTCACAATACGTCAGCCTTGTTGACATTCCAAGGGCGAAGCGGTAGCGATCTGCCCCATAGGGCGCAATTTTCGGTCCCGGATGGCCGAATTCGCGCGCGACATCTTGACAGGGAGGCACGCCATGGCGGGCGGCTACGACGATCGCGACGGGAAGATCTGGCTCGACGGCCAGCTTGTGGAATGGCGCGACGCGAATGTGCACATCCTGACCCACGCGCTGCACTACGCCTCTTCGGTGTTCGAGGGCGAGCGCTGCTATGACGGCAAGATCTTCAAGGGGGTCGAGCATTCGCAGCGGCTGCGCAAATCGGCCGAGCTTCTGGATTTCGAGATCCCCTATTCGGTCGAGGAAATCGAGGCGGCGAAATACGCGGTGCTCGAGGCGAATGGCTGGTCCAACGCCTATGTGCGGGCGCTGGCCTGGCGCGGCGCCGGTCCCGACATGGGCGTGGCGAGCTTGCGCAACCCGGTCCGCATGGCGATCGCGGCCTGGGAATGGGGCAGCTATTACGGCGACGCCAAGATGAAGGGCGCCAAGCTCGACATCGCCAAGTGGAAGCGCCCGAGCCCCGAAACCGCGCCGAGCCAGGCCAAGGCGGCCGGTCTCTACATGATCTGCACCATGTCCAAGCATGCCGCCGAGGCCAAGGGCTGCTCGGATGCGCTGATGTTCGACTATCGCGGCTACGTGGCCGAGGCCACGGGCGCCAACATGTTCTTCGTGAAGGATGGCGAGGTCCACACGCCGCTGGCCGACTGCTTCCTGAACGGCATCACCCGCCAGACCGTGATCGCGATGCTGAGGGAGAAGGGCATCACCGTGCATGAGCGGCACATCATGCCCGAGGAACTCGAGGGCTTCGAGCAGTGCTGGCTCACCGGCACCGCAGCCGAGGTCACCCCGGTGGGGCAGATCGGCGACTACAATTTCGAGGTCGGCGCGCTGACCCGCGACGTGGCCGAAAGCTACGAGAAGCTCGTCCGCGCCTGAACCGGACCGCAGGCGAAGATAGCAGGGGCGGTGCCGCAAGGCGCCGCCCCTTTTGCGTTGCCCTCACAGGCCGCGGTTGATCTTCACCGCATTGCCCGGCGCGGGTTCGGGCGCGGCCGGTTCCGCCCGGGGCCAGGCTTCGGCGGCACCCGCCACCGCCATGGCGACGGCACCGAGCGCCTGCTTGGTCTGCAGGCGCAGATGCGCCTGGCTCGCCAGCGCGAGGGTGAGCGCCAGCACCAGCATCGCCTGCGTCCACACGATCATCTTCAAATGCCGCGCGAAGGGCTGCTTGCGCGTCTTGTGGCGCAGGTAGCGCTGCGCCAGCACCGTGCCCAGACCGCCACCCCAGAGGGCGATCCGCAGCAGCCGCCGCTCGGGCCAGCGCCACAGCCCCCTTTCGGCGCGCAGCTTGTCCTGTGCCATGGCGGCGAAGCCTGCGAGGTTCACCAGTGCCAACAGGGCGGCCAATCCGAGCGCGCCCGCGATCCACTCCGTGCCTGTCGTCTCGTGTAGCGCCATGATCCCGCCCTAGCCGTTCGGGCTCATCGCGCGGCGACCGCGGCCACGCTCCAGCCCGAGCTTGCGTTCGCGCCAGATGATCGCGATGCCCGCCGCGACGATGATCGCCGCGCCCAGCATCATCGTCCAGGTCGGCACCTCGTCGAACAGGAAATAGCCGACGCCCAGCGCCAGCAGCATCGAGGCGTATTCGAACGGCGCGATCAGCGAGGCGTCGGCGTAGCGGTAGCTGGAGGTGAGCAGGATCTGCCCCACCCCGCCCAGCAGCCCGGCCAGGATCAGCAGCGCGAAGGTGCCCGCCCCGGGCAGTACCCAGCCAAAGGGAAGGGTCAGGAGCGCCAGGAGGCTCGCCGTGGTCGAGAACCAGAACACGATCGCCGCCGTGCCCTCGGTCCGGGTGAGCTTGCGCACGAAGACCTGCGCCAGCGCCGCGCAGAGCGCGCCGCCCAGCGCCACCACCGCGCCCAGCGTCTCGGCGAGGCTGAGCGGGTCCGAGGTGACCGAAAGCCGGGGCGACATCACGATCAGCACCCCCGCGAGCCCTGCCCCCACCGCCGAGAGCCGGAACAGCCGCACCTCTTCGCCCAGAAACATCGCGGCGAGGATCACCACCATCAGCGGCGCCGCGTAGCCGATCGCCGTCACCTCGGGAAAGGGCAGCAGCCCCAGCGCGGTGAAGCCCAGCCCCATCGCAGCGGTGCCGACGACGCCGCGCCACAGATGACCCATCGGGTTGGGGGTCTCGAGGCCGTGGCGCAACTCGCCGCGCCACAGCAGCCAGACGATGATCACGGGAAGCGCGAAGAAGGAGCGAAAGAACACCGCCTCGCCCGGCGGCACGTCGTTCGAGGTCGCCTTGATGATCGCGGCCATGGCGACGAAGACGCAGACCGAGGCGGTCTTGAACAGGATACCGCGCATCGGCTGCTGGACCGGAGCCGGTCGCGGCGCGGCGGGCGCCGTGGAGATGGCGGGCGTTTCGGGGCGGGGCATGAGGGATCCTTTCGCCCCGACCCTAGCCCCGCACGCGGCAAGAGCAAGCGGCCGGCAGCGGCTTGGCGCTACCGGCCGGATCTCTCATGCGACCGAGGGGGTCTCACCCCCCGGCCGGTTTGTCGTCAGGCTTCGTGACCGCGCTCGATGCGCAGGAACTGACGCAGCCGGGTGGCGCCGCGGGCGCCGAGGCTGCGGGCGTGGAGCCGTCGTACCGCGCGGTGCGGGCCCTCCTCGCGCTCGAGCCGCATGTATTCGCGGGCTTTGATATCGGAGCGGTCCTTGGGCTTGTCGATCACGTGCTTGGTCATCGATATGTCCTCCCTTGGGGATATCGCGGGTCTGCAACCTAACCGATCGGCGCGATTCGGTCTGCATCTTTCGATCGGGCCCCCGGGCCGGAGCCATTTGCCGACGCAGACCGGGATACGGCCGCGTGTCAGGATTTCGGCGACATGCGCAGGATCGCACCCGCCTCGCTGTCGATCAGGAACAGCACCGTGCCGTCCGCGGCGATCTCGACGTCGCGCACCCGGCCGTTGCCGCCCGCCAGCGCCTCCTCGCCGACCACGAGGCCCTCTTCGTCGAGGTCGAGCCGCACGACCTCGCCGGGTGAGAGCGAAGCGATGATCAGGTCGCCCTCCCAGCCCTCGAAGGCGTCGCCCTCGTAGAAGGCCATGCCGCCCGGCGCGATCACCGGATCCCAGTAATAGACCGGCTCCTCCATGCCCTCGGCGCGCGGCTCGCCCGTGCCGATCGGGGCGCCGTCATAGCGGATGCCGTAGCTCACCTCTGGCCAGCCGTAGTTCTTGCCCGCCTCGGGGCGGTTCAACTCGTCGCCACCCGCCGGACCGTGCTCGATGGTCCAGTAGTCGCCGGTCGCGGGCTGGATCGCCGCGCCCTGGATGTTGCGATGGCCGTAGGACCAGATCGCGTCCTCGCCCTCCTGCCCCACGAAGGGGTTGTCCTCGGGCACCGAACCGTCGAGGTTGAGCCGCACCACCTTGCCATAGGTGTTGTCGAGTTCCTGCGCCATCTTGCGGTACGCGTCGGTGAAATGCTCGCCGGTGGTGATGAAGACATGGCCGTCGCCGTCGAAGGTGATGCGCGAGCCGTAATGCATCGGCGCGTCAGAGGGCGGGCCCTGCACGAAGATGTCCTCGACATTCTCCAGCGCGGTCATGTCCTCGCTCAGCGTGCCGCGCGCGGCCGCCGTGGCGACGCCGCCATCGACGGGCTTGGCATAGGTGAAATAGACCATGCGGTCGGAGCCGAAATCGGGAGAGAGCGTCACGTCCAGCAGGCCGCCCTGCTCGCGCGCGTCGATCTCGGGCAGGCCGGAGATCGGCTCGTGCACCTCGCCTTGGGCGGAGACATGGCGCAGCCGGCCCGGCCGCTCGGTGACGAGATAGCTGTCATCGGGCAGCGGCGCGATGCCCCAGGGGCGCTCGAGGTTCTCGGCGAAGGTCTCGATGGCGACATCTGTCGCCTCCAGCTGCGGCGCCATCTCCTGCTCGGGAAAGGCGGGCTCGTATTCGGCGTTGGGCGGGCCGCGATCGACCGGCTTGGCCTCGGTGTGCTGTTCGGCGAAGGCCGCGCCGGGCAGCAGCGCCGCAAGCACGATCGGGGATAGCGTTCTCATCTCGATCTCCTCTCCTGATTGTCAGGGGAGAGAGCTAGCCCCGCCCCCCTTACCATCCAGACGCCTCACGGCCCATTGACCCGCCTCGGCCAGCACCGGATCCGGCTCCGCCGCGAGATCGCGGGCCACGGGCAGCAGGCTCGGATCGCCGGAATTGCCGATGGCATAGGCTACGTTGCGCAGGAACCTGTCGCGCCCGATCCGCTTGATCGGGCTGCCCGAGAACATCTCGCGGAAGGCCGCGTCATCGAGCCGGGCCAGATCGGCCAGCGGCGGCGCGTCGACCTTGCCGAAATAGCGCATCTCGGTGGCCTCTCGCGCGAACTTGTTCCACGGACAGACCGCGAGGCAGTCGTCGCAGCCATAGATGCGGTTGCCCAGCGCCTCGCGGAATTCCTCTGGCACCGGTCCCTTGTGCTCAATGGTGAGGTAGGAAATGCAGCGCCGCGCATCGAGCTGGAACGGTGCCGGAAAGGCATTCGTCGGACAGATATCGAGGCAGCGCGTGCAGGAGCCGCATTTCTCGGCCGCGGGCGCATCGGCGGGCAACTCCACGGTGGTGAAGATCGCCCCGAGGAAGACCCAGTTGCCGACCGAGCGGCCCAAGAGGTTGGTATGCTTGCCCTGCCAGCCCAAGCCGGCGGCCTGCGCCAGCGGCTTTTCCATCACCGGCGCGGTGTCGACGAAGACCTTGATCTGTTCGTCGGGACATTGCTCCAAGAGCCAGCGCCCGACCCGCTTCAGCCGCTTCTTGACGAGGTCGTGGTAGTCGCGGCCATGGGCATAGACGCTGATCGCGGCGCGGTCGCGCTGTTCCAGCACCTCCAGCGGGTCGTGGCGCGGCGTATAGGCTTCGGCGAGCATGATCACCGAGCGCGCCTCGGGCCAGAGCGCGGCGGGGTTGCCGCGCCAGCCCATGCGCTCCTCCATCCAGCCCATCTGGCCATGACGTCCCTCGCCGACATAGGTGGCGAGCCGTCCGGCGGCCTCCGGGATGGAGTCGGGGCGACAGATTCCCATCTCGGCGAATCCCTCGCCGAGCGCGGCCTCGCGCAGCCGGGTCTTGAGGGCGGCCCCCTGGTTCATCTTTCACCAAATACGCATTCGGGCCGCCGGCCCCAAGCGCGCGGCCTCAGAAATCGAGATCGGCGTAATGCGCGGGCTGCGGAAAGCCCGGCAGCTGATCGGCCAGAAGCGAGCGGAAGGCCGGGCGCGACTTGATCTTGGCGTACCAGTCCTTGACCGTCTCGGAGCGGTTCCAGTCCACGTCCGAGATGTAGTCGAGGCAGGAGAGGTGCGCGGCAGCGGCGAAATCGGCGAGGCTGAGTTCGTTGCCCGCGAGCCAGCGGCGCTGATCCAGGAGCCACGCCATGTAGTCGAGGTGATACTTGATCGCCCGCGCGCCGGCCTTGACGTTGGAGCTGTCAGGATAGCCGCCGCCCATGACCTTCTTGAAGACGCGCTCGCCCAAGAGCTTCGAGGTCACCTCGCGGTTGAACTTGTCGTCGAACCAGCCAACGAGCCGGCGCACCTCGTAGCGCGCATCCACCGATTGCGGCAGCAGCGGCGGATCGGGCTGCACCTCTTCGAGATATTCGCAGATCGCGGTGCTTTCCGACATCATGCGGTTGCCGAGCTTGAGCACGGGTACCTTGCCGGCCGGGTTGCGGCGCATGAACTCGGGATCCTGCTCCCAGTAGCGCTCTTCGACCAGCTCCACCTCGATGCGTTTCTCGGCGAGCGAGAGCCTCACCTTCCGGGAGAAAGGCGAGAGCGGGAAATGATAGAGGCGGTGTGTGGCGGGACGGCTGTTCTGCATGCCCCCTATCTGCCGCAAGCGCGGCGCCGCTTCAATCCCGCGCGCATCACTCGAAGCAGTCGTCTCGCCCGTCGCGGCGGATCGTTGCGGCGCCGTCGAGGATCGCGGCGGCACGGCGGCGCACGAAATCGGAGGGGTTCGCGGCCGAGCGCCCCTTAGGGTCGGGCAGGATCGCGGCAAGGCGCGCGGCCTGCACATCCGTCAGATCGGCCGCCGCGACGCCGAAGTAATGCGGCGCGGCGCGGCCGATGCCGAACACGCCCTCGTCGAACTCGGCGACGTTGAGATAGACCTCGAGAATTCGCCGCTTGGTCCAGACCGCCTCGACCGCGGGCGTCATGCCCGCCTCGAGCGCCTTGCGAAACCAGCTGCGCCCCTGCCAGAGATAGACGTTCTTCACCACCTGCTGGCTGATCGTCGAGGCGCCGCGATTGCCGCCAGAGGCCATCGCGGTGCGGATCGCCTTGAGATCGAGTCCCCAATGCAGGCAGAAATTCGCGTCCTCGGCCGCGACGGCGGCGCGGGCCATCACCGGGGCGATCTCCTCCATCGGCACCCAGTCATGGGCGATCTCGCCCAGCCGGGCGCGTTCCGACATCATGTAGGGGGTGGTCGGCGGGTTGAGGGTCGAGAACAGCAGGACCAGCACCCCGGCGAGGCCGATCAGCGCCACGCCGATCCAGAGCGCCACGCGAAGGACGCGCCGCGCCGCCGATCCGCGCCCCGCAGGGTCGGACGAGGTGCCGCGCCCGCGGGCGCCCTTTCGGCTGCGACGGGCCGCGGGGCCGGTTTTCGAGGTGTTCACGGGCTTGGCCATGCCGCCATAGACCCTGCCCGCCGGGGCCGGGTCAAGCCGAAGCTCGCCCATGCGAAAAGAGCCGGCGCGTCACCGCGCCGGCCCCCGTTCCCATGCCGCTCCGCGCCGCCTCACTCGGCGGGCAGCGCCACCTTCTCGACGGTGAGCGGGTGCGGGATGTGGCGCAGCATCTCCTTGGGGCAGACCTGCAGGAAGTTGTGCTTCTCGCTGTCCCAGTGCTGCAGGATCTCGGCGGCCTTGCGGCTGCCGGTCTCGAGCTGGTGGCGCTCGATCAGACCCTTGAGCTGGTTTTCCCAATGCTCGACCGTGACATCGCAGGTGACCAGCGTCTCGGTGTTCATCAGCGGCTCGGCAAGGCCGTCGGGGTCGTAGAGATAGGCCATGCCGCCGGTCATGCCGGCACCGAAGTTGGCGCCGATCGAACCGAGGATCACCGCGACGCCGCCGGTCATGTATTCGCAACCATTGGTACCGCAGCCCTCGATCACCACATGCGCGCCCGAGTTGCGGACCGCGAAGCGCTCGCCCGCCCGACCGGCGGCGAAAAGGTAGCCCGCCGTCGCGCCGTAGAGCACGGTGTTGCCGATGATCGTGTTCTCCGAGGCCACCAGCGGGCTCGCCATCGCCGGGCGCACCACGATGGTGCCACCGGAGAGGCCCTTGCCGACATAGTCGTTGGCATCGCCGGACACTTCGATCTTCAGGCCGGGGGCCGCGAAGGCGCCGAGCGACTGGCCCGCCGAGCCGGTGAGCTTGACGGTCAGGTGGTCGGGCTGCAGCTGGTTCCGCATCCCGAAATTCTCGACGATATGCGCCGAGGTGCGGGTGCCGATGGTGCGGTGCGTGTTCTGCACCGCGTATTGCAGCTGCATCTTCTCGCCATCCTCGAGGAAGCGGCGGGCATCCTTGACGATCTCGGCGTCGAGCGTGTCGAGCACCTCGTTGCGCGGCTTGTTGCGGTCGTAGCGGATGCGGTTGGTGCCATCCACGGTGATCAGCAGCGGGTTGAGGTCGAGATCGTCGAGATGCGCCGAGCCACGGCTGACCTGGGTCAGCAGGTCGGCCCGGCCGATCACGTCGTCGAGCGAGCGGGCGCCGATCGAGGCGAGGATCTCGCGGACCTCCTGGGCGTAGAAGGTGATCAGGTTGACCACCTTGTCGGCGTTGCCGGTGAACTTCTGGCGCAGCGCCTCGTCCTGGGTGCAGACCCCCACCGGGCAGGTGTTGGACTGGCACTGGCGGACCATGATGCAGCCCATCGCGATCAGCGCGGCGGTGCCGATGCCGTACTCCTCGGCCCCCATCATCGCCGCCATGACGATGTCACGGCCGGTGCGCAGGCCGCCATCGGTCCTGAGCGTGACCCGGTCGCGCAGGTTGTTCATCGACAGCACCTGATGCGCCTCGGTGAGACCCATCTCCCACGGCAGACCCGCATATTTGATCGAGGTCGCGGGCGAAGCGCCGGTGCCGCCATTATGGCCCGAGATCAGGATCACGTCGGCCTTGGCCTTGGCCACGCCGGCCGCGATGGTGCCGACGCCCGAGGAGGAGACCAGCTTCACCGTCACCTTGGCGCGCGGGTTGATCTGCTTGAGGTCGTAGATCAGCTGCGCGAGGTCCTCGATCGAGTAGATGTCGTGATGCGGCGGCGGCGAGATCAGCGTGACCCCTTCCGTCGAATGCCGCAGCCGCGCGATCAGCTTGGTGACCTTCATCCCCGGAAGCTGGCCGCCCTCGCCCGGCTTGGCGCCCTGCGCCACCTTGATCTCCAGCTCCTCGCAGGCGCCGAGATATTCGGCGGTGACGCCGAAGCGGCCCGACGCCACCTGCTTGATCTTGGCCGAGGGGTTGTCGCCATTGGCCTCGGGCAGGAAATGCGCCGGATCCTCGCCGCCCTCGCCCGAGTCGGACTTTGCGCCGATCCGGTTCATCGCGACGTTGAGCGTCTTGTGCGCCTCGGGGCTAAGTGCGCCCAGCGACATGCCGGGCGTGACGAAGCGCTTGCGGATCGAGGTGATGCTCTCGACCTGCTCGATCGGGATCGCCTCGCCGATCGGCTTGATCGCCAGAAGGTCGCGCAGGTGGATCGGCGGGTTGGCCTGCATGGTCGAGGCGTATTGCTTCCACAGCTCGAAGGAGGCGCGGTCGCAGGCGGCCTGCATCATGTGCATGGTCGTGGCTTCCCAGGCGTGCTTCTCGCCCGAGCGGCGCGACTTGTAGAAGCCGCCGATCGGCAGCGTGCCGAGATCGGCGCCGGGCTTGGTCCAGCCCTTGGCGTGCACCTCCTCCAGCTTCTTCTGGATGCCGGTGAGGCCGATGCCGGAGATGCGGCTGTGCATGCCGGGGAAGTACTCGGCGCACATGGCACGCGACAGGCCCACCGCCTCGAAGTTCAGGCCACCGCGATAGGAGGAGATCACCGAGATGCCCATCTTGGCCATGATCTTCAGCAGGCCCGCATCCACCGCGTCGCGGTAGCGGCGCATGATGTCGGTGAGCGTGCCTTCGAGCAGGCCGCGGTTCAGGCGGTCGGCAAGGCTGTCCTGCGCCAGATAGGCGTTCACCGTGGTCGCGCCCGAGGAGATCAGCACCGCGAAGTAATGCGGGTCTATGCATTCGGCCGAGCGCACGTTGACCGAGCAGAAGGTGCGCAGGCCCTTGCGGGTCAGCCAGCTATGCACGGCCGAGGTGGCGAGGATCATCGGCATCGGGACGCGGTCCTCGTCCTGATGCTGGTCGGTGAGCACGATGTGGCCCGCGCCCGAACGCACCGCGTCCTCGGCCTCGGCGCGGATCCGCTCGAGACCCGCGCGCAGCGCGTCGGGCGCCCCGCCCGCCGGGAAGGTGCAGTCGATGAAGGCCACCTGGTCGCCGAACTGCTCGACCATGGTGTCGAACTCGGCATTGGCGATGAACGGGCTCTCCAGCACCAGGATCTCGGCCTGGCTGGAGCTTTCGTCGAGCACGTTCTTGAGGTTGCCGAAGCGGGTCTTGAGCGACATCACCCGGCTCTCGCGGAGCGAGTCGATCGGCGGGTTGGTGACCTGGCTGAAGTTCTGCCGGAAGAAATGCGACAGCGGCCGGTACTTGGTCGAGAGCACGGCGGAAGGGGTGTCGTCGCCCATCGAGGCGATCATCTCCTTGCCGTCCTCGGCCATCGGCGCGAGCACCTGCTCCAGCTCCTCGACCGAATAGCCGGCGGCGATCTGGCGCTTGCGCAGCTCGGGGCCCTCGAACAGCGGCTCCTCGGGGATCTCGCGCAGGATGTCGTTAAGGTTCACGACCTTCTCGATCCACTCGCCGAAGGGCTGGGAGGCGGCGAGCTTATCCTTCATCTCGCTGTCGTGGAACAGCTTGCCCTCTTTCATGTCGACCGCGATCAGCTGGCCCGGCCCGAGCGCGCCCTTCTCGATCACGCTGGCCTCGTCGACCGGCACCATACCCGCCTCGGAGCCCGCGACCAGAAGCCCGTCGCCGGTGACGACGTAGCGCATCGGCCGCAGGCCATTGCGGTCGAGGCCGGCGCAGACCCAGCGGCCATCGGTCATGGCGAGCGCCGCCGGACCGTCCCAGGGCTCCATCACCGCGTTGCAGTAGGAATACATGTCCTGCCAGGCCTGGGGCATCTCGACCCGGCTCTTGGACCAGGCCTCGGGCACCAGCATGGTCTTGGCCATCGGCGCGTTGCGGCCGGCGCGGACCAGCACCTCGAACACCGAATCGAGCGCGGCCGAGTCCGAGGAGCCCTGCGGCACGATCGGCTTGATGTCCTCGGCCATCTCTCCGAAGGTCGAGGAGGCCATCCGGATCTCGTGGCTCTTCATCCAGTTGATGTTGCCCTTGAGCGTGTTGATCTCGCCGTTATGGGCAAGCATGCGGAAGGGCTGGGCCAGCCACCATTGCGGGAAGGTGTTGGTCGAATAGCGCTGGTGATAGAGCGCGAAGGCGCTCTCGAAGCGCGGGTCCATCAGGTCGGGGTAGAACACCGCCACCTGCTCGGCCAGCATCATGCCCTTGTAGATCACGGAGCGGCAGGACAGCGAGGCGAGGTAGAGCTCGCGCACGCCGGCCTGGGTGGCCGCGCGCTCGATCCGGCGGCGGATGATGTAGAGCTCGCGCTCGAACTGCTCCTCGTCGATGTCCTTCTCGCAACGGATCAGGATCTGCTCGATCTCGGGGCGGGTGGCGTTGGCCTTCTCGCCGAGGCAGGTGATGTCGACCGGCACGTGGCGCCAGCCATAGATGTAGTGCCCCATGCGGAGCACCTCGGTCTCGACGATGGTCCGGCAGGTTTCCTGCGCGCCGAAATCGTTGCGCGGCAGGAACACCTGGCCCACGGCGATGCGGCGGCCGGCCATCGGCTCGTGGCCGGTGCGGCGGATCTGGTCCTCGAAGAAGGCGCGCGGGATCTGCACGTGGATGCCGGCGCCGTCGCCGGTCTTGCCGTCGGCGTCGACCGCACCGCGGTGCCAGACCGCCTTCAGCGCGGCGATGCCCTTCTCGACCACCGCGCGCGAGGGCGAGCCGTCGATCGACACGACGAGGCCGACGCCGCAGGAGGCGTGCTCGTCATCCTCGCGGTAGAGACCGTTCTCGGCCATGTACTTGCGCTTGGCCTCTTCCGAGGCGACCCAGGCGTCATCATAGGTGGTCATGGAAGATCTCCTTCGCGGTGGAGGCGGGCGCCGACGACATGGTCGCGCCGCAGCCGTGTTTGGGGTTGGACGAGAGGAAGCCCGGCTCGTCCGGAAAGATGAATTCGACGGGGCTATCGTCGGAGGTGAAGGTGCCCTGCGCGTTGGTCACCTCGCTGGTGCCCGACAGGAAGATGCGCCGCGTCCGGTCGATGAACTCCGATCCGGTGCTGCGCCAGATCTGCTCGCCATCCGGGCCGATGGCGCGGACCTCGTAATCGGTGCGCTCCAGCTCGACGCCGTCGATGGTGACGGTCTCGCCGGTCAGGCTGTCGAAGCCGACATAGCGGGTCTCGCCGACCTGATCGGAGATCGTGCTGAAATCGAAGCTGTCGGCGCCGGTCTCGACCAGCTCGCTGAACGAGGCCGGATCGGCCGGGTCGGGGGCGAGTTCCTCGCGCCGGTCGGCGCGGGGATAGACGCTCTCGACCCATTGGGTCTCGGCGTCGATGGCCCCGAAATAGCTCACGCCGTCGAGGTCGAGATCGACCCTGCGGCGCCAGCCCTCTGGGTCGCCCTCGCAGGTGAAATGATGCGAGACGGTGCAGTTCGCGGCCTGCACGGTCATCTCGGCGGTGCAGCCCTCGGGCAGCGTCACCTGACGCGGCCCCTGCGCGGCGGCCGCCATCGGCAGCACGCAGATCAGGAGGGCGATGGGCGTCTTCATGGCGGTCTCCGAAACAGGATCGCGGGACGTGGTGTGATCGGGGGTCAGGCCGCCCCGGCCATCTGGCCGGAGCCTCGGCCCCTGAACCGAGACATGGATCGCGCGCGGGCCCATCTGGCCTCGCGCCACTGGTTCACGCGTGGCTCACTCGGCGGCGACGCCGGCGCTGGCCGACTGGTCGAGATACTCCACGATCGCCGAGGCGCTGTCACGCCCGTCGCGGATCGCCCAGACGACGAGCGAAGCGCCGCGCACGATGTCGCCCACGGCGAAGACGCCGTCGAGCGAGGTGGCACCGGTGCCGAATTCGGCCCGCACCGTGCCCCAGCGGGTCACTTCCAGCCCCTCGACGCCCCAGAGCTGCGGCAGGTCCTCGGGCTCGAAGCCCAGCGCCTTGACCACCAGATCGGCCTCTTCGAGGTAATCGGCGCCCTCGATCTTCTCGGGCATGCGGCGGCCCGTGGCATCCGGCGTGCCGAGGCGCATCTTGTGGACATGCACGCCCTTGACCCCGTCGGGGCCGCATTCGAAGCCCTTCGGAGCCGAGAGCCAGACCAGCTCGACGCCCTCCTCCTCGGCATTGGCCACCTCGCGCTGGCTGCCCGGCATGTTGGCCCGGTCGCGGCGATAGAGACATTTCACGCTGGTCGCGCCCTGACGGATCGCAGTGCGCACGCAGTCCATCGCGGTGTCGCCGCCGCCGATCACGACGACCTTCTTGCCCTCGGCGTTCAGCTCGCCGCTGTCGTATTCCGGCACTTCGTCGCCGAAGTTCTTGCGGTTCGAGGCGGTGAGGTAGTCGATGGCGCGGACCACGCCGCCATGGTCGCTGTCGGGCAGGTCGCGCGACTTGTAGACCCCGGTGGCGATCAGCACCGCGTCGTGCTTGCCACGGATCGCGTCGAAGGAGATGTCCTCGCCGACCTTGCAGTTCAGCACGAACTCGACGCCCGACTCCTCGAACTGCCTGGTGCGGCGGTCCACGACCTCCTTCTCGAGCTTGAAGCCCGGTATGCCGTAGGTCATCAGCCCGCCGACGCGGTCGTAGCGGTCATAGACGGTGACCTGCACGCCGGCGCGGCGCAGATAGTCGGCCGCGGCGAGGCCGCCGGGCCCGGCGCCGATGATGCCGACGCTCTCGGGGCGCTCGCGAGCGGGGCGGATCGGCTGGACCCAGCCCTCCTCCCAGGCGGTGTCGGTGATGTATTTCTCGACCGAGCCGATGGTGACGGTGCCGTGGCCCGACTGCTCGATCACGCAGTTGCCTTCGCAAAGCCGGTCCTGCGGGCAGATGCGGCCGCAGATCTCGGGGAAGGTGTTGGTCGCCTGGGAGACCTCGTAGGCTTCCTGCAGACGGCCTTCGGCGGTCAGGCGCAGCCAGTCGGGGATGTTGTTGTGCAGCGGGCAATGCGTCTGGCAATAGGGCACGCCGCACTGGCTGCAACGGCTCGACTGCTCGGCCGCCTTGTCGCGGGCGAACTCGGCATAGATCTCGTGGAAGTCCTCGCGCCGCGCGGCCGCCAGACGCTTCTCCGGCATGTCACGCGGCACGGACACGAATTGCAGCATCTTGTTTTCGGCCATGGCTGGTCTCCCTCTGGCTGGGCGTGCCGAGGGGATAGCCAATGCTTGACCACATGAAAAGTCAGCATGGATGACCTAATTGGCGCTTTTCGCGCCAATCGGATCGAAATCTTCGGCCCGATTGGCAATTTTAGGTCATAACTAATGACCCATAACTTCAGCCGGCTAGGAAAATGCCCAGCAACGCGCCCGCCCCGATCACGATTCGCCACCAGCCGAACAGCGCGTAGCCATGCCGCGACACGTAGCCCAGCAGCCATTTCACCACGACCACGGCGGTGACGAAGGCCACGACGAAGCCGATCGCGATCTCGTTGAGCGCGCCCCAGTCGAGCACGTCGCGATTCTGGAACAGGTCATAGGCCACGGCCCCGGCCATCGTCGGCATCGACAGGAAGAACGAGAACTCGGCCGCCGCGCGCTTGCCCACGCCCATCGACAGACCACCGACGATGGTCGCACCCGAGCGCGAGACGCCCGGCACCATCGCCAGCACCTGGAAGAAGCCGATCGCCAGCGCCGTGCGGACCGGCAGCCGCATCGCGTCCTCGTGGCGCGGCTCCGGTGCCATGCGGTCCGCGAAGAGCAGCACCACCCCGCCCAGCACCAGCATCACCGCGATCAGGGCCGGCGTCTCGAACAGCACCGTCTTGATCAGGTCATGCGCCAGCACGCCGATCACCGCCGCCGGCAGGAAGGCGATCAGCACCGCCCAGACGAAGCGCCGCGCCGCCGGGTCCGTCGGCGCCGCCCGCAGCACGCCCCAGAGCTGCCCGAAATAGACGGTGAGCAGCGCCAGCACCGCGCCGAGCTGGATCACCACCTCGAAGGTGCGCCCGGCGCTCTCGAATCCCAGGAAGTGCCCCGCCAGCAGCAGATGCCCGGTCGAGGACACCGGGATGAACTCCGTCAGCCCCTCCAGAAGGCCCAGGAGGAGTGGCAGGAGAATCGTGTCTCCGGTCATGGCGATGTCCGTCCGTTCAGTGGTTGCGCAGGTTCCGCGCCGATTCCTTGATGGCCAGATACTGCCCCGAGGGGCGGAACCGCCACAGGTAGTCCGGCAGCACGGCCTCCATCGCGATCGGCGACAGGCCCAGATCGGCGAAAGTCTTGGCGCCCGGGCTCACGACATTGTCGCGGCGCAGATTGGCGACCTGATCGGCGGTGATCGGCGCCCGCACCAGCCCGAGGCTCAGCGTCTGCACCAGCCCGCCGACGCCGGCCATGATCCGGCCCACGCCGAAGGGCAGCGACAGCACGAGGCGACGGCGGCGGATGTAATGCAGCATCTGCACGATCAGCTCGCGGAAGGTATGCACGTCCGGCCCGCCCAGCTCGTAGACCCCCGGCGCGGCGCGGCCCTCGATCGCCAGCGCCGCGGCATGCGCCACGTCGTCGACATGCACCGGCTGGAACCGGGTGCCGGCCCCGACCACCGGGATCACCGGCGAGATCTGCGCCATTGAGGCGAAGCGGTTGAAGAACTCGTCCTCGGCTCCGAACAGGATCGAGGGGCGCAGGACCACCGCCTGCGGCATGTGCCGCAGCACGCCTTGCTCGCCCGCGGCCTTGGAGCGCGCGTATTCGCTCTCGCTGTCGGCATCGGCGCCGATCGCCGAGACATGCACCATCCGGGCCACGCCCAGCACGGCGGCGAGGCGGGCGATCCGCTCGGGGCCCTCCTCCTGCACCGCCTTGAAGGTGTTGCGGCCCTTCTCGGCCAGCACGCCCACGCAGTTGACCACCGCCTGGGCGCCGGTCATCGCCGCGCGCACGCTGTCATCGTCGCGGATGTTGCAGAACACCGGCTCGACCTGGCCCACCACGCCGTAGGTGCGCACGAAGAGCGCCTCCTCGGGGCGGCGGCAGGCCACGCGGACGCGCCAGCCCTGCTGCGCCAGCCGGCGCGTGATATAGCGCCCGAGGAAGCCCGATCCGCCGTAGATGGTCACAAGTCCGGTCATCGGCCCCGCCCTGATAAGGTGAATTGACGCCTCGCGGTTTACCCGCCGGGGCGGGCGCGGACAAGCGCCGATCCGGACAGCTCTCCCTGTCACCGGCATCGCCGTCGCCGCATGCCCGGCAAGAGCCGCGTCCCGAGCGACCGCCCGCTTCCGCAGCGACAACCGAAATTCCCGCTAATTGCCCGTTGACACCCCCCGCGGCATTCCGTAGATCGCCCCTCACACGACCTGCCCAGGTGGTGGAATTGGTAGACGCGCTGGCTTCAGGTGCCAGTGTCCGAAAGGACGTGGAGGTTCGAGTCCTCTCCTGGGCACCATCCCTCCTCGTATTGCGAAACGCGAGGGATCATGGCGAACCATCTCTACCAGAACGATATTCCCGACGATCTCGATCTTGGCCCCGTCGTGGCGATCGATTGCGAGACCATGGGCCTGAACCCGATGCGCGACCGGCTCTGCCTCGTGCAGATGTCGGGCGGCGACGGCCACTGCCACATGATCCAGGTCCATCCCGGCCAGTCCGAAGCTCCCAATCTCGTGCGGCTTCTCGAAGACCCAGACATCCTCAAGCTGTTCCATTTCGGCCGGTTCGACATCGCCGCGATGCAGCACGCCTTCGGCGCCACCGCATCCCCGGTCTACTGCACCAAGATCGCCTCGAAGCTGGTGCGCACCTTCACCGACCGGCATGGGCTGAAGCAGCTGCTGCAGGAGCTGGTCGGCGTCGACATCTCCAAGCAGCAGCAGCAATCCGACTGGGGCGCCGAGGAGCTGAGCCCGGCGCAGCTCGACTACGCCGCCTCGGACGTGTTGTACCTGCACCGGCTGAAGGAGGCGCTCGACGCCAAGCTGGCGCGCGAGGGGCGCAGCGAACTGGCGCAGGCCTGCTTCGATTTTCTGCCGACCCGCGCCAGGCTCGACCTCGCAGGCTGGCCCGACACCGACATCTTCTCGCACTGACATGACCGAGGACACCCAGCGCCCCGACGATCTGGAAGTCGCGCGGCAGGTGATCGCCGACGAGGCGGCGGGCCTCGCCGCGCTGGCGCGCGGGCTCGATGGCGGTTTCGGCGCGGCACTCGAGGCGATCCGCGCGGCCCCCGGACGGGTCATCGTCTCGGGCATGGGCAAGTCGGGCCACGTCGCGCGCAAGATCGCCGCCACCCTCGCCTCGACCGGCACCCCCGCCTCCTTCGTGCATCCCGCCGAGGCCAGCCACGGCGATCTCGGCATGATCACCCGCGGCGACGTGGTGCTGGTGCTGTCGAATTCCGGTGAGACCCCCGAGCTGGCCGATCTCGTGGCGCATACCCGCCGCTTCGGCATCCCGCTGATCGGCGTCGCGGCGCGGCGCGAAAGCACGCTGATGACCCAGGCCGACATCGCCATCGTCCTGCCCGCCCTGCCCGAAGCCTGCGGCATCGGCGTGGTGCCGACCACCTCGACCACGATGACGCTGGCGCTGGGCGACGCGCTGGCGATCGCGCTGATGCGCGGGCGCGGCTTCACCGCCGCCGATTTCCGCGCCTTTCATCCGGGCGGCAAGCTCGGGGCACGGCTGGCGCGGGTGCGCGACCTGATGCACGGGGCCAGGGAGCTGCCGCTGGTCGATCGCGACACGCCGATGGCCGACACGCTCCTTGCGATCACCGGTGCCGGGTTCGGCGTGGTCGGCGTCACCGATCCGGATGGCGGTCTTTGCGGCATCGTCACCGATGGCGATCTGCGGCGTCACATGGCCGGGCTGCTCGACCATGTGGCCCATGAGGTGATGACGCCGGCGCCGCGCACCATCCGCCCCGACGCGCTGGCGGCCGAGGCGCTGGCGCAGATGAACGAGCGCAAGATTACCTGCCTCTTCGTGGTGGACGAAGATGACGCGGCGCGCCGCCCCTTGGGCATCCTGCACATCCATGACTGCCTGCGCGCCGGCGTCGCCTGAATGCACGCCCGCGACAACGCCTATTCGCGATTCATCGGCTGGGCCAAGGTGGCGCTGCCGCTGATCGGGCTGATCCTGCTCTCGACGCTGTTCCTGATCGCCCGGGGCCCCTCCGGGCCAAGCGAGATTCCCTTCGCCGAGATCGAGGCGATCGCCGCGGAACAGCGCGTCAGCGCGCCGCGATTCGCCGGCCGCACCGAAAGCGGCGCCTCGATCGCCATCGCCGCCGATACGGTGCGACCGCGCGAGACCGGCGAGGGGATCTTCGCAGTCGAGGCGCCACGCGGCACCATCGAAGGCCCCGGCGACACCCGGATCGAGCTGAGCGCCGCGCGCGGCGAGATCGAGACCGGCCGCAACCTGCTGCGCCTCGACGGGCCGGTGTCGGTCACCAGCAGCAACGGCTACAGCGTCGAGACCCCGACGCTCGAGGCCGATCTGGGCACCGGCGGGCTGGTCTCGACCGGGGAGATCAGCGTCACCGCGCCCTATGGCACGCTCAGCGCCGCCGCGATGCGTACCACCCTGCCCGAGGGCGGCACGCCGCGCATGGTGTTCTCCGGCGGGGTTCGGCTGCTATATGATCCAGCGAACCAGGGAGAGCGCCGATGACCCGCATGATGACCGCCATGCTGACGATCCTGCTGATGCTGCCGGGCCTCGCCGCCGCGCAGACGCAGATGGCGCTGGGCGGGCTCGCCGCCGATCCCGACGCGCCGGTCGAGATCACCTCCGAACGGCTCAGCGTCGACCAGGCCACGGGCCGCGCCACATTCGAGGGCGAGGTGCTGATCGGCCAGGGCGAGATGAAGATCTCCGCCGCCACGGTCGAGGTGGTCTATGACGACGCCACGGGCGAGATTTCGCGGCTGGAGGCCGAGGGCGGCGTCACCTTCGTCACCCCGACCGAGGCCGCCGAGGCCGACCGCGCGGTCTATGACATCGCCGGCGGCAACCTCACCCTTACCGGCGACGTGCTGCTGACCCAGGCCCGCACGGCGCTGTCGTCGCAGAGCATGGTGATCGACCTCGCCGCCGGCACGGCGCAGCTCGAAGGCCAGGTGCGCACCGTGATCGAGCCCGCGCAGTGACTTCGCCCGAGCTTGACGTGACGCCGGGCGAAGGCGGGCTGCGGGTTGCCGGGCTGCGCAAGAGCTACCGCAAGCGCCCGGTGATCCGCGACGTGTCGCTGCATCTCGACCGCGGCGAGGTGGTGGCGCTCCTGGGCCCCAACGGCTCGGGCAAGACCACCTGCTTCTATTCGATCGCGGGCCTCGTGACGCCCGAGGGCGGCCAGGTGACGATCGACGGGCGCGACGCGACGCTTTTGCCGATGTACCGCCGCGCCCGGCTCGGCATCGGCTACCTGCCGCAGGAAATGTCGGTCTTCCGTGGCCTCAACGTCGAGGACAACATCCTCGCGGTGCTGGAGATCGCCGAGCCCGACCGCACCTCGCGGCGCGAGCGGCTCGAGGAACTCCTGTCGGATTTCTCGATCGGCCATCTGCGCCGCGCCCCCGCGCTGGCGCTGTCGGGCGGCGAGCGCCGGCGCGTGGAGATCGCGCGCTGCCTTGCCGCGAACCCGCGCTACGTGCTGCTTGACGAGCCCTTCGCGGGCGTCGACCCGATCGCGGTGGGCGACATCCGCGACCTCGTCGCGGCGCTCAAGACCCGGGGCCTCGGCGTGCTGATCACCGACCACAATGTCCGCGAGACGCTGGGCATCGTCGATCGCGCCTACATCCTGCATGATGGCCGCGTGCTGATGTCGGGGACCACCGACGAGGTGGTGCGCGACGAAAATGTACGTCGCGTCTATCTTGGCCAGGGCTTCCGCATCGGCTGAACGGCGAAGTTGACAAGCGGGGCCGCGATCGGGCGAGATGGGACTCGATGACGCAGGCCAGACACCCTTGTCCACAGCTTCAGACGGCTCCGACGCAACGGGCCGCACGGCGCGCGGACAGCGCGGGCCCTGCCCATCCTCACCCCTTGCCGGCCCCTGAGCGACGCGAGCCCGAGGCCCGCTTCGCGGAGCCGTGCCCCCAAAGGAGACGTCCATGCGCTACCAGATCACCGGCAAGCAGATCGAGATCGGCGAGTCGCTGCAGATACATGTGCAGACCGAACTGGGCGCGACCGTCGGCAAATATGCCGGTCGCCCGACCGATGCCAACGTGGTGTTCTCGCGCTCCGGCCATGAGCATGTCTGCGAAGCCGTGGTGCATCTGTCCACCGGGTTGAACGCCCAGGCCACCGGCCGCGCCACCGAGATCTACGCCGCTTTCGAGGCCTGCTGCGAGAAGATGGACAAGCAGCTCAGGCGCTACAAGCGCCGCCTGAAGGACCACCACAAGGCGCGCCCGAACCCGGTTGAACAATCCCTCGCGGGCTCCTATATCCTCGCCGCGTCAGGAGACAATGAAGAGACCGAGCAGGACGGCCTGGCACCGATGATCGTCGCGGAGATGGAATCGAAGATTCCCGAGCTCTCGGTCGGTGAAGCGGTGATGCAGCTTGAGCTGGCGGATGCGCCGGTGCTGGTGTTCCGAAACGAGAAGCATAGCGGGATCAACGTGGTCTATCGCCGCGAGGACGGCAATTTCGGCTGGATCGACCCGCGCAACATCGGCTAGGAGGGCGCCAGATCCTGGCTCTCCGAGCCCGCCTCGCAGACAGGGGATTCCCTATGCAGATTTCCGAGATCCTACCCTCCGAGGGCGTGAAGATGCTGGCCTCCACCAGCTCCAAGAAGCGCCTGTTCCAGGATCTCGGGGACCTCGCCGAGAGCTGCTACGACCTGCCCTCTGGCCGCGTGGTCGAGGCGCTGCTCGAGCGCGAAGGCCTCGGTCCGACCGGCGTCGGTCATGGCGTGGCGCTGCCGCATGCCCGGCTCGAAGGGCTCGAGCGGGTGCGCGGCCTGTTCATCCGCTTGGAAAAGCCCCTCGAATTCGATTCGATCGACCGCCAGCCCGTGGACCTCGTCTTCTGCCTGCTGGCGCCGGATGGCAGCGGCGTCGAGCACCTGAAAGCGCTGGCGCTGGTGTCGCGCACGCTGCGCGACGCCGCCACCTGCCAGAAGCTGCGCGCCAATGCCGAGATCGGTACGCTGCACGCGATCCTCACCGAGGGCCCGGCGATACAGGCCGCCTGATTCTCCGGGGCCCTCAGCCGGGCAGCGGCTGCCAATCCTCGAATCCGAAGCGATCGTAATCGCGCGCATAGACCGCGCGAATCGCCCGTTCGACCTCGGCATCGTAGATCGCCACGAGCGCGGCCTCCTGCGGGCCCTGTGCGGGCCGCCATGGCGGCGCTTTGCGCCCGAGCTGCGCGGCGATCCATGGCAGGTCACGCGCCAGCTCCGTCTCGCGCAATACCGCATCCGGACTTTCGACCGAGGCCGCGCCCTGCAACAGCGCGCTCTGGCTGGCCCATGCCGCATCGACGCGGATCGCGGTCTGGCCGCCGAGATTGGCCTTCAGAAAGCCCGCGAACTGCAAGAAGGCCGCGCGGTGCCGCGCCGGATCGGGGTCGGGCCCGTTCGCGGCCGCATCGATGGGCAGCCCGTGGCGGCGACGCAGCGTGTCGCGGATCTCGCCATACGAGCCGGGGCCCGTGGACAGGATCCGGTCGCAAAAGGCGGCATGGGCCCGCGCCACCGGGTGGCGCAGCACCGCGAAGCTGCGATGCCCGGGATGGGCGCGGCGCCAGTCGCGCAGCGTCTTTTGGGTGAACCCCTCGCGGACCGGCGCGCCATCGAGCGCTTCGAGCCAATGCCGAAGCGCCGCCTCGGGCCCCGATGTCAGCGGCAGGCACAACAGCCCCGTGGTCGCGGCGGCGATGTAGCCCGGCACCATCGCGCCGCGCCGCGGCTCGAAATTCGGTGTGCGGTGCAGGTCGAACCTGTCGATCCGCGCCAGCGCCGCCTGCATTTCCTCGACATTCTCGACCTTGTCCGTGATCGGGCCGGGGTTCTGTTTCTTGAGCCCCCGGTCGAGAGCGTCGAGCCGCCCCGTCACCCCGAGCCAGGCCGCGAGGCCGTTCAGGACCTCGACATCCTGCAGATCCTCGTAATCGACGTAGAAGGCGGTCTGGCCGCTCCGCTGCAGCGCCCCCATGATCCGGATCTGCGTCTCTTGCAGCCGCTGCAGATGCGTCTCGAATCCCTCCGGCTCGAAACGGATGCGCGCGGCGCGGGCATGGCGCGCGTCGGTCAGCTTCCACTGCCCGGTGGCGGCGGCGATACGGTGGCTGACATAGGAATCGAGCGGGTTGCGGGTCAGCACGATCTTGGCGATGCGCGGCTCGTCCATGATCGGCGCGAAGAGCCTCGGATCGTGATCGCCGAAATAGCGAAACCCGTTGAGACCGGGCGCCGCCCGCAGCCGCGCCAGGAGCGCGGTGGGATCGGCATCGCGCGCGGCGCGATCAAACCCGAGGATCGGCGGGTCCTGCGGGCTGCCGATGAAATGCGGGTTGAACGCCTCGCCATGGCAACGCACGCCGTCGAGCGCGTTCAGATTGGCTTCGAGGAAATTCGAGCCGGTGCGCATCTCGGCGAGCACCACGAAGCTGTCGAATTCAGGCATGGGGTCTCACCAGATAGGGCCGCGGCGCAGGTCGGCGCGGCGCCGGCGGTTCGATCGGAATGTCGCCGGTCAGATAGGGATGCATGCCGAGATTGCGCATCTCCTGCAGGAACCGTCCCAGCCCGTCGAGCGGCACCATGGCGGGCGGTGGCGGCGGCGGTCCCGCGCGGCCCGGCGCGATGTCCGACAGCATCAGCGCCAGCGCCTCGGCCGGCGCCTCGAGGAATTCCGCCAGCGTCCAGACGCGGATCCGCGCCTTGGCATGGGGCGAGCGCAGCGCCGCGAGGTGATCGGCCTCGACCTGCTGAAGCCGCGCCGCCAGATCGCATAGCCGCGCCGCCGGTCGGCCCGAACGGAGCAGCGGCACCGCCCAAGCCCCCGAGATGACGCCGATCCTGGCATTGGGGTCCTTGGCGATGTCCCAGCTTACCCGCTGGCTGTCGCGCGGACCGAACTGGAACACCTGCCGCGCGCCGCGCCCGTTCCAGATCAGGTTGGTGAGAAAGCGCGGCCCCTGATGGTCGCGCAGCGCCGCGCTGTCCGACATGGCGCCGCGCCAGACCGTCGCGCCATCCGCGAACTCGACCCGCTCAGGTGCGAAGATATGGCCATGCACCGTGGCGCCGCTGGCGCGGGCGAACCACTCCGTGAAGCCGTCATGCAGCTCGGCGAAGCCTTCGAGCACGCCATAGGGGGCGGCGGTAAAGCCGTTTTCCCAGCCCGGATTCGGCAGACGGCTCTGCATGTAGAGACCCGACCGGCCGCGCACCCGCCGCTCGGTCGCCTCGGCAAAGACCCGGTCGATGCGCGCGGGCGAGGGCGCGGCCTCGCCTGCCGGATGGCCGCCCGCGGCCATCTCGTCGTAGATCGCCTGCGCCCGGGGCCAGATCTTGCGGGCCACGAAACAGCCCGAGCGACGCAGCAATGGCAAGTGATCATCGTAGAACAGGTGCGGCTTGCCCTGAAAATCAAACTTGCACATCGTCAGCGATCGGCTCTCGATATGCGTCGACCAGCGCCGCGCGAGGCTTTGGAAATAGCTCTCGTCGGGAATCCAGACCCGGCGAAAATAGCGGTCGATCTCGGGGCGCTGCGGATCCGACAGGATCGCGCGCAGCGTCGCCGCCGACAGGCACCACCATTGCGAACCCATATACGGTTCGAACCCGGCGGGCAGTCTCCGATGTACCCCGAGCCGGCGCTGCAGCGCGACGTAACGGTCGAACAGCCAGCGCCGTCGTTTCCAGGAAAACGGGAAGCGCAGCGTGAAGCGCTCCTCGGACAGGCCGCCTACGGTCCAAGGCACCTGCGTGACCCGGGCGCTCTCGATGAAATCGGTGCGGGGCCGCGCGGCGAGGAAGGCGTCGAGCTCCGCCACGGGGCGCAGCGGTACGCAGGAGCCAGAAGCCAGATAGACGTGTCCCAGGCCTGGAAACCGTTCCAGCAGCAATTCCGCCCCGGACTGGGTCGCCGCGACGATGCCCCAGCCGCCCCATTCGCAGCGGTGGCGCGAGCAGAAAAGCACCCGGTCGGAAAGATCGCCGAGCTCCGCACGAAACCGCTCGAACCGGGCGCGACGCACGGCACGGTCGACATGCACCACCACCGGGCAGCCCGCAGCCGCCCAGTGCCGGATCACCTGGGCCGCGCGGTCCAGCGCGTTGTGCACGAGGATGACGACCCCGAAGCTCACGTCCAGTTGCCCCGCGACATCAGCCCCAGCACCTCGAGCTGACGCCAGTTGATGTATCTTTCGCTCCATCGGCACCACAGCTCGGGCTCCGCCTCAAGCGCGGCGGCATAGGCCTTGTATTCGGCGCTTGCGGCGTAATGTTGGCGGCGCTGCAGCTCCTCGTGGGCCTTGTCGGAAAAGCCGTCGAGAAACTTGGTATGGAGCAGCATGCCGCAGGTCTTCTCGCCGCCCCATTCGTCGTAGACGAGGTTGAGCCCGCGCGGCAGCAGCATGTGGGTCGAGCTGACATAGGCGAAGCGGCGGTCCCACTTCACCAGCGGGATCTTGTTGAGCGCGGGCGCGCGTTCGGGGTCGTCCGCGAAGAAGCTGCGGGCCCGGGGCCCGCCCTGAATCCACAGATTGCCGTAGGTCGCGTTGCGCGACAGGCTGTAATTGCCGGGATCGAACCAGCAGGCGATGTCGAGCGGATCGTCTCCGCGCGCGTAGGGCTGCGCGCCGATCGGCCCCTTCGGGTAGAGGTCGAGCAGCATCGCCCCGAAGCTGCGGATCGACGACGCGTCGAGCCAGTCGGTCAGCGCCCTGAGCGGCCGCGTATCGCAAAACGGATAGACCAGCAGCTCGTCGGGATCGACGGTCAGGCACCAATGGCCGTGGCCATGGCGGCGCGCCAGCCAGTTGAGCCAATCGACCCCGAAGCGCGCGCGCTTGTAGCTCGCCTCGGTGCGCCACAGCGACACGTCCTCCTGCGCCGCGAGATATTCGGCGCCGCCATCCGTGCTGCCATTGTCGACCACCAGGAAATGGCCCACCCCAAGCCCCCGGTAGTAGTCGAGGAAATGCGGCAGCCGCGCGTTCTCGTTGCGCAGGGTGGTCAGCACGAGGATGTCGGCGGGGCGGATCTTTTCGGTGCGGTCGGCCACCACCGACAGCTCGCGTCGCTTGCGCAGCGCGCGCAGCCGCCAGCGTCTGCGTTGCAGTCTCAGCCGATATGCCTGCCAGGCCTTCACGCGCCTGCCCCTCCTCGCGATCCGCGCCTCACAGCCCGTCCAAGGCGCGGGCGACATGGGCCTCCCAGCTGGGCGGGTCGAGACGAGGCGGGGTTGCGGAGATCGCGGTCTGCGCCCGGACCGCCCGTTCCCACTGGTAGCGATCGGTCGGGTCGCAGTAAACGGCGCGGTCCCCGAGCAATTCGCGGCAGATGGCAAGATCGCCACATATCACCGGGCAGCCCAGTGCCAGCGCCTCCAGCGGCGGCAGCCCGTAACCCTCGGCCAGCGAGGGAAAGACCAGCGCCTGCGCCCGTTCCAGAAGCGCCGCGATCGCGGCGTCCGACAGGCCCGGAAGCTCGGTCACGCCGGCCACGCCCCGGTCGAGCAGGGCGAAGACCTCGGCATTGTTCCAGCCGCGCGCCCCGCAGATCAGCAACCGCGGCGCCTGCGGCCCCAGCCGTTCCCAGACGTCGAGCAGCAGCGCGTGATTCTTACGCGGCTCGATGGTGCCCAGCGCCACCATGAAGGGCGCTTCCAGATCGAGCCCCGGAGGCAGGGCCGTGGGGTCGGGCCGGGCCGGTGTGACGCCCAGCGGCGCCACGACGATCTCGGGCAGGCGACCGCGCCCTGCCAGACGCGCCGTCACCGGCGCGGCCGTGGTCCGGGCGGTGACGATGACCCGGTCGGCATGGCGCGCCACCACGTCGAGCTTCGCGGCAAAGCCCTCCGCCGTGCCGGGCCGCGCGGCCCAAGGCAGATCGAGCGGGATCGTGTCGTGCAGCAGCACCGCGATCCGCGCGCCCGCACCCCGCATCGCCCGCATCACCCGGTCGTCGAGATCTGCATGGCCGGTATTAAGATAGAGTGCACCGGGCGGCAGATGACGGCGTAGCATCCGTTCGAGCCCGGGCCGCGTGCTGCGGGCGATGGCATGGCGACGAACATGGCCCTGCGCCGCGCGCCGGGGGGGATCCAGCTTGCGAAACAGCGATGCCACGCGTCCCGCCGCGCCCCATTCATCGGTATCCGACGCGGCCGCAAAGCGCGTCAGCCCGGCGCGATCGAGAAGCAGAAAACCGATCGGCGTACGCAGCAGTCCGAAGACCGGCCGCGTTTCGGCGAGGCAGGCATCGAGCCAGGCCCGCTCGACCCGGTCGACGCCGGTCCTCGTCCGCCCGGCGCGGCTCGCGAGCCGCGTCAGGTCGAGAACCAGCGCCTTGGGCGCGCCCATGCGGCCGGGTATCCGCCTGCGGGGCGATTACTGCGCGGCGTTGCGCAGCCCCATGACCTCGTTGAGATACTGGCCGAACTCGTCGCGCAGTTCCTCGCGGGCGAGGCCGAAAGCCACGGTCGCCTGCAGGAAGCCCGCCTTCGAGCCGCAATCGTAGCGCTCGCCGGCGAAACGGTAGCCATAGACGCCGCGCGGCCCGTCGATCTCCTTGGCGATCGCATCGGTGAGCTGGATCTCGCCGCCCGCGCCCTTCTCGCCGGAATCGAGATGGTGCATCACCTCGGGCGACAGGATGTAGCGGCCGATCACCGCGAGGTTCGAAGGCGCGTCGGCGGGCTTGGGCTTTTCGACCATGCCGCGTACCTTCATCGAATTGCTCTCGCCCGGCTCGACGTCGAGCACGCCGTAGGAGGATGTGCGCTCGTTCGGCACCTCCATCGCGGCCACCATGCAGCCGCCGGTTTCGCGATGCGCCTCGACCATCTGCTGCAGGCAGGGCTTGTCGGCCGCGATCACGTCGTCGGGCAGAATCACCGCGAAGGGCGCGTCGCCGATCAGGTGACGGGCGCACCAGACGGCGTGGCCGAGGCCCAGCGCCTGATGCTGGCGGATATAGGCGATGGCGCCCGACGGCATGTAGGTCGATTTCAGCACGTCGAGCAGCTGCTGCTTGCCATCCTCGGCAAGACGCGCTTCCAGTTCGGGGGAATGGTCGAAGTAGTCCTCGAGCGCCGATTTTCCACGCGCGGTGACGAAGATGAACTCCTCGATCCCGGCGGCGCGGGCCTCGTCGATCGCGTATTGGATCAACGGCTTGTCGACGAGGGTCATGATTTCCTTGGGCACCGATTTGGTGGCCGGAAGGAAACGTGTTCCAAGTCCTGCAACGGGGAAGACGGCCTTGGTCACGCGTTGTGTCATCTGTCTAGGTCCTTTGGGTCGCCACTCCGAAAAAGCGGAGGCGTAGAAAACGAAATCACGATGTGCTGTCACATCTGTCTATCACAGAACACGCGATTACAATGACGGTTTCATCGCATCAGACCGCACCACAGGCGGCGGGGTCGCGCAGCACTCTCTGGCGCGCCTCCTCGAAGGCCGCGCGCTCGGCGAAACGCCAGTAGCGGAAGGCCGGGTCACCCGGCAGCGACGGTCCGAACAGCCCACCCGACTGGACCCAGACGCCGCGTGGATCGAAGCGCAGCCGGTGGCGCCGGGCATCGGGCCACAGCACCAGCAGCGTCACCACGTGTCCGCGCGCCGCGAGCGTCGCGGCCTCGGCCATCTGCGCCCGCGCGGTAAAGGGCCGGGCCGACAGCCACACGCTGGGCATATCGGGCATGTCGTCGTGCAGTGGCGCGAAGGGCGGCGGCGGCTCGTCGAGCGGCGACAGCCGCCTCAACTCCCGCAGCCTTCCCTCGGAGACGCCGGCATCGAAGCCGGCCATCAGCGGCCCGACATCGCTCGGTGCGATCCGGCCCCATTGCATGTGGTGCAAGAGCCTGCGCCGCTGCGCCGCGCGCTCGGCCTCGATCCGGGCGTTGCCGTCGAGCCGGGCGCCGTGGCGCCGCAGGAACACCGCCAGGCTGGCGCCGATCTCGGACAGGTCGCGCGGCACCCTGTCATGGCGGCGGCGCGGGCTCTCGAGATAGCCGTGATGGACCTGCGCCCCCGGCACCACGGCGGTACGCGCGCCCAGCGCCGCGAGGCGCAGATTGAGGTCGGTCTCGTCGAGATAGAACCGGTAGGCCGGATCGAAGCCACCCATCGCGGCGAGCACCGAGCGGCGCAGCGCCATGTTGGTGCCCTCGGTCTTGATGCCGCGCCCGAGCCGGCCGCGCAGCACCATGGTCTCGTCCCTTTCCATGACGAGGTCGCGGCAGCTGCCATCGGCGAAGGCCGCCCGCGCCCGCCATTGCCAGCCCAGATGGCCCGGGCCGCGCACGAAGCCGCCCGCCGCCGCCACCGTCTCGTCCGCGAATGGCGCGGTGAGCGCGGCGAGCCAGCCCGGCTCGGGCAGCGCGTCATCGTCGAGAAAGGCCACCACCTCGCCCGCCGCCGCCTCGATGCCGATGTTGCGCGCGAGGCTGATATTGGCCTCGTCGCAACGCCGCACCCGGATGCGGTCGCCCCATGGCGCCAGCGTGGCCTCGCCCTCGGCATCGGTGACGACGATCACCTCATAGGCGGGGTGACGGTTCTGCGCCAAGGCGGTGAGGCACAGCCGCAGCGCCGATGCGCGGCCGCGGCTGGCGATGACGACGCTGACGCGCCCCGGCGTCACGCCACCCGCATCTCGGCGAGCATCGCCTCGATCCGCGGCACGTCCTGCGGGTTGTTCAGCTCCCAGAACTGCCGTCCCCGCGCCTCGACCTCGACGCAGAGGATCGGCACCCGACGCTCGAGAAAGCGCAGCTGCTCCAGCCCCTCGAGCGTCTCCAGCGGCCCCTGCGGCCAGCGGCCATAGGCGGCGAGCGCCGAGGGGCGGTAGGCATAGACGCCGACATGGTGGAACACCGGCGTCGCCTCGTCGGCGGCGTAATCGTCGCGGCCCGTGTAGGGGATGACTTCCTTTGAGAAGTAGAGCGCGGTGTTGTCGGCACCGAAGACCGCGGTGGTGCCGCCGACCCGGCCGGCGCGGCGATCCTCGCGGAATCCCCGCAGCGCCGCCGCGTCGGCCCGCAGCACCGGCGTGGCCACCTCGGCCACCGGGTGGTCGCGCAGATCCTCGATCAGCCGCTCCACGAACCAGGGCGGCGTCAGCGGCGCGTCGCCCTGCAGGTTCACGACGATCTCGAAGCCACCGCCCAGCACGTCGAACGCCTCGGCGCAGCGCTCGGTGCCGTTGCGGCAGGCTTCCGAGGTCATCACCACCTCGGCGCCGAAGCCCTCCGCATGGTCGCGGATTCGCTCGTCATCTGTGGCGACGACGATACGCGGATCGCCAGACACCTGCCGCGCCGCCTCCCAGGAGCGGCGAACGAGGCTGCGCGCCTCGCCGGTGGCGCCCCTGAGTTCGACCAGCGGCTTGCCGGGATAACGGGTCGAGGCATAGCGCGCGGGGATGACGATCAACACGGACATCAGGGTTTCGCCAGCTCCACGCCCGGCGCATGGGCGATGAAGAACGGGTTCTCGAAGCCCGGCTTGCCATAGCCCAGCGGGGTGTGATCGTCGAAACGGACCACCCGGCCGCCCGCGCCCGCCAGCACCGCGTGACCGGCGGCCGTGTCCCATTCCATGGTGCGGCCGAGCCGCGGGTAGAGATCGGCCTCGCCGGTCGCCACGAGGCAGAACTTGAGCGAGGATCCCGCGCTCTTCATGTCCGCGACCTTGTACTTGTTGATATAGTCGTCGGTGGCGGCGTCGCGGTGGCTCTTGGAGGCGACGACGCGCAGCGCGGTCTCGGGCACCGAGACCGAGATCGGCGTCGTGGCGCCAGCGGTCCGGGCGTCGAACGGGCCCTGCTCCTCGACCGAGACGCCGGAGGCATCGGTGTAGAACAGGCGCTGCTTGGCGGGGGCGTAGACGACGCCGCGGGTGGGCTGGCCGTCCTCGACCAGGGCGATGTTGACGGTGAAATCGCCGCGGCGCTGCACGAATTCCTTGGTGCCGTCGAGCGGATCGACGATCAGGAAGGTCGAGACGGACTGGCCATGGCTGTCGGCCTGCTCCTCGGTGACCAGGGGCAGGTCGGGAAAGGCCTCGCGCAGACCGGCCGAGATCAGCGCGTCGGCGGCCTCGTCGGCGGCGGTGACGGGGCTGTCGTCGCCCTTGGCGCGGACGTCGAAATCGGGGCCGTCATAGATCTCCATGATCTTCTCGCCCGCCTCGATGGCCAGGGTGCGCATCACCTGCATCAGCCGTTCGAAATCCATGCAATCGTCCCTTTCAACAATGTGGCGCCCCGAAATCGTCATCCGCTTCGTGCAAAGTTGATAGGCGGAGCGATATCCTTATGATGTCCTGCCTGAGGATCGGCAAGAAATTCGTCGCCGGCCCCGCCGGCCGCCAAGCGAGGTCAGATGTTCGAAAGCGAGCGCCCCCGTGGCACCGGCAGACGCGCCGCCGGACTGGCCGAGCTGATCTATCACTCCACGGTGCGCGAGGTGCGCCGGAGCCACCGCAACGCGCTGGCCGGGCTGTTGTTGAACATCGCGCAGGCGGTGATCTTCGTGCTCGCCTTCTACCTGATGTTCACCCTGATCGGCGCGCGCGGCGCCGGGCTCAGGGGCGATTTCCTGCTCTACCTGATGTCGGGGATCTTCCTGTTCCTGACTCATACCAAGGCGGTGACGGCCGTGGTCAAGGCCGACGGCCCGGCCTCGTCGATGATGAAGCACGCGCCGCTCAACACCGCCGTGACCATCTCCGCGGCGGCCTTGGGCGCGCTCTACATCCAGCTGCTGTCGCTCCTGGTGATCCTGTTCTTCTACCACGTGCTGGTGACGCCGGTGGAGATCGACGACCCCGTCGGCGCGATGGGCATGCTGCTGGTCGCGTGGTTCTCGGGCGTCGGCGTCGGGATGATCTTCATGGCGATCAAGCCCTGGCTGCCGGAATTCACCCAGATCGGCGTCTCGGTCTATGCCCGCACCAACATGATCGCCTCGGGCAAGATGTTTGTCGCCAACACGCTGCCCGGTTACCTGCTGCCGGTGTTCGACTGGAACCCGCTGTTCCACGCGATCGATCAGGCGCGCGGCCATGTCTTTCTCAACTACACGCCGCATTTCACCTCGGCTCTCTACCCGCTCTGGGTCGGGCTGGCGCTGGTGGCGATCGGCATGATGGCCGAGTTCTTCACCCGCAAGCGCGCCTCCGCGAGTTGGAGCGCCGGACGATGAGGTGGCTGGCGCTGCTTTTCGGGCTCTGGGCCGCGCCCGTCTCGGCCACGGTCGATGCCTGGCCGGCGCTGTTCGACGTGGCGCGTGTCGCGGCGGATGACGCGCTCAACATCCGCTCGGGCCCCGGCGCCGGCCACGAGGTGATCGGCAGGCTCGCCCATGACACGCGCGGCGTCGAGGTGATCGAGATGTCGCGCGACGGGCGTTGGGGCCGGGTCAATGCCAGGGAGGGCACCGGCTGGGTGGCGCTGTCCTTCCTCGACCGTCGCCCTGGGCAATGGGACGGGGCAATCCCGCCCCTCGCCGCCTGCTTCGGGACCGAGCCGTTCTGGCGTCTCGAGACCGGTGCGACATGGCGCATGGATACGCCCGAGGAGGTGATCTTCGACGCGCCCGCCCCCGACCTCGTGGGCAGCGCCGCCCATCGCGGCCGTTTTGCCGGGGCGGTGACGGCGGGCGGGGCGATCTGGACCCTGTCGGTGCTGAACCAGCCATGCTCAGACGGCATGTCCTCGCGCCGCTACGGCTTCGAGGCGATGCTGATCGGCGCGGCGCCCGAGACCAGCCTCCGCACCGGCTGCTGTTCGCTCGCCCCCTGAGCCTTTCGCGCCAAAAGCCTTCCAAGGCTTTTGCAAAAACTCTTGCAAGAGTTTTGCTACCGCACCACCCGCAGCGTGACATTGATCCGGCCGCCGCCCGGGATCAGCGTCGAGGACCCCGCCCGGACCCGGTCGATGCCGTGATGCACCAGCCGCGCTGCGCCGCCCATCACCGCCACATCGCCCGAACGCAACCAGATCGAGGCGGTCGAGCCGCCCCGCTCGACCGATCCCACCCGGAACAGCGCCTCGTCGCCGAGGCTGATCGACACCACCGGGTAGGAGAAATCCCCCTCGTCGCGATCCTGATGCATGCCCATCTTCGCCCCTTCACGGTAAAGATTGACCAAGCAGCTGTCGGGATCGACCGCGACCCCGGCGACCGCACGCCAGACGCCGAGCACGCTGTCGGGGATCGGCGGCCAGGGCATGCCGGTCTCGGGATGCACCGGCGCGTAGCGATAGCCGCGCCGGTCCGCGACCCAGCCCAGCCGGCCGGCGGAGGTCATCTGCACGCTCATCGGGCCGCGCCGGGTCACCGGGCGCATCACCGGGGCGGCGCGCGCCACTTCGCGCAGCTCCGCCAGCATCGCGACCTGCGCATCCGCATCGATGAAGCCAGGCAGCACCTTCACGCCGCGCAGCTCGATCTCCTCGCCCCTCATCCGCTCTCCCGCCATCCGGTTCCGGCCATACGGCAAAATGGCGCGTCTCGGCCAATGCTGCCAGTTGCAGCCCGAAAATGCCCTCCCTATATAGCCCAGTGATCCGCGACGGGCCCGTCCCGCCGCAAAATTCCTGTCCGGGGCAGATGCCTCAACGGGTCCGCACCGGAAAACCGCCTAGAGCTAGAGGGTTTTGAACATGGCTAAAGTAATCGGCATCGACCTTGGGACCACCAATTCCTGCGTCGCGATCATGGATGGCTCGCAGCCCCGCGTGATCGAGAACTCGGAAGGCGCCCGCACCACCCCGTCGATCGTCGCCTTCACCGATGACGAGCGGCTCGTGGGCCAGCCCGCCAAGCGGCAGGCCGTCACCAACCCGTCCAACACGATCCACGCGGTCAAGCGCCTGATCGGCCGCCGCATGTCCGACGCCGCGGTCGAGAAGGACCGCAAGCTCGTGCCTTACAAGATCGTCGATGGCGGCAATGGCGATGCCTGGGTCGAGGTGAAGGGCGAGAAGTATTCCCCGTCGCAGATCTCCGCCTTCACGCTGCAGAAGATGAAGGAGACCGCCGAGTCCTATCTCGGCGAGGAGGTGACGCAGGCCGTCATCACCGTTCCCGCCTATTTCAACGACGCCCAGCGTCAGGCCACCAAGGACGCCGGCAAGATCGCCGGCCTCGAAGTGCTGCGCATCATCAACGAGCCCACCGCGGCGGCGCTGGCCTATGGCCTCGACAAGAAGGATTCGAAGACCATCGCCGTCTACGACCTCGGCGGCGGCACCTTCGACGTCACCATCCTCGAGATCGATGACGGCCTGTTCGAGGTGAAGTCGACCAATGGCGACACCTTCCTCGGTGGCGAGGATTTCGACATGCGCATCGTGAACTACCTCGCCGAGGAGTTCAAAAAGGAGCATGGCAGCGACCTCACCCAGGACAAGATGGCGCTGCAGCGCCTGAAGGAAGCGGCCGAGAAGGCCAAGATCGAGCTGTCCTCCAGCCAGCAGACCGAGATCAACCAGCCCTTCATCTCGATGGACGGCAAGACCGGCACGCCGCTGCACCTGGTCATGAAGCTGACCCGCGCCAAGCTGGAAAGCCTCGTCGGCGACCTGATCAAGGCCTCGATGAAGCCCTGCCAGGCGGCGCTCAAGGATGCCGGCATCTCGACCTCCGAGATCGACGAGGTGGTTCTCGTCGGCGGCATGACCCGCATGCCCAAGGTGATCGAGGAAGTAACCAAGTTCTTCGGCAAGGAGCCGCATAAGGGCGTGAACCCCGACGAGGTGGTGGCGCTCGGCGCGGCGATTCAGGCCGGCGTGCTGCAGGGCGACGTCAAGGACGTGGTGCTGCTCGACGTGACGCCGCTGAGCCTCGGCATCGAGACGCTGGGTGGCGTGTTCACCCGCCTGATCGACCGCAACACCACGATCCCGACCAAGAAGAGCCAGATCTTCTCGACCGCCGAGGACAACCAGAACGCGGTGACGATCCGGGTCTTCCAGGGCGAGCGCGAGATGGCCGCCGACAACAAGATGCTCGGCCAGTTCAACCTTGAGAACATCCCGCCCGCGCCGCGCGGCATGCCGCAGATCGAGGTGACCTTCGACATCGACGCCAACGGCATCGTCTCGGTCTCGGCCAAGGACAAGGGCACCGGCAAGGAGCAGAAGATCACCATCCAGGCCTCGGGCGGTCTCACCGACGAGGACATCGAGAAGATGGTGCGCGAGGCCGAGGAGAACGCCGACGCCGACAAGAAGCGGCGCGATCTGGTCGAGGCCAAGAACCAGGCGGAGAGCCTGATCCACTCGACCGAGAAATCGCTCGAGGAGCACTCCGACAAGGTCGATCCCTCGACCGTCGAGGCGATCGAGCTGGCCATCGCGGCGCTCAAGGACGAGCTCGAGGGCGACAACCCCGAGAAGATCCGCTCCGGCATCCAGAACGTCTCCGAGGCTTCGATGAAGCTGGGCGAGGCGATCTACAAGGCCAGCCAGGCCGAGGCCGGCGAGGAAGAGCCCGCCGAGAGCGACAAGCCGCGTGACAACGATGACGACGGCATCGTCGACGCCGACTTCGAGGATCTGGACGACGACAAGCGGGGCCGCTGAGGCGCCGCGAGAGCTCTAGTCCAAGGAGCCGGCCCGGCGACCGGGCCGGCTCCTTCCGTTTCCGAAAGGTAGGACGATCCTATGGCAAAACGCGACTATTACGAAACGCTCGGGGTCTCCAAGGGCGCGTCCGCCGACGAGATCAAGAAGGCCTATCGCCGCAAGGCGAAGGAGCTGCATCCCGATCGCAACTCCGACAACCCGCAGGCCGAGGAGCAGTTCAAGGCCGCCAACGAGGCCTATGACGTGCTCAAGGATGCCGACAAGAAGGCCGCCTATGACCGCTATGGCCACGCCGCCTTCGAGGGCGGCATGGGCGGGCGTCCGGGCGGCGGCGCCGGTGGCTTCCGTGGCCAGGGCGATTTCGCCTCGGCCTTCTCGGACGTGTTCGACGATCTGTTCGGCGATTTCATGGGTCAGCGCGGCGGTGGCGGCGGTCGGTCCCGCGCCGCGCGGGGCAACGACCTGCGCTACAACCTGCGCATCAATCTCGAGGACGCCTTCGCCGGCATGCAGAAGACCGTGACGGTGCCGACCTCGGTCACCTGCGGCAAGTGCCACGGCTCCGGCGCCTCCGACGGCTCCGAGCCCGCCACCTGCCCGACCTGTTCGGGCATGGGCAAGGTCCGCGCGCAGCAGGGTTTCTTCACGGTCGAGCGCACCTGCCCGACCTGCAACGGCATCGGCCAGATCATCAAGGATCCCTGCCGGGCCTGCCAGGGCGCGGGACGCGTCGAAAAGGAGAAGTCGCTCTCGGTCAACATCCCGGCGGGCGTCGAGACCGGCACCCGGATCCGTCTCGCGGGCGAAGGCGAGGCCGGGCTCAGGGGTGGTCCTTCGGGCGATCTCTACATCTTCATCGACGTGGCCGAGCATCAGCTGTTCAAGCGCGACGGCCATGATCTCTACTGCCGCGTTCCCGTCTCGATGGCGGCGGCGGCGCTGGGCGGCGATATCGAGGTGCCGACCATCGATGGCGGCAAGAGCCGGGTGAAGATCCCAGAGGGCAGCCAGTCGGGCCGGCAGATGCGGCTGCGTGGCAAGGGCATGCCAGCGCTGCGCGGCGGCCAGCGCGGCGACATGTTCATCGAGCTCGCGGTCGAGACGCCGGTGAACCTCACCGCGCGGCAGCGCGAATTGCTGCGCGAGTTCGACGAGGCGAGCGAGAAGAACAACCCGCAGAGCTCGAACTTCTTCTCCGCCGTGAAGGGGTTCTGGGACTCGATGAAGGGCTGAGCCTCTTAAGCCCGTCTTAACCATGCCCGCGAGACATTCGCGGGCATGGCACCCGACCCGTCATTCTCCGAGCGCCCCCTGCCCTTCGACGCCGACGAAGTGGCCGAGATCGCGCCGCTGCCCAAGGGTCGCCTGCCGTCCTACATGGCCGACCACCGCCGCCGCCTGCGCGAGAGGTTCCTCTCTGGCGGTGCCGAGGCGATGCCCGATTACGAGCTTCTGGAGCTGCTGCTGTTTCTCGCGGTTCCGCGGCAGGACATGAAACCTCTGGCGCGGCGGCTGATCGACGAGTTCGGCGATCTCAACCGGGTCCTCGCGGCTCCGATCCCACGATTGTCCGGGATCGAGGGCGTCGGGCCCTCGGTCGTCGGCGCCCTGAAGCTGGTCGAGGCCGTCGCCCACCGCATGGCCCGCGCCCGGGTCATCGCGCGCCCCGTGCTGTCGGGCTGGGAGCCGCTTCTCGACTACTGCCGCACCGTGATGGCGCATCGCGAGACCGAGCAGTTCCGGGTGCTGTTCCTCGACCGTCGCAACGTGCTCGTCGCGGACGAGGCGCAGGCGCGCGGCACGGTGGACCACGTGCCCGTCTATCCACGAGAGGTGGTCAAGCGGGCGCTGGAGCTGAACGCCTCGGCGCTGATCCTCGTGCACAACCACCCTTCGGGCGATCCGACCCCGTCCGAGGCCGACATCGCCATGACCGCGCAGATCGAGGCGGCCGCCGGAGCCTTGGGCATCATGCTGCACGACCACCTCGTCATCGGCAAATCGCGCGAGACCAGCTTTCGCGCCGAGGGGCTGCTCTAGCGCAGCGGTGCCACCCAGAGCTCGACCCGGCGATTGATGCCGCGTCCGGTCTCGGTGTCGTCGCAGCCCATCGGCAGCGCCTCGCCGAAGGCCGCGACCTCGAGCGCCACGCCTGCGGGCAGCGTGCCGCCAAGCAGCGACAGCACCGCCGCGCGCACCGCCTCGGCCCGTTCCAGCGACAGGTCGTGATTGGCCACGGGCCCGCCGAGTCCGTCGCTGAACCCCGCCAGCAGCAGCGACTCGCCGTTGTGACGCCCGTCCCGGATCGCGTGGGCGAGCTGCACCACATGGCTGCGCGACACCGCGTCGAGCGCCGCCGCGCCGGGCTCGAAGCGGAAGGTGGTCGACAGGCGCTGGCGCGGCTCAAGCACCCGCAACATCCGCTGCAGCTCGCCCAGCCCCACATCCTCGCCCGCCGCGAGCACCGCCCCCGCGAGACGGCGGCCCTGCGCCTCGATCGGAATCGGCAGCGGCGCCAGCCCGGTCACCCCGGCGCGGCGCAGCACCAGCTGCGCCTCGGCGCTGGCGATCCAGTCGAGAAACGCCTCGGCCGCTTCCGGCAGGCGGCGCATCGGGCGGTAGAGCACCAGCGGCAGGGTGAGCGGGAAATCCCCGGTCATCACCGTCTCGGCGCTGGCGTTGCTGCGCAGGCCGCAGGGTCCGCCGAGCGTCAGCGGCTGCGTCGTACCGAGCCGCCCGAAGGGCAACATGCCGATGCCGCCGGGATCGGCGGCCACGGCGGCGGCCAGCGTATCGGTATCGGGATGGCGGATCACCTCGGGCGACAGGACGCGCTCCGAGCGGCCCAGCACCAGCGCCTCGAAGCCCTGCATCTGGCCGCTGGCCTCCGGCCCGAGATGCAGCCGCACCGGCCCCGGCGTACCGCCCAGCCGCGACCAGTCGGTGATCTCGCCCGCATAGAGCCGCGACAGCTGCGGCAGCGACAGGGCCCGTAGCCTGCGCCCAGGCGCCACCACCGGCACCAGCGCGTCGAGGCCGATCAGCTGCAACCGCCCGGGGCTGTCGAGCCGGCCCAGACCGGCATCGCGCGCCAGGGCCAGCTCCTCGGCGTCGAGCAGCCGCTCGGCCATGGCGAGATCGGCTTCGTCGGCCAGCAGGTCGGCAAAGCCGTCCTCGGTCGAGGTGAGCCGGAACGACACCCGCAGCCGCGTCTCGCCTCCCTCGGCCTCAACGAGAGCGTAATGCCGATGCGTGGCATCGGTCTCGACGGTTTCGATCGCCAGCCCCCGTTCGCGCGCATAGCCGTCGACCAGCGCCGGCAGCACCAGCTCGCCCAGCCGCGCCGCGCCAGACAGCCGCAGTTCGGGCACCCATGTCTCGGGATCGGGGCAGGCCATGCCCTCGCAGCTCACGCCGGCCAAGGGCAGCGTCAGTTCGCCATGCTCGGTCGCCACCCGCAGATAGCGCCCGTCATAGCCCAGCAGGCTGCCGGTGAGGCGCAGCGAGCCGCTGCGCGAGGTGAGCTGCACGGTGGTGTCCGGCTCCTGCGCCAGCGCCGGAAGCGGCCAGAACGCCAACGCGGCCCAGAGGGCCGCGCGGCGCAGGATCTGCTGAAACGATGGGGGTGCGGGGCGTTGCGGCGTCATCTCGACGCGACTGTCAGTCCCGGCTCGAGGTTTTGCAAGACGAGAAGCTCGCCCACCGCGTCGCAGCCCGGAAGCGTGACTTCGATATCGGTGCTGGCGATGCTCTCGGCGTCGCCCAGGCGGACCAGCTCGGCCGCGACCGGGTTGCCGCAATTCGTCGCGGTGACCTCGATCTCGATGCTGATCGCGGCGGCGTCGCCCAGGGGCGCGCTGTAGATCTCGGCCAGACGCGGCGCCGGTGCGGCCGGATCGCCAAGCCCGATCATCGAGGCCCCGCCTGCCGCGCCCGGTGCCATGTCGCGGCTCACATGGCCGGGCTCGCCATACCGCGCGCCGGGCGCCAGCGCGTGGAGCGAGAGCCCGTCGCCATCGCGCCACTGCAGCGCCACGCGGTGCCATTCGGCCATGTCCGGAAGCTCGGTGCGGGCCACCGCCATGGCGCCCCCCGCCTCGGCCATGAAGACCGCGTCGCGCGAGAGCGCCGGGAACAGCACCCCGGCCTCGCCCTGCGCATCGGTCAGCAGCGTCACGGTCAGCCCCTGATGCCGCAGCGTGACGCGGGCCAGCGGCGCGCAGGGCGCGGCAAGCTGCAGCTCCGCGATGGCGCCGGGGCGCGGCTCCGCCGAAAGGCGCAGATCGCAGCCCTCCTTCGCGGGCACCGGCCCGAGCCGCGCCAGCCGGGCCGGGCTGCGCGGCGGCTGCGGCAGGTCGAACGCCCCGGAAAGGCGCGGCGCCATCTCGGTGACGGCGGCGGTCAGCACCGGCGCTTCGGGATAGGTTTCGGGGAGGTCGACCGGCGTCGCGGCGGCGCGCGACACGCCGCTTTCCATGAACTGTCCGATCGCGACGGCCGCGCCCGCGCAGGCGGTCGCGGTCAGGAGAAAACGCAAGACGGCCATGACCAGATCCTCTTTCAACTCCACCGATCATGGCACCCCCGCAAGGCCCGGGCGCGTCCGCAACCCGGCACCTTGGAGGAGTCATCCGGGCACAATTGCGGCAAAACCCGCGGCCCGGAAGGGAGATAGGAGGATCAGAGCTTGCCGTGGCAGTGCTTGAACTTCTCGCCCGAGCCGCAGGGGCAAGGCTCGTTGCGCGAGGGCGCGCCCCAGGTCGCGGGATCGTTCTCGTCGAAGCCCGGCACCGCTCCGGCAGCCGCGTCGGCGGCAGGTGCCGCCCCGGCGGTGGCCAGTTCGGGCGCCTCGCGGCGCGGCGCGGGGGCGGGCTGAGCCGCCGCACCGGCCGCACCGGCCGCACCGGCCGCACCGGTCGCACCGGCGGCCGCACCGGTCGCGGCCGAGGCACCGGCAGCCGCTGCGCCGTTGCCACCGGAGGCCTGCGCCCGCGCCTGCATCGCGCGCTGCAGCATCGCCTGCTGCTCTTCCTTGGAGATCGGCCGGATCTGCGCCAGCTTCTCGGTCACCTCGGTCCTAAGTCCGTCGAGCAGCCCCTCGAACAGCTGGAAGCTCTCGGTCTTGTACTCGTTGAGCGGATCGCGCTGCGCATAGCCGCGGAAACCGACTACCGAGCGCAGATGCTCGAGCATCAGCAGGTGTTCACGCCACTTGCCGTCGATGGTCTGGAGCAGCACCTGCTTCTCGATGCTCTTCATGGTCTCGGGGCCGAAGGTCTCGGCCTTCTCGGCCATCAGCTTGTCCGAGGCCTCTTCGAGCCGCTCGCGGATCTCCGCGTCGTCGACGCCTTCCTCCTCGGCCCATTTCATCACCGGCACGTCGATGCCAAGCACCTGAATCGCCTGGGCGTAGAGCCCTTCGGTGTCCCACTGGTCGGCATAGGCCTTGGGCGGGATATGGGCGGCGACGAGGTCCTCGATCACCTGATGGCGCATGTCGGCGACGATCTCCGACAGGTCCTTGGCCTCCATGATCTCGCGGCGCTGGGAGAAGATCACCTTGCGCTGCTCGTTCATCACGTCGTCGTATTTGAGGAGCTGCTTGCGGATGTCGAAGTTGCGGCCCTCGACCTTGGCCTGCGCGCGTTCCAGCGACTTGTTCACCCAAGGGTGCACGATCGCCTCGCCTTCCTTCATGCCCAGGCCCGACAGCACCTTCTCGAGCCGCTCCGATCCGAAGATCCGCATCAGGTCGTCTTCGAGCGACAGGAAGAAGGAGGACCGGCCCGGATCGCCCTGCCGGCCCGAGCGGCCGCGCAGCTGGTTGTCGATCCGGCGGCTCTCGTGGCGCTCGGTGGCCAGAACGAACAGGCCGCCGGCTTCCAGCACCGCCTTCTTCTCGTCGGCATGCTCGGCCTCGATCCGGGCGCGGATCTCGTCGGGATGCGCCTCGGGATCGGCGGCCAGCGCCTCGAGCACCTTCAGCTCGACATTGCCGCCAAGCTGGATGTCGGTGCCGCGACCGGCCATGTTGGTGGCGATCGTCACCGCGCCGAGCTTGCCGGCATCGGCGATGATCTGCGCCTCCTGCTCGTGCTGGCGGGCGTTGAGCACGTTGTGCTTGATGCCCTCCTTTTCGAGCAGCTGGCTCAGGAACTCGGACTTCTCGATCGAGGTGGTGCCGACGAGGATCGGCTGGCGCTTCTCATGCGCCTCCTTGATCGCCTTGACCACGCCGTCGAACTTCTCGCGGGCGGTGCGGTAGACCTGATCGTGCTCGTCGATCCGCTGGATCGGGCGGTTGGTCGGCACCTCGACCACGCCGAGCCGGTAGATCTCGTAGAACTCGTCGGCCTCGGTCAGCGCGGTGCCGGTCATGCCCGCGAGCTTGTCGTAGAGCCGGAAGTAGTTCTGGAAGGTGACGCTGGCCAGCGTCACGTTCTCGGGCTGGATGTCGAGGTTTTCCTTGGCCTCGATCGCCTGATGCAGCCCGTCCGAAAGCCGGCGGCCATGCATCATCCGGCCCGTGAACTCGTCGATCAACACGGCCTGGCCGTCGCGGATGATGTAGTCCTTGTCACGGGTGAAGAGCTTGTGCGCCCTGAGCCCCTGATTGACGTGGTGCACGATCGTCGTGCTCTCGGGGTCGTAGAGCGTCTGCCCCTCGGGCAGGATGCCGAGCGCCTGCAGCCGCGTCTCGAGAAACTCGTTGCCCTCGTCGGTATAGGTGACCGAACGGGTCTTTTCGTCGAGCGTGTAATGCTCGTCGGTGAGGTCCGGGATCACCCGGTCGATGCTCCGGTAGAGCTCGGAACGGTCCTGGCTCGGACCCGAGATGATCAGCGGCGTGCGCGCCTCGTCGATCAGGATCGAGTCCGTCTCGTCGACGATCGCGAAGTTGTGGCCGCGCTGGTTCATTTGGGACAGCTCGGACTTCATGTTGTCGCGGAGATAGTCGAAGCCCAGCTCGTTGTTGGTGGCATAGGTGACGTCGGCGGCATAGGCCCCCTTCTTCTCGGCCTCGGGCTGCTGCGGATAGACCACGCCGGTGCTGAGCCCCAGCGCGCCATAGACCTTGCCCATCCACTCCGCGTCGCGCTTGGCGAGGTAGTCGTTCACGGTGACGACGTGCACGCCCTTGCCCGACAGCGCGTTGAGATAGGCCGGGAAGGTCGCGACCAGGGTCTTGCCCTCGCCGGTCTTCATCTCGGCGATGTTGCCCTGATGCAGGAAGATGCCGCCCATCAGCTGCGTGTCGAAGGCGCGCAGGCCAAGCGCGCGGCGCGCCGCCTCGCGGCAGTTGGCGAAGGCCTCCGGCAGCAGGTGATCGAGGCTCTCGCCCTTCTCGATCCGCTCCTTGAACTCGACGGTCTTAACCTTGAGGCCCGCGTCATCCAGCGCCTGGAACTCGGGTTCGAGCGCGTTGATCTTCTCGATCAGCGGTCGCGTGGACTTGATCTTGCGGTCGTTCGGCGTGCCGAAGACCTTCTTGGCCAGCGATCCGATACCCAGCATTGGCGATTGTCTCCTGCCGTCGTCCTGTGATCTGCAAGGAGGTCGCTTGTCGCCCCCGCATGTGGGGCATAGATAGGGCGCAAGTGCCGCCCTTTGCCAGCCCATCCGGCGATGTAAGGGGCGGGGGACCGAGTGTCAACGTCGCGCCCGGGACGCGTCCCCGCGCGGCTAGGGAAGGAAACCACATGATCCGCACGCTGCCCGCCGCCGCCCTGATGGCCGGCTTCGCCACGATGGCCTCCGCGCAACAGGCTTCGGACGTCGTCGCCACGGTGAACGGCACCGAGATCACGCTGGGCGAAATGATCATCACCCGCAGCCAGCTGCCGCAGCAATACCAGCAATTGCCGCCCGAGACCCTGTTTCAGGGCATTCTCGACCAGCTGATCCAGCAGCAGGTGCTGGCCGACACGCTCGAAGGCACCCCGGCCCGGGTCGAGCTGGCCCTGCAGAACCAGCGCCGCTCGCTGCTCGCGGGCGAGGCGATCAACGCGATGATGCAGGAAGAGGTCTCCGACGAGGCGCTGCAGGAGGCCTATGACGAGGCCTTCGCCGATGCCGAACCGGTGCAGGAATACAACGCCAGCCACATCCTCGTGGAGACCGAGGAAGAGGCGCAGGCGGTGCTCGAGCGGCTCGCGGCGGGCGAGGATTTCGCCGAGGTGGCCAAGGAGGTCTCGACCGATCCGGGCTCGGGCGCGCAGGGCGGCAGCCTCGGCTGGTTCGCCGAGGGCATGATGGTCGAGCCGTTCCAGGCCGCGGTGGCGGAGCTGGAAAAGGGCGAGATGACCGAAACCCCGGTCGAGACCCAGTTCGGCTTTCACGTGATCCGGCTCGACGACACCCGCACGCAGGAGCCGCCCTCGCTCGACGAGGTGCGCGAGGATCTCGCCAGCCAGATCCAGCAGGGCAATATCGAGGAGCGCCTGACCGAGCTCGAGGGCGAGGCCGAGATCACCCGCCCCGAGGAGGGCGCGTTCGATCCGGCGCTGCTCACCGATCTCGACCTGCTCGAAGAAGGCAACTGATCATGGCCGGTCCGGTCTCGCCTCTGGCGCCCGCCGCCTTTCCCGCCCTGCCCGAGATCGCGGGCGTGCGTTTCGCCTCGGTCGCGGCCGGGGTGCGATACGCGAACCGGACCGACGTGATGCTCGCGGAGCTGGCCGAAGGCTCGGCGGTGGCAGGGGTGTTCACGCGCTCCTCCACCCGCTCGGCCCCGGTCCGCGACTGCGAGGCGAAGATCGGCGCGCAGACCTCCCGCGCCGCCTTCCTCGTCAATTCCGGCAATTCCAACGCCTTCACCGGCCAGGCGGGCGAACGCTCGGTGGCCGAGATCAGCGCCGCCGTGGCACAGGCCACCGGCATCGACGCGGCGCGCGTCTTCACCTCATCGACCGGGGTGATCGGCGAGCCGCTTCCGCATGAGCGGATCGTGGCGAAGCTGGGCGAGCTGAACGCCGCGCTGGAGCCATCGGGCATCGAGGGCGCGGCGCGCGCCATCATGACCACCGACACCTTTCCCAAGGGCGCGACCGAGACGGTCGAGATCGACGGAAAGAGCGTGAAGATCGCCGGCATCGCCAAGGGGTCGGGCATGATCGCGCCCGACATGGCGACGATGCTGGTCTACATCTTCACCGACGCCAAGCACGACCAGCCCGCGCTGCAGGCGCTTCTGCGCGAGATCACCGACCGGACCTTCAACTGCATCACCGTCGACAGCGACACCTCGACCTCGGACACGCTCTTGATGGCGGCGACCGGGGCCTCGGGCGTCGATGCGACCGGCAGTGCCGATTTCGCGGCCGGGCTGGAGCGGGTGATGCTCGACCTCGCGCATCAGGTGGTGCGCGACGGCGAGGGTGCGACCAAGTTCGTCGAGATCCGGGTCAGCGGCGCCGCTTCCGACGCCGATGCCCGCCGCGTCGCCATGGCCACCGCCAATTCGCCTCTGGTGAAGACCGCGATCGCCGGCGAGGACCCGAACTGGGGCCGCGTCGTCATGGCGGTGGGCAAGTCCGGCGCCGAGGCCGATCGCGACCGGCTCTCGATCCGCTTCGGCGAGATCCTCGTGGCCGAGAAGGGCTGGGTCAGCCCCTCCTACAGCGAGGAAAAGGCCGCCGCCTACATGAAGGGGCAGGAGATCGTGATCGGCGTCGATCTCGGTCTCGGCACGGGCAAGGCCGTGGCCTGGACCTGCGATCTCACGCATCGCTACATCGACATCAACGCCGACTATCGGTCGTGAAGATCGTTCTCGTCGCTGCCGTCGCCCTGATCGACGCCGATGGCCGGGTGCTGCTCGCGCAGCGCCCGGAGGGCAAGTCGATGGCGGGTCTGTGGGAATTTCCCGGGGGCAAGGTCGAGCCGGGCGAGACGCCCGAGGCGGCGCTGATCCGGGAGTTGCACGAGGAGCTCGGCATCGACACGCAGGAGAGCTGCCTTGCGCCGCTCACCTTCGCCAGCCATGCCTATGAGAGCTTTCACCTGCTGATGCCGCTCTATGCCTGCCGCCGCTGGCAGGGCACGGCGCATGGGCGCGAGAATCAGGCGCTCGAATGGGTGCGGCCGAACCGGCTGCGGGAATACCCGATGCCGCCGGCGGATCTGCCGCTCATTCCCGTTTTGCGCGACTGGCTCTGACACAGCTCTCGTAACCCTGCGTCGAAACCGGCCAATTGGTTCCATATCCTATCAAAAAGACGTCAGATTGGTGTATTCTTCACACACCCGCGCTTAATGTGCGGGGCGTGAACCAACTCTGGAGTCCATTATGCTGCAAACCATCCTGATCGGAAGCTGCATCTCGGTGCAGGGTCTCCTCGTAAAGAAGCTCGAGAACGGGCGCATGCGCATTCGCGTGGGCGAGCGTTTCTACGAGGGCCGCCCCGCAAACGTCGCGAAGGCTGCCTGATCCCTTTCGCGTTGCCCGCGTTTCACGAGTGTTCCGCACGCGAAGGGGACGGCTCCGGGCCGTCCCTTTTCTTTTGCCCTCAGCGATGCGGCAATCCGAGATTGCCCCGCTTTACCGCCTCCGACAGGCCGTGCAGGTAGGCCGCGACCTCGCGCCGACTGCGCAGGCGGTGACGGTCCTTGCCCTTGGGGATCTGGCCATAGAACCAGTTCAGCCGCGAGCGCATCGAATGCCGGGTGCGCCAGACCCATCGGTAGAATTCGCGGTCGAACCGCTCCGGACAGCCCTGCGGCATGTCCGGCCGGGTCCGGCCATGGTGGCGCAGCGTTCTCCACAGCAGCCGCGGCAGCCTGCGCCGTAACGGCATATCCAGCCAGATCACCGTGTCGGCCCGGGCAAGCCTTTCGCCCCAGGTCGAGGAATGCCCGCCTTCGAAGATCCATTCGGGCCGCGCATGGACCTCCGCGCAGAGCCGGTCCTTCTCGGCGCGCGACCGTTCGATCCAGCCGGGGGCCCAGTGGATATGGTCGATATGGACCACCGGCAGGTGCGTGATCGCGCCCATCCGCCGTGCCAGCCACGACTTGCCCGAGCCGGGCTGCCCGATGATCATCACCCGCTTCATGGCCCATGGATCGCGGCCCGCCCATGCGGCGTCAAGCGGCGGACACGTCGCATGACGGAAAAGGGGCGGCCCGAAGACCGCCCCTTTCCAATTCTCCATCGCGCGGGAAGGTCAGAGCGACCGCTCGACCGATTCCCGCTCGAAGATCTCGATGACGTCGCCGGGGCGGATGTCCTCGTAGTTCTCGAAGGCCATGCCGCATTCCTGACCCGACTGCACCTCGGACACCTCGTCCTTGAAGCGCTTGAGCGTCTTCAGCGTGCCCTCGTGGATCACCACGTCGTCGCGCAGCAGGCGCACGCCGGCCGAGCGACGGGCCACGCCCTCGGTGACGAGGCAGCCCGCGACCTTGCCGACATTGGAGACCTTGAAGACCTCCTTGATGCTGGCATAGCCGATGAACTTCTCGCGGATCTCGTTCGACAGAAGGCCCGAGGCCGCCTGCTTCACGTCGTCCACGAGGTCGTAGATCACGCTGTAATAGCGGATCTCGACGCCCTTCTGGTTCGCGGCCTGACGCGCGGGCGCGTTGGCCCGGACGTTGAAGCCGAAGACCGGCGCGCCCGAGGCCTCGGCGAGACCGATATCGCTCTCGGTGATCGCGCCGACGCCCGAATGCAGCACCCGGACCCGGACCTCGTCATTGCCGATCTTCTCCATCGCCTGGACGATGGCCTCGGCCGAACCCTGCACGTCGGACTTCACCACGATCGGCAGCTCGGAGACGTTCTTGTCTTCCTTGGCCTTGGCCATGAGCTGCTCGAGGGTCGTCGCGGCACCGGCGGCGGCGCGCTTCTCCTTGGCGGCGTTGGCGCGGTATTCCGCGATCTCGCGGGCCTGCGCCTCGGTCTCGACGACGTTCAGCACGTCGCCCGCCTCGGGCGTGCCGTTGAGACCCAGCACCTCGACGGGGACCGAGGGACCGGCCTCCTCGACGCGCTCGCCCTTGTCGTCCACGAGCGCGCGGACCTTGCCCCACTGCTCGCCCACGACGAAGATGTCGCCGCGCTTGAGCGTGCCGTTCTGCACGAGGACGGTCGCGACCGGGCCGCGGCCCACGTCGAGCTGCGCCTCGATCACGGCACCCATCGCCGGACGGTTCGGGTTGGCCTTGAGCTCGAGGATCTCGGACTGCAGCGCGATCGCCTCGAGCAGCTGGTCCAGACCCTTACCGGTGATCGCCGAGACCTCGACGTCCTGCACGTCGCCGGACATCTTCTCGACGATGACCTCGTGCTGGAGCAGGTCGGTGCGGACCTTGTCGGGGTTGGCGTCGTACTTGTCGATCTTGTTGATCGCCACGATCATCGGCACCTTGGCGGCCTTGGCGTGGTTCAGCGCCTCGATGGTCTGCGGCATCACGGCGTCATCGGCCGCGACCACCAGCACCACGATATCCGTCACCTGCGCGCCACGGGCGCGCATCGAGGTGAAGGCCGCGTGGCCGGGCGTGTCGAGGAAGGTCAGGCGCGTGCCACTCTCGGTATCCACCTGGTAGGCGCCGATATGCTGGGTGATGCCACCGGCCTCGCCCGAGACGACCTTGGTCTTGCGGATCGCGTCGAGCAGCGAGGTCTTGCCGTGATCGACGTGACCCATGACCGTGATGATCGGCGCGCGATCCTGCAGGTCCTCGGGCTTGTCCTTGACCTGCTCGATCACCTGCTCGACGTCGGCATCCGAGACGCGGACGACGCGGTGGCCGAAATCCTCGATGATCAGCTCGGCGGTGTCGGCATCGATCGACTGGTTCTGGGTCGCCATGATGCCGTTCTGCATCAGCGACTTGACCACGTCGGCCACGCGCTCGGCCATGCGGTTGGCAAGCTCGCCCACGGTGATGACCTCGGGCAGCTGCACGTCGCGCACGACCTTTTCGCGCTCGACATGACCGCCCATCGCCTTCTGGCGCGCGCGCTCCTGCTTGCGCTTCATCTGCGCCATGGAGCGCTGGCGGCCGCCTTCGCCGGACAGCGCCTGGTTCAGCGTCAGCTTGCCCGAGCGGCGGTTGTCGGCGCCACCCTTGGTCGCGGGCTTGGCCTTCTTGTCGGCGCGGGCGTCGCGGTCGCGATCGCCGGCCTTGCGGGGGGCCGAGCCGGGACGCGGGCCGCCGGCCGGCATCTCGCCGGGGGTCGCGGCGGCGGGCTGCTGCGGCGTCGGCTGGGCGGCGCGGCGCGCGGCCTCTTCGGCCTCGCGCTTCTTGCGCTCCTCTTCCTCGGCCTTGGCCTTCAGCGCTTCCTCGCGCTCGCGGTCCTCGCGTTCCTTGGCCTCGATCTCGGCGCGGCGGCGCTCGCGCTCCTCGGCGCGGGCGGCCTCCTCGGCGGCACGCTTCTCGGCCTCCTCGGCCTCACGGGCCCGGGCCAGCGCCAAGGCGCGCATCCGGCGCTCGAGTTCGGCCTCGCTGATTCCGGCCGGGCGCTTGGACGGGTCGCCCCGCACCGCGCCGGTCGCAGCCGTGCCCTGCGCCGCGCCGCCCGGCTTGGGCACCACGACGCGCTTGCGTTTGGTCTCGACCACGACGTTCTTGGTCCGGCCATGACTGAAGCTCTGCTTGACGTTCCCCGGACGGGATCCGCGCAGACCAAGAGGTTTCTTGCCGTCGGTATCGCTCATCAGATTTACATATCCTTCCCGGAGGCCGTATCGCCGCCGTTGCTCTCTCGTAGACCGCGCAGTTTCGCGGCCTCCTCTACAACACGGTCGCTGAGTCCGCCAGCGGCGAGCGCGCCGTGTATCACACTTTGCCGGCCGAAAGCCAAACCCAATTCTTCCGAGGTCAGGCAGCCGTAATATCTTGCCCCCGTGGGGGTCCAGAGCTTGGACTTGCCGCGCACCGACCCGTCGGAGGCCTGAAGCAGCACGCGGACGTGATCGCCAGCAAGCGCCGCCTTCACCTTTTCGAAGCCGGCGATCGCCAGCCCCGCCTTGCGGGCCAGAGCGATCAGATCGACCACCCGGCGCGCCTGCTGACGCTCCACCTCGGCCGCCAGCCCGTCCGGCACCGTCACCGGCGCCTTGGCGGCGCGGGCGAATTGCCCGCGCTTCGCCGTTTCTATCACGGCCTTCTCGGCCGTCACGTAAATGCCCCGTCCCGGCAGCTTGCCGAGAATGTCGGGCACCACCTGGCCGTCGGGGCCGATCACGAAGCGGATCAGGCCGGATTTCGGCTGCACGTCACCGGTGACGATGCATTTCCGTTCCGGCCCGTCGGCCCGCTCCGCCTTCATTCCACCGCGACCCATGCGTGTCTCAGACCTCTTCCTCGTCGTTCTCGGCCGCCGCGGCGGCCTCTTCGGCGGCGAGCTCGTCGGGATCGACCCAGCCCAGCGCCACGCGCGCGGTCATCACCAGCTCCTGCGCCTCTTCGAGGCTCACGTCGAAGGGCTCCAGCACGCCGTCATCCTTCACGCGCTCGCCGTTCTGGGTGGTCCAGCCGCCGGCCAGTTCCCAATCCGCGCAGGTCGCGAAATCCTCGAGCGTCTTGACGCCGTCCTTGGCGAGCGCCTCGACCATCTGCGGGCTCAGCCCCGGGAAGCCGATCAGGCTGTCCTCGACCCCCAGCTCGCGGGCCCGCTCCAGCGCGGCCTTGTTCTGGGCGTCGATATAGTCGCGGGCACGCGCCTGGAGCTCGGCGGCGGTGTCGCTGTCGACACCGTCGATCACCAGAAGCTCGTCCTGATCGACATATGCGACCTCGTCGAGATTTGTGAACCCCTCGGAGACGAGAAGTTGCGCGAAGAACTCGTCGAGATCGAGCGTGTCCATGAACAGCTTGGTGCGGGTCTCGAACTCGGCCTGACGGCGCTTCGATTCCTGCTCCTCGGTCATGATGTCGATGTCGAGCCCGGTGAGCTGCGACGCCAGGCGCACGTTCTGGCCGCGACGGCCGATGGCGAGCGACAGCTGCTCCTCGGGCACCACCACCTCGATCCGCTCGGCCTCTTCGTCGAACACGACCTTGGAGACCTCGGCCGGCTGCAACGCGTTGACGAGGAAGGTCGGCATGTCCTCGTTCCACGGGATGATGTCGATCTTCTCGCCCTGCAGCTCGCCGACCACGGCCTGGACGCGGCTGCCGCGCATGCCGACGCAGGCGCCGACCGGGTCGATCGAGTTGTCATAGGAGATCACGGCGATCTTCGCGCGCGAGCCGGGGTCACGGGCCACGGCCTTGATCTCGATGATGCCCTCGTAGATCTCGGGCACCTCCATCTTGAACAGCTCGGCCATGAACTCGGGCGCGGTGCGCGACAGGAAGATCTGCGGGCCGCGGACCTCGCGGCGCACGTCCTTGACGTAGCAGCGGATCCGGTCGCCGGGGCGATAGGCCTCGCGGCCGATCTTCTCGTTGCGGCGCAGCACCGCCTCGCCGGCGCCGGGCAGCTCGACGACGATGTTGCCGTATTCCTCGCGCTTGACGGTGGCGTTGATGATCGTGCCGGCGCGGTCCTTGAACTCCTCGTATTGCCGGTCGCGCTCGGCCTCGCGGACCTTCTGCAGGATCACCTGCTTGGCCGATTGCGCGGCGATGCGGCCCAGCTCGACCGGCGGCACCTCCTCGGCATAGACGTCGCCGACCTTGGGGTCGTCGAGATACTGCTTCGCCTGCTCGACGGTCATCTCGGCCTGGTAGTTCTCCAGCTCGTCATCGGCGACGACGGTACGCACGCGGGTGAAGCGGGCGCGGCCGGTCTTGCGGTCGATGTTGACCCGGATGTCCATCTCGGCGCCGTAGCGCGACTTGGCGGCCCGGGCGAGGCTCTCTTCCATCGCCTCGACCACGAGCGCGGGGTCGATCATCTTCTCGCGCGCCACCGCCTCGGCGGTCTGCAGCAATTCCAGCTGGTTTGCGGACGTGATGGCCATCAGTCGTTCTCCTCATCACCATCAATGATGGTTTCAACATCGTCGAATTGGGTCTCGTCGATCTGCCCCGCATCCTTGCGGTTGCGCAGCACCTCGCGAATGAGCTCGTCGGTCAGCACCAGCTTGGCATCCGACAGCCATTCGAATTTCAGCCCGATCGTGCCTTCCTCGATCTCGATCAGCACCTCGTCGCCCTCGGTGCCCGCCAGCTCGCCCTTGAAGCGGCGGCGGCCGTCGATCAGCTCCTCGGTCTCGATCTTGGCCTCGTAACCCTTCCACTGCTCGAAATCCTTGAGCCGGGTCAGCGGCCGGTCGATGCCGGGCGAGGAGACCTCGAGCGTATAGGCGTCGAGGATCGGGTCCTCGACGTCGAGCACCGCCGAGACGGCGGTGGAAATCTGGCCGCAATCATCGACCTCGATCGTGCCGTCGGGCTTCTGCGCCATGATCTGCAACGTCGTGGACTTGCCCGACATCAGCCGCACGCGCACCAGCTCGAAGCCCATGTCACTGATGACGGGCTCGATGATCTCCTGGACGCGGCGGTCGATCGCGGCCTTGGCGATGAGGTCGGACATGGGGTCCTCCAAGCACAAAAAAACGGGCCAGCGGCCCGTCGATCTTTCCCGGTGGGCGCCGGTTGTGGAGGCCGGCGCGCCGCTGTTCTGAGGGGGATATAGAGGGACGGATCCGAGTCTGCAAGGGTGGCGTGTCGGGCCCGCCGGATCAGGCCTCCGGAAAGAAGGCCTCGGGCGCACGGGCCGCCGGCAGCGCGCGCATCCGCTCGATCCAGCCGGCCATCGCCGGGCTCGGCGAGACGCCGGCCTCGGTGAGCCACTGCACGTAGCCCCAGACCGCGCAGTCGCCGATCCCCGGCGCCGCGCCATGCAGGAAATCGGCGCCGTTCAGCATCCGGTCGAACCGCGCGCGGTCGACCGCGAAACGCCCCTCGAGCCAGTCGATCACCGCCGGGTCGAAGCGCGCCCCGCCCAGCCGCCGCGCCTCCTTGAGCTGCGGCAGGCACATGCCGATGCGGTTGGCCTCCCACAGGACCACCTCGCGACCGCGCCGAAGCCCGGCCGCGCTCTCGCCGCCCAGCGTCCGGAATCGGCTGGCGATCTCGATCAGGATCGCGCCGGATTGGGCATGGGCCACGCCGTCGATCATCAGCACCGGCACCTCGGCCGCCGGGCTCGCGGCGAGGAATGCCGCCGGGCGGCTGTCCGGCGGCGCCCAGATGTCGACCCGGGCCGGGCGCCAGTCGAGCCCGGCCAGGGACAGCGCCAGCGCCACCTTGCAGGCATGGCCCGAATCCGGGTGTCCATAGAGTTCGAGATCGGTCATGCGGACAGCTTCCGCCCGGGCGCGGCCGCCGTCAATGCTCGGCCGGTTCGGGCTGCATGACGAAGATGATCACCGCCAGGATGGTGATATAGAAGCGGAACGCCGGTTGCTGGCCGTTCCAGATATCGGATTGCCACATCAGGAACCACTCGGCCCCGATCGCCATGAAACCGACGAACCAGACCAGGAAACCGGTGGTCGCGCCCAGAACGGCCCAATCCTTGGCCCCGTGGAAGACGGCCGCCGGCGCCCGCAGCGCCATCGCGAGCCGGACCGCGCCGAAGCCGAGCAGCAGCGCGGTGAGCCCCTCGCCCGCGATGATCAGCCAGTAGCCCGCGTGCCACATCCATTCGGTGGTGATCGCGCGGCCCATCAGCGCGTTGCCTTCGAAGGTGGTGTCCATCGACAGCACGTGCTGCACGAAGGCGAAGTTCGAGCCGTAATCGAGAATGTTGTTGAGCGTGACGAGGAAGGCGAAGAAGGCGAGGCCGAGCAGCATCGCGATCTTGGAGAGACGCAGGGGCATGAGGGTCCTTTCGGGCAGGTCTGAAAGCATGGCCGCCACGCGCCATAGGCGAGTGAAGCGGCAAGCAGCACCGACTAGAAGTGGCAGGCCGCCGCGCTGTCCATCGCCAAATCCCCCATGCCCGTCGTGCTGTGGCCCGATTGCCGCCCCCTTGCCCGGCATGTCGAACGGGAACGGCCCGCCCTCCGGTCGGAGAGCGGGCCGTTCATGCGGCGCAGGGGTGCGTGATCAGCCGTTGGCGCCGATGAACCACGCATCCTTGTCGATGGTGCGGCTGACCTCGGTGAACAGGTCGGCGGTGTCCTCGTCACCGGCATCGCCCGCTTCCTCCATCGCCTTGCGGATTTCGCCGCCGACGAACACGTAGCGCGACTTCAGCTCCTCGACATGCTGCTTGATGTCGGAGATCTCGACCGGATAGGCGTCCAACTGCGCCTTCTCGGCCGCGACCTCGAGGGTGCCGCGGGCAAAGCCGCCGAGGATCACGGCGCGCTCGGCCATCAAGTCGGCGCCCTCGCGCAGCCGGTCGGCGGCTTCGTCGAGCAGCTCGTGCACGCCGATGAAGCCCGGGCCCTTGAGGTTCCAATGCGCCTGCTTCACCGCCAGCGTCAGCGCGAGCATGTTGGCAAGGTTCTTGTTGAGCAGATCGACCATCTGGGTGCGGACGTCCTGCGTCAGTTCTCCGGCGAAATTCTCGGGCATCGTGGTCCTCGTTCGTGACGATAGGTCATGTGTCAGCCAGCCAACGCCGCGGCGAAGCGTCGGTTCCTGAGCGGTCGGGAGCGATTGGAGAACCGGCAGGAGACCGGATTCGCCCCTCAAATCGGCCGGGAAACCGACGGCGATCGCGTCCCGCGCCATATGCACAAAGGCGGTCGCAACCTGAAGTAGCGCTGGCGGCGGGACTCCGCGGCGGACCCGCGCGCGGGTGAGCGCGTTCCCGCCGGATCGGCCCTGGCAGGCCGTGCCGTGTTTTTCAGCAGTCGGTCTGCCACGTATCCGGGCAAGGTTCGGGCGCCGGGATCGAAGGGCGCCCCAAAGAGGAGACAAGACATGATCATCCGCAAGAGCATCCTCGCCGGCCTGTCGGCAGCTTGCATCACCCTCGCGGCGCCGGCCGCGATGGCCGCCCCGAGCCAGGAAGTCGTCGAGGCCCTGGTTGCCGAGCTCGTGGAGCAAGGCTTCAACGGCGAGATCCGCATCCGCCCGAGCGGCGACCGGATCGAGGTCGAGGCCAGCGGCCCCAGCGGCTACACCGAGCGGGTCTACAGCGAGGATGGCGGGCTGCTCTTCGAAGAAGAGACCGAGATGGCGGACGGCTCGCGCGTCGAGCGCGAATACGACAGCGCCGGCCAGCTGGTGTCCGAAGAGTACGAGGCCAGCGACGAGGCCGAAGAGCTTCGCGAGATCGAGGAAGACGAGGCCGAGGAGCGGCGCGACCGCGAGGAGGACGAGGCCGAAGAGCGTCGCGAGCGCGAAGAGGAAGAAGAGGAAGAGCGCCGCGAGCGCGCGGAAGAGGAAGAAGAGGAGCGCCGCGACCGCGAGGAAGACGAGGCCGAGGAGCGTCGCGAGCGCGCAGAGGAAGAAGAAGAGGAGCGCCGCGAGCGCGAAGAGGAGCGGCGCGACCGCGAGGCTGACGAGGAAGAGGAGCGCCGCGAGCGCGAGGAAGAGGCCAACGACGACTGAGGCCCACGCCCGCGCCCCAAGCCGAGGGTTCCGTCTCCCTCAACGGAGACGGGCCGCGGCCACGGGGCCTCCATCTTCGGGACCTGCCGGGCATTCCGGCAGGTCCTTTGCTTTTGCCCCTCCCGCCGGCGGCTTGGACCGGGCGCAACGCCGGTGCCGCCGACGCCAGGAACGGACCGCTCGCCTCGCCTGCCCGGATGCGGTCATGCCGATGGCCCGGGCCGGGAGCCGCGCCGTGGAGGCACCGACCAAACGAAAACGCGCCGCCCCGGGGGGACGGCGCGCCAAATCGCGGAGAGCGGCTGGCCTCAGGCCATCCACCACCGTTCGCAGATGCGGTTGCTGTCGAGATCGAACACGTTGCCGACCACCTCGGGGTGACCGAGCTTGATGTTGTAGCCGTCGACGAAGTTCGCATACATCGGGATCGCCGTCGCGCCCTCCTTCGAGCACAGCGCCTGCATCTCGTGATACATGTCGCGGCGCTTGTCGCTGTCGAGCTCGGCGCGCGCTTCCTTCAGCAGCGTCTGGAACCGCTCGTTCTCCCAGTGCGTGTCGTTCCACGCCGCGCCGGTCTCGTAGCCCAGCGTGAACATCCAGTCCTCGGTGACCCGGCCCGACCAGTAGGAGGCGCACCAGGGCTTCTTGATCCAGACGTTGGACCAGTAGCCGTCGGCCGGCTCCTGCACGACGTTGATGTCGATGCCGCAGTCGCGGGCCGAGGCCTGGTAGAGAAGCCCCGCGTCGATCGCGCCGGCAAAGGCCGCCTCCGAGACCGAGAGATCGATGCTCAGGCCGTCGAGCCCGGCTTCCTTCAGCAGCGCCTTCGCCTTCTCGGGATCGTAGTCGTTCTGCTCCAGATCGGCGTGGTAGTACTGGTTCGCCGGGCCGATCGGGTGGTCGTTGGCCACCGCCCCGTGGCCCATCAGGATCTTCTCGACCATCTCCTCGCGCCGCACCGCGTGCTTGAGCGCCCGGCGCACCGTGACGTTGTCCATCGGCGACAGGTCGGTGAGCATCGGGAAGGTGTAATGCTGGTTGCCGGTCACCTCGTTGAGCGCGAGCTGCGGGTTGGCCTTCAGCAGCGGTTCGACCTGGAACTCGACGTTGTTCACCGCGTCGACCTGCCCGGTCATCAGCGCCGTCATCCGCGCCGAGCCGTCATTGATCGCGATCACCTCGATCTGGTCGAACCAGCCGGCCTTGCCGTCCTTGTAATGGCCGTCGACGCGGCTCAGCAGCGTGCGCACGCCGGGATCGAAGCTCTCGACCTTGTAGAGACCGGTACCGATGCCCTGCGCGATCGCCTCCTCGACGTTCTGATGCGGGTACATCAGCAGGTGATAGTCCGACATCAGGAACGGGAAGTCGGCATTGCCCGCCTCGAGCGTGAACTGCACCTGGTGATCGCCGAGCTTCTTCATCTCGGTGATCGGCGCGACGATCGGCCGGGCGGCGGATTTCGCATCCTCGTCCAGATGCAGCTTGAGCGAGGCGATCACGTCGTCGGCGGTGAAGGGCTGACCGTTGTGGAAGGTCACGCCCTCGCGCAGGTCGAAGGTCCAGGTCTTCGCGTCCGGCGTCGATTCCCACGAGGTCGCCAGCTCGCCCACCAGCTCGCCATTGGCGGCGATCTCGGTCAGGCAATCGAAGACCGCGCCATAAGCGGTGACGATCATGTAGGTGTCGGAATGGGTGCGCCCGTCCCAGCTGTCGGAGGTGTTGGCGCCCGCGAGGCCGAGCCTCAGCGTGCCGCCGCGCGACTGCGCGCGAAGCGGCAGGCCGGTGACCGACAGAAGGCCCGCGGCGGCCCCGGACCTGAGCAATCCCCGGCGGCTGATCTGTGGCAACATGTGTCTCTCCCTCTTGATTCCCTCTCGGCCCACCGGACCGATTCGCTTACATCTTATCAGTCGCCGCCTCGCCCAAGGCCTCAACTCCCCGTTCGGCCAGAAGCCGGTCGAGCCAGTCGGGATCCATCTCGGGCACCGAGGACAGCAGCAGGTCGGTGTAGGGGTGGTGCGGCGGCGTGAACATCTCGGTCTTGGGACCCTGCTCGATCACCCGGCCCTCCTTCATCACCACCACCTCGTCGGCGATCGCCTTCACCGTGGCGAGGTCGTGGGTGATGAACATGTAGCTCAGCCCGAGCTCGTCCTGCAGCCGGGCGAGGAGCTTGAGGATTCCCTCGGCCACCAGCTGGTCGAGCGCGCTCGTCACCTCGTCGCAGATGATCAGCCGCGGCTCGGCGGCGAGCGCGCGGGCGATGCCGACGCGCTGCTTCTGCCCGCCCGACAACTCGCCCGGCAGCCGGTCGCGGTAGATGGCGGGGTCGAGCTCGATCTGCTCGAGCAGATCGTCGACGCGGGCCGCCAGCCGGCGCCCCTTGAGCCCGGAATAGAACCGCACCGGCCGCCCGACGATCTGCGCGATGCTCTGGCGCGGGTTCAGCGCGGTATCGGCCATCTGGTAGATCATCTGGATCTGCCGCAGCTGGTCCTTGGAGCGCTGGCGGTAGCTCGGCGGCAGCGCCTCGCCCTCGAAGCGCACCACACCGCTCCTTGGCGGCAGCAGCCCGGTGATCACCCGCGCCGTCGTCGACTTGCCCGAGCCGCTCTCGCCCACCACCGCCACGGTGCGGCCGGGATGGATGTCGAAGCTCACCTCGTTCAACACGACCTGTTCGCCGTAAGCCGCCGTCACCCCCTCGACCGCCAAGATCGGCACGCTCTCCGGGCCGGGCTTCGGCTTTTCGGGGCGGTGATAGCCGCGCACCGCCCAGAGCGACTTGGTGTAGTCCTCGCGCGGTGCATCGAGCATCTCGCGCGTCGGCGCGGTCTCGACCTCGTCGCCCCGGAGCAGCACCTTGATGCGGTCGGCCATCTGCGCCACCACCGCGAGGTCGTGGGTGATGTAGATCGCCGAGGTGCCGAACTGGTCGACGATGTCGCGGATCGCCGCCAGCACCTCGATCTGGGTGGTCACGTCGAGCGCGGTGGTCGGCTCGTCGAAGATGATCAGGTCGGGGCGGCAGGACATCGCCATCGCGGTCATCGCGCGCTGCAACTGCCCGCCCGAGACCTGGTGCGGATAGCGAAAGCCGATCTCCTCGGGGTTGGGAAGCCTGAGCTTGGCATAAAGCTCGATCGCGTCCTCGATGCTTTCGCCCCGGTCCTGCACGCCGTGGCGCACCGGTGCCTCGACATGCTGGTCGATCAGCTTGTGGGCGGGGTTGAAACTCGCCGCCGCCGATTGCGCGACATAGGCGATGCGGCGGCCCAGCATCGAGCGCTTCTCCTCGGTCGAGGCGTTCATCAGGTCGATGCCGTCGAACATCACCGAGCCGCCCGAGATCCGCACCCCGTCGCGCACATAGCCCATCGCGGCGAGGCCCAGCGTCGATTTGCCGGCCCCGGATTCGCCGATCAGCCCCAGCACCTCGCCCCGGCCCAGCGTCAGGTCGACGCCGTTGATGATCGGGTGCCACTCCTCGTCCGAGCGGCCCTCGATCCGCAGGTCGCGGATTTCCAGAAGCGGCGTCACGATTTCAGCCCCGACGCGCGGTGCAGCATCCAGTCCACCACGAAGTTCACCCCCACGGTCAGGATCGCGATGGCCAGCGCCGGCAGCAGCGGCGCCAGCGCCACCATCGGCGCGAAGGCCGCGAAATTGATGAACTGCGCGAGGTCGCGGACCATGGTGCCCCAATCCGCCAGCGGCGGCTGGATGCCGACCCCGAGGAAGGACAGCGAGGCGATGGTCAGGAACACGAAGCAGAACCGCAGCCCGAACTCGGCCAGAAGCGGTGCCATGGCGTTGGGCAGGATCTCGCGGAACACGAGATGGCCCATTCCCTCGCCCCTGAGCTTCGCGGCCTCGACGTAATCCATCACCACGATGCCGATGCCGACCGAGCGGGCGAGGCGGAACACCCGCGTGCTGTCGATCACCGCGATGATCAGCACCATGTAGAAGGTGAGCAGCCCGCGCGCGCCATCGGCCCAGACCGAGGCGATGGTGAGCAGCAAGAGCGCGAAGATCAGCGACGGGATCGCCATCAGCACGTCGACGCCCCGGCTCAGCACCTGATCGAGCCAGCCGCCGACAACGGCGGCCAGAAGCCCCAGCGAGCCACCGAGAAAGAAGGCTAGAAGCGTTGTCGCGAAGGCGAGGCCCACGGTGTTCTGCGCCCCGTAGATCAGCCGCGAGAGGATGTCGCGGCCGATCCGGTCGGTGCCCAGCGGAAAGGCCGGGTCGCCGCCCATCGCCGGATCGCCGCCCGGCACCACGTTGGCCGCGCCCAGCACCGCCTCCTGCCCGTGCGGGGCGATCCAGCCCGCGAAGATCGCGACGAAGGCGTAGATCAGGATCACGAGGATGCCGAAGGCCGCCGTCAGCGGCATCTTGCGGAACTGCCGCTTCAGCCTCTCGGGCCCGAGATGGCGCCCGGCAAGACGGAACAGGAAGGCCGCGACCGCGCAGATCGCAAAGCCCATCACCGCCCAGCGGAAATACACCGCCCCCGGCTTCATCCACAGCCAGATCCCGGCCGCGATGGCGGCGAGCGCCAGCGCGTAGCCGAAGGCCACGCCATAGGACATGTCGCGGTAGCGCGGCGCGTTGCCGCTGAGCCTGCGCGCCGCCCAGAGACCGATCCAGGCCAGCGCCGCGATGGCGGCAAGCGCGCCGAGGAGCCAGATCCAGAGACTCATTTCGGGTGCCTCAGACGCGGGTTCGAGATGATCGACAGGATGTCGGCGGTGAGGTTCAGCAAGATGTAGGCAGCGGCAAAGATCAGGCAGCAGGCCTGCACCACCGGGATGTCGCGCAGCTTCACGCTGTCGACGAAGAGCTGGCCGATGCCGGGATAGACGAAGACCACCTCGACCACGACGACGCCGGTGACGAGATAGGCGAGGTTGAGCGCCACCACGTTGACGATCGGCGCCAGCGCGTTCGGCAGCGCGTGGCGCCAGATCACCCGCAGCGGCCGCATCCCCTTGAGCCGGGCCATCTCGATATAGGGCTGCGCCATCAGGTTGAGGATCGCGGCCCGGGTCATCCGCATCATGTGCGCGGTGACCACCAGCGTCAGGGTCAGGGCCGGCAGCAGGGTCTTTTCCAGCCTTTCGCCGAAGCTCATCCCGGGAAAGATGTTCGACAGCGACGGCAGCACCGGGTTCACGACGGCGAACAGCAGGATCAGGATGTAGGCCACGAAGAATTCGGGGCTGGAGATCGAGGACAGCGTCGCGATGTTGGCGCCCTTGTCGAAGGCGGTATCGCGCCACAGCGCCGCGAGGATGCCGAGGCCCACCGCCAGCGGCACGGCGATGGCCGCCGTCACGCCCGCGAGAAACATGGTGTTGGCGAAACGCGGCCCGATCTGCGCCAGCACCGTGGCCGAGGGGTCGACCCGGCCCGTGAAGCTCGCGAAATTCGCCTGCGCGAAGCTGACGCCGAGATCACCGCGCGCCGCGTCCCAGAGCCACTGCGCGTAGCGGACCGGCAACGGCTGATCGAGACCGAGCTGGGTGCGGATCGCGGCGACCGCCTCGGGCGTCGCGGACTGGCCCAGCACGGCCTGCGCGAAATCGCCGGGGAGCAGATTCACCGCGCCGAAGATCACCGCCGAGACGATGAGCAGCGTCAACAGGCCAAGCGCCAGACGCTGCAGAACGATACGGATCACGCTCCCCAAACTGCCGTGCTCTCCCCTGGGACCCGGGATGCGGGTCGCTGCGGTGCGGTTCCGCACCTTCTTGATTGCGGTCAGGTTAGCGAAGCCTCGGAATCTGTAAAGCCTTGTGGTGATTACCCAACGTCGCCTAGCCGAAGATCGGCCCGTCATTGCCCCGGCCCAGCGCGTCGGTGGCGCGCACCAGCTCGGCCGAGATGCCCGGCTCCGACAGCGCGTGACCGGCGCGCGGGATCATCCTGAGCGTGGCGGCGGGCCAGCGCGCGACGAGGCTGTGCGCCCCGGCGGGCGGGCAGATCATGTCGTAGCGCCCCTGCACGATCAGCCCGGGGATCTGCGCGATCCTGCCCATCCGTTCGAGGATGCCCTGCCCCGGCGCAAGAAAGCCGCGATTGTGGAAGTAATGGTTCTCCAGCCGGGCAAAGGCGCGGGCGTATTCGGCGGGACCGTCGCCCAGCGGCCCGTCATTGTCGATCGAGGCCAGGGCGTTCTCCCAAGAGGCCCAGCTGCGGGCATGGCGCAGCTCGCAGCCCGCATCGCCCGAGAACAGCCGCCGGTGATAGGCGCCGATCAGGTCGTCATGCTCGGCCTCCGGGATCGGCGCGGTGAAGCGCTGCCACAGCTCGGGCCAGAACTGCCCGGCGCCGCCGCCATAGAACCACTGCAACTCGGGCTCGGTCATCAGGAACACGCCGCGCAGGATCAGCGCCGCGGCCCGCTCGGGGTGGGTCTGCGCGTAGATCAGCGCCAGCGTCGCGCCCCATGAGCCGCCGAACAGCACCCAGCGCTCGATCCCGAGCATCTCGCGGATATGCTCCATGTCGGAGACCAGATGCCACGTCGTGTTGGCCTCGACGCTGGCATGCGGGCGCGAGCGGCCGCAGCCGCGCTGGTCGAACAGGATCACCCGCCAGGCCGAGGCGTCGAAATAGCGCCGCATCGCCGGCGAACAGCCGCCGCCCGGGCCGCCATGCAGCACCACGACCGGCTTGCCGTCCGGGTTGCCGCATTGCTCGACATAGATCCGGTGCCCGTCGCCGACATCGACCATGCGCTGGTCGAAGGGCTCGACGGGGGGATGAAGATGCGCGATGGCGCGACGGTGACCTGAGACCTTGTCCATGCCCGACCTATATAGGCACAAGCATCATGCCGTCACCCGCCCGCGACGAAGAAGGACCGAAACATGCCGCAGACCGATCCCGCCCGCTCCACCGTCGATGCGCAGGAGGTCGCCAAGTTCGAGGCGATGGCCGCCGAATGGTGGGACGAGAACGGCAAGTTCAAGCCGCTGCACATGCTCAACCCGTGCCGGCTGGGCTACATCACCGACCAGATCGCGGCGCAGTTCGACCGCGATCTTTCGGCGAAGACACCGTTCGAGGGTCTGCGGATTCTCGACATCGGCTGCGGCGGCGGGCTGTTGTGCGAACCGATGGCGCGGTTGGGCGCGACGGTGGTGGGTGCCGACGCGGCCGAACGCAACATCCCCGTGGCACGGCTCCATGCAGAGCAGTCGGGGCTCGAGATCGACTACCGCCACACCACCGCCGAGGCGATGGCCGAGGCGGGCGAGCGGTTCGATGTGGTGCTCAACATGGAGGTGGTCGAGCACGTCGCCTCGCCGATCGACTACCTCAGCGCCTGCCATGACCTGCTAAAGCCCGGGGGCCTGCACATCTGCTCGACCCTGAACCGCAACGCCAAGAGCTTCGGCATGGCGATCCTCGGCGCGGAATGGGTGATGCGCTGGCTGCCCAAGGGCACGCATGACTGGAAGAAGTTCATCACCCCCGACGAGCTCTACGACCTGCTCAGGCGCGCCGGGCTGACGCCGGTGGACCGCAAGGGCATGGTGTTCAACCCGATCTCCTGGAGCTGGTCGCTCTCGGAGCGCGACCTCTCGGTCAACTACGTCACCGCGAGCCTGCGGCCCGAGCGCGTCACGCTCTAATCCACGTCCGAAAGCCTCAGCCTGAGCTCGCGCAGCACCGGCAGCGCGGCGCGGGCCCGCTCGGCGCCGACCCGTTCGACCACGTCAGAGACGATCGGCGTGATCGCGGCGACGGCGGCGTTGCGCGCCTCAAGCCCGGCCGGGCTGATCGCCACCATCTTGCGGCGCGCATCGTCCCAGTCGGGACGGATATGCACCCAGCCCGCCCATTCGAGCTTGCCCAGCGTGTTGGTCATCGCCCCGCGCGTCAGGTGAAAGGTCTTGGCGAGCTGCGCCGGGCTGCGCTCGGACCCCGAGAAGGCGAGGTGGTTCAGCACCGAGAAATGCGACAGTTCCATGCCCTTGGGCAGCACCTTCGACATGGTGTTGCGCGCCAGCTGGTCGACGGCCAGGATCTCGCTGAACAGCGTGATGGCGAGATTGTCGAGAGGCTGGCTCATGCGGGTCCTTCATAGGGGCGGTCATGCGCGAGCGAGGGCACCCGCCGTCTCGCTTGTGCCACTTCGGCCATGTCCAGATCAACGATGCTGATACCGGCGGCCGTGCCGGCATCGGCGATCACCGCGCCCCATGGATCCACCGCGAGGCTGTGGCCCCATGTCTCCCGGGCCCGGCCCTCGGTCGTGGCGTGGCGCCCGCTCTGCGCCGCCGCCAGCACGTAGCAGCCGGTCTCGATGGCGCGGGCCCGCAGCAGCGTTTCCCAATGCGCGGCGCCGGTGACCGGGGAAAAGGCGCTGGGCACCAGCAGGATCTCGGCCCCGGCCTGCGCCAGCGCCCGGTAGAGATGCGGAAACCGCACATCGTAGCAGATGGTCAGCCCGATCCTGCCCAACGGTGTCTCGGCCAGCACCGCGCGATCGCCGGGGCGGTATCCGGCGGATTCGCGGTAGGTCTCGGTCTCGCTGACCTCGACATCGAACATGTGGATCTTGTCGTAGCGGGCATGGATGCCGCCATCGGGCCCGATCAGCAGCGAGCGGTTGGCAAAGCGCCCATCCGCGTCCCCGGTCTTCACCGCGATCGAGCCGAGCGACAGCCAGATGCCCGCCCGCGCCGCCTCGTCGCGCATCGCCGCGAGCATCGGATCCTCGGCCTCGTGCCGCAGCACCGCGAGCTGCCGCGCCCGGCTGGCCGAGACGCAATTGGAGACCTCGGGCGTGCAGACGAGCTTTGCGCCCTGCGCCACCGCCTCGCGGACCATCCCGCGCAGCGCCTGGACGTTCTGCGCCGGATCGTCCGAGGCGGTGAACTGCAGGAGCGCGGCGCGGGTCACTTGCCCAGCATCGGGTCGAGCCCGCCGCGACGGTCGAGAAGCGCCATGTCGTCATAGCCGCCGACATGGGTGCCGCCGATGAAGATCTGCGGCACGGTGCGGCCGCCATTGGCACGCTGCACCATCTCGGCGCGGCGCTCGGGCTGGGCCACCACGTTGATCTCGGTATAGCTGACGCCCTTCTGGGCCAGCAGGCGCTTGGCGGCGTGGCAGTAGCCGCAGGTGGGCGAGGTGTAGATCTCGATCTGTGGGGTCGTCTCGGCCATTCGTGTTCTCCGGAAAACAAAGAGGTTTCCCATGATCTAGGCATCCGGAGCGGCGCGGGCCAGTGCGATCACGCAGATCTCTTTCGCCCCAGCGGCGCGGGCCGCGGCGGCGCAGGCCGCGAGCGTGGCGCCGGAGGTCAGCACGTCGTCGGCGATCAGAACCTCGCGCCCCGCCAGCCGCGCGCCGCGGCGCGGATGCGGCACGATCGCCCCGTCGAGCGTCGCGTGGCGGGCACGGGCATCGCCGGACAGGCTGTCGGTCGCGCGGCGCCGCCACAGCGCGTCGGGGCAATGATCGAGCCGCAATTCCCGCGCGATGCGCGCGGCCAGCAGCGCCGACTGGTTGTAGCGGCGCTGCCAGAGCCGGCCGCGATGCAGCGGCACCGGCACCACCAGCATGCCGGGCCGCGCCAGATCCACCGCCGCGCGCGCCATCCAGCGCCCCAGAGGCCGCGCCAGATCGGTGCGGTCGCCATGCTTGAGCGCCAGCGCCAGCCGCCGCCCGCCATCGCGGTAGCGCAGCACCGCCCGCCCCGCGCGCCATGGCGGCGGGGTGACAAGGCAGGAATCGCAGCGCAGCCCCGGCTCCGCCTCGCCCGGCAGCGGCCGCGCGCAAAGATCGCAGAGCGCGCCACCGAGGAACGGCGTGTCGCGCCAGCAGGCCCCGCAAAGCCCGTGATCCGCCTCGGTCATTTCGCCGCAGCCCATGCAGACCGGAGGGTAGATCGCCCTCAACACGCTTTGCATTCCGGTGCCGCCCCCCTATCTGCGGCGGATGTCACAGACCCAGCGCCCCGCCCTGTTCGATCGCCCCGCCCTCGCGCTTCGCCGCGCCCGCGCCGCGCGTGCGCCGGCCCTGTTCCTGCAGGAGGCGGTGGCCGACGACGTCGAGGATAGGATCGCCGAGGTTAACCGCAGCTTTACCGAGCCGGCGGTGGTGACGCCCTGGCCCGGTCTCTGGGCGCGGCGGCTGCCGGAGGCGAAGATCGTTCCCGATGCCGAGATCCTCGATCTCGCCCCCGGCACGCATGACCTGGTGATCCACGCGCTGGCGCTGCACTGGACCGAGGACCCGATCGGCCAGCTGATCCAATGCGCCCGGGCGCTGCGCCCCGACGGGCTCCTGATCGCGACGCTGTTCGGCGGCGAGACGCTGGCGGATCTGCGCGCGGCGCTGACCGCCGCCGAGACCGCCGTCACCGGCGGGCTGTCGCCCCGGGTCGCGCCGATGGGCGAGATCCGCGATCTCGGCGCGCTGCTGCAACGCGCCGGGCTGGCGCTGCCGGTGGCCGATGGCACGCCATTCGACGTCAGCTACGAAACCCCGTTCCACCTGATGCGCGACCTGCGGGCGATGGGCGAGACCAACGCGATGGCGGGCCGCCTGCGCCGTCCCACCCGCCGCGCCGTGATGGCCGAGGCGGCGCGGCTCTATGCCGAAAGCAACATGCGCCCCGATGGCCGGGTCGGCGCGCGTTTCGAGGTGATCACCCTGACGGGCTGGGCGCCGTCGGCGGACCAGCCGCAGCCGTTGCGCCGCGGCTCGGCGACGCATAGCCTCGAAGAGGCGCTGCGGCGCGCCCGCGACGAAAGCGCCGATTGACCCGATGGCCGCGGGACCCGATCCCTGCGGCCGAACCTGCCGGCAGCTTGTCGGGACCGCATTTCCGCTACCTTGCTTTGAAAACATTCATTAACGCCGCAGCCCCGAGGACAGACGATGCTCGACGCGACCCGACCGACCCACGCCCCCGCCGATCACCCGGCGCTGCCGAAATCCCGCGTCGGCATCCTCGTCGCCAATCTCGGCACCCCTGACGGCACCGATTACCGCTCGATGCGGCGCTACCTGTCCGAGTTCCTTTCCGACCGCCGTGTCGTCGATACCAACCCGTTGATCTGGCAGCCGATCCTGCAAGGCATCATCCTGTCGAAGCGGCCGCAGAAATCCGGCGCCGCCTACCGCTCGATCTGGAACGAGGAACTGAACGAGAGCCCGCTCCGGACCATCACCCGCGCCCAGACCGACGCGCTGCGCGCCCGCTTCGAGGCGGAGCATGGCGACGCGGTGCAGGTCGAGTTCTGCATGCGCTACGGCAATCCCTCGACCAAGTCGGTGGTGCGTCGCATGGTCGAGACCGGCTGCCGCAAGATCCTGTTCTTCCCGCTCTACCCGCAATATGCCGGTGCCACCTCCGCCACCGCCAACGACGCCTTCTTCAAGGCGCTCTCCAAGGAGAAGTGGCAGCCCACCGCGCGGGTTGTGGACCCCTATTTCGACCGGCCCGACTACATCGAGGCCCTTGCCAACTCGGTGCGTCGCGCGCATCCCACGCCCGAAAGCCGCCCCGAGGTGCTGGTCTGCTCCTATCACGGCCTGCCCAAGCGCTACCTGCTGGAGGGCGACCCCTATCACTGCCAGTGCCAGAAGACGACGCGGCTGCTGCGCGACGCGCTGGGGTGGGAGGACACGCGCGTCGTGACCACCTTCCAGTCGGTCTTCGGCCGCGAGGAATGGCTCAAGCCCTACACGGTCGAGGAGGTGGCGCGGCTCGCCAAGGACGAGGGCGTGCGGAAGATCTCGGTCTGTGCCCCGGCCTTCTCGGCCGACTGCATCGAGACGCTCGAGGAGATCAACGAGGAGATCCGCGAGAGCTTCGAGCATGCGGGCGGCGAAAGCTTCACCTACATCCCCTGCCTGAACGAGCACCCCGAGCATATCGACATGCTGGAGCGGGTGATCCGCGAGAACCTCTCCGGCTGGATCTGAGACACGAAAAAGGGGGCCGTGCGGCCCCCTTCCCGCATGCGCTGCGGCGCGATTTCAGATCAGCATGACCTGCGTGCCGATCTTCGACAGCGAGAACAGCTCGGCGATGTGCTCGTTGTAGAGACCGATGCAGCCATTCGAGGACCGGCGGCCGATCTTGCGCGTGTCGTGGGTGCCGTGGATGCGGTAATACTGCCAGGTCAGCCACATCGCATGGGTCCCCAGCGGGCTGTCGGGACCGGCGGGGATGTATTCGGGCCATTCGGGGTTGCGCTGGCGCATCTCGGGCGTCGGACGCCAATCCGGGCCCTCGACCTTCTTGATGATCTCGGTGCGGCCGAGGCGGGTGAGATCGGGCGTCAGCGGCACCGAGCTCGGATAGAGCCGGTAGACGCTTTCGTCCTCGCTCCAGAAATGCACGGCCCGGCTCTGGGTATCGGCGAGGATCGCGCCGTTGCGCAGGTCGGAGAAATAGGGCCGCCAGTCGAGCGAGCGGAAGCTCGAGACGTTGCGGCTCACGGAGGACGAGATGTCGCCTTCGATCTCGGTCGAGCCCGACAGGGCGAGCGCGGGGCTGGCCAGCGCGGCCGCGCCCAGCGCGGCAGTTGCGGCGATGAAGCCGCGGCGGTTCAACGCTTTGGGGTCGTTACCCATGCGAATCTCCAGACAGGGGGTGACGTCACCGGAATCTGGTAGATCGCGATCTCGTGAGGCGCAATTCACGCAAACGTCAGGGTGGCGGGGCACCGCCGATCTCGTTTGATCTGTCGCTCCAACGCCGCTAATCAGGCGCCTGTTCTCGATCTCACAGGTGACGCATGCAGCGACGCGAGCTGATTCTCGGTCTTCTCCTCACCGGCCTTTCGGCCTGCGCCGCGCCCTCGGGCCGGATCGGTCCGGACGGGCTGCCGCTGCCGCAGGTCTACCGGATCAAGCCCGAGGACGAGGCGCAGATCCCCTACCGGCTGCTCGATGGCGTCAACACGCTGCGCCGGGCGCGCGGCCTGTCGCAGCTGACGCTCGACGCGCAGCTCAACGCCGCCGCCGCGACGCATTCGCGCGACATGAGCGTCCAGAACCGGCCTTGGCATTTCGGCTCGGACGGCTCCTCGCCGGTCGACCGGCTGCGCCGCGTCGGCTTTTCGGGGCGGCTCGTGGGCGAGGCGATTTCCGAGACCTACGAGACCGAGCTCGAAACCCTCGCCGCCTGGATGGAGGAGCCGGCGACGCGCGACGTGATCCTCGACCCCGCGGCGACGCGGATGGGCCTCGCCTGGTTCCAGGAACCGGCGGGCAAGATCTGGTGGACCATGGTGCTGGCCGCCTGAGACGGCGCGCCCGTAGGGGCCGGACAGGAAAAAGGGGCGCCGCGGCGCCCCTTCGCATGTTCGGGAGGCCCTCGGCCTCAGGCCTTGACGAAGACTGGCGTATAGTCGCCGACCATCGAATAGATCTCCTCGACCTCGCTGTTCATCACCGCGATGCAGCCGGCGGTCCAGTCCTGCTTGTTCTCGAAGGCCCGGGGCGTGCCGTGGATGAAGATCTCGCCGCCCGGGCTCTTGCCATGCGCCTCGGCGAAGGCGCGGTCGCGGTCGTTCGGATAGGAGATCCCGACCGACAGGTGATAGGCGCTGTTGGGATTGCGGCGGTCGATGATATAGGCGCCCTCCGGCGTCTTGCCGTCGCCCTCGAACTGCTTGTGGCCCACCGGCGCGAAGCCGAGCTGGAACGGATAGGCCTTCAGCGCCTTGTTGCCATGCATGAGATAGAGCCTGCGCTGCGACTTGAAGGCCATGATCGAGGTCACTTGCGGCCCGTCATAGCTCAGCACCTTGCGGCCCGAGCACGCCGCGAGAAGCGCCGGCGCGGCGAGGAGGATCTTGCGTCTGTCGATGGTCATGCTGCCCACTGTCCCGGTCTGATGCCGTTTGATTGAAATTACCGGATTCGCGAATCCGCGCCTAGGGGGCAGCTTGAGGCGACATCCTTAGCGCCGCGTGAATCGTGTCGCCAACTCCACATGCGGCGACCAGCGGAACTGATCGACCACGGTGACCGGGCCCATCTCGAACCCGTTGTCGATCAGGGTCTTCGCATCGCGCGCGAAACTCGCGGGGCTGCAGGAGACCATCGCGATCACGTCGATCCGCGCGGCGGCAAGCTGCGCCACCTGCGCCTGTGCCCCGGCCCGCGGCGGGTCGATCACGGCGGCGTCGAATCGCGCCAGCTCGTCCGGCAGAAGGGGCCTGCGGAACAGGTCGCGGGTCTCCGTGGTGACCCGCTTGAGGCCGGGCACGCCGCGCCAGCCCCGGTCGAGCGCGGCCAGCATCGCCGTCTCGCCCTCGACGGCGTGGATCTCGGCCGTTTCGGCCAGCGGCAGCGAGAAGGTGCCGCAACCGGCAAAGAGATCGACGATGCGCGGCGCCCCGGCCACCGCCTCCCGCACCGCCTCGAGCAGCGCCGCCTCGCCATGGGCGGTGGCCTGAAGGAAGGCACCGGGCGGCGGCACCACCCGGGCCCGGCCCATGCGCTGCACCGGCGGCTCCAGCTCGGCCACGATCTCGTCGGCCCAGACGAGCCGCGCCAGCCCGGCCTCGCGCGCGATCTCGGGCAGCGCGATGCGCAGCTCCTCGGTCAGCGGCTTGTCGGTGTCGATATGCAGGTCGGGCCCGGCCTCGCTGTCGGTCACGGTAAGCCCGGCCTCGCCCTTGCGCGAGGCGGCGAGCGCGGCGATGCGCTCCAGCGCCGGGATCAGCCCGGTCAGCTGCGGCAGCATCAGCCGGCAGCCGGGCACCTCGATCACCGTGTCGGAAGCCCGGGCATGGAAGCCCACCAGAGCGCCCTTCTTGGTGCGTCGCCCGGCCAGCCGCGCCCGGCGCCGGCTGTCGGGCGGCGAGGTGAGCACCTCGGCGATTTCGCCCTCGATCCCCTGGGCGCGCAGGGCAGTGCGCACGATCTCGGCCTTCCACGACGCCACGAAGCCATCCGAAGCGTGCTGCATCGCGCAGCCGCCGCAGGATCTGAAATGCCGGCAGGGCGGCGCGACGCGCTCGGGCGAGGGGGTCACGATCTTCGGGCCATCGGCGGCCAGCGTCACCACCTCGCCGGGCAGCACGCGCGGCACCAGCGTGCCATCCGCAGCCCGTCCCATGCCATGATGCGTCACCGCCTCGATCGTCACCTCGCCCCGGGGCGCGGGATCGGGCTGCGGGGTCTTCGGCGGCAGGGTCTCGGTCATGGCGTCCTCTTCTACTCGGCGGCCTCCTGCCCGAGGAACCCGCCCGATTGGCGGGCCCAATAGCGGGCATAGACCCCGTCTTGGGAAAGCAGCGCCTCATGCGTGCCCTCCTCGACGATGCGGCCGCCCTCCATGACCACGATCCGGTCCATGCGCGCAATGGTCGAAAGCCTGTGCGCGATGGCGATCACGGTCTTGCCCTGCATCGCCTGTTCGAGTGCCGTCTGAATCTGCGCCTCGACCTCGCTATCCAGCGCCGAGGTCGCCTCGTCCAGCACGAGGATCGGCGCGTCCTTGAGCATGGCGCGGGCGATGGCGATGCGCTGGCGCTGGCCGCCCGACAGTTTCACCCCGCGCTCGCCCAGATGCGCGTCGTAGCCCCGCCGGCCCTTGAGATCGGCGAGATCGGCGATGAAGCCATGCGCCTCGGCCCGCGCCGCCGCCGTCTCGACCGCCTGCTGCGGCGCATCGGGATAGCCGTAGCGGATGTTGTCGCGGGCCGAGCGGTTGAACATCGCGGTGTCCTGCGTGACCATGCCGATCTGCCGGCGCAGGCTCTCCTGCGTCACCGCGCTGATATCCTGCCCGTCGATGCTGATGCGGCCCTGTTCCACGTCATAGAGCCGCAAGAGCGCCGCCACGAGGGTCGATTTGCCCGCTCCCGAGGCGCCGACGATGCCGATCTTCTCGCCCGGGGCGATGTGCAAATCGATGCCGCGCAACCCGCCGGCGCCGCCGCCATAGGTGAAGCTCACGCCATCGAAGTCGACGCTGCCCTCGCGCACCTCCAACTCGCGCGCGCCGTCCCGGTCGGTCAGCCCATGCGCGGGCGAGAGCGTGTGGATCGCGTCCTCGACCTCGCCGAGGTTGGAATACATGCCCATCAGCGTGAAGCTGACCCAGCCGGTCATCTGCGCCAGCCGCAGCGAGATCGCCCCCGCCGCCGCGATGTCTCCGGCACTGGCGCCGCCATTGGCCCAGAACACCAGCGTCGCGCCGGTGACGATCACCGGCAGCACGCCGGCCAGCGCCATCAGCCAGAACCGGAACCCCGCCGAAACCACGCCGAAGCCCAGCGCCCGCTCGCGATACTCGTGCATCGCGCCGAGCGCGGCGCGATCCTCGTGGTCGGAATGGCCGAACAGCTTCACGGTCTTGATGTTGGTGATGGTGTCGACCACCTGCCCGGTCACCATGGCGCGCGCCGAGGCGCGGGCGGTCGAGCTGGCGCGGATCTTCGGCATATAGATCCGGATCAGGGCGATGTAGCCCAGAAGCCAGAGCGTCAGCAGCCCCGCCGTCAGGCCGTCGATGGTCAGCAGCAGCAGCGCCGAGCCGACCAGCGAGGCCAGCGCGAAAAACACCGTCTGGATCGTGTCGACGGTCAGCTCGGTCGTGGCGCGGGCCGCCTGCATCTGCTTTTGCGCGATCCGGCCCGCGAAGTCGTTGTCGAAGAAGCTGACCGCCTGACCCAGCGTGTGACGATGCAGGCGCGACAGCACCAGCGTGTAGATCGACGGTTGCAGCACCACGCTCTGCATCAGCCCCGAAAGCCCCATGACGATCGGGCGCAGCAGCACGAAGAACGCGGCGACCCCCAGCAGCAGTCCCATGTTGCCCGCGAAGAAGCCGTCCGGCTCCGCCGCCAGCGCCGCGTCGATCACCCAGCCGAGGATCAGCGCCGACAGCACCTCGAGCACGCCCGCCGACATCGACACCACGGCGCTGAGGCCGGTCACCGCGAAGCTGCCCGACAGGGCCCAGCGCAAAAACCGCCACAGCGTCGCGGGGGGCGGGCCATCGGCCGGGCGGAACGGCGCGATCAGGCGCGAGACATCGATCATTCGGCGGCCTCCGTGGATGGCTTGTCGTCGGCGTCCATGCCGAGGAAGCCACCCGACTGGCGCTTCCAGAACCGGGCATAGATGCCCCCCTGCGCCAACAGCTCCTCATGGGTGCCGTCCTCGGCGATCCGGCCCTCCTCCATCACCAAAACCCGGTCCATCCGGGCGATGGTCGAGAGCCGGTGCGCGATCGCGATCACGGTCTTGCCCTCCATCATCCGGTAGAGCGTCTCCTGGATCGCCGCCTCGACCTCGGAATCAAGCGCCGAGGTCGCCTCGTCCAGAACGAGGATCGGCGCGTCCTTGAGGATCACCCGCGCCAGCGCGATGCGTTGCCGCTGACCGCCCGAAAGCTTGACGCCGCGCTCGCCGACCTGCGCGTCGTAGCCCTGCCGTCCCTCGCCATCGACGAGATCGAGGATGAAGTCATGCGCCTCGGCCCGACGCGCGGCGGCGATCATCTCGGCCTCGGTCGCGTCGGGGCGGCCATAAAGGATGTTCTCGCGCACGCTCCGGTGCAGCAGCGCGCTGTCCTGCTGCACCATGCCGATGGCGGAGCGCAGGCTGTCCTGCGTCACCCGGGTGATGTCCTGCCCGTCGATCTCGATCCGGCCCGCCTCGGGGTCGTAGAAACGCAAGAGCAGCTTCACCAGCGTCGACTTGCCGGCGCCGGAGGCACCGACCAGCCCGATCTTCTGTCCCGCCGGGATGGTGAGATCCAGGGGCCCCACCCCGCCCGCGTCGCGGCCGTAGCGGTGGCTCAGGCCCCTGAGCGCGATGTCGCCGCGGCTGATGCTCAACTGCCCGGCGCGATCGTCGTCGGTCAGCGTGATCGGCTGGGCGATGGTGCGCATGCCCTCGGCGATGACACCGAGATTCTGGAAGAAGTTGGTCACCGCCCACATGATCCAGCCGGTCATCGCGTTGAGCCGCAGGCACAGCGCCGTGGCGGCGGCGACCACACCGACGCTGGCCGCCCCGGAGATCCACAGATAGAGCCCCCAGCCGACCACGCCGACGATCAGCAAGCCGTTCAGCACCGACAGCGCCACGTCCATGATCGTGAACAGCCGCATCTCGCGCTGGAAGGTGGCGCGGGCCTGCTCGATCACCGATTTCGCACCGTCCAACTCGCGGTCGTGATGCGCGAACATCTTGACCGAATGGATGTTGGTATAGGTGTCGACGACGCGGCCCGTCACGGCGCTGCGCGCGTTGGACGAGGCCTCCGAGGCCGGTCCGATCCGCTTCACGGTCCAGCGCATCAGCGCGGCATAAAGTCCGAACCAGACCACCAGCGGCAGCAGCAGCATCGGGTCTGCCTCGCCCAGAAGCACGGCGGCGCCGACGATATAGGCGAGCGCGAAGGTGATCGCGTCGAAGATCTGGAACACCACCTCGCCGGCGGCAGGCGGCGTCTGCATGATCCGGTTGGCGATGCGGCCCGCGAAATCGTTCTCGAACCAGCCCACCGACTGGCGCAGCACGTGGCGATGCGCCCGCCAGCGCACGGTGGTGCCGAAATTGGGCAGGATCGCGTTGTTGAGAAGCAGCACATGCGCCGCCTGGAAGGCCGGGCGCAGGATCAGGATGAACCCGGCCACCAGTAGCAACTCGACCCCGTGCCGCGCCAGCACCGTGTCGGGCGTGGCCCGGCCCAGAAGGTCCACGAGGCGGCCCATATAGGCGATCAGCCAGATCTCGACCACGGCCACCACCACCGACAGCAGGCCGGTGACCCAGAACACCCGGGCGAAGGGCCGCGCGTACTCCTTCAGGAAGGGCCAGAGCCGCGATGGCGGACGGTCGGTCTGCTCGTATTCCCCATAGGGGTCCACGAGGTTTTCGAAGAAGCGGAACATGGGATGTCTCGAATACGTGTCACCGGCATATAAGCCGGTTCGCCTCGAAGGAAAACGTGCATGCGCGGCGGGCCGCGCAACTCAGGGAAGAAGTTCGTTCCGCCCCAGCGCAAAGCCCGAGGCGATCCATCGCGCCTCGATCTCGCGCAGCTTCTCGCCCAGCGCCGGGCCGTCGAAATCGGGCATCAGGTCGGCCGCCTTCACCGGCAGCGCCGCCCGCGCCCCGGCCTCGGCGGTTTCCCGTGAAACAGCCTCGATCTCGCGCCCCGACAGCGCCGCGTTGAGCGCCAGAACGTCGAGCGCGGCGCGCGCGCCGAGCCGGTAGCCCAGCTCGCCGGGGCCCCAGCCCGCCTCCTGTGCCTCGCGCAGCCGTTGCAGCGCGCCCGCCTGCGCCCGGCTGAGCCGCAGCCGCTCGGCCACCTCCTCGCCGCCCACCAGCGCCAGCCGCCGGATCGGGTCGGGGGCCAGCCCCGCCTCCTCCTCGACATGCACCAGCACCGCGAGCGGGTCCGAGGCGCCGCCGGGCAGCACCCGCATCAACACGCCCGAGATCGCCATGGAGGCGACGGCGGGGGCCGGGTCCGGCGCCGCCATCAGCTTGAGCATCTCGGCACCGACGCGCTCGCGCGACAGCCCGCCGATCCCCTCGGCCAGCTCGGCGCAGGCGGCAAGCCCGTCGGCTTCGATGCCGCCATGCGTGTCGCCATACCAGGCGTGGAAGCGAAAGAAGCGCAGGATCCTCAGGTAATCCTCGCGGATCCGGTCATGCGCGTCGCCGATGAAGCGCAGCCGCCGCGCCGCGAGATCGGCAAGCCCGGTGCCGAGCGGGTCCGCGACCGTGCCCCGCGCATCGGCATAGAGCGCGTTCATCGTGAAATCGCGCCGCGCCGCGTCCTCGGCGATATCCTCCGAATAGGCGACCGTGGCGCGGCGGCCGTCGGTCTCCACGTCGCGGCGGAAGGTCGTGACCTCGATCGGCGTGCCCTGCGCCACGACGGTGATCGTGCCGTGATCGATGCCGGTGGGCACCGGCTTCAGCCCGGCGGCGCGGGCCAGATCGACCACCCGCTCGGGGCGGGCATCGGTGGTCAGGTCGAGATCCGAGACCGGCTGCCCCAACAGCGCGTTGCGCACGCAGCCGCCGACGAACCAGGCCTGGTGGCCCGCGGCCTCCAGCATGCCGGTCACGGCGCGCGCGGGCGCGGCCTCCAGCCACTCCGCCTCGATCCGCTCGCTCATCGGTTCATCCTCTCCGCCAGGCTGCGCAGCATCCGCGCGGTGGCGCCCCAGATGTAATACGGGCCCCACGGCACCACATAGTAGTGCCGCCGCCGCCCCTGCCAACGCCGCCCCTCGATCCGGAACCGCGCCGGGTCGGTGACATGCGACAAGGGCACCGAGAACACCTCGGCCACCTCGCCCGCCTCGGGCACCGCCTCGAACCGGCCGCGCAGCAGCCCGATCACCGGCGTCACCGAGAAGCCCGTCACCGTTTCATGCGGCGGCAACGTGCCCAGCACCTCGACCCGGCCCGGCGCCAGGCCGATCTCTTCCTGCGCCTCGCGCAGCGCCGCGCCGACGGGGCCGTCATCGACCGGCTCGACCTTGCCGCCCGGAAAGGCGATCTGGCCCGGGTGATGGCGCAGCCGCGCCGAGCGCTTGGTCAGGATCAGCCGCGCCTCGGCACCGTCGAGATGCACCGCCGCCAGCACACCGGCCTGCCGCAGGCTGCGCCCCTCGGGCACCGGCAGCCGCGGGTCGATGTCGTAATCGGACGAGGCATCGCCCGGCCGCTCCAGCGCCCGGGCGAGCCGCGCCTCTATCGGGACCTCAGCCGCGGCCACCGGCGGCCTTGTTCTGGCCCTCGGCGGCGTCGGGCCCCTCGGTCGCCTCGAAGCCGAGCGTCTGGGGCGCGAATTCGTAATGCGCGCCGCAGAACTGGCAGTCGGCGGTGACGATGCCCGCCTCGGTGGTCATGTGGGCGATATCCTTGGCCGAGTAGATCGACAGGCTTTGGCGCACCTTTTCCTCGGAGCAGGTGCAGCCGAACTGCACCGGCTGCGCCTCGAAGACCCGCGGACCTTCCTCGTGGAACAGCCGGATCAGCAGGTCCGTCGGAGTCACGCTCGGCCCGATCAACTCGAGCTGGTCCACCGTATCGAGCAGCAGGTTGGCGCGGTTCCAGTTCTCGCCCTCGTCCTCGTTGAGGATGTCGGCGGCCTCGAGAAGCCCCTCCTCGCCCGAGCCGCCTTCGGCGGTCGCGGCGAAGGGCGAGGCCTTGGGCATCTTCTGCAGCATCACGCCGCCGGCGCGCCAGCTTTCGTCCCGGCCCGGTTCGGTGGATTTGCCGAAGGTCAGCGAGAACCGCGTCGGCAGCTGCTCGGACTGCGCGAAATAGGTCTCGGCGCAGGCGGCCAGCGACTCGCCGGTGATCGGCGTGATGCCCTGATAGGGCGCCATGCCCTGCCCCTGGTCGATCAGGATCGCGAAGTAACCCTTGCCGATCAGCGAATAGGGATCGGCACCCTCCTCGAGGCGGCTTTCGTCGAAGCTGGCCCAGGCGCGGATCCGGGCCGGGGCACCCTCTTCGGTCGGGGCGTAGTAATCGGTGGCGATCAGCCGGGCCGGGCCGTCGCCGCGCACCTGGAGCGACAGCTTCCAGCGCAGCTTCACGGTCTGGCCGATCAGCGCGGTGAGCAGCGTCATCTCGGCCACCAGCGCCTCGATCTGGGCGGGGTAGTCATGCTGCTCCAGCACCCGGTCGAGCACGCCGTCGAGACGCGCGACCCGGCCCCGGATGTCGGACTGGTCGAGCTGGAAGGGCAGGACGGTGTCGTCCCAGGCAATGCGGGCGCCGAGGCTCATGGGGTTTCCTTGCGTGTCGGGGATGGGCATACCGCGACCATATAGGAAGCTTGTCGGGAGACAAAAAGGGATGATCCGGCGCTATGGCGAACAGGTGCGGCGCGGCCAGCGATACCGGCTGCGTACCGGGGTCTACGCGATCCTCGAACAGGGCGGCGCCCTGCTGCTGACCTGCAAGGAGGACGACCCCACCGATATCCAGCTGCCCGGCGGCGGTGTCGATGCGGGCGAAAGCACCTTGCAGGCGCTGCACCGCGAGGTGTTCGAGGAGACCGGCTGGCGCATCGCCGCGCCGCGCCGCCTCGGCGCGTTCCGGCGCTTCGTCTTTATGCCCGATTACGACATGTGGGGCGAGAAGCTGTGTCACATCTACACCGCCCGCCCGGTCCGGCCGCACGGCCCGCCCTCCGAGCCCGGCCACCGCGCGCTGTGGATGCCGATCGCCGATGCGGCACCGCGCCTCGGCAATGCCGGCGACCGCGCCTTCGCGCGGGCCTTCGCCGAGGTGGGCCGCGCCCGTGGCCGCACCGCTGCCTGAGCTTGCCCCAAGGGCCGAAAGCCTTTAACGCACGCCCCTGAACGTCCCTTAGGAGAATTGCCCATGGCCGCCCAGTGCGCCCCGAAGAAGGTCGTCCTCGCCTATTCCGGCGGTCTCGACACCTCGATCATCCTGAAATGGCTGCAGACCGAATATGGCTGCGAGGTGGTGACCTTCACCGCCGATCTCGGCCAGGGCGAGGAGCTGGAGCCGGCGCGCAAGAAGGCCGAGATGATGGGCGCGACCTCGATCCATATCGAGGACCTGCGCGAGGAGTTCGTGCGCGACTTTGTCTTCCCGATGTTCCGCGCCAACGCGCTCTACGAGGGGCTCTACCTGCTCGGTACCTCGATCGCCCGGCCGCTGATCTCCAAGCGCCTTGTCGAGATCGCCGAGGCCGAGGGCGCCGACGCCGTGGCCCATGGCGCCACCGGCAAGGGCAACGACCAGGTCCGCTTCGAACTCGCGGCCTACGCGCTCAACCCCGAGATCAAGGTGATCGCGCCGTGGCGCGAATGGGACCTGACCTCGCGCACCCGGCTGATCGAGTTCGCCGAACAGCACCAGATCCCGATCGCCAAGGACAAGCGCGGCGAGGCGCCCTTCTCGGTCGACGCCAACCTGCTGCACACCTCCTCCGAGGGAAAGGTGCTGGAGAACCCGGCCGACGAGGCGCCGGACTACGTCTACCAGCGCACCGTGAACCCCGAGGATGCCCCGAACGAGCCCGAGATCGTCGAGATCGGCTTCGAGAAGGGCGACGCGGTCTCGATCAATGGCGAGGCGATGAGCCCCGCGACGATCCTCACCAGGCTCAACGAGCTGGGCGGCAAGCACGGCGTGGGCCGGCTCGACCTCGTCGAGAACCGCTTCGTCGGGATGAAGTCGCGCGGCATCTACGAGACGCCCGGTGGCACGATCCTGCTCGAGGCGCATCGCGGCATCGAGCAGATCACGCTGGATTCCGGCGCCGGTCACCTCAAGGATTCGATCATGCCGCGCTATGCCGAGCTGATCTACAACGGCTTCTGGTTCAGCCCCGAGCGCGAGATGCTGCAGGCGCTGATCGACAAGAGCCAGGAGCACGTCACCGGCACCGTCCGGCTGAAGCTCTACAAGGGCTCGGCGCGCACCATCGCCCGCTGGTCCGATCACAGCCTCTATTCCGAGGCGCATGTGACCTTCGAGGAAGACGCCGGCGCCTATGATCAGGTCGACGCCAAGGGCTTCATCCAGCTCAACGCGCTGCGGCTGAAGCTGCTTGCCGCCCGGAATCGTCGGGTGAAGTGACCTGTCGGCGCCGGGCCCTCGGGCGCGGCGCCGGTCGACAGGGCGGGATTTGCGTATTTGAGGAACAAAGTGGCCAGGGGTCACGCCCGGATCACGCAGCATTGTCTTGCGGCATCGGCAGCCTGCGACAGCATGGGGGACGACCGGACAGGGAGTTTGCCATGCTACGCCACAGGATTTCGTGCCTTGCCGCCACCTTGGCCCTCATCGCGCCGATGGCGCAGGCGCAGGCCACCGAGACCATCACCGTCGCGGGCGGCTGCTTCTGGTGCGTCGAGGCCGATTTCGAGAAGGTCGATGGCGTGATCGAGGCGGTGTCGGGCTTTGCGGGCGGCGACACCGCGAACCCGACCTATGAGCAGGTGACCGGCGGCGGCACCGGCCATTACGAGGTGGTCGAGATCACCTACGATCCCTCGAAGGTGCAGGCGCGGCAGCTCTACGACCTGTTCTTCCGCTCGATCGACCCGACCGATGCGGGCGGCCAGTTCTGCGACCGGGGCCCATCTTACCGCACCGCGATCTTCGCGGATGCGGGGGATCGGGCCGCCGCCGAGGCCGCCAAGCGGGCGGCCGAGCAGGCGCTGGGCCGCGAGATCGTCACGCCGATCCTCGGCGACGCGCCATTCTATCCCGCCGGCAGCTATCACCAGGACTACTACAAATCCTCCGAGCGGCTTGCCGTTTCCTCGGTCGGGCTCTTCGTGCCGAAATCCGAGGCCTACAAGCGCTACCGCGAGGGCTGCGGACGGGATTTCCGGGTGCGCGAGCTGTGGGGCACGGATGCGCCTTTCGTGAACTGAAGACCCTAGATCAGCGCGATCAGGTCCTCGTGGCGGGCCACGAAGCCCTCGCGCGTCTCGCGCGGGGGTCTGAGCCGGATCTCGAAGCGCGCGGCGAGGTCGCGGTCGAGCCTGCCGAACAGGCGGTCGGCCTCGCGCTCCGAGAAGCCAGCGATCCGCGTGGCTTCGAGCCAAGCGGAAATCTTGTCGGCCCGCTTGATCCGTTTCTTGAGCTCGGCTGGCAGCACCGCCGGCAGGCCGAAGCGCAGGTGGATCGCCGCCGTCAGCCGCGCGTCGAGCGCCCCGTAGCCCGGCCCCACCGCCGCCTTCACCGGCGAGATCATGTCGCCGATCACGTATTCGGGCGCGTCGTGCAGGAGCGCCGCCAACCTGTCGCGCGGGCCCGCCGCCGGGTAGCAATGCGCGAAGATCTCCTCGACCAGCAGCGAATGCTCGGCCACCGAATAGGCGAAATCGCCACGGGTCTGGCCGTTCCACCGCGCCACGAAGGCGAGCCCATGGGCGATGTCGGAAATCTCGATGTCCATCGGCGTCGGGTCGAGCAGGTCGAGCCTGCGCCCCGACAGCATCCGCTGCCAGGCCCGGGGCGCACGGGCACGGCTCACGCCACCTCCGCGGCGTCTATCAGCGCCTGCATCGCCGCCTGCCCCGAGGCGCCGATCGCGAGGCGCCGCGCCTTGTGGCGCATCACCGCGACATGCGCGCGGCGGTGCAGCGCATCGAGCGGTCGCAATCGGAACACCGGGTTGGCCTCGAACCATGCGGCGCTGCCGCGACGGGCCTCGGGGGTGAAATCGGGTGACCATTGCGAAAGCGCCGCGAACCAATCGGGGTTCACCTCGCCCACCAGCGGTTCGTCTGCCAGCATCCACGGCTTGGCGCGCCCGGTGAAATGCAGGATATGCGGGTCGAACCGCTCGAGCAGGTCCGGGTGATGCCAATCCTCGTGATGCCAGTTCCACAACGGGCTGAGCGGCACGATCTCGTCCGCGAAGACCGCGTTGAGCGCGCCCTGATCGCCAAGCCGGTGCCGCTCCAGCAGGTCGTGATGCGCCTCGACATAGCCAAACAGGCGCTCGGCCACGCGCGCCTTCAGATGCGCCTCGATGTCGATCATCTGCACGCCCGACTGCCAATAGGCGCCGTTCGTCCCGGCAAAGGCACCGAGCACCCGCTCCGCGCGCGGGCTGACCGGGTGCGGGCGCTCCAGCAGGTCGGGCCGGTAGATGAAGGAGGCGACGGCAGCCAGCGGCACGCCGCGCGGCCGCCGCTCGAACAGGCCCTGCAGGCCGGGCCGCCGCATCCAGGTATCGGTGTCCATGTAGAACAGCGCGCCATATTCGTCGCGCAGGATCTCCGGCAGCAGGTGCCGGAAGAAGGTGCCGACGGTGATCCGCGGATTGCCATGCCTGAACGGCGGGATCGCCGAGACGTCGATCCGCCGGAACCGGATCGGCCCCCGCCGCGCCACCTCGGGCACCGGGGTCAGATCCGGCGTGGCGATCACGATGTCGAAGCGCCGCTCCGGCTCGGCATGGTGGATGCCCATGGCGGCGGCATAGGCATAGGCGAGATGGCCCGCGTCGCAGGCGAAGATCGCGGCGTCGGGATGCTCGGCGGGGCGGGTGGCCGCATCGCTCATGCGCGCACCGTCAGATCGTCGGGAAACCGCGCGAGATAGCGCGCCATCGCCGGCGCCGCGACCAGATGCTTGAGCAGGTGCTTGCGCATCAGCCGCGCGTCATGGGCGGGTCCGGGTCCCACCGGGACAGGGGGCCGGTCGGGCCAGTGCCGCGCCAGAAAGGCGCCCATCTCGCGGGCGAAGCGGGGCGGCAGCTCGCCCTCGGCATCCTTCCACGGTTTTCGCTTGCCGATGAAATGCACCACATGCGCGGTCTGCATCGCTTCGAAGAAGCGCGAGGCCCAGGTGTATTGCCAGTTCCATGCGGGCGAGAGCTCGGCCCAGTCACCCTGCAGCACCGCGTTGTAGAGATTCTGGTCGTGCCGGATCATCCGCCCTGCTTCGGCCCGGCCCAGCGCCACGCAGCGCGCCAGCAGATCGGCCTCCAGATAGCGCGGCACGTCCATCAGGAGCACACCCGCGTTGAAATAGCGTGCCACCGGCAGGCCCAGCACCCGGAACTGCGCCGGCCGCCGGCTCGGCGTGCGCCATTGGGTGTTGTCGCGGACCGCGCCCAGCGGGCGGCCGCCCAGATCCACCGAGAGCAACGCCGAGAAATCGCCGCCCTGCACGTGGATGTCGCTGTCGAGATAGAGGATGCGGTCGTAATCCGCGCCGAGCGCCTGTGGCAGCGCGAGGCGGAGATAGACATCCGGGCTGCGGCCGGGATCGAGCCGGAGCCCCTCGAACATGTCACCCACATCGACTTGGCAAAGCCGGATGTCGAGATGCGCGAGGCTGGCCGGGATCTCGACCGGCGAGACGCCGGTGCACAGGCAGATGTCGAAATCGCGTTCGGGATGCAGCGCGGCGATGCGCGAGATCGCGAAGAGCGCATAGGGCAGATAGCCCTCGTCGCAGGCGAACACCACCGCGCGGCGGTGCCGCGCCGGCCGGTCGCTCGTGCAGGTCATTCCCATCGGCGCTCTCCCGGTACTGGCCGGTGATGCGCTAGCACGACGCGCCGACCCGCTTCAACGCCGCCGCGATTGCCAAGCCGCCGAGGGGGATGCTACGTCAAGCGAGGGACACGTCCCCTGCGTGAGGAGGCCCCGCATGGATCGCGATCACATCGTCAAGGACATCTCGCTGGCCGATTGGGGCCGCAAGGAGATCGAGATCGCGGAAACCGAGATGCCGGGGCTGATGGCGCTGCGCGCGGAATATGGCGACAGCCGGCCGCTGCAAGGCGCGCGCATCGCCGGATCGCTGCACATGACGATCCAGACCGCCGTGCTGATCGAGACCCTGATCGCGCTGGGCGCCGAGGTACGATGGGCCTCGTGCAACATCTTCTCGACACAGGACCACGCCGCCGCCGCCATCGCCCGAGCCGGCACGCCGGTCTTCGCGGTGAAGGGCGAGAGCCTCGCCGAGTACTGGGCCTATACCGACCGGATCTTCCAGTTCGACGAGGGCGCGAACCTGATCCTCGACGATGGCGGCGACGCCACGATGTACATCCTCACGGGGGCGCGGGTCGAGGCGGGCGAAACCGGGCTGATCGAGGTGCCGACCTCCGAGGAGGAAAACGCGCTGTTCGACCAGATCCGCAAACGGCTCGACCAGAGCCCCGGCTGGTTCACCCGGCAGCGCGACGCGCTGCGCGGCGTCTCCGAGGAGACCACGACCGGCGTGCACAGGCTCTACGAGCTGCACCGCGAGGGGCGGCTGCCCTTCCCGGCGATCAACGTGAACGACAGCGTCACCAAGTCGAAATTCGACAACCGCTATGGCTGCCGCGAGAGCCTCGTCGATGGTATCCGTCGCGCCACCGACACGATGATGGCCGGCAAGGTCGCGGTGGTCTGCGGCTATGGCGATGTCGGCAAGGGCTCGGCCGCGAGCCTGCGCGGCGCCGGCGCGCGGGTGAAGGTCACCGAGGCCGACCCGATCTGCGCGCTGCAGGCGGCGATGGATGGCTACGAGGTGGTGCTGCTCGAGGACGAGGTGGCGACGGCCGACATCTTCGTCACCGCCACCGGCAACCGCGACGTGATCCGCATCGAGCACATGCGCGAGATGAAGGATATGGCGATCCTCGGCAATATCGGCCATTTCGACAACGAGATCCAGGTCGCCGCGTTGCGCAACCACAAATGGACCCGGATCAAGGATCAGGTCGACATGGTCGAGATGCCCTCGGGCAACCGGATCATCCTGCTCTCCGAAGGGCGGCTCCTCAATCTCGGCAACGCCACCGGCCACCCCTCCTTCGTGATGTCGGCCAGCTTCACCAACCAGGTGCTGGCGCAGATCGAGCTCTGGACCAGGGGACAGGAGTATCGGCCCGGCGTCTTCCTGCTGCCCAAGGCGCTCGACGAGAAGGTGGCGCGGCTGCATCTGGCACGGGTCGGCGCGAAGCTGACGGAGCTCAGGCGGGAGCAGGCCGACTATATCGGCGTGCCGGTCGAGGGCCCGTTCAAGCCCGAGCATTACCGCTACTAGCGATCAGGCGAGGATCAGCAGCGCCGCGTAGAGCCCGGCACCCAGCGCGAAGGCCCAGAGACGGCTCTCGCGCTCCTCCGGCAGCTCCTCCTTGATGACGTTGAGCACCACCGAACCGGCCAGGAAACCGAACGCCCCAGCGATCCAGCCCTGCGGAATCTCGTAGCCGAGGCTCGCCGCGAAACCGAGCAGCACCGCCGCCGCCAGCAGCCAGCGCCCCTCGCGCAGGTATCTCGGGCCGTGATGGGCATAGAGCGCCCGGTCGTTGACGACGAAATGCAGCCCCAGCGCCAAGGCATAGAGCAGCATGCCGCCCAGTCCTTCCTCGCGCAGCTGCTCTTCGAGCAGGTAGCCCACGAGGAAGTTGTAGATCGCGAAGCCCGCCAGATGCAGCCAGAACGCCCCGGCCGCGGATTCCGTCGCGCGGCGGTGCCCGGCATGGCGCTGCGCCATGCGCTCCAGCGCGTAGAACACCACGAGGCCGCTCAGCGCCAGGAGGTAGATCCAGACCTCGAGCGCGCCCTCCTCGGTTTCGCCCTCGCCGGCAAGTTCACCGAACTCGGCCAGTTCGGGCAGGAGATGCACGAAGACATAGGCGACCGAGACGCCCCCCGCGGTCGAAAGCCAGACGCTGCGCGGCGTACGGTCGAGAAAGACCAGCCGGGGGCTCAGCAGATGCACCGATGCGAAGATCAACGCCACGAGGGCGGCGCCGATCTGATTGCCGATCGCGATCTCCATGGCGGGCCTCCTGCGTCGTATCCCCTTCCCAAACGGCAGGATATCCGGGCAGTTCCCGACAAGACGCGGGGCATTCGAACCGACTTCGCGACATCGGAACGTTGCGTCGAATCCCGCTCCGGCCTAAGCAGGTAACGTCGGCCAGGACGGCCAGACCCCAGTTTTCGCAGATCCGCCGGGTGGGAGTCCGCGGGTGAGAACGGGGGTGCTGGCGACCCCGCCGCCCCCCGTATGCCGCCTCAGAACAGCCCGAGCACCAGTCCCATCACCGCGCAGCCCAGCGCGGCATAGCCGCCATCGATCCCCGCCAGGAACCATGGCCGGTTCGAGTAACCGATGTTGAGCGTGATCCACGGCGCGATGAACAGCGCTCCGACCGCCAGCCCGCCGAAAAAGCCGCCGATCGGCGTCGCGATCCCCGCCAGCCCGAAGCCGTAGCGCATCGTGGCCGCGATGATCAGCATCGCGATGAAGGAAACGAGATAGGGCACCGGCGAGCCGCTGTTGGCCGGTTTGCCGTCGGCGCCCACCGGGACCCCGGAGGCCGCCATCCACGGCTTGGCCAGCGCCATGTACCACACCGCGCCCAGCGCGAAGGAGGCCAGCGCCGCCAGCAGGATCGAGAGTATCGCCATACGAGGTCCCTCCGGGTTTTGTCCCAGAGTGCCGCGTTTGCCGGCCGGGCGCTATGCCTCGGCCAGAGATCCCGCGAGTTCGTGGATCACGCGCCACTCATCCTCGGTCACCGGCTGCACCGAAAGGCGCGAATTGTTCACCAGCACCATCTGCGCCAGCCGCGGCTCGGCCTTGATCTCGTCGAGGCTCACCGCCCGGCCCAGCTTGTAGAGCGCGCGGATGTCGACGCATTCCCAGCGCGGATCCTCGGTCGAGCTGTCGGGATGGATCGTGGCGCAGACTTCGACCACGCCCACCGCCTCCTTGCCGATGTTCGAATGATAGAAGAAGCCGCGGTCGCCGATCTTCATCTCGCGCATGAAGTTGCGGGCCTGGTAGTTGCGGATCCCGTCCCACTCCTCGCCGGCCTCGCCCTTGGCGACCTGCTGGTCCCAGCTCCAGACGTTCGGCTCGGATTTGAACAGCCAGTAGCGCATCAGCCGATCACCTTCTTCCAGGCGCGGATCTCGACGCTCTCGAACAGCCCGGCCCGGGCATAGGGGTCGTTCTCGGCCCAGTCCTGCGCCGCCTGCAGATCCGCCACGTCGAGGATCACCAGCGATCCGTCCATCTCGCCATTCACGTCGAGGAACGGCCCGGCCATGGTCACCACGCCGGTGGCCTCGATATACTCCAGATGCGCCTCGCGGGTGTCCTTGCGGATCTGCAGCGCGCCCGGCTTGTCGCGGGTGATCAGGGCAAAGCTCATTCTCGTTCCTCCTTGAGGGGTCTGTTGATCAGCGCGTCGAGCGCCTGCAGCGGGGTCAGCTCGCCCGCGACCATGCGCGCGGTCACGGCCGAGATCGGCATGTCGAGTCCGCGCGCCTTCGCCAGACCGGTGACGGCGCGCGCGGTCGCGGCACCCTCGACCGTGGTGGCGGCGTCGAAGCTTTCGCCCCGGCCCAGCGCGAGACCGTAGCGGTAGTTGCGCGACAATTCCGACGAGCAGGTCAGCACCAGATCACCGAAGCCCGACAGGCCCATCAACGTCTCGGGCCGCGCGCCGAGACTGGCGGCGAGGCGCTGCATCTCGGCAAAGCCGCGGGTCATCAGCGCGGCGCGGGCGCTGTCGCCCAGACCCGCGCCGATGCAGGCGCCGCAGGCGATGGCAACGACGTTCTTGAGCGCGCCGCCCAGCTCGGCGCCGGTGACGTCCGCCGTGCGGTAGAGCCTGAGGCTGGGCGTCGAGAGCGCGTGCTGCAGCGCCGCGCCGCAGGGCGCGTCGGCGCAGGCCAGCGTCAACGCGGTGGGCAGGCCGCGCGCGATGTCGGCGGCAAAGCTCGGCCCGGTCAGAAGCGCCGGCGTGGCCGATGGCACCGCCTCGGCGATGATCGCGGTCTGACCGGTCAGGCTGTGCAGATCGATGCCCTTGGCGCAGGCCACGAGCACCTTGCCCGCGAGCGCCTCGGCATGGGCGGCGACGAAGCCGCGCGTCGCCTGCGCCGGCAGCGCGAGCAGGATCGTGTCGCAGGCGAACAGCGCCGAGAGGTCGGAGACCGGCGCGACGCCCTCGGGCAGCGTCACATCCGGCAGCCGCGCCACCTGCCGCGCCTCGCGCATCGTCTCGACGGCCGCCGCGTCGCGGGCCCAGAGCGTAACCTCGCGCCCCGCCTGCGCCAGCGTCACCGCCAGCGCCGCGCCGAAGGCCCCCGCCCCCGCGATCCCGATCCTCATGCCGTGCTCCTCACGCCTTGGCCCCCTTGCGGCCCGAGCCGATCATCGGCGCCGCCCGCGCGTCGAGCGGCCAGCGCGGCCGCGCCGCAAGCCCGAGCCCGTCGGCCTCGCCCGCCGCGAGTCGACCCAGCCCCGCGAAGGCGATCATCGCCGCGTTGTCGGTGCACAGCGCCAGCGGCGGCGCCGAGAACGCCACGCCGCGCTCGGCACAGAGCTTTTGCAGCGCCGCGCGGATCGGGCCGTTCGCGGCGACGCCCCCCGCCACGGCAAAGGCCGGGCGCGCCGGCGCCAGCTCGAGATAGAGGTCCAGCGCCCGGCGGGTCTTTTCGCGCAGGATCTCGACCACCGCCGCCTGAAAGCCCGCGGCGAGATCGGCGCGGGCGGCGCGGGTCAACCCGCCGGCCGCCGCCATCTCTGCGTCGCGGGCCCGCAGCAGCGCGGTCTTGAGGCCCGAGAACGACATGTCGCAGCCGGGCCGGTCGAGGAGCGGACGCGGCAACGCGATCCGGGCCGGATCGCCCGCCCGCGCCTCGGCCTCGACCGCCGGGCCGCCGGGCTGCGGCAGGCCCAGAAGCCGCGCGGTCTTGTCGAAGGCCTCGCCCGGCGCGTCGTCGATCGTGCCGCCAAGCCGGCGGAACGCGTCATCGCCCTCGACCACGAGGAACTGGCAATGCCCGCCCGAGACCAGCAGCATCAGGTAGGGAAATGCGAGCCCGTCGGTAAGCCGCGGCGTCAGCGCGTGGCCCGCGAGATGGTTGACGCCGATCAGCGGCAGGCCGGTGGCGGCCGAGAGCCCCTTGGCGAGCATCACGCCCGACAGCACCCCGCCGATCAGCCCCGGCCCGGCGGTCACGGCGATGCCGTCGAGATCGGCGATGCCGATGCCGGCCTCCTCCAGCGCCGCCTCGACGCAGTGATCAAGCACCTCGGCATGGGCGCGCGCCGCGATCTCGGGCACGACGCCACCGAACGCGGCATGCAACTCGGCCTGGCCGCGCACCACCGAGGAGAGCACCCGCGCCGCGCCATCCTCGCGTCGCACCACCGCCGCCGCGCTGTCGTCGCAGCTCGATTCGATGCCGAGGATGGTGAGTCTGGCCATGTCCGCTCCGCTTGCGCCCGCGCCCCGTGCAGCTACCATCCCCGCCTGCCTCGAACAATGCCGCGAAGGGGAGAGGATGTCCGCGATGCCAGAGCCGACCCTGCTGCTGACGCGGCCCGAACCGGCGGCGCGGCGCTTTCTGGCGGAGCTGGAGATCCGGGCCGGGCGGCACCTTCGGGCGGTGATCGCGCCGCTGATGCGGATCGACGAGATGACGCCGCCGCGTCCGGCCCGCAGCCCCGCCGCGCTGATCCTGACCTCGGAGCGCGGCGCGCAGGGCGCGGCCCGCATGGGCTATGCCGGCCTGCCCGCATGGTGCGTCGGGCCGCGCACCGCCCAGGCGGCGCGGCTGGCGGGTCTCGACCCGCGCCCGGGCGGCGGCTCCGCCGAGACGCTGCTCGCCGCGATCCTGGAGGCACCGGATGAGGGGCCGCTTCTGCACCTGCGCGGCGACCACCAGCGCGGCGATCTCGCGGACCGGCTGCGCGCGGCTGGGCGCGGCTGCGACGAGGCGGTGGTCTATGCCCAGACCGCGCATCCCCTCTCCGAGGCGGGGCGGGACCTGCTGTCGGGCCGCGCCCCGGTCGTCGCGCCGGTGTTTTCGCCGCGCAGCGCCGCGCTGCTTGCCGCCTGCGCGCCCATCGCCGCGCCGCTGGCGCTGGTGGCGATCAGCGCCGCCGCAGCAAGACCCCTATCGAAGCTCGGCCCGCCGGTCACGCTGGCGGCGCGCCCCGATGCGGATGCGATGATCGACGCAACCCTTGCGGCCCATGCGACGTTCGGTTGCAGGGACCCGTTGCGGGGCGGCGGCGCTTGAGGCGCCGCACGGGGCGGGCTAGGGTCTGCAAATGCTGCGGCGGCACGGATAAATCCGACGCGATCGGGGACGGAAGGGACAGGGTTTTGGCACGAAAGACGACAGGCACACCCGGCAGGCCCGCCGGTGCGAAGACAGGCGCGGCACCGCGATCCGGCGAGACCGACCGCGAGAAAAGCGCCGCCACGCCCGGCGAAGCCACCTCCGCCACGCCCGCGACTACGCCCGGCTCCGGCACCGCGCAGGGCGGCGCGACGCCCCCCAGGACCACGCCCGCCCCCGAGACCGACAAGAGCTCGACGCCCGCCAAGGAGGGCGACACGCCCAGCGCGCCGCGCCCGGCCAGCGCGGCGGTGGATCTGGGCACCACCTCGCGCCCGGCAGCCCCCACCGCCGGGGCGATGCCCGCCGTGACGCGCAGCTCGCGCGCGGCCGAGGCTGACAAGCCCACCGAAGGGACCACTGAAACGGCCGCGACGGGCGCCGAAAAGGCCCCGAAGACCGGCGATCCCGCCAGCGTCCGGACTTCGGACGCGCGCGACCCCGCCGCCGCGACGCCTGCGACGCCGCAGACCCCTGCTCCGCCGAGCCGTGCCTCGGGCTTCGGGGCCGGACTTCTGGGCGGCCTGATCGCCGCGGCGCTGGGCCTCGGGGCGGGCTGGATCTGGCTCAACAACAGCCAGCGCGGCGAGGAATTCGAGGCGCGGCTCGCGTCGATCGAGGGCGAGATCGCACCTCTTGCCGACGGGCTCGATGGCCTGCGCGCCCAAAGCGAGACCGGGCTGTCCGAGCTGGGCACCCGTCTCGACGGCGTCGAGACCGGCCTGACGGAGATGAACACCCGGATCGAGACCCTCGAAACCCGCCTCACTGAAGCCGAGGCCAGCGCCGGCCCCGACGGCACTCTGGCGCGCGAGGCGGTGGCCCGCTGGCAGGCCGAGGTCGACGCGCTGCGCGCCGACCTCGAGGCGCAGGCGCAGGAGATCGCGGGGATGGCCGAACAGGCCGCCCAGCAGGTCGCCACCGCCGGGCGCACCGCCGAGCAGATCGAGGCCGAGGCCGCCGCCGTCGCCGCCCGCGCCCGCGCCCGCGCCACCCTGGCCGAGATCGAGGCCGCGCTGGAGACCGGCGAGCCCTACCCGGCGCTGCTCGAGGAATTGCAGGCCACCTCGCCCACCGAAATCCCGCAGGGGCTCGTCGCCCCCGCGGCCGAGGGCGTGGCGAGCCGCTCCGAGCTGATCGAGGCCTTTCCCGAACCGGCCCGCGCCGCCCTGGCCCGGGCCCGCCGCGAGGGGCTGTCCGGCGAGGAGGGCGGCCGGGTCGCCGGTTTCTTCCGCGACACGTTGCAGCTGCGATCCACCGCGCCGGTCGAGGGCGAGACCACCGACGCCGTGCTGTCGCGGGCCGAAGCCGCGCTGCGCGACGGTCGCCTGCAGGAGGCGCTCGACGAGATCGGGACGCTGCCCGAACCGGTCCGCGAGGCGTTGTCCGACTGGATCGCCCCGGCCCGCACCCGTGCCGAGGCGCTCGCCGCCGCCGACACCCTGTCGCAATCCCTGACCGAGAATTGAGGCGCCGCACATGCTCCTGTCCCTGATCAAGATCCTGGCCTTCGTCGCCGCCGTGGCGGGCCTCACCTGGGGCGCCGCGCGGCTCACCGACGTGACCGGCGGGGCCGAGATCGCCATGGCCGGCTACGAGGTCACGCTCGGGCCGCTGCAGCTTGTGCTGGCGATCGCATTGCTGGCGCTTCTCGGCTGGCTGCTGTTCAAGGCGCTGGGCCTGCTCCTGGCCCTGCTGCACTTCATCAATGGCGACGACACCGCGGTCAGCCGCTGGTTCTCGCGCTCGCGCGAGCGCAAGGGCTACAAGGCGCTGGGCGACGGCCTCGTCGCACTGGCCGCGGGCGAGGGCGAGGCGGCGATGGCCAAGGGCCGCAAGGCCGAGCGCTACCTGCGCCGCCCCGAGATCACCTCGATCCTGGTGGCTCAGGGCGCCGAGCTGGTGGGCGACCGCAAGACCGCCGAGGGCGCCTATCGCGATCTGGTGAAGATCGACCGCACCCGCTTCGTCGGAGTGCGCGGGCTGATGCGGCAGCGCCTCGCCGAGGGTGACACCGACACCGCGATGAAGCTCGCCCAGAAGGCGTTCGACCTGAAGCCGCGCCATGTCGAGACGCAGGACACGCTGCTCCGGCTGCAGGCCGAGGCGCATGACTGGTCCGGTGCCCGCGCCACGCTGGAGGCCAAGCGCCGCTCCGGCGCGCTGCCGCGCAACGTGGTCCGGCGCCGCGACGCGGTGTTGGCGCTGTCCGAGGCGCGCGACGTGATCGACGACACCGCCAGCATCGAGATGCGCGAGAAGGCGATCGAGGCGAACCGGCTGTCGCCGGACCTGATTCCCGCCGCCGTGCTCGCCGCGCGCAGCTACCTCGCCGTCGGCAACACCCGCTACGCCACCCGGGTGATCCGCAAGGCCTGGGAGGCGGAGCCGCATCCCGACCTCGCGCAGGTCTTTGCCGAGATCGCCCCCGAGGAGGATGCGCAGGCCCGGCTCAAGCGCTTCTCGGTGCTGCTCAAGGCACGGCCCGACCACCCCGAAACCCGGATGCTCGAGGCCGAGCTGATGATTGCGGCCGAGCAGTTCAACGAGGCGCGGCGCGCGCTCGGCGATCTGGTCGAGACCGACCCCACCGCCCGCGTGCTGACGCTGATGGCGGCGATCGAGCGCGGCCGCGGCGCCGACGACGCGGTGGTGCGCGGCTGGCTGACCCGGGCGCTGACCGCGCCGCGCGGCCCGCAATGGGTCTGCGAGAACTGTCACAACGTGCACCAGCACTGGGAACCGGTCTGCTCGAACTGTCATGCCTTCGACACGCTGGGCTGGACCCGCCCGGCCGACAGCGGCACGACGCTGCCGCGCGGCACCGAAATGCTGCCGCTGATCGTCGGCGGCGGTGTCGGCCGCGCCGAGCCGCCCGTTCCCGCAGTGGCCGAGGTGCGCGAGGCCGGAGCGACCGCCTCGCCCCTGCCCGCCCGCGACGCCGCCGCCGCCACGCCGCGCACGAACGGCGACGGCGAGATGGACGAGGCGGAGATCGTGGTGCCGCACGGCGACAAGACCGCTGCCCGGTCCGAGGCAGCGGAGGCCGTGACCGAAGGGCGAAAATAGCCCTTTTCCCCCCGGCGCCCGGGTGCTAAGAGGCGCCCGGGCGCCGCTGTAGCTCAGCTGGTAGAGCACGTCATTCGTAATGATGGGGTCGGGGGTTCGAGTCCCTTCAGCGGCACCACCCAATCCTTCAAAGCACTGCTTCGCCTCGGCTTTCGATCGGATCAAGCCAAGGCGTAGTACATGCCGGAGTACATTTCCGCCCCTCACTGCTTCCTCAAGGATGGCATCTTCTACTTCCAGCGTCGGGTGCCGACCGAGCTGAGATGCCATTACACGTTATCGAGGATCTTATAGTTGCTTCGGGCAAGGTCGGCGCGGGTGGCGGCTGCGCGGGGCGTACGTGCGGTGCAGGACGTGAATGTTAGTCTCACGATAGACGAAGCGGATTCCACCTTCCACCCGAGACAGATCGGCGGCTGCGGCCCCACCATTCCTTGATAAATATTTTACCGTTTGGACAAAGTCTTTGAAATGCCTGTTTCGTTGGCAAGTTGCGCCTTTATTGAGCAGCAGAGGTTTCGAGCAAGTCAAAAAGGAGGATATCCGAATGACGATCTCCACCATTGGCCAGCAGCTCGACCCGCTCTGGCAAGCCGCGCAGAATGCCGCATCCACTACCACTGCTTCGACTGACCCATCGCCTTCTGGCGGAACACAAACTTCCCCGCGATCATCATGGATATTTCCGGAGATGCTAGCGGTGACTCTGCCAGTACGACGACCATGACGAAGGCGGAGCGAGACGCAGCGAAGGCTGCCCTGAAGGTCCAAGAAGAAGCGGCAGAGGCTCAGGCAAAGGCCGAAGAGGAAGCACTCGAAGCGGCAGCGAAAGCCGCCAAGGAGGCTGCGGAGGCCGCTGAAGACATTGCAAAGGCCGAAGCCAAAGCCGCTGAGGAAGCAGCGGAGGCGCAGGCAAAGGCCGAGGAAGAGGCACTTGAAGCAGCCGAAAAGGCAGCCAAGGAAGCCGCTGAGGAGGCAGAAGATCTGGCCAAGGCTCAGGCCAAGGCCGACGAGGAAGCTGTCGAAGCTGCTGCAAAGGCGGCAAAGGACGCCTCCAGGAGTGGAGGTGATCCAGTTGCCGGGCCTGCTGGCGCAACTGCCGCGCAAGGACCGGATGGCGCCAAAGAGAATGGCTTCATTGACGAAACCGGGGCTGTCGCCAGTCGCGCCTCCGAAAACTCCAGAGCCTTTGAGCGTGCTGGCCCGAAGGAGAAGGGCTGGAACAAGGTTGATGACTCCTTGACCGCGACTGTTCGTCCCGAGGAAGTCCAAGAGGCCGAAGAAGATGTGGACATCGCCGCATCGCGTGAAGCTGCCAAGCGGGTGCAAGCTAGGATGATGCAGGAGTCCGTTATCTCCCTGATCAGCAGTACCGATAAAGTGGGCATCACGCTCAAGCCTATCGAGAACGTCTCGACAGAACGAGCTGGCGGCTCCTACGCAGCGGCCACGCCAAAGCCGGACGCAGCAGAGGTCAGGCAACGCGTGTCAGTGGCTGCCTGACGTGGAAAGGGCCGGGAAACACATCGTCCCGGCCCACCTCTCCGCATCGCCCTCATGGTTCTGAGAAGCCTGAGATCGCGCACGGATCACCCGGGCGTCGACCCGAACGACCGTGCATCGACGGATGCTGAGGAGTGGGTCACGGCTACGGGGAAGGTCCTCCCGTTGAACTCGGCGCCCGAGGGAGCGAGCCGAGATCCCACATCCGCGCCGTGACCCTTGCAAGCGACCAAGCAGCACTCATCAACCCACGAAACGAGGGTACCACCTGCCGTTCCTGATCTAAAGTAAACGTCAGGATGCATCCGGTCTGTACGGGTTCCGACAAAGCCGGGAGCCGCATCTCCAGACTTGTGTCGCGTGTATCCCGGGGAGGCGTCAGCGGGGGCTGCGCTTGGCCAGGATCCGCTGCAGGGTGCGGCGATGCATGCCCAGACGCCGCGCCGTCTCGCTGACATTGCGATCGCACAGCTCGTAGACCCGCTGGATGTGCTCCCAGCGCACCCGGTCGGCGCTCATCGGGTTCTCGGGCGGCGGCGGCAACGCGTCGTCGCGCGCCAGAAGCGCGTTGGTCACCTCGGTCGCATCGGCGGGCTTGGACAGGTAGTCGGTCGCGCCGATCTTCACCGCCGCCACCGCCGTGGCGATGGCGCCATAGCCGGTCAGCACCACGATCCGCGCCTCCGGGCGGCTTTCGCGCAGCACCTCGACCACGTCGAGCCCGTTGCCGTCCTCGAGCCGCAGATCGACCACCGCATAGGCCGGCGGGGTCTGCGTGGCGATGCGCCGCCCCTCCTCGACCGTGCCGGCGAGCGTCACCGTGAAGCCGCGCTTTTCCATCGCCTTGCCGAGACGTTTCAGAAAGGCCTCGTCGTCATCGACCAGCAGCAGGCTCGGGTCCGGGCCGAGATCGATCGCCTCTGCGTTCATGTCCGGGTCTCCTCTTGGACGTTCGGGGAAGCTAGCTTCGGCCCCTGCCGGGTCAATCCACCGCCTCGACGAGGCAGGCGGTGCGGCGCGCCACCTCCTCGGGGCCGTCGTCGCGCTTGAAGAACTCCACCGTGCCCGCCTCCGGCAGCACCAGATAGGTCATCGTCTGGTGGTTCATCAGGTAATAGTCGGGATCGTCGTCGGCACGGGCGTAATAGGTCGAATAGGCCTTGGCCGCGGCGGCGATCTGCTCCTCGCTGCCCGACAGCCCGACCATCTCGGGATGCATGTTGGCGGCGTAGTCGCCCATCACCTCGGGCGTATCGCGGGCCGGGTCGACGGTGATGAAGACCGGCTGCGCCTCGATGCCGTGATCCTCGGCGAGGATGTCGACGGCGGCGGCGTTGCGGGCATTGTCGATCGGGCAGACATCCGGGCAGGAGGTATAGCCGAAATAGACGAGGCTCGGCTCGGTGATGACATCGGCGTCCGTGACCTCACGCCCGGCGCCGTCGAGCAGGGTGAACGGCCCGCCGAGCCGGTCGAAGCCGCCCGCGACATTGCCGGTGCGGCAGGCGGCGAGACGGTCCGAGGGCGCGAGGATCGTGGTGGCGACCAGCGCGCCGCCGACGATGGTGGCGACGATGCCTGCGGCGGCGAGGGCGATGGGGCGCTGCATGCGAACTCCTGTGGGGCGGGCCGCCGCATTGATGGCGGCGCGGGGGCTGCCTATCAATGGTCCTCATTGACGCACAAGCCGGAGCCGCGCCTTGCCCCTTCACGATTCAGAGTTGGCGATGCTGCGCGATTTCGGCCGCCGCAACCGGGTCCGGGTCAGGACCCAGATCCTGCTGCGCTGGATCGCGCTGGCCGGGCAGACCGGCGCGGCGCTGGTCGCGGCGCTGGTCTACGGCCTCGTGTTTCCCACCGGGCTGGTGGCGATCACCATCGGCGTCGCCGGCATCGCCAACCTGCTCGCGGCCTTCCTGCTGCCTTCGGCGCGGCGGTTGAGCGAGGGTGAATCCACCGCGATGCTGGTCTTCGACATCGTCCAGCTCTCGGTGCTGCTGTGGCTCACCGGCGGCATCTCCAACCCCTTCGCGCTCCTGATGCTGGCCCCGGTCACCATCTCGGCCACGATGCTGCGGCTGCCCGGCGTGCTGCTGGTGGGCGGGCTGGCACTGGTCTCGGTGACGGTGCTCTGGCTGTGGAGCATGCCGATCCTGTCGCCGCAGATGACGCCGCTTTCGCCGCCCGAGCTGCTGCGCTTCGGCTTCTGGCTGGCGCTGGCGATCGGCATCACCTTCATCGGGCTCTACGTGCGGCGGGTGACGCTCGAGCGGCAGGCGATGGGCGACGCGCTGGCCGCGACGCAGCTGGCGCTGGCGCGCGAGCAGAAGCTGACCGATCTGGGCGGCGTGGTCGCGGCGGCCGCGCATGAGCTGGGCACGCCGCTGGCTACCATCACCCTGACCGCCTCCGAACTGGCCGACGATCTCTCGGACAGCCCCGAACTGGCCGAGGACGCGGCGCTGATCCGGGCCCAGGCGATCCGCTGTCGCGACATCCTGCGTTCCATGGGGCGGGCCGGCAAGGAGGACACGCATCTGCGGCAGGCACCGCTCGAAGCGGTGGTGCGCGAGGCCGCCGAGCCGCATCTGGCGCGCGGTCGCGAGGTGGTCTTCGCGGTCGGGGCCGAGCCCGGCGCCGAGGAGGATATCGAGTTCCAGCCGGTGATCCACCGCCGGCCCGAGATCGTGCACGGGTTGCGCAACCTGATCCAGAACGCCGTCGATTTCTCGGCCGGCCGGGTCGAGATCGACCTCGCCTGGACCGCCGACAGCGTCATGGTGACGATCGAGGATGACGGCCCCGGCTTTCCGCCGGGGCTGATCGAGCGGATCGGCGACCCGTTCATGCGATCGCGCCGCAGGCCCGGCTACGAGGGGATGGGGCTGGGGCTGTTCATCGCCAAGACGCTGCTGGAGCGGTCGGGCGCGCGGCTCAGCTTCGCCAATGGCGGCGACCGGCTGCGGGCCAGCGGCGTTGCGGCGGGCGGTGCCATCGTCATGGTGGCCTGGCCGCGCGCCGCGCTGGAGGCGCAGCCCGGCGCGAACGAGCCCAATCCGCATTTTCTTCCCTGAACGTTACGTCGCCATTCAAGGACGCCACGTCGCGAACGGCGCGGGCGCCGTTAAGGTTAACACCCGGTTAAGGGTTGGTTTTCACTCTGGGTCGACACTCCTTGAGGTTGCGTGTCCATGCCCTTGCCACCCTTGCTCTCGCTCCTGCTCGTCATCTGCGTCTCGACCCTGTCGGCGACGATGATCGTGGTCCTGCTCGGGCGAATGACGGCCCGGACCAAGGCCGCGCCCCCTCCCGCCCCTCGGAGCGTGTTCCTGTTCGACGGCGATTGCCTGATCGATGCCAGCGCCCCGGCGCGGCGCCTGCTCGACCGGCTCGACGGGGTCGGCACCGAGCGCGACCTGCTCACCGGGCTTCTGGAACACCGCTTTCCGGGCCTCGGCGCGCGGCTGCGAAACCTGGAGGGCGACGGCCACAGCCGGCTCGAGGCGCGCGGCGGCATCGGCCGGATCGAGATCGAGCATTGGGACGGGCTGCTGCGGCTGACCCTGTGCCCTGACGGGACCTCAGACCTGACCCGCGAGGCGGTCGATGCGATCGCCTTCGCGGCGCTCCAGGACGAGCTGGAGACCCTGCGCTGCATCGGCGAGGACGCGCCGCAGCTGATCTGGAAGCTCGACCCCGAGGGACGACTGAGCTGGGCCAACCGCGCCTATATGCAGCTCGCCGAGGCGCGGCGGCAGGCGCATGACCCGCCCTGCCCGGCCGGGGATGTCGACTGGATGCCGGGCGAGCTGTTCGAGGCGCCGGGCTTCGAGCCCGCCGGCCCCGACCGCGAGCGTTGCCGCACCAGCCTGTCGCTCGGGGAGGCGCGCCGCAGCTGGTTCGAGATCACCCGCATCAGGCGCGGCGCGGAACACGTGCATTTCGCGCTCGACGTGACCGAGGTCGTCGAGGCCGAGCAGGCCCGACGCAAATTCGTGCAGACCCTGACCAAGACCTTCGCGCAACTCGCCATCGGCCTCGCCATCTTCGACCGCGACCGCAAGCTGGTGATGTTCAACCCCGCCTTCCACGACCTGACCGGCCTGCCGATCGCCTTCCTGAGCTCGCGCCCGCAGGTGCAATGCGTGCTCGACCGCCTGCGCGACCGCAACATGCTCCCCGAGCCCAAGGATTACACCAGCTGGCGCGAACAGGTCGCCGCGCTCGAGGCGCAGGCGGCGCGCGGCACCTATTGCGAGACGTGGTCGCTGCCGGGCGGCCAGACCTACCGGGTCACCGGGCGGCCGCATCCCGACGGCGCGGTGGCCTTCCTGTTCGAGAATATCAGCGCCGAGATCTCCCTGACCCGGCATTTCCGGGCCGGGCTCGATACCGCGCGGGCGGTGCTCGACACGCTGCCCGAGGCGATCGCGGTGTTCTCGGCCGGCGGCACGCGGCTGCTGCATAACGGGGGCTACGCGGCGCTGTGGGACCTGCCCGAGGGCGGTCTCGCCGAGATCGGGCTGACCGAGGAGATCGCCCGCTGGCAGGCGCTGGTCGCGCCCTCTCCGGTGCTGGGCGAGCTGCGCGATTTCGCCACCGCCTTCGGCGAGCGCGCCGAATGGTGCGACCGGCTTAGGCTCAATGACGGGCGCGGCCTGGGCTGCCGCTTCACGCCGCTGCCCGGCGGCGCGACGCTGGCGAGCTTCTGGCCCGACGCGCCCGAGGCGCCCTGCATCGCCGCCCGGGCCAATGGCGGCGCGGAGTCCGCGCTGGTCCGCGCACGCGGCGGCTGAGCGGCGTTTCGGCTTGCAGCACACGGCCCAGCGCCTAGGTTGCGGCCATGACCCTGTTGGCCGGACCGATCCCCCTTTCCGACGAATCGCACAGCCTCGCGCTGGCCCGTCGGCTCGCGCCGCATCTGCGCGCGGGCGACACGCTGCTGCTCTCGGGTCAGATCGGCGCGGGCAAGAGCTTTTTCGCCCGCGCGCTGATCCGCGCCCGCATCGGCAATCCCGACGAGGAGGTGCCCTCGCCCACCTTCACGCTGGTGCAGAGCTACGAGGCGCCCGGCGGCGAGATCTGGCATTGCGACCTCTATCGGCTCTCCGACCCGTTCGAGCTGGTCGAACTCGGGCTCGAAGAGGCGATGGGCCGCGCGATCTGCCTGATCGAATGGCCCGACCGGATGGGCGAAATGGCCCCGCCCGAGGCGCTGTCGCTCGACTTCGAGGCGCGCGCAGAGGGTCATCGGCTGAGCATTCGCGGTCCCGAGAGCTGGCGCGCGCGGCTGGAGCCGGTCCTTGGCTGAAATCGACGCCTTCCTCGCCCGTCATGGCCTTGGCGGCCATGCCCGTACCCCGCTTGCGGGCGACGCCTCGTCGCGGCGCTACGAGCGGCTGCAGGACCCTATGGGCGAGAGCCTGATCCTGATGATCTGCCCGGCCGACACGCTGCCCGCGCTCGATGCCTTCCTCGCCATCGCGCGGCACCTGACCGGCCTCGGCCTTTGCGCGCCGCGCATCCACGCGCTCGACCGCGCGGCGGGGCTCGCGGTGCTCGAGGATCTCGGTCCGACCCAGGTGGCGCAGTGGGCCGAGGCGCATCCCGGCGACACGGCCCCCTACGAAACCGCGATCGACGTGCTGGCACGGCTGCAATCGGCGCCGCCGCCCGAGGGGCTCGCGGCGCTGACGCCCGGGATCGGGGCCGAGATGATCGCGCCCTTGGGCGAATGGTACGCGCCCGGGCTCGACCTCGCGCCGCTGCGCGCGACGCTGCAAGGCGCGCTGGAGCGGCACGCGCCGACGGCTTCGGTTCTGGCGCTCAGGGACTACCACGCCGAGAACCTGATCTGGCGCCCCGAACGTCCCGGCGCCGACCGGATCGGCCTGCTCGATTTTCAGGACGCGCTGCTGGCGCCGCCCGAATACGATCTGGTGTCGTTGCTGCGCGACGCGCGGCGCGACGTCTCGGACCGGCTCCGCGCCGCGATGATCGCCCGTTTCGCCGAGGCCACCGGCCGCGCGCCGGAGGCGGTCGAGGCTGCCTGCGCCGTGCTCGGACTGCAGCGCAACCTGCGCATCCTCGGCATCTTTGCCCGCCTCGCCAAGCGCGACGGCAAGACCCGCTACCTCGCGCTGATGCCCCGCGTCTGGGGCCAGATCCGCGCCGATCTCGCGCATCCGGCGCTGGCCGAGCTTCGGCCCCACGCCGCCGCCATTCCCGCTCCCCAGCATGCTCCCGAGGAGACCGCTTCATGACGACCCAAGGGACGCCCAGCGCCATCATGATCTTCGCCGCCGGGCTCGGCCGCCGCATGGGGCCGCTCACGGCCCACCGGCCCAAGCCGATGGTCGAGGTCGGGGGGCGGCCGCTGATCGACCACGCGCTCGATCTGACCGCGCCGCTGATGCCGCTCAGGCGCGTCGTCAACCTGCATCACCGGGGCGAGGTGCTGCGCGAGCATCTTCAGGGCCGCGACGTGATCCTGTCGGACGAGACCGACAAGCTGCTGGAAACCGGGGGCGGCCTGAGAAAGGCGCGGCCGCTGCTCGGGCCGGGGCCGGTCTACACGCTCAATTCCGACGCGATCTGGTCCGGGCCGAACCCGCTCACCGCGCTGAGGCGCGCATGGGACCCGTCGCGCATGGAAGCGCTGTTGCTGCTGCTCCCGCGCGAGAACGCGCTGGGCCATACCGGGCAGGGCGATTTCCTCGTCGATGCCGATGGGCGGCTGTCGCGCGGGCCGGGCCATGTCTATTCGGGGGCGCAGATCATCGTGCCGGACGGGCTCGACGCGATACCCGAAGACGCCTTCTCGCTGAACCTTCTGTGGAACGAGATCGCGGCGCGGGGCAGGCTCTTCGGCGTGGTGCATGACGGGCGCTGGTGCGATGTCGGCCGCCCCGACTGCATCCCCCTGGCCGAAGAGATGCTGCAAGGTACACATGCCGTCTGAGAGCTTTCGCGACGCCGGGCCTTTCTCGGATACCGGCCCCGCCCATCTCTATGCCCTGCCCTGCGGCGTCGATTTCGCCGAAGGCCTCGTCGCGGGTCTGCGCGCGCGCTTCGGCGACAAGGGCCCCGAGGCGATGGCCCGGGTCACGGTCTACCTCAACACCAACCGGATGCGCCGCCGGGTGCGCGACATCTTCGATCAGGGCCCGGCGACGCTGCTGCCGCGGCTGCGGCTGATCACCGATCTGGCACTCGACCCGCTAGGGCCGGAGCTGCCGTTGCCGGTCAACGGGCTGCGCCGCAGGCTGGAGCTGACCCAGCTCGTGTCGCGGCTGATCGAGGCGCAGCCCGATCTCGCGCCCCGCGCCGCGCTCTACGACCTCTCCGACAGCCTCGCCGGGCTGATGGACGAGATGCAGGGCGAAGGGGTGTCGCCCGACGACATCGCCGGTCTCGACGTGACCGACCTGTCGGGCCACTGGGCCCGCTCGCTGCAATTCCTCAACATCGTCAACATCTGGTTCGGCCCGGACGCCGCCCCGGACCGCGAGGCGCGCCAGCGCATGGCGGTGGAACGGCTGGTCGAGAGATGGGCCGAGGCGCCCCCCAGCGACCCGGTGATCGTCGCGGGCTCCACCGGATCGCGCGGCGCGACGGCGCTGCTTTTGCAGGCGGTGGCGCGGCAGGCGCAGGGCGCGGTGGTGCTGCCCGGCGTCGACATGGACCAGCCGCAGGAGGTCTGGGAGCGGCTCGACGAGGCGCTGGCCGCCGAGGACCACCCGCAGTTCCGGTTTCGCCGGATCCTGCGGATGCTCGAGATGGAGGCCGGGGATCTGCGGCTCTGGCACGACACGCCCGCCCCCTCGCCCGAACGCAACCGGCTGGTGTCGCTGTCGCTGCGCCCCGCCCCGGTCACCGACCAGTGGCGCGACGAAGGGCCGGACTTGGGCGATCTCGGCCCCGCCACCGAGGGGCTGACGCTTCTGGAGGCGCCCTCGCCCCGGATGGAGGCCGAGACCATCGCGCTGCGGATGCGCGCCGCCGTGGACGAGGGCAAGACCGTGGCGCTGGTCACCCCCGACCGGATGCTGACGCGGCAGGTCTCGGCGGCGCTCGACCGCTGGGATCTCGTGGTCGATGACAGCGCCGGCGTGCCGCTGCCGCTGACCCCGCCGGGGCGGTTCCTGCGGCTGGTGTCCGAGATCATGGGGGAACGGCCCGGCCCCTCGGCGATCCTGTCGCTGCTCAAGCACCCGCTATGCCATTCGGGGCAGGATCGCGGCCCGCACCTCCTGCGCACCCGCGAGCTTGAACTGGCGCTGCGCCGCGAGGGCGCGGCCTATCCCGAGGCCGCCCTGCTCAGGCGCTGGGCCGAGAAGACCGGCGAACATGACACCGGTCGCATGGGCTGGGCCGACTGGCTCTGCGAGGCGCTGGGCCTCGTGCCCGAGGCGGGCGACCGGCCGCTCGGCACGCATCTCGATTGCCACCTGAAGCTGGCCGAATGCCTCGCCTCCGGCCCCGGTGCCGAGGGCAGCGGCGGGCTCTGGGACGAGGTGGCGGGACGCGCCGCGCGGCAGGCCTGCGAGGGGCTTGCCGAACACGCCGAGGCGGCGGGCGAGATGGCCACGCGCGATTACCGCTCGCTGTTTCTGGGCGTGCTGCGCCGGGTCGAGGTGCGCAACCCCGATATCGGCCACCCGCAGGTGCTGATCCGCGGCACGCTGGAGGCGCGGGTGCAGGGCGCCGATCTCACCATCCTCGCCTCGATGAACGAGGGCTCGTGGCCCGAGGCGCCGCCCGCCGACCCATGGCTCAATCGCAAGATGCGCGCGCAGGCCGGGCTGCTGCTGCCCGAGCGGCGGATCGGCCTCTCGGCGCATGACTACCAGCAGGCGGTGGCGGTGCGCGAGGTCTGGATCACCCGCTCGACCCGTTCATCGGATGCCGAGACCGTGCCCTCGCGCTGGATCAACCGGCTGACCAACCTGCTCGAAGGCCTGCCCGACCAGGGCGGCCGCGCGGCGCTGGCCGGGATGCGGGCGCGCGGCGCCGACTGGCTCGCCCGCGCCACCGCGCTCTCGGTGCCCGAGGCCCGGGTGCCGCCCGCGCCGCGCCCATCGCCGCGTCCGCCGGTGGCGGCGCGGCCCGACCGGCTTTCAGTCACGACAATCCGCACCCTGATCCGCGATCCCTACACGATCTATGCACGCCACGTGCTGCGATTGCGCGCGCTCGACCCGCTGACGCCCAGCGCCGATGCGGCGCTGCGCGGCACGGTGCTGCACAAGGTGTTCGAGACCTTCCTGCGGGACGGCATAGCCCCCACCGATCCGGGCGCCAAGGCGCGGCTGATGGCGGTGACCGAGCAGGTGCTCGAGGCGGAGTGCCCGTGGCCCACCGTGCGCCGGCTCTGGATCGCCCGGATTGCCCGGATCGCGGACTGGTTCCTGCACAGCGAGGCCAAGCGGCAGGCGCTGGCCACGCCAAGTCATTTCGAAATCGACGGTTCGTCCGGCATGGAGGATCTGGGCTTCACCCTGACCGCGCAGGCCGACCGGATCGACATCGGCGAGGACGGGCTCAGGATCTACGACTACAAGACCGGGGCGCCGCCCAGCGTGCCGCAGCAGAAGATCTTCGAGAAGCAGCTGCTTCTGGAGGCGGCGATGGCCGAGCGCGGCGGCTTCAAGAACGTGGAGGCGGGCCGCGTCGCGGGGGCGGCCTATATCGGCCTCGCCGGACGAGGCACCACCGTCGACGCGCCGCTCGACGAGATCCCGCCGGACCTCGTCTGGTCGCAGCTGCGCGATCTGATCGCGCGCTGGCAGGATCCCGGACGCGGCTATTCGGCCCGCATGGCGATGATGAGCGACAAGGACCGCAGCGATTACGACCACCTGTCGCGCTTCGGCGAGTGGGACTTTTCCGAAACGGCCCGAGGGGAGGACGTCGGATGATCCGCGACGACGCGACCGAGCGGCAGGTCCGCGCCGCCGATCCGGCCAATTCGACATGGCTTTCGGCCAATGCCGGATCGGGCAAGACCCGCGTGCTCACCGACCGGGTGGCGCGGCTGCTCCTGGATGGCACCGACCCGCAGAACATCCTGTGCCTGACCTACACCAAGGCCGCCGCCTCCGAGATGCAGAACCGCCTGTTCAGGCGCCTGGGCGAATGGGCGATGATGGAGGACACCGCGCTCAGGGATGCGCTGGAACGGCTCGGCACGCCGCAGGCGATCTCGCTGCGCTCGGCCCGCACGCTGTTCGCCCGCGCGATCGAGACGCCCGGGGGCTTGCGCATCCAGACGATCCACTCCTTCTGCGCGGGGCTGCTGCGTCGGTTTCCGCTCGAAGCCGGGGTGAGCCCGCAATTCACCGAGATGGAGGACCGCACCGCGCAGCTTCTGCGCGCCGAGGTGGTCGACGCCATGGCCTCGGGGCCCGAACGGGCGCTCGTGGACGCGCTGGCGCTGCAGGCGCCCGAGGGCGATTTCGACGCGCTCCTGTCGGAGATCACGGCCCGGCGCGAGGCCTTCCTCGACGCCCCGGACGAGGCGGCCCTGGCGCGGTATTTCGACGTCCCCGCCGGGCTGACGCTGGAGCGGTTCTACGATGTCTGCCTGAAGCCGGATGATTTCGAGCTGCTGGGCGCGCTCAGGCTGTTGCTGCGCAAGGGCACGGTGACCGATCAGAAGGCCGCCGACAGGCTCGACGCCGTCGATCTGAAGGCCGCACCCGGCCCGGCGCTGCTCGACCTGCTGGAGAGCCTGTTCCTGTTCGGTGCCAAGGCCGCCGCCCCCTTCGGCGCCAAGATCGGCAAGTTCCCCACCAAGAAGCTGCGCGAGAGCGATCCGACGCTGATCGAGCAACTCGACGATCTGATGGCCCGGACCGAAGAGGGCCGCACCACCCGCCTGGCGCTGATGGCGCTGGAAAAGACCCGCCATCTCGACGCCTTCGCCCGCGCCTTCGTGCCCGCCTATGAACGGCGCAAGCTCTTGCGCGGCATGCTCGATTTCGATGATCTGATCGGCAAGGCGCGCAAGCTTCTGACCGACCCGGCAGTGGCGCAATGGGTGCTGTTCCGGCTCGATGGCGGCATCGACCACATCCTCGTGGACGAGGCGCAGGACACTAGCCCGGCGCAATGGGCGGTGATCGAGCGGCTGGCGCAGGAATTCGCCGCCGGAGAGGGCGCGCAACCCGACCGCAACCGCACGATCTTCGTCGTCGGCGACAAGAAGCAGTCGATCTATTCCTTCCAAGGGGCCGATCCCGAGGGCTTCGACCGGATGCAGCAGCATTTCGCGGAGCGGCTCGAGGCGGCGGGGGCGGGTCTGAACCGGCTCGATCTGGAGCACAGCTTCCGCTCCTCCGAAGCGGTGCTGCGAGCGGTGGACGCGACCTTCGTGGGCCCGCATCGCGAGGGGCTCGGCGTCGAGGTGCCGCACCGGGCGTTCAAATCCGCGATGCCGGGCCGCGTGGATCTGTGGCCCACGGTCGAAAAGCCCGAAACCGAGGCCGAGGAGGCCGACTGGACCGACCCGGTGGACCGACCCGGCGAGACCGCCCCCTCGGTCGAGCTCGCCCGGCGCATCGCCGAGGAGATCGTCCGCATGAAGGCCGAGGAGACGATCCCGGTCGAGCGCGGGCATTCCGGCGTCTATGATCGCCGCCCCGTCAGCGAGGGCGACGTGCTGATCCTCGTGCAGCGGCGCTCGGCGCTGTTCTCCGAGATCATCCGCGCCTGCAAGGCGGCCGGGCTCAACGTCGCCGGGGCCGACCGGCTGCGGATCGGTGGCGAGCTGGCGGTCAAGGACATCGCGGCGGTGCTGCGCTTTCTGGCGCTGCCCGAGGACGACCTGTCGCTCGCCTGCGCGCTGCGCTCGCCGCTGCTGGGCTGGAGCGAGAACGACCTCTACCGTCTCGCGCAGGGCCGTCCCGGCCATCTCTGGCCGCGGCTGCGCGACCGGCGCGAGGCGTTTCCCGAAACCATGGCCGTGCTCGACGACATGCGGCGTCAGTCCGACTACCTGCGCCCCTACGACCTGATCAACCGGCTGCTTCTGCGGCATGACGGCCGCCGCAAGCTTCTGGCCCGGCTCGGGCCCGAGGCCGAGGACGGGATCGACGCGCTGCTCAGCCAGGCGCTGTCCTACGAGCAGTCCGAGGTGCCGGGGCTCACCGGCTTCCTCGAATGGCTCGAGACCGACGATCTGGAGATCAAGCGGCAGGCGGAATCCGCGGGCGACCGGCTCAGGGTGATGTCGGTGCATGGCGCCAAGGGTCTCGAGGCGCCGATCGTGATCCTCCCCGATACCGCCAAGCGCGACGTGCGGCTGCGCGACCGGCTCTATGACGCGGGTGGGGCGCAGCTCTGGGCCGGCGCGGCGGCCGAGATGCCGCCGCCGATGCAGGAATTGCGCGAGGGGCTGATCGACGCGCAGGAGCGCGAGCGGCGGCGGCTTCTCTACGTGGCGATGACCCGGGCCGAGAGCTGGCTCATCCTCTGCGCCGCCGGCGATACCGGCGAGGCGGGCCAGAGCTGGCACGCCACGGTGACCGAGGGTCTCGATCGGCTCGGCGCCGATGCCGCGCCGATGCCGGGCGGCGAAGGGCGGCGCTTTGCGCATCTCGACTGGGCCTGCGGCGAGCTGCTGCCGCCCCGCGCGGCCGCGACCGCCCTGCCCCCGCCCCCGGTCTACCCCGCCGTCACCATGCCCGAGGAGGCCACGCCGATCCTGAGCCCGTCGGATCTGGGCGGCGCCAAGGTGCTGCCGGGCGACAGCGACCCCGACGAGGGCGAGGTCGCGAGGGCGCGCGGCACGCTGATGCACCTCCTGCTCGAGCACCTGCCCGCCCTGCCCGAAACCAGCCGGGAAGCCCAGGGGCGCCGCCTGCTCGACAATGCCGAGGAGGCGGCCGAGGCCGGCGAGACCGAGAGCCTGCTCGCCAATGCGCTGGCGCTGGTCTCGGCTCCGGGGCTGGAGCCGGTTTTTGCCCCCGGCACGCTGGCCGAGGTCGCGATCACCGCCGATCTGCCGCAGCTGGGCGGGCGGCGGCTGCACGGCGCGATCGACCGGCTGCTGATCGAGGAGGACCGGGTGCTCGCCATCGATTTCAAGACCAATCGCGTCGCGCCGAAAGGGCCCGAGGACACGCCGGAGGGCATCCTGCGGCAGATGGGCGCCTATGCGGCGATGCTGTCGCGGCTCTGGCCGGACCGGCGGGTCGAGACGGCGATCCTGTGGACCGCGACGGCGCGGCTGATGCCCCTGCCCCATGACCTCGTCATGGCGGCCTTGCGCCGGGCCGCCCATTGACGCGCCGAACGCGCGTCCTTACGTCTCTCACCCAACCCGAGACCCAAGGAGAGCCCGATGGCCACCGTTGCAGTCAATGACGCGAATTTCGACGCCGAAGTGCGCCAGTCCGATGTCCCCGTCGTGGTGGATTTCTGGGCCGAGTGGTGCGGCCCCTGCAAGACGATTGGCCCGGCCCTCGAGGAGCTGTCGGACGAGTACCAGGGCCGCGTGAAGATCGTGAAGGTTAACGTGGACGAGAACCCGAACTCCCCGGCACAGCTCGGCGTGCGCGGCATCCCGGCGCTGTTCCTGTTCAAGGATGGCGAGATCGTCTCGAACCGCGCCGGCGCCGCCCCCAAGGCCGCGCTGAAGGGCTGGATCGACGAGTCGATCTGATCTTCCTTTCATTGGATGACCAAAGGCGCCTTCGGGCGCCTTTTTCGTCTCTGATCCGGGGCAAACTTGCCCTTCCGGCCCCCGGCCCCCATATCGGCCCGAACGGTGGCGGGGCCTTCCCCTTCATCTTTCGACAAATACGCATGGCGCGCGGTTCGTCCCGCGCCCGACTGGAGGCATGATGAGCGACGACTTCCCCGGCTGGCATGGCACAACCATCATCGGCGTGCGCAAGGGTGGCAAGGTGGTGATCGCGGGCGACGGCCAGGTGAGCCTCGGCCAGACCGTGATCAAGGGCACCGCGCGCAAGGTGCGCCGCCTCGCCCCCGGCGGCTACGAGGTCATCGCCGGCTTCGCCGGGTCGACGGCCGATGCCTTCACCCTGCTGGAGCGGCTGGAGAAGAAGCTCGAGGCGACGCCGGGCCAGCTGGCGCGGGCCTCGGTCGAGCTTGCCAAGGACTGGCGCACCGACAAGTATCTGCAGAAGCTCGAGGCGATGCTGATCGTCTCGGACGGCAAGGACCTGCTGGTGATCACCGGCGCTGGCGACGTGCTCGAACCCGAACACGACGTCACTGCGATCGGCTCGGGCGGCAACTACGCGCTCGCCGCGGGCCGGGCGATGATGGAGACCGATCTCGACGCCGAGGAGGTGGCGCGGCGCGCCATGGCGATCGCCGCCGACATCTGCGTCTACACCAATGGCAAGCTCACCGTTGAGACGCTGAGCGCGTAAATTTCTTCGAAGAAATTTGGCAAGATCCTTCGAAGGATCTTGGCCCCTCATCCGACGAGGAACCCCATGACCGACCTGACCCCCCGCGAGATCGTCTCCGAGCTCGACCGCTTCATCATCGGCCAGAAGGAGGCCAAGCGCGCCGTCGCCGTCGCCCTGCGCTCGCGCTGGCGGCGCAAGCAGCTCTCATCGGATCTGCGCGACGAGGTGTACCCGAAGAACATCCTGATGATCGGCCCCACCGGCGTCGGCAAGACCGAGATCTCGCGCCGTCTCGCCAAGCTCGCGCATGCGCCGTTCCTGAAGGTCGAGGCGACGAAGTTCACCGAGGTGGGCTATGTCGGCCGCGACGTGGAACAGATCATCCGCGATCTCGTGGAGGCCGCGATCTTCCAGACCCGCGAGCAGATGCGTGAGGACGTGAAATCCAAGGCGCATGAGGCCGCCGAGAACCGCGTGATCACGGCGATCGCCGGCACCGATGCCCGCGACCAGACTCGCGAGATGTTCCGCCGCAAGCTGAAGAACGGCGAACTCGACACCACGATGATCGAGATCGAGGTGACCGACAGCTCGAACCCGATGCAGGGCTTCGACGTTCCCGGTCAGCCCGGCGGCATGATGAATCTCGGCGATCTCTTCGGCAAGGCGATGGGCGGCCGCAAGGTGAAGAAGCGCGTCACCGTGGCCGAGAGCTACGAGCTGCTGATCGCCGACGAGGCCGACAAGCTCTTGGACGACGAGACGGTGACCAAGGCCGCGGTCGAGAATGTCGAGCAGAACGGCATCGTGTTCCTCGACGAGATCGACAAGGTCTGCGCCAAGGCCGATGCTCGGGGCGCCGATGTGAGCCGCGAGGGCGTGCAGCGCGACCTTCTGCCGCTGATCGAGGGCACCACGGTTTCGACCAAGCACGGCCCGATCCGCACCGATCACATCCTGTTCATCGCTTCTGGCGCGTTCCATGTGGCCAAGCCCTCGGATCTGCTGCCCGAGCTTCAGGGCCGCCTGCCGATCCGGGTCGAACTGCGCGCGCTGACCGAAGAGGATTTCGTGCGCATCCTGACCGAGACCGACAACGCGCTGACCCGGCAATACGCGGCGCTGATGGGCACCGAAGAGGTGACGGTCGAGTTCACCGAAGGTGGCATCGCGGCGCTGGCGCGGATCGCGGCCGAGGTGAACCGCTCGGTCGAGAATATCGGCGCGCGGAGGCTTTATACCGTGCTGGAACGGGTGTTCGAGGAGTTGAGCTTCACCGCGCCCGACCGGGCCGGCGAGACGATCAAGGTCGACGAGGATTTCGTCGAGGCGCATCTGGGCGAACTGTCGCGTTCGACCGACCTGTCGCGCTACGTGCTTTAGACCTCGCGCCAGACCCCTTTTCCCTTGGCGAAGCGGGCGGTCTGGATGATCTCGAAACGGGGCCGGTCCTCGGCCCCGTAACGTTCGACCTTGATGCGGTCGGGCTCGATATGGAGCAGGTTGAAATTGTTGGTCTCCTCGCGCAGCCGCGAGGAGAGCCCGGTTCCGGCCTGCACCAGAAGCACACCCGGCGCCGCGGTGAGAGGTGCCACCGCGGCGTTGTGCAAATGCCCCGAAAGCACCACGTCGGCGCCGCAGCGCCCGAGGCAGGCCACGGCGGCACGGGCGCCGCGCATCAGCCGCTTTTCGGTGCCCGGATCGTGTTCGAGCGGGTGATGCATCATCGCCAGATGCGTGCGCCCGTCCGGCGCGCCCGCGAAGGCGTCGCAGACACGGCGGATCGTGCGCTGGCTGATCTTGCCCGATTGCCAGGCGAAGCGGTTCACCGTGTTGACGCCGATCAGCGCCACCTCCTCGTCGATGTACTCGGGCTCCAGCTCTTCGCAGATCAGGCTGCGATAGCGGTGGAACGGCTTCACGAAGCGCAGCCACGGGTTGTCGATCGGCGTGTCGTGATTGCCGGGCACGGTATAGACCGGCATTTCCAGCCGCGAGATGAAGTCGGCGGCCTGGGCGAACTGGCTTTCGCGGGCGCGCTGGGTCAGGTCGCCCGAAAAGGCCACCATGTCGGGACCGAGCCGGTTGATCGTCTCGATCAGCGGCTCGAGGAGATCCTCGCGGGTGCGGCCGAAATGCAGGTCCGAGATGTGCAGCACCCGCCTCATGCCGCCGCCTCGCCGGCGGTGTCGGGCACGATGATCCGAAAGGCATTGCGGACCATCTCGAATTCGAGCGGACCGTCCATTGCGAATTTCTCGCCGTCGCAGGCGACGAGCTGACGACGGCGCTTCACGTGAATCACCAGTCGGTCGGCACAGATCAGTTCGAAATCCTCGCCCAGCCGCATCTGCTTGACCGCCAGCCGCACCGCATCCGACAAGAGGCCCATCCGGCCTTCGTCCGGCGCCACGAAGACCGCGAAGCCGCCCCGGCGGATGCAGTCCGCGCCCTGCAGCCCGAAATGCTCAAGCTGGAACGCCGAGCGTGCGGCGAAGACCAGCGGCGTGCGAAACCGGCGGCGCTGCCCCTCGACCTCGATCTCGACCTTGAGCGGCCGGGTAAAGCGCCAGAAGGTCTTGAGCACAGACCAATGCGCCGCGATGCGCCTGCGGCCCCAGCGGCGATAGACCGTCTCGCGCTCCTTGAGGATCGCGGGATAGACCCCGATGCTGGCATTGTTCAGGAACAGCCGCCCGTTGACCGCGCCGAGATCGATGCTGCGGCTGTGCCCGGCAGCGATGACCTTCGCCGCGCCCTCGGGGTCCTCGGGGATGCCGTAGCCGCGCGCGAAGAAGTTGAAGGTTCCCAAGGGGAGCACGCCCAGCGCGCAATCCGAGCCGTTGAGCGCGGAGGCCACCGCCATGATCGTGCCGTCGCCGCCCGCCGCCACCACCGTGCCATAGCCGTCGCGCACCGCGGCCCGGGCGGTTTCGGCGATGTCGCGCCCTTTGACGTGGCACAGCTCGGCCTCCGGACCCAGCACCTTCATCGCGCGGTCGATGGCCTCGGCCTCGCGGCTGTTGCGGCCGGAATGATCGTTACAGATCACACGGATGCCGGCCCGGTCCGGGGCGGGTCGGGCAGCGATCGGGTCGGACATGTCCGCGAGGCTCCTGAAAGGGTTCGGCGGATAAACGCTTGGAGTCGGGGAAGGTTTCGGGGCCTACCGACTTCCACCTCCGGACCAAGGCTGGCACCAAGGGCACGAAAGGCGGCATTCCATGACCCTGATCCGTTTCCTGCGCGACAACGCGCCCTTTCTCGCGGCCGGTGCGCTGCTCAGCTTCGGCTCCTCCTTCGGGCAGACTTTCTTCATCTCGATCTTCGCGGGCGAGATCCGCGCCGAGTTCGGTCTGAGCCACGGCGCCTGGGGCGGGATCTACACGCTGGGCACCACGCTTTCGGCGCTGGTGATGATCTGGGCCGGCGGGCTGACCGACCGGTTCCGGGCGCGCCGTCTCGGCCCCGCCGCGATGACACTGCTGGCGCTGGGCTGCCTGTGCATGGCGGTGCTGCCGGGCAGTTGGGGCTGGGCGCTGGTACCGGTGATATTCCTGCTGCGCTTTGCCGGGCAGGGGATGCTGACGCATATCTCGGTCGTCGCCATGGCGCGCTGGTTCGCCGCCGGGCGCGGCAAGGCGCTGTCGATCGCCTCGATGGGCGTGGCGCTGGGGCAGGCGGTGCTGCCGGTGATCTTCGTGGCGGGGCTCGGCCTGATCGACTGGCGCCTTCTCTGGGTCGCGGCGGCGGCGCTGTCGCTCATGGCGGTACCGCTGGCGCTGCGACTGTTGCGCCGCGAGCGGACCCCGCAGAGCATCGCGCAGGACAGCCAGAGCCTTGGCATGGAGGGCCGGCACTGGACCCGTCTTGGCACGGTGCGGCACTGGCTGTTCTGGATGCTGGTACCGGCGCTGATGGGGCCGCCCGCCTGGGGCACGGCTCTGTTCTTCCAGCAGGTGCACCTCGCCGAGGTGAAGCCCTGGAGCCTCGGGCAATGGGTGGCCCTGATGCCCGTCTTCACCGGCATGACCATCGCGGGGACCTTCGCCGCGGGTGCGGCGCTGGACCGGCTCGGCACGGCGCGGCTGATGCCGTTCCTGATGCTGCCCTGGACCTTGGCCTTCCTGGTGCTGAGCCAGGCCGACGAGCTTGGTCTCGCGGCGCTGGGGCTCGCCATCGCGGGGTTCGGCGGCGGCGTGCAGGCGGTGCTGCCGGGCGCGTTCTGGGCCGAGTTCTACGGCACCCGCCATATCGGCGCGATCAAGTCGGCGGCGGCGGCCGTGATGGTGCTTGGCACCGCGATCGGGCCGGGGGTGAGCGGCGTGCTGATAGATCGTGGCATCGATTTTCCGGAGCAGATGCTCGGCATCGCCGCCTATCTCGGGCTGGCGGGCCTGATGCTCGCTATCGGCGTGCGGCGGGCGGCCCGGTTGTTGCCCATCTCGGAGCCGCTGGTCCGCGCCGCCTAGCGGGCGCGGCGCAGATAGACGTAATAGGCCCCTTCGCCGCCATGGCGGATATGGGCGGGCGTGATCTGCAACACCGCCTCGCGCAGCGGCGACAGGCCGAGCCATTGCGGCACCTGATGGCGCAACACCCCGTGCCGCACCGGCATCGGAGCCTCGTAATCGCGCGCGCGCCCCTTGCCGGTGATCACCAGCACCAGCCTACGACCCATCGCCTGGCTCGACAGGATGAAGGCCACCAGCTCGGGATGCGCCTCCGACAGCGTCATGCCGTGCAGGTCGAGCCGCGCCTCGGGCTTGAGCTTGCCCCGGGTCATCCGCCCATGCGCCTTTGCATCCATCGCCACGGGGGCGGCACGCAGCCGATCGCGCAGGCCGGGCAGCAGATCGTCGGGCCGCTTCGGATCGGCCTTCTGACCGACACGGAACCGGGGCAGGGGATCGAAACGCTCGGACAAGGCGGGCTCCGGCGGGGCCGAAGGTTTTGGGGCGGGAGAGGACGAAATCTCCGCGCCGAGACTTGGCTTGCCGCGCTTGTGCATCGGCGCCGCCTGACGCGCGACACTGTCCCACAACGCCCGTTCCTCGGGCGACAGATGCCTCGGTTTGCGCACCATCAGGCCGGGTCGGCCAGCGTCTGCGGCAACATGTCCCACGCGCGCTGGATCGGCAGCAGCACCACCATCCGGCCGGTATCGCGGGTCCGGCCCGCGCGCTTGCCCGCGAGCCGCCCGGTGCCGAAGAAGATGTCGGCGCGCTGGGCGCCCTTGATCGCCGATCCGGTGTCCTGCGCGATCATCAGCCGGCGGAACCGATCCTCGCCCTCGGTCTCGATCCAGACCGGCGCGCCCAGCGGCACGAAGGCCGGGTCCACCGCGATGCTGCGCAACGGCGTGATCGAGCGGTTCATCGCGCCAAGCGGGCCGCGCTCGGCCGGAACCTCGTTCACCTCGCGGAAGAACACGTAGGAGCGGTTGGTCCAGAGCAGTTCCTTGCCATCCACCGGGTTGCGCCGCACCCAGGACCGGATCACGTCGGCCGAGACCTGGTGCGGCTCGTAGACGCCGCGCGCCACCAGCTCCTGGCCGATCGAGGAATAGGGCTGGCGGTTGGCGGCGCCATAGCCCAGCCGGATCATCCGGCCATTGGGCAGCCGCACCCGGCCCGACCCCTGGATCTGCAGGAAGAACAGGTCGACCGGGTCGACATAGGCGATCTCGAGGCCGCGGCCGCGAAGCGCGCCGCCCTGGTCGATCTCCTGCCGCGTCAGCCAAGGCCCCTCCGAGGGCAGGTCGTCGGGAACGCGGTAGACCGGCGCGACATAGCGCCCGTCGGGCACCTCCGATCCGCGCAGCTCGGGTTCGTAATAGCCGGTGAACAGCGCCTCGCGCCCGTCCTCGATCTGCACCGGCAGGAAGAACAGCTCGAAAAAGCTCTTGGCGTCCTCGGTCTCGTGGCCCAGCGCACAGAGCGCCTGCCAGTCGCGGTCGCGCAGATCGCCGCAGGTTTCGAGAAAGGTGTCGAGCGCGGCGCGGTGGTCGTCGGCGGCCCAGCCCCTGAGCTGGTCGAAGCCAAGGAGCTTCGGGCTGGCCGCCGCGCCGAGCGGCAGCCCCAGGGCCAGCGCCAGTGCCGCCGCGAGCCGGGTCATTCCCCGGTTGCCACCAGTTTCCAGTTGGGATCTTCGCTGCCCATGACGCGGCCGAAGGTCCAGACGTCGCGCTGGCGCTTGATCTCGGAGGTCGAGCCCTCGACGATCTCGCCCGCGGCGTTGCGCACCACGTAGGTCAGTTCGCCGGTGAAGCGCACGGCGATCTCGCCCTCGCGGCTGGCCGCGTCGAAGCTGGCCTCGCGCACCGCGATCTCGCCAAGGCCCACGAAGGTCGCCTCGACCTTGAGCCCCTCGCGCTCGCGCGCGGCGATCACCTCGGCGAAGGCCTCGTAGACGTCATCCGACAGGAACGGCCGCACGCTTTCGAGATCGCCGTTCTCGAACGCCATCAGGATCATCTCGTAGGCGCCGCGCGCGCCTTGCAGGAATTCGCTGAGATTGAAGTTCGGATCCGCCGCCTTCATCGCGTAGAGCGCCTTGGCGGTGTCGCTGTTCTCGGGGACGTGATCGGTGATGTCACGATCCGGCCCGCCCTCGATCACCTCGAATTCGGGGCGGTTGCGGCGCTTCTCGGCCTGCGCCGGAAGGCTCGGCTTCTCGAAGCCCTCCCGCGTTCCCAGCACGCCGCGCAACCGCAGGATCAGGAAGATCGCGATGCCTGCGAGCACCAGAAGCTGGATGATGGGAGAGTTCATTCGGAGCCTCTTGTCAGCACGGACCTCGTACCGGGTCCATGTCGCACCTATGTAAGCCACGCAACCGTTCAAGTCCACCGACCCACCGGCGCGGATTGCCTTTGGGTACGGGGATGACAACACAGTTTCGGGAGACCGCCCATGTGGCTCTTCATCGCCTTCCTCGCCGTGCCGTTGATCGAGATCGGCCTGTTCATCCAAGTCGGCGGGCTGATCGGCTTGTGGCCGACGCTGCTGATCGTGGTGCTGACCGCGATCGCCGGTACCGCGCTGGTGCGCGGGCAGGGCATGCAGGCGATCGCGCGGCTGAAACGCTCGATGAACGAATTCTCCGATCCCTCGCGGCCGCTGGCGGACGGGGCGATGATCCTGTTCGCGGGCGCGCTCTTGCTGACGCCGGGCTTCTTCACCGATGCCTGTGGCTTCGCGCTGCTGGTGCCGGCGGTACGCAGCCGGGTGTTCAAGCTGCTGAAGGACAAGGTGAAGGTGGCGAGCTTCGAGATGGGTCAGCAATCGCCGCACCGGCCCTATGATCCGCGCGGGCCGCAGGCACCGCGCGACACCGTGATCGACGGCGAATTCCAAGAGCTGGGCGAGGGCCGCGCGCCGACCCATCCCTCGGGATGGACACGGCATTGAGGGGCGCCCCGGCGGCTGCTAGACAAAGGGCCAACAGTTACCGGAGGACCCAGTCATGACCGATACACCCGACGCTCCCGCCACCCCCGAGACCGAGGGGCAGGCGCCCCAGCAGCCCAAGGTGACGCAGCGCGTCGTGGCGCAGTACATCCGTGACATGTCCTTCGAGAACGCGCTGGCGCAGAAGGGCCTGACCGGCGACCTGCAGCCCGAGGTCTCGGTGCAGGTCAATCTCGACGCCCGCAAGCGCGGCGCCGAAGGCCAGTACGAGGTGATCACCAAGCTCAACATCACCTCGAAGGCCAAGGAATCCGGCGAGCCGCTGTTCCTGTTCGAGATCGAGTATGCCGGCGTGTTCCAGATCTCCGGCGTGCCGGACGAGCAGCTGCACCCCTATCTGCTGATCGAGTGCCCGCGCATCACCTTCCCCTATCTGCGCCGGATCGTTTCGGACGTGACCCGCGACGGCGGCTTCCCGCCGCTGAACCTCGAGCAGATCGACTTCCTGCAGCTCTACCGCAACGAGCTTCAGCGCCGCGCCCAGGCGCAGCAGGCCCAGAAGGCCTCCGAGGCCGAGCCGGGTCCGTCCGGCACCGCCTGAGGCCTAGCCGAACCTTTTCCAAAGCGCGTCGTCGCCCAGCTTGCCGATGAACTCGGCATGGGCGGCGGCCTCTTCCTCCGTCAGCCGCGCCGGCAGCGGCACGGGACGGGGGCGCGGCCGCCAGTCGGCCTCGGCCTCGCCGGAACGGCCTTGCGCGACGTTCAGCGCGAAATCGGGCTGTCGTCCGCCGATCAGCTCCAGATAGACCTCGGCGAGAATCTCGCTGTCGAGCAGCGCGCCGTGCAGCGTGCGCGACGAGTTGTCGATGCCGAAGCGGCGGCACAGCGCGTCGAGCGAGGCGGGCGAGCCCGGGAACCGCTTGCGCGCGATGGCCAGCGTGTCGAGCGCGCGATCCATCGGGATCTTCGGCATCTTCACCCATGACAACTCGGCGTTGAGGAATTTCATGTCGAAGGCGGCGTTGTGGATCACCAGCCGCGCATCGCCGATGAAATCGACGAAATCCTGCGCGATGGCCGCGAAGACCGGCTTGTCGCGCAGAAACTCGTCGCCCAGCCCGTGCACCTCGAAGGCGCCCTGCGGCATCGAGCGTTCGGGATTGATGTATTGGTGGTAGGTGCGGCCCGTGGGCATGTGGTTGAGCAGTTCGACCGCGCCGATCTCGACGATGCGATCGCCCTCGGCGGGCTCGAAACCGGTGGTTTCCGTGTCGAGAACGATCTCACGCATCGCGCATCTGCCTCCTGATCCGGGCGATCACCTCGCGCACGCCCTGCCGGGCGGCCTCGAGGCTCGTCGTCTCGATCAGGTAATCGGCCTTGGCGCGTTTCTCAACATCCGGCATCTGCCGCGCGAGGATCGCCTCGAACTGCGGCCGCGTCATGCCGGGCCGGGCGAGAACGCGCGCGGCTTGGGTTTCGGCCGGGGCGCTGACCACCACCACGGCGTCCATCTCGGTCGCGCCGCCGGTCTCGTAGAGGAGCGGCACGTCGAGCACGACGATATCGGCCGATCGCGCGGCGACGAACGCCTCGCGGTCGGCCTGCACCAGCGGGTGGACGATCGCCTCGATGCGGGGCAGGGCCTCGGGATCGGCGGCGATGATCTCCTTGAGCGCGGGGCGCGAGACCGCGCCATCGATCACCGCTGCGGGAAAGGCCGCCCCGATGGGCGCCACCGCCGCGCCGCCGCGACCATAGAGCCGGTGCACCGCCGCATCCGCATCCCAGACCGGCAGGCCCTCATCGGCGAACATCCGTGCCGTGGTCGATTTGCCCATGCCGATCGAGCCGGTGAGGCCGAGCCGAAAGCTCATGCCAGCACCGCCGCCCGCGTCGCCTCCGTCACCTGTGGCGTCGCGCCGAACCAACGCTCGAAGCCCGGTACCGCCTGGTGCAGCAGCATGCCCAGACCATCGACCGTGCGGCAGCCCCGGGCCCGCGCCGCGAGAAGCATCGGCGTGTCGAGCGGCGTGTAGACCAGATCGGTCACCAGCGCCGAGCCGGGCAGGGCGGAGAGGTCGAGATCGAAGGGATCGGCGCCCTCCATGCCCAGCGAGGTTGTGTTCACCACGGTCGCCGCGCCGTCGAGCGCGGGTGCCGCCTCGGCCCAGTCGATCACCCGGATCCTCGGGCCGAAGGCCTCGGCCAACGCCTCGGCCCGGGCCCGGGTGCGGTTCGCGAGACGGATCTCGGGCACGTTCGCTTCGATCAGCGCGTCCAGGACCGCCCGCGCCGCGCCGCCCGCGCCGAGCACTACCGCCGGTCCGTCGGCAGGCCGCCAGTCCGGCGCGCCCTGACGCAGGTTCTCGACGAAGCCGTAGCCGTCGGTGTTGTCGGCATGGATGCCGTCTTCGCGAAAGCTCAGCGTGTTGGCCGCGCCGATCCGCGCCGCGCGGGCACTGACATGATCGGCCACCTGCAGCGCCGCATGCTTGTGCGGCAAGGTCACGTTGGTACCGCGAAACCCCATGCGAGGCAGGGTGCGCACGACCTGCTCGAAATCCTCCGGTTCCACGTGCATGGGCACGTAATGCCCGGCGATGCCGAGATCCACGAGCCAGTGCGCGAAGAGCCGCGGCGAGCGGGAATGGGCGATCGGGGCGCCGATGACGCCGGCCAGCGGAATGCGATGCGCGCTCATCGTTGCAGATCTCCCCTCAGCACCAGCCAGTTGATCAGCTCCACCAGCGGCAGGCCGAGCACGGTGAAGTAATCGCCCATCACCCGCACGAATAGGCGCACGCCCTCTTCCTCGAGCTTGTAGCCGCCCACCGAGTGGCGGATCGATTCCCAGTTTCGGTCGACGTAATCGCGCAGATACGTCTCCGAGCATTTCGCCATGTCGAGCCGAACCACGCCGACATGGCGCCAGATCGGCTCACCGTCGCGGCAGACCACCGCCGCCGAAAGCAGCTGGTGGGTCCGGCCCGAAAGCCGGGTGAGCTGTTCGAGCGCCTCTTCGGGACTTTCGGGCTTGGAAAAGATCTCGCCGCCGAGCGCCAGCACCTGATCGCAGCCAAGAACCAGCGCGCCGGGATTGCGGTTCGAGACCTTCAGCGCCTTCATCTCCGCCAGCTTGTCGGCCAGATCACGCGGCGGCGCGCCTTCGGCCAGCAACGCGGCCTTCAGCGCCGCCTCGTCGATGCGCGGCTTCTCGATCTCGAACGGAATCGCGGCCCCTTTGAGGAGACTGGCGCGGATCTCGGATCCGGAGGCGAGGATGAGGGTCTGGGTCATGGCAGCCTGTGGACGACTCTAGGGAGGAATCGGGATCGAATCATGAGCACGACTCGGTGGAAGGTTGTGACCCCTCCCGCGACTCGGGACAAGCGGGGTGAGTCGTCTCCGCGACTCAGCGACTTATCCACGGGGGAAGAGCATAAGCCCGGCATTGGGGATCGTTGTGGGCAAATAGTGGAGTCAAGATCGCGACTCGGGCGCTGCATATGGCAAGCTGAAAATTTAAATCATTCATTTTCAGTATTTTAACCGATGTATCCGAGTCGTTCCGATGGCCTCGACTGCAGGCCCAGCCTGTGGACGACTCTGAGGATATGCCGTCAACGACCGCTTATCCACGGCCCTACTACCCTCTTCATCTTTTCTTTTATCCTTATTCATTTGAGAAGGACCCGGTCTGAGAGAGGGACCGAGATGACCGACTTCGCCGCCTACGCCTATCCGTGGATAAAGACGGGACACATCCTGTCCTTCGTGGCGTGGATGGCGGGCATGTTCTACCTGCCCCGGCTCTTCGTGTATCACGCGGAGCGGGCAGAGAGCGGCTCGCAGCTCGACGAGACCTTCCAGATCATGGAGACGAAGCTCCTGAAGCTGATCATGGGGCCGGCGATGATCTCGACCTGGCTCTTCGGGCTGCTGCTGATCTCCTTCGGCGTCGTTGACTGGTCCGAGCCCTGGCCCTGGATCAAGGCGGCCGCGGTGCTGGCGATGACCGGGATGCATGGCTGGCTGTCGAAGCGGCGCAAGGAGTTCGCCGCAGGCACCAACAGTCGCAGCGGCAGGCAATACCGCATCGCCAACGAGGTGCCGACGCTGCTCTTGCTGGTGATCGTGGTGGCGGTGGTGGTGCGCCCGTTCTGAGGCATCCCGCTGCGCGGCGTTGACGTGCGACTTATCCACGCCTAAGACTGCTCCCGCTTGCCCGTCCGGGCAAAGCGATTCCATTTTCACGACCGACAAGAGCGGCCCGCGGGCTGCCACAGGACCGTTTCCCATGTCCCAGGACCGCCTGAACCTCGCCGATCTCAAGGCGCAGAGCCCGAAGGATCTTCTCTCGCTGGCTGAAGAGCTGGAGATCGAGAACGCCTCGACCATGCGCAAGGGCGACATGATGTTCGCCATCCTCAAGGAGCGCGCCGAGGAGGACTGGGTCATCGGCGGCGACGGCGTGCTCGAGGTGCTGCAGGACGGCTTCGGCTTCCTGCGCAGCCCCGAGGCCAACTATCTGCCGGGTCCCGATGACATCTACGTCTCGCCCGACATGATCCGCCAGTTCTCCCTGCGCACCGGCGACACGGTCGAGGGCGTGATCCAGGAGCCGAACGAGAACGAGCGTTACTTCGCTCTGGTCAGCGTCGAGAAGATCAACTTCGAGGATCCCGACCGCGCCCGCCACAAGGTCGCCTTCGACAACCTCACGCCGCTCTATCCCGATGAGCGGCTTAAGATGGAAGTCGAGGAAGAGGCCGCGACCAAGGATCGCTCGGCCCGGATCATCGATCTGGTGGCGCCGATCGGCAAGGGCCAGCGTTCGCTCATCGTGGCGCCGCCGCGCACCGGCAAGACGGTGCTCCTGCAGAACATCGCCCACTCGATCGAGAAGAACCATCCCGAGTGCTATCTCATCGTGCTGCTGATCGACGAGCGGCCCGAGGAGGTCACCGACATGCAGCGCTCGGTCAAGGGCGAGGTCGTCTCCTCGACCTTCGACGAGCCCGCGACACGGCACGTGGCCGTGTCCGAGATGGTGATCGAGAAGGCCAAGCGCCTCGTCGAGCACAAGCGCGACGTGGTCATCCTGCTGGATTCGATTACCCGCCTGGGCCGCGCCTTCAACACCACGGTTCCGTCATCGGGCAAGGTGCTGACCGGCGGTGTCGACGCCAACGCGCTGCAGCGGCCCAAGCGGTTCTTCGGCGCGGCGCGCAACATCGAGGAGGGCGGCTCGCTCACCATCATCGCGACGGCGCTGATCGACACCGGCAGCCGCATGGACGAGGTGATCTTCGAGGAGTTCAAGGGCACCGGCAACTCCGAGATCGTGCTCGACCGCAAGGTGGCGGACAAGCGCGTCTTCCCGGCGATGGACATTCTCAAATCCGGCACCCGTAAGGAGGATCTTCTGGTCGAGAAGGTCGATCTTCAGAAGACCTATGTGCTGCGCCGCATCCTGAACCCGATGGGAACCACCGACGCGATCGAGTTCCTGATCTCGAAGCTGAAGCAGACCAAGACCAACTCGGACTTCTTCGACTCCATGAACACCTGACGCGGTACGCGCGAGGACTTCTCCATGGACACGATCTATGCCTTGGCCACGGCGCGCGGGCGCGCCGGGGTCGCCGTCGTTCGCATCTCCGGCCCTTCGGCGCGCCGCGCGGCCGAACGGATGGCGGGTGCGCTGCCCGAGCATGGGCGCGGTCTGAGAACGCTGCGGGACGGGGACGGGGAGGCGCTCGACGAGGCGCTGGTGCTGACCTTTGCCGAGGGGCGCAGCTTCACCGGGGCCGAGGTGGTCGAACTGCACCTTCATGGCAGCCGCGCCGTGATCAACGCCGTTCTGGCGCGCCTGTCCGAAATGCCGGGGCTACGCTTGGCGGAAGCCGGAGAATTCACGCGGCAGGCGCTCGAGAATGGGCGTCTCGACCTGTCGCAGGTCGAAGGCTTGGCCGATCTCATCGACGCGGAGACCGAGGCGCAGCGGCGGCAGGCGATGCGCAGCATGGCCGGCGGTCTCGGCGAGAAGGCGGATCTGTGGAAGCGGGATCTCCTCCGCGCCATGGCGCTTCTCGAGGCGGTGATCGATTTCGCGGAGGAGGATGTGCCTGTCGACGTCACGCCTGAGGTGATCGAGTTGCTCGATCGCTGCGAGACGGCGATGCGCCGGGAGATGGAGGGCGTCGGGGCCGCCGAACGAATCCGCGAAGGGTTCGAGGTGGCGATCATCGGGGCGCCCAACATGGGAAAGTCTACGCTTCTCAATTACTTGGCCGGTCGTGACGCGGCGATCATCTCGGATGTGCCGGGAACCACGCGCGACGTGATCGAGGTCCGGATGGAGCTTCGTGGTTTGCCAGTTACGCTGCTCGATACGGCCGGGTTGCGCGATTCCGACGACGAGGTTGAAGCCATCGGGATCGCGCGGGCGCGAAGCCGCGCCGCGAGTGCCGATCTGCGGCTGCATCTCGTGGCGCCGGAAGTTTATGACGACGGCATCTCCGGCCCGGACGACATCGTTCGGATCGGACGCGCGGATCTGGAAGCGGATCCGCGGCCGGGGATTTCCGGCAAGACCGGCACCGGTGTTGCCGAGCTACTCGATGAAATTGCCGGCCGTCTTTCGGAAAGGACCCTAGGGGCCGGGGTCGCGATCAGGGAACGGCATCGCCTGGCTTTGCGTGATGGCATCTTACACATCAATCGTTGCCGTAACATCCTGCTGGAAGGAACCATGAGCCTCGACTTGGCGGCGGAAGAACTCCGACTTGCCGTCAGGGCGCTTGACAGCCTCGTCGGTCGGGTCGATGTGGAGGATATCCTCGGGGAGATCTTCTCCAGCTTCTGTATCGGGAAATAGGAGTTGTTTCACGTGAAACAGAAATCCTACGACATCGTGGTGGTCGGTGGTGGTCATGCCGGCGTCGAAGCTGCTGCCATCGCAAGTCGCATGGGCGCGAAGACGGCCCTGGTGACGATGAAGATTGCGACGATCGGCGCGATGTCCTGCAATCCTGCGATCGGTGGCTTGGGCAAGGGGCATCTCGTCCGCGAAGTCGATGCTCTCGACGGCCTGATGGGGCGAGTGGCGGATGCGTCGGGCATCCAGTTCCGCCTTTTGAACCGACGTAAGGGCCCCGCCGTCCAAGGCCCGCGGCTTCAAGCGGATCGCGACATCTATCGTAGCCGCATGCAGGCGGAGTTGAATGCGATCGAAAACCTCGATCTCGTCGAAGGCGAGGTCTACGACCTGGTCGAGCGCGGCGGTCGGATCTGCGGCGTCGACCTCGCTGATGGAACGCGGCTGGACGCTCGGAGCGTCATTCTGACCACCGGAACCTTCCTGCGCGGCGTGCTGCATTTCGGTGCGGAAACACGGCCAGGCGGTCGGGTAGGGGACGAGGCCTCGACCCGTCTCGCGGAGCGTATCGACGGTTTCGGATTGCAGATGGGCCGACTCAAGACCGGCACGCCGGCGCGCTTGGACGGAAAGACGATCGATTGGGCGCGCTTGGAAATGCAGCCGGGCGACGACGATCCGGTGATGCTGTCGTTCCTGAACAAGCGTCCCGAAGCGCGTCAGATTTCCTGTGGTATCACCCATACCAATCCCGAAGCTCACGACGTGATCCGCGCGAACCTCTCGAAATCGGCAATGCATAGCGGCAATATCAGCGGCACCGGCCCGCGCTATTGTCCTTCGATCGAAGACAAGGTCGTTCGGTTTGCCGAGAAGGAGAGCCATCAGGTCTTCCTCGAACCCGAGGGGCTGAATACCGACACGATCTATCCGAATGGCATTTCCACCTCGCTGCCCATTGAGGTGCAGGAGACCTTCATCCGCGCGATGGCGGGGCTGGAAAACGTCCGTATCGAACAGCCTGGCTACGCCATCGAGTATGATTACATCGACCCCCGAGCGCTGACGCGCGGACTGGAGCTGAAGGACGTCCCGGGGCTGTACCTTGCGGGACAGATCAATGGCACGACCGGCTACGAGGAGGCGGCCGCCCAAGGCTGCGCCGCCGGCCTCGCCGCAGCGTCAGAGGCTTTGGATCGTACGCCCCCGGAGTTCAGCCGGACATCCAGCTATATTGGTGTAATGATCGACGACCTCGTCACGCGGGGTGTGACCGAGCCCTATCGCATGTTCACCTCGCGGGCGGAGTTCCGGCTGTCGCTTCGCGCGGACAACGCAGATCAGCGGCTGACACCCATGGGGCACGCTGCCGGGTGCGTGGATGAGGTGCGCTGGGAACGGTTCTCGGCCAAGATGGACCGTCTCGAAGCCGGGCGTTTGAAACTTGCGAAGCTGAGTTTCGCGCCGCGGGATCTTGCCGCACAAGGTGCAAATCTCAACCCGGATCGTCCGAGAAAGGACGGTATCGAGGCCCTGAGCATCGCCGATGTCGGTTTCAAAATGCTGCGTGCCATCGAGCCTGAACTGGCCGAAATCGACACTGATACCGCGGTTCAACTGAAGAACGATGCGATCTATAGCGCCTACGCGCAGAGACAAGATCGTGACGCCGACTCGATCCGGCGCGACGAAGCACGTCGTCTTCCAATGGATCTCGATTACGCCAGCTTGCCCGGTCTCTCGAATGAGTTGCGGCAGAAACTCGAGGCGGCGCGCCCCCGGTCGGTAGGCGAAGCTGGCAAGATCGAGGGTATGACCGCGGCCGGTATGCTTCTGCTTATCAACGCCAGCCGCCGGTCGGCCGCATGACCGCTGACAGCGTTTTTTTCGACTTGGGTGTTTCACGTGAAACACGAGAACGCTTGATCGCTTACGCCGCACTTGTCCGCAAATGGTCCCCGGCGATTAATCTCGTTTCCAAATCTGACCTGGAGCAGGTCGAAACCCGGCACATTGCCGATTCCCTGCAACTCGCTGACTTCCTTCCTAACGCGCCTGGAACTTGGGCGGATTTCGGATCAGGGGGCGGATTCCCAGGGATCGTGGTGGCCATCTTGGCTGCCGAGCAGGAAAATGGTCTCGACTTGCATCTGGTCGAAAGCGACCAACGGAAAGCGGCGTTCCTGCGAACCGCTGGAAGGGAGCTAGATCTCTCCCTGACCGTCCACTGCACGCGGGTCGAGCAGCTCGCTCCCTTGGGGGCGGCAACAATCAGCGCGCGTGCCTTGGCGCCGCTGACGGATCTACTGTCCTATGCGCACCGGCACCTTGCGCCGGGCGGGCGATGCGTGTTCCTGAAGGGACAGACCTACGCAGCCGAGATCGCCGAAGCACGTAGGTCTTGGCAATTCGACGTCGATGCCCGACAGAGTGTCACCGACCCCGCAGCCCGTATCCTGCTCGTGAGCAACCTGACCCATGCCTGAGACCTGTCGTATCATCGCCCTTGCCAACCAGAAGGGCGGGGTCGGGAAAACCACCACGGCGATCAACCTCGGCGCGGCTTTGGCCAAGGCCGGGCGCCGGGTCCTGCTGGTCGACATGGACCCCCAGGGCAACGCCTCGACGGGCCTCGGGCTTGCCGCCGGTGATCGTCGATCCACTACCTACGATCTGCTACTGGGGCAGGATCCCGCGTCGGAGGGGATACATGGGACGCAGGTCTATGGGCTGGATATCATCCCGGCGACGACCGATCTGAGCTCCGCCGATGCCGAGCTGATGGCCTCGGGCGGCCGCAGTCGCATGCTGCAGCGTCGTCTGGCTGAGCTTATCGCCGACAGGGGCGACTACGACTACGTTCTGATCGATTGTCCCCCGGCGCTGAACCTTCTCACCATCAACGCGATGGTCGCCGCCGGCTCGATGATCGTGCCTTTGCAGAGCGAGTTCTTCGCTCTTGAAGGCCTCTCGCAGCTCATGCTGACATTGCGCGAGGTGCGCAGCACCGCCAATGAAGCCCTGCGGATCGAGGGCATCGTCCTGACCATGTATGATCGCCGCAACAACCTGTCCCAGCAGGTCGAGGCCGACGCGCGCGGCACCTTGGGCGATCTCGTGTTCAAGACGGTAATCCCGCGCAATGTGCGGTTGAGCGAAGCGCCGTCCCATGCCATGCCGGTTCTTGATTACGATCCCGCCTGCGCGGGCACCAAGGCCTATCTGGATCTGGCCGCAGAAGTCATTGAACGGGAGGGATGAGAGCGGATATGGCCGAAAAGCAGAAGACGCGCGGTCTCGGGCGGGGGCTTTCCGCCCTCATGGCCGATGTGACCCAGGATCAGACCACCGCAGAACAGGCAAGGCGTCCCGACATGATGGTTCCGATCGAAAAGATCCGTCCCAATCCGGACCAGCCACGGCGCCATTTCGACGAGACGGCGCTCGAGGAACTCGCATCCTCGATCCGTGAAAAGGGCGTGATCCAGCCGCTGATCGTGCGCCGTGATCCCAATCGCGACGGCTATTTCGAAATCGTCGCCGGTGAACGCCGCTGGCGCGCTTCGCAGATCGCGAAACTGCACGAACTCCCGGTACTGATCCGCGAATACAGCGACACCGAGGTTCTCGAAGTCGCGATCATCGAGAACATCCAGCGGGCCGATCTCAATGCGATCGACGAAGCCGCCGGTTATCGGCAGCTGATGGACCGGTTCGGCCATACGCAAGAGCAACTGGCCAGCGCGCTCGGCAAGAGCCGGAGCCATATCGCGAACTTGATGCGTCTCCTGTCGCTTCCCGCGGATGTGCAGGAAATGCTGACGACCGGCCAGCTGACGGCCGGCCATGCGCGGACCTTGGTCGGCAACGAACATGCCTCCAGCCTCGCGCGCCAGATCCTGCTCAAGGGCATGTCGGTGCGCGACGCTGAATCGCTGGTCCGCAAACCCGGCAAGGCACCGACACCGAAGGCCGCACGCAAGCCGAGCAAGGATGCCGATACCCTTCAGATCGAGAGCGAGCTTTCCGCGACGCTGCAAATGCCAGTGAGCATCGATCACGATAGCCAAGGGGAGGGCGGCCGTATCTCGATGCGCTATCGCGATCTGGAGCAGTTGGACGACATCCTTCGAGTGCTCTCGGGGAACTGAGCCCTCCTAGGCCAGCAATTCCCGCAACACGCCGTTCAGGATCGGTCGGCCCGCCTCTGAGGCGACGAGCCGGTCCTGAACTCTGTTCAAGAGACCCAATTCCATCAGCGCATCCACGCGCCGGTCGAAATCCTCGGCGAGGAGATCGATCTTCTCCGGAAGCTGCACACCCTCTGCCAACCGCAGCCCCATCATAAGGCGTTCTTCGACGCCTTCGAGCGGCGAAAGCCGTACGCGATCGATCTCGCCACCACGACCACTTTCGACCTGCGAAAGCCAGGCTCCGGGCGCTTTCGGCGCTTCGGTGGCATAACGAATGCCGTCGAATTCCAACCGCCCATGCGCGCCCGGACCGATCCCGATCCAATCGCCCGAGCGCCAATAGACGAGGTTGTGCCGGCTCTCCGCGCCGGGAACCGCGTGGTTCGATATCTCATAGGCCGGAAGGCCCGCTTCGGTGGTCAGCGCTTGGGTGATCTCGTACATCTCCGCCGAACGATCTTCGTCCGGCAGACCGCGAAGCCCGCCCCGCGCCAGCCGGTCGCCAAAGGCCGTGCCTTCCTCGACCGTAAGCTGATAAAGCGAAAGGTGGTCGGCGCAAAGCTCCATGGCCCGCCGCAGCTCGCTTTCCCAAGCTTCGGGGCTTTGATCCTGCCGCGCATAGATCAGGTCAAAGCTGATCCGGTCGAAGGCATTGCGCGCGATGTCGAAGGCCCGAAGCCCCTCATCGACACTGTGCAGGCGTCCCAACCGCCGCAGATCCACGTCGTTCAGCGCCTGCATGCCCATCGAGACGCGATTGACCCCGGCATGGCGGTATCCGGTGAACCGGTCCGCCTCGATAGAGGTCGGGTTGGCTTCCAGGGTCACTTCGAAATCGTTGCGCAACCGCCAGTGACGCGAAATCCGGTCGAGGATCGCCCCGACGATGCGCGGTTCCATCAGGCTTGGTGTACCGCCGCCGAAAAAGACCGAGCCGAGAATCCGATCCCCGGTCTCCTCGGCCAAGCGGTCGAGTTCCGTAAGATAGGCCGCGGCCCATCGGTCCTGATCGATCCGCTGCGCGACATGGCTGTTGAAGTCGCAATAGGGGCATTTGGCCTGACAGAAAGGCCAGTGCAGGTAGAGACCGAACCCGCCCCTCTGCCAGTTTTCGACCCTATTCTCCAAGACAGGCCCGCAATTTCTCGACGGCTTGGGCCCGGTGGCTCATAGCGTTCTTGTCCGAGGAATCCATCTCGGCGAAGGTGATGTCATGCCCATCCGGCATGAATATCGGGTCGTAGCCATGGCCCCGCGCACCGCGCATCGGCCAGACGACCTGCCCTTCGGCGAAGCCCTCGAAAACTTCTTCATGCCCGTCGGGCCAGCACAGCACCAGCGTGCAGCAGAACCGGGCGCGATGCGGGGCAGGGCGGCCGCTCGCTTCCAGCTCGCGATGAACCCGCTCCATGGCGATATCGAAATCGCGGCCATTCCCGGTCTCGGCCCAATCCGCGGTATGAACCCCGGGGCGACCATCGAGGTCGAAGACCTCAAGGCCGCTGTCATCGGCCAATGCCGGAATGCCCGTCGCGGCCACGGCGGCGCGGGCCTTGATCCGGGCATTGCCGACGAAACTGTGCTCGGTCTCTTCGGGTTCGGGCAGGCCGTGATCGGCATTGCCGGTCACGGTCACCCCCAACGGCCCGAGCAGGGCGCGGAATTCCTCCAGCTTGCCGGCATTGTGTGTCGCCACGACCAGCGATTTCTCGGTGAAGCGCCGCATCAGGCGGTCGCCTGCAACTGCGCCCGGGCCAGCTCGGCGCAGCCCGCTTCGGCAAGATCCAGAAGCTGGGTCATCTGCTCGCGCGAAAAGGTCGAGCCCTCGGCCGACATCTGCACCTCGATCAGCTTCGACCCGATCATGACGAAGTTGCCATCGACACCGGCCTCGCTGTCCTCGGGATAGTCGAGATCGAGGACCGGCTGCCCGGCATAGAGCCCGCAGCTCACCGCCGAGACCGGATCGCCGAGTGGGTCGGACTTCACCAGCCCGGCGCTCATCAGCTTTTGCACCGCGAGCTTCATTGCGACCCAACCGCCGGTGATCGAAGCGCAGCGCGTGCCGCCATCGGCCTGGATAACGTCGCAATCGATGGTGATCTGCCGCTCGCCGAGCGCGTGGAAGTCGACCCCGGCGCGCAGGCTGCGGCCGATCAGACGCTGGATCTCCTGGGTGCGGCCCGACTGCTTGTCCTTGGCCTCACGTCGCATCCGGCTGTTCGTGGCACGCGGCAGCATGCCGTATTCGGCGGTGACCCAGCCCTGGCCGGAATTGCGCTTGAACGGCGGCACCCGCTCTTCGACCGTGGCGGTGCAGATCACCTGGGTATCCCCCATGCGGATCAGGCAGGAGCCTTCCGCATGGCGGTTGAAGCCCGTTTCGATCTCGACGGCGCGCAGCGCGTCGGGGGTCCGGCCGGAGGGGCGCATGGTCTCATCCTTTCATATGTCGGGCTTGCGCATACGCCTTGCAGGCCACAAATCCAAGGCCGGCATGGGGCCGCATTGACCTCCTGCCGGTGCCGCCCTTACTGTGCCGTGCCCCCAGACAGGACCCAAACCCGCGATGCCAGACAGATCGCCCCGAATCGAGGATATGAACGACCGCTCCCGCGAGGTGTTCCGCCGCGTGGTCGAGGGTTATCTCGAAACCGGCGCCCCGGTCGGATCGCGCACGCTGACCCGGCACATGTCGGAAAAGGTCTCCGCCGCCACCATTCGCAACACCATGCAGGATCTCGAACATCTGGGTCTGCTCGGCAGCCCGCATGTCAGCGCCGGGCGGATTCCCACCCAGACGGGCCTGCGGATGTTCGTCGACGGGCTTCTCGAGGTCGGCGATCTCGATGGCGAGGACCGCCGCCGCATCGACCAGTCGATGCAGGAGGCCGATGGCGACGTGACCACGCTGCTCGACCGGGTCGGACACGCGCTGTCGGGGATCACCCATGGCGCATCGCTGGTGCTGACGCCCAAGCACGAGGCGCCGATCAAGCATGTCGAATTCGTCTCGCTTTCGCCGGATCGGGCGCTGGTGGTGCTGGTCTTCGCCGATGGCCATGTCGAGAACCGCATCTTCACCCCGCCGGCCGGTCAGACGCCTTCCTCGATGCGCGAAGCGGCGAATTTCCTCAACGCCATCGCCGGCGGTCACACGTTGCGCGAACTGGCTGGCGTGATCTCGCGCGAGATCGCGGCCCGGCGGCAGGAGATCGACCGGCTCGCCGCCGATCTCGTCGAATCGGGCCTCGCCACATGGGTCAATCCGGGCGAGCAGGGCGAACGCCTGATCGTGAGGGGTCGCGGAAACCTGCTCGGTGGCCCGGGCGAGGAGGCGGATCTGGACCGGATCCGTTTGCTCTTCGACGATCTCGAACGCAAACGTGACATCGCGCAGTTCCTTGACCTTGCCGAAGAAGGTGACGGGGTGCGGATTTTCATCGGCTCCGAGAACAAGCTTTTCTCACTTTCGGGTTCCTCTCTGGTGGTTTCTCCTTATATGAACGCCGACCGTAAGATCATCGGCGCCGTGGGCGTCATCGGGCCGACCCGTCTCAATTACGGGCGGATCGTGCCCATCGTGGACTACACAGCACAGTTGGTCGGGCGCCTCGTCTCCGACCGCTCCTGAAGGGAAAGACGATAGATGGCAGAGCAAGACGAACCGCGCAGCCTCGACGAGCTGGCCGCAGAGGTGGACGAGAACGGCGAAGTGAGCGCCGAGGCCGCCGAGGGCTCGGACGATCTCGAGATCCTCAAGCGCGAGCGCGACGAGATCCGCGACCGTTTCATCCGTGCGCTGGCCGATGCCGAGAACACCCGCAAGCGGGCGGAGCGCGATCGCCGCGAGGCCGAGAACTACGGCGGCTCCAAGCTCGCGCGCGACCTGCTGCCGGTGCATGACAACCTCTCACGCGCCCTCGACGCCATCGCCGAGGACCAGCGCGAGGCGCAAAAGGCGCTGATCGAGGGAATCGAGCTGACGATGCGCGAGCTGCTGAGCGTCTTCAAGAAGCACGGTATCCACCCGATTGACCCGAAGGTGGGCGACAAGTTCGACCCGCAGATGCATCAGGCGATGTTCGAGGCGCCGGTGCCCGGCACCAAGGCGGGTGAGATCATCCAGGTCGCGGCACAGGGCTTCCTGCTGCATGACCGGCTGCTGCGCCCGGCGCAGGTCGGCGTGTCTTCCTTTAAGGAAAGCTGAAATTTTCTCGGAACTTGTCCGGTCGACGCGGGTTGAAAGGGCAAGTTCGATTTGAAACGTGATCGAAGGCGTGGCCGATGGCCGCGCCTTTCTTTTTTCAGCGGTCCCGCGACGCGGGCAGCAGCCCGTGCAACTCGTAGACCAGTTCGAGCGCGGCGCGCGGCGTCAGCTCGTCGGGATGCAGTTCGCGCAGCCGCGCTTCCACCGCCGAGACCGCCGGCGCGGCGGGTTCCGGAGCGGCGCTCACGGCGGCAAAGAGCGGCAGATCGTCGATCAGCGCCTGCCGCCGCCCACCTCCTTCGCGTTCGCCCTGCTCCAGGGCCTGCAGCACCACCCGCGCCCGATCGACCACCGCCGCCGGAAGCCCCGCGAGCCGCGCCACCTGCACGCCGTAGCTGCGATCGGCACTGCCGCGCCGCACCTCGTGCAGGAAGATCACCTCGCCCTGCCATTCGCGCACCGCGACGGTCGCGGTCGCCACGCCGTCGAGCTTGGCGGCAAGCTGGGTCATCTCGTGGTAATGGGTGGCGAAGATGCCGCGGCAGCGGTTCACGTCGTGCAGATGCTCCAGCACCGCCCAGGCGATCGAGAGCCCGTCATAGGTGGCGGTGCCGCGCCCGATCTCGTCGAGGATGACCAAGGCGCGGTCGTCCGCCTGGTTCAGGATCGCCGCCGTTTCGACCATCTCGACCATGAAGGTGGAGCGGCCGCGCGCCAGGTCGTCGGAGGCGCCGACGCGGCTGAATATCTGGCTGACCAGACCGATATGGGCCGAGGCCGCGGGCACGTAGCTGCCGATTTGCGCCAGCACCGCGATCAGCGCGTTCTGCCGCAGGAAGGTCGATTTGCCCGCCATGTTCGGCCCCGTCAGCAGCCAGAGCGGCGCATCGCCGAGATCGCAGTCATTGCCGACGAAGGTCTCGCCAGCGCGGCGCAGCGCCTGCTCGACCACCGGGTGGCGACCGGATTCCACGTGAAACGCGCGGCTGTCATCGAGCTGCGGTCGGCACCAATCCGCGCCGCGCGCCAGATCGGCGAGACCGGCCGCGAGATCGATCTTGGACAGCGCCCGGGCCAGCTGCCCGAGCGGCGCGGCATGATCGAGAATGGCCGATTTCAGCCTGTCATAGACCCGTTTTTCAAGCTCCAGCGCGTGACCGCCCGCGTTCAGGATGCGGGTTTCGATCTCGTTCAGCTCCACGGTCGTGAACCGCACCTGGTTCGCAGTGGTCTGGCGATGAATGAACCGCTCGGAAAGCGGCGGCGCCAGCATCTTCGCGGCATGGGTGGCGGTGGTCTCGATGAAATAGCCCAGCACGTTGTTGTGCTTGATCTTCAGGCTCTGAACACCGGTTTCCGTAGCATATTGGGCCTGCATCGCGGCGATCACACCGCGCCCCTCGTCGCGCAACCGTCGCGCCGCGTCGAGATCGGCGTCATAGCCCGCCGCGACGAAGCCACCATCGCGCGCCAGAAGCGGCGGCTCGGCCACCAGCGCCTCGTCGAGTAGGGCATGCAGCGCCTCCTGTCCGCTCAGGCTACGCATCGCCTCGGCCAGCGGCCCGGGCAGGTCGCGCCCCTCGGCCAAGGCGGCGATCCGGTCTGCGACGTCGAGCGTGGCGCGGATCGCCGCCATGTCGCGCGGACCGCCTCGGTCGAGCGCGAGCCGCGACAGCGCCCGGTCGAGATCATGCGCGCCGCGAAGCGCCTCGCGCAGATCGCCGCGCAGCCGGTCCTCCTCGACCAGATGCGCCACCGCCTGCTGGCGCCCCGTGATGGTGTCAAGATTGCAGGAGGGCGAGGCCACCCGCCGCTCCAGCAGCCGGGCCCCGCCCGCCGTCACCGTGCGGTCGATCGCATGCAGCAGAGAGCCTTCGCGCCCGCCCTGCAGCGCGTGGGTCAGCTCCAGCGACCGGCGCGTAGCGGCATCGATCCGCATCGCCGACATCCGCGCCTCCTGATGCGGCGGGCGCAGCAGCGGCAGGTTCCCTTTCTGGGTCAGCTCCAGATATTCGACCAGCGCCGCCATCGCCGAGATCTCGGCACGCGAAAACGATCCGAAGGCATCGAGCGAGGCGACCTTCCAGAGGCCTGCCAGCCGCGCCGCGCCGCCGGCGCTGTCGAACGCCCCCCGGTGCAGCGGCGTCACCGCCAGATCGAATCCCGAGGTGACCTCCGACAAGCTCCGTTCGAGGCTTTCGTCGACCAAGAGCTCGCTCGGGGTCAGCCGCGCCAACTCCGGGCCCAGCGCCAGCCGGTCGCAGCCCAGCACCGAGATCGCGCCGGTCGAGATGTCGACCCATGCCAGGGCGCAGTCGTCGCGCAGCTCCGAGAATGCGGCGAGGAAGTTGTGCCGCCGCGCGTCCAGAAGGCTCTCCTCGGTCAGCGTGCCGGGGGTGACGAGCCGCACCACGTCGCGCTTCACCACCGATTTCGAGCCGCGCTTCTTGGCCTCGGCCGGGTCTTCGAGCTGCTCGGCGATGGCCACGCGAAACCCCTTGCGGATCAGCGTCAGCAAATAGCTTTCGGCGGCATGAACCGGGACGCCGCACATCGCGATGTCCTCGCCCATATGCTTGCCGCGCTTGGTCAGCGCGATGTCGAGCGCCTCGGCGGCGGCCACCGCGTCGTCGAAGAACATCTCGTAGAAATCGCCCATCCGGTAGAACAGCAGCGCGTCGGCATGCGCCGCCTTGATCTCCAGATACTGCGCCATCATCGGCGTCACGGTGCCGGCCTGCGTGTTCATGCGTCTCTCCCGGGGGTGCAGCGGCGCGACCCTAGCTTTTGCCGGCCCTGCGCGAAACCCCGCAGCCACGCTGACGCTAGGGCGTTGCGCCGCGCCGCAGCATCCCGCTATGCCTGTGCGTCCAAGGGACAGAAGGGACGAGCGATGGCCAAACCCCGTTTCACGCGCGAGGACGCGCTGAACTTCCACGAGGCCCCGAGCCCCGGCAAGTGGGAGGTGACGGCGACCGTCCCGATGACCACCCAGCGCGATCTGAGCCTCGCCTACAGCCCCGGCGTGGCGATCCCCTGCGAGGTGATCGCCGAGCAGCCCGAGACCGCCTATGACTATACCAACAAGGGCAATCTCGTCGCGGTGATCTCGAACGGCACCGCCGTGCTCGGGCTTGGCAATCTCGGCGCCTTGGCGTCGAAGCCGGTGATGGAGGGCAAGTCGGTGCTGTTCAAGCGCTTTGCCGACGTGAACTCGATCGATCTCGAACTCGACACCGAGGACCCGGACGCCTTCTGCAACGCGGTGCGTCTGATGGGCCCGTCCTTCGGTGGCATCAACCTCGAGGACATCAAGGCGCCCGAATGCTTCATCATCGAGCAGCGCCTCAAGGAAGAGATGGACATCCCCGTCTTCCATGACGACCAGCACGGCACCGCGGTGATCTGTGCCGCCGGGCTGATCAACGCGCTGCATATCTCGGGCAAGAAGATCGAGGATGTGCGGATCGTGCTGAACGGCGCGGGCGCGGCCGGGATCGCCTGCCTGGAGCTGCTCAAGGCGATGGGCGCGCAGCATGACAATTGCATCATGTGCGACACCAAGGGCGTGATCTGGAAGGGGCGCGCCGAGGGGATGAACCAGTGGAAGTCGGCCCACGCCGCCAACACATCCCTCAGGACGCTGGAAGAGGCGATGGACGGGGCCGACGTGTTCCTCGGCGTTTCGGCCAAGGGCGCGGTGACGCAGGCGATGGTCAGGTCGATGGCGCCGAACCCGGTGATCTTCGCCATGGCCAACCCCGACCCTGAGATCACGCCGGAGGAGGCGCACGAGGTGCGCGAGGACGCGATCGTGGCCACGGGGCGCTCGGACTATCCCAACCAGGTCAACAACGTTCTCGGTTTTCCCTACCTGTTCCGGGGCGCGCTCGACATCCATGCCCGCGCCATCAACGACGAGATGAAGATCGCCTGCGCCGAGGCGCTGGCCGAGCTGGCGCGCGAGGAGGTGCCCGACGAGGTGGCGCTGGCCTATGGCCAGAAGCTCAGCTTCGGGCGCGACTACATCATCCCGACGCCCTTCGATCCAAGACTGATCCACCGGATTCCGCCCGCCGTGGCCCGCGCCGGCATGGCCACCGGCGTGGCCCGGCGCAAGATCGAGGACATGGAGCATTACCAGCAGGCGCTGAAGGGCCGGATGGACCCCACGGCGAGCGTGCTGCGCGGCCTCAACGCCCGGGCGCGGGCGGCGCAGGCCACCATGATCTTCGCCGAGGGCGACGACCCGCGGGTGCTGCGCGCCGCCGTGCAGTACCAGCGTTCGGGCTTCGGCAAGGCCCTGGTGGTGGGGCGCAGCGACGACGTGGCCGAGAAGCTCGCTGCCGAGGGCATGGCCGAGGCGGCGGCCGAGCTGGAGGTGGTCAACGCCGCCAACACGCCGCATCTCGATACCTACAAGGCGTTTCTCTACGAGCGGCTGCAGCGCAAGGGCCACGACCAGCACGACATCCATCGCCTCGCCGGGCGCGACCGGCACGTCTTTGCCTCGCTGATGCTGGCGCATGGCCATGGCGACGGCATGATCACCGGCGCCACCCGTAAATCGGCGCATGTGATGGAACTGGTGAACCACGTCTTCGACGCGGGCCCGCATGACGGGGCGGTCGGCGTCTCGGTGGTGATGCATAACGGCCGGATCGTGCTGATCGCCGACACGCTCGTGCATGAGTGGCCCGACGAGGAGGATCTCGCCGACATCGCGACGCAGGGCGCGCAGGTGGCGCGCGAGCTGGGGCTCGAGCCGCGCGTGGCCTTCGTCAGCTTCTCGACCTTCGGCTATCCGGTTTCCGAGCGCGCGACCAAGATGCATGCCGCCGCAGGCGTTCTCGACGGGCGCAACGTCGATTTCGAATACGAGGGCGAGATGGCCGTCGACGTGGCGCTGAACCCCAAGGGGCAGGAGAACTATCCCTTCTCGCGGCTCACCGGCCCGGCCAACGTGCTGGTGGTCCCGGCGCGCCACTCGGCCTCGATCAGCGTGAAACTGATGCAGGAGATGGCCGGCGCCACGGTGATCGGCCCGATCCTGTCCGGCGTCGACAAGCCGATCCAGATCTGCTCGACCGTCTCGACCGTCAACGACATCGTCAACATGGCCGTCATGGCCGCCTGCAAGGCGCGCCGGGCATGACGATCTGGAATCTCGGCTCGATCAACGCCGATCACGTTTATGCCGTGCCGCATATCCCGACCCCGGGCGAGACACTGGCGGCGACCGCGCTGGATCACGGTCTTGGCGGCAAGGGCGCCAACATGTCGGTCGCGGCGGCGCGGGCCGGGGCGCGGGTGGCGCATCTGGGCGCGGTGGGGGACGATGGCGGCTGGATGATCGAGCGGCTCGAGGGCTACGGCGTCGATTGCACACACGTGCAGCGCCGCGAGGGATCGAGCGGCCATGCGATCATCGCCGTGGACGCGCAGGCCGAGAACGCGATCACGCTCTGGCCCGGTGCCAATCGCGAGATCGACCTCGACGCCGTGAAACAGGCTCTGGACGGGGCCGTCGCGGGCGATCTGCTGGTGATGCAGAACGAGACCAATGGCCAGGTCGAGGCGGCGGCGCAGGCCCGGGTATTGGGGCTGACCGTGGCCTATGCGGCGGCCCCCTTCGAGGCGGAAGCGGTGCGCGCGGTGATGCCGCATCTCGACCTTCTGGTTCTCAACGAAGTCGAGGCCCGCCAGCTTTCGGAGGCGCTGGGCGCCCCGGTGGAGAAGCTGCCGGTGCCGCATGTCGTGGTGACGCTGGGCGCGGCGGGCTGCGACTGGATCGAGACCGCGACGGGCGCGCGTCACCATGTCGATGCGCCCAAGGTCACGGCGGTCGACACCACCGGCGCCGGCGACACCTTCACCGGCTACCTGCTGGCCGGGCTCTCCGAGGGCCTGACGATGCCGCGGGCGCTCGAACTGGCCGCGCGGGCCGGGGCGCTCAAGGTCGGTCGCCACGGCGCGGCCGATGCGATCCCCTCGCGCGAGGAGGTCGAGGCGGCGCGTTTCTGAGGCCGCCGCCGGGACGAGCATGCAGGATTTCGTCTTCTCGGAGCCTTCGGCCCTGCTCGCGGGCTGCGTCGCGGTGGTGCTCGTCGGGCTCTCCAAGGGGGGCCTGGGCGGCGCGCTGGCGCTCTTGGGCGTACCGATCATGGCGCTGGCGATCCCGCCGGTGCAGGCGGCGGGTATCCTGCTGCCGATCCTTCTGGTGATGGACGCGATCAGTCTCTGGGCCTGGCGTGGCCAGTACCATATCGGCACGCTCAAGCGGATGCTGCCGGGGGCCGCGATCGGCATCGGCATCGGCTGGCTGACGGCGGCGCTGGTCTCGGACGCGGCGGTGCGGCTGATCGTCGGCGTGGTGGCGCTGGCCTTTTCGGCACGCTGGCTGCTGTCGGGCCATGCGCGCCGCGCCGCGCCCCGGTCCGAAAGCATCATGCGCGCTTCGCTCTGGGCCACGCTCGCGGGCTACACCAGTTTCGTCGCCCATGCGGGCGGTCCGCCGTACCAGGTCTACGCGATGCCGCTCCGGCTCGATCCGCGGCTCTATACCGGTACCAGCGTGATCTTCTTTGCCGTGGTGAACGCCATCAAGGTGATCCCCTACGCCTTTCTGGGGCAGTTCGACGCGGCCAATCTCACCGCGGCGGCCACCCTGCTGCCGCTCGCGGTCGCGGCGACGCTGGCGGGGGCCTTCGTGGTCCGCAGGATGCGGGCCGAGATCTTCTATCCGGTGATGTACGCCATGGTCGTCCTCGTCGGTCTCAAGCTGTGCTGGGACGGGCTCTCGGCTTTGCTCTGATGCGATTGGGGCTTTGACAGCCCCTCGTGGTCGGGCATGGTCCGCCTCCAACAGAGCTTCGAGGTGTTCGTTTCATGCAGTTGTCCGTCCGTTTCGAGAATACCCGCGATACCGGTTCCAACAGCGGCCCGGTCACGGTCGGCTGGTGCCTGAACGAGACCAAGGCCGGCATCATCTATGCCCCGCCGGAACGGGTGCGCTCGGTGGATCTCGACCGCAGCCATGCCAAATCGGCCTCGCGCTGCCCGGCGGTGATCAACCTCGAAAGCCGCCATTTCCTGATCCGCTGCCCCTTCGACATCCATATCGGCTTCGCCCGCGACGATAAGGGCAAGCCGGTGTTGAGGAACCTGAACGGCGCGGCGAGCACGATCCGCGCCAACAAGCTCGGCGACAAGCTGCATCTCGTCGGCGAGGCCGAATGGCGCCACCCCGGCGTGCCGACGCTCCAGCTCTCCCTGCCCTATCTGTTCCTGTGCGACGAGCCGGTGTACATGAGCCAGGTCGCGCCCTTCATGCATTACAGCCGCGAACCTTTGCCCGGCACGATCTTCGGTGGACGCTTTCCGATCAATGTCTGGCCGCGGCCGCTGATGTGGGCCTTCGAATGGCACGAGCCGCAAAAGCCGCTGAAGATCGCGCGCGGCGATCCGCTGTTCTATGCCTGTTTCGAAACCTTGCCGCAGGATCGCGGCGTGGCCATGGTCGAGGCGCAGCGCACGCCGGAACTGCTGGAATATCTCGAGCTGATCTCGGGCGCGGTGAACTACGTGAACCAGACCTTCTCGCTGTTCGAGGCGGCAGAGGCGCGCCGTCCCGAGACCCTGGTGACGCCGGTGGCCCGCAGGTCTCGGCAGGGATAGGCGTCGCGCCCCGGGGGCTACACCCGCGCTTAACCCCGGGGCGCTAGCATTCGGGCCTCGGGCCGCTCCGGCCCGGGGGGGAGCGCATGTCAGCACAGAACGCGCCGGTCGTCATCAAGCGCAAGAAGGTCGTCGCCGGCGGCGGCCATCACGGCGGCGCCTGGAAGGTGGCCTATGCCGATTTCGTCACCGCGATGATGGCCTTCTTCATGCTGATGTGGCTGCTCAACGCCACCACCGAGCAGCAGCGCAAGGGGCTGGCCGACTACTTCGCCCCGACCATCGCGATCAGCCGCACCTCGGGCGGCGGTGACAAGGTGCTCGCGGGCGATTCCCTGTCCAGCAGCGAACGGCTCAGCGCCTCCGGCGTCGATGGGGGGAGTCCCGCGGCCCTGCCGCCTCTCGCCGACGACCCGCCACGACCGCCGGGCGAGGGTGCCGCCCTCGCCGAGGTGGCGGCGCTGCGCGACATCGAGGAGGTGCTGCTCGGCCGCGGTGGCGAAAGCCTCGTCGCGCGCGAGGCGCTGCGCCACGTGGTGACGCGGCTGACCGACGAGGGGCTGGTGATCGAGATCTTCGCGCGCCCGGGCGCGCCGATCTTCGCCCCCGGCGAGACCGCGCCGCTGCCGGTCACGACCCTGCTTCTGGGGCTCGTGGCGCAGGCTGCCTCCCTGGTCGAGAACCCGGTCGCCGTGGCGGCGCATCTGGCCGCGCGGCCGGTGGTGCTGGCCGACAACCCGGTCTGGCGCCTGTCCTCGGGCCGGGCCGAGGCGGCGCGCGCGGGGCTGGTCGCGGCCGGGCTCGCCCCCGCGCGGATGCGTCGCGTCACGGGTCTTGGCGACCGCGACCCCTCGGCCGAGGGGCCCGCCGCGCCGCGCAGCGATCGGCTCGAGATCACGCTGCTGCGCCGCCATTAGCGCCGCCTTAAGCCCGGCGCTGTAGGTCGGAAAGGGACAGGCTCCACCCGTTTCACCGGAAAGGTCACCATGACGATCTCCTCCTCTCTCAGCGCCGGCGTCTCCGGTCTCGCGGCCAATGCCCACCGGTTGGCGACGATCTCCGACAACATCGCCAACTCGGCCACGTTCGGCTATCGCCGCGCCACCACCGATTTCCATTCTCTGATGATGGGCAGCGGGCCGGGCCGCTACGTGGCGGGCGGGGTGGCGACCACGTCGCAGCGGCTGGTCGACGAAAGCGGCGCGCTCTCTTCGACATCGAACCCCACCGATCTCGCGGTGCGCGGCCGCGGCTTCCTGCCGGTCAGCGCCACCGCGATCATCGGCGGCGACGATGCGGATTTCCGGCTCGCCACCACCGGCTCGTTCCGCGCCGACGAGGAGGGCTACCTGCGCACGCCGGACGGGCAGACGCTGCTGGGCTGGCCCGCCGGGCTCGACGGGACGATCGGCACCTTTCCACGCGACACGATCGGCGGGCTGCAGCCGGTGCGCGTGCCCGCCGGGCAGCTCTCGGGCATTCCCACCACCGAGGTGACGCTCGCGGTCAACCTGCCCGCCACCTCGACGCAGGACGGCGCCGAGGGCCTGCCAGAGGAGCTGACGGTCGAGTATTACGACAATCTCGGCACCACGCAGCAGCTCGGCCTGACCTTCACGCCGAGCCTGCCGGCGGCGGGCGGCGCGCCGACGAACGAATGGGTGATGCAGATCACCGACGGCGCCGCAGGCGATACGCTTGTGGGCGAATACACCCTTACCTTCGAGGACAGCCGCGAGGCGGGCGGGGCGCTTCTCTCTGCCACGGCGACGCTGGGCGGCGACTACGATCCCGAAACCGGTGCCTTCGAGATCGAGGTGGCGGGCGGACCGATCTCGGTGAATATCGGCGCGGGAGACGTCTCCGGCGGGTTGTCGCAGCTCGCGGCGCTGTTCTCGCCCCTGACGATCAGCCGCGACGGCGCCGCCACCGGCAACATGACCTCCGTCGAGGTCGATCCCGGCGGCTTCGTCCATGCCTATTATGACAATGGCGCGAGCCGCCGCATCTATCAGGTCCCGCTCGTCGACGTGCCCAATCCCAACGGGCTCGAAACCCATGACGGCCAGTCCTACACCCTGACCCGCGACAGCGGCGACATGCTGCTGTGGAACGCGGGCGACGGCCCCACCGGGGACATCGTCGGCTTCGCGCGCGAGGAATCGACCGTCGACGTCGCCTCCGAACTGACCCAGCTGATCCAGACCCAGCGCGCCTATTCCACCAATGCCAAGGTCATCCAGACCGTCGATGAAATGCTGCAGGAAACCACCAATCTCAAGCGCTGATCCGAAAGGAGGTACCAGTCATGGGCCTGTCCTATTCGCTGTCCAACGCGCTGAGCGGGCTGACCGCCAGCGCCCGCATGGCCGAAACCGTGTCCTCGAACCTCGCCAACGCGATGACCGAGGGCTACGCCCCGCGCGAGACCGTGCTCTCGGCCCGCGCCGTGGGCGGGCGCGGGGCCGGGGTGCGGGTCGAAGCCGTGGTGCGGCAGCTCGATCGGGCGCTGCTCGCCGACCGGCGCCGGGCCGATGCGGGGCTCTCGGCCGACCGCGCCACCTCCACGGCGCTGTCGCGCCTCGAGACGCGGCTCGGCGCGATCGGCGAGGCGGATTCTCTGCCGGGCCGGATCGACGCGCTGAACACGGCGCTGATCTCGGCCTCTGCCGATCCCGGCTCCGATCTCAGGCTCTCCAACGTGCTCACGGCGCTCGACGGGCTCACCGGCGCGCTGAACGACGGCAGCGCCGCGATCTCGGAGATGCGGGCCGAGGCGGATGGCGACATCGCCGCGCAGGTCGCCGCTCTCAATCAGGGCCTGTCCCGCGTGGAACGGCTCAATACCGACATCGCCCGTGCCCGCGGTACTGGCAGCGATCCGGCGGCCCTGATCGATCAGCGGCAGGTGGTGATCGACGCCCTGTCCGAAATCGTGCCGCTGCGCGAGATGGCGCGTCCGGCGGGGCAGGTGGCGCTGATCTCGGCGCAGGGGGTGATGCTGATCGACGGCCGCGCCGCCGAGTTCGGCTTTACCCCCACGCCGCTGATCACCCCCGAAATGAGCTTTGCCGGCGGCGCGCTCTCCGGTCTCACGCGGAATGGCGAGCCGGTCGCGCGCAGCGAGGCGGATGGCTTCGGACGGACGGGGGGCGGCGGGCTCGGCGCCGCGTTCGCGCTGCGCGACACGGTCCTCCCCGCGGCGCAGGCGGGGCTCGACGCGCTGGCACGCGACCTGATCGCCCGGTTCGAGACGGCGGCGGCCGATCCCGGTCGCGGCGCCGGGCAGGCCGGGCTTCTGACCGAGGCGGGCGGTACGCTCGACCCCGGGGGCGGGGCAGGGCTTGCCGGACGCATCGCGGTCAACGCGGCCGTCGATCCCGCACGGGGCGGCGCGCTGTGGCGTCTGCGCGGCGGGGTCGGCGCGACGGCGCCGGGCCTTACGGGTGACGCCGCGCAGATCGGTCGCTGGCTCGATGCGCTGGCCGCGCCGCGCCTCTCGAACGGCGAGGGCAGCAGCGCCGGCGCGGCCACCCATGCCGCGCGTTTCACGGCCCGGATCGGCGCCGACAGGCTCGGGGCCGAGGAGGTGCTGGGCTTCGCCCAAGCCAGGCGCGACAGCTTGCACGCGGCCGAACTGGCCGGCGGTGTCGACAGCGACCAGCAGATGCAGCGCCTGCTGCGCATCGAGGAAAGCTATGCGGCCAATGCCCGCGTGATGCAGGTGGTGCAATCCATGATCCACCGCCTGATGGAGATCTGACCATGAGCCTCACCTCGCTTGGCGACGGCAGCCGCCATTTCCTGATGCGCAACCAGGGCGTCGCGCTGCGCCACAGGCTCGACGGCCTGGTCTCGGCGCTGTCCTCGGGTCGCGCCACCGATCCCGTCGCGGCAATGGGCCGCGACGTGACCCGCCTCGCCACCACGCGCAGTGCCCATGGCGCGACCGAGGCCTATGGCCGCGCCGCCGCCGAAACCGGTCAGCGGCTCGCATTGATGCAGACCACGCTCGGGGAGTTGGACGGGCTGCGCGAGGCGCTCGCGGAGCAACTCGTCCTGGTGGGCGAAACCAGCAGCGATGGCGTGCTCTCCAATATGGGCCGTTCGGCGGAGCAGGGTTTCGAGGCTGTCGTCTCCGCCTTGAACCGGCGCATGGGCGGCACCGCGCTTTTCGCCGGGCGCGACGGCGACGCGACCGCGCTGACCCCGCCCGGCGAGATGCTAGACGCGATCCGCGCGACCCTGCCGCCGCAGCCGGGTGCCGAGGCCCTGCGCATCGCGGTGTCGGACTGGTTCGACACGCCGGAGGGCGGGTTCGAAAGCGCAGGCTATCTCGGCGATGCCGAGGGTCATGCGACGCCACGGGTCGGCGCGGGCGTGACGGTGACGCTCGCGGCCCGGGCCGACGATCCGGCGCCGCGTACGGTGATGAAGGCGCTGGCGCTCGCAACGCTGGCGGGCGAGGCCGAAGCGATGGGCGGCGCGGCGCGCGGGGCGCTGATCCGCGAGGCCGGCACCATGCTGCTCTCGGCCGCCTCCGGGATGACCGAAACCCGGGCGGCGCTGGGCGCCGCCGAGGCCACGGTCGAGGCGACATCCACGCGCCACGCCGCCCGTGCCACGGCGCTCGGCCTGATGCAGAACCGGATGACCGCCGCCGATCCCTATGCGACGGCGACCGCGCTGCAGGAGATCCAGACCCAGCTCGAGACCCATTACATGCTCACGGCGCGGCTCTCGGAGCTGTCGCTGACCCGGTATCTGAGATGAGGGCGCTGCTCATCGCGGCGCTCCTGGGCTGCGGCGCCTTACCGGCGACGGCGGCGCCGGTGCGGCTCAAGGATCTGGTGGAGTTCGACGGCGTGCGCGAGAACGACCTCGTGGGCTATGGGCTCGTGGTCGGGCTTGCAGGGACAGGCGACGGGCTGCGCAACGCGCCCTTCACCGAAGAGATCATGACCAACATTCTCGAGCGGCTCGGGGTCAACGTGTCGGGCGAGCAGTTCCGGCCCCGCAACGTCGCCGCCGTGATGGTCACGGCGAGCCTGCCACCCTTCGCGCGCGCGGGCTCGCCGATCGACGTGACGGTGAGCGCGATCGGAGACGCTTCGTCGCTCTTGGGCGGCACGCTGGTGATGACGCCGCTCAACGCGGCCGATGGCGACATCTATGCCGTGGCGCAGGGCACGATCATCGCTGGCGGCGTCACCGCCGAAGGCGAGGCTGCCCGGGTGACGCAGGGCGTGCCCACGGCGGGGGTGATTCCGGCGGGTGCCAAGGTGGAGCGCGAGGTGGCCTTCGACTTCGGCAACTTGTCCGAGCTGCGCCTGGCGCTGCGCAGTCCCGATTTCACCACCGCAGGCCGTATCGAGCGGGCGATCAACGCCGAGTTCGGTCGCGCGGTGGCGCTGATGACCGATGCCGGCACGGTGCGGCTCGATATCGCGGGCATGAACATGCCGACGACCGCCCATGCGCTGGGCCGGATCGAAAACGTGCTGGTGGAGCCCGAGATCCGGGCCCGGGTGGTGGTGGATCAACGCTCCGGCACCATCGTGATGGGAGAGGATGTGCGGATTTCCCGCGTCGCGGTGAGCCAGGGCAACCTGACGCTCTCGGTCGAGGAGGCCCCGGTGGTGGTCCAGCCGAACCCGTTCTCCCCCGGCGAGACGGTCGTGGTGCCGCGCAGCGAGGCCGAGATCCGGCAGGAGCCGGGGATCGGACTGGCCGAGGTGGCGGGCGGCACCTCCCTGTCGCAGCTCGTCGCCGGGCTCAACGCGCTGGGCGTGGCGCCACATGACATGATCGACATTCTCAAGAGCATTCGCGCCGCGGGCGCGCTGCATGCGGAGTTCATCGTCCGCTAGGGCGGAAGTGGCAGAGCATGATACAGGGCCCCAAAAGGCCCGATCTAGGGTCTCAGATCGATGCCGAGGTGGCAGTGCAGGCGATCACTGATAGCTGCGCACCAGGCTTCCCGCGACGAGGCTCCAGCCATCGGCCACCACGAAGAACGCCAGCTTGAAGGGCATCGAGACGATGGCCGGCGGCACCATCATCATGCCCATCGACATCAGCACCGCCGCCACCACCAGGTCGATGATCAGGAACGGCAGGAAGATCAGGAAACCGATCTGGAACGCCCGCTCGATCTCGGACAGCAGGAAAGCGGGGACGAGCAGCGAAAGCGGCGCGTCGCCGGTCCCGCGCGGGGCCTCCGTGGCAGGGCGCAGCGCCGCCAGTTCGGCGAACGTATCCGGCATGGTCCGGTTCGCCATGAAGCCGCGAAACGGATCGATGGCGCGGGGCAGGGCGGTCTCCAGCGCCACGCCCTCGTTCAGATAGGGGCGCACGCCCTGCTCCCATGCGGCGGAGAAGACCGGGTCCATCACGAACCATGTCAGGAACAGCGCCAGACTGACGATCAGCATGTTGGGCGGCGATTGCTGCAGCCCGATCGCCTGCCGCAGGATCGACAGCACCGTGACGATGAAGGGAAAGCAGGTGACCATGATCGCGAGCCCCGGCGCGAGGCCGAGCAGCGTCACGAGGGCGATGAGCTGGATCGACCGCGCCGCGAGCGAGCGGTCGTCGCCCAGATCAAGCGACAGCTCCTGCGCCGCAACCGGTCCCGCCGCGAGCAACAGCAGGAACGCCGCGGCGAGAAGCGGCCTCACGTCAGGTCGCCGCCGGCGCCCGCCACCTCGGTCAGCCGCACCGCCAGCTGACCCGGCTCACCGCCCTGCACCTCTTCCAGCGTGCCGCGCGCGATCAGGCGACCGCCGACGAACAGCTCCACCGGGTCGTCGAGCTTGCGATCGAGCGGCAGCACCGCGTTCTGGCCCAGCGCCAGCAAGGTACCGAGGCTTGGCCGGGCGCGACCGACCGAGACGGTGATCTCGACCGGGATCGCGTGCAGCGGATGCGTCGGGGGTCGGACGGAAACGGCGGGCTCATCCATGTCTCAACTTCTCCTTCTTGGGCGCGCACAGGGCCGACAGGGCCTCTCGCGCGGTGTCGAGCATCGCCCCCGTATCGAGATGTGTCTCGAAGGACGGCCCGCGGATCGCCGCCTCGCCGGGGCCGAGCCGGGGATCGGGGCAGGGCGTGAGCCAGTCGCAGCCCATCGCGTCGAGCAACGGCCGAACCGTGTCGATCTCCGCCTCGGGGAGGTACAGCTCCAGCGGCGCCGCGAGATCGGCCTGAAGTGCCTCCATCAGGGCCGCGCGCAGCTGGACCGCAGCCACGGTCTCGGCCAGGCCGGGCAGCAGCCGGTCCAGCATCGTCTCGAACAAGGGCTCCAGCCCCGAAAGCAGCCCCAGGCGTGCCTCGGCATGGGCAAAGGCCATGTCCTCGATCCGCGCCACCAGCCGCTCCGACAGCGCGGCCGCCTCCAGCCGCTGTGCCTCCCGCCCGGCGTCGAAGCCCGCGTCATGGCCCGCCTGCCATTCGGGGCCGGGCCCCTCCGGCTCGATCGGCGTGGCGTCGAAGCTCTCGAACAGAAGCGGCCGGGGGGTCATGGCGAGCGCTCCGTCTCGTCGCTCTCTTCGACCCAGCTCTGCAGGATCTGGATCGTGTCATCCTGTCGTTCATCGATCAGCCGGCGCAGCCGGTCGAGCGGATCGAGCTCGGTTTCGGTCTCATCCATCGGGCCGAGACGCGTGGCACCGGGCGGGGCCACGGCCGCGGGCAACACCTCCTGCCCCGGCGCGGCCATCGCCGGCAACAGCGCCTCGGCGGATCCGGCCGCGGCGGCGCGACCGGAGGCCAGGATCGGGCGCAGCACGAACAGCCCGAGGATCAGCGCCACCGCGGCGAGAACGCCGGTCTGGATCAGCATGCGCGGGTCCAGCGGCGGCCCGGCGGGCAGGTCGAGCGCCGCGGTGCCGGGCGCCGCCGCCGGTTCGAAGGCGAGCGAGCGCAGCGTCAGCACGTCGCCCCGCGCCGGGTCGAGCCCCACCGCCGAGGCGACCAGTGCCTCGAGCGCGGCCAGCTCGTCCTCGGAGCGCGGCACCCGGCTCACCGTGCCGTCCTCGGCCGTCCCCTCGGCGTCGTTCACCAGCACCGCGACCGAGAGCCTGCGGATCGCCCCGGGGGCGCGCAGCACCTCGCGGCTGGTCTCCGACACCTCGTAATTGGTCAGCGCCCGGCTTTCGGAGCCTTCGCTGCTTCGGCCCTCCTCGGCCGCGTCGCCATCGGGAAGGTTCGAGGCGACGGTGACCGCGCCGCCGCCGCCCGAGGCGCTGTCCTTGCGCTCCTCGGTCTCGGTCGAGATGGCGACGCGGCTCTCGGGGTCGATCCGCCGCTCGCTGATCTGCTCCTGCTCGGTGACGGTCTCGACGCTGACCTCGACCACGGCGTTGCCGGGTCCGACCCGGGCCGCGAGCATCCGCTCGGCCCGGGCGCGCAGCGCCTCGGCGCGGCTGTCGGCATCGCGACTCTCGTCCGAGGACCGCGCGAGCCGCCCGCCCGCCGCGTCGATCACCGCGACGTCCCGCGCCGCCAGGCCGGGCACCGCCGAGGCGACGAGATGGCGCAGCGCCTCGGCCTGTTCCGCCGCGAGGGCGCCGGAGGCGGTGCCCACGGTGACCGCCGCGCCGGCCTCCGCCGCGCGGGCAAACGGGCCACTGTCGCGGCGCGCGATATGCACCCGGGCGCTGGTGATGCCGGGCACGGCGAGGATCGTGCGCGCCAGTTCGCCCTCCTTGGCGCGCCAGTAGGCGGCATCGAACATCTGGCTGGTGGTGCCGAAGCCGGACAGCCCGTCGAGCAGCTCGTAGCCCGCGCCGCCGGCCGTTGGCAGCCCCTCCGCCGCCAGCGACATGCGCAGCGAATCGCGCTCCGATCGCGGCACCCAGATCGCCGGGCCGCGCACCTCGTGGGGGATGCCGCGCGCTTCGAGCGCGGTCACCACCTCACCCGCCGCGGCCGGTTCGAGCCCCGCATAGAGGAGCGCCATCGGCCCCGGGCCGGGGCCGCGCGCCAAGGCGATCACCGCCGCGAAGACGGCGAGCCCGGCAAGCGCCGCCACGAGGCGGCGTTTCTTGTCGAGGCGCGACCAGGCGGTGAGGACGTTGGCCAAGGGCAGGGCTCCGATGCGGGGCGGCGACTGCCGCGTGTCCCCCCTGCTTGCGGGATCAGGATTAACAATCGGTTAGTCGTTGCCGGTCTAACTGGGACAAAGCCGATCCGGAGGACCCGCCGATGACCGCCGCCGATCTCCCGCCGCAGGAAGATGACACACCGCGCAAGAAGCGCGGGCTGCCGCTGATCCTCGGGCTGGTGTTGGCGCTGGCAGGTGGCGGCGGCGGATTCTTCGCGGTGTCGTCGGGAATGCTGGGCGGCGGCACGGTGGAGGCGCCCGGGAGCGAAGCGCCCGCCATGCCGGAGGCGACGCCCGCGAGCTTCGTTCCGCTGGACCCGCTGGTGATCAACCTGCCGCCCGGTTCGGGGCGCCGCCTGCTGCGCTTTGCGGCGCAGATCGAGGTCGCGCCGGATCACGCCGCCGAGGTCGAATCGCTGCGTCCGCGCATCGTCGACGTGCTCAACACCTATCTGCGGGCGGTCGAGTTGGCCGATCTCGAGGATCCGGCGGCGCTGACCCGGCTGCGGGCGCAGATGCTGCGGCGGGTGCAGGTGGTGGCGGGGGCGGGGCGCGTGCGCGACCTGCTGGTGATGGAGTTCGTGCTCGATTGAGGGAGGAAGGGCCATGGATTGGGTCTCCGACGTGCTGTTGCTGTCGGGCGCGCTGGGCGCCGCGCTCTATTGCGCGATGCTGTCGCGGCGGCTGCGCCGCTTCACCGATCTGGAGGAGGGGGTGGGCAGCGCCGTGGCGCAGCTGGCGCTGCAGGCCGAAGAACTCGAGCAGGCCTTGGGCCGGGCTGGCGGCGCCGCCAGGGATCAGGCGGCGCGGATCGATTCGGCCAGTGCCCGGGCCGAGGCCGCGGCGCGGCGGCTGGAACTGCTGATGGCGTCGCTGCACGACTTGCCGGAGCCGCCGGGCACCGAGATGCCCGATCGCGCCCCGGCCAAGCCCGTCTTCATCAAGGAGCCCGCAGCGGCGCGGGCGCGCGGATGAGCGGCGCCCCTACGCCTAAGCGCCAGGCCCGGCGCAGGCGGGTCCTGCCGGTGGTGGCGGGGCTGCTGCTCGCCTCGGCGTTGCTGCGGCTTTCGGGCGATGACTGGCGCGCCCGCGCGGTGGGGCTCGCGCGCGATGTCGCGACGCGGGATCAGGCGCTGGAGCCTTCCGGATCGGACGCGCCCGAAAGCTGCGCCGCCGCGACCGATACGGCGGGGCTCCTCGAGGCGTTCCAGTCGCGCGAGGCGCGGATCACCGCCCGCGAGGGCCGGATCGAGGATCGGATGCGGGCGCTGCGGCTCGCCGAGGCGGAGCTGGAGGAGAAGCTCGCCGCGCTGGACGCGGCGCAGGCCCGGCTCGAGGACACGCTCGCGCTCTCCGAGAGCGCGGCCGAAACCGATCTCACGCGGCTCACCGCCGTCTACGAGAACATGCGCCCCGAGGAGGCGGCGCGGCTGTTCGAGCAGATGGCCCCGGATTTCGCCGCCGGATTCGTGGGGCGGATGCGGCCCGAGGCCGCCGCCCCGGTGATGAGCCTGCTCGATCCCGCCACCGCCTATTCGATCTCGGCGATCATGGCCGGGCGCAACGCGCTCGCCCCGACGCAGTGAGAGGGGCGCCGAAGACGCCGGCGTCGAGGAAACCTTAACCCCGTTCTGCGATCTCCTGAGCGGCGCCATCTTCCGGCGTCCGCCTTGAAGGAGCCCCGCCCGTGATCGGTCTCGTCGGCATCGTCATCATCTTCGTCATGGTCTTTGGCGGCTACATGCTTGCCGGGGGCAAGCTCGGCATCATCCTGAAGGCGCTGCCCTTCGAGATGATCATGATCGGCGGCGCCGCGATCGGCGCCTTCGTGATCTCGAATGACGGCGCGGCGATCAAGCACACGCTCAAGGATGTCGGTCGCGTCTTCAAGGGACCGAAATGGAAACACGAGGATTACCGCGATCTCCTGTGCCTGCTGTTCGAGCTGATACGGATCGCCCGCGCCAACCCGATCGCGGTCGAGGAACATATCGAGGCGCCGGCCGAATCGTCCGTGTTCGGCAAGTATCCCAAGATCCAGTCCGACGCCGAGGCGGTGGCGCTGATCTGCGACACGATGCGCGCGGCCTCGATGAACTACGACGACCCGCACCAGGTCGAGGAGGTGCTCGACAAGCGGATGGAAGCGAACCGGCACCATGCCGAGCATTCGATCCATGCGCTGCAATCGGTGGCCGACGGGCTGCCGGCGCTGGGCATCGTTGCCGCCGTTCTGGGCGTGATCAAGACCATGGGCTCGATCGATCAGCCGCCCGAGGTGCTTGGCAAGATGATCGGCGGCGCGCTGGTCGGCACCTTTCTCGGCGTGTTCCTCGCCTATGGCTTCGTCGGGCCCTTCGCGGCCAAGCTCAAGACCGTGATCGAGGAGGATCTGCATTTTCACCAGCTGATCCGCGAGGTGCTGATCGCCAACCTGCACCGCCATGCCCCCAATATCTGCATCGAGGTCGGGCGTCAGAACACCCCCGGCCACAACCGGCCCGGCTTCACCGAGCTGGAAGAGGCGCTCAAGGCCACGAAGGACGCCGCGTGAGGCGGGCGGCGCTGCTGGCGGTGCTGGCATGGGCGGCCGAGCCCGCCGTCGCACAGGAGCTTGGGCTGCGCTCGGGCGAACATCCCGATCGCATTCGCATCGTGGCCGAGATCCCGCCCGGCGATGACTGGCGGCTGGGCCGGGAGCCGGGCGGCTATGCGCTGCGGCTCGGCGCCGAAACGGCCCGATTCGACGCCACCACGGTGTTCGAGAAGATCCAGAGGGACCGGGTGTCCTCGGTCGAGCCGGTGCCGGGCGGCCTGCGGCTGCGGCTGGCCTGCGCGCCCTGTCACGCCGACGCGTTCCTGTGGCGCGACCGCCTGGTGATCGACATCATCGACGGCCCGCCGCCGCCGGGCAGCCGGTTCGAACGTTCGATCGAGGCACCGGCGCCCCGGCAGCCCGCCCTGCTGCCCGTGATCTTCGAAACCGCCGCTTCGCCGCCGCCGCTTCGCTTGTCCTTTCCCCGAGTAGTACAGTCGGAGCCGAAGGACCACTTGGGGCAGGGTCTTTTGGCCCAGCTCGATACGACGCGGCGTGCCCTGCTCGAAGGCGTCGCACGGGCCGCGAGTCAGGGTCTGTTGGATGCGTCAGAGAGCCTCGCGCCGGTGGTGAGCGATCCGCCATCGCTCCCCGTGCCGACCGGTACGCCGGTGCCCGGCCTCTCGGCCCGCAGCGGCTTCGACGTCGCCGACGGCACCGCCGCGCCGTCGCCCTGTCCCGACCCCGACCACTTCGCGCTCGCGGAGGGGACCTTGCCGGATGCCGATTTTGCCGGAACCCACAGGGCGCTGCGCGACGCGATGGCGGGGGATTTCGGCCGCGTGCCGCCGGGGGCGCCAGAGGCGCTGGCGCGGTTCTATATCCGTCACGGCTTCGGTCAGGAGGCGCGGGCGGTGCTGGCGATCGACGGAACCGGATCGCGCGAACGCGTCTGGCTGGCGCTTCTTGCCCGGCTGGTCGACGGGCCGATCGGCGATCCCGGCCCCCTTGCCGAAACACAGGCCTGCCTCGGCCCGACGGCGCTCTGGGGAGCCTTGGCCCGCGGCAGCGTCGAGGCCATGCCGGAGATCGCCCGCACCGCCGCCATCGCGGAGCTTCGCCTGCTGCCGCAGGCGCTTCGCGGCCATCTGGGCGCAAGACTGGCCCGGCTCTTCGTCGCGGCAGGCGACCCGCGCGGCGCCGACGAGATCCTCGGACGGAGCGGGGCGGCGCCCACCGGCGACACGCTCGAGGCGCGCTATGCCGAGGCCGAGATCGCCGGGGCGCTGGAGGGGCCCGAGGCGGAGATCGAGGCGCTGTCCGAGATCGCCGAACAGGATGCGAGGCTGACGCCGGAGGGTCTGTCACGGCTGATCGACATGCTGCTGGAGGAGGGGCAAGAGGTGCCGGGGGGGCTGCTGGAGCTGGCGCGGGCGCTGCGGTTCGAGCATCGTGGACAGCCTGCCGCCCTGATCCTGGCCCAGAGCGAGACCCGGGCCCTGATCGCCACGGGGCTGCACGAGGCGGCGCTCGATCTCGTCGATGCGATGTCCTTCGACCCTGATCTGGCGCGGGAGCTGCGCGGCGCGGCATTCCTCGCGATGACCCGCGATCTCGACGAGGCGGCCTTTCTCGAACGTGTCTTTGCGCCGCCGCCCGGACCGCTGACGCAGCCCGCCGAGACCGCCATCGCGGCCCGGCTTCTGGATCTGGGCTTTGCCGAAACGGCGCTGGCGCGGCTCGCGGCCCTGCCCGGCGATGCCGAGCGCGACGGGCTGCGCCGCCGTGCGCAAATGGCGCTTGACCGGGCCGCATCCGGTTTGGTCGAAGGGGGGGAAGCGGCGCTCATCGCACCCGAGGAGGCGGAGGAAGGCGCTGAGAGGGACACGAAACGCGACGCGGCGAGGCTGGCCCCCGATCCCATGGCCGCTTGGCGCGCGGGCGATTGGGAGGGGCTGGCTCGAAGCGGCGATCCATTGTTCGAGGCCGCCTCGATCGCCGCGCGCCGTCCCGCCACCCCGCCGGAGCCGGAGCCGGCCCCGGGCGCCGCGCCCAGCCTGTCGCAGGGCCGGGCCCTTGTCGAAGAGGCCCGCGCGGCGCGCGATCTCGCCACCGGGTTGATGTCGCGTTTCACGCTCGATCCCGAGCCGGAATGAGGCACGATTAACCTTATTCTCATGCCGATCCGTGAATGATGTCCCCGTAGACGCAGCAGAAGGCGCGCGCGATGCGGCTGGCTCACCTGATCCTCTGTCTCGCCCTCGGGGCCGGTCTTCCCGCGCGCGGCTCGGTCCCCGGGACCGCGCCATGGGTGCTGTGCGATGCCGCCGCGCGGCAGGCGGCGACCGAGACCGGCGTGCCGTTCGAGGTGCTGGCCGCGATCACCCGGACCGAGACGGGGCGCGGCCGCGACGGGGTGCTGCGCCCATGGCCCTGGACCGTGAACATGGAGGGGGCGGGCCGCTGGTTCGATGACCCGGCCGCGGCGCTCGACTATGCCCGCCGCCACCGCGCGCGCGGCGCCGTGAGCTTCGATGTCGGCTGTTTCCAGATCAACTGGCGCTGGCATCGCGCGCATTTCGCTTCGCTCGAAGAGATGTTCGACCCGTTGGCCGGCGCGCGTTATGCCGCGCGTTTCCTGTCGGAGTTGCATCGCGAGTTCGGGACATGGCCCGCCGCCGCCGGAGCCTACCACTCGCGCACGCCGAAACACGCGACGCGCTATCGCAAGCTTTTCGAGACGCATCTCGCCTCGGTGCGCCGAGCGGGAGATCGCCTGCCGAACGCCGCGCCCGCCCGAAGGACGCGGCCCGGTTCACCCGTTCCGGCCGCGCCGCCCGCCGCGCTGCGGCGCGTGAACGCCTATCCGCTGTTGCGGGCCCCTTCGGCGCAGGCTCGGCGCGCGCCCGGCTCGCTCGTGCCGCTGGGGGGATGAGAATGCCAGCCCTTTCGCCCCGCGTGTTGTTCCAGCCCACGGTCCTTCTGGCCCTGGCGCTGATGGCGATCATCGTGATGATGGTCCTGCCGATGCCCTCTATCGTGCTCGATATCGGGCTGGCGGCGAGCTTCGCGCTCGCGATCCTGATGTTCACCACGACCCTGTTCATCGAGCGGCCACTCGATTTCTCAGCCTTTCCGACGGTGCTGCTCGCCTCGCTGATGCTGCGGCTGTCGCTCAACGTCTCCTCGACCAAGCTGATCATCGGTCAGGGCCATACCGGCACCGGCGCCGCGGGCGGGGTGATCGAGGGCTTCGCGATGTTCGTGATGGGCGGCTCGGTGCTCTTGGGCATCGTCGTCTTCGGGGTGCTGCTGATCGTCAACTTCGTGGTGATCAACAAGGGCGCGACCCGGATGGCCGAGGTCGGCGCGCGCTTCGCGCTCGACGCGATGCCGGGCAAGCAGCTCGCCATCGACGCCGACATGTCGGCCGGCGCGATCGACCATGCCGAGGCGCGCGAACGCCGCGCCCGCGAACAGGCCGAAACCACCTTTTTCGGCTCGCTCGACGGCGCGTCCAAGTTCGTGAAGGGCGACGCGGTGGCGGGGCTGCTGATCACCGCGCTCAACCTCGTCATGGGCCTCGTCATGGGCACGCTGGTGCATGGCATGGAGGCGGGCCGCGCCTTCGAGACCTATGCGATCCTCACCGTCGGCGACGGGCTGGTGAGCCAGATCCCCGCCGTCATCATCTCGGTCGCCTCGGCGCTGCTCTTGGCGCGTGGCGGCGCGACCGGCGCCACCGACCTGGCGCTGGTGGCGCAGCTTGGCCGTCATCCGGCGGCGCTGGGCACCGTGGCGCTGCTTCTGGGGCTCTTCGCGCTGGTGCCGGGGCTGCCGGCGCTGCCGTTCCTCTTGGGCGCGGTGGTGCTGGGCGGCTGCGCCTGGCTCGGGCTACAGGCGCAAGCGCGGGCCCGGCCGGACCCCGAAGAGGCGGTCGCGCCGGCGCCCGGGGCCTCGATGGGCGACATGCTCGATCTCGACGACATCCATGTCGAGTTCGCGCCCGACCTCGTGGAGATGGTGCTCGACCCGGCGACCGGGCTCGACGCGCGCATCGCCTCGATACGCAGCCACGTGGCCACCCGCTTCGGCCTGCTGCTGCCCGAAATCCGGCTCACCGACGATGCGGGGCTGCCCGAGGGCGGCTACGTGATCCGGGTGCAGGGCGTCGAGCAGGAGCGCGACCTGCTGCGCCCGGGCCAGGTGCTGGCCCTGCTCACCGGAGAGGCCGCAGAGGAGCTGCCGGGCGAGAGCGTGGCCGAGCCGGTCTATGGCGCGCCGGCGCGCTGGATCGCGCCCGAGGCGCAGGAGCAGGCCGCACTGGCGGGCCTCACCACCGTCTGGCCCGCCGAGGTGCTGGCCACGCATCTGCTTGAGGTGATCAAGCGCAACTTCCCGAGGCTGCTGACGCTGCGGGCGCTGCGCCGGTTGCTCGACGAGATGACCAATCTCAGCGACGCGGCCCGGGCCGAGGCCAATCGCCGGCTGCTCGACGAGCTGGTGCCCGACAGGCTGCCCCTGGACCTGCTGCTGGCGGTGCTGCGGCTGCTGCTCGAGGAGCGCGTCTCGATCCGCAACCTGCCGGTGATCCTCGAAGCCTCGGCCGAGGGGCGGCAACTGCATGCCTCGGCCGAGGCCGTGGCCGAACATGTGCGCCAGCGGCTCGGCTTCCAGATCGTGGCCGAGCTCAGGCGCGCCGACGGAACGATCCCGCTGGTGCAGCTATCGCCCGATTGGGAGGAGGCCTTTGCCGCGCACCAGATGGCGCCGGACCGGGGTTCGGACGTGGCGCTGCCGCCCGAGGCCTTCAACCGGCTGGCGCAGGCCATCGCCGACAAGATGGCCCGCGCCGCCGAGCAGGGCGACCACGCGGCGCTGGTCACCACAAGCCGCAGGCGGCGGTTCCTGCGCACGGTGATGGCCGCCAAGGGCATTCCCAACCCGGTGCTCTCCTTCGAGGAAATCGGCGTCGATGCGCGCCCCGCCATCGTCGGGCTGGTGCCGGCATGACCGATCCGGCGCTGAGCCTGCTGCTCGATCAGGGCCGCGACGGGCTCTGGGCGGCGATGCTGGTGTTCCTGCGGGTCGGAACGCTGGCGACGCTGTTGCCGGTCTTCGGCGAACAGCTGGTGCCGGTGCGGGTGCGGTTCGCGGCGGCGCTGGGCTTTGCCGCCGTGCTGCTGCCGATGCTCGCGCCGCTGATGGCGACGCTGCCCGGCGGCGCGGGCGCGCGGCTGGCGCAGGGCGGGGCCGAGATCGTCGCCGGGCTGGCGCTGGGGCTGATGCTGCGGCTCTTCGTCGTCGCGCTGCAGGTCGCGGGCACGATGGCGGCGCAATCGACCTCGCTGGCGCAGCTCACCGGCGGCACGGCGACGGACCCGGCCCCCGCGATCGGGCAGGTGCTGATCCTGGGCGGATTGGCGCTGGCCGCACTGTCGGGGCTGCACCTGCGCGCCGCCGAATACATGCTGCTGAGCTACGAGATCCTGCCGCCGGGCCAGTTTCCCGACCCGGCGGCGCTGGCCGAGGCGGGGTTGGCGCAGGTGGCGCGGATCTTTGGCCTGGGCTTCGTGCTCGCCGCGCCCTTCCTGATCGCGGCGCTGGTCTACAACCTCACGCTCGGCGTCATCAACCGCGCCATGCCGCAGCTGATGGTCGCCTTCATCGGCGCGCCCGCAATCACCGGCGGCGCGCTGCTGCTGCTGTGGCTCAGCGCGCCGCTTCTGTTGCCGATCTGGCGCGCCGCCCTGTGGGGCTTCATGGGGGTGCCCTTCGGTGCCGGGCCATGAGCGGGAACGAGGACGCCGCCGAAAAAAGCCACGAACCCTCGCAGAAGAAGCTCGACGAGGCCCGCAAGCGCGGCGAGGTCCCGCGCTCGACCGACCTGATTACCGCAGCCGGCTATGGCGGGCTGGTGCTGGCCGGGCTCGCCGCCGGCCCGATGATCGCCCAAGCGCTGGGCACGGCGCTGATGGCGCCGCTCGACCGGGCCGGGACCCTGGCCCGCGATGCCTTCGCGGGCGGTGGCAGAGCGGTCGCCGGCGGGCTGATCTGGGCCGTGGCGGGCGCGATCTGGCCGCTGTTCGTCGCCCCGGCGGCGCTGGCGCTGCTCGCGGTTCTGGCCCAGCGCGGGCTGGTCTTTGCCCCCGGGAAGATCCGGCCCAAGCCGGATCGGATCTCGCCGATCAAGGGGCTGGGCAACAAGTTCGGCCGGGCCGGGCTGTTCGAATTCGCCAAGAGCTTTGCCAAGCTGGTGCTCTACTGCGTGGTCCTCGCGATCTACCTGCGGCGCCAGATGCCGCGGCTTCTGGGACAGATGCAGCTTTCGCCCGGCCAGATCGCTGCCGAGATGGGACGGCTCTGCCTCGGCCTGATGAGCCTCGTGCTGCTGGTGGCGCTGGCGCTCGGCGCGCTCGACCTGCTGTTCCAGCGCGCCGAACATCTGCGCCACAACCGGATGAGCCGCAAGGAGCTCACCGACGAGACCAGGGAGAGCGAGGGCGACCCGCATCTGAAGGGGCAGAGGCGACAGAAGGGGGTCGAGATCGCGATGAGCCAGATGATCGCCGAGGTGCCGAAGGCCGAGGTGGTGATGGTCAACCCGACCCATTACGCGGTGGCGCTGGCTTGGGATCGGGCCGCCGGCGGCGCGCCCCGCTGCGTGGCCAAGGGGGTCGACGCGATGGCCGCGCGAATCCGCGAGGTGGCGGCCGAGGCGGGCGTGCCGCTGCGGTCGGACCCGCCCTCGGCGCGGGCGCTCTACGCCACGGTCGAGATCGGCCAGGAGATCGCGCCCGAGCAGTACCGCGCCGTTGCCGCCGCGATCCGTTTCGCTGAGGCGATGCGCCGTAAGAGACGCGGTCGATGAGACGGGGCGATCCCGAGCTGCTGCTGCGGCTGACCGAGGCCGTCTTCGACGCGAAGCGGGGTCGTCTGGTGACGCTGCGGGCCGAGGAAGAGGCTCTGCATCGGACGATCCGGGGGCTGGAGCGGCCGCTGCGCGCGCCGGGGCCGGAAATCGATCCGGCCCGGCGCGCCGGGGCCGACCTGCTGTGGCAGGGCTGGGCGGATACCCGGCGCCGCGCCCTGCTGGCCGAGTTGGCCCGTCTCAGGGTCGAGATCGACAAGGCGATCGAGGAGCTGCGCCCCGCCTTCGGACGACGTGAGGCGGCAAGGCGGATGGTCGAGAATGCGCGGCAGGCACGGGCGCGGGCCGCGTCGCGGCGGGTCGAGCGGCCCTAGACGTCCTGCCGCCCGAACTCGGTGATCAGCACGTCGATCACCCGCTCGGCCCCGACCGTGTCGCGCGCCACCTCGAGCAGCCCGGCGCGCAGCTCGCGCATCGGCGCGGCGGCGGTGAAGACGCCTTCGAAACCGCCGAGATTGGCATGGTCGAACAGCACCCGCAGGAATCCGTCGCGCAGCCGTGGCTCGCGCGCGAAGACCTCGGTCTGCGCGCCCTCGACCACCTCGATGCTCATCGACATCACCACCATGGCCGAAACCCGGCCCTCCTCGACCACCGGCACGATGAACTGGTTGTTGAGCTTGGCGAAGGCGCTGGGCACGTCCGGCGGCGGCGCGGCGGGGGCGGGCGCGGCCTGCACCGGTTCGGATTCGGCGCAGCTGGTCTCTTCCTCGGCGTCCGGCGCGGGGGCGAGCAGCAGCGCCGCGCCGACGCCGCCGCCGGTGCCGAGGCCGCCGAGCAGCAGGGGAAGCAGCAGGGCTTTCATCGTTATTCCTCAGAAGGGCAGCACCGAATCCACGACCTGCTGGCCGTAGCGCGGCTGCTGCGCGTCGCTGATCTGGCCGCGGCCGCCATAGGAAATCCGGGCCGAGGCGATCTTGTCATAGGTGATCTGGTTGAGACGGCTGATATCGGCGGGGTTCACGTAGCCGGTGACGATCAGCTCGCGCAGCTCGAAATTCACCCGCACCTCCTGCTGCCCCTCGATCGCGAGCACGCCGTTCGGCAGCACCTGCGTCACCGTGGCCGCGATGCGCAGCTCCAGCTGCTCGTCGCGGCGCACCGAGCCATCGCCCGAAAAGGTCGAGGCGCTGTTGAGCCCGACCCCGGGATCGAGGGTCGCGCCTTCGGGCAGGCGCCGCGCGGCTCGCTGCGGCAGGCCGAACAGGTTCGGCACCGCCATCGATTCCGAGCCGGAGCGGGAGCGGTCCGAGGCATTCGAGATCGCGGCGCTGTCGTCGATCTCGATCACCACGGTGAGGATGTCGCCCTGCTGCATCGCCCGCCTGTCACCGAGGAGCGAGCCGCGATCGCCGGTCCAGAGTGAGGCGGGGGCGAGCTGCGGCGGGTGGCTCGGCAGCTCGGTCATGTAGGGGGCGGGCGGCGCCAGCATGGCGCGCCGCTCGCCGCTCTGTTCGGGCGGCGTGAAGGCGGGCGGCCGTCCGACCGGTGCGCGGTTGCAGGCCGCGGCGGCCAGAAGCAGCAGAAAGGGGGTCAGGCGCATCTCGTCCTCGCGGCGTTCGGCCCGCTTCGGGGCCGTGGGGCGGCCCCGGCTTCGGGGGCCAAGGGGACGGCCATTCGGGCCGTCAGCGTGAGACATGCGCCATCCCGTCCGGCCCGATCCGGGCGGTAACGGTGGCGCGGGAGGCGAGGTTCATCACCCGGATCAGGTCGCCGGGTCCGGCGCGGTCCAGCGCCCGCCCCTCGGTGACGATGCGCAGCCCCGCCGCCTCGTAGATCAGCGGCAGGATCGCGTTGCGCCCCACCGTCGCGGGCGGGCCGACATCGCCGGGCCGCACCGGGCGGCCGGCATAGAGCGCGACCCGCGTCTCCAGCCCGATGATCCGCGCCGGGTCGATGACCGCGCCCAGCGCGTCGAGATCGCGCAACAGCAGATCCTCGGGGCCGATCATGGTGCGCGGCGGCAGGGTGCGCGCCGGCACCACCACCATCTCGGCCGCGGCGGGCCCGGCAAGAAGCGCCACCAGGGCGATGGGGCGGATCATCGGATCTGCACCATGGCGCCGAGCATCTGGTCGGCGGCGGAGATGACCTTGGAGTTCAGCTCGTAGCCGCGCTGCGCCTCGATCAACTCGGTCACCTCCTTGACCGGGTCGACGCTGCTCTCCTCCAGATAGCCCTGCCGCAAGGTTCCCAGACCGTCCTGGCCGGGTGCGGCGGCGAGCGAGGGGCCGGAGGCGGGGCTTTCGCGGAACAGGTTCGAGCCGATCGCCTCGAGCCCGCGCGGATTCGGGAAACCGGCGAGCGCGAACTGGCCCAGAAGCTCGGGCTCGACCCGGTCGCGGAAATGCGCATAGATCTCGCCCTCGGCGTTGATCGAGACCGATTGCGCATCGGCCGGCACCGTGACGTTGGGCACCACCGGATGCCCGTCCGAGGTCACCACCAGCCCGTCGCCGGTGAGCTTGAGCCCGCCATCGCGGGTATAGGCGGCCGATCCGTCGGGCAGCGTCACCTCGAGATAGCCCTCGCCCTCGATGGCGAGGTCGAGATCGCCCCCCGTCGCCACCGAGACGCCCGGCTGCACGATCATCGACACCGATGTGGGCCGCACGCCGAGCCCGAGCTGGATGCCGGTGGGCAGCACCGTGCCGGTGGCCGAGCTGATCGTGCCGGGGCGGGCCATCTGCTGGTAATGCAGATCCGCGAATTCGGCCCGGCGGGCGTTGTAGCCGGTGGTGTTCATGTTGGCGAGGTTGTTGGAAATCACCTCGACCCGCATCTGCTGCGCGCTCATGCCGGCGGCCGCGATCTGGAGCGTTCTCATGTCATGTCCCTACCTGCCCATGGTTTCAATGGTGCCGCGGATGCGTTCGTTCTCGCTGTCGAGAAAGCTCTGGCCGAGCTCGTAGGCGCGCTGCACCTCGATCATCCGGGCGATCTGCGCCACCGGATCGACGTTCGACTCTTCGAGAAAGCCCTGCACCATCCGTCCCTCGACCGGGATCACCCCGGCCTCAGTCCTGAACCGCACCCCATCCTCGCGGATCAGGTCCCGCGGATTTTCGGGCGCGAAGAGCCCGATCTGCCCGACCGGCTGGCCCCCGGCCGAGATCGTGCCGTCGGCGGCGATGGCCACGGGCCCCGCGCCCTGCGGCACGAAGACCGGCGCGCCGCCCGCATCCAGAAGCGGATAACCCTCCGGCGTGACGAGGTCGCCCAGCTCGTTGGGGGTAAACGCGCCCGCACGGCTCAGCCGGTCGCCAGCGGGCGTGCCGACGAGGAAGAAGCCCGGCCCCTCGATGGCGAGGTCGAAGGCACCGCCGGTGCGCGACAGCGCGCCCTGCGTCGCATCGGTCATCCGCACGCTGGCGCTGGCCATCGACAGCGAAGGCTGGCCATCGCCGGTGGCGGCGACATGCTCGGCAAAGATCATGCCCTCGGCCCGGTAGCCGGTGGTGGCGGTGTTAGCGACGTTGTTGGCCACCATCCGCATCTGCGCCATCAGCCCCGATTGCCGCGTCAGAGTCGCGTAGCCCGCGTTCTCCATCTCAGCCCCCTGCGATCTGCGGCACGATCACCCCGTGGAAGAAGGCGGTGAGCGTGGCGGTCATGAAGCCCATCGTGGCCCAGAACACCGCGACGATCGCCGCGAGCTTGGGCACGAAGGTCAGCGTCGCCTCCTGGATCGAGGTCAGCGCCTGGAACAGGCCGATCACCAGCCCGGCGGTCAGCGCGACGCTCAGGATCGGCAGGCTCGCGGTGACCGCGATCCAGAGCCCCTGGCGCATCGTGTCGAAGAACTGCTCCTGCGGCATCAGACCGGCATCCTCAGGATTTCCTGATAGGCCTCGACCACCTTGTTGCGCAGGGTCGTGACCGTCTCGACCGCCAGTTCGGCCTGAGCGAGGGACTGCACGAGGGCATGCGGGTCGCCGCCGCCTTGCATCGCGGCCATGGCGGCGCCTTCGCCGCGCGCCATGGTCGCGGCGAAATCCCGGGCCGCGGCGGCCAGCGTGGCGCCATCGCCGCCCGGCTCGGGCGTGGTGGCGGATTTCGAGGCGGCGTAATGCCGGGAGACGAGTGGGCCGAGTTCCATGACGGAATACTCCTTGATTACCGGCGCAGAAGGTCGAGCAGCGCCCGCGACATCTGCTTCACCTGGTCGAACATCTTGAGATTCGCCTCGTAGCCGCGTCCCGCCTCGCGCGAATCCGCGATCTCGATCAGCAGGTCGACATTCGAGCCCTCGTAGTGACCGTCGGGATCGGCCATCGGATGCGCGGGGTCGTAGATCCGCTCCAGCGGGCTCTGGTCGAGCCGGACCGGCCCGGCGGCGACGCTGCCGGTGGGGCGCGCGCGCGCCATCTCGGCCTCGAAGCTCACGGTCTTGCGGCGATAGCCCGGGGTGTCGCTGTTGGCGATGTTCTCGGCCACGTGGCGCAGCCGCGCGGCCTGGGCGCGCATGCCGCTCGCCGCCGCGCCGATGGCGGTGTCGAAATCGCTCATCACCGGCCTCCGAGACTGCTGCGGATCACGCCCATGGCGTGGCGATAGACCGCGAGTGCGCGGCCATGATCCGATCTGGCCGCGGCCGCCGCCATCATCTCGGTCTCCAGGGAAACGGTGTTGCCGTTCGGCGCGGCCGGTCCCGGCCGATCGGACAGGCGCGGTTCCGTGGCGCCGGTGCCGCCCAGATGGCCGGGGCGCGAGCGGCGCAGCGTGACGCCCGAGCCGGTCTCCGCCGCCACGCCGTCCACCGCCTGCGCACGAAAACCGGGTGTATCGGCATTGGCGATGTTGGCGGCGATGACGGCGGCGCGCGCGCCGCTTCGGCGGGCCAGCGTCGCGGCGGCGTCGAAGAGGTTGATCGACTGGTACATGCGGGGTTCTCCCTCGGTCGCTTCAACCCCCGATTAAGCCTGATTCCTTAAAAACGGGTTCGCGGCAGCAAGGAGGGCCTCGCCATGGACACCGATCAGGTCGATCTCGTCACCCGGGCACTGGGCCGTCTTTCGGCGCGCTCCGCGCAGGGGCGCATCGTGCAGGCCGGGGATGCGGCGCTACTGGTCTCCGGGCTGATCGGCCGGGTCCGGCTCGGCTCGCGGGTCGAGGTGGTCCGCGCCGATGGCACGCGCCTTGCCGCCGAGGTGGTGCATCTGGGCGAGACGCTGGCGCGGCTGCTGCCAGAGAGCGGGGCCGAGGGCGTGGCGGTCGGTGACCCGGTGCGTGTGCGGCCCGATCCGGTCTTTGCGCCGCATGAGGGCTGGATCGGTCGGGTGATCGATCCCGACGGTCGACCGCTCGATGGCCGGCCGCTGCTGCCGGGGCCGGTGCCGCGGGCCCGTCGCGCCGCGCCGCCGCCGCCACAGGCACGGCGCGGCTTCGGGCTCCGGCTCGACACCGGGCTTGCCGTGTTCAACACGCTGTTGCCGCTGGTGCGGGGCCAGCGCCTTGGCCTCTTCGCCGGCTCCGGTGTCGGCAAATCGACCCTTCTGGCCGATCTGGCGCGCGGGGTGGAGGCCGACATCATCGTGATCGGGCTGGTGGGCGAACGCGGGCGCGAGCTGCGCCATTTCGTGACCGAGGTGCTGGGAGAGGGCATGGCGCGCGCAGTGCTGGTTGCCGCCACCTCGGATCGCGCCGCCTCGATGCGGCGCCGCTGCGCCGAGGCGGCGACGGCGGTGGCCGAGCATTTTCGCGATGCGGGGCGGCAGGTGCTGCTGCTGATCGACAGCGTGACGCGTCATGCCGAGGCGCATCGCGAGATCGCCGCCGCCGCCGGGGAGCCTGCGAGCCTGCGCGGCTTTCCGGCCTCGACCCCCGCGGCGATCGCGCAGCTGTGCGAGCGGGCGGGGCCGGGCGCGGGCGGGCAAGGCGACATCACGGCGGTCTACACGGTGCTGGTCGCCGGTTCGGACATGGAGGAGCCTGTGGCCGACTGGCTGCGCGGCGTACTCGATGGCCATGTCGTGCTCGATCGCGGCATCGCCGAGCGCGGCCGGTTTCCCGCGGTCGATCTTCTGGCCTCGGTCTCTCGCGCGCTGCCGGCCTCGGCCAGCGGCCCCGAGAATGCGGTGCTGGCCGAGGCGCGCCGCCTGCTCGGCGCCTATGCGCGGGCCGAGCCGATGATTCAGGCCGGGCTCTATCAGGCGGGCTCCGATCCGGCCGTGGACCGGGCGCTGGCCTGCCACGCCGAACTCGACGCGTTCTTGACGCGACGCGACGCCGGTTGCGCCGCGAGCCACGCGGCGCTGCGCCGGATCCTGTCGCCGCTGCCAAAGTCTCAGCCCTGAAGCAGCATCAGCGCGATCTGGCCCGGACCGGCAGCGGCGGCCTGCGCCGCCTGCTCGCGCACCAGAAACAGCCGCACCAGTTTTTCCTGCGCGTCCGGCGCGGCGAAATCCTCGAAGCGCGAGAGGCCGAAGATCCGCTCGGCCCGGTCGCGGAACTGCTCGAGCTGCTGGTCGAGATCGATGCTGGCAAAGCTGGATGGCAGCCCCATCGCCGCCTCGAAGACCGAGCGCAGCGGCGCGTTTCCCATCATCGCGAACCAGCGCGCGTTGTCCGAAGACGCGCCTTCGATCACCTCCGCGATCGCGGCGTCGGCGTTGAGCGCCCGGCGCAGCGCATCGTCCTGCTCGCCCACCGCCGCCTCGAAACTCAGCCGCTCGTAGCGGGTGACGATCTCCTGGGCGAATGCCGGCAGGCCGGTCCGCGGGCCGAGATCGCCAAAGCCGAAGGCGCGCGAAAAGGCGGCGTAGCGCTTGTCTGCGAGCCTGCTCGACAGCGCCTCCCCTGAGGTCGTGCCGTCGGCCAAGACCTTGCGGATGAAGGCGGTCGCATCGATATCCGCACCCAGCCCGAAGGCCTCGAGCGCGACGGTCAGCAGGCGGCGGTCGCTCAAGAGGTCGTCCGGGGTCTGCACCCGCGCGATGTTGTCACGGAAATGCGCGGTGAGGCTGGCCACGCGCGGGCTTTTGGCGTGGCTTTCGGTCTGCGCCTCGAGGCTGCGCCCGAGAAAGCGCCAGCCGGCATAGCCGGAAAGCGGCAGCACCGGCTGAAAGCTCATGACGCACCGGGGGGCGGGTTCGAAGACGGGTCGGGCGACAGGCGGAACATCCGTTCCTCGCGCGGCAGCAGCGCGCGCAGCCTCTTGAGCGCGCGATAGCTTTCGCCGCCGACCGCCGCCTGGCTCGCCGCCGCGAGCAGCGCCCGGCTGTCGGCGTCGCGGAACACTTGGCTCAGCTGCTCTATCCCGGACAGGATCTGTGCATGGCCGGCCGGGGCCGGCACGTCGCCCGACAGCACCAGCTGCGCGATGTAGCACACGCGGCGGACCGGGGTGTTGGCTTCGCCCGGGCGGATCGCATCGCGCAGTCGCAGGATGTTGGCCTCGGGCGTGAGGATCGAGAACCGCGAACGACGCTCGCCATTCTCGATCACCGCGCCGTTGACGAGCAATCGCTCGCCGGGCCCCAGCTTGAGCACCAGCCCCGACATCAGGCCGCGCCCTCGTCGGGGCGGCTCGACAGCCCGCGCAGCACGGCGGTGTTGATCTCGACCAGCGCCGAGATCCCGGCCTCGCCGCGCAGCACGCGGCGGCTGTGGTGATGGGTGAACTCGGCGAGATAGAAGATGCGGGCGCGCAATGCCGGTGGCAGGCCGTTCGCGCCATCGGCCACGTCGGCGGCAAGCCGGGTCCAGAGCCGGCGATTGTCGTGCAGCGCGGCGGCGCATTGCGCGAAGCTGGCGGCGGCCTGCAGCCGCGCGGTGACGTCGCTGATCACCTGGTGTTCGGCGGAGCGCCCGGAGCGCAGGGCGATGTTGCCGGGGCCGTAGGCCCGGCGCGCTTGTTCGACGAGGTTCACGAATGGGTCCTTTCAGGACGCGGGACCAGGGGGCCGGGCTTTGCCGGGCCCTGCAGCGGTCGGTTCCGTCAGCAGCAGCTGGGCGGGGCGCTCGATCCGGCCCCCCGCCCGGGGTTCCTCAGCGGAACAGCGACATGATCGACTGCGGCGCCTGGTTGGCGATCGACAGCGACTGCACGCCGAGCTGCTGCTGCACCTGGAGCGCCTGCAGCCGGGCCGAGGTTTCCTCCATGTCGGCATCGACGAGGCTGCCGATCCCCGCCTTGAGCGAGTCGGTCAGCTGCGAGATGAAGTCGGCCTGGGTCTCGATCCGGCCCTGCACCGAACCAAAGGCCGAGGCGGCATCGATCGCCGTGTCGATCAGCGTCTCGATGGTGCCCAGCGCCGAGGCGGCGCCGGCCTGGGTCGAGACGTCGATCGCCGCCATGGTGCCCAGCCCGCCGGCCCCGGCGTTCTGGAACTGGCCCGAGATGGCGACCGATTCCGTGCCGGTGTTGGTGATCACCAGCGTGCCGGCATTGGCGATGTTGTAGTCGACCGAGACCTCGGCATCGGTGGCCTCGATCGCCGATTTCAGGTTCACGGCGATGATGTCCTCGACCGAGGTCGAGGCGATGTCGTCGGCGGTGATGGTATAGGACACTTCCTGCTCGCCGATGGTGAGCGAGATCTTGTCGCCCGCCGCATAGGTCGGATCGACGATGACGATGGTGCCGTCGTCATCGGTGCCGCCGGTGCCATCGAGCGAGAAGCCAAAGGCGTCGTCATTATCGGCCGCCAGCCCGTCGGAGCCCGTAAAGGCGGCCTTGGCGCTGTAGCCGCCGATCGCCAGATCCTGACCGGTGACGGTGATGTTCGAGGCGGTGACGTTGCCGCTCGAGTCCCGGTCGAGCGAGGACAATACGTCGGCCGATGCGGTATTGCCGTCGATCAGGTTGAGCCCGTTGAACTGGGCGGCGCTGACCACCGAGGTGATCTGGTCCTTGAGCGCGCTGACATCGGCGTTGATCTTCACGCGATCGACGTTGCCCTCCTGCGCGGCGACGATCTTGCCCTTCATCTGGGTCAGGAGGTCGGTCACGGTCTCCGAGGCCTGGCGCGCCACGGCGACGGTGGATTCGCCCAGCGCCAGGCTGTCGGAAATCGCCTTGAAGCCCTTCACGTCGGACTCCATCACCTTGGAGATCGCCCAGACGGCGGAATTGTCCTTGGCCGAGGAGACCGATTTTCCGGTCGAAATCTCGGTCTGGGTCTTGGAAAGGCTCGAATTGATCCCCTTGAGGGTCTGCAGCGCGACCATCGCGCCGTTATTGGTCAGAATGCTGGACATATGTATGGTCCCAAAGCTCGGCGGCCATCGCGCGCCGGGTTTCAATGCAGGCCCGCGCCGGGCGCGGACGTTCGGACGGCCATTCTGACGTCGCGCGGACCGGGTCGTATCCCGCCGCCATCTGTCGCCGGCTGATCCGGTGACGACCTCCTTGTCGCAAGCGGGGCTTAAGCGGGGCCTAATGCGCAGGGCCCGAATGCGGGGCATTCGACTCGAACCCTTCAGGCCCCGCGCCGCAGCGCCGGTGCGGCGGCCGTCGTGGCGGGGCGGGGCCGGCCGTCGCGGTCATAGGTGGCAAAGCCGCCCTCGACACGGCGCAGCGCGGCCGCCCGGGCCTCTCCCTCGCGCAGCCCCGCCAGCGCCGCCTCGTAGAGACGGGCATTGCGGGCCAGATCCGCTTCGATAGCGGCGAGCGCGTCCCGGCTCTGCGTCTGCGTCGACAGCGCTTCCACGAGAGCTGTCTTGGTGTCGAGCATCGGGCCCAGATTCGCCAGGCGCCCCGACAGGAGCGCCGCGCGTTCGGTTGCCAGCAGTTCGGCCAGCCGGTCCGTCAGGGGGGGCTTCATCGATCCTGCCCGCCCATGGCGGTGTAGAGTTTCCGGGCCAGCCCGATGCCGCCGGCAGCAGTCATGCGCTCGGCCTGGGCCTCGATCAGGAAGGACCGGAACTGCGCTTCGCCGGGGCCACCGCCAAAGCCCGCATGAGATGTGTCGGGATCCGACAGGCGCAGGAGTTCCGACAGGAAACCGGCCTCGAGCGCCTGGGCCGCGCGCCAGAGCGGGTCGGGGGCCGCTGGCCTGGTGTCATGCCCGGACGGTCCTGCCGGTGGCGGTGAGAGGGAGGTCTGGGGAATCATGGCAAATCTCTTCTCCACAGGGATCGGCCTCGATCATTCCGCCACCCGGTAAAGATACGGTAAGCCTTTCCGGTCATGCTGCATCCAAGCCGACACGACGAAGGGACGCCGCATGTTCGACCCGCTTCTTGGTCCGGGCAATAGACCCATCTCGCCGCGGGGAGAGATGGCCGCCTCGACGGGCGGGAAGGGTTTCGCGGCGCTGGTTTCCGAGGGAGGACGAGGACGGGACGGAACTCGGGGGGGCGAGGCCGAGGTGAGGCGCGAGGAAACCGAGGAGGTGGAGGAACCGGCGCTCGCGGTTCCGGCAGCCGCTTCGGAGAAGCCTGCCTCTACCGCGAAGAAGGCGAGCCCCTCGGATCGGGAGACCAGCCCAATTCCCCCTGCCGCCGAAGTCGGGCGAGGCGGTTCGGAACCTGCTGAGGCGGAGGCTCCGGATTTCGAAGCGGATGCGATGCCAGGATCGCACGGCCGAAGCGCGGCCGGATCGGAGACATCCGGAACGCGGTCGGTCTCAGCGATGGATGCTGCCCATCGGGAGACGCCCTTGGATGGTGCCGTCCCGACGCGCAGCGCCCATCGTGCTGATTTGGTTCAGGGAGCAGGATTTGCGCCGCACTCAGAAGGGGCAGCCCGAGGCAGCATAGTGACGCAGAGGGCCGGGATACGAAGCAGGACTGCCCCACCGAATCACGCCCCGGTTCCTGCAGTGCGGCTGGGAGATGGAGACAGGACCGACATGGCCGGGGCGGGGGAAGCTACGGTGACGGTCCGAAGAATTTCTGTTTTGGCGGGGGTTTCCTCCCCGAGGGCGGTGGCACCGGCTCCTTCGGCACCCGGCAGCGCCGAAGCGCCGGGTTTGGAGGATTGGGGCGCTCTGGTCCCGGCGGAACGGAGCCAGGCGGCAGTGGAAGAGATGCGGATTGCGACGACGCCGCGTTCGGTGGCGCAGCAAATGGCGCAACAGGCCGCCCGGATCACCGCCATGGCGGGAGGGCGGGTCGATCTAAGGCTCGATCCGGAGGAGCTGGGCCGCGTGGCGATGCAGATCCATACCGAGGGCGATCGGATCACCCTGACCATAGCTGCCGAACGCGGTGACACGACCGAGCTGATCCGGCGGCACCTGCAGGAGCTTGCCGGGGAGCTTCGCGCGCTGGGCTACCGTTCCGTCAGCCTCGGCTTCGAGGACGGACGGGGGGGCGATGGGACGCCGTCGCGAAAAGAAGGCGACCCGGATCACTGGGACCCCTTGCCGCCGGGAGAGGGGCCAGGCGCCGCAATCCCCCACCCTCCAGCGGGAGCGCCCCTCATGGGCCTCGATCTCCGTCTCTAGGAAAGGCCGACATGACCCTGTTGCCAGATGCCACCGCCCAGTTGCCGACGCCCGTTCGGGCCGAGGGCCGCACCGGTCTTACCGGCGCCGCGGATTTCCAGATGTTCCTGAAGATGCTGACGGCGCAGATCCGCAATCAGGATCCGCTCGAACCGATGGAGTCCGCCGACTACGCGGTGCAGCTCGCGACCTTTTCGGGGGTCGAGCAGCAGGTGCGGACGAACGAGCTGCTGGCGGCGCTGTCGGGAAGCCAGGGGCAGGGGGAGCTGTCGCAGGTCGCGGCCTGGGTCGGGCGCGAGATACGCGCCCCGGTGCCCGCCACATTCGACGGCGCGCCGCTGGATATCGGCTTCGAGACCCGGCCCGGGGCCGAGGCCGGCCTGCTGGTGGTGAGCGATGCCGCAGGCCGCGAGGTGATGCGCCACGAGGTCCCGCCCGGTCCGCAATCCTTTCGATGGGCCGGTACGGATGCGCGGGGCATGCCGCTGCCGGCCGGTGACTACGGCTTTGCCATCGCCAGCCTGTCCGGGGGGGAGGAGATCGGCCGCGACGTTGTCGAAACCTATGGCCGTGTGCGCGAGGCGCGGCTCGAGGCCGGGGGCGTGATGCTGCTTCTCGATGGCGGGGCGCTGGTACCTGTGGCGCAGGTCACGGCGCTGCGAGAGGCCTTCTAGACCAGCGAGGCGACCCAGCCGGCCGCCGCCGTCAGCGCCGCGCCGACGGCGACCCAGCCAAGCGGCGGCAACTCGCGCCGCCGCTCCTTCGGCTCGGGGTGGCTCTGCCGGACCAGCGCCGCCTCGGCCAGTGCGGGGAGCCGCGGCCCGAAGCGCGACAGCACCTGTATCGTGCGGCCGAGATCGCGGGCCACGGCCTTGGGGCCGATGCTTTCGCGGATGTAGTCCTCGACCACCGGGCGCGAGGCCTCCCAGATGTTGATATGCGGGTCGAGCGTCCGCGCCACGCCCTCGACCACCACCATGGTGCGCTGCAACAGGATCAGCTCGGTGCGGGTCTGCATGCCGAAGCGTTCGGTCACCTCGAACAGGTAGTTGAGCAGCCGCGCCATCGAGATCCGCGAGGCGTCCATGCCGAAGATCGGCTCGCCCACGGCGCGCAGGGCCGAGGCGAAGGCATCGACGTCGCGGTCGGCGGGGACGTAACCCGCCTCGAAATGCACCTCGGCGACGCGCTTGTAGTCCTTGCGGATGAAGCCGAAGATGATCTCGGCATAGACCCGGCGGGTGTATTCGTCGATCCGCCCCATGATCCCGAAATCGAGCGCGATCAGCGTGCCGTCGGGGCCGACCTTGAGGTTGCCCTGATGCATGTCGCCGTGGAAATAGCCGTCGCGCAGCGCATGTGCGAGGAACAGTTGCAGCACCCGGGCGGCGAGGTGCTTGCGGTCGTGACCGGCGGCGTCGATCTCGGCCACCTCGGCCGCGCCGATGCCGTCGACCCAGCCCATCGTCATGACCCGCCGCCCCGAGAGGTGCCAGCGCAGCGCCGGCACGGCGAAGCCCTCGTCCTTGGCGGTGTTGGCGGCGAACTCGGCCGCGGCGGCGGCCTCGAGCCGCAGGTCCAGCTCGCCCAGCACCACGCTCTCGAAATGCGCGATCACCTCCACGGGGCGCAGCCGGCGCGAGGCGGGCGACAACCGCTCGATCATCCGGGCGGCGAAGTAGAACGCTTCGATGTCGCGGCGAAACGCCTTTTCGATGCCGGGGCGCAGCACCTTGACCGCGACGATCTCGCCGGTCTCGGCGAGGCGCGCCCGGTGCACCTGGGCGATCGAGGCGGCGGCGACGGGCTCGGAGAACTCCGAGAAGAGCTGATCGACCGGCTGGCCCAGCTCGATCGCGATCGCCCGCTTGGCCTGCGCGGTGGGGAAGGGGGCGAGCCGGTCCTGCAGCACCCGCAGCTGCACCGCGAGCTCGTCGCCCACCACGTCCGGTCGCGTCGAGAGGATCTGGCCGAACTTGATATAGGCGGGACCTAGCGCGGTGATCGCGCGGGTGGCGGCGGGCATCTCGGGGTTGCCCTCGTAGCCGAGCCAGCGGAACGGCGCGGCGAAGAGCCGGATCGCCAGCCGCAGCGGGCGCGGCGCGTCCATCGCGTCGAGCACCACGGCCATCGCGCCGGTGCGCTCGAAGGTGGCGCCGGTGCGGATCAGCCGGATCAGGTTGTGCGGGCCCCTCAGAGCTTCCACCCCGAATGCAGGCAGGCGATGCCCATGCTCAGGTTACGGTACCTGGCCTGCTCGAAGCCCGCCGCCTCGACCATGCCGAGGAAGGTTTCCTGGTCCGGGAAGCGGCGGATCGATTCCACCAGATACTGGTAGCTGTCGCGGTCGTTCGCGATCAGCTCGCCCATCGCCGGAATGATGTTGAAGCTGTAGAGGTCGTAGGCCTTCTGCATCATCTCGTTGGGGATCTGGCTGAACTCCAGCACCATCAGGCGGCCGCCGGGGCGCAGCACCCGGAACGCCTCGTCGAGCGCCTTCTGCGGCCGGGTGACGTTCCTGATGCCGAAGCTGATCGTGTAGACGTCGAAGCTGTTATCGGGGAAGGGCAGCGCCATCGCGTCGCCCACCACCCAGTCGAGGCTGTCGCCCAGCCGCTCGGCCTCGGCCCGCTTGCGGCCCTCGACCAGCATGGATTCGGTGAGGTCGCAGACCGTGGCATGGCCATGCCCGGCGCGGCCGAGAAAGCGGAACGACACGTCGCCGGTGCCGCCGGCGACGTCGAGAAGCTTCTGGCCCGGGCGCGGCGCCAGCCAGTCCATCATCGCGTCCTTCCACAGGCGATGGATGCCGACGCTCATCACGTCGTTCATCACGTCGTAACGCGAGGCGACGGAGGTGAAGACGCCGCGCACGCGGCCTGCCTTCTCGTCCTCGGGCACCGTCTGGTAGCCGAAATGCGTGGTCTGATCGTCGCTCAAGGGTCTTGTCCCGTGCCGCCGTGATGCCTTGATAGGGCTCAGTGGCGGCATATAGCCCGCAACGTGCGAAAGAAAGAACCCATGCCCGAATTGCCAGAGGTCGAGACGGTTCGTCGCGGGCTTGCCCCCGCGATGGAGGGGGTGGTGATCGAGACCGCCCATGTGAACCGCCCCGACCTGCGCTGGCCGTTTCCCGAACGCATGGCCGAGCGGCTCGCGGGACAGCGGGTCGAGCGGCTGCGGCGGCGGTCGAAATACATCCTCGCGGACCTGTCGGGCGGCGAGACGCTGATCGTGCATCTGGGCATGTCGGGGCGGATGACCTTGTCGGGCATGAAGCTGGGCCATTTCCATCATCAGCATCCCGCGCCGGAAAAGCACGACCACGTGGTGTTCGACATGGCCAATGGCGCGCGGGTGACCTTCAACGACGCGCGCCGCTTCGGGGCGATGGATCTGGCCGCGACAGAGGCGGTCGAGGCGCACTGGCTCCTGCGCGAGATCGGGCCTGAGCCCTTGGGCAACCGCTTCGACGAGGCCTATCTCGTAAAGCGGCTCAGGGGGCGGATGGTGCCGATCAAAACCGCGCTTCTCGACCAGCGCTTGGTGGCGGGGCTCGGCAACATCTATGTCTGCGAGGTGCTGCACCGCGCCGGCATCGATCCGCGCCGCAAGGCCGGGCGGATTTCGGCGGCGCGGGTCGCCTCGCTGGTGCCGCTGATCCGGGTGGTGCTGGAGGAGGCGATCACCTCCGGGGGCTCCTCGCTCAAGGATTACCGGCAGGCCGATGGCGCGATGGGCTATTTCCAGCACGGCTTCAGGGTCTATGACCGCGAGGGCGCGGCCTGCCCGACCGCGGGCTGCGACGGCCGGGTGGACCGGATCGTGCAGTCCGGGCGTTCGACCTTCCTGTGCGCGCGCTGCCAGAGGTGACTTGATCGCCGGGGCGGGGCGGGTCAGGTTTCGCGAAAGCAGCCGGAGACAGCCATGGCCTATACTACCATCCTCGTCGAAACCGAGGACGACATCGCCACCATCACGCTCAACCGCCCGCAGGCGATGAACGCCATCAACTCGGTGCTGCTGCGCGAGCTGGTCGCCGCGCTCGATGAGGCCGACCGCTCCGACAAGGTGCGCTGCATCGTGCTGACCGGCTCGGACAAGGCCTTCGCGGCGGGCGCCGACGTGGCCGAGATGGCCGATCTGTCCTTCGTCGAGATGTATCGCCGCGCGCTCTATGCCGGCGACATGGCGCGGCTGGCGCGGATTCGCAAACCGATCATCGCGGCGGTGGCGGGCTACGCGCTGGGTGGCGGCTGCGAGCTGGCGATGGCCTGCGACATCATCATCGCCGCCGACACCGCCAAGTTCGGGCAGCCGGAGGTCAATCTCGGGATCATGGCGGGGATGGGCGGCAGCCAGCGGCTCACCCGCGCCGTGGGCAAGCCTAAGGCGATGGACATGCACCTGACGGGTCGCTTCATGTCGGCCGAGGAGGCCGAGCGCGCCGGGCTGGTGAGTCGTGTCGTGCCGGCGCGCCAGCTCGAGCAGGAGGCACGGGCGGCGGCGACGAAGATCGCCGAGAAGAGCCAGGTCTCCGTGCTCGCGATCAAGGACGCGGTGAACCGCAGCCAGGAGCTGCCGCTGACCGAGGGGCTGGCCTATGAGCGGCGGCTGTTCGAGGCGCTGTTCTCGACCGAGGACCAGGCCGAGGGCATGGCCGCCTTCCGCGAGAAGCGCGAACCGCAATACCGCGACCGCTGAGCTGTGGAAAAGGCGGCGCGACAGGTTGACTAGCGGCCGACTCGGGCTTAGAGACGCGGCTTCAGAACAGTTACCCCGCAAGTGGATTCTCGACACATGGCCAACACGCCCCAGTCCAAGAAGCGCGCTCGCCAGAACGAGCGCCGCTTCGCGATCAACAAGATGCGCCGGTCGCGCATCCGTACCTTCCTGCGCAAGGTCGAGGAGGCGATCGCCTCCGGCCAGCAGGACGCCGCCCAGGCCGCCCTGCGCGAAGCTCAGCCCGAGCTGATGCGCGGCGTCACCAAGGGTGTCGTTCACAAGAACACCGCCGCCCGCAAGATGTCGCGCCTGTCGTCGCGCGTGAAGGCGCTCGCCGCCTGATCTTGCCGCAAAGGCAAACGAATACAGAGGGGTGCCCCGAAAGGGGCGCCCCTTTTTCGTTGTCGTTTCGCTGCCGTTGCGAAAGAATCGCGGGGCTTGGCGTCACCTCGCTGTCAAGTTGATCCCTTAGGATATCGGGGCCGTCCGGAACGTGCTGTGGCGGCCTCGCACGGCTCTTGCGCGCGGCCCTTAGGATTCAGGGGACCGGTGAAATCGGCGCGGATTCGATTCAGCGGAGTCCGTCGTCAAGCGCGTTGTTCGGTTGATGACCTCCAAAGCCAGCGGCTAACTTGCCCATGCGATTCACATCGTTCCTGGGGGAACATGGACGAGTCGGCACCACGGTGGTCCG
>NZ_CP193756.1:0-305356 GCF_050847355.1 Limimaricola sp. AA108-03
CACTTTCAAGTTAGTCTCCCGCGCCGACACGTGCAAGTCGTTAACGATTCGCACGACGGGGAAACTTTGTCTTCGTGATCGAAATATGGGTTACCATCCGATAACGCCTTTTGGGCGAACGACGGAGTCCGTCCGCATCGCACTCGAGCAACGCTCGCCGCATGCCCCTGCGCCCTGCCCGCTCGACAAGTGGCAGATCCTGCGCGATCTCACCGAGGCCCGGACAAACTTCGGCCTCTCGGACCGTGATCTTACTGTGCTCCAAGCACTACTAAGCTGCCATCCGGACACGCGTTTGGACGCGTCGGGCCCGTTGATCGTTCACCCCTCGAACGAAACAATCTGCGCCCGTGCCAATGGCATGCCCTGCTCCACCATGCGCCGTCACCTTGCTAAGCTGGTCTCTGAGGGGTTCCTGATCCGTCGCGACAGCCCAAACGGTAAGCGCTACGCCCGCCGTGTGGCCGGCACAAAGATCTCCTTCGGTTTCGACCTGTCACCGATGCTGCACCGGAGCGCCGAAATTGCGCAAGCTGCGGAAAGATGCCGCACAGAGGCCGCCGAACGCGCCGCGCTGCGCCAAACAGTCAGCCTCCTGCGACGTGACCTGTTGGCTTTGCTGGATATGGCAAAGATCGACCATCGCGACAGCCCAGAGTTGGACCAGTTGGCGGACCTCGCCGCCGCTACCACAAAGGCGATGCGTCGCAAACTCGATGCAGCCACCCTGTCCCGAATAGAGGCCGCATTGCGTGCGGCAGTGGGTACGATGACACGATTTGTTGGCTGCGATACAGCGTGTCCGAGCACCAATGACGCCCGGAATGAGCAGCACCAACAGAGTTCAACTAAAGAATCTCAAGATTCTGAATCGACGCAAGCTCCATGCGCAATGGCACAATTTGCAAACGGTGTGTCTAAGCATGACGAAAGCTGGATTGCCGAGAAAGCTACCCCTACCCTGCCGCCGCTGCGCCTAGTTCTCGGAACCTGCACCGAGATCGCCGTTTTCAATCCCGAACCGATTACCGATTGGAAAGGGCTAGTCCGCGCAGCTGATAGGATCCGTCCGATGTCGGGCATCTCCGACGCGGTATGGCACGAGGCCAAATCTGTTATGGGCGCAGAACAAGCTGCAACAGCATTTGGTGCGATGTTGCAACGCTTCTCGGCGATCAGGAACCCTGGAGGATACTTGCGGAGTCTGGTGGCCAAGGCGCGCGAAGGTGCCTTTTCACCTATTCGTATGGTGATGGCTCTGCAACCTCGGGCGAGGTGAGTTCACAGCTGTGAACTCGTCCCAGCCGGTCAAGCGAAGTCGGCTGCGGGGCCACGGCAGATGATCTCCATAGCATGCATGGTCCCTAGCTAGGTCTGATGGAAACGAACTGAGAGACTTCGAGACACGGACCTAAGTAAGTAGCCCCGTAATTCCAGGATGCCTTCTTTTCCAATTGTGAGGCAAGGAGGTCCGCTACAGCCCCGCGGCCTTGGTCGGGTTGACCCGGAACCGGTCCCGGCTACGCTGATAGCGCCGGGTCATCTTGGCCGAGGCGTGACCGAGCTGCTTTTGGACATGTCGCTCGTCGATCTCGGCCGACGACGCCAGCCCGGCGCGCAGCGAATGCCCGGCGAAGAGAGCGCGACGCTCGGCCTCCGGCAGATCGGGCCGCAACCCGGCAGCCAGCGCCGTGCGCTGCATCAGTCGCACCACGTGCCAGTCGTTCAGGCGGCGGTCCAGCGCGCGGTTGCCGTCGCGGCCGACGGCGGCGAACAGCGGGCCGAACTCGATCTTCGCGAAATGCAGCCAGCATTCCAGCGCCTGCACCGGGCAGGTAGCATTGCTCGACTCGCGTGCCATCTCGTTCTCCCGCCAGCCGGTTTTGCCGCGCAGGGTGACGAGCACCCCGGCCTCAACGATCTCGACCCAACCCGTCCCCCCCCTGTCTGTTGCGAATGGAGTAGAATGGCGGTGCGGAAGGGAGCCCGTCCCCCCCCAGGGTCGAGAGCCCGTGTGGGAGCAAGGGTCCCTTCCGCGTCGCGATCAACCTGAACAGTTGCTTGGGACGGCTGACTCCGATCCCGCATGACATGGACAGGAGCTTTTACCATGCCACAGACCGTCATCGGCTGCGACCTTGCCCGCGGCTGGATCGATACGCACGCCCTGCCGACCAAGGTGGTGGTGAGGATCGATAACAATCCGAACAGCATTACCCGCTGGACCGCGTCCTTGCCTGCAAACTCTCTAGTCGTCTTCGAGGCCACCAGCGGCTGCGACACTCTTTTGATCAAGGCACTCTGCGACCGGGGCCTTCGCTTCGCACGGGTCAATCCGCGCCAAGCCCGAGAGTTCGCCCGCGCGACGGGCGTGTTGGCCAAAACGGATCGGGTCGATGCGCGCATACTGGCTGATATGGGGCGCCTCTTGCCTCTCGAGGTTACCGCGCCGCCTCATCCGGATCGGGCCCGACTTTCTGATTTCCTTCGTCGCCGCAGGCAGTTGGTCGAAATGCGGAAAGCCGAAAAGGTGCGTCGCCACAGCGCCGGCCAGCCAGCAATCCTGCGCGAGATCGAGACGATGATCGCGCTGCTCGACCGCCGCATTGTCATCATGGATCGCAAGATTGCGGCTCTGATCGGAGACAGCCCCGAACTTACCGAGCATGCGGAGTTGCTTCGCGCCGTGCCTGGGATTGGACCGACGGTGCTGGCAACGCTTCTCGGCGAACTGCCCGAACTCGGCACGCTCTGTCGGCGTCGGATCGCCTCTCTCGCCGGGCTCGCTCCACATGCCCGCGAGAGCGGCACATGGCGCGGCACACGACGTATATGGGGAGGACGACGCAAAGTCCGCGAGGCTCTCTACATCGCGGCCTTGAGCGCGTCCCGCCGCGTGCCGCTCTTGATTGCCATGCGAGATCGAATGAAGGCTGCCGGCAAAGCCCCCAAAACAGTTCTCATTGCCGTTGCCCGTCAGCTCCTCGTCATCCTCAACGCCATGATCCGAAACAAACAGCCCATTCGCCTCTAAGAAACGACACAGTTGCCCCCATGGGGTCAACCTTGCCTTGGTCGAGCGCGACTAGCTCCGAACGCTGCAGCGCCCGGCGAAGCCCACCAGCAGCATCGCCCGGTCGCGCAGCCCGCGCAGGTCGTAGCCGAGGGTTGCCAGCATGGCGCGCAGGTCGTTCGGCCCGATCGCGTCCTTCTGCTGGGGCGGTCGGGCGTGGCGGCGGCGAATGCCGGCGAGGACGGAGGCGATGTGCCGGTCGCGGCGGTCGAGCCGCATCCCGCTCTGCGCGTAGCCCCAGCTCAGACCGGCCAGCCACCGCTCGATGGAGGCGACCGACAGCGCGCGGGCCTTGCCCGAGGGCGCCGCGAGATCGGTGATGTAGAGCCCGACCAGCTCGGGCGACGGGGGCAGGGGGTCGGCGCCCTTTATCCGGCACCAGCGGGCAAAGGCCGCCCAGTCGCGGACATAAGCTCGGCGGGTGTTCTCGGCGACGGCGTGGTCGGCGTAGCCGCAGGCGGTGTTGATGAGGCGGTCGAGCCGGCCGGAGCCCGCGACGTGGGCGGGCAAGGCGATTTGGGCGGGGATTTGGGGGGTGTCCGGCATGCCGGTGGGGGTAGCACGCTCATGTCCGATATTGGGGCTTATCGGATGCTCCTCAAGATGGAAGGACACTGAAACCAATAAGTCGCCGGGAAACTTCTGCTCTGCACCTGCATTCCCTTAGCCCGCAGCGCGATGAGTCCAGTCTGAGTGCTCGATCTTCTTTATCAATTGAATAATCTCAGGTCTGCGGATCGGCTCGACTGCAACACCTCCCGCATGTTCGGCAGATCGTTTTCCTCGAGCTTGCGGGTGCGTTCGGCCGGTGCGAAGCCGGCCCAGCGATGTTCGAGGCGTTCGCGCAGCACCGGTTCTGGCACCTCGATCATCACCGTCAGGTCGAACAGCGGTGCAAGCCGATCCCAGCCGGAGCGGTCCAGCAGCAGGTAGTTGCCCTCGACCAGGATCAGTCGCGTCTTGGCTTCGATCACCCGGGCACCCGCGCGGGCGATTTCGAGATTGCGGTCGAAGACTGGAACCACCACGTCGCGCCCGTCATCGGCCGCGAGGCGCGTCAGCATCGCGTGCAAACCATCGACATCGAAGGTATGCGGCGCACCCTTGCGCGGCCGATCGCCGCGTGCGTTGAGCAACATGTCGTCGAAGTGATAGCCGTCCATCGGCAGGATCGCCGCCGCGCCGGGCGCGTTTTCGGCCAGCCGGGTCATCAGCTCGTCTGCGACGTGGCTCTTGCCGGCACCCGGGGGACCGGCAAGAGCTGCAAAGCAGCGCCGCGGTCCCCGGGCCATCCCCGAGAGCCGGTCGGACAGCGCTTCGATCGTGGTGGTTTCGGTCATGCCGACTCACTCCTCAGTCGTGTTGGGTGTGGCAGGGTCTTCGATGGCCAGCTGAGGCGGCACCATGACGATCTCGCCCGCCCGGTCGATCCCCGTATCGAACCATTCGAAGCAACGATCGATCAGCCCCTCGACATCCTGTCGCAGCATGATTGTGTCGATGGGCAGGCAGGCCGCGAAAGGGTCCCAGTCGAAGCAGGCCACGCGAAGCCCGGCAAAGCGCTCGGGGTGGTCGCGCCAATAGGTGGCCAGACCCTCGAAGGCGGTGATCGAGTTCACCAACAGCGCGTCCGGCAGCGCCCCGGCCTCATTGTGCAGCTTGTCGAGAGCGTCACGCGCCGCCTGCGGCGCATATCCGCAGCGCAGCACGGAGGATCCATCCGAAAGGTGGCCCGATTCCTTTAGCGCGGTGCGGTAGCCGTCGAGGCGCAGCTCCGTGGCGTATTCATCGGCCTGGCCGCCGAGAAACCCGACCGTGGCGCCTTCGGGCAGACCGCGCAGCAGCCTGCGTGTCAGCTCAAAGGCGCCGCCTCGGTTGTCGGTGACCACCGAGAAGCTGTCCGGACCGGGCAGGTCGACGTTCACGCAGCGTACGCCGCGCTCCCGGCAGAGCCGGTTGATCCGGGAGGGGTCCCCGACGCCCGCGACGACGAGAAGCTCGACTTCCTGGGCCACCAATGTCTCGGCCACGCGGGTCTCCACCGTTGGGTCGCGCTGCGTGCTGCCGATGATCGGCACGAGCCCGCGCGACCGCGCCCCGGCCTCGAAATGCTCTGCCAGACCGGCGAAGAACCGGTTGCGATGATGCGGCACGATCAGCCCTGCCAGTGAAGAGCGCCCCCGCCGCAGTGCGCGGGCCTTCGCGTTCGGGCGATAGCCAAGCTCGTCGGCCGCGCGCCGGACCCGCTGCGCCGTCTCGGCGCTGATGCGGTGGCGCTCCCAGCTATCGTTCATGACGAAGCTCGCCGCCGAGATGGATGTCCCGGCAATGCGTGCGAGGTCACGGATCGTGACCCGTTTGGCGCCTGACTTAACCATGCCTTTACACTCCGTTTGCCGCTCTCTGGCAGGTGCTGCATGAAATGCAATCATTTCCATTGACGACCAATGCTAAAAGCTTTTAGCAATTCTACAAGGCCGTGAATCCTGCTCATGGAGGGGTGGGGCGGTCGTCAGGGAGAGAGGAGATTTCCATGATCGGTTCGACCTTCAAACATCGCGGCCTTCTGGCTGCCCTCGTGGCCAGCACGCTTGTCGGCACGGGCGCTCTGGCGCAGGACGACCAGACCACGATTGGCGTGGTAGTGAAAATTGGCGGCATTCCGTGGTTCAACGCCATGGAGGCGGGAATCGAGGAGAAGTCCGAGGAGCTTGGTGTCGAAGCCTTCATGGTCGGCCCGACCAGCGCCGATCCTGCGCTCCAGGTGCGCGCGGTCGAAGACCTGATCGCCCAAGGCGTCGACGTGATCGGCGTCGTGCCGAACGATGCTGACGTGCTCGAGCCGGTGCTGAAGCGCGCTATGGATCAGGGTATCCATGTGATCACCCATGAATCGCCCGATCAGCAAAACGTTGATTGGGATTTCGAACTGGCCTCGGCGCAGGGCTTTGGCGAGGCCTATGGCAAGCGCCTGGCCGAGGCACTCGGCGGTGAGGGCAAATACGCGGTGTTCGTCGGTGGTCTGACCGTGCCGCTGCACAACGCCTGGGCCGACGCGGCCATCGCCTATATCGAAGAGAACCACCCGGAGATGGAGCAGGTGGGCGAGCGTCACGGGGTGGCCGAAGATGTTGATGCCTCGCGCCGCACCGCGCTCGACCTGATGCGGGCCAACGACGACCTGAAGGGCTTCCTCGCCTTCGGAAGCCAGGGTCCGATCGGCGCCGCGCGTGCGGTCGAAGAGCGGCGGCGCGGCGGCGAGGTCGTGGTGCTCGGGCCGTTCTCGCCGGGGCAGGGCCGCAACCTCGTGCATGACGGCATCCTGAGCGGCGGCTACATGTGGAATCCCAAGCAGGCCGGCGAAGTCTTCGTGACGCTCGGCAAGATGGTCGCCGAGGGCCAGCCGATCGAGGCCGGTATGGAGATCGAGGGGCTGGGCGTGATCCAGCCCGACGTCGAGGGGCGCGACATCATCGTCGACCAACTGGTCGAGATCAACGCCGAGACGGTGGACGATCTCGCGGCCATGGGTCTCTGATCCTCCCCCGGCCGGTGCCGCCCGCGGCGCCGGCCCCCTTTCCCGTATCCATCACGCCACCGGCGCCCGGCCGGCGGCCGGAGGTATCGCCATGCCACTGGACAAGACGGCCGAGGGCGCCGGCCCCTACCTGCTCAGGCTCGAACACGTCTCCAAGCGGTTCGGCGGCGTGCAGGCGCTCGACGACATCTCGTTCAACGTCCGCCCGGGCGAGGTGCTCTGCCTCGCCGGCGAGAACGGCTGCGGCAAGTCCACGCTGATCAAGACGGTGAGCGGCGTGCATAGGCCCGAGCCGGGGGCGGTGATGGAATGGGACGGCGCGCCGATGACCGGGCTGGACCCGGCCCGGGCGCGGGCCTTGGGCATTCAGGTGATCTGGCAGGATCTCGCGCTCTTCCCCGAGATGAGCGTTGCCGAGAACATCGCCTTCGAGCGCAATCTCGGCGCGCGACCGCGGCTGGTGGACCGGGCGGCGATGCGCCGCGCGGCGGCCGACATCCTCGGCCGGCTCGAGGTCGACATCGATCTCGACGCGCCGGTGCGCAGCCTGTCGATCGCCAATCGCCAGCTCGTCGCGATCGCCCGCGCGCTGGTCGCCGAGGCGCGGCTGGTCTTCATGGACGAGCCGACCGCCTCCCTGTCGCGCCGCGAGACCGAGGCGCTTCTCAAGATCGTGCGGCGCCTGTCGGCGCAGAACATCGCCGTGGTCTTCGTCAGCCACCGCCTCGCCGAGGTGCTCGACATCACCTCGCGGGTGACGGTGCTGCGCGACGGCCGTTATGTCGGCACCTATCCGACCGAGGGCATGACCCAGGCCCGGCTGACCGAGCTGATGACCGGCAGCACCTTCGACTACGCGCCGCGCCCAGCCCGCGCGCCGGAGGCGGCGCCGATCCTGTCGGTGAAGGGGCTTAGCCGCGAGGGCGATTACGAGGACATCTCCTTCGACATCGCGCCGGGCGAGATCGTCGGGCTGACCGGCCGGCTGGGCTCAGGGCGCACCGAGCTGGCCCTGTCGCTGTTCGGCATGTCGCGCCCCGATGCGGGCGAGATCTCGTGGCAGGGCAGGCCGCTCAGGATGCGCTCGAACCGGGACGCGATCCGGGCGGGCATCGCCTATGTCTCCGAGGACCGGCTCTCGCTGGGCCTCGTGCAGCCGCAATCCATCGCCGACAACACCGCCGTCACCGTTCTGGACCGGCTGCTCGGGGCGGGGCGGCTCCTGTCGCCGCGTCGCAAGGCGCGGCTGGTCGATCGCTGGGTGTCGCGCCTGCGGGTGAAGATCGGCGCGGCGGACGACCCGGTCTCGACCCTGTCGGGCGGCAACCAGCAGCGCATCGTGCTGGCGAAGTGGCTGGCCACGGAGCCGAAGCTGCTGATCCTCGACAGCCCCACTGTCGGGGTCGACGTTGGCGCGCGGGCCGGGATCTTCGAGATCGTCACCGAGCTGGCGCGTCAGGGGCTCGCGATCCTGCTGATCTCCGACGAGGTGCCGGAGGTCTATTTCAACGCCGACCGCGTACTGCACATGCGCGACGGTCGGCTCGTCGGGCAGCACGTCCCGGCCGAAACCACACTGGGTGCGTTGGAGGAGGCGGTCCATGCCTAAGATCCTGTCCGGCATCGGCGCCACGGAGCGCTGGCTGATCGTCATCATCGCCTGCATCGGGGCGGGATTGGCCCTGGGCACCGATACCTTCCTGACCCTGGTCAACATGTTCGACCTGCTCAACTACTCGGCCGTGAACGTGATCTTCGCCGCCGGCCTGCTGGTGGTGCTGGTCGCGGGCGGCATCGACATCTCCTTCGCGGTGGCCGCCTCGGTGGTGCAGTATCTGACCGCGATCACGCTGATGCAGTTCGGCGGCGGCAACTGGGCCGTGGGCTTCGGATTGGCGATGCTGTTCGGCGCCGGTCTCGGCGCGATCAACGCGGCGCTGATCTACCATTTCCGGATTATCTCCATCGTCGTCACCATCGCCACCTTCAACCTGTTCTTCGGCCTGCTGATGTTCTTCACCGGCGGCGTCTCGATCTACATGCTGCCAAGCTGGCTGACCCGCCGGGTGATCCTGTTCGAACAGGAGACCGCCGTGGGCTGGGCCGAGATCACCCTGCCGGTCGCGGTGATGGTCGCGGTGCTCGCCGCCACGTGGCTGCTGCTGCGCCGGGTCAGCATCGGCCGGCAGCTCTTCGCGATGGGCGACAACACGGAAGGCGCGCGGCGGCTCGGCATCAATATCGGCGCGATGCACTACCTCGCCTATGGCTGGCTCGGCGCCTGCGCCGGGATCGCCGGGCTGATGCAGGCCCATTACGCGCAGGAGGTGGTGCCCAACGCGCTCTACGGCCGCGAGCTGGAGGTGCTGGCCGCCGTCGTTCTGGGCGGGGCGCGGCTCGGCGGCGGGCGCGGCACGCTTCTGGGGGCGGTCCTCGGGCTGGTGCTCATCTCCGTGACCCAGAACGGGCTAAACCTGCTGGGCGTCTCGCCCTACGCCTTCCGCATGATCGTCGGCTTCATCATCCTCGTCGCGATCAGCATGTCCGGGGAAACGCTGGGCTTCCTCAACGAACGCCTGCGCCGTCCCCGTCTCGCCCATACGCCTCGGAAGGGAGCCGCGTCATGAAAGAGCTCGTCGCACAACTCGTGCCCGGTCGCGCGGCCAAGCCGACCTCGGCCCAGCCCCTGAGCGGCGAGAACCTCGCCCTTCTGGGCATCCTCGCGGCGCTGATATTGCTGTTCGGCGCGGTGACCGACCGCTTCCTGACCGGCGCCACCTTCGCCTCGATCGCCTACCAGCTCCCCGAGCTGGGTCTGCTGACGCTGGCGATGCTGATCCCGCTGCTCTCGGGCGGCCTGAACCTCGCGATCACCTTCTCGGCCAACATCTCCGGGTTGGTTCTGGCCTGGGTGCTGATGTGGGGCGGTGGCGGCGATGCCGGCGTGGCCATGCTGATCCTTGCCATGATCGCGGCCATCATCAGCGGCGCGGTCATCGGCTGGGTGCTCGGCGCGGTGATCGCCTATACCGGCGCGCACCCGATCCTCGCCTCTCTGGCGATGATGATTTTCCTGCGCGGTCTGGGCGAGTTCCTGACCCGTGGCGGCAGCGTCTCGGGCTTTCCGCCCGAACTGGTCTGGCTGGGGCAGGGGGAGTTGCTCGGCGTGCCGGTGCCGCTGGTGATCTTCGCGATCTGCGTCGCACTCTGGGCGCTGATCCTAAACCGCACCCGGCTCGGCTTCTCGATCTACCAGCTCGGCTCGAACCTCGAGGCGACCCGCTATTCCGGCATCAACACGCGCCGCGCGCTGACCATGGTTTACGTGCTGTCGGGCGCGATGTGCGCGATTGCCGGAATCGTCATGGCCAGCCGTTTCAACTCGGTGCGCGTCGGCCATGGCGAGGCCTACCTGCTGATCACCGTTCTGGCCTGCTTCCTCGGCCGGGTCGATCCCTTCGGCGGCTTCGGCCGGGTCGTACCGGTGGTCCTGTCGCTGGTGATCCTTCAGGTGATCGGCTCCGGGCTGAACCTGCTCGGCACCAACCAGCACCTCGCGACGGCGCTCTGGGGCGGCATCCTCGTTCTCGTGATGGCCGTGCGCTTCCTCTGGGCGCGGCTTGCCCTGTTTCGGCCGCGCTGAGCGGCCGGCCCCCTCAATCCATGAAAAGGAATAGACAATGAGCGTCAGCGGATTCGGCGTACACACCGCGATGTGGGCGATGGAGTGGAACCGCGAGGCGGCGGAGTTCGCCATCCCCGAGGCGGTCAAGCACGACATCGATTTTCTCGAGATCACCATGCTCGACCCCGAAGGCGTCGACACGGCCCATACCCGCGGCCTGCTCGAGCGCCACGAGGTCGACTGCGTGGCCTCGCTCGGCCTGCCGCTCGACCGGCTGCCGACCAACGACCCGGAGGGCGCCCTGGCTTTCTTGAAGATGGCGATCGACACCTCGGACGCGATCGGGGCCAAGGCGATGAGCGGCGTGCTTTATGGTGGCATCGGCCAGCGCACCGGCACCGCCCCGACCGAGGCTGAGATCGACGCCACCGCGCGGGTGGTGCGCGACGCCGCTGCCTACGCGAAAACGCGCGGCATGCTCTACGGGCTTGAGGCGGTAAACCGCTACGAAAACCACATCCTCAACACCGCCGACCAGGCGGTGAAACTGTGCGAGAAGGTGGGGGCGGACAACCTCTTCGTCCATCTCGACACCTACCACATGAACATTGAGGAAAAGGGTCTCGCCAACGGCATCCTGCGTGCCCGCGAACACCTGAAATACATTCACCTTTCGGCTTCGGACCGCGGCACGCCGGGGCGCGACACGATCCAGTGGGACGAAATCTTCGGGGCGCTCGCGGCGATCGGCTTCAAGGGCGGGATGGCGATGGAGAGCTTCATCACCGTGCCGCCACAGATCGCTTCCGCGCTCTCGGTCTGGCGCCAGGTCGCGCCGGCGCGCGAAGAGGTCCTCAATGACGGGCTCGGCTTCCTCCGGATGAAGGCGAGCCAATATGGCCTGATCAACTCGGCCGAGGAGAAGAAAACGGCATGACGGGCGACGGCGCGTCCTTCTATCTCGGTATCGATGTCGGCACCGGCAGCGCCCGCGCCGGGCTGTTCGACGCCGATGGGCGGATGCATGGCACGGGCAAGCGGGACATCACCCTGCACCGCGACGCGGCCGACCGGGCCGAGCAGTCGAGCGACGAAATCTGGAAGGCCGTCTGCGCGGCGACCCGGATCGCCATCGCGCGGGCCGCTATCGAACCGTCGGCCATCGCGGGCATCGGCTTCGACGCCACCTGCTCGCTCGTGGTTCTGGGCGAGAGCGAGGCGCCGCTGCCCGTCAGCCCCGGCGGCGATCCGGCGCGAAACGTCATCGTCTGGATGGATCACCGCGCGGTGGATCAGGCCAGGCGGATCAACGCTACGGGTCACTCGGTGCTGCGCTATGTCGGCGGCACTATCTCGCCCGAGATGGAAACGCCGAAGCTGCTCTGGCTCAAGGAGCAAACGCCCGAAGTCTACGCCGCCGCATGGCAGTTCATGGACCTGACCGATTTCCTGACATGGCGCGCCACAGGGGATCTGGCGCGCTCGACCTGCACCGTGACCTGCAAATGGACCTATCTGGCGCATGAGGAGCGCTGGGACCCGAACTATTTTCGCCGGATCGGGCTGGGCGACTTCGTCGATGATGGCTTCGCCCGGATCGGGCAGCACATCGTGCCGCCCGGCACCGCACTGGGGCAGGGGCTCTCGCCGCGCGCGGCGGAAGAACTCGGCCTTGTCGCGGGAACACCTGTGGCCGCCGGGCTGATCGACGCCCATGCCGGGGGCCTTGGCACGGTCGGCACGCAGGGCGCGCCGCAGCACGACCTTGCCTATGTCTTCGGCACATCCTCCTGCACCATGACCAGCAGTCATGAACCGGTTTTCGTGCCGGGTGTGTGGGGGCCCTATTTCTCCGCCATGGTTCCCGGGATGTGGCTCAACGAGGGCGGGCAGTCCGTTGCTGGCGCCGCCATCGCGCGGCTAATAGCGATGCACCCTGCGGCCGCGCAGGCGCGCACACAATCCGAGGCCGAGGGGCTGAGCCTGCCGGACTGGCTGGCGCGGCGGGCCGCCGCAAAGTCGGATGATCTATCGGCCGCGGTGGATCTTGCTCGCGGGCTGCACGTCGTGCCGGAGTTCCTTGGCAATCGCGCGCCACATGCGGACCCCGCCGCCCGGGCTGTGATTGCCGGTCTCGACATGGCAGAGGATCTCGACAGCTTGGTCGCGCTTTATATCGCCGGCCTGTGCGGGGTCGGTTACGGGCTTAGGCAAATTGCCGAGACGCAGAACGCTGCCGGCGCAATCACGCGGCGCATCGTCATCAGCGGGGGGGCAGGCCAGTCGGATCTCGTGCGCCAAGTGCTCGCTGACGCGACCGGAATGCCGGTGCTGTCAAGTAAGGCCGAGGAACCGGTGCTGCTCGGCTCCGCCATCCTTGGGGCCTTGGCCGCAGGTGACGTGCCGAATGCGAATGAGGCTATGCGTCGGATGAGCGGAGTAGGCGGGACCTACGCACCGAGCGAAGCGGCGGTGCTGGACCATGAAAAAAGATACCGGGCATTTCTTGCCTTACAGAGGGCAGGGCGGGAGATCCGCAACTGAGGAAAAGGCGGGTTTAAGGAAGCCAGTTCGTCGTATCCGATAAGTCGGTTTATCGAATGTGAGGGCTGTCAGTTTGGGAGATGTTCGATTGACTTGATATGTTTTACACCACCAGGCCGACCGACACCGTTGCGGCCCCGGCGCTCGCGCGGGCAAGGTTGGCCCCCTCCAGCGGTATCGGCCCGACCCGCGCGCCGGTGATGATCACGTCTCCCTTGCGCAGGGGCAGATTCTGATCTGCCGCGTGACGTGTCAGCCAAGTGAGGAAGGACAGCGCCTCTTCGAGGCTTTGCACGGTTTCTGAGGCCACGACAGGCCGGTCGTCCAACCACAGTCGGATGTCCAACGGTCCGGTCATGGCGTCGCGCCAGCCGGGCAGGGCCTCACCCAGCACAATAAAGCCGGAGCTGAAGCCATCGGCCATGGCCACCAGTGGAAGCACCGCCTTGCGGTCTGCAAAGCGCGATGCGACGATTTCGAAACACAGCCGGACCTCGCCAATGGCGGCCAAGATGGTCTCTCGGTCGGCACCGGGATGCAGGTCAGCGCCGAGGATCAGCGCGGTCTCGACCTCAATTGCGGCATCCCGTGGGAGCGGGAGCAGCGTGTCGCCCGACGGCACGACCCTCTGGCCAGGCAGCGCGGCGGCATGCCGGTCACGCCCCTCCAGTAGGGCCATCTTCCACGCTCCGCCCCCCAGCGCCTTGACGACGGCACGCTGCACCGCATAGGCGGCGTCGGTATCCGGAGGCGGCACCGGCAGGCCAACGGGGCGGGCACCGCCGCGCCAGACCTGCAACAACGTGCGGGACGCTGTCTCGACATCGAATGTATCAGTCATCGAGGCTTTCCATCAGGCCAGGCACTGGCATTACGTTTCGGGGGATGATCGCGCCCGGGTGGGTCACGACGACAGTGGCCAGCCGAGCGGCGCCGGCGATCGCCTGCTTTGTGGACAGCCCGGCCAGCCGGGCGGCCAACAGCCCGGCATTGAAGCTGTCACCGGCGCCCGTGGTATCGAGCGCGGCGACGGATGACGGTATCTCGTGCCGTTGCACCACATGTTCGCACGCTGCCGCACGTAGCACCGCGCTGCCGCCTGTTGTCAGGACAATCTCCGCGTCGCTCAAGCCTCGCAGGGTGGCTACCGCGGCGGCTGGATCCGCGCAGCCGAAGCAGGCGGCGATGTCGTCGAAGGAGGGGAGGAGCAACGTGGCGATCTCGGCCGCTCGCGCTATTTCTCGCCGCGCCGTTGCGACATCGGACCATAGGACGGGCCGGTAATTGGTGTCGAAAACGATGGTGACGCCCTCGTCCCTCCGTCGTTGCAGTGCGTCGAGCAACGCCGCGCGCCCCTCGGGCCGCAGCACCGCCAGCGTGACCGCCGAGAGAAACAGCGTGTCAGCCCGATCGAGCGCGGTCAGATCCGCGCCGTCGCGGAACATGTCCCGGAACGGTGACTGGTCGCGCCAATAGGTGAAGCTGCGCTCGCCCGCCCCGTCGGTCGCGATGAAGCTGAGGCCTGGACGCCGCCCTTCGCATTGCCGCACGAGCGAGGTATCGACCCCTTCTGCCTCAATCTGCCTGCGCAGCCACAGGCTGTGTGGGTCGTCCCCCAAGCAGGACAGGTAGCCGACGCTGCCCGGCGCGGTCAGCCGCGCCAGGTAGATCGCCGTGTTCAGCGCGTCGCCCCCCGCCCGCCGGTCGAAGGTCGAGGGGGCGTCGGGCCGGGCGGTGAACTCGATCAGCGGTTCGCCGATGGACAGGATTCGCATTGTCAGCCTCGATGGGGCGTCGGCAGCGGCCGGCCGGCGAAATGGGCGGCTAGGTTGTCCAGCACCAGCTGCGCCATCGCGCGCCGCGCTTCGACGGTCGCCGATGCGAGATGCGGCGTCAGCACGCAGTTCGGGGCGTCGAGCAGCGCTTGCGGGACGTTTGGCTCGTCGTCGAACACGTCGAGCCCGGCGCCGGCGATCGCGCCCGAGGCCAGCGCGTCGGCCAGCGCGGCCGCGTCCACGACGGGGCCGCGGGCGACATTGACGACTATCCCCTGCGGCCCGAGGGCCGCCAGCACGTCGGCGCTGACGAGGTGCCGGGTCTCCGCCCCCCCGGCCGCGGTCACGAACAGCAGGTCGCAGTGCTCCGCCAAGGCGAGGGCATCGGCGCAGAACCGGTCGGGCGCGTCAGACCGCTCGCGGCGCGAGGTGTAGCTGACATCCATGCCCAGATCGCGCAGCATCTGAGCCAGCCGCCGGCCTATACGGCCGTAGCCCAGGATACCCGCCCGCCGCTCCAGCACCGACGGGGACAGCCCCAGTTTGCCGCCGGCAGCCCACCGGCCGGCGCGCACGAAGCGGTCGGCTACGGCGATCTGCCGCCCAGCAGCCAGCGCCAGCGCCAGCGCCATCTCCGCCACCGCCGGCGACAACACGTCCGGCGTCGTGGTCACGGCGATGCCGCGGCGCGCCGCCTCGGCTAGGTCGACGGCATCGACGCCGACGCCGTTCACCGCGATCAGCCGCAGCGCCGGCAGCCGCGCCATCTGCGCCGCCGACAGTCCGAGGTTGCCGGCAGTCACCACCGCCTCGGCATTGGTGGCGGCTTCGATATCGCGCAGGACCTCGTAGTCGTTCTCCAACCGCCAAGCCATGTCCAGCGGCTTCAGATCGGCGAGTGACAGGATGCGGGGCCGGGTCATGCGATCTGGCCCAAGAAGTTGCGCAGCCGCTCGTTGGCGGGGTTGCCGAAGAAGGCGGCGGGCGCGCCCTGTTCGACGATCGCGCCGCGGTCCATGAAGATCACCCGGTCGGCGACGGCGCGGGCGAAATCCATCTCGTGAGTGACGCACAGCATGGTCATGCCCTCGCGCGCGAGGTCGATCATCGTGTCGAGAACCTCCTTGACCATCTCGGGGTCGAGCGCCGAGGTCGGCTCGTCGAACAGCATGATCCTGGGCTTCATGCACAGTGCGCGGGCGATGGCGACCCGCTGCTGCTGGCCGCCCGAGAGCTGGGCGGGATACTTGTCGGCCTGCTCAGGAATCCGGACCCGCTCCAAATAGTGCCGCGCGGTTGCCTCGGCCTCGGCGCGCGGGATCCTGCGGGTCTTCATCGGCGACAGCACGCAGTTCTCCAGCACGGTCATATGCGGGAACAGGTTGAAGTTCTGGAACACCATGCCGACGTCACGGCGGACCCGGGCGACGTTATCGCCGCCAGCGGTCAGCTCGACTCCGTCGACGATGATGGTGCCGGACTGCACCGGCTCGAGCTGGTTGATCGTGCGGATCAGCGTCGACTTGCCGGACCCGGACGGTCCGCAGATGACGATGCGCTCGCCGCGCCGCACGGTCAGATTGATGCCGACCAGCGCGTGGTAGGCGCCGTAGTACTTGTCGACGGCGCGCATGACCACGGCGTCTTGGCTCATGTCTTGGCTCATGGTCCTGCTCCTTGCGGGACGGCGCCCGGCCACGGGGGCCGGGCGGCCTCTGGTCACTCGGCGGCCTTGACGAAGTCCGGCAGCGGTTCGCCCAGCCATTTCTCGTGGATTTCGTCGAGCGTGCCGTCGTTGGCCGCAGTCTTCACGAAGGCGTCGATCCGCTCCAACAACGCGTCGGAGCCGGGCGCCACCGCGATACCCTGGACCTGACTGGATAGGTCGAACTTCTTGTCGAAGCGGCCGGCCGCGACCTTGTCGACCTGCAGGAACACCACGTTCGACAAGCCGATCGTCTCGACCTGCCCGGACAGCAGCGCTTGCACCGCGCTGGCATCGTCGTCGAAACGGCGGATGTCCGTGCCCTCCGGCGCCACGCCGGTGACGCCGCTGTCTTGGGTCGAGGCCCGGGCGACAGCAACGGAGCGTGCGGCGAGATCCTCGGGCGCGTCGACCTCGGCTTCGGCGGCGCCGTAGACGGCGATAGCAATGCCCGCGTAGGGGGTCGAGAAATCGACCTTCTGGGCGCGCTCCTCGGTGATGCCCAGCGAGGCGACCAGCACGTCGACTTGGCCGGAGAGCAGGTAGGGGATGCGGTTCGGACCGGTCACCGGCACGATCTCGGCTTCCACGCCGAGCGCCTCGCCCAAGGCTCTGGCCACATCGGCGTCGTAGCCGTCCGGCGCGCCGGAGGCATCCAAGATGCCGAAGGGCGGAAAGTCGACCAACATGCCGATCCGGACGGTGCCGGACTGCTCGATGGCGGACAGATCGGCAGCGGCCAGCGGGGCGGCCCAGCTCAGCAGCGCTGTCGCGGCCAGCGCGGTGAAACGACGACGGTTCAGCTTCATGAGTTCTCCTCCTCGAAACTCAGCGGGTGATGGCGAGGCGCATGCGCGCCTCCAGCCTGCGCGCGGCCAGCGAGAGCGGCCAACACAGGACGAAATACAGGGCAGCCACCGTGCCGAAGACAAGAAAGGGCTGGAAGGTGGCGTTGTTGACGATCTGCCCGGCACGGGTCACCTCGGTGAAGCCGATGATCGAGGCCAGCGAGGTGCCCTTGATCAGTTGCACCAAGAAGCCCACGGTCGGCGCCGTCGCGACGCGCATCGCCTGCGGCAGCACCACGTGCCGCATCCGGTGGGGATAGGACAGCGCCAGCGCGGTCGCGGCCTCGGTCTGGCCGGACGGGACCGCCTCGATGCTGCCGCGCCAGATCTCGCCCAGATAGGCGCTGGCATGCAGCGTAAGCGCGGCGGCGGCAGCCACGAGCGGATCGATCGGCAGGCCGATCACCGCGAGGCCGAAATAGACCAGAAACAGTTGCATCAGCAGTGGCGTGCCCTGGAACAGCTGGATGAACCCGGCGGCGGCGCGGCGCAGCGGCGCGCGGCCCGAGGTCCGCGCCAGCGCGACAAGCAGCCCACCCAGAGCGCCGCCCAGGAAGGCCACGGCCGACAGGATCAGCGTCCAGCGGACGGCCAGCACGATGAACATCACGTCGGCGGAGGAAAATTCGCGGATCATCTCAGCGGCTCGCAGGATAGGTGAAGAACATGCGGCGGATGGTGGCGAACAGCGCCGAGAAGCCGAGCGCCAGCACGAAATACATTGCCGTCAGCACCAGGTAGATCTCGAAGCTGGCAAAGCTGCTCGCGTTCAGGTCGGCTCCGGCCGAGGCCAGGTCGTTGGCCGAGATCACCGACACCACGCTGGAGGTCAGCATCAGGTAGATGAATTGGCTGGTCAGCGCCGGGTAGATGTTGCGCAGCGCGGGCACCGCGACGACATGGCGGAAGATATTGTAGGGGCTCAGACCCAGAGCGCGTCCCGCCTCAATCTGACCCTTGGGGATCGACTCGATCCCGGCGCGGATGATCTCGGTGCCGTAGGCGCCGACGTTGATCACCAGCGCCACTAGGGCCGCGGTGTTTGGCGCCATGGCGATTCCCACGGCGGGCAGGCCGAAGAAGATGAAGAAGATCTGGATCAGGAAGGGCGTGTTGCGGATCACCTCGACATAAGCGTCAACGAGCCAGCTCAGCGGCCGGACCCCCGAGGTCTTGGCTACCGCACCCAGAAGCGACACGACCAGCCCGATGACCATCGCCAGGAACGACAGCCTGACCGTCAGCCAAGCACCGTGCAGCAGCATGTCGATGTTGTCGAGCACAGGCCCGAAGTTGAACTGATACATCTGCCCTCCCCTGCGGATGCGCCGATCTTCCTTTTTAGAACGATCTAAATTGCGGAAAGGATGCTGTCAATCGTTTTGCGGGCTGCTGCCACGCACCACCAGCCGGGGCGTAACGATGTCGCGTTGGGGCGGGGCGTCGGCATCGGTCAGCCGACGGGCCAACAGCCGCGCCGCGTTGCGCCCGATCTGCGGCGCGTCCATGGCAACGCTTGTCAGCGGCGGGTAGGTCAGCTCGGCCAGCGGCAGGTCGTCCAGCCCGACCACCGCCAGATCACGACCGGGCTCGCAGCCTGCGCGCCGCAGGCCTGCCATTAACCCCGCGGCCAGCACGTCGTTGAAGCACAGCACCGCATCCGGTCGCCGGGGCAGGGCGAGGATTCGCGCTGCCGACTGCGCAGCCGCTTCCCAAGACAGGTCCGCCTCGATGATTCCCGCCCCGACGGCCCCGGTCTCGTCCAAGGCGCGCGCGAAGCCGTCCAGCCTCTCCTCGCGCGCCGAGGTACGCGCACCGACCGACAGGAAGGCCACTTGCCTGCGCCCTTGCTCGACCAGATGCTGCATCGCCAGCTTGACCGCCGAGACGTAGTCCGCACCCGCGAAATCGGTCGGCGCGCCGACCTCGCGCAATGCCTGCACCAGCGGCATCCCCCAGCCGGAGATCTGGCCGGGCAAATCGGGGGCCGTATCGACGGCCGGGCACAGGATGACCCCGTCGACGCCGTGGCCGCGAAACCGCTGCAGGATCTCGTCTTGGCGCTGCGGATCGTCCTGGCTGTTGGCCAGCAGCACGACCCGGTCCGCCACCGCCATCACCTCCTCGACCCCTGACAGGAACTCGGTGAAGAAGGAGTTGACCAGGTTCGGCACGACGACACCGACCGTCTGACTGGAATTGTTTCGTAGCCTTGCGGCGCCGATGTCGCGGACATAGTCCATCTCCACCATGATCCGCTCGATGCGCGCTCGGGTCTGGTCCGCAACCAACGGCGATTTGCGAACGACCAGTGATACCGTCGCTCGCGAGACACCCGCAGCCTGTGCAATCTCCTCCAGTGTCACTCGTTTCTGCTGCATTACACCTCCTGTTTGGCGAAGGTATGGGCAGGAGGCCCTGCACGCTGTCAAGTATCCGGGCAGGCGCCCCGCAAAGATGGTCATCCACGCTTCGCGTGTGTGACGCGGACCGGATGCGCTAGTTTCTTGTCCCCCGGGGGCATCTGAACAGCCGGAATTGCCATATAGGCTGCCTACATCCGACTCAGGTCACGAGGTTCCTGGCAGGCCCTAATACCCGTCACGCCGCGCCTGATCTTAATTTCATGTCCGATAATGGAAGATTATCGGACATGAGTAATGTCCACATAGTGCGGCGGTTGCGCTCGGCGCACGTCCGTACTTTCAGCTTCCGAGAGCTTTGTATCCGCTTGGCCCCCCTCTGCTGGCGACATCGCGGCGTCGCAATTGGCACGGCCCGGACCCACCAGTGCCCGGGGGCAGATAGTGCCCCGGCGAAGCTTTGCGTTGGCTCTGTCCCTCAGGATGCGGGTCCGCCGGGGGGCCGAAGTTATTGTTCGGCGATAGTTCTTGAACCTGACCGCCTATAGGCCAAGATCCCGAAGCGCCCGCCGCATGACACCGGCATCGGCATCGATGCCGGTCCAGTGTTTCAGGCCGATCACCCCCTGACCGACGAGCATGCCCAGACCGTCCGCGGTCTTGCAGCCGCGCGCCTGCGCCGCCCTCAAGAGTTTCGTCAGCGGCGGGTTGTGGATGCCGTCGGCCACGACCATGTCCGGCGTCAGGCTGTCGTGATCGATGTCCGGCGTGGCATCGACGTCGGGGTAGAGACCAACCGACGTGGCGTTGACGACAAGCCTGGTGCTCTGCGGGACTCGGAAGCTGCCCTCCCAGGGCCGGTACTCCGCCGAGGCGGGGGTCCGGTCGTCGATCAGTCGAGCCACGGCCTCGCCGCGGGCGGGGCTGCGGTTGACCACAGTGATGTGGGAGACGCCCGCCAGTGCCATCTCGACCGCGACGGCCCGGGCCGCGCCGCCGGCGCCGAACAGCACCGCGCGCTGGCCCGACGGCTCGGTCACCTCGGACAACGCCCGGACAAATCCCTTGCCGTCGGTATTCTCGCCGATCAGCCGCCCGTCCTCGTGCCGCACGACTGTGTTCACCGCCCCGATGATCTCCGCTGAGCGGCCCAGACCCTCCAGGTACTCGATGACCGTCACCTTGTGCGGGATCGAGCAGTTGAAGCCGCGCCAGCCCATTGCCCGCGCCCCTCGGACCGCGTCGCCGAGGTCCTGAGGTGCGACTTCGCAGTTGATGTAGCGCCAGTTCAGCCCGTGATGGCGGAATGCGGCCTCGATCATCGCAACGGTAGGGTTCTCGCCCGCGGGCATGGCGAAGGACCCGACCAATGGTTGCAGGAAATCATGCGGCATGGGGGTGTCTCCGTGTCAGGCGGCCGTGGTGGCGGCAAAGGTCGAGGAAAGATGCGCACCGACCCGCAGCGCCTGGGCGGCCACGGTCAGCGCGGGATTTACGGCGGCCGAGGACGGGAAGCAGCCGGCATCGACGACGTAGAGGTTCGGATGATCATGCGCCCGGCAGAACGGGTCGAGCGCCGAGCTGGCGGGGTCGGTGCCCATCCGGACAGTGCCGCATTGATGCGACGGCGCCTCGATGCCGAAGCTGTGGCGCAGCACGAGGGGAAAGCCGATCCGGCGCAGCAGCTCGCGGGCGTGGCGCACGAACCGGTCATGCGCCTTGCGGTCGGCCGGGTGCCAGATCACCTCCGGCGTGCCGTCGGGCAGCAGCCGCACTCGGCTCGACGCCCGCGGCGGGTCTTCGGACATCACCAGCCAGTCGACGCTGTGGCGGCCCAGCCAGTCGGCCGCGGCGCGCGGCGTGCGCGGATAGGCAGCGCGGATCATCGGCCCCTTGATGTTGCCCAGCATCTGAATGTTGCCGCGCGCCAGCGGATCGCCCTCGATGCCGTGGTAGAAGTCGTTCACCGACAGGGTCTTGGGAAACTTCGTGTCATTGACCGTCCACGGCAGCACGCCCATCAGCCCGGTCAGGTGGTGGTTCATCAGGTAGCGCCCGACCACGCCCGAGCGGTTGGCCAGCCCGTCGGGGCAGCGCGCGCTGGCCGAGCGCAAGAGGATCAGCGCCGAATTGATCGCGCCGGCGCTGAGCACGAAGAGCGGGGCCTCGATCCGGCTGGGAGCACCGTGGTCCGTGATCTCGGCGGCGACGATCCTGCGCCCCTCGGCGTCGTGGATCAGCCGGGTCACCCTGACCTCGGTGCGGATCTCGACATTGGCGCGGCCGCGCAGCCGGCCCAAGAGCCGGGTTTCGGCATCCCCCTTGGCGCCGAAGCGGCAGCCGAACGCATCGCAGGTGCCGCAGCGCCGGCAGGCGCCGCCGGGGCCGTAATCGATCGCGGACGGCATGGGGAACGGCGTCAATCCGGCCCGCTCCAGCCTTTCGGTCATGCGCCGGATCAGCGGTTCGTGCGGCACCGGCGCGTGCTCGTAGCCGCTGCTGCGGGGCGGCTCGGTCGGATCGGCCCCGGCCAGACCGCGGACGCCGAACAGCCGCTCGGCCTCGGCGTAATGCGGCTCGAGGTCGGAATAGCTGATAGGCCAGGCCGGGGAGGCCGCGTCCTCATGCGACACCTCGTCGAAATCGCTCTCGCGAAAGCGGAACATGGCGGTGCCGTAGAACTTGGTGTGCCCGCCCAGGAAGTAATACTGCCCGGGGCGATAACGTCGGCCGGAACCGTCCTGCCATTCCTCGGTGGTGCGATAGCGGTTTTGTACGAAAACGGCTTCGGCGTCGTTCAGGGCGGGTTCGTTCGGTAACGGCCCGCCGCGTTCGAGGATCAGCACCCGCAGCCCCGCCTCGGCCAGCTTCAGCGCCACGGATCCGCCGCCGACGCCGCTGCCGATCACCACGACATCGGGATTTTTCATCCGGCCCGGCATGTCCGACACCCCTCGCTCCCATTGCAATGGCCAGATTACCGGGCCGCCCGGAACCGCACCATTCCCGACTCCGGCAGCTTCTTGTAGGATCACCGCATAATCGAGGAGGGCATCATGCGGCCGTGGTTCGAAAAAGTGACGATTCCGGAGGGCCAGTCCTGCCTGGTCTACGACCGGCGGCTGCCGGAGTTCGCCTTCAACTGGCATCACCACCCGGAATACGAGCTGACGCTGACCCTCGGCGGGCACGGCACGCGCTTCGTGGGCGGCGACGTGGCGCCCTATGCCGATGGCGACCTGGCGCTGATCGGTCCCGATCTGCCGCATGCCTGGCAGTCGCATCACCTGGCCGAGGGCGCCACGGAACACCGCGCCATCATCTGCTGGTTCACCGTCGACTGGGCGCGCGGCCTGCTCGCGCTGATGCCCGAGCTCGGCGCCATCGGTGCACTGCTGGGCGAGGCCTCGCAGGGCGTGCATTTCGGCCCGGCGACGGCAGCGGCGCTGCGGAGCCGGATGCTCCGGCTCTGTGACCGGCCGCAGGCCGAGCGCGCGCTTGAACTGACCGGCCTACTGCTAAATCTCGCCGCCGCCGCCGCCGCCGCCCCCGACCGCCGCACGCTTTCGCCGGGTGCCATGGACGCGGCCGAGATGTCCCGCGACCGCCGCCGGATGGAGCGGGTGCTGGCCGATCTCCATGCGCGCTTCGACCAGCCGATCCGCCTCGCGCCGCTCTGCGAGACCGCACATCTGTCCGAAAGCCAGCTTCAGCGCATCTTCAAGCGCAGCACCGGGCTGTCGATTAGCGAATACGTCACCCGCCTGCGGGTCGGTCGGGCCTCGGCGCTGCTCAACCGCACCGACCTGCCGATGACCTCCATCGCCGAGAGATGCGGCTTTCACGACGCCGCCCACTTCGCGCGGACATTCCGCGCCACCACCGGGCGCACGCCGACCAGCTATCGCCGGGAGTTCCATGCCCCGGGGCCAGCAATTCCAACTGGGGCGTTTCCGATGCAGCGCGGAACGGCCGGGTGAGGGGCTGCCTCGGAACTAAAAGGCCCCTTGGTTCATGGGCGTGTTCTTCGCCAATCTAGAGACAAAGAGGCAATTGCTGAGCAGCAACAGATTCAACGACGAGTTCAAGCAGGACGCAGTCGTGCAGCTCACTGAGCGGAAATACTTACGATCGGGAATGCTTAGATGACCTTTATGCCGTCCGCAGCCAGCTTACCCTCCCATTACAGCCGATTTTCTTATCGTCGAGCATCGTGCGTCAGGCAGTAGCTATATTTGCTGATTGCCAGCACGGCTACTGGTTTCGCGCTGGCAGCGACCACCCCACTCGGAAGTATGGCCAGTCATGTTGGGCGGTGGTGGAAGGCCCAGGTTGCCACGGATGTACGCAGCCGAGTTCGCCTCGAACTGCCGGGGGGACGGGCCTTTGCTACCACATCTTCGTCGGTTTTGGGGTGTCACGGCCCGATCAGCTTTCCCGTCACGCAGGATCGAATAGCGCGGTCGGTGCATCTGGGCGGTCCGCAACGCCATTCGTCACGCGGCCTCGAACTCGTCTTCTGGTTCCTTCGCGCCCGTCATATAAGCAACGGCGTCGGACATCGAATGCTTCTTTGGGTCGATGACGCAAAGCCGCTGGCCCAGGCGATGCACGTGGATCCGGTCCGCCAGTTCGAACACGTGCGGCATGTTGTGCGAGATCAGGATGATCGGAATGCCGCGCGACTTCACGTCGAGGATCAACTCCAGCACCCGCCGGCTCTCCTTGACGCCAAGCGCGGCGGTGGGTTCGTCGAGGATGATCACCTTGGAGCCGAAGGCCGCCGCGCGCGCCACCGCCACGCCCTGCCGTTGCCCGCCCGACAGCGTCTCGACCGCCTGGTTGATGTTCTGGATCGTCATCAGCCCGAGGTCGTTCAGCTTCTGGCGGGCGAACTTCTCCATCGCCGGGCGATCGAGCTGGCGCAGCCACTTGCCCCGGAATCCCGGTTTGCGCAGCTCGCGCCCCATGAACATGTTGTCGGCGATCGACAGGGCGGGCGACATCGCCAGCTGCTGGTAGACCGTCTCGATGCCGGCATGGCGCGCATCGTTTGGCGAGTGGAAATGAACCTGCCGGCCTTCCAGCGTGACCTCGCCCTCGTCGGGCTGTACCGCGCCCGAAAGCGCCTTGATCAGCGTCGATTTGCCGGCGCCGTTATCGCCGATCACCGCGAGGATCTCGCCCGGGTAGAGGTCGAAGTCGCAGTGATCGAGGGCGACCACCTTGCCGTAACGCTTGACGAGGTTTCGGCCCTTGAGGATGGGTTCGCGTTTCTGTTCGATGCTCATGCCGACACCTTCCTGATCCATTGGTCCACGGCCACGGCGGCGATGATCAGCACGCCGATGAAGAAATAGGTCCACTGCGCGTCGGCCCCGAGCAGGCGCAGCCCGAGCGAGAACACGCCCACGATCAGCGCGCCGAACAGCGAACCCATGATCGAGCCGCGTCCCCCGAAGAGCGAGATGCCCCCGATCACCACGGCGGTGATGCTCTCGATGTTGGCATCGTAGCCGGACGTGGGCGAGACCGAACCGATGCGCCCGATCAGGGCCCAGCCGGCGAAGGCGCAGATCAGCCCCGACAGCATGTAGACCGAGATCAGCGTGCGCTTGACGTTGACGCCCGAAAGCTGCGCCGCCTCGGCGTCGTCGCCCACCGCATAGACGTGCCGTCCCCAGGCGGTGTGGCGCAGCACCCAGCCCAGCAACACGATCAGCGCGATCATGAACACCACGCCGACGGTAAAGACCGCGCCGCCGATCTCGAACTTGGCGCCGAAAAACTGCAAGATCGGTGCCTCGGCCTCGATCTCTTGCGCGCGGATCGTCTCGTTGGCCGAATAGAGGTAGTTGGTGGCGAGGAAGATCTGCCAGCTGCCCAGCGTCACGATGAAGGGCGGCAGCCGCATCACCGAAACGAGCCAGCCGTTGAGGAAGCCGCAGGCCGTGCCAACGGCAAGGCCGCAGGCGACGGCGACGGGGGCGGGGATGCCGTAGCGAAAGGTGAACTGGCCCATCACCACCGAACTCAGCACCATGATCGCGCCGACCGACAGGTCGATGCCCGCGGTCAGGATCACGAGGCTCTGCGCGGCGGCGACGATGCCGACGATCTGCACCTGCTGCAGGATCAGCGTCAGCGCGAAGGGCGAGAAGAAACGCGAGCCCAGCAGCAGCCCGAAGACGATGATCGAGACCAGCAGCACGATCAGCGGCACCAGCGCCGGCGTGACGTGCAGCAGGTGCTGAATGCGGTGCAGCGGACTTCTACGGTGATCCTGAAACTCTGCCACCGTCTCGGCGCGTTTCTCGCGCACCGAGGTTTCGTAGTGATCGCTATCTGTCATGGCGCGCCCCTCCCGTGGCGTGTGGCAGGGCGCGCCCCTTCGCGCGGCCCCTCGTCATCGGGGCGGGCGCGGGGCCCGCCCCGTCAGGGACATCCTGCGCCGCCCGAAGACGCGCAGGATGGAATGATCCCGGCGGGGCTCAGCCCCAGCAGAGCTCCTGACCTTCCTCGACCGAGATCGACTCGACGCCCTCGACCGGCTCGTCGGTGACGAGCTTCACGCCGGTATCGTAGAAGTCCTTGCCTTCGGTGTTCTCAGGCAGGGTGCCGTCCTCGGCGTATTTCGCGATCGCCTCGACGCCGAGCCTGGCCATCTCGAGCGGGTATTGCTGCGAGGTGGCGCCGATGACGCCGTCAGCGACGTTCTGGACGCCGGGGCAGCCGCCATCGACCGAGACGATCAGCACGTCGTTCTCGCGGCCGATCGCCTTGAGCGCCTCGTAGGCCCCCGCGGCGGCGGGCTCGTTGATGGTGTAGACGACGTTGATCTCGGGGTCCTTGGCGAGAAGGTTCTCCATCGCCGTGCGACCGCCTTCCTCGTTGCCGGCGGTCACGTCGTTGCCGACGATGCGCGGGTCGTCCTCGTCGCCCCATTTGTTCGGATCCTTGGTGTCGATGCCGAAGCCGGTCAGGAAGCCCTGATCGCGCAGCACGTCGACCGAAGGCTGGCTGACGCCGAGGTCGAGCATCGCGATCTTGGCGTTCGCGGCCTCTTCGCCCAGCTTGGCGGCGGCCCATTTGCCGATCAGTTCGCCTGCGAGGAAGTTGTCGGTGGCAAAGGTGGCGTCGGCGGCGTCGATTGGGTCGAGCGGCGTATCAAGCGCGATCACCAAGAGGCCCGCGTCCCGCGCTTGTTGTACCGAACTGACGATCGCCGAAGTATCTGACGGCGTGATCAGAATGCCGGAGGCACCGTTGGCGATGCAGGTTTCGATCGCGTCGACCTGCGCTTCGTGGTCACCGTCGATGGTGCCGGCATAGCTGTTCAGGGTGATGCCGAGTTCGTCGGCGGCCTGCTGCGCGCCCTCGCGCATCTTCACGAAGAACGGGTTGGTGTCGGTCTTGGTGATCAGGCAGGCCGAGACGTTCTGCATGTGGCTTTCAGCCTGCGCCGCACCCGCAGCGATCAAGGCAAGCGCGGTCCCCGCGAAAAGTCGTTTCATCGTCAATATCCTCCCAGATGACACCGGCGCTCCTCAACACCGGATTGACCGAACGTTAGCGTCGATTCTGCCGGCCAGTCAATAAATAAATCCAGTTGATTTACTAATTGGATGTGCTGCATGATTGGGGCAGGGAGGATATCGGATGAACGGATCCGAAGTGCGCAGTCTCGCGGGCGGGGCGAACCAGCGCGGATTGCGCGATCACAACGAGCGGCTGCTGCTCAGCCTGATGCAACGTCATGGTCCCATGCCCGGCAGCGATCTGGCGCGGCTTTCGGGCCTGTCGCCCCAGACCGTCTCGGTGATCCTGCGCCGTCTCGACGAGGATGGCATGGTGTTGCGCGGCGCGCCGCAGCGTGGACGCGTCGGCAAGCCGCGCGTTCCCGTGGGGCTTGATCCGGACGGGGCCTTCTCGATCGGGCTCAAGATCGGCCGGCGCAGCGCCGATCTGCTGATCGTCGATTTGCTGGGCCAGCCGCGCGGCCAGCTGCACGACACCTACCGTTATCCCGATCCCGCCGGCATCATGCGGTTTCTCGAAGCGGGCATCGGGGATCTGTTGGCACGGCTGCCGGCGCGGCTGCGCGACCGGGTCGCCGGGATCGGCGTCGCCCGGCCGCATGAGCTCTGGATCTGGCCCGAGACAATCGGCGCGCCGCCAGCGGCGCTCGACGGCTGGCGCGGTTTCGATTTCGCCGCCGAGATCGGCCGGTTCTCGGCCTTGCCCGTCTTCGTCGACAACGACACCACCGCCGCCTGTCGCGCCGAGCATGTCTATGGAAGGGGGCGGGCGTTTCGCGACTACGCCTATTTCTTCGTGGGCTCCTTCATCGGCGGCGGCGTGGTGCTGAACCATTCGGTGTTCGAGGGCGCGCGCGGCAATGCCGGGGCCATGGGATCGTTGCCGACGCGCGACGCCGCCGGTCGGCCGGCGCAGCTTATCGACACGGCCTCGTTGCACATGCTCGAGCGGCGGCTCGAGGCGGCCGGCCACGACCCGGCGCGGCTGTGGAGCCTGCCGCAGGACTGGTCCGGCATGAGCGACGTGATCGAGCCTTGGCTCGACGAAGCGGGCGAGGAGCTGGCACGCGCCGCCGCCACTGTCTGCGCGGTCATCGACTTCGAGGCGGTGCTGATCGATGGCGGCTTTCCCGAGCAGGTGCGCGCATCCTTGGTGGAACGGGTCAGGGCGGGGCTCGACCGGGTCGATCTGCGCGGTTTGATCCCGCCAAGGATCGAGGCGGGCGCGGTGGGTGGCAATGCGCGCGGTCTCGGCGCCGCCTGCGCACCGATCTTCGCGCAGTTCCTGCTCAACACCCATTCGGGATTTACCACCGGTTGAGACCGGGTGCGACAAGCTCGATGTCGTTGGCGAGCCACCCTACTGTAGTCATGGGCGATGGCACGTCGATTGCCATTCATGCAACCCAGTGCCCCTGCACGTGGCTCGACAGCCATATGCGCCTGCATTGCGGTGGCGCAGAGACCGTTTACAGCATTAGATCGGGCCACCCACCCTTGGTCTCGAAGCCCTTCGCGCTCAAAGTCACGGGACATGTCAGTCTGGGCAACGCCCGCGCTCGACATCCACTTGGCGCGATCTCGCAGTGCCGAAGGTTGTCCGACTGCTTCAAGATGAAGTCGATCTGCTGTTTGCCGAACCGAGATGTCCGCATCGGTTTTCCTCGCGTTACATACCCGGCAGCTTACGAGAACTCTCCCAGATCCGGCGGTCCAGCTTTCCGGAAGTAGGTTCGTGCAGCACTCGAGTAGGCTGGTCCAATTGGCGTCGATCTGCATTGGCCCGACGCACCCCTTACTGTGAATCAGCGCTCTCCCGTCCGTAGTAATGGGGCGCGTAAGCGATCGCCTGCAAAGCGCATCGAAGGCAGTATAGGCGGAACATTGTCCCTAATTCGTCATTCCGCGAGAAATATTATGCCCGCAACCGACGACTCGGGCCCTTCGGCACTGGTATGTCCCGGCGGACGCTTCCAAAAGGCGCCGCGCAACCGCGGCCCCACGTATCGCCGCGGTGCCCGGAGGCTCGAGAGGGAGAACACATGAACCAGCCGACACGATTCCTGCATGCCGGCATGAAGCTGCCCTTCATGCTCATCGTCACCTGTTTTGCCGCTTGGGGCATCGCGGCCAACATGACCGACCCGCTGGTGCAGGTATTCTCCAAGATCTTCTCGATGAGCGCCTTGCAGTCCTCGCTGGTGCAGTTCGCCTACTACGGCGCCTATTTCTGTCTGGCCCTGCCAGCAGCCTTCATCAATCGACGTTACTCCTACAAGACCGGCATCCTGGTCGGGCTGGGCTGCGCTATCGCAGGCGCCTTCCTGTTCTATCCGGCCAGCATCGCCATGACCTATGGCTTCTTTCTGATGGCGCTGTTCCTGCTGGCGGGCGGGCTGTCGATCTTGGAGACGTCGGCCAACCCCTTCGTCATCGCCATGGGACCGGAGGGCAGCGCCACGCGCCGGCTCAACCTCGCCCAGGCTTTCAACCCGGTCGGCACCAATATCGGTGTGTTCCTGTCGGCGGCGCTGATCCTGCCCAACCTGAACACCGCCGACGCGGACGCGCGCGCTGCAATGGGAGCAGACGCGCTGCGGGCGCTGCGCGCCGAGGAGCTGCAGGCGGTGATGGTCCCCTACGTCGGCTTTGCCGTCGTGCTGGTGGCGATCTGGATCGCGATCGCGCTCAGCCGCATGCCCACGCCGAGCGAGCGCGAACTCGAGGCCGGACACGAGCTGCATTTCGGGGCGACGCTGAAGCGGCTGCTGAGGAACCGCCATTACAGCTTCGGCGTGGTGGCGCAGTTCTTCAACGTCGCCGCCCAGACCTGCGTCTGGACCTTCACCCTGCAATACGCGATGGCGGCGATCGGCACCGACGAGGCCGGGGCCGGCTGGTATCTGCAAGCCAGCCTGCTGGTGTTCCTGATGTCGCGCTTCGCGATGGTCTGGGTGATGGGTTTCGTCCGGCCTGCGCTGCTGTTGGCCGGCTTGGCGCTGGCGGGGGCAGGGCTTGCACTCTATGCCGCGCTGGTGCCGGGCCTGTCGGGCCTATGGGCCGTGGTGATGATATCGGCCTGCCTGTCGCTGATGTTCCCGACCATCTACGGCATCGCCCTCGAGGGGCTGGGCGAGGATACCAAGTTCGGTTCGGCCGGGCTGGTGATGGCGATCCTGGGTGGCGCGCTGCTGCCATTGGTGCAAGGCGCGGTGATCGATGTCGCCGGCGCGACCTTCTCCTATGTGGTGCCGGCCGCAGCCTTCCTGGTCGTGATGGGATACGGGCTGTTCGACTTCGTCGCCGTGCGCGGCGGGGCGGCCCGACCAGCCTGAGAGCGGCCGCGTTTCGCAGTTGCCCCGCCCGCCGCGTAGTCTAACCCTATGCGAGGGAGGAGTGCGACATGCGGGACATGACCCTGCGCCAAGTCGAGGTGGTGCGCGCCGTGATGATGACCGGCACCATTAACGGCGCGGCCACGCTGCTGGGTGTCTCGGCGCCCGGCATCAGCCGGCTGGTCAAGCATACCGAGGAGTCGCTCGGGCTGCAGTTGTTCGTGCCCGCCGTCGAGGCCGGGCGGATCTTCGAGCAGCCTGCAGCTCTGGAACAGGGTTCCGATCTGGCGGCTCAATTCAAAGGCTACTTCAGCTATGTGCCTTCGCGCAGAGGATTAAGGCTTCTACGTCATCAGAAGCGACCGCTCCGCCGGTGCCACCGGTGGGCGCTCACTCTATCAGCCCCACCAGCCGCGCCCGTTCCAGCAGGTGCGCCACCGACGACGTCGCCCATTTCGAGCGCCCCCGCGGCGTCGGCTCCCGCATCGCCTCGAGCCGCGCCGCGATCTCCTTCAGCGTCATCTCCGGCGCCGAGCTCTTGATACCCGCGATGATCGCTAGGATCCGGTCGTCCTTCTGCGCGGGCGGGGCGCGGTCGAGCACGGCACGATCCAGCAGCCCGTCTTTCACGAAGCGCCCGGCGGCGCGCCGCAGCCGCTCGACGGTCCAAGGCTTCGCGCTTGGATGCCGGCTGTTGATGATCCGCACGACGTCCTCCCAAGGGAGCCGCGGCCGGAACTGCCGCACCGCGGGCAGCCACTGCTGGGCTTCCTCGTTGAGCTTGTCGAAGTAGCTGCGGTCGCGCGCCCGGCTGACCTTGGCGATCGCCTCCGGGTCGCGGTCCCGCAGGCCCGGATTGCCCCCGACGCGGCCCTTCTCCCGTGCCGATGCCAGCCCCGCCATCGTCCTCTCGCGGATCAGAGCCCGCTCGAACTCGGCGGTGGCACCAAGGATCTGCAACGTGAACTTGCCCTGCGGCGAGGTCGTGTCGATCGGATCGCCCAGAGATCGGAAATGCGCTCCGCGGGCTTCCAGCGTCTCGATGACCTCGAGCAGGTGCGACAGCGAGCGGGCGAGGCGGTCGATGCGCACGACGATCAGCACGTCGCCTCGGCCGAGGCTCGCCACGAGCTTCGCGAGGACCGGGCGAGCGCGGGCGGCCCCGGAGGCGAACTCCTCGTGGATCTCGGTGCAGCCTGCCGATTTCAGTTCGCGGCGCTGTGCCGCAGTGTCTTGAAGGTCGGTCGAGACGCGGGCGTAGCCTATGAGTGCCATCAGCGCGCCATCTCATCGCACAACACGACCTCGACCATCTCCTGGAATGGCGAGCCGCTCGGTACCTCGCTCAAATGTTCGGCGATCCGGGCGAACCCCTCGCGCGGCATCGGCTCGAGGGCAGGGGAACGGAGGTCCATGATGATCTCTTTCGCGCTAGATCTGCACCGCAGCGACTGCGGTCATTAAGCCAGCTCCCGGAATGCCTGCTTGTCCTCGTCGCAGACCCCGCCGTCGCTGACGAGCTCGGTTTCCGCACTCGCTATGGAGTTTTGGGAGAGCTTCCACACGGCATCGAGAAGCTCGGCAAGCTCATGCCCGGTGACGCGTGCTATCACGCTCTCGGGGAGGGCACGAAGCAAGGCCTCAGCGGTAGTCCTGTGCTCGCCAACCTCGGCCAGCCGCATGGCGCGATTGATCTTGGTCCGATGGCTTGGGAACGTGGTCATGCTGAATCCTTTGGTTCGGCCGGCGAATGCAGGCGAGATGGACGTTACCATCGATCGAGCCCTTGTACGACTGCCAGAACATGGGCCTTCCAATTTAACTATACTTGAGAATACGGTCGTTTGAAAACACCGGCAACGGGCGAGCGGCTTTGATCGGCCTGGTAGGGGAGGGGAGGGGACAGGCTCCAATCCCTTTACCTTCAAGGCCGCGGAACGAAGCTGAGGCTTCCGTTCCATCCGTAGGGCGGGAGCGGAGTGGACGGATCACCGTTCCAGACCCTTTCCATTGAGGGCCTGATGAAACACGTTTGCCATCCACCGAGGCAATTGAAAATGAGGCCATCTATCCTCATCTAAAATGAGTATTTTGTTTTATGGCATGGGCTTGTCTGATGAGCTTCAGCCACGCCGAAGAAGCGCGAAGCGCCGTCTCGGCCTTCATGCGGGCCGAGGTTCTGGCGGCGCGCCTGGGGGCCATGGCCGGGCCGAGCCCGAGGTTGGAAATCTCTGGCGCTCGGAGATCGCATTGGCCGAAGCCGTGGCGAGCGCGGGGCTCGAGGGCATCCGGATATCCGAGGGCGACCTGCTGCCCCGTATCGCGCAGAATGGAAGCCAAGACGCTGATCCGACCGGCGCGGAGCTGGCGCTGAGCCTGATCCGGGTACTGAAAGCGCCAAGCGATCCTCTGGCGCAGCCTGTCCAGACCGTGCGGCGCTTCGAGAGGGCGGCAGGCACTGGCATGGGGCCCGGTATTGTCCCGGGCGATGAGCCTGAAGGCCAACTGCTCGAAGACGCCGAGATGCGAGATACGGCCCATAGCCGCAGCCGGGATCAGAGAGCGGCTTCGGCGCAGGAGATGCGGCAGGCTATTTCAGAACTCGACGCAGCGCCTGACCAAGTGAATATACTGCTGATTGACCGGAGGCGGCGGACCTCGAACTAGGACGATATAGAGGGGTGGCCGATACAGCGATGGTGCGGTGCATTGGCATGGTGCTACCAGACACATGCGGCGCCCGCGCAAAGAGCCTGAGCGGATCCATGATCCGAAAGCCGACTAAGACGTCGGCGGCGGCGGCCTCGACGAGTTCCATGACGGTCAGTAGATCCGGCGTCGACCAACCGCCAACTAGATGGGCGCCCGAAGAGCGGCTGTCGTCGGCGCCTTCATACGGCTCTAATGTTTGCCCTCTGGACCGCCTTGCTCGGCCTTGCCCCCGTCATGCGCCCCCGGCCGCTCTTCCGGCCGGGGGCGCAGGCATTGGCTCACAGTGTGAGCGCGCTTCCGTCGTCGAGCACGAGGACCAGCTCGGGCCCGGCACCGCTGTCGAAGCTGCTCGCCACCCGGCTGCCACTGCCCGCGACGATGAAGGCCAGGGCGGCGTTCGTGGCCCCGTCGGCGCCGATCACCGTTTCGATCAGCGCGCTGATGTCGGGCGTCCGGTAGGTGCCCCCGGCGGTCCACTGCTCGACATTCGACCAGGCGAACTCGTCGACGATGACGCGCGATTGCGGTGGCGCGCCGGAGGAGAAGGTGGCGGCGGTCTCGCTGCCCTGGATGCCGATGGTGAAGTTCGCGGCCCCCGAGGAGGTCTCGAGCGAGGTGAACTGCAGGTAGGCGTCGGTGATGGTCGCCGTTTGCGGGATGTCGATCCCGTCGAAGCGCATCCCCACGGCCTGCGCCCGGCTGCCGTTCAGGCCGAATTCGAGGTCGCCGCTGCCGCCGCCGCCGAACTGCTCCCAGTCGTCGGAGGAGGCGCCGATCGGCGTGACGACCGTCGACACGGTCCCGCCGCCGGTGGTGACGTCGTCCTCGATGACCATGCCGCTGGCGGTCGCGGTGCCGAGCGTCACGGTCGGGCCGGCGCCGCTGGCCCCGGTCAGGGTGACCGTCACCGTCTCGGTGCCGTTGTCCACATCGTCATTGGCCACCGACACGGCCAGCGAGCCGATCCCATTGACGAAGCTGACGCTCTGGCTCGTCGCCGTGCCGGCGTCGTAGGCCACCTGCAGACTGCCGGTGAAGCCGGTGTCGTTCAGGCTCAGCCCGAAGGCGAGATCGGTAGCCCCGGTGTCGCCGGCCTCGGTCACCGTTGGCGCGTCGGCGATCGAGAGAACGACGCTTGCAGGCGGCGCCGCGACGTCGTCCTCGGTGACCGTGCCGCTGGCGCTCGCGGTGCCGAGCGTCACCGGCGTGGCGGCGCCGGTCGCCCCGGTCAGGGTGACCGCCACCGTCTCCGGCCCGTTGGCCAGGTCGTCATTGGCGACCTGCAGGGTCAGCGTGCCGACCCCGTTCGTGAAGCTGACGTTCTGGCTCTGGTTCGCCGCCGTGCCGGCGTTGTAGGTCACCTGCAGGGTGCCGGTGAAGCCGGTGTCGCTCAGGCTCAGCCCGAAGTCGAGATCGGTGACCCCGGTGTCGCCGGTCTCGGCCACCGTCAGGGCATCGGTGATCGAGAGCACCGGCCCGGTCGGCGGGGGTGGCGGCGGCGCGCTGCCCTGCACCAGCTGGACGTTCGAGAAGCGCACGATCGAGCTTTGCGCGGCGTCGTCGTCGTTGATCAGCGCCAGGTAGTCGAAGGTCCGGCCGGCATGCGCCGCGAGCGGGATCTCGTAGCTCACGGTCTGGCCCACGGTGGTGTAGTCGTTGCGCACCGACTGGTCGAACCTCGCGATGTTGATCGAGCCGAACACCTGAAACAGCAGGTCGTCGGTGGTCTTGTAGTTGTCGTCGTTCTCGAGGCCGATGCTGACGAACTCGGCGGTGCCGTTCTGCATCGTCACGTCGAAGCGCAGCACCGTGTCGGCGCCGATGGTGAAGGTGCCGCCGGGCAGCAGGGTCTTCTTCCAGGTGTTGCCGCTCAGCGTGATGCCGGTGCCATCCTGGTCGATCTGGAAGCCCTGCGGCGTCTTGTCCTGACCACTGTAGCTCAGGAGCGGGTTGGCGTTGAAGTCGATCGGCAGCACGCTGCCGGGATCGGGCGGCGCCGCGACGTCGTCCTCGGTGACCGTGCCGCTGGCGGTTGCGGTGCCGAGCGTCACCGGCGTGGCGGCGCCGCTGGCCCCGGTCAGGGTGACCGTCACCATTTCGTCGCCGTCGTCGACGTCGTCATTGGCTACCGACATGGTCAGCGTGCCGACCCCGTTCGTGAAGTTGACGTTCTGGCTCTGGTTCGCCGCCGTGCCGGTGTCGTAGGTCACCGTCAGGGTGCCGGTGAAGCCGGTGTCGCTCAGGCTCAGCCCGAAGGCGAGATCGGTGGTCCCGGTGTCGCCGGTCTCGGCCACCGTCAGGGCATCGGTGATCGAGAGCACCGGCCCGGTCGGCGGGGGTGGCGGCGGCGCGCTGCCCTGCACCAGCTCGACGTTCGAGAAGCGCACGATCGAGCTCTGCGCGGCGTCGTCGTCGTTGATCAGCGCCAGGTAGTCGAAGGTCCGTCCGGCATGCGCCGCCAGCGGGATCTCGTAGCTCACGGTCTGGCCCACGGTGGTGTAGTCGTTGCGCACCGACTGGTCGAACCTCGCGATGTTGATCGAGCCGAACACCTGGAACAGCAGGTCGTCGGTGGTCTTGTAGTTGTCGTCGTTCTCGAGGCCGATGCTGACGAATTCGGCGGTGCCGTTCTCCATCGTCACGTCGAAGCGCAGCACCGTGTCGGCGCCGACGGTGAAGGTGCCGCCGGGCAGCAGGGTCTTCTTCCAGGTGTTGCCGCTCAGCGTGATGCCGGCGCCATCCTGGTCGATCTGGAAGCCCTGCGGCGTCTGGTCCTGGTTGCTGTAGCTCAGGAGCGGGTTGGCGTTGAAGTCGATCGGCAGCACGCTGCCACCCGGCGGTGGCGCCGCGACGTCGTCCTCGGTGACCGTGCCGCTGGCGCTCGCGGTGCCGAGCGTCACCGCCACACCGGTTCCGGTCGCCCCGGTCAGCGTGACCGCCACCATTTCGTCGCCGTCGTCGACGTCGTCATTGGCGACCTGCACGCTCAGCGTGCCGACCCCGTTGACGAAGCTGACGTCCGGGCTCTGGTTCGTTGCGGTGCCGGTGTCGTAGGTCACCGTCAGGGTGCCGGTGAAGCCGGTGTCGCTCAGGCTCAGCCCGAAGGCGAGATCGGTGGTCCCGGTGTCGCCGGTCTCGACCTGCATCGGCGCGTTGGTGATCGACAGAAGGACGTCGACAGGCGGGGGCGCTACATCGTCCTCGGTGACCATGCCGGTGGCCATGGTGGCGCCGAGCGTCACCGCCGCACCGGTCCCGGTCGCCCCGGTCAGGGTGACCGTCACCATTTCGTCACCGTCGTCGACATCGTCATTGGCGACCGACATGGTCAGCGTGCCGACCCCGTTCGTGAAGTTGACGTCCTGGGTCTGGTTCGTCGCCGTGCCGGTGTCGAAGCTCACCTGCAGAGTGCCGCTGAAGCTGGTGTCGTCCAGGCTCAGCCCGAAGGCGAGATCGGTGGTTCCGGTGTCGCCGCTCTCGGCCATCGTCGGCGCATTGGCGATCGACAGTATGACCGGAACGACGTCGTCCTCGGTGACCGTGCCGCTGGCGGTCGCGGTGCCGAGCGTCGCCACCACGCCGGTGCCGGTGGCCCCGGTCAGGGTGACCCCCACCATCTCGTCGCCGTTGTCGACATCGTCATTGTCGACCGGCACGATCAGCGTGCCGACGCCATTGACGAAGCTGACGGTCTGGGTCTGAGCGGCCGCTGTGCCGACGCTGAAGCTCACCGTCAGAGTGCCGGTGAAGGTGGTGTCGTCCACGCTCAGGCCGAAGGCCAGATTGGTATCGCCCGTATCGCCCGTCTCGACCTGCATCGGCGCATCGGCGATCGAGAGGATGATGGCAGGCGGCGCTTCGACGACGTCCTGCAGAAGGATCGTGAACTCGCGGCTGTCGATGAGATCGCCGCCCGCTGCCGGATCGAGATCGTAGGTGTCGATCACGATCTGGTACTGGTTGTCGACGATCTGGAAGGCGTCCTGGAACTCGTAGTCCAGGTCTCCGCCGGCGACGACCAGCTGGTAGAGCGGGTTACCCAGAAAGTCCTGCCCGCTCTGGACCACCTCGAACCGGCCACCGGCATCGAAGCCCGCACGGATCTGATGGAACTGCCCGGCTTCCCCTTCGTGGGTGGGCGGTATCTGTGTGGTCACCATTGTGCCCGGAGCCGCGTTCTCCTCGACCGAGAAGGGGGCCGTCGGTGTCGCCGTTGCAGCGGAGTAGACCCGTTCGGTGATGCCGTTATTGTCTTTGAAGACGGCCACCGCGCGGAGACCGCCTTCGATATCGGTCTCGCGCACCGTGTACTCGATCTGGTTGGTCGCCACCGTGGTCCAGGTCGGCTTGCCGCCCAGCATGGACTGCCATTCGATCTGGAACCCCTGGGGCAGGCCGTTCGCCCCCAGCGTCAGGCCGTCGGCGTCAGCGAGATCGAAGGTCGCCGCACTCAGCACCTGGCCCACGAAGGGCGTCACACCGCCGAGCAGTTGGGTCGGATCCGCAATCTCCACGAGACCCGTCGCCCGCTGGTTGGTGCCATTGGCGGCGTTGCGGATGTCGATCGTCTGGTCGGAGAACTGCAGCATCTCGATGTTCTTCAGCAGATCCGTGTCATCGGTGAGCTGGTTGCGCGTCGGCAACGCGACCCCATCGACGATCGCGCCTGTCCTGCCATCGTCGAGATCGGTGACGGCGATGAAGCCGTCGCCGTTCAGGTCGTAGGCGGCCTGCGCGACGTCCTCGCCCGGATCATCGAAGTCGCCATCCCCGTTGAAGTCGATGAAGTGGCCGCGGCCTTCGATGCTGTACTCGGCGAAGGTGCCGCGGAACACGGCGGTGTCGATGTTGTTCTGCGGGGTGTCGTCATACTTGATCTCGCGCACGATGCTCATGTCGCCAGGCTTGATGGTCCGGTCGAGCAGCAGCGACTTGAGCGAGCGGCCCCCGAAGGCGAGCTCGCCCGTCTCGACGTTGTAGACCCGGCCCGCCTTCGCCCCCGCCACCATCGTGTCGGTGGTAAGCGACTCGGCGGTATACTCGGTGCCGCCGACCATGATGCGGATCCGCACGTTCAGCCAGGCGTCGCCGTCGATGAGGTCATAGCCACCGCGTCCCATGATGATGTCGTTGCCGTTGCCGCCCATCAGGATGTTACCGTCGCGGTAGCTCGAGACGTCTGCGCCCGGGACGGCGCCGAAGAGCGTCTCCCGCGCGCCGCCCATCCATTCTCCGAGGCCGTCGATGCGATCGATACCCTCCTGTGTGAGAATGTGGTTGGTGAAGCTCGCTTCGGCCTCGGCGCCCGGTCCAACACCGCCGAGAACCTGACCGCGGTCGTCGCCGGCGAGCCTGTCATCGAACTTCCAGCCTGACAGGGCCTCCATCTGATCGAAGCGATCGCGCAGGATCTGCTGCGGGTCGGTGGTGAAGATCGGGATCGCCATGTCGTGGTCGACACCGGCGACATCGAACTTGGCGGTGCTCCAGTCGAAGCCGAACATGCCTTCGAAGCGCTGGACGCCGATGCCCGACAGGGCGATGTCGTCCCCCGATTCCAGATCGTAGTCCTGGTCGTTGCCCTGACCCCAGGCTACGTCGTGGCCGATGATCGAGGAGTTGAAGAACAACTCCGAGTTCTCGCCGGCGATGACGTCGAAGCCTTCGCCACCCTCGATCCAGTCGTCGCCCTCCCCGCCGTGCAACAGGTCGGGGCCGGAACTGCCAAGAATGAAGTCGTTCCCCTCGTCGCCGAAGGCTTCGGCTGCATCCTGGCCGAGGAAGATCGCGTCGCTCCCCTCGTTTCCGAAGGCCAGCGTGAAGCCCCGCGCCGTGGAGATGACGTCATTGCCGGCGTTGCCGCGCAGGAAGTTCTCCCCGAACGGATCCTCGATGATGTCGTCACCATCGCCGCCATAAACTTCGTCGGCGCCTTGGCCGCTGTTGATGTAGTCGTCGCCGCCATCGCCCCAGATGGTGTCGTCGCCGATATCGGAGATCAGCCGGTCGTCACCCTCGGTGCCGCCGATCACCACGTGCTCGCCGCCGCGGAACCGCAGCGTTCCGCCGACGTCGTGGCCGCCATCCGCCGTCACGCCGCTGTAGGAGCGGGTCACCTTGGGATCGAGCGATTGCAGGATCGGATCGTCCCACACCGGATCGGAACCGGAGCGAGTGGGGGAGGTGTCGTCGGGGTTGTAGTCCTCCTGGGCGATCCCGCGGTCCAACTCGAGGATCATGTCGGGCGTGACGAAGATATGCGAACTCAGATGCGTCGCGTACTTATCGCCGAGATCGCTGTTGCGCATGATGATGTCGGAGAACGTGTTCTGCTCAAGCTGGTTGAGCATGTTCAGACCCTGGGTCCGGGACAGGTAGTAGAACCGGTCGCCATTCTGCAGGCGCTCCATCTGGTATTCGAAGATGAAGTTGAAGGTCGAGCCCAGCATGCCGCCGAATTCGTTCAGCCGCTCGGCGAGGCCGCCGATCCAGAGGTCGACATTGTCGAGGCCCCCTTTCTCGCTGACATAGTCACCGCGGGCGTTGAGGAAGTCGATCCGGTCCTCCGGCGCCCCGGCGCCGCCAAGGACGAGCAGCGTGGCCGCATCACGCTTCGCCTGGAGAGTCCCGGCATTCTCGACCGTGGCGTGGGTCCCGTAGGCGGCGATGAAATTGATCACCGAAAGCGGGTTCTTGATGTTTTGGACGAAATCGTTCCAGCTCGTGTAGGGCTTCAGGTCCGGCAGGCCGAAATCATCGGAGAGCTGCGCGCGGGTCTCGTTGAGCGACGGCACGCCGGTCTCGCGGCCGCGCGCGATGTTGAGCGCGGCGAGATCGAGCGGCAGGCCAAGGAGGTTCGACTGCAGCGCCGGGACGACGAACTCGTCGATCTCGTTGCCGACGTCGCGCGACATGCCGCGCAACAGCGCACCCTGAATGGCTGCGACGTCCGTGCCGCCGTCGAGATATTCGACCGGGTTCAGAAAGGCCTCGATCAGGGAGAGCTGATCGCCGCCACCGACGACGCCGAGATCGTTGTCGAGCCGGTCCACCGAGCCGTTCAGCATCGAGTGCCCGAACCGGTACACGGTGTGGGCGAACTCGGCGATGATCGAGCCGTCGATATCGGCGGTGTTGGTGAACACGAAGGGATCGATGGCGGGCTGGATGCGCCGTGCGAACTCTTCGAAAACCATGTGCTGGTACTGCATCTCGGTCGAGAAGCGCCCGGCCTGGAACAGGCGCGCTCCGTCCCATTCGAGCGCCGGGTCGTCCACGCTGGTCGGGATCGGATCGTTCGGGCCGAGATCGACCAGCAGCCATTCGTTGATAAAGGCCCGATCGCCGCTGTCGAGGATGGTCTGCTTGTCGGCTTCGACGACGCGGTTGTGCTCCGAGTGGAACACGGTGTGAATCGCGGTCAGGCCGATGTTCTCGTTGCCCCGGCCGTCGCCCGAGAGGAAGTGCCTGTCGAGAAGCTCGTTGTCATACTCGGTGATCTGGCCCCGCTGGTTTGTCCCCACCGCGTTGCCGGCCACGTCGTCGCCATCGGCTGCGATCGCGCTGACAGGCACTTCGGGGGTGCCCGGATTGCGGTCATGATCGACCGTGCGGACCTCGCCGTTCTCATCGAGCAGGTCGGTGGGAACGGCGGTGTGGGCGATGTCGGCCAGGAAGGCGACGCCGCTGGCAAAGCTGCCCTCGGTGGTGACGCCTTGGGCAGTGCCCTCCTTCAGCCAGGTTTCGGCATGGTCATCATCGGGCGCCATCACCAGCTGGGCATAGCCCTGGTTTCCCAGGATCAGGTTGCCGTACTGATCGGTCAGCAGCAGCGGCACGCGGTGCACGTCGGTGTCCTGCAAGCGGATGCCGAGCATCGAGAGCGCCTGCGCCTTGACCTCGCCCCAGTTGGCGAGGGCGCCGTCCTTGTTGCCGAAGCCGGAGCCGGCCTTGCCGTCGAGCAGGTGACCGGTCGAATAGGCCTTCTCGCCGTCGCCGATGTTCTTGCGGACATACTCGCGGAGGAAGACCTGATGCGAGGCGTGCGAGGTGTAGGTCTGGTTCTGGTCGACCCAAGGGGTCGTGGCATTGACGTGCTGCGCGGTGCCGTCGGCGTCCCAGGTCGGGGTGGCGCGGGTCAGCGTCATGAAGCGCAGATGCTCGGGTAGATCGTCGGCCGTGCCGAATACCTTGTCGGCGCCCGCGATCAGCGGATCGTCGGCCTCGAGCGGGATATAGACCGTACCGTTGCCGCCCTTGTTCACAAGATCCAGACCGTGGTCGAAGAACTGGCCGAAGATCGTCATGGCGGTGTTGAAGGAGGCCGAGAGACCGATGTCGGGCGACTGGTTCTCGATGATAAGCCCCCCATCCTCGCCGACCTGAATGCCGAACTGGTCGAGCAGATCCTGCAGAGCTGCCGCGGCTTCCTCGGGCGTGCCCGACGTGTCGGCAGCGGCCTGAACGATCGCGAGTTCGGCGTTGGCCGCGTCGAGCACGGCCGAGGCCTCATCCGCTTCCGCTTGGGCGGCGGCGAGGTCCGTGTCCGCGATGCTTTTGAGTGCGCCGAGGTCATCCATGTTCGATTGCGCGAGCCCCGGTGCGCCGGTGAAGTCGGCAAGGGCACCCGAAACCGTTTCCGCGTCGCCTGAATTGAGGGTGCCTACGGCAATCCCTTCGATCTCGGTGCGCAAGGTGGTCGCCATGGCCTGCAAGGTCAGAACACCGGGGGTGGTGCTGTCGCCAAGTGCGGTCACGACATCCCCGGCCGCCGCTTCGGCATTTCCAACGGCCGTCATGGCCGCTTCGAGGGCGAGGTTCGCGGTGGCCAACGTGGCGTTGTAGGCGGCGAAATCGGCCTCGTATTTCTCTTCAGCGGCCGTGTGGAGCTTCTGTGCGTCGTCAAATGCAGCCGTCGCCGCGATGAAATCAGCCTGATCAATATAGTCCGACTGGAGCGGCGGAGTGAGAGCGAATTCCGGAACCGCCGTCGGTGCAGGGATGATGTTGCCGAGCGCGATGATCAGTTCCTGAACTGCATCCAGGGCAGTGGTCATTGTCAGAGGGAGCTCCCCCGCCGCGGTCAGGCCCGCGGCGTAGAGCGATTGCAGCGCAGCGGCAGCGGCGAGGGCGGCGTTGGCCGCAGACGCGTCGGCACTGGCCTCTGCAACCACTGCCGTGGCAGCAGCCACCTCGGCATTCGCGCCATTGGCGTTCAGCGTAGCCCGGTAAGCGGCGCTGATCGCGTTGGTGGCCGCCGTCTGGGCGGGACCCTCGACACCGGCAAGCTTCAGCGCGGCGCGGATCGCGGCGGGGTTGGAGACGTCCTGCGTGACGATGAGGTTCGAGATGGTGCGCGGATCGGCGTCTACCACGGTTCCGGTGCCGACATGACCCTGGCCGTCGACGACGCCGTAGTCGGTATTGGTAATGGCGGGAGAAGGGCCGGCCCCGTCGAAATCGATCGAGTCACCGTCGTTGTCGTTTCTGTAAACGGGATCGAGCAGCCGGGGGAATTTGGTCTGGGCCGCGCCGAAATAAGCCTGTCCAGGCAGCAGGTTGTTCAGCGTCCCATCGACGGTGCGAAGCCCCGCGGGCAACAGCGCGGCGTCCTCGGCATCGACGCCGTAGACCTGCCGGATTGCCTCGGTGATATCGGTGCCCGATGCATGAGCCTCGGAAATCTTGATCTGCTGCAAGATGAATTGGAGGTCGTGCTTGTTGACAATGAAATTGGTAACCATGGGTCAATCCCCTCGGATTGGTACGGACAGAAAGGCCTGTGCCGCGAAGTGTTTCGCGGCCTGATTTGCTTCTGTCTTGAAAATCACTTGCCAGTGCGAGCAGCCTTAGGCTCGAACTTCGAAAAGTACACTCATCTGTAGGTGTTAATACGCAAGACGGAAATGAGGACTAAGTCACTGATGATGTTGGCTTTATGTATCTTGCCGATCGTTCCTCGCGGTAACCTTGAGGAAGCCAGAATACACCCCTGAGGTGCCGGACCTGCGTTTTCGTAGCCTGTTGATTTGAAGCGTTGGATTTCTCTGATTCGACCTCACCGCGGATCGTTATTCTCCGGTATGATGGCGTCAGCAGATGATGACGGCCGCCTTGGCTGGGGGGAAGCGGATGTGGTCAAGCTGGCGCGTGCTGCGGGTCGCGTTATTTCCAGCGGGGTTCACATGTTGTAGCGGTAGCCAACCCGGTAGATTGTCTCTATTGCCGAGAACTCCGGGTCCTTTTTGTGCATCTTCCGGCGGACGCGCTTGATGTGCGCGTCGATGGCGCGATCGCTCAACTCGAGCTCCTCATCGCCAATCGCCTCCAGGAGCTGATGTCGTGACACGACGACGCCGGGTTGGTTGGCCAAGGCGCGAACCAGCCGAAATTCCGCCACGGTGAGCCAGATGGTCTCGCCCTTCCATGTCACCTCATGGCGGGCGGGATCCATGACCAACGGCCCGCGGGTCATGACCAGATGCTCGCTCTGGCTCTCGTCCTCGATATCATCGGTGGCCGCGGCCCACGCCATCTGTCGGCGCAAAAGCGCCCGGATGCGCGCGATGAGCACCCGCTGGGAGCTGGACTTCCTGAGATAGTCATCCGCGCCCATGCGCAGTCCCAGGGCCTCGTCGAGCTCGCTGTCCCTGGAAGAGAGGATGATCACGGGAAGGCTACTCTTCCGACGCAGCCGATCGAGCAGTTCCATGCCATCCATCCGCGGCATCTTGAGGTCCAGCACCACCAGATCCGGCCTCCGGGCGTCAAAAGCGCGCAGCGCCGCCTGTCCATCGCTGTAGCAGTCCACTTCCAGACCTTCCGCTTCCAGGGCCATGGACAGCGAGACGAGATAGTTTCTATTGTCATCCACCAACGCAATCTTCGTCATGAGCCCCATCCGAATTTTTCAAGCGGCATCCTGCGCGCCCCGATACCTGCCGTGATGTTCTTGCCCAGGCAAGGCGATTGGAAAGCTCAACGCCCTCGAGGGGCGAGATGCCCCTGTCGGGTTGTATCTTTTGCAAGTTAGGCACCACTCATTCGCGACATCGGCCATTCGGCCGCCGCCCGCTGTCAGGCGCGCCTGAGCTTTGGCCGCCCCATCGCGAGGCTGCGCGCGCCCTCGGTCAGTCGGGCCTCTGGGTCATGACGACGGCCATCTCGTGGAGAGTTGCGCTGACATCGGTGCCCAGCGTCTCGCGGCGATGCGTGACATCGTGCAGGCGCTGCAGAATCTCGCAGGCTTCGCGGATCTCATGGGCCGAGAACTCCCGGTCCGGCCGGGCAAGACCAGCGATGCTGAGGGCGGTGCCGTCGTGAATGGAGTGGGTGATGCCATGAGCCAGCCCATGGGCGCGGGCCCGCCCCAGCACGTCCGCCTCGTCGAAGGCGCCAAGGTCGGACCACCGCTTCGTGCCGGAATGCCGCATGGCCCACCGAACGGTCGGATCCTGCAGCAGAAAGCCTTCGCGTGCATAGGTCTCGAGCCAGGAGGGGGGGTAGCTTTCGAACATGTAGCTGGGCGTCTGAAACCGAACGTGTAGCGCGATCGCGAAACCGGCAGGCGCCAATTCCCCTAGGCGTACCAGCCCTTCGATGACAATCTGTTCGGTCTTCATCCCGCCCCTCGCATGACCATACGTCATATAGCTAGTTGCCACTCTTCTGGAGAAGTTCAATCTGTTAGAGCGATCGTCCTAGACGGGAGTGACTCCCGATGTCAGGTAATCGAAAGGTAGTTGTGAGCGTGTCCGAGTTCTCCTTCAGTGCGCTGCAGGTCTTGGCCCCGGCGGGGTACTATCTCGGCCTGCGCATTCTCTTCGCCTTCCCCGCCGCCGAGGTGAACGAGCTGCCGGCTTCCTGGTTGGAGCTCTATGCGCGCGAGCGGTTCTTTCTGGCCGATCCCGCGTTGCGCTGGTCTCTCGACCACAGCGGCGCGATCCGCTGGAGCGACTTGTCCCGGAACGATCCCGCCGGGATGACCCGGCTGAGCGCGGACTATGGCATGCGTCATGGTGCGGTTGCCGCATTCCGAGAGCCCACCGGATTGCGCTCCTATGGTCTCTTCTACCGCGATGACCGCGACTACAGCGCGGCCGAGCTCGAGCAACTCGCCCGCTTCATTGCCCATCGGCATCGCGGCGTGACATCGAAGCTGCAGCTGACCCGGGCCGAGATCGCGGTATTGAAGGCGATCAAGCAGGGCACGCGCATCAAGCAAATCGCCCACGATTTCGGGGTGAGCGAAGGCGCAATCAAGCAGCGGCTGCGCAACGCCCGCCTGAAACTCGACGCCGCGACCGGTGCGCAGGCCGCGATCAAGGCCAGCGAGGCCGGGTTGATCTGACTCTTGGCACTTTGCCCTATAAGGCGTCCGTTAGGTGATGGACACGCCGCTCTCGGAAAGCGAGCCAAACTTGGCCGTCCACAACTCCGGCCCCTTGCGGTCACCGGTGTCGGTCATATGGTCACCGGCTTGATGGGTGTCAGATGGAGGCGACGTCAAGCCAGCTGCGACTCGCGCTGAAACCTACCTGGCGGTTCTAACCATTCTCAATTGGTACGCTTTTCCTCAGCCCGTCGAGGAAACACCAAACTGCGAAATCGCAATCATGGTTGGTCTATGGCAGTTGCGCGCAGAAGGTGGAGAAAGGCTCGCGCCCGGCAACCTGTATGGATCGGTCGTCGATTGAGTTTAGTGAAGGCAAAAGACACCGCAAATTGACAGGGGCTATGCGCCTCGGGCTGATAGACAAAGAGTCCTAATCAGCGGGAACGAGGGCTCTGGGCTGCTTATAGCCTTGAGATTTGGAGATCCAATCCGAGCTTATTGCGTCATTTGCCCCAGGGACGAGGTCTCAGGGGCCTCTGCGCGTTGCCACGGGATGCTATCATGGTCGGGTGACTTTGATGAGGGGTTGGTAACATGCGCAAGGTATTCATGGCTGCGACGGCTTTCGTCGCTCTCGGAGCGACGTCTGCCCTCGCTTCGCCGAAGGGGGAGATGCTCATGCAGAAGTATCGAGCCGCTGAGTATACCCGAGTCGAGATCAAGGAGGGTCCCACCCAATACAAGGTGGAAGCCGTCAAAAACGGCAGAAAAGTGGAGGTCGTTTACGATAGGAATCTCCGGGTCATAAAAAAGGAGTATGAAAAGGCGGACGCGGACGACGACCGGCCCCGCTATCGAATTCGCAGCAAACCCAAAGATTTCGTTCGGAGTCGCGATCATGCCGAAAAGCATGATGATGATCACAAGGGCGACAGGCAGTGGTCCGACAAGGGTCGAGGTGGCGGCGGCAACAAAGCCGAGGATGACGATGACGACGACAAGAAGGGCCGAGGCAAAGGTCGCGACCAGGCCGACTATGATAACAAAGACGACAAGAAAGGCCGTGGTCGCGGTGGCCACGAGACCGACTATGAAGAAGACCACGATGATGAAGATGACAAGAAAGGTCGAGGGCGAGGTCGCGGCCGGGACGACGATAAATCCTACTAGACTTGTGACGACAGGAGCAAAAGTAGGAAAGGCAAGCGGTCGTCCAACTGACGCCGCACCAGTCATGGCCGGGCCGCGTCTGCGCGGCTCGGCGCCCGGTTGGGCTCAAACCAGCGAGAGTGGGCTGTGGCCGCCCTCAGCTGATCCACGTCGAATAAATTCGGAGAGGGGTAGATCTTCTTCTTTGGTTGCCGACCTTGATGCAGGAAGCCCGACCTTTTCGGCGTGATCGCATGCGAACTTCTTGCAGGTTTTTGTCGCGAGGGGCTTGGGCATCTGCACGTTGCGGCAGGCCTGGTTGACATTGGAAAGCTCCATCGCGACCTTACATCTGAAAGTGTCGTGGGCATTCTTCCGAGCGCCCGGCTTCTCCACGGCCTGCTCGAAATGGATGTGGTTGCTTGTCTCGTAGTAACTGCGATTGATGTCCATCGTGCTCCCTTCGTGTCGATGCCGATCTCCTGCCCTTCGACACGTTCGATCCCCAACTCGCTTGATCTAGGCCAGCCTCTTTAGAACCATGTGATATGGGACGATCCTTCCCGCCTCGTCGCGGTCGGCCCTGTCGATCCTCATGTTCTTGGAAGCTCGGGTACAAGAATTGGGCCGGAGCTCGGGGCTCTCCGGCCCTCACTCGCACCCATACGGGCCTCGCTGCTCTGTTGGCAGGCAACGGGAAGCTCGCAGTCCGCCAATCCTAGAATCAGCAGGCCCCTACTCGTATGGCCGAGGCTACGACTGACGTATGGTCACAGAGAAGCTGGAACAGCGATGGAAGGAAAACGTGATCGGCGGCTGGTGCCTTCGAGTAGTTTCGCACCTACAACCGCTTGGTTCTTAGCCAGAAGTCCGAGCCAAAGCTGACAGCCTACATGTTACGCCCGTTCACCCTTCCGAACCAGTACCGCGAAGCTCTCTCCGTCGATCTCAACCGTGGTCCACGTGAAGGCTGCAGTCGCGGCGGAAGCGCGTGTTTCGTTCACGGTCATGAATGTCAGCAGCACGATAGCAAACATGAAGGCGGCAAGCGCCAACGTCGCAGCGATGATCTGGAGGGTACTGAGGTTCTTCATATCGAGCAGCCATCTAACTGAAGTTGACTGCCCTGCCTTCCGATCCCGAGGTGTTCAGAATGCGGCGGATATCCACTACCTATCCCAAATGAACACAACCTATCCGTATGGATATGATCCTAAGCGCACGTCCGCGCCCCACGCGAGATCAGCGTGGCAGCGTGAAGCTCCAAAGGAGGAGTTCGTCGATCCCGCCTCATGGATGGTCGGCGGCAATGGCTTCGAGCGTTATCTTTAGGCGAACGGATCGACGCCGTAGATGCTCGCGGTCTCGATGAGAGAGGCAATGCGGCCCAGTGCTTTCCACCTTCATCATGGCCTCCTTGCCTCAAAATCAGCGAATAAGGCGTCCCCAGGACACGGGGCTATTCAGTTCATTGACGGGGTAGAGAAGAAAGGATCGCCGCGCCGACGATGCGCATGCCGAACCTTGTGGGGAGGCGGCCTGAACCGCCTCCCGCAGGACCTTACATCTCCGGCATCAGCACCGCATCGATGGCGTGGATCACGCCGTTCGAGGCCTCGATGTCGGCGGTCACAACATTAGCGTCGTTCACCGTCACGCCGCCCTCAGTGCCGATCATCACCGTGCCGCCCTCGACCGTTTCGGCCTCCATGCCGTCGGTGAGATCGCCCGACATCACCGCGCCAGGCACGACATGGTAGGTCAGGATGGCGGTGAGCCGGTCCACGTTCTCGGGCAGCAGCAGCTCGTCGACGGTGCCCTCGGGCAGCGCGGCGAAGGCCTCGTCGGTCGGCGCGAAGACGGTGAACGGGCCTTCGCCCTTCAGCGTCTCGACCAGACCGGCCGCCTCGACCGCAGCGACGAGGGTCGAGAAATTCTCGGCATCAGCCGCGGTGTCGACGATGTCCATGGCCTCCATCGAGTGGCTTTCGGCATAGGCCGAGGTGGCCACGAGCGTTGCGGCGGTAATCGAAAGAAAGGTTCTGCGGATCATGGGTCGCTCCTGTGAATACGCCGGAATGGCGATGTCGGAGGAGTTAGAGCGCCAGATCGTAATGGGCAGGCGTAAAACTACCGCTCATTGTAATATTACTGCGCAGCAAGCCTGCGCTTTTGCAAGGGGAGATTGACTGGGGAGCGGCGGATATCGTGCCGTGGCCAACACTGAATATTCGCCACTCGACGCAGGATGGCAGCGCCTTGGTCGACCGGGATGATTTTCGGCGCCCTTTTGACCCTGACGGCAGCGGGCTTGCGCCGACTGTCGCTAAGGGACATCCCGCCCTGTGAATAGCTGGACTCCCCGCCGCTGTCTTGGCAACTCTCACGGATTCCTGGACCAAACACCCCGGTGAGATGGGCACATCGGAATTGCATCGACCCAGCATCTTATTGATAGGCGCAGCGCTGATCACGGACCGAACCATGTATTCTGAAGATCTCGAGTAAAGGCTCCAACAAAGCCAAAAGCTCTATGACCAGTCCTTCAATCTCTCGTCGTTGCGGGACCAGTGGCGTTGTTCCATGCGCCTTGACTGGCACGCCTCCGTTACCGCCGTCTCGAGCCGAACTTCGCCCTGTCGTGGCCATAATGTCCCAGCCGGGGCATGAAATAGCGCCAGCCGCCCATTCCGTCTCAATCGTGCCAGCCGAGCCAGCGTTCGACTTGGCGCAGTAGCAGCAGTACGAGGATCACCATCACCGAGGCCATTGCCGCCAGCGGGATCTGCCCCCCGCCACAGCCGAGGCCGACTGCACCAGAAAGCCAGAGCGATGCGCCGGTCGTGATGTTGCGAACCTGACCTCGAGCTGTGAAGATGATCCCGGCAGCCAAGAAGGCCACTCCCGCAGTCACTGCCTCGATCAGGCGGAGCGGGTCGATCCGCATATCATCGGTTCCTCCGAAGTCGAGATGGGTCACCTCTTGGCCCAGCATGACGAAGAGGGCAGCTGCTAGTCCCACCAGGATATGAGTCCGCAACCCGGCAGGTTTGCCTTGCCATTCGCGCTCCAGACCGATCAGTCCGGTCAGGACAATCGCCGCAAGCAAGCGCATAGCCGCAACCAATGGTGACGTCGCAAGGAACGACATGCTGAGATCAGACTGCAACGCCTCGAGCATGGTGGAATTATCCGTTCGCGATCTTCTCCGGAAACCGTTGGAAGTCGCCCCGCGTTCCGCTGGATACGTAGCTGGTCGGAAGGGAAGCCCTGCGACATAAAAAGACGGCGGCCCTGCTCGAGCAACGCCGCCGAGAAACCGGCACACAACGGGGCGCTGGACCGGCTTGCCAACATGAGCGTGCTGCTGGAGGCTGTAAAGGCACAATATGCAAGGCTTGATCACCGCGAAGGGCGATCGGCGGCAGAGGATCCTTTTGCGGGGCTAGCGCGATCCTCTGCCGCCTGCAGCTCCAGAACTGCATGGCTGACTCGGGAAGCGAAATCGCCGGTCAACCGGGGCGCACTATGAAGCCAAAGATGGCGTAAACAAGCGGAAATCTTCCGCCACTCTGGAACGGCCCTTGTCCTTGTGGACGGCGCCGCTAAATCGCAGGCTGCCGGCGTTTGAGTTCAGATGGTTCGCGCCGGTTGCAGCGCGAGGTCACGTTCGTGCTGGGAGCCGAGGGTAGCGTTCCATCCCCCCTCGGCTCCATTCATCCTTTCGCCTTCAGCACAGTGCTGCGCCGCTGCACCATGGGAGGATCGTGTATGAATGGCACTGCAATATCCGTGTTCGCCTGCGTTATCGTGGTCGCTGGCGTTCTGGGGCTTATCGCCGGCCTTGCAGGCGACAGCAGCGGCCGGGGGATATCGGCAGAAGCTCTCACAGGGGAAGATGCCGGCGCAGTCTTCCCAGAAACAGGCGGAAGCTGAACGGGCCAGCCGCGGCGCTGTTACATTGTCCGGCACTGATCCGACCGCGTTTCCGCAATCATCCTCTCCTTGAAGGCCGGGGGCGGGCGATAGAAAAGCATGCTGGGTGCACCTGATTGCGCCACGCACTATTTTGTCCGTTCGAAAGGCAACTATGCCCGCCTATATCGTGACCTACGACGCTCACCACGACCGGGACTATCAGCCCCTATACGACGCAATGGAAGAGATTGGCGGTGTGCGCTTGGCCGGTAGCGTATGGGGGATCTCATCGGTACAGTCCGTCTCGGAGGTGCGGAATTGGGTCGGGGCCCTGTTGGGGCGTCGATGATACGGTTGTCGTCCTCCGCCTCCAGCGCAGGCCAGCTTGGGCAACCCGCAACGCTCCGAAGGAGGCAACCGATTGGCTGCATGCGTGCGGTCGATAGCCGAAACGGAGCCAGCACTGTCGTTAGAGGGCGGCGCGAGGAATGGAACCGCAACTCCAACTCCTGGGAAAATTTCGGTCGGCATTGACGCCATGTGCAGAGTACTGCGGGCGGCATAAACCATGCCAGCGGCGGCGAGTCGTGCGTGCACACGCTTCATGGAGACTTCCAATGATCAAGGCCTTTGCAAGCGCTGCCGCCCTCTCCGCTCTTATGGCAGGGGGGGCCTGGCGCAGGATGATGAAACGATGATCGTGGTCACCGATGACGCGATGATGCAGATATCGATGGTGGACGGACAGACCACCGTGACCTTCCCGCTCATCGCCGCGCTGGAGGACGGCTACATCGTCGTGCATGCCGTCGCTGCCGATGGCACGGCCGGTGAAGTGCTGGGGCATGCCTCGGTGACTGCCGGCGAAAACGCCGACGTGGCGGTGACCATTCCGGAGGCGCTGCCTGCTGGAACTCAGTTGATGGCTATGTTGCATGTCGAGAGCAGCGACAACGGCACCTTCGATTTCGGGCCCGAGATGACCGATGTGGATGCCCCGGTGATGCGAGACGGGGCGCCGGTGATGGTGATGTTCGCCGTGCCGGAGGGCGTGGCTGACGGTGTCGTGGTCATCGAGCCCATGCCTTCGCCCGATGTTGCCGATCCCGAGTCCCGTTCGGCCTCGGAGGACGATGAGGAGCGGGACGCGATCGAGGAAGACGAACCCGCGATCGATCCGAATGATACGGAAACCGAAGGCTTCATCGAGGAAGGCGAGGATTTCGACGGGGAAGGCAACGAGGAGGACGGCGAGCCTGTCGAAGAAGGCGCTGGCGACGAAGAGACCCAAGATACGGATCTGGAACAAGACACGGGTCTGGATACTGAAGGTCAGGAAGACGACGCTGCCGATACCGATACGGATACCGATGCTGGCGCCGATGCCGATGCCGATGCTGACGGCGAGGTGAATGCCCAGTAAACTCGGTATCTCTTGACCGACTCCTGAAGGGCTAGCCGAGCAACGATTGGCTGGCCCTGCTCTTCGAAGGAACGGCGCGTGGCCCCATGAAGTCCCTAAAGGTTCAGGAACTCGACGGCTCCGACAGAGCCATCAGCGTAGCAATGCGTCCGTACCTCGGAAGGAGGAGCACCTCTTTTAATCGCGAGCGCGACTTCCAGCACCTTCCCGCCGCAGCTTGCCCGCTATTCCGGGATTTGCACCGTTTCCGCGAGATGCCCCCGGGCCCGATTTGTTTCCGGCACCGCGTTTCTGGGCATTCTGCCCGCTCGCCCGCGGTGTCTCGGAGCTGTCCCCACCGGGCGCTGTCGCTTGACGCTCGCCCTGACCCTCGCCAGCCCGACTGGGAGGAGTTTCTTGCGAAGCCTTCCCCTGAGCGCTCCAGGCGCTCTGGGAGGATTGAACCTCATCAGGTGTGACGTGACCATCGCCATTCCGGTCAAGGCGCTTGAGCATGGCTTGCCAACGGCTGCCAAAAGCCAGCCGGAGTTCCTCGGGGGAGAGCACGCCATTTCGGTCGAGATCTATTTGCGTAAAGCTCTTGGAGCCGCCATCTGGGCGCCCGAAAAGGTCCTCGTATTTGAAGAGGGCGAGGACCACGCCAGCCTTGCCATCGATCGAAGGGCCGGGGCGTGCAGGGACAGAGGCAGCTGCCGGCGCGACAGCTGTGCAAAGCGCCACAAGAATGGCCCCCTCCATGAAAGGCCATTTGGGTTGCCAGAGCTTTCGACGTGAGATGGTCATCGTGGACAAGTAAAGCGCCGTCGGTGCTATATCCAGTTGCCCGATGCAATACTCGCGCGCCCGTGACATAACGATTGCAGCTGGCGAGGTGACCGTTCAGGTTGATCCCGCCCCATGAGAGGATCGCGCCAAGGGTTTGGATCGCTGTTGTTGCTGTGTTTTCAGGGAGGTGGACGCCCCCACCGTTCTTTGGCCCAGCCCGCGCATTCCGGCTGGGGTGCATTGCCCGGTCGGGCGCAAGTAGCCAGTTCGCTTGGCATGACGCTGGTGCTCCCTCGATGGATTGGGGCTGCGGTAGTTTTGATAGAGAAGGGACGAGCCGGTTGAACGCCAGACTATCGCTGAGCCAGCGCCTGTTTCTTCTGACCGGGGTGGCGCTTCTCCCAGCCATCTTGATTGTCACCAGTGCCGAGGTCTCCTCAAGACGAATCCGCGAAGCTGAAGCTCAAGGCTATGTCGCCAGGATGAGTGACCTGGCCGCATCCGAGATTGAACGAGTGCTGACATCGGCGGCGACGCTCATGATCGCTGTCGCGGCGGCTCCGCCGGTCACTCGGCGCGATAGCGAAGGCTGCGAGACTTATGTTCAGGAGGTCAACAGGCAGCTCCCACAGCTCAATGATATCATCGTCGCCGACGAAGAAGGCACGATCTTCTGTCATACGGGCGCAACGCCCGACGCCGCGCTGCCCGGGGTTGCAGATCCGCTGATAGCAGAACTTTCTGGCTCGCGTTTTGCTATCGGAACTTATCAGGATACCCCCGCCGGACCCAGTCTGCCCATCGGGATGGCGATCAGGGTCGAGGGCGGGGTGGAGCGGTTCGTCTTGCTCGGCATCAGCCTCACGGCGCTCGAAGAGGTGATTTACGACAGCGGGTTCGAGGCCGGCACCGAGATGACGATTGCCGACCGAAACGGAACCATCTTGGCGCATCGCCCTTTCGTATCGAATATCGTGGGCGAGGAACTCTCGGAGGGAGCTGCTGCGCTCGCGGCCTCTGGGTCAAGAGGGACAGCTTCCTTGCCGGGGCGTGACGGGCGGGACCTATTCGTCGGATACCAGCCACCCGTGGAGAGGCGGCCATTTTATATTTCCGTGGGTTTGCCGAAGGACCAGGTGATGGCCCCGGTGAACGCTGCGACCCGCCGTTCGGCATCCTTGGCGTTGGCTGGCGGTGCCATCGCGTTTCTCATGGCGTGGATGTTCGGGCGGGTCTTCGTGCGTCGCCCGGTGCAAAATCTCGTACGCACGATCAGGCGGTGGCAAAGCGGTAACAGGAACGTACGCACTGGTGCGCTGGCGCGCTCTAGCGAGCTGGGCTTGATCGGCGCGACCCTGGATCACCTGCTCGATGAGCTGCAGGAACGGGAAGAAGCTCAGCGACAGGCCGAAGGACAGCGTGACGTGCTTGCGCGGGAGCTCGAGCATCGGGTCAAGAACCTGCTTTCTGTCGTTCAGGCCATCGCGCGCCGTACCTTCTCCGATGGCAGCGAACTGCCCGAGGCACGCCGCACCTTTCAGGAGCGTTTGAACGTGCTGGCCAAGGCTCAAACCGTTCTCACGTCCAAGCAGAGGTCGGGGACGACCATCGCGGCAGCAGTCCGTTCAGCCTACGAGCCTTTTGCAGGGCTCGACGCTGGACAGATCACCGTCTCCGGCCCGGACATTCCTCTCGACCCCGAGACAAACCTGGCCTTGTCCATGGCCCTCCATGAGCTGTTCACGAATGCGATGAAATATGGCGCTCTTAGTGTCGCCGAGGGCCGAGTGTCCATTGAGTGGGATGTTCAGGACGAGGAGACCAGCGAGAACCTTCATTTCCAGTGGAGCGAGCATGACGGTCCGCCTGTCGTATCGCCTGAGAGGGCCGGTTTCGGCACCCTCATGATCAAGAAGATGTTGGAGACAGAGACTGGAGGAAAGGTAAGCGTCGATTACCACCCAGCTGGGCTCCTCTGTGAAATCCTGCTGCCGGTGAAAAGAGGGGCTCAGCCGGACAGGGTCGAAAAAGAGCTTTCGCGATCCTGAGCGACGGGGTCCGAACGGAAAGCAGGAAGTGCCGGCGCATGAGCGCCTCGCTACGCGTAGCATGGTTCCAGCCGAGCCCAAGGCAGGGAATGGGGGCATCTGCTGCCTGAGACCGGACAATTGAATTCCGTCGGGTCGCGCTTGTCCTATGATAGATCTCATGGGAAGCGCGGCCATAATGGCCAGGCGACGGTGCGAAAATGATCGGACAATTGTCCACGGATGCGCTCGCGGATCTCGCTCCCGCAGGATTTTTCCTCGGTCTTCATGTGCGGTTCATCTTCCCTACCATTCGCGTGAGCACCCTGCCGAAGTCATGGATCGAGCGGCACACGTGCAAGCCATTCTTTCTTGATGCCCCTGCTTCACGCTGGTCTCTCGAGAACGACGGTGCGATCCGGTGGAGTGCCCTTGCCGACCATGATCCGCTGAAGTCGAGCTCTCTCACGGCGGAGCACGACACGCCCTATGGCGGGGTCGTGGCTTACCATGCCGCCGACGAGTTGAGGTCCTACGGCCTCTTTTTCCGAAAAGATCGGGAATATCTCGATGCCGAACTTGCCCACCTGTTTGAACTCGTCGTGGAGCATCACGACCGCCTCGCCACGCCTCCAGCGGTCCTGACCAAGGCCGAACTTCTTGTGCTAAGATGCATGAAGGAGGGAAAGCGGCTCAAACAGATCTCCTACGACCTTGACGTGAGCCAAAGCGCAGTCAAACAGCGGTTGAAGAACGCCCGCCGAAAGCTGGGCGCGAGGTCAGGGTCTCAAGCTGTCGCCATGGCGGCGAAACTGGGCTTGCTGTAAAGGAGCTTTGGCCTCCAAAGGGTGTGTCTGATCGGGAGAGCGATAACCACGACCGACGGAAACCACTTCAGGTCTGACCAAGGCGTCGCTTCGGCGGGACAATCGAAAATCTTTGCCAAACGCGATGTGCAAGCGCAGACTCGACCCACTACCGCCATCCCGCGGTTGTGTTCGATGGCGATAGCGTGAACCTGGAAGAGGAAGACGCTCCCATGAAACTCTCATCAATGACTGCGGCCGTTGGAACCTGCATGCTGCTTGCGTCAGGCGCCGCCGCACAGAGCGATGACGTCACTGCCGAGGACCTGATGCAGCGCCTCGAGGGCGTCGCGCCCTCCGCGGTGCTTGAGAATGCGACGCTTCTGCACTTCCCTGCGGAAGGCGAGATGATGACGCTTCGCGAAGGCACCAACGGCTGGACCTGCATGTATCCCGGCACCGACCCGATGTGCGCAGATGAGGCGTCGATGTCATTCCTGAATGCCTGGATGAACAAGGAAGACCCCCCGGAGACGCTCGGCTTCGTCTACATGCTGCTCGGTGATGAAGGCGCCAGCAATACCGACCCCTATGCCGAGGGCGAGACGGCGGACAACCAATGGGTCGTCGCCGGGCCGCATGTGATGATCGTCGGCTCACAGGCACAACCGATGCTCGACAGCTATCCGCAGGAGGTTCCGGACGGGGCCAACCAGCCGTGGGTCATGTGGCCGGGAACGCCATATGCCCATCTCATGGTCCCGGTTGAGTGACGCGGGCGGAAAGATAGCAGGAAGGCTTGTGCAAGGGCGTCCTGCCATCAACTAGCTCTCGGCGGTCACGGCAAAGCTGAGGACTGCTGGGATGCAGATACGGCTGGCCAATCGCATCGGCAGGCGTAGCCTCCGCATGGCATTGATGATGTTACCGCCCCCCCCTGTCTGTTGCGAATGGAGTAGAGTGGCGGTGCGGAAGGGAGCCCGTCCCCCCCTGTCTGTTGCGAATGGAGTAGAATGGCGGTGCGGAAGGGAGCCCGTCCCCCCCCAGGGTCGAGAGCCCGTGTGGGAGCAAGGGTCCCTTCCGCGTCGCGATCAACCTGAACAGTTGCTTGGGACGGCTGACTCCGATCCCGCATGACATGGACAGGAGCTTTTACCATGCCACAGACCGTCATCGGCTGCGACCTTGCCCGCGGCTGGATCGATACGCACGCCCTGCCGACCAAGGTGGTGGTGAGGATCGATAACAATCCGAACAGCATTACCCGCTGGACCGCGTCCTTGCCTGCAAACTCTCTAGTCGTCTTCGAGGCCACCAGCGGCTGCGACACTCTTTTGATCAAGGCACTCTGCGACCGGGGCCTTCGCTTCGCACGGGTCAATCCGCGCCAAGCCCGAGAGTTCGCCCGCGCGACGGGCGTGTTGGCCAAAACGGATCGGGTCGATGCGCGCATACTGGCTGATATGGGGCGCCTCTTGCCTCTCGAGGTTACCGCGCCGCCTCATCCGGATCGGGCCCGACTTTCTGATTTCCTTCGTCGCCGCAGGCAGTTGGTCGAAATGCGGAAAGCCGAAAAGGTGCGTCGCCACAGCGCCGGCCAGCCAGCAATCCTGCGCGAGATCGAGACGATGATCGCGCTGCTCGACCGCCGCATTGTCATCATGGATCGCAAGATTGCGGCTCTGATCGGAGACAGCCCCGAACTTACCGAGCATGCGGAGTTGCTTCGCGCCGTGCCTGGGATTGGACCGACGGTGCTGGCAACGCTTCTCGGCGAACTGCCCGAACTCGGCAAGCTCTGTCGGCGTCGGATCGCCTCTCTCGCCGGGCTCGCTCCACATGCCCGCGAGAGCGGCACATGGCGCGGCACACGACGTATATGGGGAGGACGACGCAAAGTCCGCGAGGCTCTCTACATCGCGGCCTTGAGCGCGTCCCGCCGCGTGCCGCTCTTGATTGCCATGCGAGATCGAATGAAGGCTGCCGGCAAAGCCCCCAAAACAGTTCTCATTGCCGTTGCCCGTCAGCTCCTCGTCATCCTCAACGCCATGATCCGAAACAAACAGCCCATTCGCCTCTAAGAAACGACACAGTTGCCCCCAGGGTAGAGAGCCCGTGTGGGAGCAAGGGCCCCTTCCGCGTCGCGATTAACCTGAACAGTTGCTTGGGACGGCTGACTCCGATCCCGCATGACATGGACAGGAGCTTTTACCATGCCACAGACCGTCATCGGCTGCGACCTTGCCCGCGGCTGGATCGATACGCATGCCCTGCCGACCAAGGTGGCCGTGAGGGTCAATAACAATCCGGACAGCATTGCCCGCTGGGCCGCGTCCTTGCCTGCGAACTCTCTGGTCGTCTTCGAGGCCACCAGCGGTTGCGACACTCTTCTGATCAAGGCGCTCTGCGACCGGGGCCTTCGCTTCGCACGGGTCAATCCGCGGCAAGCCCGGGAGTTCGCCCGCGCGACAGGCGTGTTGGCCAAAACGGATCGGGTCGATGCGCGCATACTGGCTGATATGGGTCGTCTCCTGCCTCTCGAGGTTACCGCGCCGCCTCATCCGGACCGGGCCCGCCTTTCCGATTTCCTTCGGCGCCGCAGGCAGTTGGTCGAAATGCGGAAAGCCGAAAAGGTGCGTCGCCACAGCGCCGGCCAGCCAGCAATCCTGCGCGAGATCGAAACAATGATCGCGCTGCTCGACCGCCGCATTGTCACCATGGATTGCAAGATCGCCGCTCTGATCGATGACAGCCCCGAACTTATCGAGCATGCGAAGTTGCTTCGCGCCGTGCCCGGGATCGGACCGACGGTGCTGGCGACGCTTCTCGGCGAACTGCCCGAACTTGGCACGCTCTGCCGGCGTCGGATCGCCTCTCTCGCCGGGCTCGCTCCACATGCCCGCGAGAGCGGCACATGGCGCGGCACGCGACGCATATGGGGAGGACGGCGCAAGGTCCGCGAAGCTCTCTACATCGCGGCCTTGAGCGCTTCCCGCCGCGTGCCGCTCTTGATTGCCATGCGAGATCGAATGAAGGCTGCCGGCAAAGCCCCCAAAACAGTCCTCATTGCCGTTGCCCGTCAGCTCCTCGTCATCCTCAACGCCATGATCCGGAACAAACAGCCCATTCGCCTTTGAGTAACTACACAGTTGCCCGACGGCATCGGTCTGCCAAGGTGGATTTGTAAAAGTCCACATCGGAGGGCGGCCCCATCATCAACGCCGTCCTGCACATGAAAAAAGGACATGAATGAGGGGGGGCTTTTCCTGGGTAATGCCTGTCAGGCCTAAGCCTTCCTATTATGGTCAAGGGAACTCAACCTTGAACACCCGGATATGCCGTCCTAAGAAATTTGTGGGAATCGAAGTTTCACTGGCCTTGGCAAGAAAAGCTGCGCTTCCCGGTTCTGGAGCGGAAGCGCAGCCTTCTTGGAATGACACATCGTGGGCAGTGACCCAAAAAACGCAGCAGCGGCGAGAAAGTTCCGGCGGCCATGACCCATTTCCCGTGGCCGGAGAAAGCCACTCGAACCGGAGCGGATACAATTCGTCTATGCTCGAACGAGGAGGATCTGGCCACCCGACATTCAACGGTCGACCAGCTTACGAGAAAGCCCGAGCCGGTTGCAGCTCCGCGTCAGGTAGCAGTCATTCGGTAACGGCAGGATCGACCGTCTCTACCTCCGCTTCATTCTCGGTTTCCTCGATAAGGGCGGGGTCTGCTGTTTCGAGGCCTGCCTCTTCCGGATCGAACAGCCCGAAGAGCCAGCCCAGCAGTAACAGTCCGAGAAGTGCGGCGAGCGCGATACCGATCCACTTGCCCATGCTGTTGGCCTTATTGCCACCGGCGTTCGTTACCTTGGGATCGCGATAATCAGCCATGTTGATGTTCCTTTCTATGTCATCAACGCTCTCAGAGCGTCAGTCGCGTCGCTCGTTCAGCCGAGCGCTCCGCCTGTAGGAACGGGTGTAAGGGTCTGCATGATCAGGATCGCGTTGCGCGATCCGATCCTCGTCGATCCTGCGGCCCGTTGGATCGCTGTGAGGATAGAGCTCCGCCGTGTGGAACTCTGCTGACCGCTGATCAAGATCATAGGCCTCCGATTCCGGTCGCCGCATGATTTCCTGCACACGTTCGATCTGACCTTGATCGACTTCCGCGGATACCACGTAATCTCCGTTGCGGACGCTCTGCTGGTATGTTCTCAGGTCTTCATCCGGCAAATGCAGGTCGTATAGCTGGTCGAAGTAACGGTGATCTCCACGCGCATCCCCTGTGAGAACCCTATTGTCAGTATCGGGGATGACATGAATGTAGCCAGGCGAAATACCAAGGCTTTTCAGCTCTTGGCGCACGAGATCGGCAGTAGCATAGGTGCGATAGATAGCCGTGACATTCCTGTGCATTTTTCAGCCCTCCATAATGCCACTACAAGGCAGAAGCTCCTTGCGGAGTTCCACTGCCTTGATGCTCGGAGGCCGTCCTCGGTCGCTGAACTGGCCCCCGTTTCGACCGGACCCTCAGACGTAACCATGAAGACTTAGGCATATGCCTGAGCATGTGTTTATTTCTGACTACGAGATCATCACCGGCGCCGGTCGCAGGCGCCGCTGGAGACTTCTCTCCGACGCCGTGAACGCCGAGACCTCTTAGCCTGGCTCGTGCCTTGGCAACATTCGAATGTTGGCGAGCAGAAGTCCAGATGCACGAGCAAGTCCGGTCAGCGAGTATCCGACGCTTGCTGATCACCGACGCAATGGCGGTGGTTCCCAGGTGCAACTTGCAACCACCCGCAGAGAGCTCTCGGCCAAGCCGCATTCTCATTCTGGCCCGCAAGTCGAGAATGCTAGTGGCGATTGCCCCTCTGAGCAAGAAAGCCCGGATGCTCTACGCCATGACGGCAAAAAGCGATGAGCTTTGAGGGTTACTGCTTCTGCCGGAGTGGCGGCGGGTAGGGCGCTCGCTCGAAAACAGCTGGAGAAGCTGCTGTATGAAAACGATCGGACATTGCCCGTCGTCAGATACCCTGCGCTCCCTCGCCGCCGGTTTCTCTCCTGACTTTCTGTTTGTGGCTCCGCTCCGGACCGGTGCGCTCGATCTCCGGCATCTTTGCCTTGGTGCCTTGAACGTTTTGCGGATGCGGGAGGAAGGCAGGTCACTGTTGTCGCCCAGCCGGGCGGTAGGAAGCCTTGGAAGAGGCGATGAGAGAGCGTTTCGGAACCGGACGGGCGACCTTTCCTAGGAAGGGGTCTCGAGTGCGCCGGCGGCTGCGTGACCTCCATGTATTCCTACGGGCAATTGCAAGCGGACGCCCTCTTGCCGTTGGCGGAATTTGCCCTTGGCCTCGGCTTGACAGTGACCAGCCTGGTTCAGGCGAGGGGTGTCGGCATGGGGGCAGGGGTCAGCCTCGCTCCAGGTGTTGACGGCACGTATTGAATTCCGCAAGGGAACTATTAAGGGGCCGGAAACGATGATAGCTGCTCCCGGATGACATGAAGCTCCTTCGGTAGGGAAGCCCATGAAGTGCAGAACCTATAAGAGCAACATCATTCCGATGCCGATGCGGCCCTTTGTTCTCCTCTCGTGGGCCTTGATCGTCGGGGGCACGGCGATGATGGTCCTCGCTGGAGTTCCCGTGATCATCATCGCCACAGCGCTGCTTTTGTTCATCTGGTGGTGGAGGCTGAGTTGAAGCCGTCCCAGCGTATCGGGTCGGGCAAGCCATGCAGCTCCCTCTGCATTCAGGCAAGGATCGACGGACCGCGCCCGCGCCCCGAAGCAGTATAAACCATCAAGGCGTTTGTGCTGGCTCGCCTTGGCGGCGCCCTGCGCCTTTACAGGGGAGCGTAGTAACCATGTGGGACGGGCCAGCACATCCTGCTTCAGGGCGCGCTCCTCACTGCATCAGCTTCTCGGCGTATTTCACTAGTCGCTGCGCTTGGAACGCCACAGACTTCTTGCCTGTCTCGTCCAGCGGACCGGGCGTGCAGGAATAGCCATAGGGGTTGCCGCCGTCCTCGAACTTGATCGGGTCCGAATAACCTGGTGGCACGATCACGGCCCCCCAGTGCATGGCAGTGACGTAAATCGATTGGATCGTCGTCTCCTGTCCGCCATGGGGGTTCTGTGCGGATGTGGTCGCGGTCACGGCCTTGTTTGCCAGTGCGCCCGATTGCCACAATGGCCCCAACGTGTCGACGAATGCCCGGAACTGGCTGGCGGGGACACCGAAGCGCGTTGGTACGGAGATGAAGTAGCCGTCGGCCCATTCCATGTCGTCTAGCGATGCTTCGGGAATGTCTTTCATCCGCTTGAGTTGCTCGCGCCAAGCATCTTGGCCGTTCACCACCTCGGCCGGGGCCGTCTCTCGGCAACGGCGCATGCGCACTTCGGCGCCAGCAGCTTCCGCTGCCCCGGCCGCTTCAAGCGCGACACCGTGGTTGGTGCCGTAGGTGGAATAGAACAAGACGGTAATCTTGGTGGGCATCTCGGTATCTCCGGTTGCAGGATCTCCCGCCGAACGGTTCGCAAGACAAAAGGATCCGGTTCTTGCATAGATCCGTCACCCTAGGAGAAACGGCAAAGAGGGATGTTGTGCGAGCGGCCCAAGAGCTCATGCGACATAAATCGCGCGGTGTGCCCTCTCGCCCGCCTTGCCAACCGCCGTGCGTCGGGTAAGCTTCTTCCTGTTCCATGCCGGAATTGCCCCGGCCTCTCCTCTGATCCGCAAGGGGAGGGGCCGGCCCCCTCCTTGGGCATTCGTGTGCAGGGCCGTCAGCGGGCTATGGGTAGGTCGTCGACCTGTCCCATTCGGAGAACGGCCGTCGTGGAGCGGCTTACCCCTCCAACGATTGATGGCCTGAATACCACCCGCCTTACAGTCTTTGAGGCTGGCCGCCCGACACAGCATTGGCAGGCACCGATGCGCAGAACTTACAAAGTCCCCCGTTAAAACAGATATTACGTGCAGATCATGCCATGCTCTTCGCGGGCGCAGCATGGCATCTCGTCCCACGATGGTTTTCGAAGGCGACGCGGGGTGACACGGGAATACGGTGTCGTGGAGCCAGCAGGTGCCGACTCCGTGACTGCCCCCGCAACTATGAGCGGCGAGCGATACCGAGGATACCACTGGGTGTCATGGCCCCGGAATGGTCGTCATGGCCTAAGCCAATGCGATGATTTTCCTTGGCGATCCGCGCGCTTCGCATACCGCACTGTTCTGGATGCTGGGTGGTCTCGGCTTGGCGCAATGGTCGCACCTGGTGTTCCCCGCCCTCGTGTTCTCCCTCTGCGGACCATGGCTATGGCTCAGGGCACAGGATCTTGACGCAATGACGATCGGTGACGAAACCGCCGCAACGCTCGGTATTCCGGTTGCAAGGTTCAGGCTCTAGGTTTTCAGCGTGGGTGCGTTGCTGACCGGCGTGATGGTCGCTTTTTCCGGGGGTGATCGGCTTTGTCGGGCTGATGGTCCCCCATCTCGCGCGCATGATGGTCGGCGGCGGCAACACCCGGGTGCTGCCGCTGTCGGCGCTGCTCGGCGCGTTGGTACTGATCTGGGGCGATCTTGTTGCCCGCATCCTGAGGGCGCCGCAGGAACTGCCGGTTGGCGTGGTCACCGGCTTCGTGGGCGGGCTGTTTATCGTCTGGCTGCTGGGGCGGCGATAGGCGAGCGATCGTTGTTCACTGACTGTGAGCGCTGTTGAACGGTGATGACGGCCCTGTCCCCAGTGCACGTGCTTGCAGAGCTGGGAAAGCCCGTCGCCCTGCGCTAGTGAAGCGCGAGGACCCACGCTGCGGTTGAGGAGCACGCGAAGATGACCCCCAGCATCGCCCGGCCATCGGGCACCGCGCCGCTCTATGCCGCCCTGTGGATGATGGGCGCGGTGACGGCCTTCACCTCGATGGCGATTGCGGGCCGGGCCGTGTCGATCGAGCTCGACACCTTCGAGATCATGGCGTGGCGGTCGCTGATCGGCATGGCGATCGTTGCCATTGTCCTGAGCCTCGGGCGCCGCTGGCACGAGGTGACGCCGCGCCGCCCCGGCCTGCATCTGGCGCGCAACATTGCCCATTTCGGCGCCCAGAACCTGTGGTTCTATGCGCTGGCCTCGCTGCCCTTGGCGCAGGTCTTCGCCTTCGAGTTCACCGCACCGCTCTGGGTGCTGGTGCTGTCGCCGCTGCTTCTGGGCGAAAAGCTGACGCGGCCGCGCGCCATCGCGGCGATCCTCGGCTTCCTCGGGATCGTGATGGTCGCGCGTCCCGGCGCCGCCCCGCTCAGCCCCGCGCTTCTGGCCGCGGCGGGCTGCGCCCTGGGATTTGCCTTGACCTACATGCTGACCCGGCGCCTTACGACGGAGGCCCCGGTGGCCTGCATCCTGTGGTGGATGACCGTAAGCCAGACGGTGCTCGGCTTTGCCTGCGCCGGGTTCGACGGCGACATCGCCGCCCCCTCGCAGGCGGCCCTGCCCTGGATCGGCGTGATTGCCGCGGCCGGGCTGGGCGCGCATTTCTGCATCGCCAACGCGCTGCGTCTTGCGCCCGCGACCTTGGTGATGCCGTTCGACTTCCTTCGCCTGCCGGTCATCGCGGTGGTCGGGCTGGTGCTCTACGACGAACCCATCGGGCTCCTGATGCTGATCGGCGTCACGCTGATCCTCGGCGGCAACTACCTGAACATCCGGGCCGAGGCGCGGCGGCCCGAGGCGGCCTGAGCTTGTGGCCCCCTCACCCTGCCGTGGAAGACGGCCGTCAAACGACACACACGCCCCTCTTGGGAGGCGAGCCCAACCTGACCTGTTGCAACTCCTGCCCCTTGCGGTCGCCGGTGCCGCGCATATGGTCACCCGGCTTAAAGGGTTCGGATGGAGGCGACGTCATGACAGCTGCGGCTCGTTCTGGAACCTACCTGGCGGTTCTGTCCGTTCTCGGGATCACGCATCTCCTCAACGACCTGATGCAGTCGCTGATCCCGGCCGTCTACCCGATCCTGAAAGCCTCCTACGCGCTGGACTTCGCCCAGATCGGGATGATCACCCTGACCTTTCAGGTCGCCGGCGCCCTGCTACAGCCGGTCGTGGGAATGGTCACGGACCGGCGCCCGGCGCCCTATTCGCCCGTCGCGGGTATGATGTTCACCCTCACGGGACTGATCAGCCTCGCCTTCGCGGCGAGCTACGCGATGATCCTGATGTCGGTGGCACTCATCGGCATCGGGTCCTCCATCTTCCACCCCGAAGCAACCCGAACCGCGCGCTATGCGGCCGGCGGCCGGCAGGGGTTGGCGCAAGGCATCTTTCAGGTCGGCGGGCAGACCGGTGGCGCTCTCGGCCCCGTGCTGGCTGCCTTCATCGTTGTCCCATGGGGGCAACCAAGCCTCGCCTGGTTCGCCCTGGCAGCTCTGACCGCGATGATCCTGCTGACGTGGATCGGCCGTCAACAGGCCCGGATCAGCGCCGCATTCGCCCAGCTTCGTGCCCAGATCAAGAAAGGCTCCGACGCGCCCCAGCATTCGCGTTCGACCGTTGCGGTCGGCCTCGTCGTCCTGACGCTGCTGATGTTCATCAAAAACGCCTATGGGGAGAGCTTCCGGTCCTTCTACACGTTCTATCTCATCGAGCAGTTCGAGGTGTCGATCCGCACCTCCCAGATGATGCTGTTCGTCTTCTTGCTGGCCGCCGCCATTGGCGTCCTGATCGGTGGCATCGTCGGAGACCGCATCGGACGGTATCGCATCATCTGGATTTCGATCCTGGGTCCGCTGCCACTGACCCTGCTCTTGCCCCATGTCGACCTGTTCTGGACCGGTGTGCTGACGGTGATGATCAATCTCATCATGGCCAGCGCCTTTGCCTCGATTCTGATCTACGCGATGGAGCTCCTGCCGAACCGCATCGGGCTCATCGGCGGGCTGTTTTACGGCCTGAACTTCGGCCTGGCCGGTATTGCCGCCGCGATGCTCGGGGTTCTGGCCGACAGCTATGGCGTCGAGACGCTGTACCAGATCTGCGCCTTCCTGCCCTTGGCCGGCCTTCTGGCATGGTTCCTGCCAAGGATCGAGCATTGACGTCGTCGACGAAGGCCGTGCGATAGACTGTGCATGAATACCTGTGTTCGAATGGCCGTCGCCCATGATCCTCGGTAAGGGAACTGGCTTCCCAGTCTGGTACGGCACGCCGTGCGCTAGCTATGGGGTAAACGCAGGGGCCATGGCGCTTGCCGACAGCCTAGAGCCCTGAATACTGGATATCGGTGTGGCCGGTCTTGAGTTCGCCGTTGACAGTTTCGCGTCCCGGAACCGTTTGCGCTTTTCCGAAATACCCCTAAGCATGCAGCACGAACCCGATGACCGGGCCCCTCTGGCGGAAGTGACGGCGCTTCCGTGATGTCGGCATCGAAATCGATCTGCCTTCATCAGGATTCCCGCCATGTCTCATACTCGCACGCCTGCCTCCCACGGAGGGGCAGGCCCATCGCAGCGGGGCGTTCTGCGCCACTTTCGCTGGGCCTTCGCCGTCACCGCGATTGGTCTCGCCTTGGGGGCCGCCCTGGGCTGGCAGTCCTCCGGCACCCTGGGCGGAATGGCGACGGTCTTCATGATCTGCGCGGTGCTCGCGGTTCTCGAGATCAGCCTGTCTTTCGACAATGCGATCGTGAATGCCAACAAGCTGAAGCAGATGACGCCGGAATGGCAGCACCGCTTCCTGACCTGGGGCATCCTCATCGCCGTATTCGGCATGCGGATCGTGTTCCCGCTGCTGATCGTCGTCATCGCAGCGCGGATCGGGCCTTGGGAAGCGGTCGTTCTCGCCGCGTCGGACCCCGATCGATACGCCCGCATCATGCAGGAGGCGCACCTGCCCATCGCCGCCTTCGGCGGCACCTTCCTGATGATGGTCGGCCTGTCCTTCTTCTTCGACAAGGAGAAGGACGTGCACTGGGTGCGGTGGTTCGAGCGCAAGATGGCGCAGTATGCCACCATCCGCGGGGTGGAAGTGGCCATCGTTTTGCTGCTCGTGCTCGCTTTTTCAAGTCAGCTGCAAGAGGCGCAGAGCGAGATCTTCTTTCGCTCGGCCATCTGGGGGCTTCTGACGTTCCTGTGCGTCGAGGTCGTCGGAGGGCTCCTCGACCATTCCCGCGAAGCGGCGACGGCCGGGGCGAAAGGTGGGCTCGGCGCCTTTCTCTACCTTGAGGTTCTGGATGCGTCGTTCTCGTTCGACGGTGTGATCGGGGCCTTCGCCTTGAGCCAGAACCTGTTCGTGATCGCGATCGGGCTGGGCATAGGCGCAATATTTGTCCGCTCGATGACCATCATGCTCGTCGAGAACGGTACCTTGACCCAGTATCGGTATCTCGAACATGGCGCGTTCTACGCGATCATCGCCCTGTCGGTCGTGATGTTCGCCCAGTCCCTGGTTCACATTCCGGAGGTCATCACCGGGCTGGCCGGGGCCGTGCTGATTGGCATCTCGCTTTGGTCCTCGATTGCCTGGAACCGCCAAAACACGGCGTAGAGGAGGAAAGCCTGCGCGCGCGGGGCCACCCATGCGATGAGGAAAGGTCCTTCCATCAGGAACGCTGCGTGCAGCAAGGGCATCGTGCTTGGGTTCAGTTCACTGGCCATTCCGCCGATCAGTGGTCGCAACGCGACGGCAGAGCACACCGGATATCATTCCGCAACATGCCGGTCGCCGGGCAGGCTTTGGGGCAAGGCCGGCCTGCCTTGCAGAAGTTGCCCGTGACTTGCCCTTGGACGAGCCATCTCGCGCCGTGACTTATCGAAGTGGCTTTGGAAACTCGGCGACGGCCCGTGCCGTTGAGTGCCGTAACCGAACCGGATTTTCCGAGGTCCCCATGGCAGACGAACGCAGGCGTGCTCTCAGCGAGGTTCTCGACCAGCTGGAAAGCTCGGTCCAAGGGGACAGCATCGCGATCTCCGACGTGATCGAGAAGCTGGGACACAAGTCGTTCGCCTCCCTGATGCTGGTCTTCTCGCTGATCTCGACGTCGCCGGCGAGCGCCATTCCCGGCATCACGACCGTGGTGGCGGCGATCGTCTTCATCCTCGTCGTGCAGATGATGATCGGGCGCAAATGTCTCTGGCTGCCGGAATTCATCACCCGTCGGCATATGTCGGCCGCCAAGCTCTGCAAAGGGATCGGCTGGCTGCGCAGGCCTGTCCACTTCGTCGAGCGTTACCTGAAGCCCCGCCTGACCTTTCTCTTCCATCGCCCGTGGCTATGGTTGCCGCTGATCCTGATCCTGTGTCTCACCCTCTTCATGCCTGTGATGGAGATCGTGCCGACCTCGGGTTCCATCGCGTCCGCCGTCATTGCCCTGTTCGCAGCCGGGCTTCTGACCCGCGACGGTGCCCTGGCGGTGATGTCCCTGGTCCTGCTCATCGCGGTGCCGGTCGCCGTCTGGCAGTTCGGGTTTGCCGGCTGACGGGGGCCGTCGGCTTCATGTCCACGGGGCATTCTCCGTCGCATCCTTCAAGGCCGATGGCGACGGCGGCCTGAGGCAGCCACAGCATTTTCCATTTGCCTGAATATGCGGCAGAAGCATCGCAGTCCGCTTACCGAGCAGGCGGCTCACAAGAGACAGATCCCCGCGATGCACCCTTTCCACCACCTCTTCCCCGCCATGGGGCGCTTCCCGGTTCCGGAGCAGCTCAGGGCCGCGGGCGGAGCCGCCTTCGGCCTCGCGCTTTGCGGCCTCGTTGCCGCGTTGAGCCCCGACGGCTTTGGGCTGCCACTCGTGATCATCGCCCCGATGGGCGCGAGCGCGGTCCTGCTGTTCTGCGCCCCCAACAGCCCGCTGGCCCAACCCTGGTCGGCCATCCTCGGCAACACGAGTTCGGCCTTGGTCGCGCTTCTTGTCATCGCCCTGGTCCCGCCGCCCTGGACGGCGGCGGTGGCCGTCGGACTGGCGATCCTCGTCATGATGCTGCTGCGCGCTCTGCATCCCCCCGGAGGCGCGGTCGCCTTGCTGAGCGCGCTCGATCCGGAGCCTGTTCTGAATGCCGGGCTCTGGTTCGTCATCGGACCCGTCGGTGTGGTGACGGTGGCACTCGTGCTGACTGCCACCGGATACAATCGCCTCACCGGGCGAGTCTATCCCTTCCGGCAGATGGAGGAGGCGGCAGATCGAGCGGGCCAACGCCTCGGACTGACAAACGAGGACCTGGAGGCGCTCCTCGCGCGGTTCAACCAGTCCGCCAACATGGGGGCCGCGGATCTCGGCCGGGTGCTGGCTGCGGCCGAGGAGGTCGCGGTGCGACAGCGATTCAACGGGATCACCTGCGGCGATGTCATGACCCGACCCCTGATCACCACCTCACCTGACGCCTCGCTGGCCGATGTCGCAGCGCTGTTCCGCGATCACCCGATCAAGAGTGTGCCGGTTTCCGGGCCGGGCGGGAGACTGCTGGGTCTCGTGTTGCAGGCTGACCTTCTGCATCCCCTGATCGCTGTCGACGGGGCAGGGCGGTGCGGCCACTCATCGGAACTCACCGCCGGAGATGTCATGCGACCCCCGGCTGAGATCGCCTCCCATGACCAGCCGATCGGATCTCTCCTGCATCGGTTCGCCCGGCAGGGTGCCGAAGTCGTGCCCGTCATGCAGGAAGGCCGCTTGGCCGGTGTGCTGACCCGATCGGACGTCTTGAGGCTCGTTCTCGAGGTCTCGCGCGAGCCCTCCCGAGCATAGCTGCTCCGCGGAAGTCAGGCCTTCGGGGCGGCGGAGCGTGCGATCCGCCTCTGCTCCTCCGCTGGGGCCGCCGCCGGCATGGTCCTCGTGAAGACGACATTGCCGCTCCGCATCTCGGCGGTCAGATGACCTCCATGCGCCCGGGCGATTTCGGACGCGATGTAGAGCCCCAGGCCGATCCCGGAGCCCTTGCTGTCCTTTCCCCGCGAGAAGGGTTGGAACAGCCCGCGCAGCACCGCGGCCGGGATGGGGCGCTCGCATTCGACACGGTGAGCTGGAAGATCCCGTCCAGAACCCGGGCCTCGACCCGCACGGGGAGATCCGGCGAGCCATGGGTGACGGCATTGCTCAGCAGGTTCGAGAGAAGCTGGCCCATGCGGGCGCGGTCGCAGTCGATCCGGTCGATCGCGAGGTCGACATGGATCTCGCGCGGCGTGACGGCTTCGGTCTCGGCCACGACCTGCGCGAACTCCGATCGCAGATCGGCTTCGGGATCGCGTTCGATGGGCGAGCCCCTGTCGGCGCCTGAGGTCAGACGGTCTGCCTCTTCCAACCCCTCCTCTGAATTCCGAGAGGGATAGTTTTTGGCCAGAGAATTGAAAACTCACACTGCAACCGAAGGGGAGGGAGGCCGCTTCGCCTATGACTGGGCGGCATTCACATGGGCCGAGCGCGTTTCCAGACTGACGCGCGTTGGCTCGGCGCCCCAATAATGATCATGGAGAGCATCTCCGATGCGGCAAGGGACCTATCTGCCTGGCAATCCGTTTGGCCAAAGATCCACCAATTACGGGTAAGCTCATGGCCGCGAAGATCACCGTCCTCTTCTATTCCACATACGGCACCAATCATGGCATCGCCTTGCAGGCCGCAAGTGCTCTCGAGGCTGCTGGGGCTGAGGTGCGGTTGCGGCGATGCCGGGAGACCGCGCCGCTCGACGTGGTCGAAGGACAAGAAGCCTGGCGAGATCAGCTTCAGAAAATGCAGGACATCCCTGAAGCTACGCTCGATGACATGGAATGGGCCGACGGCTATTTCATCTCCGTGCCGACCCGCTTCGGTGTTCCCGCGAGCCAATTCCGCGCTTTTGTCGACACGCTGGGCCCGCTGTGGCAATCGGGAGCCTTGGCCAACAAGGTTGTCACCGCGACCACGTCAGCACAGAACCCGCACGGCGGTCAGGAAACGACGATCCAGTCGATCTATGTAACCGCCATGCATTGGGGCGCGATCATCGTGGCGCCCGGCTACGCGGACCCGGTGAAGTTCGAGGACGGCGGTAACCCTTACGGTTACTCTTGCACGCCAGGTCCCCTCGACGAGAGTGGGAAGCAGTCGGTGGCATTTCAGGCCCGGCGGCTGGTGGAGTATGCCGAGAAACTCGGTCGTTGAAGAGGCTGCGCTTCAGACGAGGGAAGCGCGCTCGATCAGCGGCACTGTTGGCGCTACTTGTGTTTCACGAATGCCCCTGTCGGCAAGCGACTGACCGGCCCTTCTTTTCTGGCGCTGGAATCTTTCCAGGTGGCACTGCGATGAGGGCATCTCCCCTGCGCTACAAGCACAATAGCATTCGGAACGGTGCGGCCGCATGAAACCGGCCGGCCGAAATACGAGGGCTGGCATTGAATGGGGGCGAGCCCTTCGGAGGCTTCTGGTTCTTGGTGCCATTGTGCTATTGCCGGGATGCGGGATCGAGAGCTTCCTCGATCCCCAAGGACCGGTGGCCGCGCAGCAGCGCACGCATTTCTGGTTGGTCGCCGCGTTGATGGTGCTGGTCGTGCTGCCCGTCCTGACGCTGACGCCTTGGCTGATCTGGCGCTACCGCGATCACGGCGGGGCGGACTACGAGCCGCGATGGGCGTTTTCGCGCGGATGGGAGGTCGTCCTGTGGGGCGGTCCAGCACTGGTGGTCACGGTTCTCGCGGCGTTGCTCTGGATCAACACGACGCGGCTCGACCCTTACGCGCCGATTGTCTCGGAGGTCGATCCGCTGCGCGTGCAGGCCGTCGGTTACGACTGGAAGTGGCTGTTCCTCTACCCGGACCTCGGCATCGCCAGCGTCAATCTGCTGGCCTTTCCAGCCGGGCGGCCACTGGAGATCGAACTGACCTCGGCCACCGTGATGCAGTCGTTCTTCGTGCCGGCGCTTGGTAGCCAAGTCTATGCCATGGGCGGCATGTCGACATGGTTGCATCTCGAAGCGGATGCGCCCGGGCGGTTCAAAGGCGAGAACTCCCAATACAACGGTAAAGGTTTTCACATGCAGAAGTTCGAGGCCGTGGCGATGACCGAGGCAGCGTTCAGAGACTGGGCACGAGACGCTGCAACAGCACCGGCCCTCGACGCGGCAGCTCTGGACGCTCTGGGCCGGGAGGGTGTGGCCTCCGATCTGGCCCGCGCGCTGGACCGCCAAGGGGATGAGATCCTGTTCGGCGGCCTGCCGGCCGAGCTTTTTGCGCGGGTGATGTCCGAGACCGCCAAGGCCCCGACGGCCCCGCATCACGTCGCCGCCGGTCGATGACGCTTTCGGACTTCCTCGATGCCGCACTGGGGCGGCTCGACTGGAACGCCCTGCCGTTCTGGGAAATGGTAACGCGTCCGAGCGCATCGAGCATCATCAACGGCCTCATCGCGAGCGGCGCGGCGGGGATCATGGTGCTGGGCACTCTGGTCACTTTCTGGGCGCTGACACGTCACAAGCTCTGGGGAGCACTCTGGCGCGATTGGTTGACCAGCCTCGATCACAAGAAGATCGGCGTCATGTATATCGCGCTTGCCTTCGTCATGCTGGCGCGGGCGCTGGCCGAGGCGTCGGTGATGCGCACCCAGCAGGCGGTAGGTCTGGGGGGCGGTTTTCTCAGCCCCGAGCATTTCGGGCAGCTCTTTTCGACCCATGGCACGATCATGATCTTTTTCATGGCCATGCCGTTCCTGACCGGCGTCATCAATTTCGTGATGCCATTGCAGATCGGCGCGCGCGACGTCGCGTTTCCTCTTCTGAACTCCGTCAGCCTCGCACTCACCGCGGCGGGGGCGGCGCTCGTCATGGCGTCGCTGCTGTTCACTCCGTTCTCGATCGGCGGCTGGAGTGGCTATCCACCCTTCACCGAGATCGCCTACAGCCCGGACGTCGGGCCCGACTACTGGATCTGGGCAGTGACGTTGTCGTCGCTCGGCACAACGCTGGCCGGGATGAACTTCGCGGTGACGATCTACAAGAAACGCGCGCCGGGAATGGCGATGTTCCGGATGCCGTTGTTCTGTTGGACTGCGTTGTGCGTGTCGATCCTGATGATTTTCGCGATGCCACCCCTGACGCTGGCGACCGCGATGCTGGCGCTCGACCGCTACCTGGACTTTCACTTCTTCACCAATACAGGGGGCGGTGACCCGATGCTCTATGCCAACATGTTCTGGCTGTTCGGGCATCCGGAGGTCTACATCCTGATCCTGCCCGCTTTCGGCGTCTACTCCGAAGTGATCTCGACCCTCTCGGGCAAGAAGCTCTACGGCTACACCTCTCTGGCACTGGCCACGATCTGCATCGCGGTGCTCTCATTTACCGTCTGGGTGCATCACTTCTTCACCATGGGGCAGTCGGCCTCACTCAACGCGGTCTTCGGCATCGCGACGATGCTGATCGGCATCCCCACCGGCGTGAAAGTCTATGACTGGATGCTGACGCTCTATCGGGGCCGCGTGCGTCTGGGCGTGCCGATGATCTATGCCGCGGGCTTCCTGATGCTGTTCGTCATCGGCGGTGCCACGGGCATCGTGCTGGCCAATCCGAGCCTCGACTATGTCACCCACAACACGCTTTTCCTCGTCGCGCATTTTCACAACATGCTCATACCCGGCCTGCTCTTTGGCATGCTTGCGGCCTATACCTTCTGGTTTCCCAAGGCCTTCGGCTTCCGGCTCGAGGAAAAATGGGGCCGCCGCGCCGCCCTCTCCTGGCTCGGGGGGTTCATTCTGGCGTTCTTCCCACTCTACGGCCTGGGACTTCTCGGCATGCCACGCCGGACGGTGGCCTTCTTCGAGACCGCCTACCTTCCCTTCACACTCACCGCTCTCGTTGGGGCAGGGTTGGTGCTCTTCGCCTTCGGCTGCCTTGTCGCCCAGTTCGTCGTCTCGATCCGCGAACGCGAGCACCGGCGGGTGCCCGTGGGCGATCCGTGGGATGGACGCAGCCTCGAGTGGTCGATCCCGGCGCCGGCACCGGAGTGGAATTTCGCTGTGCTACCGAAGGTGGAGACCCGCGACCCCTTCACCGAGGCCAAGGAACAGGAGTGCGCCTACCTGTCGATCGAGGATTATGAGGACATCGAGATGCCCAGAAACAGCGCGGTCGGCCCGGTCATCGGCATCGCGGGCTTCGCCTGTGCCTTCGGTCTTGTCTGGCACATATGGTGGCTGGCGATCTCTGGAGCACTGCTTGGCCTCGGCGCGACGCTGGCGCGCGGTTTCGTGCGCGACACGGTTCGGATTGTTCCGGCGGCAGAGGTGCGCGAGGCGCATGAAAGCTGGCTCGCCCAGGTGCATGCCACGCCGCGCGTGACCCGGCACGAGGAGAACACGCCCGCAAATCTCGGATATGCGATCCCGGCCTCGCAGGAGGAGCAGTCATGAACACCGAAACCGGTCGGCACCCCGGCCTGAACCTCGGCAGCGGCCATGCCGACGCGCATGGCGAGGCCGAAGCCTTGGTCTTCGGCTTCTGGGTCTTCATGATGAGCGATCTCGTCACCTTCGGGCTGCTGCTCGCCACTTATGTGACGATGCTGGACAACCTCGCGGGCGGACCGGGTCCGAAGGACTTGTTCGAGCTGAGGCCCGTCTTCATTGAAACCATCGTGCTTTTGACCTCGAGCCTGACCTACGGCATGGCGGTGCTGTCGCTGAAGCACGGCCCGGGGCACCGCGTCGGCCCGGTGCTGGCGTGGCTTGGCCTGACACTGATGCTTGGATTGGCTTTCGTGGCGATGGAGGCCAAGGATTTGCACGCGATCCTTGGCAAAGGCGGTGCGCCGCAGCGTAGCGGCTTTCTCTCCGCCTACTGGGCGCTGGTGCCGTTGCACGCCTTGCACGTCATGGCGGCCGCCCTCTGGCTCATGGCGATCGCGGCACAGATCTGGCGCTTTGGCCTCGATACGCCGGTTAAGACGGCGCTCCTGCGGCTTGGCGTGCTGTGGCACTTCCTCGACGTGGTCTGGATCGCCATCGTCTCGGTCGTCTTCCTCGGAGGACTGGCATGAGCGCGCCCGTCGAGACGGAGGACGAAACCGGCACCCCCGATGGCACGCCCCAGCAGGAGTTGCGCTCCTATCTGTGGGGCTACGGATTGTCGCTGCTGCTGACGCTGCCGGTCTTCGGGGCAGTCGCTTCGGACTGGCTGTCGCAGACAGCCCTGTGGTGGGCCATCGGCGCGGCCGCGCTGGGGCAGATCGCGGTGCAGTTCCGTTTCTTTCTGCATATCCGGCTCAAGGGGCAGGCGAAGGAAGACCTGCAACTCATCCTCTTCACGGCCCTGATCCTCGGCATGATGGGTGGGGGCACGATCTGGATTCTGCACAATCTCGATAGCCGGATGGGCGGGCCGTGACGTTCTTCGCGTCGCCGGGCAGGAACTGGCATCGAAGGCGTGGGGGCTTGGTGCTTCGATCCGCAACGGCCACGCTGCTTCATGCGGCTCCTTCCTCCCAGAACAGCCGGGTCAGCAACACGAAGACGGTCAGCATCTCGAGCCGCCCGGCATACATGCCGAAGCTCAGAAACCATTTGGCCAGGTCCGGCAGGGGCGCGAAGTTGCCTGCCGGGCCGATGATCGGCCCCAGCCCGGGGCCGACATTGGTGACCGCCGTGAGCGCCCCTGTGATGGCCGTCACAGGATCGAGCCCGATGAGCGCGAGTGCGACGGCAAGCCCGAAGACCGTGAGCGCAAAAAAGGTGAAGAAGGCCGCGACGCCGCTGATGACGTCATCCTCGACAGACCGTCCCTCGTAACGGATGGGAAAGATCCCGCTTGGGTGCAACAGTTGCCGCGCACTGCTCCCGATGCTGCGCGACAGGATGATCCAGCGCATGATCTTCACGCCGCCGGCCGTCGAGCCGGTGCAGCCGCCGATGGCCGTCAGGAAAAAGAATGCCACCTGCGCCGCAGGTCCCCAGAGCGTGTAGTCCACTGTGGCGAAGCCGGTGGTGGTCACCACGGAGACCACGTTGAAGGCGACCTCGCGCAGCGCCGGCAGCGGCATCGCGTCGTGATCCACCATCCGCCAGAAGGTGAGCAGCAGGATGACGATGGTCAGCCCGATGGCGAAGGCCCGGACCTGCTCGCTGCGGAAGATGCCGCGGTTTGCTGCGCGGATATACCAGACGAAGGGCAGGGCCCCGCAGAACATGAAGAACGTGCCGGCCCATTGCAGGAAGGCGCTGTCGAAATGGCCGAACGACGCGTCATGCGTGGAATAGCCTCCGGTCGAGAGCGTCGTCATGGCATGGGTGACCGCATCGAAGGGCGACATGCCGCCCACCAGATAGACCAGCAGGCACAGGGTGGTCAGCCCGACATAGATCCACAGGGTCGCGGCGGCGACCGAAGTTGCGCTGTGGAGCTCCTTCTCGCCGCGCTCGGAGCTTTCGGTGCGGAAGAGCTGCATGCCCCCCGTGCGCAGGATCGGTAGCAGCGCCATGCCGGTGACGATGAAGCCGACGCCACCGATCCATTGCAGGATCGCGCGCCACCACAGGATGCCATGCGGTTTCTCGTCGAGCCCTGTCAGCACCGTGGAGCCGGTGGTGGTGATGCCGGACATGGCTTCGAAGAAGGCGTCGGTCGGGGTCATGGCCCAGAGCCAGAGCGGCAGGGCCCCGACGGTGGCCCCGGTGAGCCACATCGTCGCCGTCAGCAGGAAGGTGTGGTTGCGCTTCAGCCGCCCCTTTGCATCCCACGCCACCAATGTGAGGGCGGTCCCGACGAAACAGGCCAGACCGCCCGCGGTGAGAAAGACCCGCCAAGTCGCGGGAAAGAACAGTGCGTCGAGCGTCAGCAGCACGCCCATGAACAGGCAGGCGATGCCGTTGATCAAGAGAACGAAATGCAAGGGATTTCTCCTGTCCGGAGGAGTCGGCCCAGGTTGTGCGACGGAGAGGGCCAGCGCTGCCGGGATCTCAAGCACCATTTGAGGCGAACCGCAAGCCGGCCCGCAGGTTACATCGCCGGGTCGCCGCTTTGCTTGACCTCCCAGTCGCGACCTGTATCTCTGACGCAAACAGTAGGATTTAGGAGCTCGATCATGAGCACGATCACTCGCAAACCTCGCCGTGTCGTCACCGCCCGCCGCGTTCTCGCGCTCGGCGCGTCTGCCGCCATTATCGGCTCCGCCGCCGGGGCCGCTTCCGTCGCCACCGACCTGTCGGACCCAAAGGGCCTCGTCCACCAGATCGAGGCCGAAGGTGAAGGCGCTGTCGAGATCGAAGCCGAGGGCGAAGGTGCCGCGGAACCTGAAGGCGAAGGGGGCGCGATAGAGGTCGAAGGCGAGGGTGAAGGCGTCGCGGAGGCCGAAGGCGAAGGTGAGGGCGCTGTAGAGGCCGAGGGCGAGGCCGAAGGTGAGGGGGAAGGCGCCGTGGAGGCCGAGGGCGAAGGCACCGTAGAAGCGGAGGGCGAAGGTGAAGGTGCCGTGGAGGCCGAGGGCGAGGGTGAAGGCACCGTGGAAGCCGAGGGCGAAGGCGAAGGTGCCGTGGAGGCTGAGGGCGAAGGTGAAGGCGAAGCCGCCGCTGCCGGCGAAGGCGAGTCCGAGGGCGGCAGTTCGGCGCTCGAGCCTGCTCTGGCCCACGCGCGCAGCCTGCTGGTGATCGACGGGCTGCTGCGCGCCGCCGAGGCGCAGCGCCAGAGTGGCGAGGACGCGGCCGAGCTGATCGAGGAGGCCGCCGAGTTGGCGGAGCATGGGCTCGAAGGCGCGCTCGCGGGCGAGCTTTATGAGCGCATCGAAGAACTCGAAGCGGCCGCGGACGACCAAGGCTTTGCCGAACTGCACGAGCGTCTTGCTGCCGCCCGGGCTGAGGCCACGGCCGCGGATCGGCTGGAAGCGATCTCCTTGGGGCTGCGCGCGGCCGGCGAGCACTACGCCGAGGCGGTCTCGGACGGCGCCGTGAGCGATCGGACGGAATACCTTGAAGCCTTCGGGATCTATGAGGCGGTGAAGGCGGAGGCCGATGCACTGGCGGCATCGGATGAGGCCGCGGTTGCCGAGGTCGGCGCAGAGGTGCGCGCCCAGCTCGAGGAGGCCGGTGCCGCGTTCGGGGGATCGGCCGGCGAAGACATCGCCACGCCGGAAGCCAGCCTGCTTCATGCCGCCGCCGCGCGGGTCGAGCTCTCCGCTCTGAAGCTGCGCTGATCCCATGGTCCATGTGATCGGAGGCGTCCTCGATCCCCACGAGGTCGCCGCGCTCCGCGAGGCGATCGAGGCGCTTGAGTTCGAAGACGGTCGGCGCACCGCCGGGCGCTATGCGAAGGGCGTGAAGAGCAACGAGCAGGCGGCGGACACACCGGCCCGCGAGGCGATCTTCGCCAAGGTGCGCAAGGCGCTCAGTTCCAACGAGGTGTTCACCAGCGTGGCCCGTCCGCGAAAGTTCGCGCGGATGCTGGTCTCGCGCTATGGACCCGGCATGGCATACGGCACCCATGTCGACGACCCGATCATGAAGGGCAGCCGGACCGACATGTCCTTCACTCTCTTCCTGAGCGAGACCGACAGCTACGAGGGCGGCGGTCTCGTCATGGAGGACGCGATCGAGGAGCGGGTGATCCGGCTGGAGCCCGGCGACCTCGTGCTTTACCCGACCAGCGCTTTGCACCGGGTGGAGGCGGTGGCGCAGGGCACGCGCGTGGCCGTGGTCGGCTGGGTCACCAGCTGGGTGCGGTCGGCGGAGCGGCGCGAGGTCCTGCACGATCTCGATGTTGCTGCGCGCGCGGTCTTCGACAGCCAGGGCAAGTCGCCGGCCTTCGACCGGCTGCTCAAGGCCAAGAGCAACCTCTACCGGATGTGGGCCGCCGACTGAGGGCGTCTCCGCCGCGTCTCGCTGGGGAGGGCGTGCTCGGTGCCTCGCGTCTGGGGATGGCTATGGTTCCTACCGGAGCCAGGCCATCCCCAGCAGCGTGGCCCCGAGTATCCAGATACCGATCACGGCCGCGGCGGCGATGGCGCTGCGCGGCCGGGATCGCCGCAGGGCCGCCTCCCGGAATTCCTGCATGAGCGGAGAAGGAATCAGCCGCAATGCCAGCATGATCCCGAGCGGCACGATCAGCAGATCGTCCAGCTGCCCCAGTAGCGGAATGACGTCAGGGATCAGGTCGATCGGGCTCAGGGCGTAGGCCGCGACCGCCCCGGCGACCAGCTTCGCGGTGAGCGGCGTGCGTGGGTCGCGCGCCGCGATCCACAGAGCCAAGACATCCCGCTTCAGCGCGCGAGCCCAAGAGCCGATCATTTCTGAAAACGCGGCCATATGTGCGCACCCCCGCCATTTCCTTTGCTTGCGTGCCTGTCGTGGCATGCGCCGGTGCCGAATACCGCCCCTCATGAGGGAAAACTCGCAGAGCAGATTTCCCTTCGATCAACGTCGCGCCAGTGATCCAACTGGTCGCGGCAATCAAGCCGATCCCCCCTCCCGCTCCCAAGGCCCTTCGGCCCCGGCATTCCCGGCGATGCGTCCGTAGATCGACACCCCGATACTGGCTGTTACGCCGTGCAGCACGACCGAGGCGGTCACGGCGGCGCTGGTGATGGTCCATGTCCGCGGGTCATGCAGCATCTCCCGCGCGTGCAGCGCGTAGTAGATGGCCGCCACGCCCACGGGGCCGAACCAGCCGAGGAAGACGGCATCGCGTCGCTTCACCCCCATGAGGGGCGCCAGCATCAGGAGGGTCAGCGGCCGGCGGAGCGCGAGAACGCCAAGCGCGAACAGCCCGAGCGTCCAGCCCTGCGCCGCCCACGCGCTCCAGGGCAGCAGCGCGCCGGTCAGCACGAACACCGGCAGGGTGAAAAGCTTGGACACCGCCTCCTGGACGTTCTCGTCCTCCATTTCGGCCTTGCGGTCCACCAGCGTGTTGAAGGCGATGCCGGCCACGAAAGACGCAAGAATTCCGTCGGAGCCCGACGCATGGGCGGCACTCACCGCCAGCAGCGACAGCGCCACCGTCATTCCGAGGATCGAGCTTTCCGCCACCCAGCCTCGGCGGTCGCCGATGCGGAGAATGAGGGCGGTCGCGCTGCCAAGCGCAGCACCGATGACCACGGCCAAGAGAACCCCCACCAGAATGGTGTGGCTCAGGAAACGGCCGAGCCCCGCCTCGGTGCCTTCCGTCAGAAGCAGCAGCGGCAGGAGCACAAGCAGATAGGCAAGCCCGTCATTGGCTCCGGATTCCGTCGACAGGATGGTTCTCGTATCGCGCGGCAAGGTGCTCTTGGCGACTTTGCCCGTCACGATCGAGGCCGCGACCACGGGATCGGTGGGGGTGATCGCCGCGCCCACCGCGAGAGCCATCAGCGGTGCCAGCCCGAAGGCGAGCCAGGCGAGGCCGCTGGACACGGCCCACATCAGGAGAAGGCCCGGTCCGAGGAGCAGCAGCAGCGGTCGCCGCGATCTCGGCAGGTCCTGCGCCGGAATGCGCAGCGCCACGCCCATGACCGAGATGGCCAGTGTCAGCCGGGCGGCTTCCTTCAGGATCACATGCGGGTCGCCCCAGTCCTCGGGTCGCATCCACCCGAGCCCCACCGGGCCCGCAGCCACCCCGATCGCGAGCGCCAGCAGGGGCCGGGACAGCGGCAGCTTCTGCAAGAGACCGGAGGTCAGGCCGAGCCCCATCACCGTCAGCGCGGCAAGCGCCATGGTCAGGTAGAGCTGCTGCATGGTCTTCCTTTCGCCAGATCCATCGAAGGGCCAAGCGAAAAGCCACATGAGGGTTCCCCGGCTTCACAAGCGGACCCGCCGGGCTTCCTCCGAGACCCTGCAAATCTTGTGCGGTCAGAGGATGTCTAACAAACTGTCTGAGCCGCTATGGCAAACCCGAACTGATATCACTCCATGACAGCATCTCGTTGCGGCACGTCGCTCAAGCACCGGTCGGCAGGCCATTGAGATTTCCATGGCGCTATTCTGGTCCAGCCTCGCATCGCGGTTTCATCGGCGCGGCATTCGAAACCGGATGTCGATCCGTGCCGTTGAGCGCCTGACCTGAACGCGATGCCCCGAGGCCCCATGGCAAAAGAACGCACGCGCGCCCTGAGCGAGGTTCTCGATCAACTGGAGAGCTCGGTGCATGGAGAAAGCATCGCGATCTCGGAGGTCATCGAGAAGCTTGGCCGCAAGTCGTTCGCCTCGCTGATGCTGGTGTTCTCGCTGATCTCGACATCGCCCGCGAGCGCCATCCCGGGCATCACGACCGTGGTGGCGGCGATCGTCTTCATCCTTGTCGTGCAGATGGTGGCCGGACGCGAATGCCTTTGGCTTCCGGAGTTTATCACCCGTCGGCATATGTCGGCCGCCAAGCTATGCAAAGGGATTGGCTGGCTGCGCAAACCGGTGCACTTCGTCGAGCGTTTCTTGCGTCCCCGCCTGACCTTCCTCTTTCACCGCCCGTGGCTTTGGCTACCCCTGATCCTCATCCTGGGATTGACGCTTTTCATGCCGGTCATGGAGATCGTGCCGACCTCGGGCTCCATCGCGTCCGCCGTCATCGCCCTGTTTGCGGCCGGTCTTCTGACCCGCGACGGCGCCCTGGCGGTGCTGTCGCTGATCCTCTTGCTTGCAGCCCCGCTTGCCGTCTGGCAGTTCGGGTTTGCCGGCTGACCGCCCGGCAAAGCGGGCGTCCGGAAATTCCAGACTTCATTCAAATCTCTACCCCAGAGAGGCAGGTTGCCGTTTGCGGGCCCGTCTTTGATCCGCGTCGAGCGGTAGAGGCCGGCCGGCGGGTTTTGGTTCGATTGAAGACAAAGGCGGCGATTTCGGGCTCGCACTGAACTTCTCCCAAAAGATATGGTATGTCCGATGACGCTCGCTCAAGGCGAGCTATGCGCTGGCAGTTCCGGTCTGCCTTGGAGAGATGATGATCGAGGAAGATCCCGATATGGACAGGGTCCTGGACCGGATTTCAGGCTGCGGAACCTATGAGTGGCATGTTCTCGAGAACCGCCTCGTCTGGTCCGAAGGGCTGACAAAGCTCTATGGCCTTCGCCGCCCGCCGACTGCGGAACAGGGTTTTCTGCAACTCGTGCATCCCGAAGATCGGCTACGGGTTGAGGCTGAAACACTGAGCTTTCTGGAAGCCGGAGACAGCTACGAGCACGAATTCCGGATCGTCCGTCCTGACGGACAGGTTCTCTGGGTTCATGACCGTGGAACCATCGCGCGCGACCCGGCCGGGAAGGCTCGGCGTCTGCATGGCCTCAATATCGACGTCACACGGATGCGCGATACTCAGGCGGGTCAACAGGAAGCCATGCTGGGCACAGCACGGGATATCGGCTTCTACGAATATGATGTGGCGCAGGCAAAGCCCTGGTGGTCCGAGGGGATGTATCGGGTTCTCGACCTGCCGCCCACGCGAGATCTCGATCTGGATCGTATCACCGAAGAGCGGGTGCACCCCGAAGACCGCGCTCGCCTGCGCGGTTTGCAGGATATGGCGTATCGCAGGCTGGGTCCCTTCGAAATCGAGTATCGCTTTTTCCAGCGAGATGGGGAGGTTCGGTGGATCAGGGACCGAGGGGAAACTCTGGGACCGCTGGACCCGGTCAGCGGCTTGGCCTGGCGCATTCGGGGCACGGTGACCGACATCACCGAGAGCAAGCGCGCTCACCCCACGACCCCGGCAGGCTCGGAAACCTTTCGCCAAGTGATCGAGGGGGCGCCCTTCGGCATCTGCGTGATCGATGCGGACTTTCGGCTCGTGCAGGTTAGTGCGGGCGCAGTGAAAGCCTTCGGCGGGATCACTCCATTGGTCGGTCGCGATTACCGCGAACTGCTGCGCGCGATCTGGTCCGAGCCTTTCGTGTCGGCCGTCATCGCTCGCATCCAGAACACCCGCGACACGGGCAAGGCGTATTGCGACCTGCTGGCGCAGGAGCATCGACGCGATCGCGATGCCGATGAAACCTACGCATGGGCGTTGAGACAGATCCGGTTGCCGGACGGCCGGCCCGGCGTGGCCTGCTACTTCTACGACTTGTCCGACCGCACCTCCCAGGAAGCGGCAGTGCGCGAGAGCGAGGAGCGGCTGCACCTTTCCCACGAGGCTGCCAACATGGGGGCGTGGGACTTCGACCTTGCCACCGGCGATGTGGTCTGGACCCCGCTGCTTTACCAGCTTCTGGGGCTCGATCCTGCCACGCCGGTCTCGACGGACCTGTTCTTCGAGATGATCCATCCCGATGACAGGGAGATGGTCGAAACAGAGCTGGCGCGCTCCCTTGAAGATGGAAAGAACTTCGATGCCGTGTTCCGGGTCCGGCGGCCTGACGGAGACATTCGCCATATCGCCGGGCGAGGTCGGGTCATCCGGTATGAGGGCGAACGGCCAGTCCGGATGATCGGCGTCGTCTTCGATATCACCGAGCGGCATCGCATGGAACGGAAGGCGCGCGACAGCGCCGAGCGGCTGCGCCTGGTGCTCGACAATGCGGTCGCCTTCATCGGCACGCTCGACCTCGAAGGGCGGATCGTGGAAGCGAACGCGATGGCGCTCGAGGCAGGCGGGGTCGGGCGTGACGAGGTCGTGGGGCAATTGGCTTGGGAGACGTATGGCTGGTCCTACGACCCCGAGGTCGCCGAAAAGCTACGCGCTTCCATCGCCCGGGCGGCCGCCGGTGAGGTCATGCGCTACGATGCCGTGGCACGGACGCCGGGCGACGGACGCGTGACCGTCGACATGCTGCTGTCACCCATCATCAACGATGATGGAAGCGTGCGGGAGATCGTCGTCTCCGGCTTCGACGTGAGCGAACGCGAGAAAGCCAAAGAGCATGCCGAGTTCCTGATGCGGGAAATCAATCATCGCGCCAAGAACACGCTCTCGCTGGTGCAGGCGATCGCCCGGCAGATCTGGCAAGCTGATCCCGACGAGTTTCTGCCCCGGTTCGAGAGCCGGTTGCGGGCACTCGCCCATTCGCACGATTTGCTTGTCAACGACGACTGGAACGGTGTGCGCCTCGGGGATCTGGTGCGCGGCCAGCTGGCACATTTCGACGATCTGATCGGCACGCGCATTCACTTGCGAGGACCGGAGGCCGCGATCACCGCGGAAGCCGCCCAGACGCTCGGCATGGCGTTTCACGAGCTGGCCACGAATGCCGGCAAGTATGGCGCGCTGTCACAGGAAGCCGGTCATGTCGACATCGTCTGGGATGTTTCCGATACGGCGAATGGAGACCGGCGACTGACCGTATGCTGGACTGAGCGGGACGGGCCGCTTGTCGAAGCCCCCACCCGTAAAGGCTTCGGAAGCATCGTGCTCGACCGGCTCGTCCAGGGGGCGTTCTCGGGCGAGGTGGAACTTGCCTATCCGCCCGAAGGCTTCCGCTGGCGCTTTATCTGCTCTGACGATTGCCTCATGGACTGATCGATCACAGATCTTGTCGAATGCGCGCCTTCCACATCCATTGATTGCGCTTTTCTAGGGGGTCGCTGGCGCCAGCCACCGACCTCCTGGAAAAGGTGTTTTCAAACCGTGGGCGCGGAGGTCACAACTTTCGATCGCTTTCCCTGGTGGGAGTGACAGGGTCCGGAGAATGATCGGCCGATTTCCTCGGCTCCCCAGCAGGAGTGGGGGCGGATGACGCCGATGGAGTCATCGAAGCCGGTCGGACCGCCTCGCTCTCGCGCGCGGGTGCGGAGGGGTCGCGCTTCTGCGGGGTGACTGGCACAGCACCGGAGGCGCTGGGGGGCGGGGCGACACCCGTAGACACCGGCGATGACACTGGGCGTGCCGGCTCAACCGCCGGTTCGTCGGGAAGGTCCGAAACCCCGGGTTTGCGATCGGAAGCCTCGGTTTCCCACTCCTCCGCAAGATACGCCTCGCGCTCTGCCTCCCTGCGATCGCGGGCCCTTTCGTCCTCGAGCCGGCGAGAAGAAAAGGAGCGTCGCCTGGCCGTTTCCTTCGGACCGAAGAACAGCCATGCGAGGCCCACGGCCGTCAGCACCACCCCCATCGGACGCTCGCGGAGCACCCGGCCGAAGCTGTGACCGAACTCGGAGCGGTTCTCCTTGAGATACCCTCCGGCTCGGTTCCAGGCGTCCTCGAAGGTGAAACGGCTCAGCGCTTCGTCGATCGTGTCATGCAGCTGCTGCCGCTCGGCCGCGATATCCCGTTCGATCTCCTCGGGGGAACGAGTATTGTTTCCGGTGTGGTCAGCCATTGCGCGCCTCCTTCAACGTCTCCGCGTCCCGCTGAACGTTGCGGACAGTGCGGGTGGGCGCGAGATTGACCAGCTTCAGCTTGTTTTTTCCGCTGATCACCAGGACGACCGCGATGATCGCGAGCACGCCGCCGACAATGAGCGCCGACCAGCCCGGCCCGACGCCGGCCTCGGTCAGCCATGCCACGAAAGCGGCGGCGAAAACATTCAGGGATACGAGCAGCAGGACCGCGCCGGTCGCGATCATGGCGATGGCGGCAATCGCTTTGTTCAGGCTCTGCTGCATCTCGGCGCGGAAGAGGTCGAGCTCACCGCGCATCATGCCCGTCGCATGGTTCATTGCCTCGGACAACAGCTCCGGGGCGCTGGCGCGATCCGTGTGAGCTGCGCCTTGATCGGGTGGGGTATGTGTCATGCTGTCCTCCGAAGATGACTTGCAAATTTTGCAGTTCCCCGGACAAGCGATATGCAAGGAATTTTGTTCCCCGAGCATCCACTCTGGGACAGATGTAATGAAATGGTATATCAAAAAGAGAATGGCGGGCGGTTCAGTTGCGGCGCAATTCACCACCCACCTAATTCTTAATTTGCTAACGACTTCTATCGCATCGGATTGGCCGAGGATACAGCTTCAATATATACCCCCTTGGGCATAAGCCCAAAAGCTTGAGCGGCCCCATGTATTTGGACGACGCGGCTCCTGGGAGGCCACTCTGCGGACGACATACGAACTTCCCAGATTAGCTCCTCGGGCGGGCAGATGTCCGTGGTGAGACCCTGGCGTCATGCAGCGTGTGAAGCCCCCGAGGGAGGCTACGGCCCGTCCGGCCTTTTACTCTTGCTCGCCGCGGTCCCTTCGAACGAAGCGGCAAGAGCCGAGAGCAGGCTTTCGGGCGTGACGGGTTTCTCGATCCGCTCCGCAGACGCGAGCTCGGGCGGCGGTGAAATCGTGCTGCCGTAACCGGAGGCGAAGATGAACGGTATGCGCCGCGCTTGCAAAGCGCGCGCCACAGGCCAGACGAGGTCGCCATCGAGGTTGATGTCCAGGACGGCCGCATCGAGGTCTTCGGAGGCGGCCAGCTGCAACGCCCCGGGCAGAGTTCCGACGGGACCTGCGATGGCACAGCCGGCGGACCTGAGGATGTCCGCGACCTCCTGGGCGACGAGATGCTCGTCCTCGACCACGAGGACCTTCCGGCCCCGCAGGGCCGCCGGATCTCCGGCAGGACCTGCCCGTTTCTCACGGGAGCCAGGGGCACGACCGCCCCCCCGCACCCGCAGCTTGTCCACCGGCAGATCGAAGGTGGCGCGCAGCCCGTCGCGCGCATAGTCCACTGAGACCGCCCCTTCGAGTTCGGCGGCCAGTGCCCGCTCGATCAGAAGAGAACCAAAGCCTTTCCGGCTGGGTCTCGCCTCGATGGGCGGACCGCCTTGCTCCTGCCACGTGATGACAAGACGCGGCGCCTCCCGGCTGTTGGCCAGATGCCACTTCACCGTCACCTGCCCCGCGTCACGAGAGAGCGCGCCATACTTGGCAGCGTTCGTGACCAGCTCGTGAAACGCCAGGTTCAGCGTCTGGGCCGCCTTGGGCGTCACCTTCAGGTCCGGCCCGCTGGCGGCGATGCGCTCGGCGCGATCGCCGCGATAGGGGGCGACGGCGCTCTCCACCAGATCGTCGAAGCGTGCGCCCTCCCATTGGCTTCGGGCCAGGAGGGCATGCGACTGGGCCAGGGCATTGATGCGGCCGACGAGCCGATCCGCCGCCTCGGGTCCGAACGACTGTCCCCGCCCGAGGCTTTGCCGGGCGATCGACTGCACGACCGCCAACACGTTCTTCACGCGGTGGTCGAGTTCCGCCATCAGCATCTTCTGGTGGTCTTCGTCCTGTTTCCGTTGCGAGACGTCCTTGAAGAGCACGGCCATGCGCCGGTCCTGCGGGGCACCCACCGGGAAGGCGTAGACATCGAACCAGCGCCCGAGCAGATCCGACTTCTGTTCGAACCGGATCGGTTCGCGGGTCTCGACGACCCGACCGTAGATTTCGAACCAATGCTCCTCGAGATCCGGTGCGGCCTCGCGCAGCCACTGACCGAGGATGGCCTTCGAAAATCCGGTATGCTTGTAGAAGGCCGGGTTGGCCTCGACGACGCGATAGTCGACACGCCCATCCGGCCCGTCGAAGCGAAACTCGTTCACGCAGAAGCCTTCGTCGATGGCTTCGAACAGATCGCGGTAACGCTTTTCGCTCGCCCGAAGCGCTGCCTCGGCGCGACCCCGCTCGACTGCGGCCCAGCAGCGCTCCGCGGTTTCCCGGGCAAGGGCGATGTCGCGATCGCTCCACTGCCGGGGGCTGTCCTGCACGACGCAAAGGGCGGCCCTGAGTTCGCCGTTCCTCACCAGGGGAACGTCCACCCAGGCCCTCACGCCCACGTCGCAGTAATACTGCCGTTCCGCCTCTTCCACCTCGCGCGCGACCGCGGCGTCCTGAACGACCCATGTGCCGCCTGCGCAAAGCTGCTCGTAGGCCGAGCGGAACTGAGCAGTGGGGTAACGCCCCTCCAAGCTCGGGGCGCCGGGCACGGCATAATCTGGGGCCACCAGACCGTAATCCTCCCCCCGCGGCCATTCGGCGAAATAGGCGCGGGTCGCGCCCAGTTTCTTTCCGAGCAGCCGGGTGGCAACCGCCGTGATGTCGGAAGGCTCCGAGCGCGTGCGGAGGGCGTCGCTGAGTTCGAGCAGGAACGTCTGCCGCGTCTCGGCTTCGCGCAGCCGCTCTTCGGCAGCCCTGCGCTCCGTGACGTCGAGGAGCACGCCGCGGATGCGTGCCGGGCGTCGCTCGCCGCCGAATGTCGCGAACTCGGTGCGGCCGTGCATCTGCACCCAGCGCACCGCGCCATCCGGCCGGATGACGCGGTGTTCGTGAAAGATGGCGCCGTCGCCTCGGGGATCGAGCGTCTCGGACAACATTTCGGCCACTGCTGCCCTGTCCTCGGGATGGACGAAGTCCGGAACAATGCCAGCCTGCGGCGGCGGGCGATCATGCGGATAGCCCAGTATGTCGCGCAACTCCGGCGACCAGAACAGGGTGCCGGCCCGCCGGTCCTCGTCGAAGACGCCGATATGCGCAGCCGCCGAGACCTCCTTCAATCGGCTCGTGCTCTCGCGGACATCGGTGATGTCGCGGATGGCGAGCAGAACCAGCTGCATGTGATCCAGACGCCGTCCGTTCAGCACCATCACCCGCTCGCCAATGTCTTCGAAGGTATGGGTGACTTCGTAATCGTCGAAGCTGTTCTGCCGCGGCAGGATATCTTCCAGCAGTCGGCGCAGTTCGGGAATGTCCCATTGGCCGTTGCCGAGGTCGTAGACGAGACGGCCGACCGTCTGCGACGGATCGACCTTGAACGCCTCGTAGAACGCCTCGCTGGCCGAGCGGACGCGCAAGTCGGGATCGAGGACCAGCAGCCCCTCGCGCACGCTGTCGATGAGCTTGTCGGCGAATTCGAGCCGTCCCGCCAGTTCGGCGCGCAGCCCTTCGCGCTCCGTTTCGTCGGACAGGGCCAGGAGGATCAGGTCAGGGTTGCCGGATCGGATGATCCGTCGGGCGCTGACCGACATGATGCGCCGACCGATGCGCTCGAAGTCGTGGTCGACCCGGTAGCCGGAAATGAAGGTCTGTTGCGGCAGTATCTCGCCCAGGAGGCGGCGTAGTTCCGGGATGTTCCACTGGCCGTTGCCCAAGTCGTAGACCAGGCGGCCGAGAGTTTCCTCGCGAGCGACGCGGAACTGCCCAAGGAAGGCATCGTTGGCCGCTTCCACACGAAGATCCGCATCGAGGGCCAGAACGGGCAGCGGCAGGGTCTGGAGGATCTCGTTCGCGAGATTGGCGTCTCTGTCGTGCTCCATCAGCAGTCCTCGGTCGTGCCGCATCGTCATCAGGAATGGTCACATGGCGCGACGCTACAGCAGGGCAAGAGGGAGCGGAACCGAGATGAGCCCTACCGGAACTCCTGCCCTGTTGGGAGGGGACTTTGGAGGTCAGCTCTCAATGTCGCAGGACACCCTTCCCATAGCCACGTCGTCAAAAACGGCCGTTTGAGGTAGGATGTGGCATGTAGTCCAACAATCCGCTTCTATGGCTGATAAGAGGGGTTACCGGACAGGAACTGGAGCGGACAGAGCCATGCTGTGCGGATCATGCCCAGCATGGCCAAGGTTGAGGTAGTCGAGTCTCGATGCCGCCCTTGCTCGGGGCGGCGCCGCCTCTCCATGCTGCGACGTCCGCTCCCCGAGTGGCATCTTCTTTCCTTACCGCAGTTGATCCGGCATCCGCACCAGTTCGCGCCCGCCCATATGGCTCAGGACGGTATAAGCGAGAGTGCCGGCCGCGTCATAGGTCGAGGTCGACGCGAGCGAACGCGGCAGGTAGACGATCTGATTTTCGCGGCAGGCATGCAGCGCGTCGCCCCAAGAGGGCAGGACGCCGTCCAGGACGGCCTTGGCATCGGCGACCGTTTCGCCGCGGTCGGCGCGATAGGTGACGAAGATCATGTCCGCGTCGAATCGCGGCAGCATCTCGGCCGAGAATGCCTGACGCTCGTTGCCCTCGATGGCGTCGACGATCTCTGGGAATTCGAAGCCCGCGTCGCGCAGCACCTTGCCGAGCGTGCCATAGGTGTTCCAGACCAGCAGCTCGCCGTCATGCCCTTGAATGACCGAGACGCGCAACTCTTCCGGTTCGACCTGGCCACGGACCAGATCGAGCTGCGCCTCATAGCGTGCTTCGAGCGCGGCCAGCCGATCATTGCGCCCGGTGATCTCCGCCAGCTCGGCGTAGACGTCGAAGTCGTCGGTCGTTGCGATGTCGAAGACATAGGTCGGCGCGATCCGGCGCAGCTTGTCCGGATCGGCTGTCTGCCAGTTCGTCGTCACGATCAGATCGGGGTCGACCGCGGCGACGCGCTCCACATCGGCTGGCAAGTCGCCCATGAACGCAATGTCGGAATTGGCGAAATCCATCCCCGTGGCCGTGGCGGAGGAGCGGATATAGGGCGTGCCGTCCGCCCGAGTCCGTCCGTGCGAGCCGACCGGCTCGATCCCCAGTTCCAGCAGCGCGACCGTCAGCGAGGTGTCATGCAGCGAGACGATCCGCTGCGGGTTGGCGGGCAGGGTGAACTCGACCCCGGTGCCGTCGGCGACAGTGCGGACCTCCTGCCCGGCCGCAGGCGCGGCGACCGCGATCAGGGCCATGGTGGCGAGATGCTTCATGAGACCTCTCCTCCTCTCTCGCTCAGTTCGCATCAGCGGTCGTCGCGGGATCGCCGTCGAGAGCGGTCTCGATCAACGGGACGAGGCGCTCCACCGCATAGGGGATCGACAGGAGAGAGGCATGCGAGAACGCGCCGACCAGCTCCTCGTCGAGAAAGAGCTCGCTCCCTTCCTGGGCGACATCGAGGAACTTGCGTGCGGGCAGGTCGAGGATCGGCTGTCTGTTCTCTTCCTCCGGGAGCCAGACGAGAAGATCTGTATCGATCGGCGAGAGGTCCTCGGGGGAGAAGTTGACCGCGAATTCATTGCCGATGATCAGATCGTCGATCGCCTGCGGCGTCTCGAAGCCCATCTCCGTAAGCAGCTGCGGGCGGACATCGTTCGACGTGTAGGCGCCCAGGTCGCCGTTCCACATATAGGCAACGGCGGCAGTCTTGCCGGCCCAGTCCGGATGGGCATCGGCCGCTGCCTGAAGCTCGGTCTCAACCGCGTCGATCCGCTCTTCGGCTTCCGCCTCGCGTCCGACGGCGCGGCCGGTCAGGCGCGCACGTTCGTCCCAGGGCAGGGCGTAGTCACCGACGCCCTCGGGGACCGCCACCACCGGCGCGATCAAGCTCAGGCGTTCGTATTCCTCGGCGGTGATACCAGACCACAGGGCGACGATCACCTGCGGCTCGGCGGCGGCGATCGCCTCGAAGTCGATCTGGCCGCGCAGGATTGTCGGGGTTCCCTCGAGCAGGGGCTCGGCCCAGGGCCAGACCGAGCGGGGGTAATCGCCATACCAGTGACGGATGGCCACGGGCTGCACGCCGAGGGCGAGCAAATCGTCGGCTCCGGCATAGTCGAGCGAGGCAACGCGCTCGGGCGCCTCCTCGATCACCGTCGTTCCAAATTTGTGCTCGAAGGTCACGGGGTAATCCTGTGCGAATGCAGGCCCCGCAAGGCCGATGATGATGGGCGAGATGGCCGTAGTCAGGCGCAGCATGGTCTTCTCCGGTTTTGCGAAATGAGATGTCGCGCCCGCGGCGGCAGGTCCGATGGCAGGCGCGGGCGAGTGAGCGGACTGTGATGGCCGCATGCTCGGTCGGTGAGGGGACTCGTCACGCCTTCTCCAGCCCGTGCTTGCGGCGCAGATGGGCGCGCAGCAGCGCCTTGCGGCTCTTGGGGTCGCGCAGGACGCAGGTCGAACAATATGCACCGCCCTCTGTCGTGTAGTAGCGGCAGCAGCCGCCCCGCGCCCGGAACCATTCGCCGATATCCGGCCGCTCGGGCAGATCGATCCGAACGAAGCCGGTCTGGCGGGAATGGAGTGGGTTCTGCCGATCGCGCAGAGCCGCGTAGGCCATTTCCATGGCCTCCTCCTCCCGGCCCGCATGCTTGCCCTGCATCAGGAGCGCGCCTGACAGGGCATCGCCGACGAGCCTCCACAGCGCGCCCTTTGACAGGCCCGAGCGATCAACGAGAGACCGGACGAGCGGCGCGAACAGCTCGGGCAGCGCGGCGCCCAGCATTGGGGCGGGCGCGCTGCACGGCAAGAGGTCCGTTTCAGAAAGCACGACGTCATAGGCGCGGCCTTCGCCGCTTTGCCCATCGAGGTGCCATAGGGCGCGGCGTGCGGTCAGCGCGACGGTATTTGGGGCGAGGCGCGCGGGTCGCAGCCCCTTCAGCGCCAAGGCCGCGAGCACCTCGCTGACGGCGAAGGCGGTCCGGCCCAGCAGGTAGGCGGCGGCGAGCTTGTCGTCGGCGCCCGGCTGCGCCTGTGCCTCCGCGCCAAGCCATGCTTCGAGCAGCTCGGCCCCTGGCGTATCGAGGCGAAGCACCTCTTCGGGGGCAGGACCCGCGTGCAGCCGCGCCGAGAAGGCGTCGCGCAGCCGAGGCAGTTGCGCGGCGGCCGCCGCGAAATCGGCACCGACGGCATCATTCCGTAACGCGGCGCCGTCGGTCGGGAACGGTGCCCGGCTTTGTCGTATCATCCTCGTCACAGGCTGGCCCTCGCCTGAGTGCGAAGAAGGAGCCATACGAAGAGCGGCACGCCGATAAGTGCCGTCACCAGTCCCGCCGGGATCTGGACCGGTGCGAAGGCAAGGCGGCCGGCCAGATCCGCCGCGCCCACGAGAAGCGCGCCGGTCGCCGCCGAGAGGGCGAGGTGGAGTCCCACACCGCAACGCGCCAGCCGGTGGGCCAGATGCGGCGCGACGAGGCCGACGAAACCGATCGGTCCGACCATCGCCACCGCCGCCGCGGCGAGCGCCACGGACAGGGTGATTAGCGCCATGCGGGTCCGGCCGACCCGCAGCCCGAGCCCCACCGCCATCTCCGGCCCCATGCGCATTGCCGCCATCGGCCGCGAGGCCATAACGAGGGCCGGGGCGAGGCAAAGTAAAGCGCCGCCCAGGACCGCCACCTCGCCCCAGCCCGCCGCATGGACCGAGCCCGCCAACCAGCCAAGCGCCGAGAGCGCGCGGTCGATCTGCCCATAGGTCAGGAAGGCCGAGGTCAGCGCGGAGACGAAGGCCGCGACGCCGATGCCGGTCAGGATGAAGCGCATTGTCGCCCCGCCCGATCTGCGCATCGCGATGCCCTGGATCAGCGCGGCCACTGCGAGGGCGCCCCCGAAGGCAAGCACGGGTCGCATTGCTTGGGGCAGTTCGGGCCAGGCCACCATCGCCGCGACGACGGCAAGGCCCGCGCCTTGGCTCACCCCGACCAGCGACGGGTCGGCCAGCGGGTTGCGCGTGACGTTCTGGAGCGTCGCGCCCGACAGCGCCAGCAGTGCACCGGCGGCAAGCGCGGCGAGGGCGCGCGGGAAGCGGAACTGCCAGACCACCGTCTGCGCCATATCCGACGGTGCCCGCCCGGCGAGGGTCATGACGACCTCGGTGGCCTCGAGCGGGTAGCTGCCGGCCATCAGGCTGGCAACCACGAGGGTGCAGGTCAGGCCCAACAGAACAGCCAGCACGGTCAGGGCATGCACCGGCAGGGTGTATGTGACCGGCCCGTCGAGCCGGATGAGCAGGCCTGCGCTCACAACCGTGCCCTCACCAGCCAGACGAAGATCGGCGCGCCAAGAAGGGCGGTGACGAGGCCGGTCGAGATCTCGACGGGGGCCAGCACCATGCGCGCGGCCACGTCGACGACGAGGAGATAGCCCGCGCCCGCGAGTGCCGACCATGGCATGATCTGCCGGTAATCCTGCCCGGCGAAGAGGCGCACGACATGCGGCACCACGAGGCCGACGAAGCCCATCGGTCCGGCCATGGCCACGGTGGCCGCGGTCAGCGCCACGACGGCGAAGAGCGCGAGCGCCTTCACCCGCCCGACATTCAGTCCCAGCCCCGTGGCTGTCTCCTCGCCCATGGCAAGCGCCGTGACCTGCCGCGCGATGGCGAAGGCGACGACGAGACCAGCGCCGAACCAGGGCAGGGCCCAGAGCATGACGCCGCCCTGCGCACCGGCGAGCGATCCGGTCATCCAGACCCGCAGCTGCTCGAAGCTCTGCTCGTCGAGCAGGTTCGCGATGGTCACGAGCGCGGCGAGAAAGGCCGTGACCGCCGCGCCGGACAAAACGAGCGTGAGCGGCATCGCCCCGCCAGGCGCGGCCGCGGCGATCCCCCAGACGGCCATGGCCGCGATGACCGCGCCGAGGGCCGCGACCAGCGGGATCAGCGCTGGGGCGGCAAGGTCGAACACGCCCACAACAAGCACCACCGCGAAGGAGGCGCCGATCAACAGCCCGAGGATGCCCGGATCGGCCAGCGGGTTGCGCGTCACGCCCTGCATGAGCGCGCCGGATACGGCGAGCGCGGCGCCGACCATCGCCGCAAGAAGCGCGCGTGGCAGGCGCAGGTCGACAATCACCACGTGCTCGAAGACTGACGCGTCGTAGGAGAGCAGCGCCTCGGCCACGACCGGGAGCGGAATGGTCCTGGCCCCGACCGAGACATGCCACGCAAAGGCAAGCGCGAGCGCGGCCAGCGCCAGCAGGGGCGCAAAGCCGGGGCGGCGCGCAGGGCGGGTCGAAGGCGCCGTCATTGCGCGACGATCCGGGACATGACGTCCTCGTCCGGGGTGACGACCGGCACGCAGACCGGCCGGCCGCTTGCGGGGTCGCGCAGCACGTTCGCTTCGAGACCGAAGACCTTCCGCAGGTTCACGGCGGTGAAGACGCGCTCTACGTGGCCCTCGGCGAGAATGCGGCCGTCCTGCATCATGACCAGATGATCGGCGAAGGCGGCCGCGACGTTGAGCTCGTGCAGGACGACGACCAGGCTGCGCCCGTCTTCCTTCGCGATCCGCCGCAACAGACGCATCAGGTCGACCTGAACCTTTAGATCGAGAAAGGTGGTCGGCTCATCGAGGAGCAGGATGTCTGTCTCCTGCGCGAGCACCATGGCGATCCAGCAGCGTTGCCGCTGCCCGCCGGAGAGCTCCGACACCGGTCGGTCGGCGAACCCGATCACATCCGCCGCCTGCATTGCGGCCTCGACGGCCTCGGCGTCCCGCCGCGACCATTGCCGCAACAGCGACTGGTGCGGATAGCGCCCTTGCGCCACCAGCTCGCGCGCGCGCAGCCCCTCCGGGGCGATCGGCCCCTGTGGCAGTAGGGCAAGTCGCTTGGCGACCTCGCGCGTCGGCATAGCCCCGATGGGACGGCCATCGAGCCGGATTTCCCCGCTGCTGACGGGCAGGACGCGGGCCATGGCCTTCATGAGGGTGGATTTTCCGGAGCCGTTGGGACCAACGAGAACCGTCAATGCGCCATCCGGCACATCGAGGGAAACATCACCGACGATTGGCGCGTCGCCATAGCCAACCGCGACACCCGCCACGCGAAGGCGAGATGCAGCGCTCTCTTCCGGAGCATCTGAATTGTTGTATCCGGTCATGCTCTGCCCCTGTTGCGACGCCTAAGCAAATCTGTCGGATTAGACAAGTTGACTGACAGTATTTGTCGGGTATGAGAAAGCCGAATGAAGGAGCGGCGGAGGCCGATGTCTATCCGTCCCCTTTTTCGACGTGATGCCCGATGGACATCGTCGGGAAACAAGATGCTCGACCGACTCTGAACCTGGATAAAACTATGTTCCTCGCCGCCTCCGACCTCCGCGTCGTCTCTGACAGCGACCAGCGAGCTTCATTGGAGCCCAAGGACCGGCGGCTGCTGGCCCAGATGCGCCTGTCCGCCCTACGTTGCCGGTCCCGGAGCCGGATCGAGTTGGCGCAGGCCTGCGCCATGGTTGGCACTCGGCGAGACATTCCGCCGGAAACCGTGCTCGATGCTTTAATCCGGACGCTGGGTGAAGCGCTTGGCCGCTCTCCCCGCTTCTATCGACCGACCGCCCGGGCACTGTCCTTCGACGAAAGCTGGCTGCTGCGCCTGATCGCCGCTCTGCGCGATGACGACCTGATCAGTGCCACGTTCCTGTTGCACAGCCGCGTGCCAGCGCAGGTCCGGCGGTCTCTGGTTCATCTGGTCGCTCGCGTTGCGTCCGATAGTGACACGTTGACACGCTTGGCGGACGGGACAGATGATCCGGCATCCCCGAAGCTGGAAAGGATTGCGTCATGACACAGCCTGCCATCGAGTTAAGCCCCGATGCTCGGAAGGAGATCGCCGAGGCGCTGAACCAGAGCGTGGCGGAGACCGCGGTCACCACCATGCTCGCCCAGAACTTCCACTGGAACGTCACCGGTATGGCTTTCGGCGAATTGCATCGCCTGTTCCAAGAAATCTACGAGGATCACTTTCAGGCGCAGGACGATCTTGCCGAGCGTATCCGTGCCCTGAATGAGCATGCCGAGGGCAAACTTGCCGGCATGCTCGAGCGATCAAAGGTCGAAGAGCACGACGGTCATCAGAGTGATCGCGAGATGGTCGAAATCTTGATGAAAGCGCAGGAGACCATTGCTGCTACGCTGGGGGGCCTTGGCGAACTCGCAGCCAATCACGGTGATACCCTGACCGAGGATCTCGCCATCGAGCGCGGGCGAACCCACGAGAAATTCGCTTGGATGCTGCGCGCGCATCTCGGCTGATAACCGGCGACCAAGACGGTCGAGCGGCGCCCCGAGGGCGCCGTTCTCCGTCTCAGAAGGACCCACAAGACACGCGCTCGGACCATAACCGCCGTCGGCCCGGTGCGGTGGGGCTCAGGCCGGGACGGGCGGCGCCACGCCCTTCTTCGCGCATTTCTTCAGATAGGCCGGGGTCCAGTGCCGGTAGCGGCCCAGATCGTTCTGCTGATGGATCAGCATGGTGACGAAGGCCTGGCGATGCTCGGGCTTCTTCAGCGTCTTGAACATCTTCTTCTGGGCCTTGGTCATCGAGCAGCCGATGCAATGGCCTTCGCGGCGGAACTTGCAGACGTCGATGCAGGGCGAGGGGAGCTTATTTGCCATGTGTCCTCCGGCGACCAGAAAGTAGCAGGGTGACCGTGTTCCGGAAAATAGAAGATATGGCCGCAGGACAAGGCAGGCGGCATGCGGCCGCCTTCCATTGGCCTTCGTCTTGCAGCTTTTGTCGGGCAAGGAGAGCATTTCCAAGATGGAAGGCGGCCGGTTTTTCCACTTCGCCTGAGACCAGGGTGACAGGGAATGCCCCGCAGTTGCATCCGAAGCCCTGGCCGACCCGCTCTATCACTCACTTTCGGTCGTGCGCGATCCTATCTGGAGCACCATGGGTGATGGCGGACCTCATGCTGAGTGATATCGCCCGGATTTACGGTGTGGCAGAATGAGCGTCTCGCCCCGCCATTTTTGCCGCGAGGAAAGTATCGTCGCTGGCGAGCACCTGGCCGGCACCGGCGCGCATCGGGCGAGCATACTGCTGATTCGGTGGCCCAAGGGCCGGTGGACCCGCACGATCGATGCCGCCTCGGACATGACGAACGAGGAGCAGGCACTCACGGCCGCGCTCACCGCAGGTGGCCGGCGGGTGCAACTGGTCGACCGCAAGGGCGAAACCGAGGCGTGCCACAAGCTCTGGCTCTTCCCCGAAAACCTCACATGCAGCGTGGCGCGCGCGGATCTGACAAGGACATTGGCCGCCGTTGCGAGGCGGGATTTCACCGGATGGGAGGTATCCGACCGGCGCCTGCTGCTGGTCTGCGCCCATGGGCAAAAGGATCGGTGCTGCGCGCGGTGGGGCTTTGCCGCCTACAAGGCTCTCGCAGCGCGCGCGCCAGACGATCTTGAGGTTTGGGAGAGCACCCATCTTGGCGGCTGCCGTCTGTCCGCATCGACCTTGGGTTTACCGGCCATGACCAAACACGGACGCGTCGAGGCGCAGGACGCAAACGCGCTCATCGAGGCGGAGAGGCAAGGCCGCTGCTTGCCGCGCCTCTGGCGTGGCCCCTGCCATCTGCCGCCCGAGGCCCAGGCACGAGAGGTTTTCCAGCGGCTTGGACAGACCCAGCCCCCCGAACCGAGGCAGGTTACGCGCCCTGCGACCTGTGCCGAGCTTGATGCCGGAGAGAGGTCCGTCGGGCAGAGTTGGAGATGAACGGTTTCGACTTGGAAGAGCCGACGGCGGTCATGTCCTGAGGCGGAGCCGTTCGAGCCTGAGGCGGTGTCGTGAATCGGTGACGCGATATGCCATAGCGTAAGTGGCGCCCAGTGTGCCCAAGCCAGTCGCACCGGCAATGAGAAACATCAGCAGCATCTGGAGCTTGGCAGCCGCGAAAACCTCCGCGCCAGCGAGCAGTTGACCCGTCATCATCCCCGGAATGGTGACAACCCCGATGGCCGCCATGGCGTTGATGGTGGGCATCATTCCCCGGGCGACAGCTTGCCGGATGATTGGCCGCAGAGCCGCCATGCGTGCGGCGCCAAGAGCAAGCTGCGCCTCGATCGCGCGCGCGTCCTGAAGCACCCCCTGCGCGAACGTGTCGAGGGCCAGTGCCACCCCCGTCATCGACGCTCCTGCCACCATTCCGAAGACCGGCAAGGCCACGCGGGGGCTCCACCAATGGCTTTCGCCGCTCAAGAGCACGAGCGCCGGGAGTGTGACGACCAGACCGGCACTGAGCATGGCCGTTACGCCCACGAGGCCGGTCCAGAGGCGGCCTGGCGGCTGCTCCTGGCGCGCGACAACTTCGGCGCCGGCGAACCCTGCCATCGCGATCATCGCAGTGAGGGTGACGGCAAGGTTGTCGGCTTTGAAGAGCCAACCGAGGATGTAGGCGAGGAAAAATAGCTGGACCACCATCCTGAAAGCCGAGATCAACAGCGGTTTACCCAAGCCTAAGCGAAGAAAAAGCGAAATGGAGGTGATGAGCAAAAGAAGGCTAGCGGCCGACAGAATGTCGAGCAGCTCGGGCGAGTTCATCAGGAGAACCTCAAGCGCCGCGTGCCCAGACGGCTCGCTTGCTCTTCGTCATGCGTCACGAGTGCTATGGCACCTCCGCGACGCAGAAAATCTTTCAAAACCGCCTCTACCTGAAACGTTGCCACTTCATCCAATGAGCCTGTCGGCTCATCGAGCAGCAGCACGAGGGGCTCTCTCGCCAGAGCCCTGAGCAGCGCCCCGCGCTGCCGCTCGCCCGTCGAGAGGTGCAGGATTGGAGCATCCAGCCGATCCGGCCTCAGGCCAACTGCGGCAAGTGTAGCGGTGGCAGGGCGCATGGAGAAGTGGTCGCCGAGCGTCGGCCGCCAGAAGGCGGCTTCCGCGGCAAGATAGCAGACCTGTCGACGCCAATCTGGAGGTGCAAAGCTGTCGCGGTCACGTCTGTTCAGCGAGACTTCCCCCTCCGCCAGATCGAGATCCGCGACTGCGCGCAGCATCAGGGATTTTCCTGCCCCCGAGGGACCGGTCACGGCCAGGCACATTCCGGCCTCCAGATCAAAGTCTGGAACGGCGCCAGCGGCGGTGACCAAGTGACGAACCGAAAGCATGAATGCCCTTACGCAACATGCTGACACTCCTGCCGAAAGAGGCGGCCATGAGCAACAGCTCCGGCTGTAGCCACCGCAGAAGAACTTTACGCGGCGCGTTAATCTGACTATTCCGCTCGGAAATCGCTGGATGCTCATCAAGAGGAATGAAGATGCGGATCATTTTTTGCGCACTGGCCGTCGCCGGTCTTGTGGCGACCGCGAGCTCAGCTCGCGAGGTTACGCACGCGCTTGGCACGACCGAGGTGCCGGACGCGCCGGAGCGTGTAGTGGTGCTTGAATTTTCGTTCGTCGATGCGCTGGCTGCCGTCGACCTCCCCCCGGTCGGCGTCGCCGATGACAACAAGCGCGAGCGCATCCAGCCCGTGCTGCGCGACATCATCGGTGATGAGTGGACCAGTGTCGGCACCCGGAAAACGCCGAGCCTCGAGGTCATCGCTTCGCTTCAACCGGACCTGATCATCGCCGACAAGACACGGCATGAGGCGATCTATGAAACGCTTGGCCAGATTGCGCCGACGGTGGTCTATGACAGCCTGACCGGCGACTATGGCGATGTCCTCGACGAAGCTGCACGCATTGGCGAAGCGGTGGGCAGGGCCGAGGAGATGGCACAGTTCCAGAAGAACCACGAAGAGCGTATGGTTGCCATTCGCGATGAAATAGCGGCCGAAATCGATGGTCGGCAGGCCCAGTTTGGCGTGATAAACGCCAACGGGCTCTGGCTTCATAGCCCCCAGTCTTACGTGGGCAGCCTGCTCGACTATTTCGGGTTCGCTCCGGTCATGGATGCAACCGGCGATGACAACTACGGCGAACTCTATCAGCAGGTCACGCTCGAGCAGGTCTCCGAACTTGATCCTGGCGTGCTGATCCTCGGAAAATCCGAGGGCGAGCCGTCGCTCGATCAGGACTGGGCAGATGAGGCGCTCTGGCAGGAGATCGACGCCGTGCAGAGCGGCAAGGTCTTCGATGTCTCGTCGGACCTCTGGTCCCGCTCGCGCGGCATGCTGACCGCTGAAGTCACGGCGGATGACATCCGCGGGATTTCGCAGAACCTGAAGTGAGAATGCTGTCGCTCCAGGGCCAGCCCGCCCGGAGTGGCGCGATGAGGTGGCGCCGGGCAGCGCTGCCCGCCCTCGCGGCCGCCGCCCTTCTCTGTGGCGGCGCTCTCTCCTTGAGCACCGGGGGGCGAAGCGACGTCGGCCTCGCTGACATCTCGGGATTGTTCGCCGGGGCCGAGGCGACGCTTGCGCAGCAGACGATGCGCGATATCCGTGTGCCACGCACGCTGACCGCAGTTTTCCTTGGGATCAATCTCGGACTGGCGGGCTTGATCCTCCAGGCTATCACACGAAATGCGCTTGCGGCCCCGGGACTGCTCGGGATCAACCAGGGGGCGGCCTTGGGCATCGTTCTGGGACTGTTGGTGCCATCTCTCTCCGGCGTTCCCCAACCGCTTCTGGCCACCCTGTTCGGCCTTGTTGCCATCACGGCCACCTTCGCCATATCGGGCGCTTTCACTGGGCGGATCGACTCGCTGCGCCTTATTCTGGGAGGCATTGCGGTCGGGGCCCTGGGATTTGCAGCGGTCCGGCTGGGCTATACGCTCGAGGACGATCTTGCTCGGCAGGTTGTGCGGTGGACAGTCGGCGATATCGGTGGTGTGCGGCTGCCCGAGGCGGCGCGACTGGGAGCGACAGCTCTTTTGGGGAGCTTGGCGGCCCTCGCAATGGCCCAGCGGTTGAACCTGATGGCGCTTGGACAGGCGGCCAGCCACGGGTTGGGTGCCGACCCGCGGCGGACGTTGCTGATCGGTGCAGGTGTCGCATCTGCACTGACAAGCGTCTGCGTCTCTGTCGCGGGCCCCATTGCGTTCGCTGGCCTTGTCGTTCCGCATCTTGCGAAGGCGCTGACGGGGGCGGATCACCGGAAGCTCGTGCCCGTCACGGCCGCGCTTGGCGCGGGCCTCATGGCATGGGCTGACGCGGGCTCGAAGCTCTGGCCCGGCTTCGCGGAAATTCCGATTGGTGTGGTCGTGTCGATGATCGGTGCGCCTTGGTTTCTGGTCATCGTCCTGATGCGAAAGGGACAGGCACGTGGCTGAGATGGCTGCCAAACAACGAAGCTGGGGGAACAACCGGTCCCGGACCCTTTTAACGCTGGTCTGGCTCGGGCTTTGCCTGCTCGCGATCGTGTTTTTGGGCCTTGCCACCGGAGCGGTCAATGTGCCGGCCTCAACCGTGCTCAACACGCTTCTGGGATGGGATGGCCCACGGCAGGACTTCATCATCCTTAATTCCCGGCTACCCCGGACACTGCTGGCGGCGGTGACTGGGGCAGCGCTGGGTCTATCCGGCGCAATCATCCAATCTCTGCTGCGCAACCCGCTTGCCAGCCCCAAGATCGTCGGGATCAACTCCGGCGCGGCTTTCGCCGTTCTGCTTTGTGCCTTTCTTTTGCCCGATGCCGCAGCGCGATTGACACCGCTCGCGGCTGTGGTCGGAGGGATGGTCGCAGGGGCAGTGGTGTGGCTGATGGCGGGGCGCCTCTCTCTTGACGCGGCCCGCCTGACGCTCGTCGGCATTGCCGTCGGCTTTGTCATGGAGGCAGGCGTCGAATTCCTTCTGGTGACGCAGACCGGCCCGGAATTTTCCGCCCCTCTGGTGTGGCTGACCGGAAGCCTCTGGGGCCGTGGATGGACGCACCTGGCCTCCGTGGCGCCTGCTTTGTGCGTCTTGATGACGCTTGCGATGCTGTTGTCTTTCCGGCTCGATCTTCAGTATCTGGGACCCCAGCGCGCCTCCGCTCTCGGTGTGCGCATTGGTGTCGAGCGGGGCCTTCTGCTCCTGATCGGTGTGCTCCTTGCCGCACTGTCGGTGAGCGCAGTCGGCGTGGTTGGTTTCATTGGCCTGATGGCGCCCCACATCGCTGTTCGGCTCGTGGGGAGCCGGCATCGGTCCCTGCTGCCAGCCGCAGGGCTGATCGGCGCGATCCTCTGCGCCGGCGCGGATGTGGCAGGTCGCTCCATACTGCCGCCAATCGAGATATCGGCCGGCATCTTGACGGCGCTGTTCGGGGCGCCGTTCTTCATCTGGCTCCTTCTGGTCGAGAGCCGCCGCACAGGGAGACAGTGATGATCCACCTCCATGATGTTGAAGCGGGTTACCGCGCCTTCCGGTTGGCGCCCGCCTCCGTTGAATTTCCGTCCGGCTCTCTGACAGCGCTCATCGGCCCCAACGGCTGCGGCAAATCCACATTGCTGAAGGTGATGTCTCGCCAGCTCTGGCCCATGGCCGGGAAGATCACGATAGGAGGTGAGGATGCAGCCCGGCTGACGCCACGCGCTCTGGCGCGCCGGGTGGCGCTTTTGCCGCAAGAAAACCTGGCCCCGCCTGGAAGCAAGGTGGCAGAGCTGGTGGGCTACGGGCGGGCGCCGCATCAGAATTTCTTAGGCATGCAGACCGAGGTGGATCGCGAGCACGTCGCACGTGCGATGGAGCGGCTCGATTTGACGGAGCTCGCTGAGCGCGAAGTAGACACTCTTTCAGGCGGTCAGCGCCAGCGGGTCTTCATCGCCATGGCCTTGGCCCAGGATGCGCCGGCAATGTTGTTTGACGAGCCCACCAACTGGCTGGATATCCAGCACCAGGTAGAGGTTCTTCGGCTCATGAAGGGGCTTGCCCGGGAGGGCAGGAGCTGTGTGGTCGTGCTGCATGATATCGCTCAGGCCGCGCGATACGCCGATCGACTGGTGATCATGCAAGAGGGGCGGATCGTGGCGGCCGGAGCGCCCCAAAAGGTTCTGACCGCCGAGCTCGTCAACCATGTCTACAAGCTATCCGTCGAGATGCATCCAGATCCCGTCACGGGCACGCCGGTTCCAGTGCCGCTGGAGCTTGGGTCTCTCCCGCAGGGCCGTCGGTTCTGTGCCTGACTTGTGAGTTCGGATTGCGAGTTCCTAAAACGACCGCTTCTGGCGCAATCTCGGTTATGCCATCGCCACCCTCGGGTTCGGGCTGACCGTGAGACTTACTAAGGTCGCGGAAGCCGCACCCCCGGCTGCAAGGGCAGCAGGCGTCGAACGGATCGGAGGCATGTTCTTCGGAATGGGGATCTGGGGAGTGCTGATCCTTGCCCTCGTCGTTCTCGCCATCGCCGCGCTCGTCGAATATCTGCGGAAATAGTGGCGTCCATGGCAAATGGTGGCGATGCAGGCGGCCCGGGATGTCCGGGCCGCTCGAGGTCTCAATACGAGACCGCTGGGTAAGCGGTTCGCAAACCCCCGTGTGTATGAGGCAGCAGGGAACCGCAGGCTTCGGCAACCATGTCGTATGCGCCGACGCCAGTTAGCCGTTCTTGCCGCTGTTTCCCCGCGTCTTTGCGGGCTTGCGATCCTCGGACCGCCCGCGCTGCTCGGGCTTGCCGCGCTCGCTCCTCGTTTCGTCGTCATCTTTGGCCGCTTGCTTGAGCCGGCCGCGGCCGCGTTCGCCTTTCGGGTCGTCCGAGGCACGAACCTCGTCGAGGGTGATCGTTCCATCGCGATCCGCGTCGAACTTGGCCAGCGCAGTCTGCGCGCCGGCGCTGAACACGTGCTGGACCTCCTCGCGCTCGAGCTCGCCGTCCTCGTCGAGATCCAATTCGTCGACTGATACGCCGCTGCGCAGCAACCTACTCGCCTGGCGCACCTCGTCCGGGCTGGCCACCCCGTCGCCGTTCTGATCGTAGACCATGAAGTAGGTTTCCGGGGCATCGGGATAAGCGTTCGCAAACTCGGCGGCGTCGAGACTGCCGCTGCCATCCGCGTCGATTTCGGCAAAAGTCAGTGACAGGGCAGGTGTCGCGAGCAGCCCAGTGGCCATGAGGATCGGGGCGGTTCGTTTCATACGTCTTGTCCTTTGATCGGGTCTTGCGGGAAATGATCCGAAGGAACTGGGCAGAACAATGACCGGGCTCGTGCCGGCGCCCGGATCGGCAAAGAGACGCCGTCCGGAGAGTCGGCACATGGAAGCGCCGCGCCGCCGCTGGTCGGCGAGATGTCCGTCGGCAACGGGCTGTGCAACGGTTTTGTCAGCGCAAGAGCAGACTTCTCGGTCCGACCACCGAGCGCCATGCTACTTAGGGCGGGCGTAATTCTCCCGATCGTCCGGCCGCCGGAATTTCTCAGGCCGCTGACCCCGGTGGCCCTGTTCGAAGGCAAAATCGCGGCCTCGAACATGCTGAAGGGCAAGCGAGCCGAGCCTGACTACACCAGCCTGCCGAGCGTGGTGTTTGCCATTCCCGAACTGACGCAGGTCGGCCAGCTTGAAGAAGAGGCGCGCGAGAGGGGGATGTCGATGTGGGTTTCAACGACACCTCGGGTTGGTTCTTGTAGAAGCGCTTAGGCGAAAGCCATGCGGGCGCGAAGGTCATTACCGGCAATGACGGGCAGATCCTCGGCGCGCACATGTTCGGCCCAGACTAAGCCGAGCTGATCATTGTCCTCTCCTTGGCGATCAAATTGGGGCTGACGACGGCGCAGGTGAAGGCCATGTCGGCAGCCTATCCAACAGCGGCATCCCACATCGGATCAATGTTCTAACCGGCGGCCATCTGCCCGTATTGTCTGCACTTCGACCGCGAAACCGAATAAAGTGAGGGACATGGGCCTTACCGACCAATCGATCCTGCTTGCACTCGGCCTCGGCCTGCTCGGTTTGTCGAGCCCTGCACCATCGGGGCACACATGCTATTCCTCTCGGCTCAACAGGGACGCACGCTGCGGCAGCGGCTGGGTTCGGCGCTGGTCTTCCTGCTGGCGCGGCTCTGCGTCATGGGCGGGTTCGGCGGCCTGATCGTCGTCCTCGGCCAGCGCCTGATCGGTGTTCAGGCCGGGATGTGGTTGGTCTTCGGGGCAATCTATCTCGGCCTCGGGATCGCGATCATCGCCAAGGGCGACAAGAAGCTCCGCGGGCGGGTCCGGTTCGCGCCGGACCGCTGGAAGATCGCCGACGCGCCGCTCCTGCAAGGTGCAGCCTTCGGGTTGAACATTCCCGCCTGCGCCGCGCCCATCCTGTTTGGGCTGATCGGCACCGCGACCGTCAGCGGCTCGGCCGCGACCGGCGTGCTGATGATGTCCGTCTTCGCCTTGGCGCTCACTCTTCCGCTCATCCCCTTGTCCGTCGCGCCTGGCCTCGCAGGCGGGCTCGACCAGGTCGCGAACTGGTTGAAGCCCCGCCGCTGGCTGCTGGGGGCAATCTTCATCGGCCTTGGCCTGTGGTCGATCTGGTTCGGGCTGTTCGTCGAGCCTGCGGACTGGAGCGGCAGGTGACCCCCCGCCGCCGGTTCTGGCACGTCGCAGGCCCCGGCACCGCGTTTCAGGCCGGATCGGCTGCGGTGGACAGCGCCACGGGGATGTCGGCACTGGTCTTTCGACTGTCCAGCGGTCCGGTGGCCGTCAGCGTCGTCTCGACGATCCTGCGGCTCGGCTGACTCCTGCCGCAGCTCCTCGTAGGCTACCTTGCCGGGCGCAGCGGCTCCTCGATGCCGTTCTACGTCCCGAGGGCCTTCGGGCGAACGACGGCCATCGCAGCGCTCGCCGGCTTCCTGTGGGCCGGAGCAGGCGCAGGATGCAGTTCGGCGGCGCTCGGCGCGGCCACGCTCGGATTATGGACCGTCTACGCCTGTCTTGGCGGCATGGTCGCTGGGCCCCACGACGATATCGTGGCACTGGCCGTGCCATCCAAAAAGGGAAGCAGGCTGCTCCGGACCCTCGAATTCCCTGTTTCTTACGCGGCGGTTCTGGGCGTCGCCGCCGCGTTGATGCGGGTGTCGTCCATCGTCTTCACCGCGATGGGGAACCTGAGAGAGCTTCCCACCGAAAGCGGCGGCCAGTTTTGCAGCCTATCTGAAGAAGGGTGCCGCGACCTTCCGCAGCGACGCCGTGTTCCGGCGCTTCGTCTTCGCGCAGTGGTGCGGCGGCGCCGTGCTCGCCGCAGCGCCCTTCTTCGTGATCGCAGCAGACAAGTTGGGCATGAGCCTGCAAGACGTGGCGCTTTTGCTGGGAACCCAGACGGTGGGCGCCTTGCTCAGCAACCCGCAATAGGGCTGGTGGGGCGACCGGTTGGGCAAGCTCCGCCTGATGCGCGGGATCACGGCCGGTCGCATCGTGCCGTCGATCGCGCTTCTCCCCCTGCTGATGGTTCCTACGTCGCAGGCTGCGCTCATGCCGGTGCTGCTGGCTGTCTTCCTGCTGCTCAGGGCTCTGGTGAATGGCCTGATCATCGCGGTCATAGGGCTGCTCATGGCAATGTCGCCGAAGGACCGCCGACCCGCCTACAGCGGCTATTTGAACGCGCTCACGGCGCCGGCCTTCGTGTTGCCATTCGTCGGCGGATTTGCCGTCACTGCGCTGGATATCTGGATCGTATTCCCCATCGCGCTTGCGGCCGCTCTCGGGCAAACACTTCTACCCGCCCGCATTGAAGCTGAACAGGAGGGGGGGTGACCTTGAGTTCAAAATTGGACAACCGAATGAATAAGGCTTCTGTTGCAGCCAAACGGCGTCAAACTACCGTGGTGCTCCTCATATATGACCTACTTCCAGAAAACTGGACCGCCGGATCTGGGACGTGCTTTTCCCGACCAGCGCCCAGTATCGGGTGGAGCCGGACGAGCAGGGCACGTGCGTGGCCGTGGTCGGCTGGATCACCAGCTGGGTGCGGTCGGCGGAGCGGCGCGAGGTCCTGCACGATCTCGATGTTGCCGCGCGCGCGGTCTTAGACAGCCAAGGCAAGTTGCCGGCCTTCGACCGTCTGTTCAAGGCCAAGAGCAACCTCTACCGGATGTGGGCTGCCGACTGAGGGTGTCGCCGCCCCGTTCCGCTGCGGAGCGGCGTCGCGTTCAGCGATGGCTATGGTTCCTGCCGGAGCCAGACCATCGCCAGCAGCGCGGCCCCGAGTATCCAGATACCGATCACAGCCGCAGCGGCGACGGAGCTGCGCGGCCGGGATCGCGACAGGGCGGCCTCCCGGAATTCCTGCATGAGCGGAGCCGGGATCAGACGCAGCGCCAGCATGATCCCGAGCGGCACGATCAGCAGATCGTCCAGCTGTCCCAGCAGCGGAATGACGTCGGGGATCAAGTCAATTGGGCTCAGAGCATAGGCCGCGACGGCCCCGGCCACCAGTTTCGCGGCCAAGGGGGTGCGTCGGTCGCGCGACGCGATCCACAGCGCCACGACATCCCGCTTCAGGCTGCGGGCCCAAATCCCTATCCTCATTGAATACACGAAAGCGGCTGCAGTTCCTTACAAGTGGGACCAGACAGCCCGCGTTTCCAGGACGACTCCACGTCACGGTTTCCGCTGTCGCTCGGAGACGACAACGGCCGCACCCAGCTCTCGAAAGGGCAGACGAGACTGTCAGGCCAGGGAAGACGACAGAGGAAACCGGAACCGAAGGTTCCGCAAAGGGTTCTCAGGGATACACCCTTACACGCTTTGTATTTGGACAGCAGGTCCAATCCACAGAACGAAGTGAGCGGCCTCATGATAACGATCCATACGATACTGCGAATAGCCTACACGGTTCTGATCGTAGCGGGCATCGGCATCGTGATGTCCGTTCTCTGGATCGGCCGGGACGATCCGAACGCCGACAGCAGAAATCTCCGATACCAGGAACCTCGCCTCCATGAGACGACGCCATCCTCCACGCCAAGTAACATCCTGCTTTGAAGCAACGCCGTATGGACTGTTTCGAAGGTTGCCGTTTCCAATTTTAAGCATGCACCACACTTTTAAGCATGCACCACACGTAACCGCCAAGAATAGCCCATGCTTTCGCCACATTGATCGGACAAAATAGTCCGCGATAGCGTTTTTGGCTATTTGAAACGGCACAGCAGGGCCCTGAGCTGCCAACGATCGGTAAATCAGTTTCCTTTATGAGCAATCTATGCTGATAAACTACTCCTGCAGGAAGAAGGCCGAAAATCTCATACGGGCATTGCTCCGAGGATCGGGGTGTGGGGGCGCTTCGATCCTCGGGGCTTGCCGGCCATCGTCCGAGGGCACCATCCTTGCGCGGCGGGTGCGGGTCACTGTCTCGGGTATCTAAACCCCTCCCGTTGGCGCTATCGTTTACCTCTGCAGAGGATTAGAAGGGCGCCGTTATTATCAGCATGGCTGCACGAGGCGCCAAGAGCGATACGGTGATCGGTCTTGCAAACCGGCGGTTACCCTTGATGCCGTCGAAGATGTTCTACTTGGCCTCAAGGGGGTTCGGCAGTGACCCTCGGCGCAGGCAATCGCTCTGGCGTAAACGTTTGACCAGAAAAGCGATGGTCGATTGCAGACGGTTCCTGGCATATGAATTTACGGTTTCGGGCCGGACCTTCGGAGCCCCAAGGCTGTCACAGCTGACCCGCCTCCCAGACCATATTTCCATTCAGCAACCTGGCGGAACTTCGTCTCCATCTCCGTGGTAACGGTAGCCGACCCTGTAGATCGTCTCGATCGCCGAGAAATTCGCGTCTGCATCGCGCATCTTCTGCCGCAGCCGCTTGATATGCCCGTCGATGGAGCGGTCGCCTACATAGCTCTCGTCGTTGCAACCCACCACGTCCATGAGCTGGTCACGTGACATCACAACCTCGGGCTGCTGCGCCAGCGCCTGGAGCAGCAGGAACTCCGATACAGTGAGTGAGACGCTCTTGCCCTTCCACTTCACTTCATGGCGCTGCGGGTCCATATCAAGCGATCCCCGTGCGAGGGGAGGAGGCGCAATCTCGAACGCTCCCTCTGCCACCGTCGGCCCTTCCTGCCGGCGCAAGAGTGCGCGGATACGCTCGAGCAGCACACGCTGCGAACAGGATTTGTCGAGGTAGAAGTCCGCACCCTTTCGCAGGCTCAGAATTTCATCGATTTCATCATTCTGGGAGGACAGGACGATCACGGGCAAAGTGCTCTTTCGCCGGAGGTGCTGGAGCAGTTCCATCCCGTCCATCCGAGGCATCTTGAGATCCAGAACCGCAAGATCTGGCATCCGGCACAGGAAAGAACGCAGCGCTGTCTGTCCATCGCTGAAAGTCTCCACCTCGAAGCCTTCCGCTTCCAACACGATGGAAACTGAAACAAGAAACCCTCTGTTATCGTCGACCAGAGCAATCTTCGCCATGCATTCAACCTTGCTGCGTGCGGAAGCTGACCGAAACCAGATGAAGTGCTGTTGCAGAACAGCCTGATTTACAGATCCCGAACCTCGTCCGGACATCTGACCGTCCCCATGATCATTGGCAACCAGTCAGGCGCCGCCTTGCGAAGACTTTCGCCGATCGAGTGAGTTCAGGGGTGCCGGGACCGGGTAGGGGAGGGATCGCCTGAAATGTGTCTGTACTCGCGACAATGCTGAAGGCGCTTGGCGGTATGTGCAGTCATAGGAGAAATTCTGCACCTTCTCCTACCCTGCTGCGTTGAGCCTGCAGCCGGAGATCCCGGGGGGTTCAGAGGCTTTTCAAGGGATGGAAGAGGCAGAGCTGCACACCACATCGCCAAGGCCGCTTAACATTGGCGATGTCAAACGCCTTCTCGAGGACGTCCCGCCGGTTCGAACCGGCGTGACGGAAGGGTCCGATGCCTATCATCATCTTCTTTCCTCGGTCCATGGCCGGCCGCATGGCGAGTTTGAGCTCGTCCCGGGAGCGCCGGAGGCACCTCCCACGGCTTGGGCGTTGGTTCCCAATGCAGCGTTGGTCGAGGACGCGATAGCGACGGGACAAGTCTCAGAACTTATTGCGCTATGGGATGAGCTGTCCCAAACAGCCCCTTGGTCTACACTCGCCGCAGCCTACGGCGCGGCTCACGAATATCGCCCCGGCGGGGCCGTTGAGGCACATCATCGCGCCAAGGCGGCAAGTGGCGGGTTCGACATCGTCGCCGCGAGACGAGCGCACCGCATTCGGACCAGGCTGCTGGCCGCGTTGGAGCCAGATGACTGCGTGGATCTCGAGATCTGACCCAAGGCTCAAGCCCGGGCAGGACCGCCATCGCTGAGAGTCGTGCGGCTTTCATTGCGCGCCTGCGACCCTGTGGACCTGCCATGCAGAGCGACAAGCGCCCAAGTCGAGATGGGCCTGAAACGGGCGGTCCCGGTCATGAGCGCATTCCCGCGTCGAGATGAAGGGAAGTGCTATAACTGCTTAAAGCGGTAGCGATGCGCGCGGCCCCGGGGCCGGTATTCGGCGCTATCAGAAGATGGATGTTCTGCGCGGAGGGCGGCGGGGCGAACGGCGGCCGAACTTGCATTTGTCCGGGACCGTAATACGAGTTCGCCGTCTTGGAGGGTCGGGAAGATGGCGCATGCGAGGGCGAACCGGCGGTCGATCTGATGTCTGCGAGCAACAGTTGATGCCACCGGAATTCGTGACGCGGCGTCTTGAGGATCTTCGCGCCTTTTCAACTTTAAGGGTTCGGCCATCTGATCCGATGCACCCCCATTCAAGCGACCAAGACCATGATAAGTGAGAACATTTGCCATCCCCTTTCATTGGCCCTGATGGCCTCCGGAGCGCTTGTTTGTTTTTGGCTGGCCTTCACGGTGTCTGCCCGAGCCGATGACCTCGAGCGGACTTTCACCACCGTCGAGCGGACCATTGGCGGCGGGACCTACGAAGTTCAGGTGAGGAAGAACGCGCCGATCTTCACGACTGATGGGGGCGGATACGCCTATTGAGATCGGAGCACCTCAAGGGTTAGGAACGCCGTTCCGCTTGTGACGCGATAGTGTCCCACCGACTGGTGTAAGAGCGCCGACCTTCGGAGAGGTCCAAGCTTGATCAGGAGGCCACAGCGGGCAGCCTGATGTCGGGATTGTCGATAAGGCGTGCGAGGGTTTCAAGGCTCATGTAGCGGCGCGCGACAGTCCACTCGTCATTGGTCTCCAGCATCAGCGCCCCCACGAGCCGAACAATGACGGCCTCCACAATCTTGCAAATTTCGAGTGGACGGTGGCGATCGAACGCGAGCGCCTGCGGCCGCGTTACCGAGAGGGCTTCGGGCGGACTCCGCTGAACCTGCGCTGGCAGCCCGACCTGCGGGCCCCTAGAGAGGGAGGTGCCGATGGACCAGTCGAGCAGGCCCGCTCCTTTGACGATCAAGGTGTCGTTCGAGACGACGCGTCGCAGCGCCCAGTACCTGATCGAGGCTTACGACCGCCTCGTGCCCATCCAGCGCCGGCGGCTTCGTCTGCCCCCGGAGCCGGAGCCCGGCGACAGCGAGGTGCTGACCATGCGGAGGAGTGACCATGCCTGAGCTCCGCCTCGCGCTTTACGCCCGGGTGTCGAGCGAGCGACAGGCCCGCGGCAACACCGTGGCCAGCCAGCTTGCGGCGCTGCGTGAGCGGGTCGCCAGCACCGGCCTGTCGATCGAGCCCGGCGACGAGTTCGTCGACGAGGGCTACAGCGGCACCACGCTCCAGCGGCCTGCCTTGGAGCGGCTGCGCGATGCCGTGGCCGCCGGCGTGCTCGATCAGATCCACGTCCTTGCGCCGGACCGTCTGGCCCGGCGCTACGCCTACCAAGTGCTGTTGGTCGAGGAGTTTCGTCGGGCCGGCACCGAGGTCGTCTTCGCCAATCGTCTCATCGGCACCAGCGCCGAGGACGACCTTCTGCTCCAGGTTCAGGGCATGATCGCTGAGTACGAGCGGGCCAAATTCCTGGAGCGCAGCCGGCGCGGACGTCGGCATGCCGCGCGCTCGGGCCTGATCAGCGCCCTGGGCAAGGTGCCCTTCGGCTACCGCTACATCGCCAAGGACGCCGGCGGTGGGGTGGCGCGCGTCGAGGTCTCGGCCGAGGAGGCCCGCTGGGTCCGCCTGATGTTCGCTTGGATCGGGCTGGAGCGCCTGAGCCTGCGGGAGGTGTCGCGCCGCCTTTCGGAGGCGGAAGTGCCGACGAGCACCGGCAAGGCCCGGTGGGACAGCACCACGATCGCGCTGATGCTGCGCAACACCGCCTATGTGGGACGTGCAGTCTTCGGGCGCTCGCGCCGGATCCAGGCGCCACCGCGCCTGCGACCGTTACGCGGCCACCCGCAGCCGGCCCGGAAGCCGAACTCCCGAGTCCCCGTGCCGCACGAGGAGTGGATCGAGATTCCGGTGCCGGCCCTGATTGATCCAGCGATCTTCGAGGCGGCCCAGGCGCAGCTCGACGAGAACCGCCGTCGTCGTCGGGAACTCCGGCGCCGCCCCGGCTGGCTGTTGCAGGGACTCGTGGTCTGCCAGCGGTGCGGCTACGCGTTCTACGGCAAGATGGCGCGCGGGCGCGTGGGTGGCCGGCAGCCGGCCGAGTACGGCTACTACCGCTGCACGGGCACCGATGCGCACCGCTTCGCTGGGCAGGCGGTTTGCGACAACAGGTCGGTGCGCAGCGATCGTTTGGAGCAGGCCGTGTGGGATGAGATCCGGACCCTCCTGGAGGATCCCGGGCGTGTGGCCGCGGAATACCAGCGCCGGCTCGATCAGGCGCGCGAGGACTCCGGCGAGGCGGAGGACGCCGACCTCGAGCGCCGGATCGCCGCTCTGCGCCGCGGCATCGGGCGGCTCATCGACGGCTATGCCGAGGGGCTGATCGAGCGCGACGAGTTCGAGCCCCGCATCGATGGGATGAGGCGGCGCTTGGCCCACCTGGAGGCGGACCGGCAGAGGCGACTCGCGGACGCAGAGACGGAGCAAAACCTGACACTGCTCGTCGGCCGTCTGGACGAGTTTGTCGAGAGGGTCCGTGGAGGCTTAGATAAGCTGGACTGGAGCGGCACGCGCGAGATCATCCGGGCGATGGTCCGACGCGTCGAGATCGACGGCGACCACGTCAACGTCGTCTTCCGCGTGCCACCACCCTCAACGCCAGGGAGCGACCGGCGTTCTGACGGTCCGACACCGTCGCCAGACGGCGATTGGCAAGATTGTAGAGGCCGTCATAGCCTCGTCGTTGGGAAAGATGCCGATGACGTCGGCCCTTCTTTTGATCTCGCGGTTCACTCGTTCGAGTGGGCTCGTCGACGCGATCTGGGGCCAATGCTCGCGAGGGAAATCCATGTAGGCAAGCACGTCATCGCGGGAGGCGTCCATTAGTGCGCCAAGCGTTGCCTGCTTCTCGCGCAGCGCGTCGGCGACGACGTCCCATTGGGCTTCGGCATCGGCCTTGTTCTCCTGAGCGAAGATCGTTTTCAGCATCGCCGCCACGGCCGTGCGCTGCTTGGCCGGTGCATGGGCCAGTGCGTTCCTCATCCAGTGAACGCGACAGCGCTGATGCGTGGCGTCAAACACCCGCCGCGCGCCCGGCGGGAGTCCCTTGTGATCGTCAGCGATCACCAGCTTCACACCCCGCAGGCCACGGTCGGCAAGACTGCGCAGGAAGCCGCTCCAGAAGGGTAAGCAGGATCGGAAAACAGTCCGGGGGACTGTTTGTCCTGCGCACGCCTCGGAGAGGCCCGTGGCGACGCCCAGCACCTCGCGCTTGCCGTCCCCGTTGACAGCTACGGCCACTATCACGGCACGGCTGACGATCCGCCCGCCGTCTCGGACCTTCACGTAAGTCGCGTCGAGCCAGAGGTAGGGCCAAGCCCCTTCCAGCGGGCGAGCCAGGAATGCGTTCACCCGTTCATCGATCTCGGCGCATAGGCGACTGACCTGGCTCTTCGACATTCCACCGGCGCCCATGGCCTTCACCAGGTTGTCGACCGAGCGGGTGGAAATGCCTTGGACGTAAGCCTCTTGGAGTGAGCCATGAGGTCGCCATGGTTCGAGACCCATGGCGAACGCCACGAGGGCCTTCTCGGCCGTGCGTCGAGGTTCAAGGAAGCTGGGCAGATAGCTGCCCTTGCGCAGCTTCGGGATATCCAACGCGACCCGGCCGGCACGCGTGTCCCAGTCCCGCTCGCGGTAGCCGTTCCGGTGAACCTCGCGCAGCGGCGACCGCTCGCCTTTGGCAGCGCCGGTTCTCGCCTCGACCTCTGCTTCCATGATCCGCTCGGCCGCGAAGGCCAGCATCTCGCGGACCAGATCTCCATCAGCCTGCTTTTCAACCAGCTCGAGCAGAGCCATTCTGTCGTCGGTCATCGTCGTCTCCATCTGGTTCAAGGTTGCCCAACCCGAACCTACTCCGAAGATCGACGGTGACCGCCAGCGTCACACTCGGCCACGCGCTACGCTACGCCGAGGGCTCCGCGCGGGGCCTCTTACACCAAGCGATGGGACACTATCTGTGACGCCGGTCGCTCCCCTTTTGAAGCAACTGTCCCCGTGGTCATCTCCGGTGCGAGCGCAACCTCTCGGCGCTGTCCATGACATCTGAGAGCCGGCCAGGATCAAATGGGGAAGGGCGTAAAATCTGCTGGCTCCCCTTTCGGGGCCGACGTCACTCAAAGGCGCGCGTTCCCGGAACGGATCTCCAAGGGGAGCGGGTTACCGCGGGCGCGGATGCAGGTGATGCCGTCTTGGGCCGGCAATGCCCGGGCCGGCGCGACTTGGCGGACACAGCGCGCCATTACCCTCTCGCACAAGCTTCAACCCCGCCCCGTATCGGTCAAACCTGTGGGTGTTGCCCTTGATGGGCCTCGGGCAGGAGCTTGGCTGTGAAGGGTCTGTGTATCCTTTCTTACATCTTCATCGTCACCGGCTGTGGCATAACCATCTTCGTGATGCTCAATGTCCTGGGCCTGGATATGCTGCGGGAGGGCCCCGTGACATACGGTGAACTCATGACGCCTCACCTGCCGCTTCGTCGATAAGTCGCTTGGCCCGGTGCCTCGTCGGCCTGTGCCGGCCCGGACGGTGAGTTGGCAGATTCACGAAGAAAGCCCTGAGCGAATCCAGGGCGGCGCGCCGGGGACGACCAAAGCCAACTTGCAGAGTGCGGCTGAGCGAGGCCGTCCATAACCCGCGGCCTCGCCCGGCCTCATGAGAACCGCCTGTTTGGCCGGGGGCCGTTCTGACGCAAAGCAGCCCCTTGGAAAGATCGATAGCCGAGCCAATGGTCTTTGCGCCACTGCGCTGCGGCTCCCTGGCCGCCGTGGCGCTGCACTGGGGGGCAGGGGAGTGAATGAAGAACCACCCCGGTCGTTATCGATATATCTCCAGGGCGGAGCTGCCTTTTGTTGGTGTGTAGGGCTTTATGACAGAACTTGCGAAGCATTCGTCTACGAAACGGCGGCGCGAGGTGTTCTGCGGACCTCACGCCGCGGCAAGTTTCTGGTCAAGAGTGTCTCGGTCGGGTATGTCCCTGCGGGCCGTTCGGCTTTGGCCGATACCATCGAGATTGCATAGCTCGATGCGATAGCCGAAGCACGTGCGGATGGCCCGTTTGTCCAGGTGTCGCTCGATGAGTTGTAGTCCTCTCTTTCACGAGAAGGCTCTTTCTGAATGCCGCGAACTGGATCGTACCGTGCACGAGTGCCTCCAGGCCAGGCGGGCCGAGCGTCTCGAGATCCCGCATGTTCGGCGACCGGTTGGACCCTCAGGCACCGGTTCCTGCTGCTGTCCCAGCTCGGCAGGCGAGCGTTTGCCATTCCGCGCGCTTGCACGAGAGGCATATGCCCCTATGTCACGGCGCACCGCCAGCAAGTCGGCATATAATACGCAACCTCTCCCTCTATACGCGAAACACATATGGCGAACGATGCTCCCCGATCCGACCCGATCCCTGCGCCCTTTTCTGGACGGATCGATGCGCATGAAACGCTGGTGCGAAGTGGTGGGGAGCCTTCGGTCCGTGGGCCGGACGATTTAAATGAGCAGTTGCGAGCGGCGCTCCAGGCCCGGGTCACGGAGCTTCGAAGCCGCCTCGAACCTCTTATTCGGACAATCGATGGTGAGGTGGATATCGGCATCAACTCCGACGATGGCAGCGTTTCGGTCGAGGTTTGACCCAAGTGGCACAGGCACGCGCCTGACCTCCGTTGGCGTCCCGACGCTCCAATCGGATCTTATATCGCCCCTGGGTTCACAGTGACTTCGTTCGGCACTCGCACCTCGGGACCGCACTGGCTCTGCCGGTCCAAGGCGCTCATCCCCCGCTCATTCCGCAGCGACACGGTTGCCGACGGCATCGGCGAGCAGCGCCGTGGCGCGGGTCCCATCCATCGGGCGGCCCAGAAAGAAGCCCTGCGCCACGTCGCAGCCGAGTGCCATCAGCCGGGTGATCTGCTCGGAGCTCTCGACCCCTTCGCCGACCGCGCCGACCGACAGCTCGCGCGCCATGTTGGTCACCGCCTGCGCCACCGCCCAGGCCTTGTGATCCTCTTGCGCCACGTTGACGAAGCTGCGGTCGATCTTGATCTGGTCGAGCTCGAAATCGCGCAGATGGGTAAAGGAAGAGTAGCCGGTGCCGAAATCGTCCATCGCGATCTTCACCCCCATCTCGCGCAGCGCGATCAGGTTGCGGGCGAGATGGGCGCCGTCGCGGACCAACGCCGTCTCGGTCAGCTCGAGCGTCAGGCGCTGCGGCGCGAGATCATGCGCGGCCAGCGCCCGGCGCACAACCTCGACGATCGAGGGCAGCCGCATCTGCATCGGCGACACGTTGACCGCGACATGCACATCTTCGGGCCATTCGGCGAGTTGGCGGCAGGCCTCCTCGATCACCCATTCGCCGATCTGAACGATCATGCCGTTCTCCTCGCAAAGCGGGATGAACTCGGCCGGGGAGACCAGCCCGCGCAGCGGGTGGTCCCAGCGGATCAGCGCCTCGAAGCCGAGGATCGCGCGGTCGGAGAGTCGGCAGATCGGCTGGTAGTCGAGCCGGAACTCGCCGCATTTCAGCGCCTGGGCGAGGTCGCTCTCCATCTGCCGGCGGGCCATCGCCTTCTCCATCATCCCGTCCTCGTAGAACTGGATCCGGTTGCGGCCGAGGCTCTTGGCCCGGTAGAGGCCGAGATCGGCGCGCTGCAGCGCCTCGGAGGTGTTGGTCGCGCCGTCGATCAGGCTGGCGCCGATGCTGCAGCCGATGCTGATCTTGTGGCCGTCGATCTCGAAGGGGCGGCCCAGGCTCTCGATGATCGCGCGGCCGGTCTCGGTCGCCTCGACCTCGCCGGCGCCGTCGAGCACCGCCACCATCTCGTCGCCGCCGAGCCGGAACACCGTCGCGCCCTCGCCCGCGGCGTCGAGCAGCCGCCGGGCCACCTGCACCAGCAGCCCGTCGCCGACCGGGTGGCCGAGCGTGTCGTTGACCGTCTTGAAGTGGTCGAGATCGAGCATCAGCAGCGCGCGCGGCGTGGCGTCCTCCATGATCGAGGCCATGTGGTCGCGGAAGCTGCGCCGGTTGGGCAGCCCGGTCAGTGCGTCGTGGAACGCCATGTGGGCGATCTTGGCCTGGGCGGCGCGGTGCTCGGTGAAATCGTCGAAGGTCAGCACCACCTCGCCGGTGGGCACCCGGCGGCTGGAGATGCACAGCACCCGGCCATTGGCGAACTCCTCCTCGCTGCGCAGCATCTCGGTGCCGCGCATCCGCTCGAGATGGGTGTCGATGATCGCCGCGAGGCGGTCTTGCTCCCAGCTCCGCCCGGCCTCGATCGCCGCGACCAGCCGGTCGACGGAGTCGCCGGTGGCGACCGAGTCGGCGGGGATGCCGAACAGCTCGAAGCAGCGCTGGTTGATCGCGGTGATCACCCGCGCCTCGTCGACCATCACCAGCGCGTTCGACATGTTCTGCAGCGCGGCGACGAAGGAGGCCTCCTTGCGCGCGACCTCGCGTTGGGCGCTGCTCAGCCGGCGGCGATGGACCATCGCGGTGATCGCGGCATAGCACAGCGCCAGCGTGGTCACGGCGGTGAAGCTCGACAGCAGCTGCCGGTCCATCCCCTCGCCCGCCGCGCCGCCGATGATCTGCAGCCCCATGCCGGACATGGCGGTGAAATGCAGCGCGACCACCCCGAGCAGCAGGCCCGCGCCCCGCAGCCAGCGCGCGGCGAGGCTGACACCCGAGACCCACATTGCCGGGGCGAAGAACGCCACGCCGAGGACCAGCGCCGTCACCACCATCGCCGGGGCATGGTGCATCGGGCCGTGGATCGCTGCCATGCCGGTGAAATGCATCACCCCGACCCCGGCCCCGGCGAGGCCGCCGAGCCCGGCCCGCAGCCAGCGGTTGCGCTGCAGCGCCGCCACCGCGAGCGGCAGGCCGACCGCGACGATCCCGGCCAGCGCCGACAGGGCGGTGATGCCGGGATCGTAGCTGACGGTCGCCGCGGGCCGATAGCCGACCATGGCGATGAAATGGGTGGTCCAGACACCAGTTCCGGCGACCGCAGCGATCCAGACCAGCGGCACCAGCCGCCGCCGCCCCTCGGAGACCGCCAACTGCCGCATCAGCAGCACCAGCGTCAGCGCCATCCCGGCGCAGACCACCCCGGCCATCGCCAGAAACAGCGGCTGGGTCTGCAGCAGACCCGAGAGAATCGTCGAAAACATTAAGTCGGCCCCCAAATCACTCGGGGCGACGCTGCCGGGCGACTGCGACTGAAACATGGTCAGAACGATTTAATCTTCGACATTTTCTGGGTATTGTCGCTCATCTTGGCCACCTTGCCGCGAAACGTCTCCGGAAGGCATCCAAAGGATACGTGGCTACTCCGCAACCTACTCGACCTTGGCGATGTCGCAGACCAGCGCGGTGGCCGGGGCGTCGGTGCGGTTGTAGACCCAATGCACCGTTTCCTCGGTTTCGCGGAATGTGCCGAGCGAGGCGGCATCGAAGCTGCGCTCGCCCGAGGGCTGGCCCTCGACCCAGCTACCGTCGATCACCGTGACGATGCCTGGGCGATCGGCATGGTCATGCTGGGCGATCTGGCCGCCGGGGGCGATCTCGACGGCACGCATGCGCATGCTGTAGCCCGCCAGGCCAATGGTGGCTTCCATGGTCTGGGGAGACAGCTCGGCCAGCAGGTCGACTGTCAGGCCGGCATGCTCGGTCGGGCCCGACATCTGCGCTAAACTGAAGCCGCCAGAAGCGGCTGCGAGACCAGCGCAGAGACCAAGGGCGAATGTCATCCCGGGATGGGGTTGAAGTCGTGACATGGTGGTTTCCTTTCAACGTTGCAGGTTGCGTTTCACCTCCGGCGAAGCCGGAGCCCTCAATGGGTGCAGACCGTGCCGACCAGCAGCATCGCCGGATCAAGGTCGAAGGCCGTCTCCAGATCCTCGCCGAACAGGGCGAGCCAGGCGTCCTGTGCATCGTAAGCCAGTCGCTCGCGCGCGGCCGGGCAGGCGAAGCGGTGCCCGGCCATGGCCTGCATGTGGTGGACCAATTCGTGGACGAGGATCGACAGCTCCGCCGGGCTGCGGCCGGTCCAACCCTCGGAGAGGTAGATGGTGTTCGTGGCTTCGTCATAGAGCGCAACCACCCGGTCGGGATCGACACCTGCCCCGTCACCATAGCGCATCGCGATCAGTTCCGGGCCGGGCAGTGTGGCGAGATGCGGATCACGAGCGGCGCGCGGCAGGTCGAAATTGGCTTCGAGCCACAGCGCGAGGGTGTCGAGAAGCAGCGGGGCCTCGCGCATCCCGCCCTCCTGCGCGAAGGCGGGCAACGGCGCCGTGGTCATGGTCGAGAGGCACAAGGCAAGCGTTGTGATGTAAGGGGCAGAGCGAAGCATGATGACCCTCCCGAGGCCGTGACGGTGTCCCCGAAGCTTCAGTCGGGGACGGGTCGAAGTCCTGAAAACGGCCTGAAGGAAGCCTGAAATCGTGCTAAAATCGGTATGTCCAGCACCGGGGCATCGTCGTGGAGACATGCGAGACCATCCGGATCGGTGAGATCGTGCTGAACCCCAGGCGCGGCCGGCTCGAAGATGGGACCGGCACCGAGCGGGTTCTGCGCGCCAAATCCTTTCGCGTGCTCGAGCTACTGCTCGCGCGGCGCGGGGAACTGGTGGCCAAGGACGATCTTCTGCGCGACGCATGGCCGGACGTGATCGTGTCGGACGACTCCCTGGCCCGATGCATCAGCGACATCAGGCGCGCGCTGGGGCCGCGCGGCGCCGCACTGCTGCGCACGGTGCCCCGGCGCGGCTACGTGCTCGAGGATGAGGAGTTCCCCGCCAAAGCCCCGCCACGCCGCACGGTCCGGCAAGGCACGGTGGTCGCCGCGGTGGTCGCCATGGCGGGGCTGGGGTGGCTGTGGCTGCCCGCCAAACCGGTCGCCCCGCCCGAGACACCTGGCCAGGCCATGACCGCCAGCGCGCTGCTCGACGGACGGGACTGGCAGAGGCGGGAGGCCAACGAACAGGCGCGCATGCTGCTCGAGGCCGCGGTCGAGGACGACCCCGGCGATGCTGTGGCTTGGGCCGATCTCGGCCTGACCTACTGGCTCGAGGTCCAACATCTCGCCTGGGGCGGGGGACGGCGCGAGATGGCACAGGCGATCGAGATGGTCGAGCGCGCCGTGGCCCTTGGAGGCACGGCCAGCGCGCATCGACTCCTGGCCGAGATGCGGCTGCTGTCGCCTTTTCCCGAAATGCGCTCGCCGGTCGACGCGCTGGCCAATGCGCAGGCCGCGGTCACGATCGCGCCCGACGAGGCCGACAACCTTGCCGTGCTGGCGCACGTGCTCGCACTGACCGGTCGTGGCGCCGAGGCCGTGCGCCATATCGAGCGGGCATTGCATCTCGATCCAACCCCGGCCGACTGGTATCGGCAGGTAGCCGGGCTGAGCTATCTCGTCGCGCAGGAGCCGGCCCGCGCAGCGGAAGCGTTCGGTCCGCTGCATGGCGCGGGCACCTTCACCGGCACGCGCTGGTGGCCCGGCTGGCTGCTGGCATCGAGCCTCGCGCAATCGGGCCGCGCCGACGAGGCGGCGGTGATCATCCGTGCGGCCGAGGGCCGCCGCCCGGAGCGCAGCATCTCGGCCGTGGCGCAGTCGCTCGACGGTTGGTCCGATCGCGACAGCCGGGAGCGGTTCTTCGACGGGCTGCGGCGGGCCGGGCTGCCTGACTGATCAGTTCTAATCGATATAGCCCTGCGCCGAGGCAGCGCCTCGGCTTTCGACATGCTTCAGATAGCTCTCCCAGGCTGCGGCAAGGAGCGGATCACGTGCGGTCTCCTCGGCGATCACCTCAGTCCATGCTTGCCGCAGCGCTGCGAGGATCTCCTCGGGCCAGTCATGGATCTCGATCCCCTCGGCGCGGAACCGATCCAAGGCCATCACCTGCCGCTCCCGTGCCAACTCGAGCGACCAGGACAGCGTCGCCTCGCAGGCCGCCTTGATCGCGGACCGGTGGTCATCCGACAGCGCCGCCCAGCGGCGCTCGGGCAGCAGCAACTCGAGCGAGGTCGCCGGCTGCTGCCAGCCGGGAAGGTAGAGATGTCCGGCTGCTTCGTGCAGGCCGAGGTCGGCGTCGATCGAGGGCAACGAGAACTCTGCCGCCGCGACCAGCCCGGTCTCCAGCGCCGGGCGGATGTCGGCGGCAGGCAACTCGTAGGGCACGACGCCGAGTGCCCTGAGCGTCAGCGCGCCGTATCCGAAGGCCCGCATGGCCAGCCCGTCGAGATCGGCGACGGTCTCGATGGGCGCGCGGAACCAACCGCCGCCCTCGGCCGGTAGCACGCCGCAATAGAGGCTTTTCAGGCCATGGCGCGCATAGATCGCATCGAGCGCTTCTGCTCCGCCGCCCTCGCGCATCCAGGCAGTGAAGCTCTCGGGGTCCGGCCCGAAGGGAAAGCCGCTGAAGATCGCCAGCGCCGGGTCCTCGCGGTGATGATGCCCGGCCGATCCCCAGACCGCGTCGATCAGCCCGGCCTCAAGCGCGCTGAAGCTGTCCTGGTCGAGGACCATCCGGTCCCGCACCTCGATGACGAAGCTTCCCCCCGTTCGGCGCTCCAACTCGGCCGCGAAGTAGGACCCGGCCTCGCCGAAGAGCTTCGGATAGAGCAGGCTGTTCATGCGCCAGCGCAGGGCCTCAGCGTCGGCCGAAGCGGGGGAAGACGACATGCAAAAGGCAAGAGCTGCCAAAGCCAATCGGCTTGATGCAGACAGTGGTAACATGTCTCGATCACCTTCAGGTAGGAACCGAGGGCTCGGCCATCATGCGCGCGTCGCCGAGGCAGATCAAATCCATTAGGCATGAAAGATGTCGAGCAACTGGAACAAATGCCGGCTGTTTGCCAGTCATGCAGCCTGCGCCAGCAGGCCATACCGGAGCGGCCGAACGCGCGCAGCAGCATCTCTCAAAACATGCGCGGAGCGCAGGACGAATATGATGCCGGCCAAGGCCAGACGATCATCGCATCGAAGGCGGCCGCCCTTCGGCCTTGGCCAATTCTTCGGCAGAGGGACGCAATGGTCCTCCACGGATCATCGGATACAAGGGGGCTTGCTCATGGCCCGTCAATGCATGTGCCGCGGTTTTGCCAGGTGCTCTTACGCAATACCATTATCTGAGCATCCTATACATTCAAATGAAATACCTCTAATGTGGCAGCATGAAGCTCAGCCGCCATTCAGACTATGCCCTGCGGATCATGATCCAGCTTGCCACCTCGGGTGATGCGCTGGTTTCGATCCGTCGTATCGCCGAGACCTACGGTATCTCGCACACTCACCTGATGAAGATCGTGCAGAGTCTTGGCCGTGCAGGTTTTATTGAAACGGTGCGAGGCCGGCATGGTGGATTGCGTCTGGCGCGACCGGCCCAGGATATCAGCCTCGGCGCGCTGGTGCGTCACACGGAAGGTGAAGATGGCTTGGTGGATTGCGCTGGCTGTCTCATTGCGCCTGCTTGCGGTTTACCCAGCATACTGGCTGAGGCCCTGGAGGCGTTCCTGAAGGTGCTCGACAGCTATCGGCTGAGCGATATCGCAAGCCGGGGCCGCATGCTGCGCGCCCTGTTCGACATCTCGGTTCCAACGAACCCCTGAACGACGCACCGGGCAGGGTGCGATGCCTGTGAGACCGACCTGTGATGCAGATGCTTCCGAAGGCCAACATGGCCTCGACACGAAAAGAGACGCTCATGCCCCACCGACTGAATCTGCGCTGCGTCGATTGCGGTATCCGTCACCGGGCCGTCTGCGCGCGTTGCGATGAGACCGAGCTGGAGCAGCTGGAGAAGATCAAGGTCTACCGGCGATACGAAGCTGGCCAGAAGATCGCCTGGGCCGGTGATCCGATGAGCTTCGTGGGGTCTGTCGTCTCGGGCGTCGCGACATTGTCACAGACCATGGAGGACGGCCGCATCCAGATGGTCGGTCTGCTTTTGCCATCCGATTTCATCGGCCGGCCCGGCCGTGACAGCACGCCTTACGACGTCACGGCGGCAAGCGCCGTTACCCTGTGCTGCTTTCGTCGCGCGCCATTCGAGCGACTGCTCCGCGACACGCCACATGTTGCAGAGCGGCTTTTGGAGATGACCCTCGATGAACTCGATGCTGCGCGCGACTGGATGCTGGTCCTGGGCCGCAAAACCGCCCGCGAGCGCATCGCCAGCCTGCTCGTGTCGGTCGCCCGCCGCGAGTCCGGCTTCGACATGGCCCCCAAAACCCGCGACATCCGGCTTGACCTGCCGCTGACGCGCGAGGCGATGTCGGAGTATCTGGGTCTGACGCTCGAAACGGTGAGCCGGCAGATCAACCAGCTTGGGCGCGACGGGGTGATCGCCCTGGACGGCAAAAGGCGGATCCACATTCCCGACCTCGCCCGCCTCGACGCTGAAACCGGAGATGGATCAACGCTGACCTGATCTGCTAATGGGCCAGGATCAGCGGGATCTTCGATGTATGCAACATGTCACGGGTGGTGCTGCCCCACTGGGCTTTGCTCAACCGCGAATGGCCGTATGCCCCCATGACCATTGCCTCTGCGCCGGTTTCGAAACAGTGCCGGAACAACACGTCTGAAATACGCGGCCGACTTCGCGAAAGAACATTGATTTCGACTTGTGTCCCGTTTCGCGCCAGGAAAAGCGCAAGATCTCCGCCCGGGTCAGACCGATCGCCGTGGCGGATGTCGGGGTCGACGACGATCACATCGATGATCTGCGCGCGTCGGAGCAACGGCAGCGCACTGCGCACCGCAGCGAGAGCCTCGCGGCTGCCATCCCACGCCACCGCAATGCGAGCCGGAGCAGGGGCGATCTCGGCCCCCTCCTTCGGCACCACGATCAATGGCAATCCACCCACGATGAGCCCGGCTTCCAGAACTGAAATCTGCCAAGGCCGTTCCTGAGGATCGAGGGGTGTTGCGGCGACCATCCAGTCGACAAAACGTATGGTCGAGGCGAGCTGAATGCCGGCCGACCCCTTGCGCATGGCCTGCCGATGAAACGCGATATTCCTTCGGTGTCTGGGGATAACGGGCCGCAGGGCGGCCTCCAGGGCCTCGGCTTCGGCGCGGGCTGCGCCATCGTCCGGCCACCTGACGGGCGCAATCGACTTCATCGCGAAAGCATCGGGGACACGGCTTCCGAACCCGATGCAGTGAATGTCGAGATGCGTATCCTCGCTATCGCTCATGGCGAGTGCGGTGAGGACGGCGCCGTGGTCCAAGGTTGGATCGGTCGCGAGCACAGCGATGGTCCCATGTAGCATGGCAGTCTTTCCTGGAAGTGAGAGCCGCAGTGTAGCGGCGCGATGGGTGGACACCTTGATGTCGATCAAGTCACCCGCTCTGTAGATTTGAGGTCTGCGGGTCTCCTCGTATCGAAGAGAAAACCTGCCCGTCGTTTGATCTGGATCAAATTGCCTCCCTCCGAACGGTGCCACACCGCACGAATACGAGTGCCTGATGGTGCGAGTGGTCGTCGGCCGGGGGAACGGAGCGCAACCTCCACTCCGGCCGGCGGGGGAAATCCGAGGGATCGCAATGAAGATGGACACCAGTGAAAGCCATGGGCCCGAGGTGCCGGTATCGGGCCGATGGAAAACCGACCCCCGTCTGCGCGCCGAGCGGCAGGCGATGATCCGACCAATAACAGCGGGGCAGGGGACCTGCCTGCTTTCGGTGCCGGGGTTGCGGTGCGGCGGTTGCGTGGCCGCAGTCGAACGGTCCCTGGCCGAACTGCCCCAAGTCGTGTCGGCGCGGGCCAACCTGACCCTGAAGCAGGTGCGGGTGATCCTGGCGCGGGTCGATGACGATCCCCTCCCGGTACTCGAGACGCTCGAAGCTCTCGGCCACGAGGTTCACCCTATCGAGGCCGACCAGCACGCGGAGTCGAAAGGCGAGGGGCCGGGGCTGCTGCGCGCCATGGCGGTGGCAGGCTTCGGTGCAATGAACGTCATGCTGCTTTCGGTCGCGGTGTGGTCCGGTGCGGACGGGGTCATGCGCGAGACATTCCACCTGATCTCCGGGCTGATCGCGCTGCCTGTTGTGGCCTATGCCGGACAGCCATTCTTTCGCTCCGCGCTGTCAGCGCTGAGGGTTCGGCGGCTCAACATGGACGTGCCGATTGCGCTCGCAATTCTCCTGGCGGTCGCGCTGAGCTTGTTCGAGACAGCGCGTGGCGGCGACGAGGTGTTCTTCGATGCGGCCGTGACCTTGCTCTTCTTCCTTTTGACGGGGCGCTATCTCGACCAGCTGATGCGCGACCGCGCCCGTAGCGCTGTCACGAGCCTCGCGAAGCTCGCGCCGAAGGGCGCCATGCGCCTGCTGGCGGATGGCGGTCAGGAATGGCTTTCCAAGGAGGCGATCGCGCCGGGCATGCTGTTGATCGTCGCCGCTGGCGAACGGCTTCCGGTCGATGCGCGGATCCGGCACGGCGCGACCGATCTTGATCGATCGATCGTTACCGGCGAAGCGATGCCCGTGTCCGCCCGACCGGGCATGGATATCGAAGCTGGCACGTTGAACCTCACCGGGGAGATCGAGGTCGAGGTGCTGCGCCCCGCCAGCTCCTCCTTCCTTGCCGAAATGATGCGCATGCTGGGCACTGCTGAAGGTGGGCGCGGCAACTATGTACGCATCGCCGATCGGGCGGCGCGGCTCTATGCGCCCGTCGTGCATCTTCTGGCACTCGTGACCTTTGCGGGATGGCTGTGGGCGACGCGCGACTGGCAGGCTTCTGCTTTTGTCGCGATCAGCGTGCTGATCATCACCTGCCCCTGCGCGCTCGGTCTCGCAGTGCCGGTGGCGCATGTCGTGGCAGCCGGTCGGCTGATGCGCGAGGGCGTGTTGATGAAGGATGGCGCGGCCCTGGAGCGCCTGGCCGAGATCGACCGCGCGCTGTTCGACAAGACCGGAACGCTGACCACGGGCATGCCTCGGGTTGCCGGTGGTCCGGACCGCACGGAGGAACAGGCAATCGTCAAGGCTTTGGCCCAGCGATCGCGCCACCCGGCAGCGCGCGCCATTGCCGCCCAGGTCGGCGCGCCCGCAATGACGGTTGTCGACGTGATCGAGCATCCCGGCCTCGGTATCGAGGGGATGGTGCAGGGCCAACGGGCCAGACTGGGCCGCGCATCCTGGGTCGCCGAGATCTCGACAGGGCCTCGGTCCGAGATCGGCCCGGCATTTGCCGTCGAAGGGCAACCGGCCTGCGTGTTCGATCTCGACGAGACGCTGCGACCGGCGGCACGAGACGCCGTGGCAGCTCTCAAGGCAACGGGCCTGCCCGTGGCGCTTCTGTCGGGGGATGGGGAGGACCGCGCGGCCCGGGTGGCGGCGCTTGCCGGGATCGACGAGGTGCATCATGGCGCGACACCCGCGCAGAAGGTGGCGCTGCTCGACGGGCTGCGCGACCGGGGCCATCGCGCGTTGATGGTCGGCGATGGGCTCAACGATGCGGCGGCGCTGGCGGCGGCGCATGTTTCGATGGCGCCGGCAAGCGCGTCTGAAGCGGGCCGCACCGCGGCCGATTTCGTGATCCTGCGCGAGGCGCTCGATGCCGTGCCGGCGACCTTTGCGCTTGCACGCGCCACCGCGCGGATCGTGCAACAGAACTTCGCCCTCGCCATTGCCTACAATTGTATCGCCATTCCGCTGGCCATGGCGGGTCTGGTCACGCCGCTGATCGCCGCGCTGGCGATGTCCGGCTCGTCGATCCTCGTGATCGGCAACGCGCTGAGGCTGAATGGGCGTCTTGCGCCGCCCAAGGCCCGGCCGGAGCCACAAGCCCTGATGATGCCGGCATGAGCGTTCTGGCTTTTCTGATCCCGGTGACCGTCGCCATGGGGGCACTCGGCCTCGCGGCCTTCTTCTGGAGCCTGCGCAACGGTCAGTACGAGGATCTTTCCGGTGATGCCGAGCGCATCCTGTTCGATGCCCAAGACCGGCCACTGACACCCCAACGCGCCACCCCGCGCCGCGACACGACTTCGAAGGAGACGACGACATGATATCGAGCTTGACCCAGGCGGAACGCGGGGCGGCGATGCTGATCACGCTGGCCGGCATGGTGGCGGGTCTCACCATGGCCGCGGCCGGGCAGGGCGATCCAATGGGCGCGCATGGTTGGATCGTGCTGATCTTCTTCGCCCTGTTCTTCGGCCTTCTGGCGCGTGCCGCCCATGGCACCGACGAGCCCGAGGACCGCAGCCTTGCCTATTATGACGACCCCACCAAGGTCGGTATTCTGATTGCGCTTGCCTGGGCGGTGATCGCGATGGGCATGGGGGTATGGGTCGCGGCCCAGCTCGCTTGGCCAGACCTGCGCTTCGACGCGGCGTGGTCGGGCTTTGGACGGTTGCGTCCGGTCCATACCTCCGGGGTGATTTTCGGCTTTGGCGGCAACGCGCTGATCGCCACCTCGTTTCATATCATGCAGCGCACCTCGCGCGCGCGGATGCCGGGACAGGTCGCGCCGTGGTTCGTGCTTTTCGGCTTCAACCTGTTTTGCATCATCGCCGCGAGCGGCTATTTGATGGGCGTTACCCAGTCCAAGGAATACGCCGAGCCGGAATGGTATGCCGACATCTGGCTCGTGGTGGTCTGGGTGGTCTATTTTACCCTCTACATCCGCACGCTGGCACGCCGCAACGAGCCGCATATCTACGTCGCCAACTGGTATTATCTCGCCTTCATCCTCGTCGTGGCGGTGCTGCACATCGTCAACAACCTTGCCATGCCGGCGTCGTGGACCGGGGCCAAGAGCTACTCGGCCTTCTCGGGGGTGCAGGACGCGATGACCCAGTGGTGGTATGGGCACAACGCGGTCGCCTTCTTCCTGACCTCGGGCTTTCTGGGCATGCTCTACTACTTTCTGCCCAAGCGCGCCGAGCGGCCGATCTATTCCTACCGCCTGTCGATCCTGTCTTTCTGGGGGATCACCTTCTTCTACATCTGGGCCGGCTCGCACCATCTGCATTACACCGCCCTGCCGCATTGGGTGCAGACGTTGGGCATGACCTTCTCGGTGATGCTGCTGGTGCCGTCCTGGGCCAGTGCCGGAAACGCGCTGATGACGCTCAACGGCGCGTGGCACAAGGTGCGCGACGACGCGACGCTGCGCTTCATGATGGTGGCAGCGGTGTTCTACGGCCTGTCGACCTTCGAGGGCTCGTTCATGGCCATCCGCCCGGTCAACGGGCTGTCGCACTACACCGACTGGACCGTCGGCCATGTCCATGCGGGCGCGATGGGCTGGGTGGCACTGATCACCTTCGGCTCGATCTATGCCCTCGTGCCAGGCCTGTGGCGGCGTGAGACGATGTATTCGTGGAAGGCGGTCGAGTGGCACTTCTGGCTCGCCCTTGCCGGGACCGTCGTCTACGTCTTCGCGATGTGGAACAGCGGCATCATCCAGGGGCTGATGTGGCGCACCTATGGTGAGAGCGGCACGCTGCGCTACTCCTTCACCGACAGCCTCGTGGCGATGCATCCCTATTACGTGGCGCGCGCCTTCGGCGGCCTGCTTTTCGTCACTGGCGCCGTCATCGGTGCATGGAATGTGGTGATGACGATCCGCCACGTGCCGCGTCAAGTGCCCGCGCGCGACCACCCCACCTCTTCCGAGACCATGGAGCCGGCCCTGCCGGTTGCGGAGTGATCCGATGAAGACCATCTTCAAACCCCTGCTGAAGCCCTTCGCCGCTTTCTTCGAAGGTCATGCCAAGGCGCACTACCGGCTTGAGCGTCACTCGCTCGGCCTGACCGCCGCGATCATCGTCGCGGCCGGCATCGGCGGCTTCATCGAGATCGCGCCGCTGTTCACCATCGACGAGACGGTCGAGGCCGCGCCCGACATGCGGCTTTACACACCGCTCGAACAGGCCGGGCGCGACATCTACATCCGCGAGGGCTGCTACGCCTGCCACAGCCAGATGATCCGCGCCCTGCGCGATGAGGTCGAGCGCTACGGTCCCTATTCGTTGGCCGCGGAGTCGCAATACGATCATCCTATGCTTTGGGGCTCGAAGCGTACCGGACCGGACCTCGCCCGGCTGGGCGAGAAATATTCCGACGACTGGCACGTGCGCCACCTCGTCGATCCACGCGCGCTGGTGCCGGAATCGGTGATGCCGCACTACGCCTTTTTGCTCGATGCCAGCCTGGACATAGAAAGCCTGCCCGGCAGGTTGGCGGCGCTGCGCGCGGTCGGTGTACCCTACAGCGACGAGATGATCGCCGCGGCCTCGGCTGACGCGATCGGCCAGGCACTGCCCGATACCGATCGCGCCGATGGCGTGTTCGACCGCTACGGCGAAGAGACCGCCGTGCGCCTGTTCGATGGCAGCGCCGACAGGGTGAGCGAGATGGATGCGCTGGTGGCCTATCTGCAGGTTCTCGGGCGGCTCACCGATCTGCCCGCGCAGATCCAGCCCGCCACGAATGCCGCGCCGGATGCCGCGCCAAACAGCGCGGCGGAGGGATGAGCATGGAAATCTCGCATGAGCTGTTCGTGGGCTTCTCGAAATCCTTTGGGCTTTTCTACCTGATCGCGCTGTCGGTCGGCATCACCCTCTACGCCTTCTGGCCCTCCCTCAAGGGGCGGTTTGACAAGGCGGCGAAGAGCATTCTGAACGACGAGGACGGACCATGTCGGTAAAGGACCGCGACCCGCTGACGGGTCATCAGACCACCGGGCACGAGTGGGACGGGATCACCGAGTTGAACACCCGCGTGCCTCGCGTCGTCTGGATCGCCATCATCGTCACCCATGTCTGGGCGCTTGTCATCTGGATCCTGCTGCCCACCTGGCCGCTGGTGTCGAGCTACACCAAGGGTATTCTGGGGATCGATCAACAGGAAGAGGTCGAGGAGGACATTCTGCGTGCCGGCCTTGCGAGGAGCGACTGGCTTGCCGCGATCGACGAGATGCCGATCGAGGACATCCGCGCCGACCCCGCACTGATGTCGCGGATTGCGGGCACGGCGCCGGCGCTTTTTGGCGACAACTGCGCGGCCTGCCATGGTGCGGCGGCCACCGGGGGCCCGGGCTTCCCCAGTCTTGTCGACGAGGCCTGGCTTTGGGGCGGCGACGCTGAGGCAGTGATGGAAACCCTGCGGGTCGGCATCAACGCGCAACATCCGGACACCCGATGGGCCCAGATGTTGGCTTTCGGGCGCGACGGGATCCTGTCGCGCGGCGAAATCCGCAGCGTCGCAAGCTATGTGCGGTCGCTGTCGGGCACCGAGATCGCGCCGGAAATCCGCGAGATTGGGGCCACGCTCTTCGCCGAGAACTGTTCGAGCTGTCATGGGGCCGAAGGGCAAGGCAACACCGACATCGGTGCGCCGGACCTGACGGATGACTTCTGGATCTATGGCGGCGATGAGCACGCCATCTACCGGACGATATGGGACGGCCGACAGGGTATCATGCCTGCATGGGAGGAGCGGCTGAGCCTCGCCGATCGCAAGATGCTCACCGTTTACTTGCAAGACCTGGCAGAGGGGGCGGCGCGATGACGGCTTGGTTCGAAACGCCGACCCGGGCGCGTCTCGCAGGCCTTGCCCTTTGCCTTGCGGTGATCGCCACCTTCGCCGCGGCCAATGCCCATCTCATCGCCGTCTCCTTCGCCTCGCAGCCCGACTGTGTCCTGTCATCGTCCCTGGAAGGCGCCGCGTTCCGCGCGGCGAAACCCGCATGCTGAGCAACCGCACCGATCCGCCGCCGCCCGACAACCCGCATGCCGCGGGTGCCATTCCCAAGGTCGTGCCGCCATTGCCAACCCCGAATCTCCGTGCCCGCAACCTGCCCGCGCGCACCGCGTTTGGCTGGCTGCGCGCGGGGTGGGACGACCTGCGCGCCGATCCCGCGCCGAGCCTCGCCTACGGGGTCGGGGTTTTCGCGCTCTCAGTCACTGTCGTCTGGCTGCTGCTCGGATTGGGGCTCGATTACGCGCTGTTCCCGGCGCTCGCGGGCTTCATGGTGATCGGTCCGCTGGTCGCCAATGGCCTTTACGAAAAGAGCCGGCGCCTCGAAGAGGGCAGGAGAACCAGCCTCGGACAAATGCTCTTCGTTCGACCCCGTTCGGGCCACCAGGCGCTGTTCATGGGTGTCCTGCTTCTGGGGCTGTTCCTGCTATGGATGCGCGCCGCAGTGCTGATCTATGCGCTCTTCTTCGGCATCAACCCGTTTCCCGGGATGGACGAGATCGTGTCGATGCTGCTCCTGACGCCGACAGGATGGGCGCTTTTGTTGGTGGGCGGGACGGTGGGGGCCCTGTTTGCAGCCTTTGCCTTCGCGATCAGCGTGTTCGGGGTGCCGATGCTGCTCCAGGAAAGAACGGATGCGCTCTCGGCGCTCGGGATCAGCATGGCGATGGTGTGGAACAACCTGGTTGTCATGCTGGTCTGGGGCGCGATCGTCTTCGTGTTGTTCGTGATCAGTGTGCTGACAGGCTTCGTAGGGCTGATCGTTGTGTTCCCGGTGCTCGGCCATGCCACGTGGCATGCCTACCGGGCGATCCGCGCCGATGATCGACAGAGTGGCGATGCCGAGCGAATGTTCATTCGTCCCGCCTGAGCCGAAAGAGCTTACCGCTTCCTTCTATGAGCCTCCCGTCCGCAGAATGGCGCGATCCGCGCATGGCTTGATCTCGGGCAAGGCGGGGCAAACCCCGAGAGGGCATTATGGGGATGCCGATCAGGAACGGCCCGTACCCGCGACAGGAGATCCGCAATGAAAGTCGTCATCCTCTTTGCAAGCCTTGAAGGGCAAACTCGAAAGATTTCACATTTCGCGCAGGACATGTTGCGCAACGCGGGCCACGATGTTGCCCTGTTCGATGCCGCGGGCAAGACCGCCGGTATCGATCTTGAAAACGCGGACAGGATCATTCTGGCGGGGTCGGTCCATGAAAGGCGCCATCCCATGGCGCTCGAGGTCTTTATTGCCGCACATCGGCACGCCTTGGAGGCGCGTCCGACGCTGCTGATCTCCGTCAGTCTCAGCGCGGCTTTCCCGGAGGGCCTCGAGGAGGCGGAGGATTACCTGGTAGAGATGATGATGCGCACACGCTTCACGCCAAGCCATCGCGCATTGGTCGCAGGCGCTGTCCGCACCAGGGAATACGATTACTTCGCACGGCAGGTGGTGCGGCATGTCGTGTTGCGCGGCCGCGACTATGACCCGAATGAGGAAGAGCACGAATTCACCGACTGGGTCCGTCTCGGGGCGGCCCTGCGGGATTTCATGTCGCCACGACGGGCGGCGCTCAACTCGGCACAAGCCGCCGCCAGCTCGAGCGCGAGCTCATTGAGAGCGGACCGGCGTTTCGAAGCTTCTTCCGGCAGAAGCGGCTCCGTTGCATAGATGGTTTCAGAGCCATGCCATGATCCGGAGGTGAGGCCTCAAAGCCCTGTGGAATGCTGCTTTCTCCCCCACGACCACATGACCGTACAAGGAAGAAAATCCAAACCTAGCAGTACATTATACAATGTTCTCCTGCGGCGTCATCATCGATAGTTCAGCTTCTGGTTCCGTTTTGATGGCCGGAAAGGATGTCCTGGCTTGAAGACCGCACTGGTAGGGTAAAGCCATCCCCCGGCTTTGACGAAGCAGCTTGCACCGCCGCTTCGGGCGAATTCGTCACCATATCTCCTTGCTGGTGAGCTTCGACGGATCAGCCTTTAGCAGACTTCATTCCTAAAGAAGGTATATGACGCCGCCTACATGGAAGATGCGGTCCCACGGACTGTCGCCGTCCCTTGTCCCAATGCAGTCGATCTGTCCCTTGGTGGCCATCCTTATCCCCCAGCGGCGGCTGCGCAGCCTGATGGGGCGCCGCCGCGGTCGATTGCGGCAATCTCTCTCGGCGGCGAAAAGCACCTGCGTGGGAGAAGGTCTTCCCCCTCGTAATCAAGGGCACTCGGGAAGGCTCAAAAGATGCGTCGGGAAATCACCGTCCGCGACCGTCTTGATGTACTTCTTCCCATCGCGATCGACAGCGACTTTGACCGCAACGGGATCGCTATCGACATGGACGAAAAACATGCAGTCTCCGCTCTCGATTTTCTGGATCACCTCGTCGAGGTCCAGTTTCCAGCGGTTCGCAAGCGCGCCGCCGCCCACATGGCTTATACTACCTCTCGGCTTCCAGCGATTGGCGCGGCGAATACACTTGATCTGAATCGTCTTAAGCACGTCTTTTCTCCGCAAAGGGTTGGCGCGATACTATGGTGAACGGTCGCCCGGGGTTTCGATCTTTGGCCGCTCCTCTAGCTCATACGAGGATACAGCTCGCAGCCGTCATGGCCGCTGTCACGTGGTGCTTTCATGGCCTCCGCCATCGCTCGCAGAACCCGGATGACCTCCTCCTCGATCAGGGCGCTGCTGGCCGGCTTGAAGAGAATGTCGTCGGTGGGCAGGCCAAGTTTGGTCATGGCCTCTGGTTGTCACTGCGGGAAGCCATTCGCTTCTGAAAATGTCACCTCGGCCTTCGCGTGGAGCGTCGCGGGTGTGCCAGGCAGAGACGGGTCGTCCTCCCGGGGGGCGGTGTCCCGATGGGCTTTGGCAAAAAGTAGCCGCCGCCCTTGATGGAGATGTGTCCTCCCTCGATGTCGATGTCGATGACCTGATGGTGGAGCACCGCCCGAATGGGGGCTGCCCTCCGGTTACAACGGATCAGTCGACGCGACGCAGGATCGTGCCGCCCTCGAGAACCTGAAATGTCCGTTCGTCGATGTATCCGACAGGACGCCCATCAACCAACCGCAGTTCCTGTGTGCTAGCCAACTCGGCGATCTCGCCGGCTGGGGAACGGCCGGTGTTGAAGTCCTGCCAGAGCTGAACATCGTGGCGCTTGCCGAGGTCGTCCGCGCATTCATAGGTGGCCAGGTGGCGCATTGGCATGATGATCCTCCGTCAATGGTGGCCGGGGGGTGAGAGTGGCCCATCGGGGGATGGTTGGCAAATTGCGACGGTAGCGGAACATTCCTTATGGTTCTCGAGCGATCAATCCGAGCAGTCGTTTTGAAGCGGACGGGGCTTGGTGGAGTGGGGGTTAAATGCGGCTGATGACGACAATAGCCGCCTACCGACGCCTTGGCCCGCCAAGCGCCCAAGGGTCGAGCACATCGGCACCGAGCGCCATGAACGGCCTCGGATTGCGGGTCGCGACCATCGCGCCCAGCCGGGAGAGGGCGATCGCGGCGATCTGCCCATCCGCGATCGAGATCGCGTAGCCCTTCTGGCGCGCGGCCGCGACCTGCGTGCCGTAGATCCGCGCCGCCGCGCCATCGAAGGGCAGGATCCGACCGGAAAAGTCTTCTTCGAGAATGGCCGTGACGGCCCGTATCAATCCGTCGCGCCGCTTGCCGCCCGGCATTGCCTGAACGCCGAAGATCAGTTCCGCAGCCGTGATCGCGCTCAGATAGAGGTTTGTGGGGTCCTGTGCGTTGAGCCAGTCCATGACAGCACCGTCTGGGACTTTCCTCTGGGTCTCGGCGATCACGCTCGTATCAAGGAGGATCAATCGAACAGGCTCAACTGGTTCACAGTCTGGTCCCGCTCGACGGCCAGCTCATCCCCCAGATGGCGCCCGTAGCGCTCCCGGAGCCGGTGGCCGAAGCCGCCGTCGCTGGCGGCAATGACGGCGTGCACGAGGATCGAGCGCACCTCCGCCTCGAGGCTGCGTCCGTTCGATTGGGCTTGCACGCGAAAGCGCTCGTGAACCTCGTCCGGCAGGTTTCTTAACGTCATGTTCGCCATGATCCCTCCGGCACGATGGCAGATCTTCGGGAGTGATGGCCTTGTGACGGGGCATATTCAAGCAAGGGGATGCAGCCGTGCTCGAACCGGGCAAAGAGTGCAGCCCTGATGCTGTCCGCGCACGGGGCCACGGTCCAGTCGGCGCACCGTCCGACGCAGCCGCAGATCCGATGATCCTGTGGTATCGGCCCCCATCTTCCGGGAACGCGCAGGGAGGCTGGGACAAGATAGGCCCATGCCCAGCATCGAGGTCGTCGACCTGCACCGGTGCTGGCCTGCAGCCTGCGTCCCCGTCCGGATGTGACAAGACGTCACGGGCCGGATCAGATGGGCCATCTCGTGGTAAGAGGCCTTTCCCGACAGCTCCTATGGGGCATGGGACACCACGGACAACAGCGGGAGGCTTCCATGTCGATTGATCCGACGTTCACATACTGGACTGCCGTCTTCATCCCTGCCGGCGAGGTCGACCCCACGGCGATGACAGCCGACTTCAGCGAACTCGGCGAAGGCGACCCGGTGGATGCACGGGGCGCGATGGTGCATTTCAGGTCAGCCTTGGGCGCTGACGCCAATGTGCTCGACGTCTATCCGTTTCCCGATCCGGACGAAGCGCTCGAGACCTACCGGGCGACAGAGACGCTCAAGGTCGCCGGCATGTGAGGCCAGATGGACGGTCGAGGCGCGACGACCGGGTCCTGAGACCTGTGCGATCCCGCCTCGCCAGCCGTCTCCCGCTTGCAGCGATGCATTGCCCCATGCAGGCTAACCCCCGAGTTGTTTCCATCTCTCGCGGGATCGCCATGCTGTCTCCTTCGGTCAAGACCATGCTCGCCGCGCTTGCGCAGGCTTCCGACCCCAAAACGCACGCCGCGGAGTTACAGCGGTCCGGTCGTGCGCTTCTGGAAAGGCCGTACGACGCAGCGGGGCTGTTGGCGCAGATGGCTGGCCGCGCGACCGCCGTCGGTGAGGACGAGGAACGCATGAGCCAGCTGCTCAGCACGGTGCTCGACGAGGCCCGGATGGCGCGGGAGAACGGGCAGCGGCGCGGCGCGCTCTTCATCGATGCCCTCGAGGCGCAGCTTGGCGAACTGGTCGCATCGGATGCCTTGACCCTCAAAGGAAGCCTGGCGGTCTCCGGAATCTGGGTGCGCGCCGGCCTGACCCCGCCCGCCATCCTCGCCGCGCGGCAGGATGGATTCACTGCCGCGGTAGAAGAGGATGACGATCCAGCCGCTTTGGAGACCCTGCTCGACGATCTGCTTGGCAGCCTGATGCGGGAGCACGGCGACAACGTCACCGTCCTGCAGACCTTGTTTGCAGAAATGCTGCCCACCGTGCCGCCCGAAGCGCGCCAAGCCCTGGTCCGGCTGGCCGTGGCGCGGCCGCAGGAGATCTTCGCCGAGCTCGGCTGCGCCTGCCTGCTCGATGCCGATGCGGAGGTTCGCTTTGGCGCGCTGGACGGCCTTTCGGACCGCTTAGCGGCGGGGACGGTCTCCTCGGAGACGCTGGCCCGGCTCACCATCCTGCGCAGCTGGCTGGCGGATGCAGCACTGCGCGGCCGGGTGGATGGTCTCGTGCGGGAGGCCATGCGCAAGGGCGTGGGCGGCGTGACCAAGGCGCCCGAGCGCAAGCTGCACCGGATCGTCGCCAGCCCGGTAGACGGCTCCGGCGCGCAGAGCATGGCGGCGGCGGTGCAGACCGGGGGCACCCGCAGCGTGGCGGTGGTGCTGCTGAAGCAGGGCTTCGGTGTGAAAGATGCCTATGTGCTGCCGTGCGACAGCGCCACCGAGCAGCGCCGCATCCTCACCACCCTGACCGACGAGATCGAGGCGCAGGACGTCTCGCGCGCATACCTGGAGCAGGCGCTCGGCATCGCCTTAGGCGAGGGGCTGGAGGCGGGCTTGGCGCCCGTGCCGGGGCTGGTGGACGTGGCGCAGGCTTGCGGCCTCGACGCGCTGCGCCCGCTCTCCGCCTCGGTCGCGGCGATGCTGAAGCTGGCAGACCCCGAGGGCCGGGTTGCCAATCTGACAGTCCAGACCCGAGGCCGGCTGATCATGGCCAGTCAGCACTGGCCGGACAGGTATTCGGTCCTCGAGAGTTGGTTCGAAGACAGCGACGAAACCGTGGCGGCGCTGGAGAGCGCCCGGTCCCCGACCGCGCTGACCCGCGCCATGTGGCGGGTGCTGGAAGGCCGCCGCACGCACTGGGCCGCAGTCATCGCCCGCAATGCGCTGCTCAGTGCTGCCGGATCCACCCACACGGACGAGTTCCTCGCTGTCGCCGCGGCGCTGAAGGACGGGCGCGATCTCAAGAAGACACCGGTGATGGGTTTCATCTGCGAGCAATCGATCATGGTGTGGATGAACCGGCGCGATGCCCCAACGCCCCCTTCGATGCGCCGCCGGATATGCCGTTCGCCTCGTCCCCCATGCCACCTGCGACTGGGGCCATGTCGGCCGCCACCCCCGAGACCGCGGGCGAGCTGGCGAAGCTGTTGCAGCCCGCCGGACTGACCGAGCCTTGGCTCGAGGGCTATCTGACGGGGGTCTGCACCGCGCCGATCTTCGTGACACCGTCGGATTGGCTTACGCCGCTGCTCCAGCTCGTCGGACCCAGTCTCGAAACTGAGAAGGATCTGACCAGCTTCGTCAATCTGCTCATGCCGCGCTACAACGGCACCGTTGCGAAGCTGCGGGCGACTAACGGGGAGCTCGTCCCGGCCGACATGCCGCTGATCCCGATCTGGGCGGACGGCTACCTGACGGCATGGGAAGCGACGAAACCCAACTGGCCTGCCAAGGCGCTGGGGTCGAAGGGCAAGGCGATCCGCAAGGCGCTCGAGCAGGCGACGGAGGGCCGGATCGAACCGACCGTGTTTCGGGGCACGCTGCCGACCTGGCTGCGAGAGCGCTTCGCCGCGCAGGAGATGTAACGGCGGGGCGTGGACACGGCCCCCACGCGCGGCTCTCGAAACCACCTGAGAAAGTACGATCGCTGTTACCCCTTCCGGGCCTGCAGCTCGGCAATGATCGCATCGAGCTCTGCCCAGAACAGGGGCTCGTACTGTCCGCGCAGCATCTCGGTATCCGATTTCAAACCAAGCGGATTCACGGCGCCGTGCAGCTTGGCGAGCACCTGCGCGGGCACGAGCTTCGTCGTGGTGTAGCGGTGGGCCGAGCTCATCCGGGGCACGACCGGCACCGGCTTGAACTCTGGCGTCGGCTCGAACCGCGCCAGCGCACGACGCCCCGCCAGCTTGACCATGTCCTTGATCGAGATCAGCTCCGAAGTGAGGGCATCCAGCGCCGCGCGCTGCTCTGTCTTGGGGCAAGCGGTCAGGGCTACCTTTTTCATCGGCCCGCGGTCCCCGCCCGCCGGGGCACGCGCTTTGCGCGCCTTGGGCTGATCCGGGCCGGACGCGGCCCGACCCGCAGCATCCGCCCGTCTTTTCTCTGACGGGCTTCGTTGCGCCGAGGCCTTGGCCGGCGTGGCCGTCTTCACCGATGACGGCTGCGACGCCCCGGCCCGAGACGGGTCCGGTTCCGCGGACGCAGAGGGCGACGGCGACGGCGACATCGCCGGCGTGCCGTTCGGCCCAGGCTGCCCGGTCGCCTCCGCTGCGGTCGCCTGGTCCGACGCGGTCGCCGCCCCGCCGTGGGGCGCTGCCGGCGCGGTCACCGGTTGCGGGTCGTAATGGCCTCCGAACCCCTGCGCGCGATCAACACCGGGGCGGCGAATGTTCGGCTTCTTGCGACGGTACGCGCTCATCGGGCGGCCTCGATCTGTTCGAGGATGGTGCGGGCCTCGCGCACCGCATCGCGGTAATGCCGCTCATGGGCCCGGCGCAGCGGGTTCTGGTCCTGCCGACGCGCCTCCGCGAGGTCGTGCATGAGTCCCTCGCGATCCACATCCCCGTGCTGGGCGCGCTCGAGAAACATCTCGTCGATGACCGGCAGCGTCTCGAGGGCTTCCTGCGCAGCCAGGACCATGGATTTCGTGGGCCGTGACGGCATCCGGGTCAGCACAACCGAAAAGGGGGGCATCAGGGAGGGATCGTCGGCGGCGTCACAGGCGCGCTTGTAGTAGGCGTAGGTGTCCCGGGTGATCTTGAGATCGGTCTTGCTCGGCATCATCGGGCAGATCAGCACGTCGCTTTGCTCGACCAGCAGGTCCGCCCACATGCCGCCGGCGCCAAGCGTGTCGATGAACACGTAGGCCACCTCGTCCTCCACCGCGTCGAGCATCGCCTCGAGCCCGTTCGGATCGTCGAGCTCCTCGACGCTGAGATCCGGGGTTTCGTGGGCGAGCTCCCTATGCCAGCGCGACAGCGCCTTTTGCGGGTCCGCGTCGATGACCAGGGTGCGGTGGCCGTTGGAGACGGCCGCGTCGGCCAGGGCCCGCATCAGCGTCGTCTTTCCAGAGCCGCCCTTTCGCGAGAGCGCCGTGATGACCTTCATGGGCGAGGGCCTCCATTCGTCTGTTCCCTTGCGACCTGCCAGCTGTGGCGTGCCGCTCGCGGGGCGCAGTCTGAAGATCTCGGTCCGGGGTTTCAACCTTACGGTGTGCGGCGCGACGCTCGTGGTTTGGCGAGGGAGGTTTGTGGTACGCGGTATGCGGCCCGAGGTCTGGCGGCTGCGGTCTGGAACTCATCATCCGAGGTGCGATGCTTGCGGTGCGTCGCATGCGGTATGACGCCCGAGGTGAAGCGTAGGGGGGTGAGCCATCCGGCATGTGCAACGCGGCGTGTGAGGTATGAGGCGCGTGGCCGAGGATATCGCGCCACGCGCTGCACGGCTCGCTCCGGCGTCCCCCTGATCTTGGCCAGTAGACCTGCGGTCTGCCGCGTTGCGTTTTGCGCCGAGGCTGCAAGGTGAAGCCCAAACTCCTGTCCCTGAGGTATGAAGCGTGTCGTACGTCGTGTTCGGTTTGGCGCTCCTGCCGATCGGCCTGATCCCGGCCGTCCGCCTAGACTTCGCCCGGTCCGCGGCCAGCCCGATCCCCCGTCCGGGAGGCGCCGGGCGCCGCAAGAGCGGCTGTACGGCGCGCTGAGGGGGCATCTCGCTTCTGCGCGACCCCAACGGCGCCGTCTAGCCGGATCGGCGCTCTGTGGCCGCTCTCAAAACGGCCGCCCCATCTGCGATGCGGCGGCCGGGCTTGCGTCCGGGGGCGGACGCGCGCCCCACGCGGGCTGTGGGCCCGCTGCAGCGGAATAGGCTCCCCAAGAGGTAGATGGCAGCTGGCGCTGTCATTGTTTCATAGCCTTGGGGATCCTATGGGGGAGAGGTTAGCAAGAAATAGGGCCGTTAACTTCGCATGTCTCGCTCTCGCCGACTTCTCCCCCCGGAACGCTTTTCCATCGCCCGCGACTACGCCAACGGCCTGTCGGCCAAGGCGCTGGCCGCACGCCATGGCGTGTCGACGCGCACGATCCATTACACCATCCGGGCGATGGGCGATGCGCATGTCGCGAACCCTTCGCGCACCCGGACCATCGGCGTGCGGCTGTCCGATGAAGAACTGGCGGCGTTCGACACGGTGCTGAAGGCACATGGCATCGCGCGCCGGGGCGACGGTTTGCGCGCGCTGGTCCACGCCGCCAACGGGCTTTTCGTGACGGATGCGGATCTCAAGGACGGGCTGCACGACAGCCGCGTGGCGCTCAACCGGGTCGGCAACAATGTCAGCCAGATTGCCAAGCGGCTGAACGAGGCCAAGCTGAAAGGGCTGACGCCGCCGCTCGATCCGGACGACATGGCGCAGCTTCGCGGCCTCGCGGGCCTGGTCATGCGCTTTGGCGACCAGCTCCAGCAGATCATTCAGCAGCGCCGCGAGGGACTGGCGCTGCGCGTGTCGACCGCGCTCAAGGCGTTTGCCAATGGCACGGAGTGATGCCGTCTCTGCCGTCAGCGGCGCGCTGTTTCGCGAGGGCTGGAGCAAGATCCGGGGTGGGGCAGGGGCGCAGGCCCGGCGGCACAGGCAGATCACCCGCGCCGCGCGCGGCCATTCGCCGGCCGTGTTCAAGCCGGTGAAGCGCGGCGGGTGCCGTACCCGGCCCCAGCTCGTGGGCCAGCTCAGCTATCTCACCACGAAAGCCTCGCACATCATCGACAGCCGCAGCGTCCATGACGGGGCGGGCCATCTCGATGCCGAACAGATTGGTGATATTGCCGACCGCTTTTCGGAGGCCTGGGACGAGAGGTTCAGCCCGAAGCTCGGGCACACCACCCACATGATCATGGCTTTTCCCATTGGCACCAAGGGCGAGGATGTCCGCGACATGGCCAGCGAGGTGTGCGAGCGGTTCTTCATGCAGGAGGGGCGACAATTTGACTATATTGTCGCGATCCACGAGGATCGGGCGCATCCGCACGCGCATGTGGTCCTGAACCGCCGGTCCGCGGAAGGAGAGCTGTTCTATCTGGGGCGAGACCATCACTTCAACTACGACGATATCCGCCAGGCGATGGTCGAGGCGGGCGAGCGGCATGGCGTGCGGCTCGAAGCCAGCCGGCGCCTCGATCGCGGGGTGGCCAGCTACAGCCCCAGCAAGAGCGAGGTCTACCTTGCCAAGAAGGAAGGGCGCGACCCCATTCCCCGCGAGCGCGTCGGCGCCGACCTCGAGCGCGCCCTGGCCGAGATTGCCCGCACCGCCGAGCTGTATCGCTCATTGGCCACCGAGGCCTCGCGCGAGCGCCGAGAGGATGTCGCCCAAGCGCTCCACCGGGCGAGTACCTTGCTCGGCCGGGGCGAGGCCCTGGAACCTGATGGAGTGATTTACATGACCGAGGCGCAGAGCGTCGACGAGCTACGCAGCACCTTTTCAGATCTGGCCGACCGCGCCGAGACGATGGCGCAAGGGCTGCCGCCCGAGCGGCGCGCGGCCGTCGAGCGCGAGTTGTCGGAGATCTACGCCGGCATTTCACACATGCAGCCCTTGGGCGCAGGCTCCGACAGCTTGACCGCACCGCCGACCAAGACCGGCGTCTACGCCGACAGCAACATCGACAGCGCGGGTCTGGATCGCCTCGCGGCGCCCCAGACCCGGGCGCAGATCGAGCATGCGCTCGAGGGCACCGGCATCTCCGCCGATACCGTGGTGGCGCGCATCGAGACCGGCGCCAACAGCGCCGCGCTCGAGCGCCAGTGGCTGACCGACGACCTGCAGCGCATCGCGGAGCAGGACGGTCTGGAACTGACGCGCGACGCGGACCTGCAATGGGCGGTGGATCGGCTGGATGCCGTGCATGTCCAGCTTGGCGAGACGCTGCACGAGGCGCAGGTGCTGCACGACCCGGGCATTCGCGAGGAGGTCGACGAGGTGATCGAGCCCGGCGACAGCGCCTCGGCCAGCGCCGCCGTGCTCGCCGCCATGCGCCAGGACAGCGCCCGCGATCCCTTCGCCAGCGAAGAGACGCGCGATGCCTTCCGCACCGAGATCGAGGCGCAACTCGACGAGGACCAGATCGATGCTCTCCGGGATGGCGATGCGGCGGCGCTGTCGGGGGTGTTCGACGATCGGCTCGACCGGCTCTATGCCGCGAAGGCCTACCTGCAGGCTGACACGGCGACGGCCGAGGGAGCGGTCCTGCAGGAGATCAACCACGCGATCGCCGATGAAGAGGTCGACGCGGCCCGGCTGCGCCATACCGCCCGCGACAGCGACACGGGGCCGACCCATGGGTAGAGGGGCCTTTGCCGGGGCGGTTCTGAGCCTCACGCTGGTCGGCGCGGCCATCGGCTATGTCATCGCGACAGCCTATCTGACCTTTCGCTATGCCGGCCTCTCGGGCGAGGTGGATTTTCTCATGCTCGCCCGCGACTACGGCGCCATGGCAGCCCGCCGTCCGAACGACGCCACCATCGTCAACCTCATCATCGGCGGCTTCGCGGTCGCCGGTCTGTTGCTGAGCGGCGTGCTGGCTGGCGAGGCGCTGACCCGGTTTGGCGAGACCCGCTGGCAGAGCAGGCGCGACATGAAGCGCAACGGCTTTTTCGGCCCCACCGGCACCGGCTTCATCCTGGGCAAGTTGGGCCGGCCCGGAAGCCGCGCGGCGCTCATCACCTCCAAGGTGTTTCCCCATGCCCTGATCGTGGCCCCCACCGGCCGCGGCAAGACGACCGGCTTCACCATTCCCAACATGCTGACCTTCAAGGGCAGCGCCGTGGTTCTGGACGTGAAGGGCGAGATTTTCGACGCAACCGCCCGGCACCGGGTTGCGGAGGGCGACAAGGTCTTCCGCTTCGCGCCCACCGATTGGCGAACCAACAGGACCCATCGCTACAACCCGCTCCAGCGGATCTTTGACCTCGAAAACCCCAACCAGCAGCAGATGGAGCTGCAGCTGCTGGCCTCGCTTTTCCTGCAAAGCGACAGCGACAGGGTGCAGGGCCTGCTGAAGGGCGGCATCGATCTGTTCGTGGCCGCGGGCCTTCTCGCCTTCGAGCGGGAAGTGCCGACCCTGGGCGAGATCTACCGGATCACGGCCTCGGGCGGCGACAAGCAGAAGGAATACAACGCCCGGCGCCTCGAGGTGCAAAACCCCGCCGCGCGGCTGATCTTCGAGCGCATGGCGTCGACCAACAACGACACGCTCACCTCCTATGTCTCGCTCCTGATGACCTCCGGTCTCGACCAGTGGAGCAACCCGGCGATCGATGACGCCACCGCGACGTCGGACTTCGACTTCCGCACGATCCGCAAGACCCCCTTTACGGTCTATCTCGTGGTGGAGCCGCTGATGGTGAAGCCGCTGGCCTCGCTGATCCGGCTGTTCTTTTCCGACCTCATCGCCTCCTTGCAGGACCATCAGCCCGGCAAGGACGAGCCCTGGCCGGTGATGATCCTGCTCGACGAGTTCAACCGGCTGGGAAAGATGCCGATCGTCGTCGACAGCATCGAGACCCTGCGCTCCTATCGCGGCCACCTCGCGATCGTCACGCAGACCATCCCGGCGCTCGACGAGATCTATGGCGAGAACGCCCGTCGCTCGCTGCAGGGCAACGCCGGCGTGAAGCTCTACCTGACCCCCTCCGACGAGAAGACCGTCGAGGAGTTGAGCAACGCGGTCGGCAAGACCACCAAGCGCGTCGTAACCCGTTCTCGGGCGGTGAGCCGCAACCCGTTCGAGGGCCGCAGCACCTCCGAGCGCACCGAGGAGGCGCCGCTGCTGACCGAGGACCAGGCGCGCCGCATGCCGCTCGATGACATCGTGATGGTGATCGACGCGCAGATGCCGGTGCGCGCCAAGCGGATCCAGTATTTCAAGGACCGCTATTTTCAGCGGCTCTTTGAGGCGCAGACCGGCGCGTATCCCTTGCCGCAAGAGGGGACCGTGCCCACGGCGCGGACGGCCGTCGTCGCGAACGACGAGGCTGCTGAGTGCTCCGGGGCCTCGGCCCGGACCAAAGCGGAGCCGACGACCGAGCCGGACATATCCGAGGATGGGGCCGGCGCCACGCCGCCCGGTCGAGAGACGGCGGAGGCCCCGAGTCCGGCGCCGGCGCCCGCCAATCCGCAACCCGCCTCGGCTCCGTCCGACGAGACCATGAGCATTCGCCAGGCCAGCGAGACCGCCTCTCCGGATGGACGGGCGATCCGGCCGGGACGGCGACGGCGCTCACGGGCCATCAGCGACAGCCAATTGGCCACCGCGTCCCCTGCGAAAGCCGCGCGGCCGCTGAGCGGCGGGCAGGGCGCGCGCATCGAGGACCGCGAGGCCCTGCAGCAGGGGGTGAGCAGCCTCAGCGCCTTGATCGATCGCGAGACGGAGAACGGGGTGTTGAGTGAGGGGGTCGGGTGATGACGTGAAGCTGCCTGTTGATGGCCCGCTCTGCTATCGCGCCAAATCCGCCTCCTCGTGCTCGAAGGCGGTCGCCATCTCTTTTATCTCCCGTTCCGGGGCGCCCAAGTTGCGGGCGACATCCCTCCAAGCTTTTGTGGCCTCGGCTACCTCTGCAATGATGCGATCGGCATCTTCGGCTTCGAGAAGGTAATTCTCGTGCTGAGAGCGGTGCAGTTCGATGCTGGCATCCGGATTGTCGTCATCCACGTAGCTCTTGAGCACGCGCGGTTGGTTGGGAACCGGGTTGATGTCGTAGGCGGGTGACAGGTGCCAGCCGCCCCTTCCGCGCAAAAACCCATGATTGCGCATGTGGTCATCGAGGTTCGTCACGAGGATGGAAAAAGCGACCCGCCTGTAGAGCTCCTCGCGATCCTCGTCCGGGGTCACGCTTTCCGAGGTGATCACGTCCGCCAGATCTAGGTAGCTGTAGCTTTCTCCATCCCGCCCGTTGAGCATGGCCATCGCCGAGATGAAGGGGATCCTGCCTTGATCCTCCCGATCAAATCGGTGGGACAGAAAGACCGGTTTGTCGCCGGCCATTTCAAGGGTGTGATCCGCAACCGTTATTCCCGCACGCCGGGCCAGCTCGAGCGCGATAGCTTCCCATCGTTCGACGCAGTGGGTGTCCGTCTCCTTCGGAAACTTCGCAACGGAAAGGCGCCCATGCTGATCGAGGATACTGGCCTTCGGCCGTGCGCCCCCCAGAGAGCTTCCCGGAGCAAACAGCATTCTGAGGTCTTCGGTGGTCTCATCGCCACGCAGAACACGCTGGGATGCTTGGAGCAGATCTCCGAGACTGAGCAGCGCAGGCACGCCGATCCCCTCGCGCGCCTGGAACTCGCCATCGACCTTGTACCGTAGCGCGCCCAACCGAGTTTCGTCGTTGACGCCCAAAAGGTAGTCGGCCTCTTGCAGCGTCTTCGGGCGTCGTTCCTCCGCCTTGGCCATCCGCCCTTCATAGCGTCGCATGACGGTCCGGCCCCACGTGTCCGGAGAGGAATCCCCGAGCGGGGCGAGCATGTCCTGGCCTGCCTCTGGCACGAATTGCCCCGGACCTAGAGGCATGTTCGGCGAAAGGCCGAAGGCGTTTTCGTCAGCGAGCCATTCTTCATGATACGTGAAGGATACTCGCTCCCGGCCCCGCCCCGCGGTCCGGTGCAGCGTGCCAACCCGGCGCAAGCCTTTCCAATCGATCCAGACCTCAACCATTCTTCAGCCTTGCTCGCTTGGGAAGCGCATCGAGGGACATCTGATCACCGACCGGGTCGTCGAGATGCCCCCATCCTTTCAGGAGGCCAAGGGCCTGTAGCACTGCTGCGTAGGTGCCGATTTTGACTGCTGGATCCCCGCCTTCGATCTTGGCCACGGTCTGCCGGGTTGTTCCAGCGCGCTGCGCGACGATTTCGGCCGTCAGCTTTCGACGTAGACGTGCAACGCGGATGTGTTCCCCGAGAGTCATGAGCTCCTTGCGGGCCGCCCGGGGCGTCTTGATCGCAACCGCCATAATGTAGCCTCCAGTGAACGCAAAGTACATACATGTTATTTTTAGGAAACATTATGGTCAATGGGCGGCCGGAAACGGTCTGCAGGCGTCTTATGCTCTCCTTCTTAATGTTACCTAGATGCAACATTAACGCCCCTTCTGTAGATTTGGACGCACATAGTGAGCATGATTTTAACATTACGCGTCGCCGTGATGGGGGCTAGGCGCGGCAGCTTACGTTAAGAACAGTAGACCGTGCCTGCTGGCGCACACGCATAGAAGCCCGAGAATTTCCTACCTGGCATGCATTTGTACTCTCCGCACGAACGACATGTTCGCGCTGATCCCCGCCGTAACGAAGACCTGCGCCAGCGGGGACTTTCTACATCAGTCGCTTGTTGCGCTGCATGATCCGCTGAACCTGCGCGCCGGCGCCTGTCGCTATATGGCGCGTGGCGGCGCCAGCGAGTTCGGTGTCACTTCGCGCTCCTCTTTCGGCCCGGTTCTGCGAACCTCGCGTGTTGGCGAGCCCGGCCGAAAAGCCGCGGGCTCCGTCCGGACTGACCGCCTGCATCGTCGGCATCACCACGTTGCCCGAGATCGCGCGCACGAGAAACGGCGTGGCCAAGATGAACGCTTTCGACATGAGAATGAGCATGAAGAAGGGAACTAGCGCGCCAATATTATCGGCGGCGTCAGGTGCACCCAATGTCTCCATCAGCTCTCGCCCAACACCGATGATGGTCGCGAATACGCCCGCCACGACCACGGGATAAAGGGCAAAGGAAGCGGTCGAGCTGACCCAGCGGAGGAAGTAGTCCTTCGTCGCGTCGAACAGAGTCAGGAAGATCATGATTGGCGCCAGGGCCAGCATGAGCGTCATCACCACGCGCGCGAAGACCACGATGAAGGCGGCGATGCCGCCCAGGAGGCTGAGAAGGACCAGGCCGATGCCATTGATGACGGCCCCTGTCATCCAGTTCATGCTGTCGGCAATCGCGTCGAGATACTCGGTCATGGTCCCGATCAGGACATCGAACTCTTCGGCGAACGTACCAGAGGGCCCGATTGCTCCACCGCCGACCGAGGCCACCAGCGCTCCTGCGATGGAATCGATGCCATCGAGCAGCGCCGATGAGAAGGTGCTGAACTGCGTCCAGCTTTGCGCGAAGATGGCGATCAGCACCATCTTGACCACCAGCCAAAAGGTCATCCGCCCATCCATGTCGCGAAAGCCGAAGGCCAGGTTCAGAAACACGAAGATTACGACCAGCGTGCAGGTCACGGTCCCAAGGGTGCCTACCGTGGCCGCGACCATGCCGAATTGGGTCTCCGCCGCATTGTCGAGAAACCCGTCTGTCGTTTCGACGAAGAACGTGACAACACCCATACGACCCTCCCTACCAGAGCCCGACCGCTTGACAGATCGGCCGCCCCTCACGCCGGTAGGCCTTTGTCGCCCTCCGAATATCCGGAATGATCTCCAGAAACCTGAAACGCGATATTCCGGCGAACTCCGTCTCCATCGCCGCTGTAACGGTGTCCCAGTCGGGGAAGCGCAGGTCACAGGTGCATTCCCCGGCTTCGACCACGTTGCGGTAGCCCTCTTGCTTATAGAGCTCGGTCGCCAACTCTATTGCGGTCATTCCCTTGATCCGTTCGGGCCGAACAGGCGCATTCGGACAATCCGGGTTTGTGGGTTCTTCCTTCAAATCAGGTAACGTGAAGCTGCCTTGTGCGGAGGAGGCAGAGGCGACAAGAGCTGCCATGAGTACGGCGATGATGCTGTCTCCAGTCATGCTACCTCTGCACCGGAAGTCACCGGCCGCTTGAAGAACAACCGGGTATGGGTCAGGCCGACCGGGACTGCCGAAACAAGCTCCCAACCTTGAGACCCCAGTTGTTCAAGCGCTTGATTTGTTTTCTTCTCATCGCGCGCAGGCACGATCTCCGTCGCATACTCAAACGTCGTCATGGCCGTGGCCCTCCTTGTCGTCCGCGCCTGGCAGGAAGAATTCGGTGATGCCCCGTTGGCCGTTCAGACGGCCGGTCTGGATGACCACGTCGATCGAGCTTTCGATGTAGCGCAGCATGTCGGCATGGGTCATCGGGACGTGGGTTTTCAGCGCCGCGATGGCGAGGCGCTGCATGGCGAGTTGCGGTGTCTCGGCATGAAGCGTCGTCATCGAGCCGCCATGTCCGGTGTTGATCGCCTCGAGAAAGGTCATGGCCTCAGACCCGCGCACCTCGCCCAGAACGATCCGGTCCGGCCGCATCCGCAGCGCCGAGGTCAGCAGCGCATCGGCCGCCTGGGGCTCGACGTCGCGGTTGGCGATGAGCGTGACCGCGTTGGGTTGTGCGGGCAGCAGTTCCGCCGCCTCCTCGATGGTGACGATCCGCTCGTCGGCGGGGACATGGGAGAGGATCTTGCGCGCCACGATCGTCTTGCCGGTCGAGGTGCCGCCGGCCACGACCATGTTGAGCTTGTGATCGACGCAAAACCGCAAGCAAGCGGCGATGTCACCGCGGGCGACGATGGCGCGCAGCGCGCGGCTTCGCTTCTGGCGCAACCGGTCCAGGCTGCGCTCCTCGCCGTAGAGGAAGGAAAGCTCGATCTGCTCGAGCGGCAGGTTGGTGAAAAACCGCAGCGAGATCGAGGCGCCATATGCGACGACAGGCGCCACCATGACCTGCGCCCGGATCGGGCGGCCGCGATAGTCGATGCTGACCGAGACCACGGGCTTGGCTTTGCTCATCGTCGTGTTCGTGGCCGAGGCCACCTGGTTGGCGAGATCGCGCGCCTGGGTCTGCGACAGGACCGTCTCGAGGGGGCGCATGAAATGGTCGCCGTGGAACTCGCCCCACACCCGGCCATCCGGGTTGATGCAGATCTCGATCACGTCCTGCCGCGCGGCCTCGGGAATACGGTCGAGAGAGCTTTCAAGATAGCCCGACCCCATCAGTAGATCTCCAGGTCCCGGTCGACCATGACCGTCACCCTCGCGCCTTGGGCGACATGGATCACCGGCCCGAGCGAGACGGCATCGTTGAGGGCGCCGTCTGCGGCCGTCTCGACATCGCGGCCCAGCCGGTCCGCTGCGCCAGAGGCGGCCTCGTCCTCGATCTGCCCGGCACCGTAACTTGCGCCGGCCGAGATCAGCGTGATCAGAGCCGCGGCGCCTAGCCGTTCCTTGAAGCGCGTGTCGACAACGCCGCCCACGCCGGCGCGGCCAAGCGCGTCGCCGCCGAAGGCGCTGATCTCCACGCTCTGCCCGGAGGGCAGGAGGATCCGGTCCCAGGCAATGGTGATGCGCTTTTGCGCGATCTCCGCGCCGGATTGATAGCGCCCGATCAGCCGCGCGCCGCGCGGGATCAGAACGCGGGCACCGTCATAGGCATAGACGCTCTCCGAGACGAGCGCCCGCACCTGTCCGGGCGTCGAGCTGTCGACGGCCGTCTCGAGCGACGCCTGGATCAGCGTGCCCTGGGGCACCGTGTGCGACGGGTTTGCAATCGCCTCCGCCTGCGTGACGTCCGCCGTGGCCGCGCCATTGCGCACGAACGCGGTGCCCGCATCGAGCCTGCGCTCGGCCGGGTCTTGGCTTGCGCTCTCGTCTTGCCCACCTCCGCCAAAGGCAACGATACCGCTGTCGTTGCGCGCGAGCTGGAAGTCGCGCGCTTCCTGGCGGCGCCGTTCCAGTTCCGCAAGCCGGCGCTGTTCTTCGGCGTTCGGCCCAAGACCCGCCGGCGCCGGCGCGCCGCCGGGTGCCCCCAGCCGCGCGAGATCGAGATCGGCTTGCAGCCGCCGCAGGGCACGATCGCGATCGGCGAGTTGGCGCTCGAGCGCGGCCTGCGCCTCCTCGTTGCTCTCCTGCATCGTGTCGATGCGCGCCAGCAACGCCTCCGTCCGGGCATCCTGCGCCGAGTTGTCGTCCTCCTCGGCCGGCGCGTCGCGCAGGCTTTCGATCTCGGCCTGCAGCCGATCGATGCGTTCGAGCAGGGCGGCGTTCGGCGCGGCCGCCGGCTGCGGCTTTGGGTCGATCTCGGGGGCGGGCGTGGGCTGGACCACGGGCGTCGGGGTGATCTGGCCGAAGCTGTCGCCCTCGGGCTGAAACTCCGCCGGCACGCTGGTCTGCAACTGCTCCTTGGCCTCGGGCTGCGCTGCCACATAGAGAAGGCCGCTCAAGAGGCCCAACCCCGCGAGCCCGCCCAGCACGGCCACCGGCGAGACTTTCGACCAACCACGCCGCCCTCCCGCGCTCTCGCGGCTGTCGAGGGCCTTCAGCCGCGCCTCGAGGCTGCCATCGTCGCGGCCATCGTTGGTCTGCGCGCTCATGGCCGGACACCTTGCGGCGGCAGGGCCTCGACGCAAAGCTCCTGGTCGCCTAGGCGCAGCACCCAGCGGGCGTTGACCCCGGAGACCCGGATCACGTCGCTCTCAATCGCCATGGCGTTGACCGCGCGCTCGCGGCCGTTCGACCATTTGAAGATCGACGGGACCGGCGCGTGTCGCGCAAAGCGGAAATAGGTGAAGGTCCCGTCATCCCAGATCGCGGTCGGGGTGATCTCGGGCGATCCGCTGACCCCGTAATTGGTGTTGGGCGCGCGGCCCGCAACGGCCTCCTGCGGCGCCGCGCGGCGCTCTTGCGGATAGTCGAACCGGACCACGTAATAGGTCGGGCTCTGCGTTTCCGTGACCGAGAAATAGTAGCTGCGGCGGTCGGTGTAGACGGTGATGTTGGTCGAGATCCCGGGCGCCCGGGGCTTGACCGCGAAGGCCTGCCCGCCGGGGACCCCGTCCAGCAAAAAGCCCTCCGTGTCGCCCGCGATGATCGAGCGAATGGTCTCGCCCGGGCCGAACTCGATGCTCGTCACATGGGTCATCGAGACGTTGATCCGGTAGACCTCGCCATCGCGATAGGTGGCGGTGCGGACGCGGCTGTCATGGGCCCCGGGCCGCGGCGCGTATTCCGCCGATGCGGTACTGGCCGCCAGCGCGGCCCAAAGCGTCAAGCTGCAGAGACCTCGTCGTGTCATGCCCTCACTCCTGCCTGTCGGGGACGACCGCGTATTCGGTCACCGTGAAGCCGAACGGATTGCGCCAGACCTCATCGATCTGCCGCATCCGTGCGGGCCGGAACGCATAAAGGAGCGTGGCGGTAAAACGCCCTGTCTGCGTGCCGTCCTGCGAGGTGAGCTGCTTGCGAAACCGCACCTGCGCGCGGTTGTTCGCGATGAGATTGATCGAGTCGACCTGCACCTCGAGCCGCGCCTCTTCGCCGTAATTGTTCGGCGGATAATCGGCATGCCCGCTGGTCCAGAGCTGGCGCAACGAGGCCTGCGCATGGCCGTCCGACAGGGCGAGGACGCGCTTGATGCGCAGGTCGTTGTCGAGCTGGTTGTAGGTCTCCCGCGCGGTCACGTAGCGAAAGATCTCGGCCTGGATGATCGCCGGCCGCTCGGTGAGCGACACCGCCTCCACCGCCGCGTTCGGCACCGCCATTCCGGTGTCGCTGTCGACCGGCACGACAACGGGCGGCGGGTCGACATCGAACACCGCGACGGCCGCGGCCGCCAGGCAGCCCATGACGCCGAACACCGCGCCACCAAGCGCCAGCTTCTGCCACAGCCGCTCGCGCCGCCGCGCGCCGTAGACGAGTTCTTCCTCGAGGATATCTTCGGGCTTCGTCACACCGGCCTCGCTCATTCGAAATCCGGCAGGGTGAAGTCCATGAAGCGCTGCTCCTGCGCGATCGTGGCCGCGTCCACGACGCCGCCCTGGCCAGCACCCACCGTCTGGATGGCCTCGAGCTCCCACATCCGGGTCATGGCGATCGCAAGCTCCGCCGTAACGCGGGTGTTGTGATCGACGCTCGCCTTGAGGGTCTCCATGGCGGGGATCATGCCCACCAGCGCGTCCACCCGCTCGAGGGACTGCGCGGCCTCGCGGTGGCTGTTTTGCGCGGCCGCGGACATGACCGCGCCGGTCGAGGCGCGGGTGGCCACGTTCCCGGCGCCGCGCTGGCCGCTCGCCGCCATCTCCGAGAGCGCGTCCTCGCCAAAGCCCGCCTCCGCGAGCACCCGCTCCATCTGCGTTTGCATCCGCGGCGCCGCGCCGCCGATCAGGCCCGAGAAGTCGCCCTTGGCCACACCCTGGGCCAGGTCGATCATGTTGCCGAACTCCTGGTCGAGAAGGCCGTTGAGATCGCCGTTCTCCATCAGCATCGCCGCCACCTCGGTGGGCCCGGTCAACGCGGCATGGGTGTCTTCGAGCTGCGCGATCTGGCTGTGCAGCAGGTCGACCTGCTCGAGCAGACGATCGAGCTGATCGGTCTGGATGCCGTAATCCTCGAGCATCTGCTGGATCTGGCGGATTTCCTGGGCGATGTTTTGCGTGTCGACCACCGGCATGCCCTGCGCCTGCGCGCCGCTCGCGCAGATCGCGCTCGCGCCCGCCAGGGACATGGCGCGGATCCACCGGCCGATCCTATTCGAGAAAGGCGTCACTCGAAGTCCTCCATGCGCATTGCCTCGAAGCGCCGCTCCTGCGCCTGCGCTGCGGCCATCGCGATTTGCTCGGCAGACAGCGCTCGGGTCCGCGCCGCCTTAAGCCGCGTGCGGATGGCCACCAGCCGCGCCAGCTCGGCTCGGGCGTAGCTGTTGAGGGCGTAGGCCTCCTGGACGTCTTCGGTCTCGCCGATCCGTGCGATGATCGCAGCGATGCGCGTCGCCGCCGCATGCACCGAGGTCAGGGCATAGTCGCCATACACGCCTGCACCATGCGCGGTCATGCTCATGCTCGCATTGGCAAGCATGACCGGATCGATGGTGCCGCGCGCCTCCACGCCGCCGATGCGGCGCAGGTAGTGGTTGTAGCGGGCAGGGACGGCGTGCACGTAGTGCTGCGTTTCCGCGAAAGGGGGCACGCCGCCATAGTCCTGCACGTGGCCGGGGCCCGCATTGTAGGCCGCCAGCGCGTGAATGATGTTGCCCTCGAACATCTCCAGCATCGCGGCGAGATAGCGGGCGCCGCCCTCCACCTGCAGATAGGGGCTGTCGTAATACTCCGGGTGGATGCCGAGGTCGCTGGCCGTGCCGGGCATGATTTGCGTGAGACCGAAGGCGCCGACCGGCGATCTGGCCCCAATCGTGAAACGGCTTTCCTGCCAGATCAGGGCTTGGAGAAGCGCGCGCCATTGCACGACCGAAAGCCCGGCCGCGCTGATCCCGGGGCGGCCATGCGTGGCCTTGGCCACGCGGATGATCAGCGCCTCGATCGAGCCGCTGGCATCACCGAAGCGGTCCGTGACCGCGCCGCCGCCGCTGGCCGGGTCCGGCGCGCCGGTCTTGTCCCGAGTGGGGCCGAACATCTGGGCGGCGCCGGGATTGGTGTCGACCGCGGCGTAGAGCGTTTCCGAGGCCGACGGATCCGAGCCTCCCTCTTCGAGAGCTGTCACCAGGCCGGGCACATCCGTGTCGCCGATGCTGGCCGCCGCCTGGATATCGGCCAGGGCGTCGAGCTGGTCCTGCTCGAGTGCGACCAGTCGCTCTGCCGTCTCCAGAACCTCGCGCTGCACCAGCAGATCGCGCCTGGTCTGCGCAAGAAGGAGCTCAATCTGCGCGCTCTTTTGGGCATCGAACACCGGCAGGCCCTGCGCGTGGCCCAGGCCGGGCGCGAGCACCAACGAGGCGCAGATCCCGAGCACCCCATGCCTAGCCGACCCCGTCATGGGCGACCTCCCACGGCTCGGCGGGCACCGGGGTGAAGCGGCACGGGCCCTTCTCTTGCACGAAGCCAAAGCAGGTCGCGCGCGAAGGCGTGTCGCCGCAGCCGGCAAGGCTCATCGCCATGAGAAGGGCAATCGCAGACACAGCTTTCATCAGATCCTCCAGAAATCAGGGCGGGTGCGGTAATCGGCGCCGACCAGCGCCTCGCCCTTGTCCATCCCGCCCAGCACGGTCAGAAGATCGCCCAGCGGGCTCAAATCGGCGTCGATCAGCACCGCACCCTGATCGTCGCGCACCAGCCCCAGCCGCGACGTGCTGCCCGAGTTGAGCAGCACATCGAGCTCCTTTTCCTGCAGGCCGAGCAGATCGTAATCGCCCCGGCGCGCGCGGATGTTGGGCAGCAGGATCTGGGTCGGGACCGCCTCGACGATGGTCTGGCCGACCGTCGTGCGTTTGAGCTGGCTGACATATTGGGTCATCATCACCACGACCGCGTTTTGCTTGCGGGCCGTGACCAGCCAGTTGCTCAGCCGCTCCGCGAAGTAGGGGTTGTCGAGCGCCTTCCAGGCCTCGTCGATGATGATGATCGTGCGCCGCCGGTCCTCGATCTGGCGCTCCACCCGGCGAAACAGATAGGAGAGCACCGCCATGCGCTCCTTGTCGCTCTCGCTGTCCAGAACCCCGGTCAGATCGAACCCCACCGTCTCGCCCGCGAGCGAGAAGCTGTCCTCCTGGTTGGTCCCGAAGATCCAGCCGTACCGCCCGCCTTCCGTCCACTCGACCAAGCGCTCGTGCAGATCGCCCTCGTCATCGGTCGAGCTGAACAGCGAGGCCAGGTCGGTCCAGTTGCGCAGATCCTCACGCGCCTGCGCGTTCTGGCGCACGATCTCCTGGATGCGGTTGACCTGCGTGGGCGCAAGCGGCCTGTCGGGGCGGTGGATCAGCGCCGACAGCCAGTCCGCCAGCCAGGCCTGGCCGCGCGCATCGGTCTCCGTGCGCAAGGGGTTGAGACCGGTTCGCTCGCCGGCATGGATCGAGGTGTAGCGCCCGCCATTGGCGCGCACCGCCATTTCCATCCCGCGCCGGTAGTCGAAGACGAAAAGCCGCGCCCCGGCGCGCTTGGCCTGGGTCATCAGGAAGGCCGCGAGGACCGACTTGCCGGAGCCGGGGCGCCCCAGGATCAGCGTGTGGCCGCCCGTGGGCTCCTTGTCGGGCCGGCCCTCCTCGTGGAAGTTGAAGCGAAAGCCGCCGCGATCCACGGTCGGAAACAGGGTGACGGGCACGCCCCAGGGCACCCGGTCGCCGGTCTTGCCCATCTGCGGCCGGTGGAAGGCGGCGTAATCGGCAAAATTGTGGTTCGTGACCGTGGCCTTGCGGCTTCGCTTGGCACCGTTGCCGGGGTGTTGGGCAAAGTAATGGGTCTTCGCGGCGAAGCTTTCATTGACCATCGTGATGCCTTGGCTGCTCGCGATGTTGCGCAGCTCGGCGCCAATGCTGTCGAGCTCACCTTCGGTTTCGGCAAAGACCGTCGCCGTCATGTGGTGCAGCCCGAAGCTCAGCCGCCCGGTTTCGAGATCGTCGAGCGCGGTCGGCATTTCCTCCATGAGCGACAGTGCCCCGTCATCGGCGGCGCGCCTGAGCCGCATCTGCCGCTTGATCCGCCCCGACATGAGGTTGGAGTTGATGGCGCTGAAGGACTGCGTGACGACCATATCGACGGGCAGGTTCAGCTCGTCGAACATCGTGCAGTGCGAGGTGCTGTGATAGCTCTTGAGGGCATAGGTGGTCCCCACGCGCCGCCCGAGCGGGCCCTCCGACAGATGGAAGTTTGGCCCCTTGAACGTGACCCGGGTGTTCGCCACGTCCTGGGCCACGTAGCCATAGGACGATCCGCGGTGGATCGGGCTTTCCCGGCCCGTGTTCAGCGCGCCCAGGAACCCCAGCAGCTCTCCGGTCTGCGCCGACAGCAGCCGGGCGTTGAGCGGGGCGAAGGTCGATCGCAGGAAACTCGTGACCTCGTTGAGGCGCCGCAGCGCTTTTGTCGTCTCGGCGCGCAGCGTCGCCATCGACGCCGCCCGGCGCAGCGGCACCTTGGCGCCCAGCGTAGGACGGCGCAGGACCGTGAGGGTCAGGCTCTTGTCGCGCAGCCTGCCTCCGTCGAGATGGGCCCGCCAGCGGGCATCGACCGCCTGCGCGAAGTCGCCCTCGGTCACCGCCGGAAGATCATGCGCGACGGGGCGGGACACCTTGTGGACGTAGAAGGCATAATCCGCGCCGGACTGCGCGACGATATGGGCGAATAGCGCCCGGGTCTTGTCGAGAAGCGCGTCCTCGGTGGTGTAGCTGTTGAGACCATCGAGCCGAATGCATTGCATCAGCGCGTTGCCCCGGGTGCGGATCGTCGTGTCGTCGACCAGCGACACGTAAGGCAGCAGCGCGGCCATGTGCCGCTCCCGGGCGAACCAGCGGGGCAGGAGGCCTTCATCCTCAAGGGGCATAGCTGTCACCCCCGTGCCGGCGGCGGTTTCGCGTCGGCGGCGTCTCCTGGAGGGTGGTGGCGATCACGTCGATGAAATGCGGATCCCAATCCGCCGCCTTCCACAAGACCGGGTAGGCGGCGAGGGCGATCAGCGCGACGAGCAGGCTTTGCACCCACACGAAGACCAGCACGGATCCGAACATCCAGATCATCGCGTACATGATCGGCAGGCCAAGGAGCTTGGGCGGCTGCGTCAGTCCGAGATAGACAGGGGAGCGCTCAGACATCGCGCGTCGGCCTCAGGTGTTCCAGATGGTCGAGACGATGGTTGGCGCGGCGGCGACGCCCGCGATGGCGATCACGGTCCACAGTGCCTGCCGGAAATCGAGGATGCCAAACAGCCAGGTCAGGAAGACGCCGATCAGCGCCAGCGTCCCGATCACCATGCCAAGCGGTCCGGTGATCGCGTCGACGATGCCTTGCAGCAGGTCCTGGACCGGCGACAGGTCCAGCTCCTGCGCCAGCGCCGGTTCGGCCAGGGCGCAGGTCAGCACGACCGCCAGCGCCATATGGGTGAGAGTGAGCTTCATCCTAGATCTCCTTGCAGCCGGGCAACGACCCCCATCACCTTGAGGACGTGGTTTCGGGTTTCTCGGTACGGGGGAATGCCCCCGTTCTGGACCACCGCATCGGGCCCCGCGTTGTAGGCCGCGAGCGCCAGGCGCGGGTCCTGGAACCGGGCCAGCTGCTCCAGCAGGTATCGGGCCGACCCGTCCAGGTTTTGCCGCCAATCATGCGGGTCGACCCCGAGGGTGGTCGCCGTGGCGGGCATGAGCTGTCCCAGCCCGATCGCGCCGACGGGGCTGCGGGCGCGCGGGTCGTAGGCGCTCTCGATTTCGATATTGGCGCGGAACAGGTGGCGCCATTGCGACACCGACATGCCGAGCTGTCGCAGCGCGGGATGCGCGCCATAGCGGATGGCTGTCGCATCGATGGCGTGCAGGACGGCCGGCGCGGGGACAGCCACCCGCCCGTCCGGCGCCGCAGGGTCTGGTTTGCCGGCGTCGGCCTTTACCGAGTCGTCCGCGCGCACCGGGCGCAGGCCGGCGCGGACAGGCCGGCGCGCATCGCCGTAGTGCCGCGAGAACGCGCTTTGCGGGGATTGCGCCTCGAGGCGCCCATCCGCGCGCATGACCATGACCAGGCCCTGCGCATGGGCGGTTGGCGGGACGAGCGCGGCGGCAAGGAGAGCCGCGCCGAGAGCGGCGCTATGGCGTGGCGTCCTGTTTGCATTGCCTGCGTTGCAGGGCCCGCGTGCCCGCTTCCAGCGGGATGTCCACGAACTTGCAGCCTTGATCGTAGAGGAAGCTGATGAGCCCGGGCACCGTGCGGAAGTAGCGCGGCGCCAGATCCTTCTCGCCACGCCCGCGGGCGGTGACCAGCAGGTGTTCTTCTCCGTTCTCGTCCGAAACGGCCCGCAGATACCACCGGCCGTACCAGGTGGCGTGCTGCTTGGTGGCGCTTTCCGCGCAGACGATCTCGGCGCGGTAGCCGCGCGCGAGCAGTTTTCTGAATGTCTCTTCGACGACCACATTTGGCGCTGCTTTGAACATGCGTCCGGCCGTGCCTCCCAACTTCCGCAGCAGCGGCAGCAGGCGCCCAGACAAGATGACGCCACCGCTACAATATTGTTATTTTGTCAGCAACCGTGCAGATTGCGTTTTCTGTCGCTTGCACCCGGTTTTGGAGAAACCGGCCGCCACCCAAATTACCATTTCAAAGCAAGGGCTTCAGCCGTGATAGCACATTTCCGCCGCACAATGGTCACAATAGTTATCCTGTCATGCGGCGCGGCGGCGCCCGCGGTCGCGCAGAGCTGCCTGGCGCCGCAAAAGCCCTATCTGCCCTCCGCGCCGGGCGAAGTGCGGGCCTATGCCGATCTGCTGCGCCAGGACTTCGAGACCTATCTCTCGGCGGTGTCGGACTACCTCCTATGCCTGGACCGGGAACGGGCCCGGGCTTTTCGGGAAGCCCAGGACGTCACGGCGCAGTACGAGCGCTTCGTGGAGATCGTGTCCGACTAGCCCGCCCCGGCAGCTCGGGCATGGACCGATCCTGGACCATGGGGCTGATCCTGACGGGGCCACTGGGACGACGGCGTGCCGCCCGCGGACGAACCGCTCTGCGCGCCTCTCCGGTGAGTGGGCGGACGCAGCGCCAATCGCATCTTCACATAATTTCATTTTACGAGAGCCGTTTACAGATCGAAGCTCACGTGGGCCGGTTCGCGACACTGTCGGAGCGCCTCAGCCCATGCACAGCTGGGCGCGTTCGATGAAAGCCGGACAGCCATCGATCTTCGGGCCCGATTGGCCGCCGCGCGAAGGGTGGCTGCGTCTATCCCGCACAGCCCCCGGCGGCGGCTGGCTTTCGCGCCGCAGCGCCTGTCAGACAGCGGTGGCTGTGGAGCGCGTCGTCTCATTCAGGAGAGCTGTTCTTGAGCGGTCCGTCAGGTCGGCGTCGTCTTCGCCCCCCCTTTGGCTGGCTCTCGGCCCCAGAGCGCCGGGCAGCAAATCGTATCGACCCTGCCATGGTCGCCCATTGGCCGCGCCTGGACCGACATGTGTGCGCGAGATCGCAATGCCGTGCTGTATCGGCGCTGCGCGCCCAAGGCCCACGCGGATGCGGCACGCGTCGGCTGGCGGCGGGATCTTGGTCGCAGACGCCCGAACCCGCGGGAGCAGAGCGGCCGTCAGATACGGAGCCGGGGCCATCCTCGAGTGCCCCCGAACTGCAAGATGACTATATTGCAAACGCAGGTTCCAGGCCCGGTGCCGGCAGGGTCACTTTGCCGGAGGCGCCGCTCGCTCAGAGCGCCGTTCACTGCTGCTATTTCGGCGCAGCAAAACGCCGGGCGCGCAGGTGAGAGGGTCCGCCCCCCTGGCACGAAGCCGGGCGCCACGGATTCCGGATGGACCGTGTTCCGGCCGCCGCGTCATGGGACCTATAATACCGGATGGCCAGGCATGGAGCGTCGCCGGGCCTGCAGATGTCGGGCAGGGGAAACGGCCTGGCCCCGAGGGAGTGGAGCCAGGCCAGCACTCGTTAAGAACCAGAAAGAGCATCAACGATAGACCAAAGCCGTTGACGTATGGTCAGCCTCGTCGAGGCAAGAGGGTAAGGGAAGGGCCATTCGCATTATCGAGCGACAAAATCGCGGAGAGCACACCGTGCAATGGCAGGCGATGAGGGAACGGGCGTCCCGTAAAGGGGTGCCTTTGGCGTGGGCGGGTTCGAGATCCAGCCGGTGTCTCAGCTCGGTCGGCGGCAAGGAGGGTGAGCTTCTGTTTCGCGTCGGGCCCACGACGCCAGCGGCCGCTGTGGTGCAAGCAAGCCCGGATATCGCGACACCCTTCATGACGGGTCTTTCCATCCGCGGTTCGGTGCTACCGCCCTGCTGGAACCTGGTGTGTTACAGAGCCGAGGGGAAGGAAAACAGCCCCTCGGCTCCCGGCACGCGTTCGACGGCGTGCTGCAACCGGCAAGGACGGTTCTGGCCGCCCAGGCCGGCATCGGGACAGCTATGAGGTGTCGTCTGCGCCGGCAAGGACTGATGACGGCGCCTTGTCGGCGTGTCCGCCGGCCCCATGTTGTTTATCGGCTGGACGGGTAGTTCGCTCCTCCCGCTTCCAGCCGGGAGGACCGGAGCGTGGCAGCGCTTCGGTTCTCGCAAAGGACGGGGTGTATGCCACGCATCTTGCGGCAGCCCGCTCGGAGGAGCGCCTGAACGCTATGGGCCGGGGACGTTCCAAGACATCGGCGCTGCCCTCGGGCTTTCCAGGGAGCAGGGAGAGCGCCCTTATCCGACCGAGCGAGTAAGAGAGCGGCGATGGCCATGCCCCTCAGGCAGCGGGTCGGGTCCGGCTCACTTCGGCCTCGGACGCGACCGCCGCGTGATGCTGTCGGATCCCTTCAACAAGACCGCCCAGGATGACGGCGGCCGCGGCGGGGTCCAGGCCAAAGCCCGGCGCCATGTCCAGCACCTGCGTTACGCGCGCGGCCCGGTCCGGCACGCAAAGCGCCGTTGCCCGGTGGACACCGTGAGGAATGCGTTTCGGCAGTTTCAGACCAAACGCGGGTGCGAGATCGACGGTTTGGCCCGTCCAGAATAGGGCATGACTATGAGCGGGGGCTCGGCCCAGAAGAGTGTCGAAAGCCGCTCGGCGGAACAACCCTCGGCAGAGCGCGTCCGGATCGCGCGCCCATGCGGCTGCGGCGCCGAGGACATCGCCATGGCATACTTCGCGGCTCGGAGCATCGACGTGGTCGAGGAGAGTCTGCCCGCTGACCATGGCCCGCCGGGCGCCGCTCTCCCCGCGATCGAAGCGCTCTACGAGCAACACCAGCCGGTCCCCGAGACGCCGCAGCTCAAAACGAGGAACGTCGATGTGGCACAGCTGTGCAAGCCGGAGCCCCATATATTCCGCCCGAAGGCCATCTTGCGGGTCACGGCTCTTGCCGAACTTCGCGATGCAAGACCGACCCTCGATGTTCACGAGCGCCTTGGGGGATGTCCCGCCAACTGCCACGGCATGGACGAGCGGTGCTGCCAGATCCCCCGGCAGGGAGAGCCCCTGTTCGATACGACGGGCAGCTTCGGCCAAGGCTTCCAGTTCTGTCTCGGGCGCGATCCGTGTCTCGAAGCTGGTTGCCGACGCTTGAAAGGACAAAACGCCGATCCCGTCGGTTCCTGCGAGCAACCCGTAGGCGATGTCGCCAATTTCATCCGCGCCCGCATCAGCCTCGTGCTGCCCGAGCTGCAAGGCACGCGTGACGCGCCGGCCCCAGGGGCCGGGCAGGGCGTCACGCAATGTCCCGGTGAGACCGGGGCCTGGAAGGGACCGCATTCCCTGCGCCAAAGGCAGGTCAGGGCCGAGCGCGATGGCATTGGAGCGATCGAGGTAGTCCGACATGTAGCCGAAATCATGCCGACCATCCGTACCACGGTGCAGCCGTCCAGCAGGTACGGGCCGGGCCTCGCCAGGCAGCCAAGTCCAGACAAAGGCCGAGGCGGCTTTGGATAAGACGTGCATGCGCGCGGTGGTCAAAGGCCGGGTTCCGTAAAGCGGCGCTCCGACAGCGCCAGGGGCGGTTATAGCTCAACCGCACCCTAAAGACGATGTCCGTGAACCTAAAACAGCCGGGGCCGCGTAGCCGGTAATTTCAGAGCGTTACAGGCTCGTCTTGCAGGTGCCTAAGAACGCCTTGCAGACAAAGAGCTTTTAATCGCCGATTTGCGTGAGGATTGAGACAGGTGGCGGCACCAAGCCACAGCTCTTCATGAAGACAAGTGGCGCAAAGGCTTCTTCAGGATGTTGTGGAATTTAGAACGGAATGTCCTCGCAATCATCGGAAACAGAAGCGACCTTCTGGACGGGAGAGGTGGTTGTCGATCCTACCTCCATTCTCGTCCGACGCTCGCGTCTTATACCTTCAGCAAGATTTGCAAGCTGCTGGCCTCTCGTGGAGGTGGACCCAACAATCTGCCTGATACTTCCAGCGGCCGACAACACCCGCCGGGATGCCTGCTCCCATTCGTCTTCCCTTTCAGCTTCAGATAGGCTGTCCAGAGCCTCTCGAAGCCGTTGATCATACCCATGATCTGGCTTCAAATCTCTCCCGTAAAGCCAAATGCCGGTAATGCACACGCCCTCGCGTGCACTTCGGATACGGATTTTATGCGTTTTGTGACCGTATTCCCGAACGATCCCCCTAATTTCATCAAGGAGATCTGAGGTAATAAACTTCCCAGAAATAGTTATATCGTCGACCCACACCGACATACGAAGCCCCCGAGATCGACAACACTCATATATCTGATCAAACATTTTTCGAAACACAATAGTCATCAAAACTGGGGTGACTGGTGAACCAAATGATGCCCTGTCATCAATAGTCACTAAGTCAGATATCAGGTTTGCCACATCACGATACATACCGAATTCGTTGATAAGCCCTGACCTAATCATCTCTTTTGTGGTCGAAGGGTAAAACTTTTTAATGTCGATCTGCAGGAAGGCCTTTTGACCCGAGTGGTACTCCGCGTTCGTCCTCGTTGTCCTCCCAACCCTTGGACTGAAGATATAATCAGGCTGCTCAATCCTATTGAGCCACGCAGCGAGCTGTTCGTGGGCACCGTAAAGAGAAGATGACTTAGCCGGATAGACCAAATACCTTTTCTTGGCACGCTTTCCACGCCCCGTTACTTGAGAGCGTCGAACGATAGCTGGCTCTTTGTAGTGTACCTCGCGGTGCAAATCGCCCACCGAGGTGCCAACTAACTCAGCTAGAGCTCGCTGCGTAAGCTTTTGAGAAAAGGGCGACCTATCTGCGGGGTAGAGCTCACGCCGTCTCTTCTTACGGCGCTGCATCTAGCGGTTCACTTGGGGCAATTTTCTCAAGAAGTGCAAGTGTCTTACCCGCAATCAGCAGCTTACCTCTAGTCGCAGGCGGCTCTCCCTCCATTTCTTCAGCGAAGAAAAGAAGTTTTGACATTTTGATACCCAGTGCTTGACTGTACTTCTCAAGCAGTCCGAGTGTCACAGCTTTGTTGTCTCGCTCTACTTCGGATATTAAAGATTGAGACACATCGAGCTTGTGAGCCAGTTCAGACTGACTCATGCCGTAGTACAATCTAAGTATACGAAGAGCGTTGTTTATCATTCTCATGGATTGACCCTTTCTGCTTCAACGAAAAGGGGCTCTTATGGGGTCGCCACTCACCCGAGGCTCATCGCGCCCGGACGCTCCAATATTAACGCGGCGATTGCCGCGCTCCGCATGGAAGCAATCGTAAGATTTGGCTATACCCCATAAAGGAAAGGTGTTCGCACCCATCTTCTCGATCAGTCCAGCCCAAAGATGAACCGGATAGCTTCCCAGATAGCTTTCGCCATCTGATAGATACGGTAGGTCGAAAGCCCGCACGTAGTGATCACGGTCCATACCGCGATCCACGCCGACTTCTTCCGGTGGCGACGCTGCTGATGACGCTTCTTCGACATGTTTATTTCTCCTTAGCAGCCGCGAATTTGCGGCCCCACTTCGCCAGGAGTGATAAACAGCAGCGGGTGACCCCAAGGATGCCGCACCCGGCCCACTTCGGGTGCGGCGCGCGCGCGGCGGCGTGCGTCCCCTCCGGTGAGCACAGGACGATGTCGGAGGCTTTAGGCCCCCACAGGGCTCAAGGCCCCAGTCTTTGAGTGGTTCTCCATGTCTCGTCGTCATGTGAGGAAAGATAAGCAACCACTTCAGGGTTTCAAGTATCGCAAGGAGTAATATCTCATTTTCTTCGGCTTCTCGGGCCACACAGCAGAAAGAGTAAGCTATCACTTTACATCTGTCGTCGATCAGCTTACATATAGTCATGATCAAGACCTTTGCGCACAAGCAGCTGAAAGCCCTTTGGGAAACGGGCAAGTCGAAGATCGACGCACGCATGCACAGCCGCATCCTGCGGCGCTTGGATGCACTCGAGGCGGCCACGGCTCCTGAGGACATGAACCTCCCGGGCTTCGACTTCCACAGCCTGCGGGGGCACACGCCAACGCGCTACACCGTCCACGTGAACGGTCCGTGGTGCATCACTTTCGAGTTCCGCGACGGCGACGCCTATGTGCTGGACTACGAGCAATATCACTAGGAGGCGAGAATGAGCCGCAACCCTAACCGCTGCCCGACGCATCCGGGCGAACTGCTCCGCGAGGATGTGATCCCCGCGACTGGGAAATCGAAAGCCGAAATTGCGCGGATGCTCGGCGTATCGCGCCAGCACCTGCATGATCTTCTGGCCGAACGGAAGCCCGTCAGCCCGGAAGTGGCCGTGCGGCTTGCTAAGCTGTTTGGGAACGCGCCTCTGGTCTGGATCAGGATGCAAGGGGCCTACGATGCCTGGCACGCCACCCGCGAAGTTGATGTGTCGGCTATCCCGACGCTGAGCGCTTCACATGACCACTCGGCTACGGCCTGATCACCTTGCTAGGAGATTTCTTTGAATCGGCACGAAAGACGGAAAGCTAACAAAGGGAAACCCAAGCAGCCCCGCATGCTTCCTCAGAAAAGCGAAGTGTTTAGGTCTCCTAATCTGAGCAATCGTGAAGTGATTTTGGATGTCGTACCTATGCGACTTTGGGCAGAGAAAAATTTGCCCTTAGAGATGGTTCCCTTCAACTTTGATCATATCGAATGGCTCATGCAGGGAGGGACCGTGGATACCTCTGTTCTGATGAACAGAACCCTTCTCCAAGGCCCCAAGCCCATCATCATATGCCAATCGGAAGTCGGTCGGGGCGATGAAATTGTTGATGGAAACCACACCTATGTCATGGCAGCGACCGCCTATCATATCGCAAAATCAGAAGGTATGGCCGTCCCACCAGGAACCCCAGGTTATACGCTTTCTCCAGAACAGTGGCGGAAGTTCGTGGTGATGTGACGTCTTCGTAACTTATTGGAAGATTACATATCGTAGTCATAGCCTATGTCTCGGGAAACCTGGCGTTCTTGCTCTAGATCCTGTTCGAGATCCTTTTCGCGCAGTCGCTCCTAGGCAGCGCTCAGTTCATAATCTCCACTTCCTATCAATAGCGCGAGAGCCTTTCGCTTACCTAGTTCCACAATCAGCCAAGAGCGCGATTGAACGCTGAGATGGAGCGCAAGGAAAAGATTGGCTTTCAGATTGCCCTCGGCCAAATTACTCATATATTACATAATGATGATTACACGTATAAGTTGTGTGCAGCAGCAAAGCTAAAGTGTCACCCATGAGCAATGCAGAAGTGTCACTCTCGCCTGCACCGAACACAGGCAGAGAGAACGGGCATGGGATGGGTTCTGATGAGCGAGCGCGAGTTGCAGCGCGTCGAGGTTCTGGCGCAGATCGATGACGGTCGGATCGATGTCCAGCGCGGCGGGCACCTGTTGGGGCTGACCCGGCGCCAGATCTTCCGGCTGCTGAAGCGGTATCGTGCGGATGGTGCGGCGGCGATCCGGCACCGGGCGCGCGGGCGCGCTCCGAACAACCGGATCCATGCCGCCAAGCGCGACTATGCCCTGTCGTTGATCCGCGAGAGCTATGCGGATTTCGGGCCGACGCTGGCGGCGGAACGGCTGCGGGACGACCACGGCCTGACAGTCTCGCGCGAGACCCTGCGCAAGTGGATGGTCGCGGACGGCTTGTGGCTGTCGCGCAAGCAACGCCGGGCCTTTCACCAGCCGCGTTTGCGCCGCGAATGTTTCGGCGAGCTGATCCAGATCGACGGCTCGGAGCATCGCTGGTTCGAGGATCGCGGCGATCCCTGCACGCTGCTGGTGTTCATCGACGATGCCACCAGCACACTGATGGAACTGCGCTTCGTCACCTCCGAGTGTCAACGCCGACTGAAGTTTCCCCAGAAGTGCCGAAGTAAAATTCCCCAGTTTCCGGGTGCGGTGATCAGCCGTGCAGTTGATCGATCCTCCCATCTTTCGGGGGGCGCCCTCGGCGTTTTGGCTGCGGAGGCGGCGCGATGGTAGCGTGAGCGCGGGTATGTTCGGGCATGAGGTCGGCATGGGCCCGCAAGCGGTAGCTGGCGCCTTCGATCTGGACGACGATCGCATGGTGCAGGAGGCGATCGAGCAGCGCGGTCGCAACGACCGGGTCGCCGAACACTTCGCCCCATTCGGCAAAGCCGCGGTTCGAAGTCAGGATCATAGCGCCCTTCTCGTAGCGGTGGTTTACCAGTTGGAAGAACAGGTTCGCGCCACCAGGGGTGATGGGCAGGTAGCCGATCTCGTCGACGATGAGCAGGCTGTTGCGGCTGAAGAAGCGGAGCTTTTCCGGCAAGCGGCCGTCGCGCTCGGCCCGACTGAGCGCGTCGATGATCTCAGCCAGGCTGGCGCGGTAGACCCGCTTGCCGGCCCTGACGGCCTCGACGCCCAAGGCAGTTGCGAGATGGGATTTTCCGGTGCCCGGAGGGCCGAGCAGATGCACGACTTCCGCCCGCTCGATGAAGTGGAGTTGCGCCAGCGCCAGAATTCGACCGCGATCGAGCGAAGGCTGGAAGGAGAAGTCGAAGCTCTCGAGCGTCTTGATCGGCATCAGTCGCGCGGTCTTCACCGCGACGGTCACTCTGCGCCCTTCACGCGTGACATGCTCCTCCGCCAGCAGGCCGTCGATGGCTTCGATGGCGGTGATCTCGCCGCGCTCGAGCCGGCGGAGGGTATGGTCGAGCGCCTCGAGCGCCCGGGCCATGCGCAAGCCGACAAGGCTGGCACGAATGCGGTCGAGGATTTCGGTCATTTCCGCAGCCCCTCGCCTGAGGCCATCCGCTTGGCGACGGCATCGTAGAAGGCGAGCGGTCGACGCCCCACCTCTGTCACCCGTCCTGGCATGGCAGGCATCAAAAGCTCAGGCGGTCTCGGCGGCACGGGTCTGCGGTGACTGGGATCGGTCCGCCGCTGGTTCTTGCCCTCCAGCACCGGATGCACGGCGATCAGCACGCGATCCTCGAAAATGCGGATCTCGCGCGGATGGTTCTGGACTTCGACCACGCGTTTGCGGGTGGCGTCCGGCACGCTGTAGAGATTGCCGCCCACCGAAACCATGCCCTCGTGGCTCACGCGCCGCTCCACGGTCAAGACGGCGCTGTAGGGGATGACCGGCAACGCGGTCAGATGTGGGTGCTCTTCGGCGAAATGCTCATCGATGATCCGCCGGGTCGTTGCGTGGAGGCGGGAGTTGGCGATGGTCGTGCGCCAGTCCTCGAACTGGGCATTCAGGTCGTCCATGTTGCGGAAGGTCCGGGCGAGGAAGAAGTCCTGCCGCACATAGCGATAGGGACGCTCGACCTTGCCCTTGGTCTTGGCCCGGTAAGGGCGGCACGCTCTTGGCAGCGCGCCGTAATGCGTGAGTAGCGCGACCAGCGAGCTATTGTAGGTAATCACGCCTTCGGCGTCCTCGTCGATCACCGCCGTCTTCATCCGGTCGTAGAGCAGCTCCTGCGGCGCCCCGCCCATGGAGGTGAAGGCATCGATATGACAGCGCATCACCGTTTGCAGGTCCTGCGTGGCGCAGAAGCGTCCCCAGAGCCAGCGGCTGTGGCCAAGCACCATGGTGAACAGCCAGACGATCCGCACCACGCCGGGCTCATCGGCGAACTCGACCCGGAACTGGGCGAAGTCGACCTGACCCTGACGACCGGCCGGGGTTTCGAAGCGGCGTTCGAAGAGCTTTACCCGACCCGGACGCACTTCGCGAAGGTAGTCGGTGACGGCCGTGTAGCCCCCGCCATACCCCATTCCACGGATCTCCCTTAGAAGCCGTCGGCCCGACAGGTCGGGATAGGCAAGGATCCGTTCGTGCAGATAAGGCTCGAACCCCTCAAGGAGCCGCAGCCGTGGTGCGCGCGGACCGTAGACCGGTGCGGTCACGCCGTTCTCCAGGTGCTTGCGCACTGTCTTGCGGTCGAGCCCGACCTTGCGGGCGATGGCAGAGATCGAAAGCCCCTGCCGTTTCAAGTCATGGATCATGACAACTTCCCCAAGTCTGATCACCCGTCGCCTCCATTCCGGTCGGCATGATCAGGTGATGCGATGTGGCCGCTGCCAAGCTGTGGGGGCATGCCCTCCACAGCTTGGCGCTCAAACCCGGAAAGCTGGGGAATTTTCAAACGGCACTTTTGGGGAGAATACGTCCGGCACTAACACCGAGAGCACGTTCAGCTATTTCGAGGCACTGGAGCGCTACCTGGTGCAACATGGCCGCCCGGTCGCCTTCTACAGTGACAAGCACTCGGTGTTTCGCGTGCCGAAACCCAGCGACCACATGACCGGCATGACCCAGTTCGGTCGGGCCCTGGCGGAGCTGCAGATCGAGATCCTGTGCGCCCATTCGAGCCAGGCCAAGGGCCGTGTGGAGCGCGCCAACCGCACGCTGCAGGATCGGCTGGTGAAGGAGCTGCGTCTTGCCGGCATCTCGGACATCGCGGCGGCGAACGCGTTCCTGCCGGGCTTCGTGGCGCGCTATAACGCGAAGTTCGCCAAGCCCGAGAGTGTCAGATCTTCTGTGTATGAGTGATCCGGTCCATGCTTCTTCGAAAGGAAGCATGCATGACGATCTCCAAGGAACTGCTGGACGAACTTCTGAAGGGCGTAGAGCGCCCTGAGGACCTGCTCGGCGAGGCCGGGCTGATGAAAGAGCTGAAGATCAAGCTCATGGAGCGGATGCTCGGCGCCGAGCTGACGGCGCATCTTGGCTATGAAGAGGGCAAGGAAGCTCCTCAGGGTCAGAGCAATCGCCGGAATGGCGTCTCGACCAAGGTGCTGAAGGGGCAGGACGGCGAGATGCCGGTGGCGGTGCCTCGCGACCGCGACAGCAGCTTCGAGCCGGAACTGGTGAAGAAGGGCCAGACCCGGATCGACGGGATGGATGACAAGATCATCGGGCTCTACGCAGCCGGGCTGACGGTCCGGGACATCCGGACCCATCTACTCGACATCTATGGCCTGCAGGTCTCACCCGACCTCATCAGCCGTGTCACTGACGCCGTTCTGGACGAGGTCCGGGAATGGCAGAGCCGGGCGCTGGAGCGGATGTATCCGATCGTGATCTTCGACGCGCTGCGCGTGAAGATCCGCGATGCCGACAGCCGGACCGTGAAGAACAAGGCGGTGTATGTCGCCCTCGGCGTCACCCGTGATGGCCAGCGCGAGGTTCTGGGCCTATGGATCGCCGAGAACGAGGGCGCCAAGTTCTGGCTCTCGGTGATGAACGAGCTAAAGAACCGGGGCACTCAGGACATCCTGATCGCGGTCGTGGACGGGCTGAAAGGCTTCCCCGAGGCCATCACCGCCGCCTTCCCGGACGCCATGGTCCAGACCTGCGTCGTGCATCTGGTGCGCCATTCCCTGAACTTCTGCTCCTGGAAGGACCGCAAGGTCGTGGCGGCCGACCTGCGCCGAATTTACAGCGCCCCGACCGCCGATTTGGCCGAGGCCGAGCTTGATGCCTTCGAGGAAAAATGGGCCGGGAAATACGCGTCCATCGCGCCGGCCTGGCGTCGGGCATGGCAGGAGGTGATCCCGTTCTTTGCCTTCGATCCGGCGATCCGCAAAATCATATACACCACCAACGCCATCGAAAGCCTGAACCGCGTAATCCGGAAATCCATCAAGACGCGTGGGTCCTTCCCGACGGATGAGGCCGCGACCAAGCTGATCTACTTGGCCATCCGCAACTTCGAGAGGGACGGTCGAAATGTTCGGGAATGGTTTGCAGCCCGAAATCAGTTCGCCATAATGTTCGGCGAGCGCTTCGACGCTTGAGTATTCCAAACCGCATGGGCCGGCCCGGATACACAAAGTTGAGGGCACTCCCCCAAGCCCGCCGCCAGGCCGGACAACCTGCACAGGCCGCTGAATGTCGCGCCGGATCGACTGGTCGAGATCTTCTGCCTGCGCGACAAGCGCTATGTCAGCAAGGATCTGACGCTAAAATACGACCACAAACGCATCCGGCTGGAGGTGAACGATCTGACCCGCGAACTGGTGGGCAAATACGCCGATACCTACGAATTTCCCGATGGCCGCATCCAGATCCGGCACAAGGGCATCGTCCTGCCCTGCGCCATCTTCGATCCGCATCAGCAGCGTGTCACCCACGCCGCGATCACCAAGAACAAGCACCTCGGCGCGGTGCTGGCTCACATCAAGCGACAGCAGGACAAGGCCACGGCTGCACCCGAGGTGCGTCCCGAAAGCGCCCGCACCGGGTATCGCAAGACCGGTCGCCGCAACGACGGCTGGAACTCGAAGCTGGCTCGCCGCGCCCAGGCCCGCGCAGCCGGTCAGGCCTCCGAGAACTGAGGTCTCCGCCCTGCTCGGCTGCGCTCCCGTCAAAACCACCAGCGACACTTCTGCTTTGCAGAGCCGGTGACAATTCTGCTTGTTTGCAACAGTTGATTCGAGTGGTGGATTCACGTTCGAAGTGCAACTTCTGTATAGAAACAGATGGTTACATGGAGAGCAATCGATGGGCACCTGCTACGCACATTTGGATCTCGAAGAGCGCCAGAAACTCGCGCGGTGGCGCGAGGCAAGATTGCCGATGAAAGAGATCGCCCTGCGGCTCGGCCGCGCGCCCTCCACGCTTTACCGGGAGATGCGGCGCAATCGCTTCGTAGACGGCCACCCACGGACTCTCCGTCAGACCGGAGGAAAGACGGGTCTCCGGTCAACCGTCATCATCTGCGTTGCCGGCGGCGGGATCATCCACCTCAACCCGCGGCATGATGGACACGTCATGAAGGCGCCAATGCAGGTCGAGAAGCTGCACCTCGGCTGCCTCCACCTCGTCAGGCGAAACTGCTCCCTCGCGAGGGACGACGTAAATCGTGCCGGTGAGAAACCGGCCCTCTTCGCGTAGACGGAGGCGGCTTTCCCGCACCCAGGGCAGAGCGTCGACACTATCCCGAACTTCGTCGATCAAGGGGTCGAACTCTTTGTCGTCGATCGTCCGCGGCATCTCGTCGCTCAGGTCACGGATCGCGGCTCCTGTGTGCTTGTAGCCGTCATGCAGCACGTCGAGCGCGATCATGATGGCCGCGGCCGCGTCGGCCCACCACCACCCCATCCCGATCCCAAGGATGCCGACCACAGCGGCCAGGCTAGTCGTCCAGTCGGCCTTGTTCATCAACGCATCGGCGTAGAGCGTTTTGTCGTGGAGCTTGCGTGCCGGCCCCATCTTCAGCCGACCAAAGATGACCGGCAGCACGATACTATAGGAGAGGGCTGCGATCATAACCCAGCCGAACCATATCGTGACGCCGAAGAGCTCAAAGCTGCCGATCGTGGCATGTTCCTGCTTGATCAGCGCCATAGAGGAATCGACGATGAGGAAGAGGCCCACGCCCGCCAGCGCCACTGCGCTAACCAGGTATGTGACCGACGTCACCCGGATGTAGCCCAGCGGGAAGTTCTGGTTCGGTTTCCAACCCTCGATCCATGATCCGACTAGGAACGCCACAGGCGGAATGAAACTCAGCAAATCTTCGATCCAAGCGGTCTTCATCGCCTGACTGCTGCCGACGGCGAAGTAGATCGCCGTCACGATCGTCATCAGCACTACGATCCAGATACCTTCCAGCCAGCGTGCGCGACGTAGGCTCAGGACCCATTGATCTTGATGAGGCTGCGTGATTCAGGCTCCCCGAGGAGCATGATCAATGAGCAATCTTTTCTGGCTGACGACCGAGCAGATGGCCCGGTTGCAGCCCTTCTTTCCAAAAAGCCACGGCAAGCCACGCGTCGATGACCGCCGGGTCCTGAGCGGCATCATCTTCGTCAATCGCAACGGGCTGCGGTGGTGCGACGCTCCGAAGGAGTATGGTCCAGCCAAGACCCTCTACAACCGTTGGAAGCGGTGGAGTGACAAGGGCGTCTTCGCCCGGATGATGGAAGGCTTGGCCGCTGAAAGCCCGGAAAGAAAGACGGTCATGATCGACGCGACCTACCTCAAGGCACACCGCACGGCGACCAGCCTGCGGCTGAAAAAAGGGGGCGTGGTCGGCTGATCGGACGCACTAAGGGCGGTATGAACACCAAGCTGCATGCCGTTACCGATACCCAAGGGCGCCCCATTCGGTTCTTCATGACCGCCGGCCAGGCCAGTGACTACACAGGGGCGGCAGCGCTACTGCGCAGCCTGCCCAACGCAGAATGGTTGCTCGCCGATCGGGGGTATGATGCGGATTGGATCCGTGAAGTCTTGAAGGACAAGGGGATCAAGCCCTGCATTCCGGGCCGCAAATCTCGTGCCACGCCCGTCAAGCATGACAAGCGTCGCTACAAGCGCCGCAACAGGATCGAGATCATGTTCGGACGCCTGAAGGATTGGAGGCGGGTTGCCACGCGCTACGACAGATGCCCGAAGGTGTTCCTATCTGCCATCGCTTTGGCTGCGACCGTCTTGTTCTGGCTTTGAAGGTTAACGAGATGCCGTAACGGGGCCTGCGTCATGCATCGTCGTCACCGCTTGCTTGATCAGGACGAGGCTGTTGCCGTTCCCGTATTCGTTCAACGTGGAGGATTACGGGATGAAACTGTTTGTTGGACTGGATGTGTCGCTGGCTAAAGTCGCGATCTGTGTGGTCAGCGAGCATGGCAAGATCAGCAGGGAGGCCGAAGTGGCCTGTGAGCCGGATCCCCTGATCCGCTGGCTGAGGGACCTCGACGGCAGCATTGCCGCAATCGGCTTGGAAGCAGGCCCTCTGTCGCAGTGGCTGCACCGTGCTCTGAACGAAGCGGGGCTGGATCCTGTCCTCATGGAGACGCGGCAGGTCAAGGGCGCGCTCAAGGCTATGCCGATCAAGACGGACCGCCGCGATGCCGAGGGGATTGCACGCCTACTTCACCTTGGCTGGTTCCGGCCAGTTCACTGCAAATCCGTTTCTGCTCAAGAGGTAAGAGCCGTTCTCAGCGCCCGGAAGGCCATACAGCAAGTTATGATTTCTCTGGAGATGTCACTGCGCGGACTGCTCCGCAACTTCGGCCTGAAGGTCGGCGCGATTTCTCGCGGCAAGTTCGAGAACCGCATCCGAGAATTGGCGGATGGAAACGCCATGCTGGTAACGGCAACAGAGCCCATGCTGCGCGCCAGGACCGCGCTGCGCCAAGAACTGGCCGGCCTCGAAAAGCAGGTGCGTCAGTTCGCCCAGGACGATCCGGTTTGCCGCCGCCTGATGACGATGCCGGGGATCGGGGCGGTGGTGGCGCTGACCTACAGGTCGGCAGTGGATGACCCCGCTCGCTTCGTATCCTCGAAGAGGGTCGGGCCTTGGGTTGGCCTGACGCCTTCGCGCAGCCAGTCCGGCGAACGGGATGTTTCAGGCGGCATCACGAAAGCCGGTGACGTAAACCTCAGACGAGCGCTGTGCCAGGCTGCCACCGTCATGATGAACCGTGGCCGGTCGACATGGCTGAGAAGCTGGGGAGCTCAGCTTGCCAAACGCCGAGGACGTAAGCGCGCCATGGTCGCCTTGGCGCGTCGCATTGCAGTCATCCTGCATCGGATCTGGGTCGACGGCACCACGTTCCAGCCAGAGGCTGCCCCGAAGATGAGCTGACCAGCCGAGGCCCTACCCGTTGCCTGCTTGGTTGCAGGCCTTCGAGGTCCCGCAGGGACGTGGTTCCGATGATGCCGTGCTCAGGACTGTCGCTGGTAATGACCAAGCACGCTAATGAGATGGGCACATCGGAATTGCACCGAACCAGCATCTTGTTGGCAGCCATCACGCTGACCACGGACCGAAGCATGTGCCCGAAGGACCTCAAGCGAAGGCCCCCTCAAAGCCGGGAGCGGTATGACTAATGCTACAATCCCTCGCGGCTGCGGGACCGCCAGTCGTGTGTAATGCGCATTGACTGGGACGCCCCCGTTACCGAAGTCCTGACCCTAGGACCAGCTTGACGTATCGGGCCTCCGTCGCCGTGGGCAAATGCCGCATTCTTCGAAGGGCGCTCCTGCGCCTCACTTTTATCGTCGGTCCGGGGCGGATTGCGGGCACCAAGTGATGCTGGGCTGCGCATGCGCTCGCGGGGAACCGGGGCCACGGCGGGATCGGGCACTTCGACGTAATCCCCCGCAATCAATCGGGCTCCTCTATCATACGTCAGGTAGCGCCAGAGCCATTGTAGCGAGACGATCAGCCTATGCTGGAATCCTACCAGGAGGTAGACATGCTGGTCTGCCCCCACTGAAGTGCTCCGCCCACTGAGATAGATTTATCTCGTCAGGAGGAGGACGAAGCGATGGGTGGGAAGCGGGAGAAGCCCGAGGACATCGTGCTGAAGCTGCGGCAGATCGAGGTGCTGCATGGCCAAGGCATGCCGGTTGCCGATGCGGTGCGCCAGGTCGGGATCACGCAGCAGAGCTACTACAGGTGGCGGCGGCAATACGGCGGCATGAGCCGGAGCCAGCTGAAGCGCCTGAAGGAGCTGGAGAAGGAGAACCAGCGGCTCAGGCGAGCGGTCTCCGACCTGACGCTCGACAAGCTCATCCTGGCCGAGGCGGCGCGGGGAAACTGTCTCGAGCCCCTCGCGCCGCCGCCAGTGCATCGACCATGTGCGGCAGGAACTGGGCGTGTCCGAGCGCCGCGCCTGCCGCACACTCGGCCAGCACCGCTCCACCCAGAGAAAGGTGCCGCGTGGCCGGCCGGACGAAGCGCGCCTGACGGCGGATATCATCGAGTTGGCGCGCCAGTATGGCCGCTACGGATACCGTCCCATCACCGCGCTGCTGAAGCAGTCTGGCTGGCAGGTGAACCTCAAGCGGGTCGAGCGCATCTGGAAACGCGAGGGGCTGAAAGTCCCGCAGAAGCAGAAGAAGCGAAGCCGGCTGTGGCTGAACGACGGCGCGTGCGTCCGGCTGCGATCGGAGCGGCCGAACCACGTCTGGTCCTACGACTTCGTCCAGGACCGGACGCATGACGGCCGAGCCTACCGCATCCTCAACATCATCGACGAGTTCACGAAGGAGGCGCTGATGATCCGTGTCGACAGAAAGCTCAACTCCACCGACGTGGTCGATGCCCTGACGGACCTGTTCATCCTGCACGGGCCGCCCGAGTTCATTCGTTCCGACAATGGCCCCGAATTCGTGGCCACGAAGGTGCGGGACTGGATCGAGGCCGTGGGCGCCAGGACCGCCTTCATCGAACCGGGATCGCCTTGGGAGAACGGCTACTGCGAGAGCTTCAACGCCCGCTTCCGCAACGAGCTGCTCCGGTCTTAGGTAGCAGATGCACCAAACCCTTGCTTTGGAGGCCGGGCAGGAACAGGATGGGAACATGTTTCGCGTAGCGAGGCGCTCATGTCCCAGCATTTCCTGCTTTCCGCTGCTGCCCGGACCCTGTCTCTCAGGACGATCTACGAGGAAGGGGAGGACGCCGCATATCGGCGCTTCTGCCGGCTGCGATGGCCCGAGACGGAGGGCGCTCCGGTCTGCCCGCTCTGCGGCTGCCTCGACATCTACGATCTGAACACCCGGCGCCGGTTCAAGTGCGCCGCCTGCCACCGGCAGTTCAGCGTCACCTCCGGCACTGTCTTCGCCTCGCGCAAGCTGGCCTTCGTCGATCTGCTCGGGGCGATCTGCCTGTTCGTGAACGCCGCCAAGGGTCTGTCTGCGGTCCAGCTTTCGCGGGACCTGGACGTGCAGCACAAGACGGCCTTCGTGCTGATGCACAAGCTGCGGGAGACGATGACGCTCGAGACCCGGGAGACCCGGCTCGAGGGGGAGGTCGAAGTGGACGGGGCCATGTTCGGTGGCCAGGTCCGGCCCGCCAACGCGCGCGACGACCGGGTCGACCGCCGACTGCTCGCCAACCGCAGCGGCAAGCGCAGGGTGGTTGTCGTCCTGCGCCAGCGCGGCGGCAGGACGCTGCCCCGGAGCTTCCTGCGTGAAGCCCAAGCTGTCGATTTCGCCCGGGAAAGGATTGCCCTAGGCAGCGTCATCTCGGCCGACGAGGTTGCGCACTGGGACGTCCTCGAGCCCGAGTTCGAGATGAAACGCGTCAATCATTCCGAGGCCTACAGCCGCGAGGGCGTTCATACGAACCTGGCCGAGAGCTACTTCTCGCGGCTGCGGCGCATGATCGGCGGCCAGCACATTCGGGTGGAGGGGCAATACCTCGATGCCTACGCGGCGCACGCCGCCTGGCTCGAGGATCACCGCTTCGACAGCAACGGCGGCCTCGCGGACCGTCTCATCGGCGGCGCGCTGGCGGCGCCGGTCAGCCGGGCGTGGAAGGGCTATTGGCAACGACGCGCAGCGTGACGGCGTCTCCGGCGCTCCAGACGCACATGCCCTTGCGCTTTTCCACCAGCTGGACGAGCCGCCGGTGCCTGGCGTGCCGCAGCGCCTGGACGACCTTGAACACGACCGAGTTCCGCAGCGCCGTGTCCGACACCTCGAGGCCGCGCTCGATCATCACCCGCTCCGCCAGCTCCCGGGTGGTCAGCTCGGCGTCCACCCCCAGATGCTGCACGCAGATGTCGGCGATCTCGCCTTTCTTGAAGAACCCGTGGCTCACGATGTAGCGCGCCCGCCGGCGTTCGGGCGCCGCAAACAGTTCGATCGTCGCGTTCACATGGGCAAGGTCGTGCTTCGCATGCGCGATCTGCGTCTCGTAGGCCTTGATCTGCCCGAGGATCTCGGCGCGTTTCTGCGTCAGCGTCTGGATGATCAGGGGCTCGGCCATGCCACCATTGCAGCGAACTTCATCATCTCGGTCCATCCGGCAATTTGGTGCATCTGCTACCTAAGACCGAGCTGCTCGACGGGGAGATCTTCTACACGCTGCGCGAGGCCCAGATCCTGATCGAGCGATGGCGGAGGCACTACAACACCGTCCGGCCCCACAGCGCCTTGGGATACCGCCCGCCGGCGCCGGAAAGCATCGTGCCCGTCGACCGGAGGCCGACCATGCATTAACAATTAACCTGGAGCACTCAGTTGGGGCAGTTCACCTCGCCCGCGACGTTAAATGCAGAAGGGCGCGGTGACCCTTCAGCGGCCTCCGCGCCATGTCCGCGTCCCGCAACGGCCCGCAACCCTTTGGCGCTGCGCATGCAGGCCGGTAGGGTAAGCAGGGCGGCCTGCCATGGCGCATTTGAGGGCGCTTCACGCCACGGATGAACTGGGTTGCACCCCAAAGAAGCACCCCTGCGCCCTTGCCCCACACTCCGCATGAGCGGTCCTCCACTTCGCGCTCTCCGCCCTCAAGCCGCGCCTCGTCTGCCGTGGCCGACCGAATGCGTCCAGTAGCCCCGCCCGCACGCAACTATCGATTCTGCCTGAATTCAAATATTATACAATCTTGTTATGCAAACTTTATCCAGGCTACGATGCTTGCGAATCGGCGGCGCAAGGGAGGTGTGGCAGATGACGAAAAAGGGCGAGAGCACGACAGGCCCGACCAGCGGAACGCGCAAGCGCGGCGCCGTGACGGTCTATCAGGCGCTACGCGAAGAGATCCTTACATTGAAGCGCGAACCGGGCAGCGCGCTTGATGAAACCGCGATTGCAAAATCGTTCGAACTGTCCCGGACCCCGGTGCGCGAAGCGATCCTGATGCTGTCCGGAGAGCGCCTCGTGAAGGTGTTGCCGAACCGCTCCTGCATTGTTGAGCCGCTCACCATGCACCAGCTGCGCGAGATGCTCGACACCTGGTTGATCCTTGGTCGCGCCTTGTCACAGCACCTCAGCCGGGCCGAAATCCCAGTCGACACGCCGATGATGCAGGACCGGGTCCGGGCGTTGACCGATACCATTGGCCACGCAAGCGAGCTCGACACTGCGCTGGCCCTGCTGCAGCTCCAGCGCGGCTATGCCGATCTGGCGAAGAACTTCTTTCTCGCCCGCTACTACCTGCAATGTCTCGATGCTGGGCGGCGGACGATGCTGCTGCTCTATTTTCCCTATGCCTCTGCCGCGGACCTGCACCGGCAGGCCGATCTGCACCGCGACCTTTTCGCCGCGATCGACGTCAAGGACACCGCAGCCTGCAACCGGATCGTCGGCGAGCAGATCGCGGGCATCCTGCAGATCATTCAACACTCCCTCGTGCCCGTGGCGGCCGACGCGGTCGATCTTTCGACCTCGGCGCTCGACCTCGGCCACCCGCTTCCGACCTGACCCCGCCCTCGTGCCCCTTCCCTTACAAGCAAAGTAGCTCCGATGACCGCCACCGCCTTTATCAATGCCCGTCTTCCCGACCTTGAAACCGGGAGGCTGACGGAACCGACGACCGTCGTTGTCGAGGGAGATCGGATCGCTTCCGTCGGCGTGCCCGCGCCCGCCGCCGCGACCCCCTACGATGTTGCGGGCAAGACGTTGATGCCCGGTCTGATCGACGCGCATTTTCATGTGGTGGCCCACAGTCTGAACCTTTGGGACAACGCCATCGCGCCGGACTCGCTTGCGGCGTTCCGGGCCGGCGCGATCATGCGCGAGAAGCTGGATCAGGGGTTTACCACGGTCCGCGATCTTGGTGGCGCTGATCTGGGACTGGTGCGCGCCGTGCAAGAAGGGCACATCGACGGCCCGGATCTGGTTATCTGCGGCAAAGGCCTGTCGATGACCGGCGGCCACACGGACCTGCGCGCGCGCAGCGACGTGCGCCCAGACGCGCTTGGCTGGCGGCTGGGCAACATGGGGGTTCTGGTTGATGGCGTGGATGAGGTCCGCCGCACCTGCCGCAAGATGCTCAAGGAGGGGGCCAAGTTCATCAAGGTGATGGCCAACGGCGGGGTCTCCTCTCCGAACGATCCGATCGATGCGCTGCAGTATTCGGATGCCGAAATTCGCGCGATGGTCGAAGAAGCCCGTAACGCCAACACCTACGTTGCCGCCCATGTCTATCACGACGACGCGATCCGACGCTGCGTCGATCTGGGCGTTCATTCGCTGGAGCATTGCAATCTGATCCGGCCCGAAACCGCCCGGCGCGCCGCCGAGGCCGGCTGCATCGCCGTGCCGACGCTTGTCGCCTATGAGGGGCTCAAGGTGGAGGGGGCCGCGCTTGGTCTTGATGCCGCGTCTCAGGCGAAGATCGACGTCGTCCGCGACGCAGGCATCGAAAGCCTGGGGATCATGCGCGACGCCGGCCTGCCGATGGCCTTTGGCACCGATCTTCTGGGCGAGCTGCGCAAATATGGCGGCATGGAATTCGACCTTCTGGCCCGTGTCCTGACTCCGGCGGAGATCATCGACAGCGCGACCCGCATCGCCGCCCGCCTGTGCCAGCAGGAGGGGGAAATCGGCGTCATTGCCGTCGGGGCCCGCGCCGACATGATCGTGATCGACGGTGATCCGTTCGACGATGTCACCATCCTTGGCAAACCCGAACATCACCTAACCTGCGTGATCAAATCCGGGCGTATGGCCCGCCAATTTCCAAAGAAGGCCGCCGCATGACCGCCCTGCCCTATGACATGAGCCATATTCAGACCCTTCTGGCCGGGCCGGAGAGCGCACGGGCGCTGTTGCGATATGTGGTCCGCGGCCTCAACCGCGACGTGGGCTCGAAGCTCACCAGCGCGTCGATCTTCGACCTTGAGAACATGCGCAGCCGCCGGATCCATTCCGACAACTCTGAGGCCTATCCCGTCGGCAACTACAAGCAGATCGACCGGAACCTGTTCTTCACGACCGTTCTGGAGAATGCCCAGCCCTTCGTCACCAGCCGGATCGAGCAGATCGCCGAGGTGTTCTTCGACTGGCGCAAGATCCAAGCCCTTGGCTTCGAAAGCAACATGAACCTGCCCGCCGTTGTCGATGGCAAGGTGATCGGCACGATCAACATGCTCGCACCGGCCGGACATTTCACCGGCGAGAAGGTTGCCGCGGCGCTGGCGTGGCAGCCGATTGTCACCCTGTGTTTCCTTCTCACCGCACGCGACGAGACGCTCACCGCGTCAGTTCCCGAGGCCGACGCCGTGATGGAGCGCGCCTGACCCTCGAAACCGAAACCACCAACCACCAACAAGGAGATCAAGCCATTGAAGAATATTCTGAAACTCGCGGCCCTCACCACGGCCCTATCGCCGGTGGCGGCGCTTGCGCAAGACGATCAGATTTCGATCGCCTATCTTGCCTCGTCCAGCCAGAACGGTTTCAACCAGTCGATCTATGACGGCATCCAGCGCGCCGCGGCCGAGTATGACAATGTCTCCGTCGAGATCTTCGACGGTGAATTTTCCGCTCCGGTCCAGTTTACGCAGGTCGAGGACCTTGTCGCCGGTGGAAGGTTTGACGGGATGGTCGTGACGCCGAACGACACGGTCGGCATCGCAACCGCACTGGAAGAGGCGACCGCCGCAGGGGTCAAGGTTGCCGCCACGCTGTTCCCCATCGGCCCGGACCTGTCGAACATGCAGCCACAGGTCGAGGGCCTGGTGACCACCGTGGCCTCGGACCCCGCAATCGGCGCGACCAAACAGGCGGAAGAGGTCGTCGAGTTCTGCGAAGACCGCGACCCCTGCAAGGTTGTCATCCTGATCGGGCAGCTCGTCTTCCCCTTCGACAATGTGCGGTATGAGGCCTACCAGAGCGTTCTGGGCGCCCATGACAACATCGAAATCGTTGCAACCGGCGAAGGCAACTACAGCCCTGACACCTCGCTCAATGCGATGCAGGACATCCTGCAGGCGAACCCGGATCTGGACGTCCTGCTGTCCAATGCGGACCAGCACCTCATGGGGGCAGAAATCGCGATCCTCGATGCCGGGCTGGATCTGGAAGAGATCTACGTGACCGGCGGCGGCCTGAACCAGATTGCGACCGATGCCATCCGCGCGGGCCAGTGGGATTCGACCATCGCCATGCTGCCCCGCTCCATCGGCGAAGCGGCACTCCACGCTCTCGTGGCCTCGGTTACTGGCGAAGAGGTCGAGCCTTGGATCGACGAACTCACGCTGGGGGACGTGCCTGCGATCGTGACCCATGAGTGGCTGCTCGAGAACCCCGAGTTCGAAGCCGAGTGGCAGGGCTGAGACAACCGCATCGACCGGCCTGCCACGGTGCGGGCCGGTCGACCCAAAGGGAGGGGCCGACATGACGGACACAGAAATCGCAGTACGGATGCGCGGCGTGGCCAAGAGCTTCGGCAAGACCCGCATCCTCAACGACATCTCGATCGATTTTCTGCAAGGATCGGTTCACGCGCTGGTGGGCGAGAACGGGGCTGGAAAATCGAGCGTGGGGAAGATCATCGGCGGGTATTATGCCGCCGATGAAGGCACGGTCGAGATCTACGGCGAAACCGTAAGCCGCTTTTCACCCCGCGATGCGCTGCAACGCGGCGTCGCGATGATCCATCAGGAATTGCAGCTGGTGCCCGAACTGACCGTCTTGCAGAACGTCTTTCTTGGCCTTGAAAGCCAGTATGCGGGCGTTCTGGTTCAAGGCGACCTCGCGCGGTTCCGCGCGCTTGAGGAAACCTGCCAGTTCGGGCTCGACCCCCATGCCAAGGTCGCGCGGCTGCGCATCGCCGAGCGCCAGAAGGTCGAAATCATGCGCGCCGTCGCGCGCGAGGCGCGGATCATCATCATGGACGAGCCGACGTCGTCGCTGACCGAGGACGAAGCGGAGCGCCTGCACGCGCTGATCGCGCGGCTCAAAGCCCGCGGCAAGACCATCATCTATGTCAGCCACTTTCTGGATCATATCATTGCCAACTGTGACCGGGTCACCGTCATGCGCGACGGCCGGGTGATCCACACGGATTCCATGGCCGGAGAGACCAAGCAGTCCCTGGTCGACTCGATGCTCGGACAAGCCTCCGAGATCTCGTGGCCGGCCCTGCCCGCCGCGCCCGCTGCCGCGGTGCCGCCACTGGTGGAGCTGAAGGAGGTTTGCAGCGACACGGGCCTTGACGGCGTATCGCTCACGATCCGCCCCGGTGAGATTGTCGGGCTGATCGGACTTGTCGGGTCCGGCCGCAGCGAGATCGGGCGCGTCCTTTTTGGCGCCGACCGGATCACCTCGGGCTCCTATCTGCTTGATGGACAGGATCAGGATCGCCTGACGATCAATAAGGCCGTGCAGCAGGGCCTGGCCCTTGTTCCCGAGGACCGGCGCAAACAGGGGCTCGTCCTGACCCAGACGACCCGTCCCAATGTCAGCCTTGCCTCGCTGGACAAGATCTCGCGCTACGGTGTGCTGGATCCGCGCCGCGAACGGGCGCGGGTGGAACGGATGATCGATCATTTCGGCATTGTCCCCCGGCGCGTCGACGGGGATGTGGCGTTCTACTCGGGCGGCAACCAGCAAAAGGTTCTGCTGTCGAAATGGGCGGCCGAGACACCCCGGCTCCTCATCCTCGACGAGCCGAGCCGCGGCGTCGACATCGGCGCACGACAGCGCATTCACGAATTCATCGTCGAGATGGCGGAGGCGGGCACGGCGATCTTGCTGATCTCTTCCGAGATCGAGGAAGTCATCAACCTGTCACACCGCGGCTACCTCATGAGCGGAGGCCGCATTTTTGCCGAAGCCTCCTGCGCCGATCTGAACGTCGATGAGGCGCTAAACCGAATATTTCACGAACAAGGCGCGGACCCGTCAAGCCCAGAGAGAATCATCGCATGACCGACACCTATTTGACAGACAAGCCAGACCCGAAGATCACCCGCGCCGGCGTCGGACAATTCGCCCAGCAATACGGAGTGCTGATCATCATCGTTGCGCTGCTCATCGGGCTGAGCTTCGCCTCGGACAGCTTCTTCACAGCGCGCAACCTGCTCAACATCCTCAATCAATCCGCCCCGCTGGCGATCATCGCCTGCGCCCTGACGCTTGTGATCATCGGTGGCGGCTTCGATCTGTCCACCGGCGCGATCTTCGGCGTGGCCTCGGTGTCGGCCGGCTATATCGCGATTAACGTCGATCCCTATCTGGCGATCCTCGCCGGGCCCGTGATCGGGCTGGGACTTGGGGCCATCAACGGCCTTATCATCACCGGCTTTGGCGTGCATTCCTTTCTGGTCACCTTGGCCACCAGCCTTGTTTATCGCGGCGTGGCCATCCTGATCACCGGGGGCGCCTTGATCCCCGTGCGGATCGCCGAATTTTCATGGCTGGGACGGGAGCGGATCGGCATGATCAACGTGGCCGTCATCGTCCTTGTCCTCTTCATGCTTCTGATGATGTTCCTGCTCAACCGCACGACGTTCGGGCGCAAGGTCTTTGCCGTGGGCGGCAACGAAGAGGCGGCGCTGCTGTCGGGCATCCGCACCAATCTGATCAAGATCATGACGTTCTGCCTGTCGGGCGGGGCGGCGGGCCTTGCCGGTGTCATTGCCGTGTCGCGCATTTCCATGGCGGAACCGCAGGCCGGTATGGGGCTCGAGCTTGAGGCCATCGCGGCGGTGATCCTAGGGGGCACATCGATCATGGGCGGCTCAGGCGCGGTCTGGCGGTCGGTGTCGGGCGTGCTGCTGATCGCGCTGATCGGCAACGGGTTCAACATCCTCAACGTCAATCCGTTCTTCAAGGATCTGACGACCGGCGTGATCATCGTCGTGGCCGTGGCCCTTGCGGCCTCGGCCTCGCGCAGCCGCTGATCCCGGACGGTGCCACACAATCCGGATGCGGTGCGCCGCATCCGGTCCCATCACTCTGAACAAGAAGGTCACAAAATGGACAATACCGTCACCCGTGTGTCGACCGACGTCGGCGGAACCTTTACCGATCTGGTCTATTTCGAAACCGACACCTTGACCGGCGTGCAGACCGTGCGCACCGCGAAATCCGACACCACGCCGCCGAACTTCGAGCAGGGCGTCCTCAACGTGCTCGAGCGGGGCGCGGTCGATGTCGATGCGGTCGACATGTTCACCCACGGCACCACCGTCGTGATTAACGCGCTAACCGAGCGCAAGGGTGCCAAGGTCGGCCTGATCACCACCAGGGGCTTCCGCGACGTACTGGAAATCGGACGTGGCAACCGGCCCGACTTCTTCAACCTGATGTACAAGAAGCCCACGCCCTTCGTGCCACGTTACCTGCGGCGCGAGATCGTCGGCCGCATGGATTATCAAGGCAATGAGGTCACGCCCCTGTCATTCGACGGGCTGGATGAAACCCTTGATCTGTTCCGCGCCGAAGGGATCGAGGCGGTCGCCATCTGCCTGCTGCACGCCTATACCAACACCGCCCATGAAGAAGCCCTTGCCCAAGAGGTGGCAAAGCGCTGGCCCGAGGTCGCGGTGGTCGCCTCGCACCAGATCACCCGCGAATGGCGCGAGTATGAGCGCACCAACACCACGATCCTGTCGGCCTTCGTCCAGCCCAAGGCGCAGCGCTATCTTGAGAAGCTCGAAACCGGGCTGACCGAAGGAGGCTACAAGGGCCGGCTTTATATCATGCAGTCCAACTGCGGCGTTGACTCGCTCGAGGCGACGAAAGCGGTGCCAATCACCATGGTCGAAAGCGGTCCGGCCTCGGGCTTCTGGGGCGCGGCAGAGCTGGGCCGCATCATCGGAGAGCCGAACATTCTGGCGCTGGATATCGGCGGCACCACGGCGAAATGCTCGCTTATCGAAAAGCATCAGGTCAAGATCAAGACCGACTACTGGATCGAGCGCAACGGCAAGTCCGCCGGCTATCCGATCATGGTGCCGGTGGTCGACCTGGTCGAGATCGGCAACGGGGGCGGTTCGATCGCTTGGGTGGATGATTTCGGCAAGATGCACGTGGGTCCGCAATCCGCCGGCGCCTCGCCCGGGCCGGCCTCATACGGGCGCGGCGGCGAGAACGTGACAACGACGGACGCGAATCTTGCCCTTGGCCGGATCAACAAGGACTACTTCTGCGGGGGCACCGTCGAAGCGGACATGGCCGCTATGGAAAGAGGTTTCGAGAAACTTTCCGGCGAGCTTGGCGTCAGCCCCGCCGAAGCCGCGCGCGGCATCGTGCGCATCGCCAACTCTAACATGGTCAACGCGCTCAAGCTCGTCTCCGTGAACCGCGGCTATGACCCGCGCGACTTCACCCTTGTCGTCTTTGGCGGCGGCGGACCGATGCACGGTGTGGCCTTGGGCCAGGAACTGGGCGTCAAGAAGGTGGTCGTGCCCCGCGGCGCGCCCGTCTTCTCGGCGTGGGGCATGATGATGTCGGACCTGCGGCGCGATTATTTCGTGACCAAGCTTCAGGACGCCGACGACCATGAGGCTCTGGATAACCTGCTGCATCACACGATGGAGCTGGCCCGCGAAGAGCTGGGGCGCGAAGGAGTGGCGCGGGATGCCGTGCAGCTGTCACCGCTGATCCGCTGCCGCTACCAGAACCAGGAATTCGGCGTCGAGGTTCCGATCCCGGCCGGCCCGGTGACCGTCGAGACGTTGCAGAAAATGGTTGCCGAGTTCCACGTCCGTTACAAACGCGAATACACCTACACGCTGGACGCGGCCGTCGAGATCACCGGCATCCATCTGATCGCCGCAAGCGAGGTCGGCAAACTGGAAATCGTGCCCCTTCCCAAAAGCGGCGCTGCCCTGGCCGATGCGATGAAGGGCGAGCGTGAGGTCGATTATGCCACCGAGGGCACCCATGTCGCCACCATCTACAACGGCGAGAAGCTCGAACCCGGCATGACCTTTGCAGGCCCGGCCATCATCGAAGATCCCGGCACGACGGTGGTGGTTCATCCCGGCAACACCGTGTCGATCGACGATTTCGGCAACATCCATATCGAAACGCGGAGCTGACCCATGACAAAGCAAGATACGTTCACCCATGATCCCGTCACCTTCGACATCATCCAGAACGGAATTCAGGCCGTGGCAGACGAGATGTTCGTCGCCCAGGTGAAAACCTCGATGAGCGCGATCATCTACGAGGTGCTCGACCTTTCGACGTCGATCCTAGATGCCAAGGGCGAAATCGCGGCCTCGGGGGCGGGCATTCCCGCGTTCATCGGCGTTCTCGACAAGGCCATCCACGGCATCCTGCAGAAGTTTCCGCTGGACGACATCCGCCCCGGTGACCTTTTTGCAACCAACGATCCCTATTACGGCGGCGTCAGCCACCTCAACGATATGGTTCTGGCCTCTCCGGTCTTCTCCGAAGGTCGTCTGGTCGCTTGGGTCGCCAATATCGCCCACTGGAACGACGTGGGCGGCATGGTGCCGGGGTCCATGTCGTCGGATGCCACCGAAATCTTCCAGGAAGGCGTGCGCATTCCGGCAGTGAAGCTGTTCGACAGGGGCGAGGAAAACAAGTCGGTGTTTGACATTCTTTATGTCAACACGCGGCTGCCCGATTACCTGCGGGGGGATCTTTGGGCCGGCATCGCGGGCTTGCGGATCGGCGAACGTCGCGTCCTCGAGATCATTGAAAAATACGGCACCGATATCTTCGAAGCCGCGATTGCCGATTTCATGGACTTCGGCGAAACCCGCGCCCGCGCCGCGCTCAAGACACTGCCTGAAGGCACCTACAGCTTCGAGGAAGAGCAGGACTCGGGCCAGATCCACAAGGTCGAGATCACCATCAGCAAGGATGAATTTCTTGTCGATCTCACGGACAATCCGGCGCAGGCCGGCTCTTCCAACTCCTCGCGCGAGGGAACCGAGATTGCCGTGCAACTGGCGTTCAAGTCCTTCACCGATCCGGACGCGCCGGGCAATGGTGGCTTTTTCCGCCCGCTCACGGTCAAGACCACGCCAGGCACCATCTTCCACGTTCAGGAACCCGGGGCATTGGGCTATTATTCCGAGGTCGAGATCCGGCTCTTCGACATGCTGCTGCGTGCCCTGGCCCACCATTTTCCCGGCGTCGTGCCCGCGGGCAACTTCGCGTCGATCTGCGGCACCGTAGTGGGCGGCCCCCACCCAGACACCGGGCGGCATTACACCATCGTCGAACCCCAGGTCGGCGGCTGGGGGGCCTGGCAGGGGAACGACGGTCCCTCCGGCCAGTTCTCGGGGTTCCATGGCGAAACCTTCAACTGCCCCGCAGAAGTGGCCGAAGCTCGCTATGGGCTGACCGTGGATCAGGTCGCGCTCAACCCCGAACTGGGAGGTGAGGGCCAATGGCGGGGCGGAAAAGGGATCGACGTGCATTACCGCGTCCGGGCCGACAACAATTTCCTGTCGGTGGGCTACACCCGCTCGCGCATTCCGCCGTGGGGTGTCAATGGCGGGCATGATGGCTCGTGCAACTACGTCGAGGTTCTGCGCACCGATGGCAGCTCCGAACGACATGCTTTTGCGACCAATGTCGAAGTGAACACCGACGATGTGATCCGCGTCGTGACCGGCAACGGCGGTGGCTTCGGGGACCCGGCGAAACGCAGCGCCGAAGACCTCGCGCGGGACATCCGTGACGAATACCTGACGCCAGAGCGCGCGCGTGAGGTTTACGGCCACCAGGGTTAAGCCCCGGGGCACGCCATTCCCTTGGCGTGCCTTGGTCCATTCCTTCCTTCGCCACATAGTCAACGCCGATGACTGCGTTGAGCGGACCACATTTGCACAACACCAGGGGCAGGATGTTCCGCTTGCCGGTTCAGCAGGACCGCAAAGCGATTTCAGCCCCGTTTCTCGCTGTTCGGCCGCTAGAAGCCTTAGGTCAGCATGTCCAAAGCATAGGAGATGGCCTCAGGCGCCGCGTCGAAACGGGCGACCGGCTGGCTGAGGATCGTGACGGGCACGGCGGCGATGAATTGTGCGACCGAGACGACCGGCTCGCCCTCCACCTGGAGCACCGGATTGGCGAATACATCGAACCGCGTCATCAGAACGGGCGGAACCGCGCCAGGGGCGCGTCGTGGGCTTCGACGTAGAAGTTGGAGCTTTCCAAGACTGCCGCATTTTCGGCTTTCCGGCGTTCGGCCTTGGCGCAGGCGACCGCGTGGCGCACATCTTCCTCGGCGGCGCGGGACATTCACCTTGAACGCGCGCCTCGGACAGCAAGGCCGCCGCCGCCCCCAGGCCCCGACCCCGTCGACCCCGCCGAGACGCCAGCCAGCAATCCGGCGGGCAAGATCGCCCTTGTGGTCGTCCTTCTGCTGCTTGTGCTGATCGTGATCCATGCGCTCAGCGACCGATGGCGCCCGCCTGCCCGGCGAAATCACCCGGGTCGTGGTGGCCGACGACGCGGTGGTCGAAGCGGGCGAGGTGCTGTTCGAACTCGACCCCCGCCCCCTCGAGCTTGTTCCGGCTCAGGCCGAAGCCAACCTTACCACGACAGCGCAGAATATCAGCGCGTCATGCGCGTCTCTGGTCGCGGCGCAGGCGCAGTTAGAGCGCGCGCAGTATGATCTGGCCTCGACCATCATGCGCGCGCCGCATCTGGGCATGGTCACCAATGTCACCCTGTCGGAGGGGCAGTATATCGGCGCCGGGAAACCCGCCCTGACCTTCATCGACTCCGGCGCCGCCTGGATCACGGTGGATCTGCGCGAGAACCAGCTGCAGCAGGTCGATCCGGGCGACCCTGCGCATCTTCTGTTCGACGCGCTGCCGGGGCGGATCTTCGAGGGCCGGGTCGAGAGCATCGCCTGGGGCATCAATCCGGGCCGCAATGTCCAGGGCGGTCTGGTGGTGAACCAGCCCGCGAACCGCTGGTTCGAACCGGCGTGGCAGATCCCCGTGCGGATCGAGCTGGCCGGCGGGATGGAGAATTTGTCCGACGCGGTGCGCGTCGGCGGCAAGGTGCATGCGGTCGACTATGGCAGCGGCACCGGCAACCCGATCGCCTAGGCCGCCGCGATGTATGTCACCCCGCGCTCCGTTCTCTCCGAGGATCCGCTGTACGCGGTGTGTCTGGCGCTGACCTTTGCGACGATCCCGATCCTCAACCCGGCGCTACCGCCGATCATTGCCGCCTTGCCCGTGGGGCTGATCGTGGCGCAGCGCGGGACGTTCAACCCGGCGCGGATGCTCGCAGCGCCGGTGGTGATGATCCTGCTTGTCTATGTCATGACGTGGTGCGTCGAACAGTTGCGCCCGATGCCCGTGGTCTATGTGGGGGCGATGTGGCTGACCTGTTTCTTCGGCTTCCGGATGGTGCTGCAAACCGGCGCGATGGCGGGCATGCTGATCCTGAGCGTCGCCGTGCTGATGTCGGTCATGGGAATGACGTGCTGATGTCGGTCATGGGAATGAACGGCAATGCCCCGGTCGAGGCGATGCGCGGCGATTTCGTGAAGACCTCTCTCGTGTCGGCGGTGCTCGGGCCGCTGGCCTATCTGCTGCTGGCCGCCCGCACGCGGAAGATTCACTAGGATGATCCGAGACCCGACCCCGGGCGCATCAACACCGCGGCCGCGCACAGATAAAATACTTCGTCCGATTTTTTTGTCGACATTGAGTATGCAACAGGCTTATGTGAACCGGAACCCGATGCCGTGGCCCCGTAAACGGGGACGGATTATTGAGGCGATGCCGTAGAATAAAGGAATGACGGATGGACAATGCTGTTTTCACTGGCACCATGCCAGCACTGATGACCCCCTGCAAAGAGGATCGCACCCCCGATATCGATGCGCTCGTCCGCAAGGGGCGTGAGCTTGTGGATGCAGGCATGTCCGCTGTCGTCTATTGCGGCTCCATGGGCGACTGGCCCCTGCTGACCGACGAGCAACGCATGCAGGGCGTGGAAGCCCTGGTGAAGGCGGGCCTCAAGGTTGTCGTCGGCACCGGTGCCGTGAACACCAGGATTGCCGCCGAACACGCCGCCCACGCCGCCCGCGTCGGCGCGGCCGGTCTGATGCTGATTCCCCGCGTGATGTCGCGCGGCGCGTCGATCCCTGCACAAAAGGCGCACTTCAAGGCGATCCTGTCTGCCGCCCCCGACCTGCCAGCGGTGATCTACAACTCGCCCCACTACGGCTTCTCCACCGGCGCGGACCTATTCTTTGCCCTCAAGAGCGAGCACCCGAACCTCGTTGGTTTCAAGGAATTCGGCGGCAAGGCGGCCCTCACCTATGCGGCCGAGCATATCTCGAGCGGCAACCCCGACGTGACGCTGATGGTCGGCGTCGACACCACCGTGTTCCACGGCTTCGTCAATTGCGGCGCGACTGGTGCGATCACCGGGATCGGCAATGTGCTGCCCAAGGAAGTGCTGCATCTGGTCGAGCTGTCGCAGAAAGCCGCCAAGGGTGACGTGGACGCCCGCCGCCGCGCGCAAGAGCTTGAGCAGGCGCTTTATGTCTTGTCCAAGTTCGACGAGGAAGGCGACCTCGTGCTCTACTACAAGCACCTGATGGTGCGCGACGGGAACGAGGAATACCGCCTGCATTTCAATGAGACCGATGAGCTGAGCGATGCGCAGCGCGCCTTTGCCGACGTCCAGTATGACCTGTTCAAGACATGGTATGCCGAGTGGTCCAAAGCGGCCTGATGCGAAAACCGGACACCCCTGCGGGTGTCTGGTCCGATCTTGTTCAAGAAACGATCAACGAGGCGTGGCCGCTTGAGCCGCGCCTTCTTTTTCCAGCCGGTCGAGTTCGTCCAGCTCGGCCTTGGTCAGGGGAATCCCGTCGCGCAGGGCTTCGGCCCGGGCGGCGAAACGGCGCTGGCCGGGCAGGCGCGCGCCCTGCCCTTCGATCGCGCCGATAAAGGCTTCTGCCGTCGCGCGCGGATCGGCGCGGCCCCCTGCGAAACGCTCGGGATCGAAGGCGAGGATAAGCTCACCATGGCGGGGGGCGATCGTCGTCGTGCCGAGCCACTCCAGCGCCTTGTCCGAGGTAAAATCCCCGATCAATGCGCCTGCCAGCAATTCGATCATCGTCGAGATCGCCGACCCCTTGTACCCGCCGAAGGGCAGCATCGCCCCGTCCAGTGCGGCTTCGGGGCTGGTGGTGGGCTGGCCGTCGGCGTCCAACGCCCAGCCTTCGGGCAGGGGATTGCCGGCGCGGCGATAAAGCTCGATCTCGCCCCGGGCGACGACGCTGGTGGCGAAGTCGAAAACGTAAGGGCTCTTGCCTTCGCGCGGCCAGCCGAAGGCGAAGGGGTTCGTGCCGAGCAAGGGCTCGGTGCCGCCGACCGGCGCGACGGTGGCGTAGCTGGGGCACATGGCCATCCCTGCCAGCCCTTCGGCGGTGATGTCCTCGATCTCGGGCCAGAGCGCCGCGAAATGCACGCAGTCGTTGATCACCAGCGCGGCCAAACCGCTTTTGCGCACCTGCTCGGCCAGCACCGGAAGCCCGCGCGCGAACGCAAGGTTCGAGAACCCGCCCTTGGCGTCCACCCGGATGATGACCCCGTCCGGTTCTGCCACCTCCGGATCGGCGTCGGGCACGACCTTGCCCGCTTCCAGCGTACGCAGACAGCCCGCGATGCGGTAGATGCCGTGGGACTTGCACCCGTCCCGCTCTCCCGCGACGATCGCCCGGCCAAGGGCGGCCGCGTGATCCGCCGAAAACCCGCCCGTGACGAAAATCGCTTCGACCCGCTCGGTCAACGCCGCGACCGAAACCAACTCATAAGACATCCGACCCTCCTTTACCCTTGGGATACTTCGTGAACTGGATAGGCAGGCGGGGGTCATTCAGCAAGCTAGTATTTTTTATGTCGACAACATTCGGGTGCCATCCTAGGGTCTTGTTCGACAGGACTGGCACAACCTTGCCGGTCCGCGGGCTTTAGTCGGAGGACCCATGCGCAGCAGCAAGATCGTTCATATCATATCCGCCCATGCGGAAGGCGAAGTCGGCGATGTCATCGTCGGCGGCGTGGCCCCGCCGCCCGGCGACACGATCTGGGAGCAATCCCGCCGGATCGAACGGGACGGCACGCTGCGCGACTTCGTCCTCAATGAACCGCGCGGCGGTGTCTTCCGGCACGTGAACCTTCTGGTGCCGCCCAAGGACCCCCGCGCCGATGCGGCTTTTATCATCATGGAACCAGAGGACACGCCGCCGATGTCCGGCTCCAACAGCATCTGCGTCTCCACTGTGCTGCTCGACAGCGGGCTGGTGCCGATGCAGGAGCCGGTGACGGAAATGGTGCTCGAGGCGCCGGGCGGTCTGGTTCAGGTCCGCGCGGAATGTTCCGGCGGCAAGGCGCAGCGCATTTTTGTCGAGAACCTGCCCAGCTATGCAGACCGGCTTGATGCCACGCTCGAGGTCGAGGGCATCGGCACGCTGACCGTCGACACCGCCTATGGCGGAGACAGCTTCGTGGTCGTGGACGCCGAAGCGCTTGGCCTGTCGCTGGTCGAGGAGGAGGCGCACAAGATTGCCTGCATGGGCGTGAAGATCACCGAGGCCGCAACCAAGGCCCTGCCCTTCCGCCACCCGACGAACCCGGACTGGAACCACTATTCCTTCTGCCTGTTCGCCGGTCCGATGGGTCACGACGAGAACGGAATGCGCAGCCGTCAGGCGGTGGCGATCCGCCCCGGCAAGGTTGACCGCTCCCCCACGGGCACGGCGCTCTCGGCGCGTATGGCGCTTTTGTCGGCGCGGGGGAAAATGGGGCCGGACGACAGGCTAACGGCGGAATCGCTGATCGGCTCGACCTTTTCTGGCCGTATCTTGGGCGATGCAAAAATCGGCGACCGGACCGGCATTCGCCCCGAAATCTCGGGCCGGGGCTGGATCACCGGGACCCATCAGCACATGCTGGATCCCGATGATCCCTGGCCGCGCGGCTACCGGCTCTCGGACAGCTGGGGCGCGCGCTGATCCAGTGGTGCCGTCGCCGCGATCAACCAGTCCCGCACCGCTCCGGACAGGAGCGGTGCAACAGCCTCACGCACCCGCGCGTGATAGCTGTCGATCCAGCCCCGCTCTCCGGCGTCCAGGGCGTCGAGGTCATAGAGACCGAGGTCAATCGGCACCAGCGTCATCGGATCGAATCCGATAAAGCCCGCATCCCGTGCGACCACTCCGACCTGATTTTCCACGCGAATGCCCCAGACGTCCGCCTCGTAGAACCCCGGTTCAAGGGTCAGAACATGGCCCGATCGAAGCGGGAACGGGTTGGGTTTTTGTCCGATCCGGTGGGGGTGTTCATGCACCAGTAGATTGTGACCGACGTTGTGACCGGTGCCGTGATCGTAATCCAGCCCCATGTCCCACAGCGGCGCCCGTGCCAGCGCGTCGATCTGGTGCGGCATCGTCCCGTCGGGGAATTGCGCCCGCGACAGGGCGATGAACCCGCGCAGGACCGCCGTGGCGATGCGGCGCACCTCGTCGCCCACCGGGGCGAAGGCATAGGTCCGCGTCACATCGGTGGTGCCGCCGGCGTATTGACCGCCGGAATCGCACAGGAAGACGGCGTCGCGCGACAGACGGGCCGAGCCCTGTGCAGGCGGGTGGTAATGGCACATCGCCGCATTGCCGCCGGTCGCGGCGATGGTGACAAAGCTCGGCTCCTGATACGCGTCCGATCGGGCGCGGAAGCTTTCGAGCTGGGCGGCGGCAGCGGATTCATCCGGCCAGTCCTCCCCGCTCATCACCTCTGACAGCCAGTGGCCGAAATGCGCCATGGCCACGGCGTCGTCCAGATGCGCCCGGCGGAACCCGTCGAGTTCCGCCCGGGTCTTCAGCGCCTTTTCGATGGTCACGAGGCCCTTCGCATGACGGCTCTCACCCAAGGCCTGTTCGACCGCGTCCGGCGTGAAGGCGGGGTCGAAGGCGCAGGCCACGGTCTGATCCTTCAGCCAGGGAATAAAGACCTCGATGGGGTGGAGGATCACACCCTCGGGCCGGATGTCCTTGCACTTGAACGGGTCGATGAACCAATGGGCCGCGCCCTCGGCGGTGATGGCGGCAAAGGACAGGGGCAGCGGGTTCATCGCCACGTCGCCCCCGCGCATGTTGAACAGCCAAGCGATGTTGTCGGGCCGCGTTTCGACCCAGACCCCGGCGCCAAGCCCGTCCAACGCCTGCGCCACCCATTGCAGCTTGTCGCCGGCACTGCGGCCCGCTTCCGCCTCTGGCATCGCGCGCAGCGGAGCTTGCGGCATCGCGGGCCGATCGCTCCAGATTGCATCGAAGGGGTCGTCGCAGGGTGTCAGCGTCGCCGTCCCAGCCTTGTCGCGCAGCCTCTCCATCTGCGCCACGCTCCACCGCATCGGATCATAGCCGATGTTGCGGGCTGCGGCGCGGTCACGCAGCCAGTCCCCCAGCGGCGCGTCATGGATGTGACCGAAGGTCCAGTCGGCCCCGTCCACCTGCTGCGTCGCCTGAATGCCGTAGCGCCCGTCGACCAGAAACACCGCGCCCTCGGCCATCACCAGCGCATGGGCGAGCGTGCCGGTAAAGCCGGTGAGCCAGGCAATGTCGCGATCATGTTCTGGCGCGTCCTCGTTTTGGAAGGCATCGGCGCTGGTCAGGATCACGCCGTCCAGCCCCTGCCCCGCGATCCAGTCGCGCAGGCCGGCAAGGCGGGTGCCGTGATCAACCAAGGTATGCATGTCCATCGAGGGAGTCCTCCATCGCAAAGAGATGCTCCAGAACGCGACCGGTGTGACGCAATCCGTTGTGTTCGTATTCGTTGGTCAGCCAGACCCGCACGTTGCCCACGTCACGGGCGGTCTGCATGGACAGGCTCATGTCCACATACATGTCGTCGGCATAGACCGCCGCCCAGACCGGAACCGCGTTTTCGGCCAGACGGGCATGATCGTAAAGCGGCGCATCCAGCGGCCGCTGCGCCAGCGCTTCAGCGGCCGGTTTGAAAGGCCGCAGCGCGCGGATGTCGTCGAACATCCACGGATAGATCATCTCTCCGGTGAACAGCAGCGGGCGGGCGTCGTCGGCGAAAGCCGGGAATTCGGACAGCAGCTGTTCGGCGGCCCAGCCAGTACGCGCGCCGCCCTGCCCGTAGATCCCTTCGTGGATCGCGGCAAACAGGGGGTTGTCGTCAAAGGCGGTCATGCCGCGCACCGCGCCCAGGAAACTGTCCGACACTTCGCCATCGGCGGCAAAGGCTTCATCCAGCAGCCAGTGCAACGTCTCAAACCCCTCGACGGTGCCCAGCTCCATCCCGAGGTATTGCAGCCGCCGCACGGTCAGCACGTCCCCATCGGGCAAGCGCACATCCCCCTGCGCCAGCCGGTCGGCCAGCCGGTCCACTTTGGCGCGATCGCCGGGGTAGCGGTTGAAATAGAGCGCGTTCTTGTGGGCCACGCGGGGATAGGTGTGGCGATAGATCGTCGCTGCATCGGCCTTGACTCCCGCCAGACCGCCGGTGACGTAACAGCCCGCCAGCCCCTCGGGCGCGTGGGACAGATAGGACAGGGTCAAGAACCCGCCGTAACTTTGTCCCAGCGTGAACCACGGCTTGCCGTCAAACAGCGTCTTGCGGATGTGCTCGCAGTCCTTCACCACGCTATCTGCCCGCAGGCACGACAGGTAATCCGCGCCCTCTTCGGCCCCCATGGCGGCGAACTGACGGCCCTGCACGGGGGTTGACCGGCCTGTGCCGCGCTGGTCCAGCAACAGCACGCGATGGCGCCTCGTGGCCACATCAAGCCAGGCCGGGCCGCGGTTGGGGCGCGGGGATTTGCCCCCCGGCCCGCCTTGCAGGAACACCAGCACCGGCAGATCCTCCTGCATCCGGCCCGGGGCCGTCACCTCACGCGCGAAGACCTCGATCGTCGGGCCGTCGGGCTTGTCCCAGTCCAGGCGAACATCGACCATCCGGTCGCGCGTGTCATAGCCGGGAATTCGTTGCATCGGTTTGCCTGCCTGTAATGAAAGTGAAATTTACCTGACCCGCGGATCAAGCGCTGCATAAAGCAGATCAACGATCAGGTTGGTTGTGACGATGAACAGCCCGCCCAGCATGACCACGCCGATGATGATCGGCCGGTCCTGGTTCTGCACCGCCTGCACGGCCAGCGCGCCGACCCCCTGCAGGCCGAACACCTGTTCGATGACGATCACCCCGCCCAGAAGCACCGCGATATCGGCCCCCAGTTGCGTGACCAGTGGCGTCAGCGTCGCGCGCATCCCGTGGCGATAGACGACCCGCCGTTCGGTCAGGCCCTTGGCGCGGGCGGTGCGGATGTAATCCTCGCCGAGCACCTGCAGAAGCTGGCCCCGCGTCAGGCGCGCATAGATTGCCGCCACGACCAGCGCCAGCGTGGTCCAGGGCAGGGCCAGATGCCAGGCCCATTTGGCGGGGTTCTCCAGAAACGGCGCGTAGCCCCCCGGCGGGAACAGGGTGAAACCTGCGGTGCGCGGCAGGAAATACAGCGTATAAAGGGCCAGCATCCCCAGAACGAAGGTCGGAAACGACAGGCCCAGCAGGATGAAGACCTGTCCCAGCCTGTCCTTCCACGTGCCTGGATTGCGCGCCGAGATGATGCCGATGGGCACCCCCAGCGCCAGCCAGAACAGCACGCCGCCAAACACCAGCGACACGGTGACCGGAATCCGCCGCACGATCAGATCGGTGACCGGCTGTCGATTGCGATAGGAAAAGCCCAGATCACCTTGGGCGGCGCGGGTCACGAAACGCAGATATTGTTCGGGCATCGGCCGATCAAGACCGAGATTCTCGCGCACCTGCTGCAGCTGTGCCTCAGGGGCCTTGTCGCCCGCCACAACGCGGGCCGGATCGCCGGGGGCCACGAAGAACAGGAAGAAGACGAACAGGCTGAGCGACAACAGAACGAACACACCGAAGGTCAACCGTTTGATAAGAAACACAATCATGTCTTATCCCTTCGTCAATTTCTTCTTGCGCAGCACCGCGCGGCCGCGTGCGGACGGGTCCAGCGCATCGCGCAACCCGTCGCCCAGAATGTTGAACGCCAGTGTGGAGGCCAGCAGCGCCAGACCGGGGAAAACCACCAGCCACCACGCCACCAGATAGATCGAGTTCGCGCCCGCCTCGGCCAGCATGCCGCCCCAAGACGGTGTCGGTGGCACGATGCCCATCCCCAGATAGGACAGCGTCGCCTCGAACACGATCGCATTCGGGATCAGCATGGTCGTATAGATGATGATCGTGAGCGCGAGGTTCGGCAGAATGTCCCGCAGCAGGATGTAGCCGTGACCCGCACCGAGCGACCGGCTCGCCTGCACGAACTCCCGCCGCACGAGGGATGTCGTCTCTGCGCGGATCACACGGCCGATGGTCGTCCAGCTGAAGAACACGATGACCGAGACCGACAGTGGCAAGGACGGCCCGAACACCGACACCAGCGCCAGCGCGCACAGCAGAAACGGCACGGACATCACCAGATCCATCAGCCGGCCCAGCACCACGTCGACCCAACCGTCGAAGTAGCCAGCGAGCATGCCCACGGTGACGCCAATGGTCGCCGCCAGAAGCGAGGCAAGCACACCCACCAGCAGCGACACCCGCGCGCCATAAGCGATGCGCACTAGAACGTCGCGGCCCAGCTGGTCCCCGCCCAGCAGGAACTCGGCGTTTGGCCCCACGGGCAAGCCCACCGGCGACAAGGCGGTTTCGCGGTATTGCTCGATCGGCCCGTGGCCGGTCCAGGCTTCGACCAGCGGCGCGCCCACGGCAAAGACCACCAGCGCGATGATGAATATAAAGGCGATGACGCTCGCCGGATCGTGGGCCAGTCGCCGGAACGTCAGCGACGCCGACGAGCGCTGCACGACCACCGGCGCGTCCTCGGCCTCGGCGGTTTGGGCTTCGGTGGCGGCTTTCCGGCTGCGGGTCTGGAACTGTCCCATCACACGGCCCCCTGTTGTGGCAAGGTTGCAATCAGCTCCCGATGGTCGGGCGCGGCAGGACGAGGCGGTACATGGGATGCCGCCAGCAGGGTGCGGGTGTAATCCTTACGCGGGGCGGCGAAGATCGTGCCCGCCTCTTCCAGCTCGATGATCCGCCCACCGTTCATCACCGCGATCCGGTCGCACATGTGGCGCACCACGGTCAGGTCGTGGGAAATGAACAGGCTGGTGAGGTTCAGCTCCTCTTGCAGCTCGCGGATCAGGTTGAGGATCTGCGCCTGGATCGAGACATCGAGCGCCGAGACAGGTTCGTCGAAGATCATCAGATCGGGTTTGAGAGCCAGCGCGCGTGCGATGCCGATGCGCTGCCGCTGGCCGCCGGAAAACTCGTTGGGGAAACGGTTGTAGTGTTCCGGGTTCAACCCCACGAGGCCCATGAGCCTCCGTACTTCGTCCTTGAGCGCGCCCCCCTGCGCCAGCCCGTGAATCTTCAGCGGCGCGCCGATGATCGCGCCCACGCGGCGGCGCGGGTTGAGCGAGCCATAGGGGTCCTGAAACACGATCTGCACCCGTTTGCGCAACTCGCGCCACTCCTGTCCCGAAACGTCGGACAGGCGCGAGCCGTCGAAATCCACCTCGCCGCCGGTGGCGGGCTCAAGGCCCGCGACAATCCGCGCAAGGGTGGATTTCCCGCAGCCGGATTCTCCCACGAGACCCAGCGTTTCGCCCCGGATCACGTCCAGATCGATGCCCTTGATGACCTGCAATTCACGGGTACGCGCAAAGCCCGACGCGATGCGGTAGGTCTTGGTCAGCCCCCGGATCGACACCAGCGGAGCGGCCTTGGTTGCATCGGTGGCGCGGTGCGCATGGCTCAGCGCCTCCATATCGTGGGGCACGGGTTCGAAATGGCAAAGTGCCGCGCTACCGTCGGCATATTCGCGCACCGGCGGTGGCGTGCGGCAAATCTCTTGCGCCTGCGGGCAGCGCGGCGCGAAGATGCAGCCCCGGGGCGTGGCCAGCAGGCTGGGCGGGCGTCCGGGGATCGACATCAAGGGCTCATCCGGGCCGGAAATGCCCGGCGAGGACAGCAGCAAGCCTTGGGTGTAGGGATGTGTCGGCGTGCCGAACACGGCGCTGGCGGGGCCGAGCTCCAACCGGTGGCCGGCATAAAGGATCATCACCCGGTCCGCGACCGAAGACAGCAGCCCCAGATCGTGGGTGATCATCACGATGGTCACGCCAAGCTCGTCGCACATCCGCTTGAGCAATTCCATGATCTGCGCCTGCACGGTCACGTCCAGCGCAGTTGTCGGCTCATCGGCGAAGATCAGCGGCGGTTCGAGGATCAGCGCCATGGCGATCATCACGCGCTGACGCATGCCGCCGGAAAACTGGTGCGGGAAATCGTCGAGCCGTGCGGCGGCATTCACGATCCCGACTTTTTCAAGCATCTCTGCCGCACGTCGCCGTGCGTCGGCGTTCGACACGTCCTCATGGGTGTGGATCACCTCGGTGATCTGGCGGCCGATACTATAGTAAGGGTGCAGGCTCGACAACGGGTCCTGAAAGACCATGCCGATCTGGCGCCCGCGCAGGGCCCGCAACTCTTCTTGCGACATCGCCAGAAGGTCCTGCCCCTGAAACAGGCATTCGCCCTCGATCTCCGCCTGCGGCAACAGCCCCATGATCGCCTGGATCAGGACGCTCTTGCCCGATCCGCTTTCCCCGGCGATGCCGAACAGGCTGCCGGCCTCGACCGTGAAGGACAGGTTGCGGGCCGCATGAACGACGCCGTCTTCGGTGGGAATGCGGATGGAGATGTTGCGCGCCTCGATCAACGGCATGGCGGGTCCTTGGGGCTGCTTCGAGGGAAGGGGGAAGAAGAAGAGGCACGCCACAAAGCCTGCGGCGCGCCCCTGTCGATCAGCGCAGATCAGCGATCGAGCCAGACGTTGGTCCAGTCACCATTCGCGCCCAGGGCGTAGGGCTCGAAATTCTCGACCGCGTCGCTGTGATAGACGACCACGTTCTGCGAGATGAACGGCGCCACCGGTGCGTCGGCCATCACGATCTCATCGACCTCACCCCACAGGCGCGCGGCCTCTTCGACAGAGGTGGCGTTGATCGCTTCCTTGGCGCGGGCGTTCGCCTCATCGTTGTTGTAGTCCGTGTAGTTGTAGGTCTGGTGCCGGCCGTCATAGCTAAACTGCGGCTGGAAGACCGAGCGCGCGGCCCCGCCGGCCCAGTCGGGCGACCAGCTCACCGGGGCGATGTCCCATGCGCCGTCGGTCGTGTTCTGCGGGTTGGTCATATACTTGGAATAGTAGTCCGCAGCAGAGACGGGGATCAGCTCGATCTCGATACCGGCCTCGGCGAAGCTCGCCTGCAACGTCTGCGCGATGGCGCTTTCGTTGTTGAGGTTGCGGAACGGCATCTTCAGGCTGATCCCGTCGGGATATCCCGCCTCGGCCAACAGTTCGCGGGCCTTTTCGGGATCGCCCTTGGCATCCTCGGAAGGGTAGAGGTCGAAATCGTGATAGCCCAGCAGACCGGGTCCGAAGATCCCGTTCTGGGGTGCGGCCACGAAGGGCCCGCCCAGCTGCTGCACAACGGCGGCCTTGTTGATCGCATAGTTGAGCGCCTGACGCACCCGCAGATCGGCCAGTGCCCCATCCGCGTTGGAGGACTTGGTGTTGATGAAGATGAAGGCCGTGCGCCCGGTCGAGATCGCGACCAGCTTGTCGTCGCCGGTGGCCTGCAACATCGGGATCAGCGCCGGCGGCACAAGGATGTCGTAGAGCATATCGGCGTCACCGGCCTGGATCTGCTGGATCGCCGCATCGGCCTGAAGCCCGAAGGTCAGCTCGATCTCGTCCACGTAGCCTGCGCGCAGCGGGTCGCTATCAGGATTCCAAGAGGGGTTGCGGACCAGACGGGTCTGCACATCGGGGATATTCTCGGCCAATGTGTAAGGCCCGGACGAGATGAAGTTCTCGCGGTATTCGGGGCTGTCGGGCAGGTAGTCCAGAACCTCTACCGGCGCAGGCGCCGCTGCAGAGAGCGAGAGCATATAGATAAAGTCACCGGCCTCTTCGGTCAGGTTGAACACCACTGTGTCCTCGTCCGGGGTCTCGATGCCGGAGATGTCGTTGTTCTGGATGTAGTCCTTCATGGCCCCGACAGTCGGCTCGACCTCGGCGAAGCCATCACAGAACGTGTCCATGCCTTCGATCAGCGAGACGTAGTAGGTCAGGAACGGCGTGCCGAGCAAGGGGTTGCAGGTCCGCTTGAGGCCGCGTTCGAAATCTTCGGCGACGATGGGGCGGGCGCCGTCGGGCGCGTCCCAAGTGATGCCGTCACGCAGGGTGAAGGTGTAGGTCAGCCCGTCGTTGGACGGCTCCGGCACTTCGGTCGCAAGGTCGGCCTTGGGCGCGATGCGCGCGTCTTCGTCCATCGAGCTTTCGTAGCTGATCAGGGTGCGAGCCGTGGCGCGTACGAAGTTGTTGTCGATCACGGTGGCGACGGTCATCGGGTCCAGCCGGCCCAGATCGCCGGAGCCGAGAATGCGCAGAACGCCGCCATCCTGTCCCTGGGCCAAGGCGGGCATCGCCCCGGCCATTACCAGCGCTACGGCTGTGCTTGCAAAGGCCGCCCGGCGTGCCCCGTCGAAAGACGTGATCATACAATTCTCTCCCTTTATGCTATTATTGTCGACAATGATTATACGAGACGCATATTCTGTCAACCTAACGCGGCGGCGGCGCGATCACGATTGGCCCGCACCCCTTGCCACACAGGCCGCCCCACTTCGGGCCCCCTTGCCAAGCTTCTGTTCTGAAATGGGTTTCGTCGCTTTGCCGGTACGTCGACCTGGCAACTGTTTCCGTCAGGCGCCTAGAAAGCCCCATGGTTTGCGCGCTTTGCATAGAGCGTTAGCGATATTGACGAATTTTCGTCCGATCGCAGTGATGATGACTTTGAGGGGGTCCTCGAAATCCGGACTCACTGCCAGGCTTGTCGCCAAGGATGACGAGGACGAACAGCGTGGCTGGCAAACGGAAGAACTACAGCGCCGAGTTCAAGGCGAAGGTGGCCTTTGAGGCCATACGGGGTGAGGCGACGGTCGCAGAACTGGTGGCGAAGCACGGCATGCATCAAACGGTAATCAATGCCTGGAAGCGCCAAGCGCTCGCGGGCATGGCCGGGATATTCTCTGGCAAGGCCGAAGCGCACGCGGCCCAGAAGGAGCGTCAGATCGAGAAACTTCACACGAAGATCGGGCAGCGCGTGGTTGAGCGCGATTTTTTGGCCAAAGCCCCCGGCCGGTGAGCGTGGCCCGGAGGCGAGAGATGATCGAACCTCGGCACCCCGCCTTGTCCGTCAGTCGACAATGCGCGTTGATCGGCATCAGCCGCTCGGCCTGGTATGGGCTGAGACAGGAGGAGAGCTCGCTGAACCTCGCGCTGATGAAGCTGATCGACGCGCGGTCTACCAGAGGCCACGCACCACCGTGCCCCACCCGGAGCACCGCAGATGGCCTTACCTGCTGCGAGGCAAAGGGGCTTTCTTCATCTCGTCGCGATCATGGATCGGGCGGCGCGCCGCGTTCTGTCCCGGCGGCTGTCAAACACGATGGATGTCGAGTTCCGCATCGAGGCGTCGGAGGACGCGATGCAGCGCCACGGGCTGCCGAAGACCTTCAACTCAGATCAAGGCAGCCAATTCACCAGCCCGCGCTTCACCCAACTCTTGCTGGACGCAACGGTGAAGATCTCGATGGACGGCGGTGGACGCTGGATGGATAACGTCATGATCGAGCGCCTATGGCGGTCCCTGAAATACGACTGCGCCTATCTGAACGCGTTCGAGACCGGCTCGGCGGCCCGGGCGGGTATCGGAAGGTGGATCGATTTCTACAACACTGAGCGGCCTCTCACGGCGCTCGGTGGACGAACACCGGCCGAGGCCCATGCGGGCCTCGGCCTGAAAGCGGCGGCATGATCAACAGGCAAGCTTAGCAGCGCCGCGAACTTGTCCAGGAAATGGGGACCACCTCACACCTCGCGCGACAACATCTCCCAGGGCATGCCGGTCCGCAACACGAACGCGATCCCCCGAAGCGCATCTCGGTCCGGCATCCGAGGGCGCCCCCCTTCGGCTTCGGCGTCTCTTCCGGCAGCAGCGACGCCACCACCGCCCACATCTCATCGGGCACAAGCTCATCTCTCATGGCAAGAGAATCCGCGGGACAGGAATAGGTTTCACCAGGCGTTCTAAAGCGCCAGCCCGGTACTGGTGCGACGGTCGGCGGCGACGTAGGACTGGATTTGTTTCACGATCTGGTCCGCATGGGCCAGGGCAAGGGCGTCTGCCGCCTCTACATCCTGCCGCGCGATCGCGTCGATCAGGCCATCATGTTCGGTTACGTATTCGCGCGGCAATTCATCATTGAATGACGAGTAATACAACCGCAGGATGCGCAACCCGTCATCGAGCAACTGGGCGAACAGGTTGATGTAATACTTGTTCCGGCCCGCTTCGGCGATGCCATAATGAAAGTCGCGGTTGGTCGAGATCATCTCGAGCGCGTCGCTTGAGTCGACGCTGCGCGCGAAGGCGGCCTGCAGCTTACGGATCTTTTCAAGATCGGCCTCTGTCCGGTTTTCCGCCGCCCCCCGTGTGGTGACACGGTACATTAGCGTCAGCGCATCGAAGAAGGCCGGCATGTTGACGAAATCGATCTGCGAGACGACCGTGGCGCGGTTGGTCAGGATCGTTATCAGGTTTTCCGCCGCCAGCCGCACCAGAGCCTCGCGCACGGGGGTGCGCGACATTTCGAACCGTTCGGAAAGCTGCACTTCGTCGATGGGGCTGCCCGGTGCCAGCGTCAGATCAATGATCTCCCGCCGCAGGGTCTCATAGACCACCGCGACGCCGGAACCTCGCTTGCGCCCGTGCTTGCTTTTTGCTCCATTCACGCTACTCGCTGCGCTCATCAATCCGTCCCGTGCAAAACCAGTATCGCTGCCGGTTTTATGCGAGCCCATGGGAAATTGCTAAATGTATTATTTGTGTCGACATAGAAAGTCGGGACCGATAAGACGTGAGGCAATGAGGACGAGAGGTGGCCCATGCGCATAGGGATTGTCGGTGCAGGAGTGATCGGGGTCAGCGTCGCGCAGGCCCTGATGCGCGACGGGCATCACGTCACCCTATTCGACCCCGACGGGGTGGCCCAGGGTGCGTCGCGGGGGAACGCGGGAGCCTTTGCCTTTGCCGACATCATCCCGCTGGCCATCCCGGGCATCTGGAAGCAAGCGCCGAAATGGCTGCTTGATCCTCTGGGCCCGCTTTCGATCCGTCCGGCCTATGCGCTGAAACTCCTGCCGTGGCTGCTGCGGTTTGCCGGGGCCTCGACTCCGCAGCGCTACGCCGCCGCACGGGATGCCCAGACCGCGATGATGCAACTTTCGGCGCAGGCCCTCGACCGGGTGCTCGAGGCCCATGACATGCATGATCTGATCCGTCACGAGGGCCAGCTTCAGCTTTACGACAGCCCGCGCCAACTTGCCGCCGCCAAACCCGGCTGGGACGAACGCGCCGCGGTGGGCATCCGCTTTGAAACCCTCACCTCGCACGAGGCAATCCGCGAGGTGCAGCCCGGCCTCAATCCGCAGTTCACCTCGGCCGTGTTCACCCCCGACTGGTTCAACACCACCGATCCGGAGCTTTGGGTCAAGACCCTGGCCGAACGTGTGGTCGCGGGTGGAGGCGAGATCCTGCAAGCGGCGGTGCGCGGGCTCGACACCAGCGGGCCGGGCGTGACCGTGACGCACGACAACGGTACGGCGCAGTTCGACAAGGTCGTGCTGGCCGCCGGGGCGCAGTCCAACACCCTGCTGCGGCCCCTTGGCCTCAAGCTGCCGCTAGAGACCGAGCGCGGCTACAACACCACATTGCCAGCCAGCGCCTTTGACCTGCGGACGCATCTGACATTCTCGTCCCACGGTTTCGTCGTGACCCGCATCGGCGACGGCCTGCGCGTCGGCGGCGCGGTCGAGCTGGGCGGGCTTGACCTGCCTCCGAACATGAAACGGGCGCAGATCCTGCTCGACAAGGCGCGCGATTTCCTGCCCGAGCTCGACACCACGGGCGGCGTGAAATGGATGGGGTTCCGGCCCTCCATGCCCGACAGCCTGCCGGTGATCGGCGCGGCCCCGCGCCACCCCGATCTGGTGCTGACCTTCGGGCATGGGCATCTGGGGCTGACCCAATCGGCGGGCACCGCCGAACTGGTGGCCGATCTGGTCGCCGGACGCCCCCCTGCCCTTGATCTGACGCCATTCGCGCCACAGCGTTTTCTGAAAGACAGACCATGACCAACCACAGTTTTTCTTGTTTCGACGGCCACACTTGTGGCAACCCCGTGCGACTGGTAGCGGGGGGCGGCCCCCGTCTTGAGGGCGCCAACATGATCGAGAAGCGCGCCCATTTCCTTGCCGACTATGACTGGATCCGCACGGGCCTGATGTTCGAGCCGCGCGGCCACGACATGATGTCCGGCGCGATCCTCTATCCGCCCACGCGCGACGATTGCGACGTGGCGGTGCTGTTCATCGAAACTTCGGGCTGCCTGCCCATGTGCGGCCACGGCACCATTGGCACCGTCACCATGGCGCTGGAAAACGGTCTTGTCACCCCGCGGGAGCCGGGCAAGCTGCGGCTTGACACGCCCGCCGGTCTGGTCACCGTCGAATACCGGCAGGAAGGGCGCTTCGTGGAAGAGGTCCGCCTGACCAATGTGCCGGCCTTCCTCTATGCCGAAGGGCTCGAGGCCGAGGTCGAGGGTCTGGGCAAGGTGACCGTCGACGTGGCCTATGGCGGCAATTTCTATGCCATCGTGGAACCGCAGGAGAATTTCCGCGACATGGCCGATTACACCGCCGGGGAGCTCGTGGGCTACAGCCCCGAGTTGCGCCGCGCCCTGAACGACGCCTACAGGTTCGAACACCCCGAAAACCCCGCCATCAACGGGTTGTCGCACATCCTGTGGACCGGCGCGCCGACGCGGGACGACGCCCATGCTCGAAACGCGGTGTTTTATGGCGACAAGGCGATCGACCGCTCGCCCTGCGGCACCGGCACCTCGGCGCGCATGGCGCATCTGGCGGCGCGGGGTTCATTGACGGTGGGGGATGACTTCGTCCACGAAAGCATCATCGGCAGCCTGTTCAAGGGGCGCGTCGAAGCCGCCGCCAAGGTGGGCGACCGGGATGCGATCATCCCCTCCATCGGAGGTTGGGCGCGTCAGACCGGCATCAACACCATTTTCATCGACGACCGTGACCCCTATGCGCACGGCTTCGTGGTGACCTGAGACGATCGGCCCGCCGGGCCACCCGAAAATCCGACCTAACAGGAGAGATACATGACCTATACGCCCCACGGCAAACACCTGATCGCAGGCGAACAGGTCGACGCAGACGCGCGGTTCACCTCCTCGCCCATCGCGGGTGAGGGCCAGTCCTTCGCCGCTGGCAACTCCGCGCTGATCGACCGCGCCGTACGCGCGGCTGACGCGGCGTTTGTCGACTACGGCAACACCGGCTCCGAAACCCGCGCCCGGTTCCTTGAGACCATCGCCGGCGAGATCGACGCCCGCGGCGCCGAGATCACCGAGATGGGCCACGCCGAAACCGGCCTGCCCACCGCCCGGCTTGAGGGTGAGCGCGGCCGCACCATCGGCCAGTTGCGCATGTTCGCCGAGCACATCCGCAAGGGCGACTACCTTGACCGGCGGCACGACACCGCGCTGCCCGACCGCGAACCACTCCCGCGCCCGGATCTGAAGCTGATCCAGCGTCCCATCGGCCCGGTCGCGGTCTTCGGTGCCTCGAACTTCCCGCTGGCCTTCTCCACCGCCGGGGGCGACACCGCCTCGGCGCTGGCGGCGGGCTGTCCTGTGGTCGTGAAGGGCCACGAAGCGCATCCCGCGACCGCCGAGCTGGTAGCCGACGCGATCACCGCCGCCGTGGCGAAATGCGACCTGCATCCGGGCACTTTCTCGATGGTTCACGGCGGCTCGCTCGAAGTTGGCAAGGCGCTCGTGGAACATCCCCTGATCCGGGCCGCGGGCTTCACCGGTTCCCTGCGCGGGGGCCGCGCGCTCTATGACCTTTGCGCCGCCCGCCCCGAGCCGATCCCCTTCTTCGGCGAGCTCGGCTCCGTGAACCCGATGTTCCTGCTGCCTAACGCCATGTCCGACCGCGCCGCCGCCTTGGGCGAAGGCTGGGCCGGGTCGCTGACCATGGGCGTGGGCCAGTTCTGCACCAGCCCCGGTGTGGTCGTGATGCTGGCCGGGCCCGAGGCCGACGCCTTCATCGCGGCCGCCGCCAAGGCCCTGGACAAGGTCGAAGGCCAAACCATGCTCACCGACGGAATCGCCGAGGCCTACCGCAGCGGCCGGGATGCCGTGGTCGCCACCGGTGCTGTGAGCAGCGTCCTGTCGAAACAGTGCGACGGCCGCACCGCCGCCCCCTCGCTTTTCGTGACCACCGGTGCGGACTGGCGCGCGAACCCCGACCTGTCCCATGAGGTGTTCGGGCCGTTGGGCATCGTCGTACGTGTCACCGATCTGGACGAGATGGAACAGCTTGCCCAAGAGCTCGCCGGGCAGTTGACCTGCACCCTGCACATGGACGACGCCGACACCGACGTGGCCAAGCGGCTTGTCACCATTCTGGAACGCAAGGCCGGACGTCTGCTGGTCAACGGCTTCCCCACGGGTGTGGAAGTCGGTGATGCCATGGTGCACGGCGGCCCCTACCCTGCGACCACCTTCTCGGGCACCTCGGTGGGCACGATGGCGATCCGCCGCTTCCTGCGCCCCGTGAGCTTCCAGAACGTCCCCAACGCGCTGCTGCCCAACGTCTGGGCCTAAGATCACACTCCCCGCGCAGGTGACGTGCTTGCGCGGGGTCGATCCGGCCAAGAACGACTTCCAACTGCACGCTGCGGACCGTGCGGGCCGAGCTGTCACGAAGAAGCGGGTCGCGCGCTCGCTTCCTATCGCTCATGTCGCAGATCGCGCCCTGCGTCGTGGCAATGGAGGCCTGCGCGACCTCACATGTGCGGGTAGCCCCGGTTTTGCGGGCTCATCAAACTACTGCTGCAATCATACGGTCGAATGCGTCCATGTGTCAGGCCTTTTCGCGGGGCGCTTTGCCCTCATGGCCGGTATGGGATCCGCGGGTCAGGCTCAAAACATCAAACCGAGCTCGAAGCTCTCCATGTGACACTGATTGACCCAACCCCGATCTGTCGATCGATTTCATGCAGCTTCAGCTTCTCCCGCTGCTTTCGAGGAGATGGCCCCTGACAGGGGTCCGTGCGCCAGAAGCGGTCCTCCCCGAAACTCTTCATTTCTTGCGATCATGGCCCATAGCATTCGAGCCATCTTGTTTGCCAGTGCAATAGCCGCCAGCATTCTCGGCTTGCGAGCCAGAATGCGCCCCAGCCAGGAGTTCTCTGCGGGCGGCCGGACTTTGCACCCTGAAATCACCGCCATCGCACCGATGATCAGCAAGTGCCGGATATCTCGCTGACCGGATTTGCTCGTGCGCCCGAGCCTTTGCTTGCCACCACTCGAATGCTGCCGTGGCACGAGCCCGAGCCAAGCCGAAAAGTCACGGCCCCGCCGGAAGTTCTCCATCGGTGGCGCGAAGGCAGCCAGGGCCATGGCGGTCACGGGACCAACACCGGGCATCCTCTGCATGCGTGTGGAAAAACGCAATCGCCGACTGGCCACCGATATCTGAGCGTCGATCTCCTCGATGCGCCGAGACAAGTCGGCGATCTGGTCCAGACAAAGTCGCGCCATCTGGCGCATGGGAGCCGGAAGGTCACCCGCACCTCATGGCCGAAACCCATCAAAGTGCGGGCCCAGTGGTGAGCCGTGGCGCACGCCTCCATCGCGACGCGGCAAGGAGGATGTGCCTCCATGAATGCCACGAACTGATCGCGCGACAGCTTCTCTCAAAAGACGACTTCGCCGTCGGTGGTCGCTCCGTGGAGCTGGAACACCTGCTTGGCCAAGTCGACGCCGATGATTGATACGTCCTTCATCATAGCTCAACACTCCTGATCCGATCCGGATCATCGTGGCGCAAGTGCCGTCAGGAGGGGCTACCCAACCCATCATCATCAAGCCCCCCCGAAAATGTCGACAAAAAATTTGCTACATGTATAAATATTGTATTTTACTTGTATTGGTATCTGTAATTATCTGTATCCAGACTCGTCGCCAACAGACGGGCACCTACCCACCAGCAGAGAGCATCAAATGACATTCTACCGTTTTCCCGCAGGCCTTCTGGCCGCGGCTCTGGTTGCCGGCCCGGTTCAAGCGGACAAGCTCGATGACATCATCTCATCGGGCACGCTGCGCTGCGCCGTCGTGCTGGACTTCCCGCCGATGGGCTCGCGCGACGCCAATAACGAGCCGGTCGGTTTCGACGTCGACTACTGCAATGATCTCGCGGCGGCGCTTGGTGTCGAGGCGGAAATCGTGGAAACGCCGTTCCCCGACCGCATCCCGGCCTTGGTATCCGGCCGCGCCGATATCGGCGTAGCCTCGACCTCCGATACGCTCGAACGCGCCAAGACGGTGGGCTTCAGCATCCCCTATTTCGCGTTCACCAACGTCGTTCTCACCCGCGAGGATGCGGGCATCTCGGATTTCGACGCGCTCGAAGGGCGCACAGTGGGATCGGTGGCCGGCACCTACGAGGCGATCGCCCTCGAGGCCGATGTCGAGGAATGGGGGGAAGGCAGCTTCCGGCCGTATCAGAGCCAGGCCGATGTGTTCCTAGCCCTGTCGCAAGGCCAGATCGATGCCACCATTGTCACCTCGACCGTGGCGTCCTCGATTATTGAAAGTGGCAAGTTCGAGGGGCTGACGATCGCCGGGGAGGCGCCCTATGATGTCGATTATGTTGGCCTGATCACGCTGCGTAATGAATACGGCCTTCTCAACTATCTCGATCTCTTCGTGAACCAGCAGGTTCGCACGGGCCGCTATGCGGAACTCTATGAAAAATGGGTCAACGACACGGCGCCCGACCTGGTAATCGAAAAGGTCTATCGCTGAGCCGGATCGGGGACGCCCTTCGAGTGCCCCCGATCCGTTGACCGTTTCGAGCGGAGAGCCCGATGTTCAACTATACCTTTCAGTGGCGGCAGGCCTTCCGCGCCTTGCCAGAGATGCTCGACGGGGCGCTGGTCACACTGCAGATTGCGGTCCTGTCGATGCTCATCGGCATGACGTTCGCCGTGATCCTTGCGGTGGCGCGCAATTCCGCCTCACGCTGGCTGCGCGCGCCGGCCACGGCCTGGGTCGAGGTAGCCCGCAACACGCCGGCGCTGTTCCAAATCTACATGGCGCATTTCGGACTCGGCTCCTTCGGGATCTATCTGAGCCCGTTTGCCGCGCTGCTCGCCGGTATCGCGTTCAACAATGCCGGCTATCTGTCCGAGACCTTCCGCGGTGCGCTGCGCGCGATCCCGGACACGCAGATCCGGGCCGGACGCTCGCTCGGCATGGGACAGGCCCAGGCGTTTCGGCTGATCGTCATGCCGCAGATGCTGCGCATCTCCTTCCTGCCGACAATGAACCAGACGGTCTGGGCAATCCTGATGACATCGCTCGGTGTCACGGTAGGGATGAACACCGACCTCGCCGGCGTCACGCAGGACCTCAACGCGCGCAGCTTCCGCACCTTCGAGTTCTTCGCTCTCGCGGCGGTGATCTATTACGTCATCGCCAAGGCGGTGATGCTGGCGTCGCGGCTCGCCGCATGGCGCATGTTCCGTTACTGACGGGGAGGGGAGAACATGTTCGACACCAGCCTCACTCTCAACGACGTCTGGTTCATGCTGAAAGGGGCGGGGGTCACGCTCGCGGTCACGGCATTCGCGGTGACGGGGGGCACGGTTCTGGGCCTTCTGTTCGGCGTGATCCGCAGCCAGGTCAGGCCATGGATCACCTTGCCGCTCATCTTCGTGCTCGACATCTTCCGCTCGGTGCCGCTGCTGATCCAACTCATTCTCGCCAACGCGCTGCAGGCCATCGCCGGGTTCCAGATTTCGCCCTTCGTCACGTCTTGCATCGTGCTGGCGCTCTATACATCGGCCTATTGCACCGAGATCGTGCGCGGCGCGATCGAGGCGGTGCCCAAGGTGACCCGCCGCGCGGCTCGCTCGCTGGGCATGACATGGGGGCAGGACATGACGCAGATCGTCTTTCCCATGGCGTTGCGCGTCGGCCTGCCGAGCTGGATCGGCCTGACGCTGGGGGTGATGAAGGACAGCGCCCTGATACTCTGGCTGGGTCTGATCGAGTTGCTGCGCGCCTCGCAGATCCTGGTGACGCGGTTGCAGGAGCCGATGTTCATCCTGCTCGTCGCCGGCGCGATCTATTTCGCGCTGAGCTTTCCCATCGCCCGCTTCGGCGCCCATCTCGAAAGACGGTGGCAAGAGAATGATTGAAATCGAAAACGTGCATAAATCCTTCGGCGCCCTGGAGGTGCTCAAGGGCATCGACCTGACCGTCGAGAAAGGCGAGGTCGTCTCCGTGATCGGCGGATCCGGCTCCGGCAAGTCGACCTTGCTGACCTGCATCAACGGGCTGGAGCCGATCAACACGGGCCGGATCGTCGTCGACGGTACCGAGGTGCATGCCGCCTCGACCGATCTGAACCGGCTGCGCCGCAAGATCGGCATCGTGTTTCAGCAGTTCAACGCCTTTCCGCATCTCACGGTGCTGGAGAACGTGACCCTGGCGCTGCGCAAGGTGTTGGGCAAGTCGCGTGGCGAGGCCGAGGAAATCGCGGCGCGCCAGCTCGGCCATGTCGGGCTTGGTGACAAGCTCAAGGTCTATCCCGGTCGCCTGTCGGGCGGACAGCAGCAGCGCATGGCGATCGCGCGCGCGCTGGCGATGTCGCCCGACTACATCCTGTTCGACGAGGTGACCTCCGCGCTCGATCCGCAGCTGGTCGGCGAGGTGCTCGATACGCTCAAGCTGCTGGCCGAGGAGGGCATGACGATGATCTGCGTGACTCACGAGATGAACTTCGCGCGCGACGTCTCGCATCGCGTCGCGTTCTTTCACAAAGGCGTCATGGCCGAGATCGGCGCGCCCGACCAGATCTTCGGCGCGCCCGAGCGGCCCGAAACCCGCGAGTTCCTGTCGAACGTGCGCTGATGGAACGGGATAATCGTCCTCATCGGTGCCGGGGTCGTGGGCCTGTCGATTGCTCTCGCTGCCCAAGCGCGCGGGCTGAAGGTCCGTGTGATCGACCGGGGGGGCGTTCGGCGGGCGCGAGCGCGGGCAATGCCGGGGCCTTCGCCTTCAGCGACGTGCTGCCGCTCGCCTCGTCGCGGGTCCTCCAGCAGGCGCCCTTTTGAAAGCATCATCGGCTCGCTGTTCCGGGGGCGAATCGAGGCTCGGACCGAGCTGGCCGGCCGGCCGCCATCGCGGGCTGAGCGCGGCTGACCGGGTACAATACCATCTTCATCGGCGAACGCATGGCTTCGTCGTCACGTGATCCGGGAGGAGGCATCATGACGCTCTGCATCGTCGCGGGCCGGGCCGAGGCTCCGGTGCTCGTGCTGTCGGAAGGGTTGAGCTTCTGGGGCGGGGTGGACCCGGCCAGCGGCCGGATCATCGATACACATCACCCCCAGCACGGCGAAAGCCTCGCGGGCCGGGTGGTGATGATGCCGACGAGCCGGGGCTCGTGCACCGGCAGCGGCGTGCTGTTGGAGCTGGCGTTGAACGGCCATGCGCCCGCCGCGCTCGTGTTTCGGGATTCCGAGGACATTCTGACGCTGGGCGCGTTGATCGCCTCGCGCATGTTCGGCCAGTCCCTACCGGTGCTGCGGCTCGATGCGGTGGGATATGACGCGCTGTCGCGACAAGGCCGGGTCGGGATCGAGGAAACCCAACTCCGAGCGGGGGATCTGCGCCTGCGGCTCGATCCGGTCGCGCCCGACGGGCTGGAGATGGAGGAGACCGACCGCGCGATGCTGCAGGGTAGCGAAGGCCCGGCCATGCAATTCGCGATGGAAACGGTCTGCACCATGGCCCTCGTGCAGGGCGCGCGCAGCCTCGTCGGGGTGAGCCGTGCCCATATCGACGGCTGCATCTATGCCAGCCCCGCCAATCTGCGCTTCGCCGAGGCGATGCTGGAACAGGGGGCGAAGGTGCGCCTGCCCACGACCATGAACGCCATCTCGGTGGATCGGGGCAATTGGCAAAGCCAGGGCGTGGCGCCCGATTTCGGCGGCCCGGCGGCCCGGCTGGCCGACGCCTATGTGGCGATGGGCGCGCAGCCGAGTTTCACCTGCGCGCCCTATCAGCTCGACGACCGGCCGGCGCGGGGAGAGTTCATCGCCTGGGCCGAGTCGAACGCGGTGATCTATGCCAACAGCGTGATCGGCGCGCGCAGCGTCAAGCATCCCGATTTTCTCGACCTGTGCATCGCCATGACCGGCCGCGCGCCGCTGTCCGGCGTCTATCTCGACGCGGAACGCGTCGCGCGCCGCGTCATCGCGGTCGATCTGCCCCCGGACCATGACGAGGCGCTCTGGCCGATGCTCGGCTATCTCGCCGGCAAACTGTCGCCGGACCGGATCCCGCTGCTCACCGGGCTGGAACATGCGCGGCCGAACGAGGACGACCTGAAGGCGCTCTGCGCGGCCTTCGGCACCAGCTCGGCCGCACCGATGCTGCACGTCGCCGGGCACACGCCCGAGGCGTCCCATGTCGCGCCGGAGGCGGATCGGCTCCAGGTCGGCGCCAAGGAACTCGCGCAGGTCTGGCACCAGTTCAACGCGGCCGAAGAGACGGTCGATCTGGTCGCCTTCGGCAGCCCTCATTTCTCGGCCACCGAATGCCGGCGGGTGGCGAAGCTGCTCGATGGGCGGCGCTGCCTTGAGACGACCGCGACCGTCGTCACCGTGGGTCCCGGCACGTTTGAGGCGATCAAGGAATGCGGCACGTTGTCGACGCTCGAGACGGCGGGTGTTCGGGTCGTCCCCGACATCTGCTGGTGTTCGATCGTCGAGCCGGTGTTTCCGCCGACGGCGCGGGTGCTGATGACCAATTCAGGCAAATACGCCCACTACGCGCCGGGGTTGTCGGGCCGCGGCGTGCGCTTCGGCAGCCTTTCCGAATGCGTGGAGACGGCGCTGAACGGACGCGCCCCAGCCGGTCTGCCGGCATGGCTCGATTGAAACGAAGGAAGGGCCGATGCGCAGGGCGTTGATGATGTGACCGCCCCCCGACGGCATCGATGTGCCAAGGTGGGTTTGCAACAATCCACATTGGAGGGCGGTCATGTCGGACGTTACCACAATCGGTCTGGATCTGGCGAAGAACGTGTTTCAGGTGCATGGAGCTGATGGCTCCGGCAACGCGGTCATTCGCAAGAAGCTGCGCCGGGATCAGGTTCTGTCCTTTTTCAGCCAAGTGCCACCGTGCCTCGTCGCCATGGAAGCCTGTGGCGGTGCCCATTTCTGGGGCCGTGAAATCGGTAGGCTGGGCCACGAGGTGCGGCTGATCCCGCCAGCGTATGTGAAGCCCTTTGTCAAACGCCAAAAGAACGATGCGGCCGATGCCGAGGCGATCTGCGAGGCGGCGCAGCGCCCGTCGATGCGTTTTGTGCCGGTGAAGAGTGAAGCGACCCAGGGTGCGGCCATGGTCTTCCGCGTCCGGGAGCTTCTGATCCGGCAGCGCACCCAAGCGATCAACGCCCTGCGGGGCCACTTAGCCGAGTTCGGGGCTGTGGTGTCACAAGGGGCCGCCAACGCCGCGCGCCTGGTGGCGCTTGTGGAGGACCGGGACAGTGGCTTGCCGGACGATGCACGAGGCACCTTGGAAGTTCTGGTCGGAACGCTGGCCCAGCTCGACGCTCAGATCGGGAAGCTCGACGCAGAGATTGCCCGCCGCGCCAAGGAGAACGACGTCGCGCGACGGCTGATGACGGTCCCGGGCATTGGCCCGCTGATCGCCACGGCGATTGCGGTTCTGGCGCCCCCGCCAGAGACGTTCCGAAGGGGTCGGGACTTTGCCGCCTGGCTCGGCTTGGTGCCGCGACAGCATTCGACGGGCGGCAAGCAGCGTCTGGGTGCCACCACGAAGATGGGGGAGCGGTCCTTGCGACGTCTTCTCATCATCGGTGCCAATAGCGTCGTCATCAAACGACACGTCCACAAGGAGGCGCAGCCGGGCACCTGGCTGGGCGGCCTGCTGTCGCGCAAGCCGCCGATGTTGGTGCGGGTGGCGCTGGCCAACAAGATGGCGCGGATCGTCTGGGCCTTGATGGCTCGAGGCGGCGTCTACAGGTCTCCGGTCGCGATGGCGTAAGCCAGCGTCGGCCGCGAGCGCGTCGGAGCGAAAGAGGGCAAGGAGTTGTATGGCGCAACGGTCGTGAGACGGGATCGGGAAAACCAGTGTGCAACAGAGTGCCTTCGAGCACGCGGCGTTGATTTGGATCCGACCTGCGCACACCATACGGGCCTGCGGCATGTATGGCCGCATCAGAGGCCGGACACATGTCAGCACCCGACGACGCGCCAAGATCAGCTCTGAATATACCTCTTGCGCTTGGGGCGGTTACACATGTTGCAGAACTCCCCGCCTGCCGGTTCACACAACGAAGCAGCCGCTTAGGTGGGTGGCATGACGAAGCCTCTACCTGCCCGCTATCGCACGACCAACTGGTCCGCCTACAACGCTGCGCTGCGGAAGCGTGGCTCCCTGCTGATCTGGCTGGACCAGGAGATGACGTGGCTTGCACCGCATGAGGGACGGCCGGGTCGTCCCCCGGTCTTCTCCGAAGGTGCGATACAATTCTGTCTCTCGATCAAGGTCCTGTTCAAGCTGCCGCTGAGGCAGACGGCAGGGATGGTGGCCAGTCTGTTGCGGATGGCGGGGCTGGACTGGCCGGTGCCGGATTACTCGACGCTGTGCCGCAGGCAGAAGACTTTGGCCGTCCAGATCCCGTATCGCCGGGCCGGTGGCCCGCTGAACCTGCTGGTGGACAGCACCGGCATCAAGTTCCTCGGCGATGGCGAATGGCAGGCCCGCAAGCATGGGGCGCAGGGCCGGCGCCAGTGGCGGAAGATCCATCTGGCCATGGACCCGGCCACCTCCGACATCCGCGCCGTGGAGTTCACCCCCAGCCGCGACGGCGACAGCCCGGTCCTGCCGGACCTGCTCGACCAGATCCCCGACGATGAGCCGATCGGCAGCGTGACCGCTGATGGTGCCTACGACACGCGTCGTTGCCACACCGCGATCATCGAACGCCAGGCCACGGCGATCATCCCGATCCGCAAGAATGGACGACCTTGGAAAGAAGATGGACCGGCCGCTGCGGCCCGCAACGACATCCTCCGGGCGACACGGCACTTTGGCCGAGCCTTCTGGAAACGATGGACCGGCTACCATCTCCGCAGCCGCGTCGAAGCCAAGATGCGCTGCCTCAAGGCATTCGGAGAGCGCATCGCCGCAAGAGACCCCGACCGCCAGACCGCCGAAGTCCACATCCGCATCGCCCTTATGAACCGCTTCTCAGCTCTCGGCACCGCCGAGATCGTTCGCGTGACATGACCTCCCTGAGGAAAGGGGCACCTGCGGCTCACGCCTGAGTTCTGCAACATGTGTAACCGCCCCAAGCGCAAGAGGTGTTTTTAGAGCTGATCCTGGCGCGTCGTCGGGTGCTGACATGTGTCCGGCCTCTGATGCGGCCCTACATGCCGCCGGCCCGTATGGTGTGCGCAGGTCCGGTCCAAATCAACGCCGCGTGCTCGAAGGCACTCTGTTGCAGACTGGTTTTCCCGATCCCGTCTCACGACCGTTGCGCCATACCGCTCCTTGCCCTCTTTCGCTCCGACGCCCTCGCGGCCGACGCTGGCTTACGCCATCGCGACTGGAGACCTGTAGACGCCACCTCGAGCCATCAGGGCCCAGACGATCCGTGCCATCTTGTTTGCCAACGCCACCCGCACCAATATCGGCGACTTGCGCGACAGCAGGCCGCCCAGCCAGGTACCCGGCTGCGCCTCCTTGTGAACGTGTCGTTTGATGACGACGCTATTGGCACCGATGATCAGCAGGCGTCGCAAGGATCGCTCCCCCATCTTCGTGGTGGCACCAAGTCGCTGCTTGCCGCCCGTCGAATGTTGCCGCGGCACCAGGCCGAGCCACGCCGCGAAATCCCGACCTCTTCGGAACGTCTCCGGCGGGGGCGCCAGAACTGCGATCGCCGTGGCAATCAACGGGCCAATGCCCGGGACCGTCATCAGCCGTCGCGCGACATCGCTCTCCTTGGCGCGGCGGGCAATCTCTGCGTCGAGCTTTCCGATCTGGGCGTCGAGCTGGGCCAGCGTTCCGACCAGAACTTCCAAGGTGCGTCGTGCATCGTCCGGCAAGCCACTGTCCCGGTCCTCCACAAGCGCCACCAGGCGCGCGGCGTTGGCGGCCCCTTGCGGCACCACAGCCCCAGAATTCGGTGAGGTGGCCCCGCAGGGCGTTGATCGCTTGGGTGCGCTGCCGGATCAGAAGCTCCCGGACGCGGAAGATCATGGCCGCGCCTTGGGTCTCTTCGCTCTTCACCGGCACGGAGCGCATCGACGGTCGCTGCGCGGCTTCGCAGATCGCCTCGGCGTCAGCCGCATCGTTCTTCTGCCGTTTGACGAAGGGTTTCACATAAGCCGGCGGGATCAGCCGCACATCGTGGCCCAGTTTGCCGATCTCACGGCCCCAAAAGTGAGCGCCGCCACAGGCTTCCATGGCGACAATACACGGTGGCACTTGGCTGAAATAAGCAAGGACCTGATCTCTACGCAGTTTCTTGCGAATGACCGCACGGTCGGAGCCATCAGCTCCATGCACCTGAAACACGTTCTTCGCCAGATCCAGACCGATTGTGGTAACGTCCGACATGACCGCCCTCCAATGTGGATTGTTGCAAACCCACCTTGGCACACCGATGCCGTCGGGGGGCGGTCACATCATCAACGCCAAGATGGACTGTACTGTCGGGGATTGATCAGGCCGCGTCAGTATCGGGTGGCGGCATCGTGTCGAGCACGACGACGGTGTCGATCCGCCCGTCGTTGTGCAGAAGCGGCGCTGCTTGCAGGTGCCGCATCCCAATCAGGGTGGCGCCAAGCAGCGAGGCGACGAGGACATGCCCCGGACGGGGAGCCGGGCACATGGACAGCAGGCCCGCGTGCGGCTCCTCGTCGGCGATCCTGTAGGTGACGCGGCATCCGGCCACCACGAACTCGGGCGATACCGGTTCCCGCGCGCCGCGGGAGATGCGCAGTTTGTAACGCAGCAGCTGGTTCAGAAGCACGGGATCGGGGGAATGACGGGTGTCGTGGCGCCGCAGCAGACCCTCGATCCCGGCCCGGTCCCCGACCGTGAGAAGAAACCCGGTTTCGAAGGCGCAGCGTTCGAACACGGCACGAAGATCGCGGCGCCGGGGCAGCCGCACGACATTGGCAATGGACATGGATGATCTCCCGAAGCGGCAGGACCGCCATTTCTGGCAAGGATGCGAGAAAGCCCCGGGCGGTCGAAATCGCGCCTAGACGCGCGCCGCCCGGGGTTCCGGGCGGTTCAGAAGCAGAAACCGGAAGTGGTTCTCATGCGTGACCATGCCGCGACGGTAACCGACCTGCTGGGTCTGTCAATGCCCTAGCCAAACGGCGCACAGCCCGTATCGATCCTACGGCGGCGACCGTCAGGCACGGACTGGACGGCCGCCGCTCGTGTCACGGATGGGATCCGGCAGCGAGAGTTTTTCGCTTTGCCGGTGTGCCGAGACGTTGTTCCGGGACCGACCGTGCCGAGGGAACGATTTTCTTTTCTCGCCGTGACCGTTTTAATTCCGCCCGGTTTCGAGGCAGGGAATGGTGTCGGCTGCCTGTTTACTAGGCACACGGCTGACTGGGAGAACGAGCGAATGCGCGTCTGGCACCACCTTCACCCGGCCCTTCCGCCATTCCACGGCCTCGAGCAGCTCCGGTCCGGGATCGGCGCGCTGGTCGGGATCGGCCTGTGCAGCCTGCTGGTCGGGATCGGGTCCGGCTTCGGCCTGACGTCTCTGCATCTCGTGGCACCCCTCGGCGCGACGGCGGTTCTAGTGTTCTGCGTGCCGAACTCGCCATTGGCCCAGCCCTGGTCCGCGATCGCCGGCAACATGGTGTCGGCCTGCGTCGCGCTGGTGATGATCTGGATTTTGCCCGCGCCGTGGTCCGCCGGGATGAGCGTCGGCGCGGCGATCGTGGCGATGATGGCGATCCGGGCCCTGCATCCGCCCGGCGGGGCGGTCGCGCTTCTGACCGCGCTGGATCCCGCGCCCGCCATCGAGGGCGGCCCGGCCTTCGCGGTGCTGCCGGTCGGGCTCTTGACCGCCGGGCTCGTTCTCGCCGGCGCCGCCTACAACCGCGCCACCGGACGGGTCTACCCGTTCCGGCAGCCAAAGACGGTCGAGGCGGAAGACGCCTCGCTGCGGCTGGGGCTGACGAACCACCAGCTCGAGCAGCTGCTCGACCACTTCAACCAGACGCCCAACTTGGGCGTGGCCGATCTCGGTCGGCTGCTCGCGGCAGCCGAGGCCGAGGCCGCCCGGCACCGCTTCGACGGCACGACCTGCGCGGACGTGATGACGGCCGATCTCATCACCGTCCGGCCCGACACGCCGCTGCGCGAGGCGGCCCGCCTGTTTCGCACCCGCGCCATCAAGAGCCTCCCGGTGGTCGACGTGGAGATGAGACCACGCGGCATCGTGCTGCAGTCCGATCTGCTCGGCGAGCTGGAGGGGCGGAACGGCCCGATGCGACTCAGACCGCGGCACAAGGTGGCCGAGGTGATGCGGCCCGCCGACCGGACCGTTCCGCATGACCTGCCGGTCGGTGCGCTTCTCGACCGGTTGGCGGTGCAGGGGAATGAGGTGGTCCCCGTGACCTGCGACGGGCGGCTCGTCGGCATCCTCACGCGGTCCGACATCATCCGCCTCCTGCTGCGTGGCAGCGAGGAGCGATCGGCCGCGTGACTGCGCGACCCGATCCCGCGTGACTGCGCGACGCGATCCCGCGTCACTGCCTCGCCATCCGGCTCCGCTTTCCGTCGGCTCGGGGCCACGCTAGGTTGTGCTCGCCAGCCCCGGGCCGAGGGAGCAACCCGAATGCATGAGGACGACGTAGGCGGCTCCGAACCTTGTTTCGCGCACCATCTGGTCGGCGGGCACCCGGTCGATCTACAGACCGCCAAGGACGTGGCCCGTTTCCGACGGGCCGAGCGTCAGCGGCTCATCGCGGCACGCGGATTGACTCCGGATGAGCGCGCGCACGCGACCGAGGCGCTCATCGAAGGGCTCGATCGGATCATCGGGATCGAACGCGACGTGGACATTGCCGTCTACTGGCCGATCCGGGGCGAACCAGACCTGCGTCCTTGGATGCATAGGGCCCATGCCGCCGGCGCGCGGATCTCGCTCCCGGTCGTGGTCGAGGCGCGGGCCCCCCTTGCCTTCCACGCCTGGATGCCGGGCTGCCAGATGACGCGCGGGATCTGGAACATACCCGTGCCAGCCAAGGGCGCGATCAGCCGGCCCGACATCATCGTCGCGCCGCTAGCGGGCGCGGACAGGGCAAATCACCGGCTCGGCAATGGCGGTGGCTATTACGACCGCAGCTTGGGCGAGATGGCGCCGCGCCCGCGCAGCATCGGGGTGGGGTTTGAGGGATGTTTGCTGCCAACCATCTTCCCGATGCCTTGGGACGTGCCGTTGGATGAGATCTTGCTGTCGGGTGGCACCTATTCGACCCGCTGAGCGAACGAGACTCAAAGGAAGAAGAACACTAGGGTCAGCACCGCGCCCACTGCAACGATGACGGCCCTCAGGAGTTCGGTGCGCCTGATCCGCCGCGCCTGTCGCGCACCGACATATCCGCCCAGCGTCGTCGCCAGCGCCAGGACCAGGGCGGGCTCCCAGGCGATCAGGCCGGCGGCGGCGTAGCTCGCTGTCGAAACCAGCGCCAGCACGGCCGAAAGCAGGTTCTTCAAACCGTTCATGCCGTGCAGGTCGCGGAAGCCGATCAGGGCGAACACCGCCAGCAGCATGATTCCGAGCCCGCCGTTGAAATACCCCCCATAGGCCGCCACAACACCTATTGCCAAGGCCGAGAGCCGCGGGCCGGTGACGCCGTGACCACGCTTTTGCACATGCTCGAGCAAACGTGGGCCAAGGACGAACAGCAGTGTGGCGGTCAGCAGCAGCCAAGGCACGATGCCCACGAAGGCGTCGCCCGGCGTGATCAGCAGCAGACCGGCCCCGGCTAGTCCGCCGATGGCGGCAAGCGCGATGATCCGGCGCAGCGAAAGGCTCCCCTCGGCACGGATGTCCTGCCGATAGGCCCAGCCGCTACCCATATAACCGGGTAGCGCCGTCAGCGTGGCGGTGGCGTTGGCCATGACCGGCGGGACACCCAGCCAGATGAGGACCGGAAAGCTCAGCAACGTGCCGCCCCCCGCAATGGCATTGACGACTCCGGCAAGAAGGCCGGCAATGGACAGAAGGAATATGGAAAGCATGAACAGGATCCCCCGCTACGGTTCCAGTTCGATGCACTATCCCGATGTTGGTCTGCAAATTGGTCTGATTGGCTTGCTCTCGCGACGATTTGTACCGACCCGGCTTCTTGCGGATCCTACTGCCCCTCACGCGCCCATGCGGCGGGTGGCGGAAAGAGACCGACCGAACTGCTGGCTGTAGGCGCGAGATAATGTCGAGGCCGAAGCAAAGCCGCAGCGCAGCGCAATCTCGCGCAAGGGCAAGCCGGTCTCGGTCAAGAGGTTCTGTGCCCGCGTCAGACGCAGAGCGCGGTAATACACGCCCGCTGAGGTGCCCAGTTCACGCCGGCAGAGCCGGTCGAGCGTGCGCAGTGAAACCGCCGCATGAGCCGCGACTTCGACCAGGCTGCGCGGCTCCTCGATTGCATCGAGCATGAAGCGCACGGCACGACCCAGCTGCGGGGATAGCGCGCCGCTCTCGGCGCGACGGCGCTCGATATCGTCGTGTACGAAAAGCGTACGCACGTCGTATGCCAGAGCATCCCCCCCGAGCCGGCGGATCGCCTCGAGTGCCAGCTCCATCGCTGAAGTCGCGCTGCCTGCGCTCTGGCGGTCACCGTCGGTTACGTAGCTTTCGGCCACCGCTTCGACGCCGGCAAACTCTTCCGCGAACGCCTCCATCTCATGCCAATGCACCGTAGCGCGGTAGCCCTCGAGCAATCCTGCCGCCGCCATGATCCATGCCCCCATGTCGAGGCCCGTCACCGTCCGGGACCGTCGCGCTGCAGCACGGATCGCGGGCAGCAATTCGGGACGGGCCGCGGCTTCCCGAGCCCCATAGCCGGCTATCAGCACGAGTGCATCGCATTGGCCGATTTCCGACAATTCGATCTCGGCGGCCAACTGTAGCCCGGAGGAGCTGCTGACCGCTTCGCCGCCCGGCGTCGCCACGCACCAATTGAACAGGGGCTGGCCAGAGAGATCACATGCCGCGCGCAGCGGTTCGATGGCGCTGGCCAGCACCATGTTGGAAAAGCCGTCGAAGGGCAGAAAGACGATCCGGAACGCCATGGTTGTCATTTTGTGCAATATAAACGGCAGAAATGGCAATGCGGGATCGATGGGCCGCGGCTAGCTTCTCCTCAATCGACCAATCCAAGCCGATCGGAGGCGCGACCGTGAACTGGGACGCATTCATTACCTGTGCCGTAACGGGCTCGGGGCAGAGTCACCTCAAGAGCGACAAGGTGCCGGTGACGCCGAAGGAGATCGCCGCCGCCTGCGTCCAGGCGGCGGGCGCCGGCGCGGCGATCGCCCATGTCCATGTCCGCGACCCTGAGACCGGCGCGCCGTCGCGCGATCCGGCGCTCTACCGCGAGGTGGTGGCGCGGGTCCGCGACAGCGGCACCGACGTGATCCTCAACCTCACCGCCGGCATGGGCGGCGACATCGTGCTTGGCTCCCCCGAGGCGCCGCTGCCGCTCGACGCAGCCGGCACCGACCTGATCGGCGCCACCGAGCGGCTGGTGCATGTCGAGGAACTCTTGCCCGAAATCTGCACGCTCGACTGCGGCACGATGAACTTCGCCGAGGCTGATTACGTGATGACCAACACGCCCGGCACGCTGCGTGCCATGGCGCAGCGGATCCAGACGGCGGGGGTGAAGCCCGAAATCGAGGTGTTCGATCTTGGGCATCTGTGGCTCGCCAAGACGCTGGTGGACGAGGGGCTGATCGATGATCCGGTCCTGGTGCAACTGTGCCTGGGCATTCCCTTCGGCGCGCCCAACGATCTCAATTCGCTCACCGCGCTGACTAACAACATGCCCGAAGGCTGGGTCTACTCGATGTTCTCGATCGGCCGGATGCAGCTGCCCTATGCCGCGCAGGCGGTGCTGTCGGGCGGCAATGTTCGCGTGGGGCTCGAGGACAACATCTGGCTGGAGCGCGGCGTTGCGGCCTCGAACGGCGATCTGGTGGAACGCGCGGCGACAATGCTTTCGGCGATGAACGTCAACCTCATGGCGCCCGCGCAAGTGCGCGAGAAGCTCAAGCTGAAGAAGCGCTGGTGACCCCCCACCCCATCACATGCCGCACGCGGCTTTGCGCGCGGCCGATTTCAGGGAGACTTGCATGACATTCACCGATCTCAGCCGCCGCGGCTTTCTGGCCACCGGCACCGCCGCTCTCGCCCTCGGACCCACCGCGCTGCGCGCGCAGGCCGGGCCGAAGCGCGGCGGCGCGATCCGCATCGGCCATTCCGGCGGTGCCACCTCGGACACCATCGACCCCGCGACCTATGCTGCGGGACCGGTGGTCACCGCGATGCTCGGCGGGGTGTGCAACAACCTCGTCGAGATCGACGCCGAAGGACGCGCGGCGCCCGAGCTGGCCGAGAGCTTCGAACCCGATGCCGAGGCGCGGGTCTGGACCTTCAAGCTGCGCGACGTGGCCTTCTCCGATGGTCGCAAGCTCACCGCCGCCGACGTGATCGCCTCATTCAACCACCATCGCGGCGAGGACACTAAGTCGGGCGCTAAGGGGCTGCTCGAGCAGGTCGCCGAGATCCGCGCCGATGGCGACCGCGTGGTGGTGTTCGAGCTGACCGCCGGCAATGCCGACTTCCCCTTCGTCGCAGCCGACTACCACTTCGTCATCATGCCTGATGACGGCAATGGCCGGATCGACTGGCAAGCCGCGATCGGCACCGGCGGCTACACGCTCGAAGAGCACGAGCCCGGCGTGCGCATTCGCCTCAAGCGGCGCGACGAATACTGGAAGGACGACCGCGCCTGGTTCGACGAGGTGACACTGCTGACGATCAACGACCCCACCGCGCGGCAAAACGCGCTGGTGACCGGCGAGGTCGACATCATCAACGGCGTGCCGCCCAAGACCGTGCACCTGCTGAGCCGCCGTCCCGGTCTGTCGTTGGTCGAGGTCACGGGCACCGCGCATTACCCCTTTCCGATGCATTGCGACGCCGCGCCTTTCGACGACGTGAACGTGCGTCTCGCGCTCAAGCACGCGATCGACCGGCAGGAGATGCTCGACAAGGTGCTCAAGGGTCATGGATCGCTTGGCAACGATCACCCGATCGCGCCGGGCAACCGGTTCCACGCGAGCGATCTCGAACAGCGCGCCTATGACCCCGACCGCGCGAAATACCACCTCAAGCAGGCCGGTCTCGACAGCCTCGACGTCTCGCTGTCGACTTCGGACGCGGCCTTCGCGGGTGCGGTAGATGCGGCGGTGCTGTTACAGGAATCCGCGAGCCGCGCGGGCATCCGTGTCAATGTCGACCGCAAGCCCGCCGATGGCTACTGGTCGAACGTCTGGCTCAAGGACCCCTTCGCCATGAGCTACTGGAACGGACGCCCGACCGAGGACTGGATGTTCAGTCTCGTCTATGCGGATGGCGCCGAATGGAACGAGAGCCGCTGGAGCAACCCGCGCTTCAACGAACTGCTGGTTGCCGCCCGGGCCGAGCTCGACGACGGGCTGCGCGCCGAAATGTATCACGAGATGCAGGCGCTGTGCCGCGATGACGGCGGCTCGATCATCCCGATGTTCGCCAACTACATCGATGGCAAAAACGACCGCATCGCGCATGGCGACCTCGCCTCGAACCGCTTCCTCGACGGCTGGAAGGTCGTCGAACGCTGGTGGGCCATCTGACCTCCTCATGCTCCGCCGTCAGCCGGCGGCGGGGCGCCCCGAACGACAGTCTCGAAAGGCCCATCGCATGACCCGAACCCTCTCCCGCGTCGCCTGCATCGGCGGCGGCGTCATCGGCGGCGGTTGGATCGCCCGGTTCCTGCTCGACGGCACCGACGTCGCCGTTCACGACCCCCACCCCGAAGCGCGCCGCATCATCGACGAGGTGCTCGACAACGCCCGCCGCGCCCGCGCGCGGCTGATCTCCGCACCACCTGTGCCCGAGGGGCGGCTGAGCTTTCATGACGACATCGCCGGCGCGGTCCAAGGCGCGGAGTACATCCAGGAAAGCGTGCCCGAACGGCTTGACCTCAAGCACAAGGTCTTCGCCGCGATCGAGGCGGCGGCATCCCCCGAGGCGCTGATCGGCTCCTCGACCTCCGGGTTCAAGCCCTCCGAGCTGCGCCGGGGCGCTGCCCATCCAGAGCGGATCTTCGTGGCCCATCCCTTCAACCCGGTCTACCTCGTGCCGCTGGTCGAGCTGGTGGGTTCCGGGCCGGAGGACGACGCCATCCTCGATCGGGCAGCGGGCATTCTCGCGCAAACCGGCATGCACCCTCTCAAGATCCGCCGCGAGATCGATGCGCATATCGCCGACCGGCTGCTCGAGGCGGTCTGGCGCGAAAGCCTCTGGTTGGTGAAGGACGACATCGCCACCACGCAGGAGATCGACGACGCGATCCGCTATGGCTTCGGGCTTCGCTGGGCGCAGATGGGCCTGTTCGAGACCTACCGCATCGCCGGGGGCGAAGCGGGCATGAAACACTTCATCGACCAGTTCGGACCGGCGCTGAAATGGCCCTGGACCAAGCTCATGGACGTGCCCGAAATGACCGAGGAGCTGTCGGCCAAGATCGCCGCGCAGTCCGACGCACAATCGGGGCAACACACGATCCGCGAGCTGGAGCGGATCCGCGATGACAACCTGATCGGCATCCTGCACGCGCTGCGCGCCAATGGCTGGGGCGCGGGCGAGACGCTGCGCGCCATGGAGGAGCGCGCTTTCGCGCAGGCCCATGCCCGCGCAGCAGCGGCTGCGCCCGACCCCGCCGAACCGCTGGAGTTGCACCGCGCGAAGGTCGGTGGCAACTGGCTCGACTACAACGACCACATGACCGAATTCCGCTACCTGCAGGTCTTCGGCGACGCCACGGACGCCTTTCTGGGCCATATCGGCATGGATGCCGCCTACCGCGCGCAAGGCCTGTCGGTCTACACGGTCGAGACGCATATCCGTCACCTTGCCGAGACCGCCGCGGGCACGGATCTCACCGTATGCACCACCGTGCTGGGCTTCGATGCCAAGCGCATCCGGCTGCATCACGAGATGGTCGATGCCGATGGCACGGTGCAGGCCACGGCCGAGCACATGCTGATGCATGTCGATACGCAAGCGGGCTGCGCCTGCCCGATGCGCGCGCCGCTGGCCGATCGGCTGGCCGCGCTGGCGCCGGGCCAGAGCGCCCTGCCCGCGCCCGATCACGCGGGCCGCCCGATCCGCGACATCGGCTGGCCGCTCGGGGAGCCCGCCTGACATGCATCCTTTCCTGCACATGACGTTGCAGCGGTTGGCGCTCGGGCTCCTGACCCTCTTCGCGATCTCGCTGTTCATCTTCCTCGCGATCGAGCTTCTGCCCGGCGACCTGACCGAGGAGATCCTCGGCCAGTCCGCCACGCCCGAGACGGTCGCGGCCTTCCGCCGCGAGCTGGGACTCGATCAGCCGGCGCATCTGCGCTACCTCGACTGGCTCGGCGGCGCGCTTCGGGGCGACTTCGGAATCTCCCTCGCCAATGGTCGCGAGATCGGCGAACTACTGGCCGCGCGCTTCGGCAACACGCTGTTCCTCGCCGCTTACGCCGCCGCGATCTCGGTGCCGCTGGCGCTAGGACTTGGGCTTCTCGCAGCGCTCTACAGGGACAGCTGGTTCGACCGCTTCGTCAACGTGGCGACGCTCAGCTCGATCTCGTTTCCCGAGTATTTCGTGGCCTATATCCTGCTGCTGTTCTTTTCGGTCAAATGGGGGCTGTTTCCCTCCATTGCCGACTTCGGCAGCGGCGCGGATCTGGGCACCATGCTCTACCGGACCTTCCTTCCGGCGCTGACGCTGGTGCTCGTGGTCACCGCGCATATGATGCGGATGACCCGCGCCGCGATCATCAACCTCATGGCTCAGCCCTATATCGAGATGGCGCGGCTCAAAGGCGCCTCGCCCGCGCGGGTGATCCTGAGCCATGCCCTGCCCAATGCACTGTCTCCGATCATCAACGTGGTGGCGCTCAACCTTGCCTATCTGATCACCGGCGTGGTGATCGTCGAGGTAGTCTTCGTCTTTCCGGGGCTGGGACAGCTGATGGTCGACTCGGTGGCCAAGCGCGACATCCCGGTGGTGCAGGCCGCCTGCCTGATCTTCGCGGGCATCTACATCCTGCTCAATCTCGCCGCCGATCTGCTGGCCATCGCCACCAATCCCCGGCTGATGCACAGGAAATGACCGATGACGCTGACTGACATCAAGACCGCTCCGCCGACGGCCTGGTTCGGCATCGTGGTGATCGGGCTCTACATCTTCGTCGCCCTCTTCGCCCCCCTCATCACACCCTTCGGCGAGACCGAGATCGTCGGCACGGAGTTCGAGCCTTGGGGCGGCGCCTACCCCTTGGGCACCGACAACCTGGGCCGGGACATGGTCTCGCGGCTGATCTGGGGCACGCGCAATTCGCTCGGCATCGCCTTGGCCACGACCGTGCTGGCCTTCGGCGCGGGTGCGGGGCTCGGGCTTCTGGCTGCGGTGACGGGGGGCTGGGTCGATCAGCTCCTGTCGCGGCTCGTCGACATGCTGATCGCGATCCCGGCGCTTCTCTTCGCGCTTTTGCTGCTGTCGATCTACGGCACCGGCATCGTCAACCTCGTGATCGTCATCGCGGTGATCGAGGCGACGCGCGTGTTCCGCCTCGCGCGGGCCGTGGCGATGGACGTGGTAGTCATGGATTACGTCGAAGCCGCGCGGCTCCGGGGCGAAGGGTTGGGCTGGCTGATGCGCCGCGAGATCCTGCCTAATGCCACGGCCCCTCTGATCGCCGAGTTCGGCCTGCGCTTTTGCTTCGTGTTCCTCGCGATCTCCGCGCTGTCCTTCCTCGGGCTCGGCATCCAGCCGCCCACCGCCGATCTGGGCTCCATGGTGCGCGACAACGCGGCCCTCATCACCTTCGGGGACATCACCCCGCTCCTGCCCGCCGCCGCCATCGCGCTTTTGACGGTGAGCATCAATTTCGTCGTCGACTGGGTGCTGCATCGCGCCTCCGGCCTCAAGGACTGAGAGGTTCAAGATGACCGATCCCCTCCTCACCATCCGCGATCTCAGGATCGAGGGCCGGCAGGGCCGAAGCTGGACCCCGATCGTCAAGGGCGTCGATCTGGAGCTGAAGCGCGGCGAGATCCTCGGCCTGATCGGCGAGAGCGGCGCCGGGAAATCGACGCTGGGCCTCGCCGCCATGGGCTATGCTCGCGACGGCACCCGCATCTCCGGCGGCTCAATCGACTTCGACGGGCAAGACCTCCTCGCACTGTCGGAACGCCGCAGGCGCGGTCTGCGCGGTCGGCGCATCGCCTACGTCGCGCAATCGGCGGCGGCCAATTTCAACCCGGCGCACCGGCTGATCCGGCAGTTTTCCGAAGCCCCGACCGAGATTCACCGCATCAGGGGCCGCGACGAGGCCAAGGCCGAGGGCCGCGCACTCTATGCCCGGATGCGTCTGCCCAATCCCGGCGAGATCGGCTTTCGCTATCCGCACCAAGTCTCTGGCGGACAGCTGCAGCGCGCGATGACCGCGATGGCGATGTCCTGTCGTCCCGACCTCATCATATTCGACGAGCCGACCACCGCGCTCGACGTCACCACGCAGATCGAGGTGCTGGCGGCGATCCGCGACGCGGTTCGCGAGTTCGGCACCGCAGCGATCTACATCACCCACGACCTCGCGGTGGTCGCGCAGATGGCCGACCGGATCAAGATCCTGCGCCATGGCGAGGAAGTCGAGGAACAGCCGACCCGCGCCATGCTCTCCGCCCCGCGCGAGGACTACTCCAAATCGCTCTGGGCCGTGCGCAGCCACGATGCCGCTGCCCGCCCGGCACCCGCCGAAGGCAAAACCCCGGTGCTGCGGCTGTCGAAGGTCTCGGCCGAATACGTGCGCGGCACGCGGGTGCTGCGCGATGTCAGCTTCGACATCCCCAAGGGCCGCACCGTCGCGGTGGTGGGCGAGAGCGGCTCGGGTAAATCGACCACGGCGCGGGTGCTGACTGGCCTTCTGCCCCTCAGCACGGGACAGGTCGAGCTCGATGGCGCGCCCCTGCCCGACCGGCTCGCCGAGCGATCCAAGGACCAGCTGCGGCAGATCCAGATGATCTACCAGATGGCCGACACCGCGCTGAACCCCAAGCAGACGATCCGCGAGATCATCGGCCGCCCGCTGCGCTTCTACCTCGGACTCAGGGGCGCGGCGCAGGAGGCACGAATCCGCGAGCTGCTGGCGGCGATCGAGCTCGACCCCGACAGCTACATCGACCGCCTGCCCGGCGCGCTCTCTGGGGGGCAGAAGCAGCGCATCGGCATCGCCCGCGCGCTGGCCGCCGAGCCCAAGCTCATCGTCTGCGACGAGGTGACGAGCGCGCTCGACCAGCTCGTGGCCGATGGCATCCTGCGCCTCCTGCGGCGCCTGCAGGAGGAGCGGGGCCTGAGCTACATGTTCATCACCCATGACCTCGCGACAGTGCGCGCCATCGCCGACCACGTGGTGGTGATGCAAAACGGCGAGGTGGTCGAGCAGGGCCCGCGGGACGAGATGTTCGCGCCCCCGCACCACCCCTACACCGAGACCCTGCTCGCCTCGGTGCCGCAGATGGATGCGGACTGGCTCGATACCGCGCTTGCCCGCCGTGGGGAGATCTGAGATGCGCGTGACCGACCCAGAGATCCTGCGCTTCATCGCCGAGACCGAAGCCGCCTACCCGGCCGAGGCCAACACCGCATCGACGGCCGAGAACCGCCGCCATTACGACGCGATGTGCGCGGTGTTCCGCAGCCTCCGGCCCGGGGACGTCGCGGTGTCCGACGCGGCGGTAGCGGGCGTGCCGATCCGCCGCTACCGCCCGCGCGGTGCGACGGGGCCGTTCCTGCTCTACGCGCATGGCGGCGGCTACGTCGTGGGCTCTCTCGACAGCCATGACGACGTCTGCGCCGAGATCGCGCAGACCACGGGGGCAGAACTGCTCGCGGTCGATTACCGTCTGGCGCCCGAGCATCTTTATCCCGCGCAGCTTGATGACGTGGAGACGGTCTGGCGGGCCGAGAGCGTGAACCGCCCCGGCTTCGTGCTGGGCGACAGTGCGGGCGGGGCGCTGATGGCGGCCCTGTGCCTGCGCATGCGGCGTATGGAAGGGCCGATGCCGCTCGCGCAATGCCTGATCTATCCCGGGCTGGGCGGCGACATGTCCGCGCCCTCCTATGCCGAGAACGCCGAGGCGCCGCTACTGCGCACCGCCGATCTCGTCCATTACGCGGGGGTGCTGACCGGCGGCGACACGAGGCTGCGCGAGATCGATCCCGAGCTTTCGCCGCTGCGCGCCCAGGATTTCGCAGGCCTGCCCCCGGCCCTCGTCGTCACCGCCGATGTCGACCCGCTGCGCGACGACGGCCCCGCCTATGTCGACAAGCTCGTCGCCGCCGGGGTCGCCGCCGAATGGCGCAACGAGCCGCAGCTGGTGCATGGCTACCTGCGGGCCCGCCATCGCAGCGCGCGCGCCGGACGAAGCTTCGAGGCGATCTGCGACTGGCTGCGCACGCAGCTCGCGGGGGTCGTATGAAGGCCCTGCGTCCCCGGGCGAGCGCACCTGTGCGCCCGCTCGGAGACGAGAGATCAGGCCACCTCTTCGCAGGCACCGAGTTCCGGCTTGCCGGGCTGGCGCGAGAGGCAGCGGAGGATCGCGATGCACATCAGAGCCATGATCACCGAGAAGGGCAGCGCTGCGATGATGGCCGCGGTCTGCAGGGTACTCAGCGCCGCGTTCCCGCCTGCGACTAGCAGCACCGCCGCCACGATGCCTTGGAAGCTGCCCCAGATCACGCGGTGGCGGAACAGCGGATTGGGATCCCCCTTGCTCAGGATGGTCGCCACGACCAACGTGCCCGAATCCGACGAGGTCACGAAATAGGTGGTCACGAGGATCGTGCCCAGCACGCCGGCCACGACGCCGACGGTCCCCACCTCCATCGCCTCGAAGGTCGCGAAGAGCGCCATCGAGACATTCGCGCTCACCGCCTCGGACACGCCGCCGGTTCCGAACAGCTCCGCCCACAACGCGGTGCCGCCATAGGCCGCGATCCAGACGAAGGACAAAAGCGACGAGACGCCGACCACGCCGAAGATAAACTCGCGCACCGTCCTGCCGCGCGAGACGCGCGCCACGAAGACGCCGACGAAGGGAGCCCAAGACATCCACCAGCCCCAGTAGAAGGTGGTCCACCAGCCCTGCCACATGTCGCTCCAGCCAGTCGCTTCCGCGGCGGGGGTCTCGACGTGGAGATTGAACGCGACGAGGTTCGCCGCGTAGGACAGCGTCGCATCGGCCAGGCTCGACAGCAGGTAGCGTGTCGGTCCCCAGGCGAAGAAGAAGACCAGCAGCAGGATCGTCAGCCACATGTTGCCCTGCGACAGCCACTTGATGCCCCGATCCAGCCCCGAGAGGACCGAGCACATAGCGACCGCCGTGATCGCGGCAATCAGGAGAAGCTGGACCTCGCCCGAGATCGGGATGCCCGCGATGTGGTTAAGGCCCGCGTTGATCTGCGTCACGCCCAGCCCCAGCGAGGTCGCAATGCCGAAAACGGTCGCGAACACCGCGATCACGTCGATCACGGTCCCAAGCGTCCCCTCGACCCGGTCGCCGAACAGCGGATAGAGCGTGTAGCGGATGCCCATGGGCTTCTTCAACCTGTAGGTGACCAGACACAAAGCCAACGCGACGATGCAGTAGAAGGCCCATGCGTTGAGCCCCCAGTGGAAGAAGCTGACCTGCAGCGCCATCTCCGCCGCCGCCGCGTTCCCCTGGTCTGCGGCGAAGGGCGTGCCGCCGGAATAGTGGAAGATCGGCTCGGCGATCGACCAGAAGATGATGCCGATACCCTGCCCCGCAGCATAGAGCATCGCGAACCAGGTGAAATAGCCGTATTTCGGTCGGTCATCCGCATCTCCGAGGCGAATGGCACCGTATCGGCTCAGCGCCACCCCGATCAGGAAAACGAGAAAGACGCCGGAAAGCGCCACGTACCACCATCCGAAGAAAAAGGTGACCACTGTTCTGGCCGCGTCGATCCAGCCGGCCGACAGCTCGGGAAAGGCCAGCACGAGAGCGACGAAGATAAGGATGATGGCCGCCGAGACCAATGTCGTGTGGGGGTTGACCCCCCTCAGCAATTCCGGACGAAAGGACATGGTAACTCCCTGATCGCGCTCATGACGCGTTTGATTGCCGCCTCTGCGTGCGGTTCCGCTAAGTTCGGATGATCCCGCTTCACCGGGATCGTGTGGGCGCCGACCAGGCCCGCCCGAGGGCCCGGGCTGATTGGTATTGCCACCGGGGATGGCCGTTCAGGCACCACGCTTCCCCCGGCCGGTTCGCGGTGCCGGCAGCGCGCGGTCGAGGCCGACGCGCCGGTCAGCCGACATTCGCCAGCACGGCGGGGCGAGCGAATTCCTTCCGCAGCGCCGCCACGATTCCATCGGTGCAGACCTCGAGCAGGATGTCTCCCTTCTCCGCCGTCGCATCCTTGGGCGATGACAGGGTGCCGCTGGCCGGGGTCCAGCCCGGCTGGGCAGGGTAGACGTCATAGGGGGGAAAACTGGCCGGCGCGTGTTCGACCGCGTCCTGTAGCGAGACGAGGTCCGGGTGAAGGCGCAGCATCAATGATGTCTCCAATACCCCCCCATGCTCGATGTCCCAGCCAAGGAAACCCTCGGGATAGAGTTTCTCGATCGAGGTCGGGTCCACGAAATCCCAGTAGGAGAGGACGACCACCTTGATCCCCTTGACCCCGCTCCAGTCCAGTTCGCGCAGCGCCAGGTCGATCGCCTCGGTTATGAACCATGAATTCTCGAAATGTCCGTTCACGATACAGACGTTCCGGACGCCGTGGCGTGCAAATTCCTTGACCACATCCTTGAGCGCATTGACGAGGCTCGCGCCATCGAGGCTGGTGGTGCCGGGAAAGAAATTTCCGCCCCCGGATTTCTGGTGCGACTTGTATCCGTAGGTAAAGGGGGGCGCGACCAGGGCGCCCGTTTTTTCCGCGGTGCGGCGCGCGAATTCCATCGGCAAGAGGACATCGACATGCATTGGCATGTGGTGGCCGTGCTGTTCCATCGACCCGAGCGGGATCAGGATGGGCACGTCGCCCGAGCGGACCCGCTCCTGATAATCCGGCCATGCCATTTCGGCGGCGAAAACTGTGGTGCGTGGCATGATATCCCCCTGTTTCATTGTTCCCTGACGCTAAGACAGCTTGCTCATGCAAAAAAATTTATTGTAGAAATTTTTGCATAAGGATTGCTGATAATGCGCAAGTTTACCAACCTGCAGACCGACCTGTTGCGGACCTTCGTGACCGTGGTCGACCTGCGGAACTACACCGATACGGGCCGGCTGCTCGGCCGGACGCAGCCAGCGGTGTCCTTGCAGATCAAGCGGCTCGAGGAGGTGACGGGCGTCAGGTTGATCTCGCGCATGGGCAAGCGGGTCGAGTTGACGCCGGATGGCCAGACCCTTCTGGGCTATGCGCGCGAGATCCTGCGGCTCAACGACCGCGCGGTCGCCAACCTGCAGCAGTCATCCTATTCGGGCACGCTCAGGATCGGCCTGCCTGTGGATTACTCGATCGGCTACTTCCAGAGCATCATCGCCGCCTTCTCGCGGGAGAACCCGGCCGTGCTGCTCGACGTGTGCTGCGATCGCAGTCCCGCGCTCCTGTCGGCCCTGCACACCGACGCGCTCGATCTGACCATCGCGGTCGCCGACTCGATGCCGGCCCCGCATGTCGCCGTCTACTGGTCCGAACGCCCGGTATGGGCCTGCGCGCGCGACTTCAAGATCGATCCGGCCACGCCACTCAAACTCGTCGCGCATCCCGACGGCTGCTTCTACCGTAAGCGCATGATCGACGCGTTGGACGCCGAAGGCCGGGACTGGCACGTGTCCTTCGAAAGTCAGGGCATATCCGCCCTGCAACGGGCCGTCGTGGACGGCATGGGGGTCAGCGCGCTGACCCGCAAGACGCTGCAGCCCGGCATGCGCCTCCTCACTGCCAGCGACGGATTTCCGAAGCTCTCCAAGGTCTATGTCGGCCTGTTCTACAAGCATGTCCGGATGTCGGAGGCGGCGCTCAAGCTGATCGAGAAGATCACGGCGGATGTGTCGCATTACCGCCTGCCGACCCGAACGCGTGCCTAGAGGCAGGACCGGGCCGGTTTACCATTATCACCCCTTATGTCTGAATGAAGGCTATTAATTTCACGCGTGTCTCCCTCCTCGATATGCAGGACGCATCGCGGTTCGAAAGGAGGAGTTCCGGCCATGGACGGCATGTTGCACATCATGGAATGGCACAATGGGGAAAAGGAATATTCACCGTTTTCCGACAATGAGATGGCACGCCGCCAGACCGAATTGCGCGAATGGATGGGTCGCAACGATGTCGACGCGACGCTGCTGACTTCATACCACTGCATCAATTACTACAGCGGCTGGTTGTATTGCTATTTCGGCCGGAAGTACGGCATGGTCGTCGATCACGACACCGCCACCACCATTTCGGCAGGCATCGATGGTGGCCAGCCTTGGCGCCGCAGCTTCGGCAACAACGTCACCTACACCGACTGGCGGCGCGACAACTTCTATCGCGCGGTCCGCGAGCTAACCAGGCGCGCGAAACGGATCGGCATCGAGTTCGACCATGTCTCGATCGAATACCGCGAGCGGCTGGCGGAGGCCTTGCCGGGGGTGGAGTTCGTCGATGTCGGCCAGCCCTCGATGTGGATGCGCACCATCAAGTCCGCCGAGGAAATCGCCCTGATCCGAGAAGGCGCCCGGATCTGCGATGTCGGCGGCTGGGCGGTGGCCAAGGCCGTCGCGACGGGCGTGCCCGAGCACGAGGTGGCGATTGCCGGAACCAACGCGATGATCCGTGAAATCGCGAAGTCGTTTCCCTTCGTCGAGCTGATGGACACCTGGACCTGGTTCCAGTCCGGCATCAACACCGATGGCGCCCACAATCCGGTGACCAACAGGAAGATCCAGTCGGGCGATATCCTGAGCCTCAACACCTTCCCGATGATCTTCGGCTACTACACGGCGCTGGAGCGGACGCTTTTCTGCGAGCATGTCGACGCGGCCAGCCTCGATATTTGGGAAAAGAACGTCAAGGTGCATGAGCGCGCTCTCGAGCTCATCCGGCCCGGTGCCCGCTGCATGGACATCGCGGCGGAACTCAACGCGATGTATCGCGACTGGGACCTGCTCAAGTACCGCTCCTTCGGATACGGCCACAGCTTCGGGGTGCTGAGCCACTATTACGGCCGCGAGGCGGGGGTCGAGCTGCGCGAGGATGTCGAAACCGAGCTCAAGCCGGGCATGGTCGTCTCGATGGAGCCGATGGTGATGATCCCTGAAGGCAGGCCCGGCGCGGGCGGCTACCGGGAACACGACATCCTCGTCATCGGCGAGGACGGCGTGGAGAACATCACCGGCTTCCCGTTCGGCCCCGAGCACAATGTCATCGGCGCCTGAGGGTCCGGCGGCCTCCGCGCGGCAGGTCGCCGCAGCGACCTGTGCCGTTCTCGCCCTGCTCGCCGGGGTGACGGCCCTGTCGCGCGAAGCGCAGCAGCAGGGCTACACGGTCCTGGCCCGCGGATCCGCCATTCCCCTCTTTCTAAGCACCGGCAACCGAGGATGGCCGGCCCCGTCGCTACCCGCCGGGCCGCCACCTTGGCCATGAGCTTCGTCTCGCCACGCAGCGAGGGGCCGACGGCGATCCCGGTCCGAGCCGAAAGTCGCGGAGGCTGAGACTCGCATGACCGCGCGCCTCGACCGGCCCGATGAGAAGCGCCGGCTGGTCTGACCCGGCTCCGCCCGGTCGGCCCGGCGGCCGGGCACGCGCTCACCCCATCCGCTCGGACGCGAAGGCGCCGGGCGAGGCGGGAAACACCACCGTCTTGCCGCCATTAAGGAACACCCGTCGGTCGGCATGGGCGTGCACCGCGCGCGACAGCACCTGCGCCTCGACGTCCCGTCCGAGCGCCACCAGGTCGCCCGCGCTTTGCGCATGCGTCACCCGCACCGTGTCCTGTTCGATGATCGGTCCCTCGTCGAGATCGGCGGTCACGTAATGCGCCGTGGCCCCGATCAGCTTCACGCCGCGCGCATGGGCCTGCTTGTAGGGCACGGCGCCCTTGAACGAGGGCAGGAAGGAATGGTGGATGTTGATGATCCGCCCGGCCATCCTCGCGCACAGACCGTCCGAGAGCACCTGCATGTAGCGCGCCAGCACCACCAGGTCGGCCCCGGCCTCCTCGACCACCGCCATGATCCGCGCCTCGGCCTCGGGCTTGTTCTCGGGCGTCACCGCGATGTGGTGGAACGACAGGCCATGGCCCTCGACCGTCGCCGCATAGGCCTCGTGGTTCGAGATCACGCCGGCGATCTCCACCGGCAACGCGCCGATGCGCCAGCGATAGAGCAGGTCGTTCAGGCAATGGCCGAACTTCGACACCATGACGATCATCCGCATCCGCGCCGGCGCTTCATGCGCCTCGAGCGCGAGGCCGGTCTGCGCCGAGATCCCGGCGAGCGCCGTCTCCAGGTCGCGGCGCGTGGCCCCCGTCTCGGGGCGGATCACCATGCGCAGGAAGAACTGGCCGGTCTCCTCGTCGTTGAACTGTGCGCTGTCGAGGATGTTGCAGCCCAGACCCGACAGACCGCCGGAGATGGCGGCGACGAGGCCGCGCCGGGTCGGGCCGGTTCCGGTAACGATCAGATGGCTCATGATTTCAGCACTCCGGGAGATTGACGGCGATACCGCCTGTGGATGTTTCCTTGTACTTCGTGTTCATGTCCCGCCCGGTCTCGAGCATCACCTTGATGCAGTTGTCGAGCGGCATGAAATGCGTGCCGTTGCCCCTGAGCGCCAGCGCCGCCGCCGAGACCGCCTTGATCGCGCCGAGCGCGTTGCGCTCGATGCAGGGCACCTGCACGAGGCCGCCCGCCGGGTCGCAGGTCATTCCCAGGTGATGCTCGAGCGCGATCTCGGCGGCGTTCTCGATCTGCGCGTTGCTGCCGCCCATGGCCGCGCACAGCCCGGCGGCCGCCATCGCCGAGGCCGATCCGACCTCGCCCTGACAGCCGACCTCGGCGCCCGAGATCGAGGCGTTGGTCTTGATGATCCCGCCGATCGCGGCAGCGGTGAGCAGGAAGTCGCGGCGGCGCGCCTCGGTGACGCCATCGCAATGGTCGAGCCAGTAGCGCAGCACCGCCGGCACCGTGCCAGCCGCGCCGTTGGTCGGTGCGGTGACGACCCGCCCGCCGGCGGCGTTCTCCTCGTTCACCGCCATGGCGTAGACGCTCATCCATTCATTGGCGACATGCGGCGCGGGGCGGTTGCCGGTCTCAGCGCGCAACGCCGCCTGGATCGCCTTCGCCCGCCTCTTCACCTTCAGCCCGCCCGGTAGAATGCCTTCTTGCGACAGCCCCCGGTCGATGCAGGCATTCATCGTCGCCGACAACGCATCGAGCCGCGCATCCAGATCGCGGACCCCGCGCGCCGACTCGTTGGCACGGGTCATCGCCGCAATGCTGAGCCCTGCTGCCTCGCCCATCGCCAGCATCTCGCGCGCCGAGCGGAAAGGATGCGGCAGCGCTTCGCCACCCGGCTGTGCCGGACCCTCGCGCGCGGCCACGAGCTCGGCCTCGGTCTGCACGAACCCGCCGCCGACCGAGTAGTAGGTGGTGGTCAGGAACGGGTTCCCGGCCCGGTCGAAGGCGCGGAAGATCATGCCGTTGGCATGAAGCGGCAACGCCGGGCCGTAATCGAACAGCAGGTCGGTGTCGAGGTCGAAACCGAGCGACGGCAACCCCTCGGGGTGAAGCGTGCGGGTTTGACGCAATCCATCGATCAACCCCTCGGCAGCGTCCGGATCGAGCGTCTCGGGTCGTTGGCCCAGGAGCCCCAGCACCACCGCCCGGTCGCTCGCATGCCCCTTGCCGGTGAAGGCGAGGCTGCCATGCAGCGAGACGCGCACCGAGGCCACCTCGCCCGCGCCGGGGATCCGTTCCGCGCCGCCTCTGAGGCCATTGAGAAACCGCGCCGCGGCGACCATTGGCCCCATCGTGTGCGACGAGGACGGCCCGATGCCGGGCTTGAAGATCTCGAACACCGATACCGGCATCGGATCAACCGTAGACCGGGAAGGCGTCGCAGAGCGCCTCGACTTCGGCGCGCACCTCCGCCTCGACATCCGCGTCGCCCTCGGGCGCCGCCGACAGCGCCGATACCACCTTCAGCACCAGCGCGCCGATGTGGCGGAACTCAGCCTCGCCGAAGCCGCGCGTGGTCCCTGCCGAACTGCCCAGCCGAACCCCGGAGGTGACGAAGGGCTTTTCCGGGTCGAAGGGGATTGCGTTCTTGTTGCAGGTCAGTCCCGCGCGCTCGAGCGCGACCTCGGCCGCCTTGCCGGTGACGCCCATCGGGCGCAGGTCCACGAGGACCATGTGACAATCGGTGCCGCCCGACACGATCCCCAAGCCGCCCGCCTTCAGCGTCTCGGACAGCGCCCGGGCATTGGCGATGACCCGGGCCGCGTATTCCTTGAACTCGGGCTGCAGCGCCTCGCCGAACGCCACGGCCTTCGCGGCGATCACATGCATGAGGGGCCCGCCCTGATTGCCGGGGAAGACCGCCGAGTTGAACTTCTTGGCCAGCCCCTCGTCATTGGTCAGGATCACCCCGCCGCGCGGGCCGCGCAGCGTCTTGTGGGTGGTCGAGGTCACCACATGCGCATGCGGCAGCGGGTCGGGATAGAGACCCGCCGCGATCAGCCCCGCGTAATGCGCCATGTCGACCATCAGCCAGGCCCCGACCTCCTCGGCGATGGCGCGGAAACCGGCGAAATCGATCTCGCGCGGATAGGCCGAAGCCCCGGCGACGATCAGCTTGGGCCGCTCGGCCAGCGCCCTCCCGCGGACCTTCTCCATGTCGATGAGATGGCTGTCCTCTTCGACCTCGTAGGAAACCACCTCGAACCACTTGCCCGACATGGTGACCGGCGAGCCGTGGGTGAGGTGGCCGCCATGGGCCAGCGACAGCCCCATGATCCGGTCGCCGGGGCTCAGCAGCGCGAGAAACACCGCTTGATTGGCCTGCGCGCCGGAATGCGGCTGCACGTTGACATGCGCCGCGCCGAAGAGCTGCTTCAGCCGGTCGCGCGCGATTTCCTCCACCGTATCCGCATGCTCGCAGCCGCCGTAGTAGCGCCGGCCCGGGTAACCTTCGGCGTATTTGTTGGTGAAAACAGAGCCCTGCGCGCGCAGGACGCCGCGGCTGACGATGTTCTCCGAGGCGATGAGCTCGATCTGCCGCTGCTGGCGGGTCAGTTCCCGCGCGATGGCATCGGCAATGGCGTTGTCGGAGATCCGGTCGTTCATGGAAGCGTCGAGCATGGGTGTCTCCCTTGGCTGCAGACATGCCCTCTCCGGCGACCGCCCGAAGGCGGTCGGCAGAGGGTGAAACTGGTGTGATAGGTCGGTTCGGCTCAGTAGGCGGCGTCGAGCTCCACGCGGCCGGTTTCCAGCAATGCCCGGACATGCGGCGCGAAGCTGCGCCAGACGTCGAGGCGGAAGGCGTCCGGCCCGTCGCGCCACAGCACCACCTGCGCGGTGTCGAAGACGGTGCGCACCACCCGGCCCGGCGCGAGCCGCTCCAGATCGCGCGGGCAGGCGATGGAGAGTAGCTCCCGCGCTGCCGGGCCGCTGACGGCAAAGGTGATCTCGCGGTCGGAGATCTCGACGAGCGCATGCGGCGCCTGCGCATAGGCTCTCGCCCCGGCGGCGGCGATGGCCTCCGCCTCGGGCGCGTGGATCAGCCATTCGTCCGGCCCGAGGCAGAGCGCCGCCCGCCCGCCCGACCGCGCCGCCGCGCCGACCCGCTCCGGCAGGTCAAGCCCGAGCGCCTGCGCGAGCGCGGCACGATGCGCCTCGCGCACCCGGAGCGAGAACCGCGCGACCGGGGCCAGCTCCTCGATCCGCACCAGGGCGGCCGCCCCCTGGACGACTTGGAAATCATGCGTCTGCTTGGTCATCATCGCGCCTTCCTCAGAGCTTCAGCCGGTCGCCGTCGGGGTCATAGAAGGCGGTCGAGGTGATCTTCGCCCGCACCACGCCCTCGGGCATCGGCACATGCACCGTCTCGCCCTCGCGGTCGCGCCCGCCCTCGATCAGCGCCATGGCGATGGAGCGGCCCAGCGTGGCGCTGTGATAGGAGGAGGTCACGTGGCCGACCATCTTCATCGGCTTGGGCTGGCCCGGGTCGAGTACGATCTGTGCCCCCTCCTCCAGCTTCACCGCGCCGTCCTCGGTCAGGAGACCGACCAGCTGCTTGCGCCCCGGGGCGACGAGATCGGGCCGCGCCAGCGACCGCTTGCCGACGAAATCGGGCTTCGCCTTGCCGATCGCCCAGCCCAGACCCGCATCCTCCGGCGTCACCGTGCCGTCGGTGTCCTGCCCGACGATGATGAAGCCCTTCTCGGCGCGCAGCACATGCATGGTCTCGGTGCCGTAGACGGTGATGCCGTGCGGCTCGCCCGCCTGCATCAGCGCCTCCCACAGCGCCAGCCCGTGCCGCGCCGGCACGTTGATCTCGAAGCCCAGCTCGCCGGTGAAGCTCAGCCTGAACAGCCGCGCCGGGAAGCCCGCGACGCGGCATTCGGCGACCGACATGTGCGGAAAGGCCTCGGCCGAGATGTCGCAGCCTTCGACCAGCCCCGCCAGCACCTCGCGGGCCTTGGGCCCGTTCAGCGCCACGGTCGCCCATTGCTCGGTGGTCGAGGTCAGCCAGACGTCGAGATCGGGCCACTCGGTCTGGAGGTAGTCCTCCATCATGTTGAGCACCCGCGGCGCGCCGCCCGTGGTGGTGGTAACGTGGAACAGGTCCTCCGACAGCCGCCCGATCACCCCGTCGTCGCGGATGTAGCCGTCCTCGCCCAGCAGCACGCCGTAGCGGCAGCGCCCTGGCGCCAGCTTGGTCCAAGGGTTGGTGTACATCCGGTTCATGAACTCGACCGCGTCCGGCCCGGCCACCTCGATCTTGCCCAGCGTCGAGGCATCGAAGATGCCGACTGAGGCCCGCGTGGCCAGGCACTCCCGCGCCACCGCCGCCTCCATGTCCTCGCCCCCTTGCGGGAAATACCACGCCCGCCGCCACAGCGAGACCGGCTCGAACACCGCGCCGTTGGCCTCGGCCCAAGGGTCGATCGGCGTGGCCCGCGTCACCTCGAAGGTGGCGCCCTTGTGGTAGCCCGCAAAGGCGCCGAAAGTGGTTGGCGTGTAGGGCGGGCGGAAGGTGGTCAGGCCCACCTGCGGCGGCGCCTTGCCGACCGCGTCCGAGGCGATCATCAGCCCGTTCATGTTCGACATCTTGCCCTGATCGGTCGCCATGCCGTTGGTGGTGTAGCGCTTGACGTGCTCGATCGAGCGCATCCCCTCGCGCACCGCGAGGCGGATGTCCTTGGCGGTGACGTCGTTCTGGAAATCGATGAAGGCGCGCACGCGGCTCGACTTGCGATCGGTCGGCAGCTCCTTGTGGCTTTCGCCCGTGCCGGGCCGGTCATGCGCGACGGCAAGGGTCGTGGCCCCGGCCGCCCTGCCGAGCGCCGTCGCCGCCTCTGCCCCCGCCTTCGCCCCGTCGGCCAGCGCCTCGGCATAGCCCCAGAGCCCGCGCCCCGCGCCCGCGATGTGGCAGTCCTCGGTCATCCGCCCGGGCAGGAAGGTCCGGCTCTCCTCGTCCCATTGCAGGCTGCCCTTGGTATGCGAGAACAGGTGCAGCGACGGCGTCCAGCCACCCGACATCAGCAGGCAGTCGCAATGGATCATGCGGGGATCGCCGACGCGGCCCGCTTCGACCGGGTTCACCGTGACCGAAGAAATGCGCAGCCGGCCGCGCGTGCCGGTGACGGTGTGCCCGGCCAGCACCTCGATGCCGCGCACCCGCGCTTCGGCGCGCAGGTCTTCGCGCGGGGTGTCGCGGGTGTCGACGATGGCGACGATCTTGGTGCCCGCCTCGGCCAGATCGAACGCCGCGTACCAGGCGCTGTCATGCGAGGTGACGATGACGGCCCGCTCGCCGACCTTGACGCCCCAGCGGTGCAGGTAGCTCTGCGCCGCGCCGGCCAGCATCACGCCGGGCCGGTCGTTGCCGTGGAACACCAGCGGCTTTTCCAGCGCGCCCTGCGCCAGCACCACGCGCGTCGCACGCACCCGCCACATCCGCTCGCGCGGGGCGTTCGCGGGGATCTCGTCGAGATGGTCGGTCAGCTTCTCGCACAACCCGATCATGTTCTGGTGGTAGTAGCCGATCGCCGTGGTGCGGGTCATCAGCCGCACGCCGAGCCGCGCGAGTTCCGACAGCGCCCCATCGAGCCACTCCCAGGCCCCCTGCCCGTCGATCTCGACGCCCGGATCGGACAGCAGCGCGCCGCCCATCTCCGGGTTCTCGTCCACTAGCGTCACCCGCACGCCCGCCCGCGCCGCCGCGAGCGCGGCCATGAGGCCCGACGGCCCGGCGCCCACGACCAGCAGGTCGGTGTGCAGGTAGCGCGAGGCATAGCGGTCCGGGTCGACCTCGGTCGGCGCCCGGCCCAGACCCGCGGCATGGCGGATCACCGGCTCGTAGAGCTTGTCCCAGAAGCTGCGCGGCCACATGAAGGTCTTGTAGTAGAACCCGGCCGGGAAGAGCGGGTGCAGCGCGTCGTTCACCGCGCCGAAGTCGAAGGCGAGCGAGCCGAGCCGGTTCTGGCTTTCGGCCACCAGCCCCTGCCGCAGTTCCTGCACCGTGGCGCGCGTGTTGGGCTCGAACCGCCCCTCTTTCTCACCGCCCCCGCGCGAGGTGCCGATGAGGGCGTTCGGCTCGGCGGAGTCCGCCGTCACAGGCCCACGCGGGCGGTGATACTTGAACGACCGACCCATCAGGTGGACGCCATGCGCCAGCAGCGCCGAGGCCACCGTGTCGCCGCGCAGCCCCTCATAGGACTTGCCGTCGAAGCTGAACATCACCGTCTCGTCGTGCTTCACCCGGCCCTTGCCGGGAATGCGGAACTGGCTCATTACGCGGCCTCCAGCTTTGAAAGATCGGGGCGCGGTTCGCCCGCCTTGTAGGTCATCAGGAACCGGTCGCTCACCGTGTCGCGCACCGCGTTGAAGAAGCGCGCGCAGCCATGGACATGGCGCCAGCGCTCGAAATGCGGGCCGCGCGCATTGGTGCGGATGAACAGGAAGTCGCGCCATTCCTCGTCGGACATCGCCGAAGGGTCCTCGGGCCGAATGACATGCGCCTCGCCCGCATAGGCGAATTCCAGCTCCGGCAGGGTCTCGTCGCAATAGGGGCAATGGATCAGCAGCATGTCGTCACCTCAATGCGCGACGGCGGCGGCCGCCGCCTCGTCGATCAGCCGCCCCGTGCGGAAGCGGTCCAGCGTGAAGGGGGCGTTGAGGGCATGCGGCTCGCCCGTGGCCACCGTGTGCGCCAGCACATGCGCCGCGCCCGGCGTCGCCTTGAAGCCGCCGGTGCCCCAGCCGCAATTGACGAAGAGGTTCGGCACCGGTGTCTTGCCGATGATCGCCGAGCGGTCCGGCGTCACGTCGACGATGCCGCCCCATTTCCGCAGCATCCGCATCCGGTTGAAGATCGGGAAGATCTCGCAGATCGCCGCCACCGTGTGCTCGATCAGCGGCAGCCCGCCGCGCTGCGAATAGCTGGTGTATTGGTCGGTGCCCGAACCGATCACCAGCTCGCCCTTGTCGGACTGGCTGATATAGGCGTGCACCGTGTTCGACATCACCACGCAGGGAAACACCGGCTTCACAGGCTCCGAGACCAGCGCCTGCAACGGGAAGCTCTCGAGCGGCATCCGCACGCCCGCGCTCTCCATCACCACGCTCGTGTGCCCCGCCGCCGAGACCGCGACCTTCTTCGCCCCGATGAAGCCCTTGGCGGTATCGACCCCCGTCACCGCCCCGTCGGGCCCGCGCCGGATCGCGATCACCGGGCAGTTCTGGATGATGTCGACACCCCTCGCCGCCGCCGCCCGCGCATAACCCCAGGCCACCGCGTCGTGCCGCGCCGTGCCCGCCCGCATCTGCAACGCCGCGCCCATGACCGGGTAGCGCGCCTCCCGGGAGATGTTGAGCGGCGGGCAGAATTCCTTGGCCTCCTCGGCCGAAAGCCAGCGGTTGTCGACGCCGTTCAGCCGGTTCGAATGCACGTGGCGCTGGAAGGACTGCACGTCGTGGACGTTGTGCGCCAGCATCATCACCCCGCGCCGCGAGAACATGACGTTGTAGTTCAGTTCCTGGCTCAGCCCATCCCACAGATCGAGCGCGTGGTCGTAGAGCTTCGCGCTCTCGTCATAGAGGTAGTTCGAGCGGATGATGGTGGTGTTGCGCCCGGTGTTGCCGCCGCCGAGCCAGCCCTTGTCGATCACCGCGACATTGGTGATGCCGTGTTCGCGGGCGAGGTAGTATGCCGCGCCGAGCCCGTGGCCACCGGCGCCGACGATGATGACGTCGTACTGCTTCTTGGGCTCCGCATCCGGCCATTGCTCGCGCCAGCCCTTGTGACCGGTGAGCGCGTTCTTCACCACGGCGAAGGCGGAATAGCGGGGCATGGCGCGATCCTCGGGAAGGGAGCTTTTCTGTTTCCTTCATGCCATGAAACCTGCATCCATGGCTGGATGGATGCGCCAGATTGACGTTATGATTGCGACATGAACACCGCTTTGGCCACGGCCCCTCCTCGACCCCGCCTGCGTGTCGGCTTCCTGCTGGCGCGGCGTTTCACGCTTTCGGCCTTCGCCAGTTTCGTCGATGTCCTGAGACTGGCCGCCGATGAGGGTGACAGGTCGCGGCCGATCCTGTGCAGCTGGCGTGTCATTTCCGAGGATCCGACCCCTGTCCGGTCCAGCTGCGGCGTCACCGTGGGCCCGGAGGAGCGGCTCGGCGATCCCCGCCGCTTCGACTACATCGTGGTGATCGGCGGGCTGATCGACGAAGGCGGTCTGCCGCCAGAGGAGATCGCCTTCCTGCGCCGCGCCGCGGCAGCCAAGGTGCCGCTGGTGGGGGTCTGCACCGGCGCCTTCATCCTGCACCGGGCCGGGTTGATGAAGGGGTACCGCTGCTGCGTCAGCTGGTTTCACCACGACGATTTCCTCGAGCAGTTCGACGGGCTCGTTCCCGTCTCGGACCGGGTCTTCGTCGAGGATCGCGACCGGCTGACCTGCTCGGGCGGCGCGAGTTCCGCGCATCTCGCCGCCCACCTGATCGACCGGCATATCGGCCGGGCGGCCGCGCGCAAGAGCCTGCACATCATGATCATAGACGAGGCAATGGCCGCCGACGATCCGCAGCCGGGCCTGCCGCTCGATCTCAAGACCCGCGATCCGCTGGTGCGGCGCGCGCTCCTGCACATGCAGCAGAATCTCGACGCGGCGCCCGGCGTGGGCGATGTCGCCGAACGGCTCGGGGTCAGCCGCCGCAAGCTCGAGCGGCACATGCGCGAGGCGCTTGGTCTGAGCCCGGCGGCGGCATTCCTCAAGGTCCGGCTCGCCCATGCGCGTTTCCTGCTCGCCCGCCCCGGCTACAGCGTCACCCGCATCGCCGCCGAGGCGGGCTTTTGCGACGTGTCGCACCTGATCCGCGTCTTCCGGCAGCATGAGGGCACGACGCCCGAGGCCTGGCGGCAGGCCAATGCCGCGCAGCGCGCGCCGGTCTGACGGGCAGACGAGAAAGGGCGGCCGATGGCCGCCCTTTCCCGCGAAATGCGATGTCTCTCAGGCGCGTTGCAACCCGCCGCTGCGCGAGGTGGCCAAGCTGACCGCGACATAAAGCAAACTCGAGACGGCGCAGCCGACCAGCGGGCCCACGACCCAGCCGGCCTCGCTCCAAAGCAGCATGCCGCCGGAGGTCACGAAGCCGCTGCCCATCGCCGCCAGCGCCCCCCAGCCATTGCCGCGCCAGAAGCTCGACACGAAAATCGGCCCGACCAGCGTCGCCAGCAAGGTGCCGGTGCCCAGAATGCCCAGCCAGGACAGGAAGAAGGGCGGTGCGTAGAACATCATCAAGAGACCGGCGAGACCGAACACCACCACCGCCGCGCGGTTGAGGAACAGGACCGTGGCCGGGTTCTCATGGCCGGGCAGCAGCGCCCGGCGCAGATCATGCGAGGCCGCCGAGGCGACGGTGTGCAGTAGCGAGTTCGCGGTCGATTGCATCGCGAAGAGGATGCACAGCGTGATGAAGCCGCCGAGCGCGGGGTGCAGGAAGCTCTGCAGATAAACCGGCATGGCCTGATCCGCCTGCTCCAGCCCGGGCATCCGGACCCGCATGTAAAGGCCCACTACGGGGATAAGCGATAGGAGACAACCAAAGGGCGCCACGTACATCGCGACCACATGCGGCTTAACATCGGGACGAAAGGCTAGGAAACGCACCGCCATGTACGGCAATACGGCTGAGAATAGGAAAGCGTAAGGCAAGACCAAAAAAACCGCGCCCCTAGCTTGGCCGTAGGGTGCGGAGGTTTCCGGGTTGATCAGACTAGGATCGATCTGACGCAAAGCCGCGACCAATTCTGCGGGAGTGAGATCGCTAAAGATTTGCGTGCAGATAATAACTGCCGCCAGAACCATACCGAGCAGCATCAGCGTGTCGGTCCAGGCCACCGCCGTCAGACCACCCAGCACCGTGTAGAGGATGATGATTGAGATCATCAGCACAGCTCCCCAGCTTTCGGGCAGGTCGAGCCAGCCGGCGGCGAGGATGCCCACGGCCTTGATCTGGCTGGTCAGGAAGACGAGCAGCAGCACGATGGTGATCACCGCGGCCACCCCCTGCACGAGCCGACCCAACCCGCCATCGGCATGCAGCCTCGCAGCGTATTCGGGGATCGTACAGCTGCCCATTTCGGCAGCCCGCCGTGACAGGAAACGCGAGAAGAACAGGACCGCAATCACCATAGCCGGGGCGAACATGAAATTGCCCAGTAGCTCGATCGCGCCGAATTCGTAGGCCACGCCGGGCGAGCCCATGAAGCCCCAACCGGAGAAGCCGGTCGCCACGATCGTCGAGGCGCCGACGAAGGGCCCGAGCGAGCGCCCCGCGACGAGAAAGCCGCTCTCGTCGTCGCCGCCCATCCGCACGACCCGGCCGGCACGCCATCCAAGCCAGATCAGCGCGGCCATGGACGCCGCCATGATCGCCCAGTTGACCCATACGCTATCGTCCACCTTCGGTCCTCCTCGAATTTGGTGGGATGGCCCGCCCCTCCTCCAAATGCGGGCCCGATGATCAATCCGCCCGCCGCGCCTCCTGCACGGCGAAGACGAAAACCGTCAGCACGAACGTCGCGAGATTGGATATGACGAACGCGTCCAGAACCCATGAGCCGGTCAGCATGGGACATCTCTCACGGAATGCAGAAAACCCCCGCGGTCTGCACCGCGGGGGCCAAGGTCGGATCAGGCGGCCTTCGCCTTGCCCTTCACGATCAGGTGCTCCGGGCCATAGGGGAAACCGGTGATGTTGCGGTTGCCCCCCTCCTCGATCACGAGGATGTCGTGCTCGCGATAGCCGCCGGCGCCGGGCGTCCCCTCGGGGATGGTGATCATCGGCTCCATCGAGACGACCATGCCGGGCTCCAGCACGGTCTCGCAGTCCTCGCGCAGTTCGAGCCCCGCCTCGCGGCCGTAATAGTGGCTCAACACGCCGAAGGAATGGCCGTAGCCGAAGCTGCGATACTGCAGCAGGTTTTCCTCGGCGTAGATCTCGTTGAGCTGCTTGGCGATCTCCGAGCACTTCTTGCCGGGCACCAGCAGCTCCTTGCCGCGGTCGTGGACCTTGCAGTTGATTTCCCACAGGCGGATGTGCTCGTCGCTGGCCTCCTCGGCGAAGAGCGTGCGTTCGAGCGCGACGTAGTATCCCGCGACCATCGGAAAGCAGTTGAGCGACAGGATGTCGCCGCGCTCGATCTTGCGGCTGGTGACCGGGTTGTGGGCGCCGTCGGTGTTGATGCCCGACTGGAACCAGGTCCAGGTGTCGAGCAGCTCGGCCTCGGGCCAGCTCTTGGCGATCTCGCGGATCATCGTGGCGGTCGAATGCAGCGCCACCTCGCGCTCGGTCACGCCGACGGCGGTGGCCTCGACGCAGGCCGCGCCGCCGATGTCGGCGATGCGGGCCATCTCGGTGATATGCGCGATCTCCTCGGCCGACTTGATCATCCGCAGCCGCATGGCGGGCGCCGCGATGTCGGTGAATTCGACGCCGGGAAACTCGGATTTGAGCTGCTCGAGCAGCTCGATATTGACGTGATCGAACTCGATCCCGATCCGCTTCGCCTTGCCCGCGACCTGTCGCACGGCATGAAAGAAATTGTCCTTCTGCCAATCGGTATAGGTGATGTTGTGGCCGAAGGTTCGACGCCAGGGCTGGCCGCCATCGATGCCCGCGCTGATCGTGGTGGCGCTGTCCTGATCGATCACGAGACCGTAGCGGCGACCGAACTGGCAATAGATGAAATCGGCATAATAGTTGATGTTGTGATAGGAGGTGAACAGCGCTGCATCGATGCCCGCTTCGGCCATATGCGCGCGGATCGCGTCCTGGCGACGCTGCATTTCGGAGGCAGAGAAGGTCGGCTTCGCCTTCTCACCATTACCTACATAATTCTGAAGACGTTCGCGCTGCATGATCGCTCCCTTTCTCGATGGACAGTGAAACTGGCCGGAGGGTCGATCGGATCTTGCAGCTTGTCAAAAGACCATAATTCACGCTCCCATGAGAAATACTCATATGGAGATCCAAGTGTCCCTTCCTCCGCTGACCGCCTTGCGGGCCTTCGAGGCCGTCGCGCGTCTGGGCAGCTTCAACGCTGCCGCGAAAGCGCTGTTCGTCACCCAGTCCGCCGTCAGCCATCAGGTGCGGCATCTCGAGACCTGGCTCGACCAGCCTCTTTTCGACCGGTCCGGCGCCAGGCCCCGCCTGCTGGCAAGAGGAGAGGCTCTTGCGCGCGACCTGACATTGGCGTTCGGCGGTATCGAAGCTGCCTGCGCCCGCGCACGAGTTTCGGAAAAGCCTGAATCACTCGTGATCGCGGCAATCCCGTCGGTGGCGCTGTGCTGGTTGATCCCGCGTCTGTCGTCGTTCCGAAACGCGCATCCAGACATTTCCGTGCGCATCATCTATGCGATCCACGGTCAGGACATCGATTTTCGGGAGGTCGATCTCGCTTTCACCTATGCCGCCAGCCCCCCGGCGCTGCCGGGCGTCCAGACCGAACTTTTCCTACCCGGCGTCAGCGTCCCTGTCTGCAGCCCCGCCGTTGCCACGGGGCTGGCCACGGGATCCGTTACGCCGGAGGCCATGCTGCAAGCCGGCTTCCTGCACGACAGCGATACGTCCGGCTGGGAAGACTGGCTGAGCCGTGCGGGGGGCGGCGGCGCTGTCCCGCTCGATGGGCCGGTGTTCGAGGATTTTAACCTGCTGCGGGCTGCGGCGTTGGCAGGGCAGGGAATCGCGCTGTGTCCCATCGCAATGATCCGCGACGACCTGCAAAGCGGGCAACTCGTGCAACTCTCCGATCGGACCGCGCTCGATGGCTATGGCTACTATCTCAATGTCGCGCAGACCATGGACCCGGCCATGGACAGGCCGGGGGCGATCTTCCGCGATTGGGCCTTCGCCGCCCGCGAAGCCTGAGCGCGGCTTTGACCGAGCCGATAGCTGCCGGCAAGAAGACGACCGGCCAACGTCCGATACGTTTTGGCGTCGTTCAGCGTTACCCCGAGCACGTCCTTCTATCGCCGACTGCGAACCAAGTTGACTTTAGCTCTTTGTATTTATCGAGGGCATGCAGAGACTTGTCTCGGCCGTTGCCGGACTGTTTGTACCCACCGAACGGTGTCGTCAAATCATCACGATCATAACAATTAACATAGACAAGTCCTGCTCGACCGCCGCGAGTTGGTCGCGGGAGCCGCCGTTCGGCGGGATCCTGTCGGACAAGCAGGTGGCCGAGGTGACCAACTACATCCGCTTGCATTTCGGCAATGAGTACGTCGAGGGCGAGAATGGCATCGCGGCCTTCGGCGACACGTGGGCCCAGACCGTCTCGGTGCTCGAGGCCAGCAATGCGAACCTCGCTCGTCTCGATCCGAATTTGTCCGACGTGGTGAAGATGACCGTCTTCCTCGTCGCGCCCGGCGAGGGAGCGGCATTGCTTCCGCGGGCTTCATGGCAAGCTACACCTAGTTCTTCGGCACCGAAGACCAGCCTAACCTGCCAGTGCGCTCGGTGGTCGAGGTCGCGGGCCTCGCCAACCCGGCCTGGCTGGTCGAGATAGAGGTCGTCGCAGTCCGGCCCTGACAAGAAATGAAGCCATGCGCGATGGCCGCCGGCGGTCAGGCGGCCATCCTCCAGATCTGGCTTGCCTCTGGTCTTTGGCATGAAATCTGGACGGCCAGGAGCCAGCATCACTGCGCCGTGTCGGCTTCCCGCTGATCGTCAGCTTTCGGCTTCGCAGGTCATGAGCGTGTCCTCCGCAATGAGATCGGTGAGCACGCCGTCGTCGCCCTTGACCCACCATTCGTATTGTCCAGAGACATAGCGCGCGCCCGATGCGGCCACCACCTGGACGAAGATGCGCTGCTCGCCCTCGACCGGGACGAGCGCCAGGCTTTCGGCACCCGATAAGACATACCGCACTTCGATGGATGGGGCCTCCCCGCAGGCATAAGTGCTGGTCGTCAGCTGCGCGTCGGCCAGCTGCAGGCCGACCGAGAGCGATGTGTCGGCCAGAGCCGCCGAGGAGGACAGTGCGAGAAGGGTGACACTCGAAATCGTTTTTTTCATCTGAAATCTTTCCTGACGCATGAAAACAGGCAGCGCTTGATGCTCGATACAGTAGGCCCGGCGCCGGTTCGAGTCCTCGTTTTGCAAATATAGCCATGGCATCTCCATTTCATGATCCGACATATTGCGTTTGGCCGAACCACGGGGGCGAACCGAAAAACCAGGAGCAATCGGTGATTGCCCTCCTGTCTTTTTGGCAAGCTTCTTCCCGGACCTCAGGTAGAGGCTTGCTTATTTTTTTGGACCTCCTATATCCGAGCCATGACCATGTTCAGCGCTCATAAGAGGTTCCTGCTCACCGCAGGAAAGCTACTGAACCGCCGGTAACCCCGAGCGGGCAAGCCGTGGTGCTTGTTCACGCCTCGGGGGTTTTGATCTCTCACAGATCCAATCGACACGACAAAGGCGTCACGTCCGCAATGCATGGCGCGCGATCGCGCGCGCCATGCCTTCGTGTGAAATGACGCCCGATGTCTCGGCATCAGTAGACTCAAGGCTGAAAAAACATGTCAATCTATATCACCCGTAAAATGATAGATTCCTCCGTTCAGAAAAGCAGGGCTCAAATGAACGGATCCATTTTCACGGTTCTGTTCCGGTGGGTCCGCAAGCAGCTGCGACGGCGCAGCATGATGGCCGATCTCCAGGCGATGGATGACAAGATGCTCGACGATATCGGAATCCGTCGGGCGGATATTCCGCGTCTGGTCGGCTCATTGGGCGATCGCGATCTGCGCATGCGCAGCATGGGGCAGACCTACAGGACGTAACGGTCAAGATCGCTTTTTCCGGCGTGAGGCGGGCCATCACCTTGCGTCCAGACATGCCCGCCGCCGCTCCCGTTCACTTGTCTCATTCAACCCTGCGCAATGAGGATTGAGATGACGTTTTTCCAGATTAATATCGAAAGCCTGCGATCCATTAAATCCGCTCCCAATGCCACATGCATCGCCCGCTGGGAGGATGACGGCGGTGGGCCCAACCCCATCGCGTTAGCCAGTCGCTCGCCGCGTCTGAAAGCGCGCCGTATCGGTTGGCTGCCTCCCGCAAGATCTCCGCAGCATCGGACGAAACAAACCTGTTTCGGAACAAACGAACCCTCAATGAAGGATCCCCTGGAATGACCATCACGTTGCGTGGTGTCGCTATCAAATGGGTCGGCGCTCAATACGGCAAACCACCAGGATGATCATTCGCTGCGGCAAAATGAATCTCACTCGAAACGGATGCCGGCGCCCCGATCCCGCGCCCATTCCGGCATGCCGCCTCGAAAGACAACCTTTACTCTCACGATGGAGGCACCATTGACGATCACCATGAAGCACAGCCGATACTCCGAAGACGCCAAACCCGTCGACCGCAATGCCGGGGTCATTGCCGACGCATTGTCCGATGCTCTGACGGACACCTACCGCCTCGTGCTGAAGACCCATGCCTGCCACTGGAACGTGGCGGGCTCGATGTTCTACCCGCTGCACCAGATGACGGAGGCGCATTACACCGACATGTTCGCAGCCGCGGATGTTCTGGCCGAGCGCATCAAGGCCTTGGGAAAACGCGCCTCGGTGAAGCCCGTCCGGATGATCGATGGCCTAGACACGGATGCGGATCTGACGGTGCACGAGATGATCAGGGGCCTCCTGGCGGATCACGAGGCGCTGTCGCAGCGCTTCTATGCCCTCGTGGAGGCCGCCGAGATTTCGGGCGATCCGGTCACCGCCGACCTCGCGACGGAGCGCGCGGCATTCCACGACAAGGCGGCCTGGATGCTCCGAGCGACAGCCGCATGAACGCGGCTCGTCGCGGCAGCAGGCGAAGGGAATGCCCCGGCTTCGGCCGGGGTATTTTCATTGATGCGGTCCCGGCGCAGCCCTCAATCGCCGGGCCGCCGTCACGTTCGAAATGAATTGTCCCGTGAGGGGACGAGATTGCGGAGCAGGCCATGGCATACAAACTACGCGAACTCCTCGCACCCGTGAAATCCCTGCTCGGCGGCACAGTCGCCTTCATGGCCGGAAACAGCCTGCTCGGCGTCGTTCTCCCGCTTCGCATGGAAGCCGAAGCCTATCCAGTCGCGCTGACGGGCGCGATCATGGCGGCCTATTACCTTGGCCTCGCGTTTGGTGGGGTGAAGTGCAAGCACGTCATCCTGCGTATCGGACATATCCGCGCCTTCTCGACCTTCGCCGCGCTCACCGCCGCGATCTGTCTGGCCTATGCGTTCTTCTTCAACCCGGCGGCCTGGGTGATCCTGAGGCTCGTCAACGGGTTCTGCATCGCCGGCATGACGACGGCGATCGAAAGCTGGCTCAACGACCGTAGCAGCAACGAAACCCGCGGCCGCGTTCTCGGCTATTACATGCTGACCTTCTACCTCGCCATCGCCCTTGGCCAGACCTTGGTGAATACGGCCCCCGTCGCGGGGAGCGATCTCCTGATGATTTCGGCCGCGCTGATCGGATTGTCGCTCGTTCCCGTGGCCCTGACGACCCTTGGAGAGCCGAACCTCGGCGAGCTGCGTGTCCTGAACGTGAAAGAGCTGTTCGAAGCCTCCCGGGTCGGCGTGGTCGGCGCTGGCGTGGCGGGCATTCTCGTCGGCTCCTTCTATGCCCTGGGAGTAGTCTTTGCCCGCCAGATCGGGCTGAGCGTGACGGAGGCGGCGCTGTTCATGAGCACCGTGGTGCTCGGCGGGCTGAGCTTTCAGGTGCCTATCGGCATGCTGGCGGACAGGTTCGACCGGCGGATCGTCATGTCCTCGATGCTGATCGCGGTGGGCGTGTCTTGGGGCCTGCTTTCGAAGTCGATCGCGAACGAGGTGTTTCTGCCCGCCCTGATGCTTATGGCACTGGTCTTCGGCGGCGCCATCAGCAGTGTCTACCCGCTCTGCGTCGCGCAAACCTTTGACCGGCTGGACAAGCGATACTACGTCGCGGCCTCGGGGCGGTTGCTGATGGTCTATTCGATCGGCGCGGCGATCGGCCCGTTGCTCGCCTCGGTCCTCATGTCGCTCTACGGACCGTTCTCGTTCTTCCTGTTCGAGTCCGCCATCGCAATCGCCTATGCGCTGTTCGTTCTCGTCCATATCAAGGCGGGGCCCGAGATGCCCGTGGGCGAACGCGAGAAATTCGTGCCGCTCCCCGACATCTCCCCTGTCGCCATGAGCCTGGACCCGCGCACGGAGCCCGGCCCCTCGGAACCGGACGCCCCGTCGACATCAACGACGGAGAGCGCGGTCGATCGGTGACGAAGCGGCCGATCGGACACGCGAAGCCTCCCCGTTATCTCATCGCGATACCAAGGCCTCGGACACAGGCAAAGTGAAGCGACGATGGCAGGCATTTTCAAAATATCCGACGGGTCGGGGCAACGTGTGACGTAATTCGAAGATGAAATAGAATAGGGAGCATGATGCCGAAACCAGCGCCGCGCTGGATTCGTATTTGGACCCGAGTTCAGTCGTTTTCTTTCGGCGGCTCCCTGAGACATCAGCGGTCTTCACCATGAGCAACTTCGCGCCTTAATGTCGCATGCACCTGCCGATTGCTTGAGTTCATGCCGCGAAAGAGGTATATAGAACGCATGATGATGTTCAGCCTTCATACGAGGTTCCTGCTTTTCGCAGGCAATCTGCTGAACCGCCGGTAGCCCCGGGCGGTCCGGTCCGGCTGGACCGGTTTCCGCGCCGGGGTTCTTCTGATCCGCAACAAATCGAACAGGACGACGGCGCAATTGCGCTGTCTGGCAAAAGCGTTCCGCTGGTTGAATTCTTTTGCCGGGCGGTTCGCATGCTGCCAGACGTCCTGTTTTGCAGGTCCTTATGCCGGAGAATGACATGTATATTTCTATCGAGAAAAACGCGCTCAATCGGCTGCCTCATTGCGAACATCCAAGATCGTCATCGGGCGGAATTCGTCGTTGGATCGCGGCTGCCATGCGGGGATGGCAACGTCGCAAGATGACCGCCGCGCTCGAGGCCATGGATGACAGGCTGATGCGCGACATCGGGATATATCGTGGTGACATCAAGAACGTCGTATATGGCCTTGATGATCGCGAATTGAGAATGACCCCAGTCGCACGGACCACTGCGAAGGCGCACCTGAGCCGACATTCATCGTTCGAATCCATCTGGTGACCAGAATTTCAAAGCGCGGCTCGCATATAAAGGTTTTGATGGAGAATATTCATGATGATCAGCAATGTCGATTTCGAAGACCTGTTTCCCGAAACATTTTCGCCGAAGCCGCGGATCCCGGAAAATTACCGTCCGACGTCCATTCCCGATGGGAACGTTCCGCCCGATCATGATGCCCCGCACGGGTCGGGCGGAACGGCGGTCGTTCTGGCAATGACCCCCATCATCGCGACAACCGGAGCCGTTCACGCCGTCATGGCAGCTTGGGCACGAAACGAGCGGTAGCGTCGGGCATACGGGAATTCACGAAACTGGGCAGACGTTCCGTATGAATATACTCGCCCTGTCTTCAATTTAATTCTTGACAGCCCACAAAGCTGTTTCGATGGGCCGTTCGTCGAATTGAGGAGATTGATGTCATGATCTCGCACGAAACGTATTTCCGGTTCCCTCTGCTGAACCGCCCGGTGCCCCGGGCGGTCTGCGCGGTGGCGCTTTAAGGACCGACCCGGGGTGTCTCGTTCTTGCAAACTTGAAACAGGGCCAGGTGGCCCGGGGAGTATGATCATGACCCTCATGAAATTGGTGCGACCATCGGCTGGCCAAGCCATTCCGGCGATGCTGGAACAAACCGCTCTTGGCGCGGGATTTGCGCTGACCCTCGCAGATCGCCTCGCCATCGAGCGCCTACTTTGCGACGGCGCGACGCTCATCGCGCCCAATCCGCTACTTCTGACGGCCCTTCTGCGTCACAAGTTGCGGATCTCGCGCGCGGCCAGAGAGCCCGCGGCGCACGATCTCGTCGTGTCCGGGCGCGCCGTCACCTACGAGATTGAAGGAGAGGGTATTCGCACCGGGACGCTCAGCACGTCGTGCATGCCGTTTCCGAACCATGTCATCGTGGCTTCCCTGCTCGGTGCCACGCTGATCGGGATGCGAGCGCTGCAGACGGGGCCGCTGCTGCGCAGCGATGGAAGCATCACATCGGTCACCATACTCGACGTAGCTGCCTCCCCGGTCGAGGCCGCGGCCTGACCGATGAGCGATCCGCCTCCTCATAAACATATCCACGCGCTCGTCGCGAATATTCAGGTGGAACCATGCGCGCAATATTGACCTCTCCCCGCCTGCTCCGTCGTCGGCCCAGGCTGACGATCAGCGATCAGGATCTCGCCCGGCTCGAGGCAATGGCCGTAAACAAGCTGTCCCGTGATCCTGCCTTGGCAAACCCTCTGCTTGAAGAGTTGGGTCGAGCCCGGATCGTGCCTGCGCATAAGCTGCCACGCAGGGTCGTGGCGATCGGCCGAAGCGTCACATACCTCGACGAGACGGCGGATCGGGAACGGACCCTGACCCTCGTCTTTCCCGAGGACGCGGATATTGCCTCTGGGCGCGTATCGGTCATGACGCCGATCGGCGTTGCCCTGATCGGTTTGTCCGAGGGCGCGCGATTCCATTGGGAAACGCGCGCCCGGGCGATCCGCGGTCTTACCGTGCTGCGGGTCGCGGAACCGTGCCTCACCGAACTCGTCGATGTCTGACTCGGCTTGAGCTGGTTCACGGATCGGTGCCGGGAGCTTCGGAGCGCCCCTTCAGCGCAGCACCGAGCGGATCGCCAATGGCCGGTTCTCGAGAATGGCTTCCATCGCGAAATGGCCCGTCACCGCCTCGATGTCGAAGCCTCGGATCAGCGCCTGATAAAAGCGGTCATAGCCCGCCATGTCGGCGCAGACCGCCTTGATCATGTAGTCCCAATGCCCGCCGATCCGGTGGAAATCGACCACCTCCGGCAGCGCCTCGACATGCGTGCGAAAGGCCCGCGCCCAGTCCGAGGCATGGTGACGGGTGCGGATCATCACGAAGACCGTCAGCCCGAGCCCGAGCGCCGCCGGGTCGATGTCGGCCCGCCGCCCCTTGAGCGCGCCGATCTCCTCCAGCCGCTTGAGCCGCCGCCAGCAGGCGTTCTGCGACAGCCCCACCCGCGCGGCCAGCTCGCGCTGCGACAGCCCGCCCTCGCGCTGCAGCAATTCGAGAATCCGGTAATCGATCTGATCGGCCTGAAGGGGCATATCCCGCCAATCTGACCCAAACTGTTGCGGCATACCAGTTCAAAAGGCCGTCGAATGATCGGCATGGGGCGGAGATGATAGCTCCAGCCCGCACAGGAGACCAGCGCCGTGACCGACCCTTTCGACCGTTTCGAGACCGCACTCACCGAGGCCGGACCCACCGCCCTGCGCGACGGCCAGTTCGGGCGTGGCGCCCTCGTTCCCGGCCCGTTCGGGCCGAAGGCGCTGGTCTATGCCGATGATACCGCCTCGGGCCGGGCGCTGCGGCAAGTCGAGGCATGGCTGCATGAAGAGGTCCTGCCCTTCTATGCCAACAGCCACACCGAAGCCTCGCATTGCGGTGCGCTGATGACCCGGCTGCGCCGCGCGGCGCGGGCGCGGGTGGCGCAGGGCTGCGGCGCGGGCCCCGACCACGCGGTGATCTTCTGCGGCAATGGCGCGACCGCAGGGATCAACCGGCTGGTGCAGCTTTTCGGCGTGCCCGACGCGCTTGCACGGGGCCGCCCGGTCCATGTCCTGATCGGCCCGTGGGAGCACCACTCCAACATCCTGCCCTGGCGCCAAAGCGGCGCGGAGGTGACCGAGCTGCCGGAGGGGTCGCATGGGCCCTGCCTCGATGCGCTCGATGCGGCGCTCGCGCGGGCGCGTCGGGCGGGCGCGCTTTGCATCGTCGCCCTCTCCGGCGCCTCGAACGTCACAGGCGCCATCGCCGACCCCGCCCGCGTCACGGCGGCGGTCAAGCGCGGCGGCGGGCTGATGGTCTGGGACATGGCCTGCGCCGCGCCCTACCTGCCGCTCGCCATGCGCTACGGTGGTGCCGAGGCCGATGCCATGGTGCTCTCGCCGCACAAGTTCGCCGGCGGGCCGGGCGCCTCTGGTGTTCTGGTGGTCCGCCGCGCCGCCTGCGCGCCGCATCGCCCGACCCAACCGGGTGGCGGCACGGTGCGCTTCGTCGGGCCTGTGACGCATGATTACGTCTCCGACCTCGCCGCGCGCGAGGAGGCCGGCACGCCGAACCTGCTGAGCGACATCCGCGCCGCGCTGGCCTTCGCGATCAAGGGCGCGATGGCGCGCATGGGTCTGCTCGAGATCGAGGCCGCGCTGGCCCGGCGCGGCGTCGCCGCCATCAAAGCCGCCCCCGGCATCGACCTGCTCGGCGGCCCCAACCGCCCCCGCCTGCCGGTCCTGTCGTTTCGGGTGACCGCCGCCGACGGCACGCCGCTGCACCAGCAGCTCGCCACCCGGATGCTGTCGGACCTGTTCGGCGTGCAGGCGCGGGGCGGCTGTGCCTGCGCGGGGCCCTATGTGCACCGCCTGCTCGGCATCGACGCGGCCGCGTCCGAGGCGCTGCGCGCCCGGATCCTCTCGGGCGAGGAGCTGGCCAAGCCCGGCTTCGTGCGCTGCAACCTGTCGCCCATGATGTCGGAGGACGAGATCGACACGGTGCTCGGCGCGATCGCCGCCCTGCCCGACGCGGCGCTGCGGCATCGCGACCGTTACGAGGCCGATGTCGGGCGGGCCATTTTCGGGACCAAAGCTGCCTAGATCGTGCCGCATGGCGGCGGCGCCGCGATCCGGCGCGCCTGCCACGAGGCGATGCATTCTCCGGACAGGAAGCCTGCGCCGAACCGGTCGCCCGCTCCCGGCGACCGGACAGGCATTGCGGCAAAACCGTTGCACGGCTTGCCCGGCGATTGCGGCTGGACCCCCTTGCCGGAGGAGATCATGCTCCGATGTTCCGGGCCCGTCGACCGGTCCGATCTGCAAACCAGCTGACAGGAAGGATCGTTTCGTGACACCCGACCCGACCCGCATCGAGAATCTTGCGACACCCGCCTTGCTGCTCGACGAAGAGAAGATGACCCGCAACATCGAACGGCTGGCGGGCCGGGCCGGCGCGTTGGGCATGTCCCTGAGGCCGCATCTGAAGACGGCCAAATGCACCGAGATCGCGCGCCGTCTCGGCGGCGACATGCCCGGCCCGATCACCGTCTCCACCCTGGCCGAGGCGGAGGCGTTCCACGCCGCCGGTCACGGCGACATTCTCTACGCCGTCGGGATCGCACCGCAGAAGCTCGCCCGCGTGCAGGCCTTGCGCGAGGGGGGTTGCGATCTCACCGTCATCCTCGACAGCCCCGAGCAGGCGAAGGCCGCGGCCGAGGCGCGGGTGCCGGCGCTGATCGAAATCGACAGCGACGGCCATCGCGGCGGGCGCCTCGCCGAGGACCCGGCATTGATCGAGATCGGGCGCATCCTGCACGGGGCGGCGTGCCTGCGCGGCGTGATGACCCATGCGGGCGAAAGCTACGGCGTGCGCGGCGAGGCCGCCCATGCGGATTTCGCCGAGCGCGAGCGCCGCGCGGTCGTCGCCGCGGCCGAGGCCCTGCGCCGCGACGGGCTGCCCTGCCCCGTCGTCAGCGTCGGCTCGACGCCCACAGCCCATGCCGCGCGCGACCTGACCGGCGTCACCGAGCTGCGCGCCGGGGTCTACATGTTCTTCGATCTGGTGATGGCGGGCATCGAGGTCTGCGAGACGGAGGACATCGCGCTGTCGGTCCTGACCACCGTCATCGGGCATCAGCGCGACAAGGGCTGGATCATGATCGATGCCGGCTGGATGGCGATGTCGCGCGATCGCGGCACCGCGGCGCAGGAGGTGGATCAGGGCTATGGCCTCGTCTGCGACGTGGAAGGGCGCGTATTGGACGGCCTGATCGTCGGCAGCGCCAATCAGGAGCACGGGATCGTCTCGTTGCGTCCGGGCGCGGATGCGGCGCTGCCGGACCTGCCCGTCGGCACCCGCCTGCGCATTCTCCCCAACCACGCCTGCGCGACCGCCGCGCAGCATGATCGCTACCATCTCCTGCCCGCCGCGGGCGGCGCCCTGAAGGTCTGGCACCGGTTCGGCGGCTGGTAGGGCGCGACGGCAGCCCCCGAACCGATGCCCATATCCCCCGGGTCTTCGCGGGGAAAGGGGGAAGGTGCTTGCCGTGTGAAAAGGGCGACGACACCCGGTGCGCCCCAACCCGCCGGGCTCAGGTTCCGAACAGGGGGCCCAAGCCGCCATTCCTCGATAAAGGCCCGCGCGACACCCGGTCGCGCAGGCCCGGCTTCATGCGGCGTAGTGGATCACGCTGCGGATGCTCTTGCCCTCATGCATCAATTCGAACGCCTCGTTGATCTTCTCGAGCGGCATGGTGTGGGTGATGAAATCGCTCAGCTTGAACTCGCCCGCGAGATAGCGCTCGACATAATCGGGCAGCTCCGAGCGGCCCTTGACGCCACCGAAGGCCGAGCCGCGCCAGACGCGGCCGGTGACGAGCTGGAACGGACGGGTCGAGATCTCCTGACCCGCGCCGGCGACGCCGATCACCACGCTTTCGCCCCAGCCCTTGTGGCAGCATTCCAGCGCCGAGCGCATGACGTTGACGTTGCCGATGCACTCGAAGGAGTAGTCGACGCCGCCATCCGTCATCTCGACGATGACCTCCTGGATCGGTTTGTCGTGATCCTTGGGGTTCACGCAATCGGTGGCGCCAAGCTGGCGCGCCAGCTCGAACTTGTTCTCGTTGATGTCGATGGCGATGATCCGGGCCGCCTTGGCCATGCTCGCGCCGATGATCGCCGACAGGCCGATGCCGCCGAGCCCGAAGATCGCGACCGTCGCGCCCTCCTCGACCTTGGCGGTGTTCATCACGGCGCCCATGCCGGTGGTGACGCCGCAGCCCAGCAGGCAGACCTCTTCGAGCGGCGCCTCGGGGTTGACCCTGGCGAGCGAGATCTCGGGCAGGACCGTGTATTCCGAGAAGGTCGAGCAACCCATGTAGTGATGGATCGGCCGGCCATCCTTGGAAAACCGCGTCGTGCCGTCGGGCATCAGCCCCTTGCCCTGCGTCTCGCGGATCTTCTGGCACAGGTTGGTCTTGCCCGAGCGGCAGAACTTACACTCGCCGCATTCGGGCGTGTAGAGCGGGATCACGTGATCGCCTACGGCGACGCTGGTCACGCCCTTGCCGATCGCTTCGACGATGCCGCCCCCCTCATGGCCCAGCACCGAAGGAAAGATCCCCTCGGGGTCGTCGCCCGAGAGGGTGAAGGCATCGGTGTGACAGACCCCCGTGGCGACGATGCGCAACCGCACCTCGCCCGCCTTGGGCGGCGCCACCTCGATCTCCTCGATCGAAAGCGGCTCCCCAGCGGCCCAGGCAACCGCGGCCTTGCAAGTGATGATGTCTGCCATTGGATGACGCTCCTGTCTTGGCGGATCGGAAAGTCGCGACGATGCGCGGCATGGAGCGCACTTACATTACTTCACCAAGCGCGTTAATCGCCGGTTCGAGAAAACACCATTGCACATGTGCAAAGATCGGAGGGAGGCGATGCAGGAGTGGGAAGGGGTCGGCGAGTTCGCGGCCGTGGCCGAAACGCTGAGCTTCACCCGCGCGGCCGCCCGGCTCGGCATCTCGACCGCGCAGGTCAGCCGACGGGTCAGCGGACTGGAGGCCCGGCTGGGCGTGAAGCTCCTGCAGCGCACGACGCGCAGCGTTTCCATGACCGAGCAGGGAGAAACCTACTACGCCCATATCCGCCGGGTGCTCGACGGGCTGACCGAGGCCGAGCGCGCGGTGACCCAGGCCAACGCCGCGCCGGCCGGACGATTGTCCCTCACTGCCCCCGTCACCTTCGGCGAAAGCGCCATCGGTCCGCTGGTGAACGAGTTTCTCACCCGGCATTCCGCGCTCGAGGTGACGCTGACGCTGACCAACCAGAAGATCGATCTGGTGGCGGAGGGGTATGATCTGGCGATCCGGCTCGGAACGCTCCAGGATTCGAGCCTTATCGCCACGCGCCTGGCGGCCCGGACGTTGCATGTCTGCGCCAGCCCAGCCTATCTCGCCTCCAGGGGAACGCCGCAGCAACCCGGCGACCTGTCGCGGCACAACTGCTTGCAAGGCACGCTGGACCACTGGCGATTTCGGCAGAACGGGCGCCCGCGACAGCTGCGGGTTCACGGCAGCCTACGGTGCAACAGCGGCTGGAGCCTGCTCGACGCGGCCATCAAAGGGGTCGGGTTGGTGCAACTGCCGGACTACTACCTGCGCACCGCCTTGGCCGAAGAGAAGCTCGTGCCGGTTCTGGAAGAGTTCCAGCCGCCGGAAGAAGGCGTCTGGGCGGTATATCCGCCGAACAGGCACTTATCGTCCAAGGTCAGGCTGCTGCTGGATTTCCTGGCCGAGCGCCTCGGCCGATCCGGCTAGCCCCCGGGCGGCCCGGGGGGCTGCGCGGGGGCCATGGCTCGCGAAACCGTTCAGCCCGGCGCCCTGCCCCCATCGGGCAGCTGCCCATCGACGATGGTGCCGCAGGCCTCCAGCTCATGGGTCAGTAGGGTGACCGAGGCGCGCTGCCCCGGCGCGATGCGTCCCAGATCACCGCCCAGCCCGAGCGCCTCGGCCGGGGTGGTCGAGGCCATCCGCAGCGCCTGCGCCCTCTGCGCGCCGCCCAGACGGCACATGTTGCGCACCGCCTCGTCCATCGCCAAATGCGCCCCCGCCAGGCGGCCTTCGGCGTCGGCAAGACGCCTGTCCTTTTGGGAAATAGTCTTGCCATTGACCGTGAAGCTTGCCTCGGGCGCGTCCAGCGTCGCCATCGCGTCGGTGACCAGAAACAGTCGCCGCTCGGTCATTGCCTTCAGAGCGAGCCGCAAATTCGCCGGATGCACGTGAATATCGTCGGCGATAATTCCGGCGAAAAGCCGGTCGTCATCGAGGAGAGACCCCACCACGCCGGGCGCGCGCCCCATGATCTGCGACATGGCGTTGAACAGATGCGTGCCGCCGCTCAGCCCCTCATCCGCCGCGCGGATCATCGCGGCGTGGTCGGCCTCGCTGTGCCCGGCAAAGACCGTGAGCCCCGCCCCGACCAGCCGCGCGATCGCGCCCGGTGGCGCCTCTTCCGGTGCCAGCGTCAGCAGCAGCGGCCCGCCAACCCCCTCGCACAGCGCATCGAGATCGTCTTCCGACAGGCGCTGCACCGCCGAGGGGGGGTGGATGCCCGGCCGCGCGGGCGACAGGAACGGCCCTTCGAGATGCAGGCCAAGGATCCCCGGCTCGGCCTCGGCCAGCGCCTCACGCACCTTGCGCATCGCGGCGAGATAGCCCGTGCCCGGCGCGGTGATGAAGGTCGGCAGGATATGCGCCGTCCCGCCCCGGCGCGCCGCGCGCGCCATGCGGCGCAAGGTGTCGCGCGTGGGCGCGTCGTTGAACATCACCTCGCCGCCGCCATTGATCTGCAAATCGATGAAGCCCGGCGCCGCCACTGGCGCGCGCAGCACGCGGCCCGCCGGCGCGCGGACGGCGGCGGTGACGTCGTGGATGCGGCCGTGCCGGATCACGACAGCCCGCTCCGCGAGCGGTTGATCCGCCTCGCCGTCGAACAACGCTTCTGGCAGGACGATCAGGTCGGTCTCGTCAGCCAAGCGTCACCTCCTGCCCCTCCGGGTGGGCCGTCTCGTAATACTGCCGCAGTTCCAGATCGGCGGCAGCCTCGGCGTCGAGCACGATGGTCGCGCGGGGATGCATCTGCAAGGCCGAGGCGGGGCAGCGGGCGCCGAGCGGGCCCTCGGCCATCGCCGCCACCGCCGTCGCCTTTTTCGTACCTGTGGCCAGTAGCACGGCATGGCGGCTGCGCAGGATCGTGGCGATGCCCATGGTGATCGCGAAGCGCGGCACCGTCTCGTCGGGCCCGAAGAAGCGCGCATTGGCCTCGCGGGTGGCGCGGGTCAGCGTCTTGACCCGCGTCGGCGAGGCCAGCGAGGAACTGGGTTCGTTGAAGCCGATATGGCCATTGCCGCCGATGCCGAGCAGCTGCAGGTCGATGCCCCCCGCCTGCGCGATCGCGGCATCATAGCGCGCGGCCTCGGCGGCGGGGTCCGGCGCGTCGCCGCGCGGCAGGTGGGTGCGAGACGGATCGAGCCCGAGCGGGCCGAACAGCCGCTCCCGCATGTAGCTGTGGTAGGATTGCGAATGCTCCGGCGGCAGGCCGACATATTCATCGAGGTTGAAGCTGGTCATGCGGTCGACCGCGACCTCACCGGCCCGGGCTCGTTCCACGAGCCTTGCATAGACCGGCTCCATCGTGCCGCCGGTGGCCAGCCCGAGGACGGCCTGCGGCTTTTCGTTCAGGGTCTGCGCGATGATCTCCACGCAGCGTGCCACGGCGGCGGCGGGATCGGGCAGGATCAGGATCTTCATGGTATCGGACCTTCATGGTGCCGGCGGTCGTCGAGCGCCGGTAGGCTAAGACATGGGTAAAGGGGCGTGGGCATGCGAGCGTCTCAGGCCCGGGCCAGCCCCGCGATCCCGATGATGCCGGCGGCGCCGCCCAGCTTGGCGGCTCGCAGCTCGGGACGCAGCGCGGCCGGCAACGATCCGAGGGCCGCGCGGATCCGGTCGAGAAAGCCGGGGGCCAGGCCGACCCCGCCGCCGATCACGATGCGGGGCGGGTCGATCAGCATCTGCAGATCCGTGCAGAGCGCGGCCGCGCGGGCAGCGGCCGTCGACACGATCTCTTCGGCCCAGCCCTCCCCGGCCCGCGCCGCCGAGAAGACGCCGCGCGCATCGGTGTCATGGCCGGTCTCGCGCGCGGCGCGGGCGATCCAGCGGCCAGACATCCGGTCCTCCAGCGGTCCCTTCTCCGGGATCAGCCCTCTCATCTGGCCCGCATGCCCCGCCAGGCCGCCGCGCCCTGACAGGAGCCGCCCCCCCGTCACGATGCCGCCCCCGATGCCGGTGGAGATCGTCAGGTAGATCATGTCTTGCCCCGCGCCCGCGCCGTGCAGATGCTCTCCCCAGGCCGCCGCCTGCGCATCATTGGCCAGCGTCACCGGGCGGCGCAGCCGCGTCTCGGCCATGGCGGCGTAGGGGGTTTCGGCCGGGATCGCCAAAGTGCCGGGATTGAGCGCGGACCACAGACCGCCCGAGACGCGACCGGTCACCGCGATGCCGACGCGGTCGTAGCGCCCCTGCCAGGGCGCTGCGAGCCCTGCCGCGGCATCAAGCCAGGCTTCGGGGCCCGCGTCGCGGTCGGTCGGCACGGTGGCCTGGTCGAGCACATGGCCCTCCTCGACGAGAGCGCAAAGCAGCTTGGTGCCGCCCTGATCTATGGCGAGGACCGGCCCACTCATGGGCGCATTCCCGCCCGGCCGACCGCCTCGGCGAACCAGCCGGTGACATGCTCGATCCGGGTGATCGCGGAGCCCACCACGACGGCATGCGCCCCGGCGGCGATCGCCTGCGCCGCCTGTTCGGGGCGGTGATAGCGCCCCTCGGCGATGGCGGGCAGGCCGGTGGCCGCCAGCGCCGTCACAAGCTCCAGATCCGGCCCCTCGGGCGGCGTTCCGCCTTCGGTATAGCCCGACATGGTGGAGCCGAGCAGCGCCGCCCCGGCAGCGGCGGCGGCGCGCCCGTCCTCGGGCGTGGCGCAATCGGCCATGGCGAGACGACCGGCGACGCGCACCGCCTCAATCAGCATGGCGACGGCTTCGGGCCGGTCACGACGGGTCGCGTCGACGGCGATGATGTCGGCCCCGGCATCCGCCAGATCCGCGACATCCTGCGCGAAGGGGGTGATCCGCACCGGGCTGTCGACGAGGTCGCGCTTCACGAGGCCGATGATCGGCGCATCGGTCAGGGCGCGCACCGCGCGCAGGTTGGCGATCCCCTCGATCCGCAACCCCGCCGCGCCGCCGTCGAGCGCCGCCTTCGCCATCGCGGCGACAATCTCGGGGCGGTCCATCGCCCCGCCGGTCACCGGCTGGCAGGACACCACGAGACGGCCGCGTAGTTGATCGATCATGTATGTGGCTCCGATCTTGCTTTGAACAAAGGGCGTCGCGCGGCCTATCGCATCAAACCGGGCAGCCCGGTGGCGAGGATGGGAAAGACGCAGACCAGCAGCAGCACCACCACCGGCGGGATCAGCCAGGGCAGGATCGCCCGGGCCAGCCGGTGGAACGGGATCTCGCCCACCTGCGCCACCACGAACAGCGCCATGCCCATCGGCGGGGTCAGGATCGAGATCATCAGGTTGAGGATCACGATGATCCCGAAATGCACCGGATCGATCCCGAAGCCCATCGCGATCGGCACGAGGATCGGCACCACGATCAGCAGGATCACGAGGCTTTCGATGAAGCAGCCGAGCAGGAAGATCATCAGATTGACCGCGATCAGGAAGGAGATCGGTCCATCGGCGAGGTTGAGGAACATCGAGGCGATCTGCTGCGGCGCCTGCTCGCGCGCCAGCACGAAGCCTAGGAGCCCCACGCCCGCGACGATGGTGGCGATCGAGGCCGAGGTCAGCGTCGAGTCGTAGATCGCGTCCCATAGCCGGCGCAGCGTCAGCTCGCGGTAGAACAGAAGGTCGATCGCGATGGCGTAGAGCACTGTCACCGCCGCCGCCTCGGTGGGCGAGAACAGCCCCGAGAAGATGCCGCCGACGATCACCGCCGGCGTCAGCAGCGCCGGCAGGCTCTTGACGAAGAGAAGCCCGACGGCGCGCGCCTCGGGCCGGGGATCGCGCGGGTAGTCGCGCTTCTTGGCGGTGGCATAGACCATCACCATCAGCGCCACGGCGCACAGCACGCCCGGCACCACGCCGCCCAGAAACAGCGCCCCGATCGAGGTATTGGAGATGACGCCGTAGAGCACCATGGTGATCGAGGGCGGCACCAGCGGGCCGATCATCGAGGACGAGGCCGTCACCGCGCCCGCGAATTCCTCGTCGTAACCCGCCTCGCGCATCGCCTCGATCTCCATCTTGCCCAAGCCCCCCGCATCGGCGAGCGCCGAGCCGGACATGCCCGAGAAGAACAGCGAGGCCAGCACGTTGACATGGCCCAGACCGCCAGTGATGTGCCCGACGAGGGCGCGGGCGAAGCCGAAGAGGTGATGGGTGATGCCGGCGGAATTCAGGATCGCGGCGGCGAGGATGAACAGCGGCACGGCGAGGATCGGGAAGCTGTTGAGCCCATCGACCATGCGCTGCATGGCAAAGCTCAGCCCCATGCCAGTGTGATAGAAGTAGCCCATGGAGACGATGATCATCGCCACGCCGATCGGCACGCCGATCAGCACCATGAAGAGCCAGACGAGGCCGACGGAGGCGAGGATCATGCCACGTCCTCCAGGCCGGGGCCGCCCGGGGCCTGCATGTCGGGCCCCCGTCTGAGCCGGGCGAGGATGCGTCGCGCCACCCGGTGCAACACGAGGATCACCGCGACGAGGCCCGCGGCATAGAGCACAGCGTCGGAGACGGGCAGCGTCACCGCTTCGTTGTTCCAGGTGCGCTGCACCGTCTTCCACGAAATGAGGACGAGGTGGCACAGGATGCCGCCCCAGAGCAGGTCCACCGCGATGGCGAGCCAGTGCCGCGCGCGGGCGGGCAGCGCGTCGGCGAGAAAGCCCATGCGCAGCTGCGCGTCGTTGCGCTCGACCGCGGCGATGGCGATGAAGGCCATCCACACCCAGATCCAGCGCGCCGCCTCTTCGGTCCAGACCGGGCCCTGAAACACAGGGGTGCGGCCGAAGATCTGGATCATCAACACGCCGAAGAGGACGATGAAGAGCGCCGAGGCGATGATGCCTTCGAAACTGTATCTGCGCATGGAGTCTCCGATCCGTCGATTGGGGTCGTGGCGGCGGAGTGGGAGCCCCGCCGCCGGGTCTTGGCGGCAGGCCGGGCGGGAGGGCCCCGACCGCCGCCAATTCGCAGCTTACTCGCCGCGGACCTTGGCAATCGCGCCCTCGCCGAACTCGGCCTCGAGCTCGTCGTAATATGGCTGCATCGCTTGGCGGAACGGCGCGAGATCGGGGCGGGTGATGGTCAGGCCGCGCTCCTCGAAGGTGGCGATCAGGTCCTCCTCGGCCTTGACGGTCATCTCGTCCGAGACTTCGCCACCGGCCTCGATCGCCTCGCGAACCCAGCCCTGCTCTTCTTCGCTCAGGCTCTCCCAAGTGCCGTTCGACATCAGGACCGCCGCGCTGGCGACGAAGTGGTTGGTCATCGCGACGTGGTCCTGCACCTCGTAGAACTTCATCGCGTCGATGGTCGGCAGCGGGTTCTCCTGCGCGTCGACCTGATTGGTCTGCAGCGCGAGATAGACCTCCTGGAAGGCCACGGGTGCCGGGGTGGCACCGACATTCTCGGCATAGGCGATGAGGAACGGCACGTTGGGGGTGCGCATGCGCAGGCCTTTCATGTCGTCGATGCTCTCGATCGGTTTGTTCGCGGTGGTCTGGCGGGTGCCGTAATACCACAGGTCGAGCATCTCGACGCCCTGCTCGCCGAACTTCGCATCCATCTCCTGGCCCCAGGGGCCGTCCACGATCTCTTCGAGATGCACAAAATCATCGACGACATAGGGCGCGCCGACGAGCTTCAGCTCGGGGATGACATAGCTCATGTCCGGGTAACCGGTGATGACCATGTCCAGCTCGCCCGCCTGCAGCTGCGCCACCATGGCCTTGAAGTCGCCCAGCGTGCCGGAGGGGAACAGATTCACGGTCAGCTCGCCGCCCGACAGCTCCTCGAGCTTTTCGCCGAAGGCCTGCGCGCCCTTGAAGACGTTGGACACCTCGTTGTCCTGCATGCCGAAGGTCAGTTCGCGCGCCTGCGCAGCCCCGGCGATCAGGGCCAGCATCGCGGTCGCGGCGAGCATCTTGGTATGGATCATGGTCGTTCTCCTCCTTGGTATGTCGTTGGCCGCCGGACGGCGTCAGTCGCCCTCCGGCGGCAGGTCCATCCCGGTGCTGCGCGGGGCTTTGAGCCGGGCGCGGTAGGATCTGGCGAGATGGCGGTCCATCACGTCGGTGGCGGTCACCACGTCGCCTGCGAGCACCGCTTCGTAGATCGCGCGGTGTTCCTCATAGGCGATGCGGTCGTAGCGGGCCGGATCGTCGGTCGGGGCGCGGCGCGCGAGCATGCCGCTCACGAACATGTCGTGCAGCGCGAGGATCACCGGGTTGTCGATCACCGTGACCAAGGCCCGGTGAAAGGCGATGTCGGAGCTAGCGAAGTCGGGCGTGCCGATCGCCTCGAAATTGCGGTCGAGCGCCGAGCGGATGCGGGTGATGCGGATGTTGTCGGCATGCATCGCCGCCTGCCGCGCGGCGCCGCTTTCGATGAACTGGCGCATCTGTTCGAGATGCGCCCGGCTCTCGTCGTCGCCCAGCACGTCGCGCAGGTGGTCGCCCGCCGCCGTCAGGACCCCTTCGAGCGACGGCGTCGCCGCGCGCGGGCGGTGACCGGTCTGGGTCTTGAGATAGCCGCGAAGCTGCATCTGCGCGAAGGCCTCGCGCACGGTCGGACGGGAGGCGCCGAAGCGCTCGCCCAGCTCGCGTTCGGTCGGAAGGGGAGAGTCGGGGGCGATCCGGCCGTCGCGGATCTCCGCGATCAGCGTCTCGGCAATGACACCGGATGCGCGTTGCGTCGTCATGTCAGCCCCCCTACCAGTGCAGATCCCCGTCTCCTCGCACACTTGGTATTTTCAGGATTCAATATTGTCAAACCAAAATCTCCCATATAGGCAATACTGGATTACAGGCACCATCTCGGGTCCGATCCTCGGGCGGTGTCTATCACCAGAGGGGGAACGCCAAGGTGGCCAAGCAATTTTCGGGAATGTACGCGGCGCTGATGACCGGCATGGACGAGGCCGGGGAGTTCTCGCCCGACCGTCAGCGCAACATCGATTCCTATGTGCTGCGGCAGGGGCTGGCTGGCCTCTATGTCGGTGGCAGCAGCGGTGAATCGGGGCTCCTGGGCACCGAGGAGATGCTGGCGCAGCAGGCCGTGGTGGCCGAAAGCGCCAGGGGCCACAATGCCCGGCTGATCGCCCATGTCGGCGTGCCGTCGCTGCGCGATTCCGTCGCGCTGGCGCGCCGAGCCGAAGCCTTGGGATACCACGCGCTGTCGGCCCTACCGCCGCATGCCTACCCCTTCTCCGACGACGAGGTGCTCGCCTATTACCGCGAGCTGTCGGCCGCGACCGCGCTGCCGCTCATCGTCTACGAGGTGCCGGTCCGCACCGGCCGCCCCTTCGGCCTCGACACGCTGGTTGAGCTTCTGGAGATGCCGGGCGTCGGCGGCATCAAATTCACCTCGACCGACTTGTTCAAGTTCTCGATGCTGCGCCGCCGTTGCCCCGAAAGCCTGTTCTTCTTCGGCTTCGACGAAGTCTACATCACCGGCGCCGCGCTCGGGGCCGATGGCGGCATCGGCACGACATACAACATCCTCGGCAGGCTCTACGTGGCGCTCGACGCCGCGATGCGCGCGGGCGATCTGGCGCGCGCGCGGGAGCTTCAGGACCTGTCACAGCGCTTCGTCGAAGCGCTTCTGGACGTCGGCGTCCTGCCCGGCATGAAGGCGGCGTTCCGGGCGATCGGTGTCGATTGCGGCCCGACGCGAGCGCCGCTCACCCCGAAGATCGCGGATGCCGAGGCGCGCATGAAAGCGGTCTTGGATCAAGCCGAGTTCAAGCGTTGGCTTGCCTGAAACGGCTTTCGTCCGGCGGCTGAAGCGGCCGGGCGAGATCACAGCCCTTCGGCGTCCACCGGCCATGCGCCCCATACCGGTCAGGCTGCCTCGAACTTGCCCATCGGGACCAGATCGGGTGCCGCCAAGCATGCCTTCGGGGATTTCGGTCGTCTCGCGGACGAGACAAAGGCCGCCTCGTTGCTGCCGGACGCGGGACAGGATCGGCCGGATCTGCCCAAGCCGGGCCACGGCTTTCGCACCGCGCTTGCTGTCCGAAGACCTCAACGCTTGGAATGCGTTCCGTCTGATAGAAACGCCTCATCCATCGGCACGTCCCATGGCATCGGATAGATGCTCGGCGAATCGCAGCCCTCGAAGCCCACCCCGATGATCCGTGGCCGCGGCTGAAGCCGCGCCAATGTCCGGTCATAATAGCCGCCGCCATTGCCGAGCCGGTAAAGATCCCGGTCGATGCCGACGAGGGGCGCGAGGACGATATCCGGCACACGGGCCTCGCCATTCACCGGCACGGGAATGTTCCAGATGCCACGGGTCATCGGGCAGCCGGGCGACCAGGCGCGGAATTCGAGCGGCATGGCTTTGTCGACCACGACCGGAAGCAGGATACCCGCCCCGGCCGCATGGGCCCTGGCCATCCATGGCCGCAGATCCGGCTCCCCGCGGATCGGCCAGTAGACGGCGATGGTGACGCCCGGCTTCGGCGCGACGATCCTGTCGAGGCCCTCGATCAGGGCCGTCGTCGCCCTTTCGCGCTCATGCGAAGGCATGGTGCGGGCCGCGAGAAGCCGCGCCCGCTCGGCGCGCCTGAACCGCGCCACGTCCCGCGCCGTCCCGGCATCGACCGGATGCCCGTCGACGAGCAGATGGGCAAAGCAGGGCGAGCCCCCCCGCTGGGGTCGTCTTCCATCCCGGATCTCCCGTTGCAGCCCATGCGGCCGGGACATCCTACCGCAGACACGGGCAAAGGCGATAGCGGCCCTTGCCGGACGATCGCCTTGCGCCTCAGGCGGCCTCGCGGTCCCCTGCCCCGCGCAGCAACTGCCGAATGATGTCGGAGCGGGTCAGGATGCCGACCAGCCGCTCCTTTCGCACCACCGGGATGACCTCGCTGCCCTGCGCCGCCAGCCGGTGCAGCAGCGCGCCGACCGGCATGTCATGCGGCACCGCCCGCGCGGCGGGCCGCATCACCTCCGACACACTGCGGCGCGGCGAGCGGCGCTTGAAGGCCAGCGGGCGCCCCTGGGCTACCACGGCATCGAGCAGGTCGGCCTGCAGAACGATACCGCGCAGTGTCATATCGACTTCGACGACGGGAAGGCTCTTGATGGCGTGATGGCAGAACAGCCCGGTGGACATAATGTCGTGCCGTCGAACCGGTGCCGGGCCGCCTCCGCCTACGCCGCCGCCAGCATTCGACCGTATTCTAGACGCCGGTTAAAATGGAAATCGTAGAGCATAAAGCCCGCCAGATCGGCGGGCTCTATTGAGTTGCTCTTTCAAAGAAAGGGTACGGCTCATCCGGCGACCGAGCTGTGCGCCTCTCTGGCCGGGGCCCTGAACACCACTGGCAAGGGGCCACGGCGCGACAGGGCAGCGATACCAAGAACGATCAGCCAGCCAGTGACGACGGCGACGATCCAGACAGTGCTGCCGGACGGCGCGATCACTGCCACGAGGCCGGCGAAGCCGATCGGCGCGCGCGCACCCCATGATAGAGGCCGGCCGCACCAGCCGCCGAAGGCGACTGCCCAGAGAGCCGTAGAGAAGAGCAGTGCGGCGGCGCTGAGCGCAACCTGCATGGCGCCGCCCTGTGCCAGCACGCCGGGATCGAAGACGAAGCCGAAGGGCACGAAGAACGCGACAAGGCTGAGCCCGAAGGCCGAGAGGCTGGTCTTGACGGCAGAGGCCTGGCCCACTGCCGCGGCCGCGAATGAGGCGAGCGCCACCGGCGGCGTCACCATCGACAGCACGCAGTAGTAGAAGATGAAGAAGTGCGCCGCGAGGGGAGCGATGCCGAGATCCTGGATCGCCGGCACGAAGAGCACCGCGCCGATGATGTAGGCGGCGACCGTCGGCAGGCCCATCCCCATGATGATGCAGCCGAACATGGCGAGCACCAGAGAGGCGTAGATCGAGCCCTCGGAAAGCGCCAGCAGCGAACTCGCGAACTTCAGCGCCAGGTTCGACTGCACCGCGACCGCAATGATCAGGCCGATCGACGCGATCGGAACGGCGACCTCGGCGGCCTGGCGCGGCGCATCGCGCAGCCCCTCGGCAATTTCGGTCCAGCCGATGCGTGTCGCCGGGCGCAGGAACGGCACGACGATGCACGACACCGAGGCCAGGACGGCGGCATAGGAGGCCGAGTAGCCGACGATCAGCAGGGAAACGAGCACTAGCGGCGGCAGAACCAGGTGCAGCCGTGGGCCGATGGGCGCAGTATCGGCGACCTCTTTGGCGGTCAGCGCTCGGATGCCATCGCGCCGCGCGCTCAGATCGACCACGATCAGCAGCGCCACGTAGAAGGCGACGGCCGGGATCAGACCCGCGAGCGCGATCTGCGCGTAGGGCATCCCCAGCAGCTCGGCCATGATGAAGGCGGCGACGCCCATGATCGGGGGCATCAGCTGGCCACCGGTTGAGGCGATGGCCTCCACGCCCGCCGCGCGATGCGCAGGAAGTCCGGTTCGTTTCATCAGAGGGATGGTGAAGACGCCGGTTGAGACCACGTTGGCCACCGCCGAGCCGCTGATAGAGCCCATCAGCGAGGAGCCAATGATCGCCGCCTTGGCAGTGCCGCCGGTGGCGCGCCCCGCAGCCCGGATGGCGAGGTCGATGAACAGCTGTCCACCGCCGACGGCACCGTAGAACGCGCCGAACAGGATGAAGTAGAAAATGAAGCTGACCGAAGTGGAGGTGGTGATCCCGAGAACCCCCGCCGTGGTCATGGTGGTGATCTCGGTCGCCGCCTCAAGACCGAAGCCGCGAAAGTTCAGCCAGCCGGGCAGCAGGTTGCCCCAGAAGGCATAGGCGACGAAGGCGAGGATCACCCAGACCAGTATCCAGCCCACGGCGCGGCGCGCGCCCTCGAGCAGCAGGAAGACCAGCGCCGCACCCATGACGATGTCGATGGTGAAGATCGGCGAGACGTTCTCCATCCGCGTGGTGAGCCGCTCGAAGCCGACGAGGTAATAGGCCAGGACCCCAAGTGCCGCGAGGATCAGCGCGGCGTCGAGAGACGCCCGGAGCCAGCCGGGCAGCTTCGGTGTGACAAGCGGCTTGTAGAGGAACAGCAGGATGAGGGCGAAGACGAGGTGAACGGGGCGCTCGACCAGAGGCTGTTGAGGGGCGAAGAGCAGCCAGGCCTGGAAGGCGATGAAAGCGATGCCAATGCAGAAGGCCAGCATCTGGACGGGGCTGTAGCGGGTTCCTGCGAGCATGGTCTCCTCCCTTGAGCGCAAGTCGGCAGCGAATGATCGATGCGGAGAGGGTCGCGCCCGACCATGGGCGCAACCCTCCGGTCGGGCTCACATCAGCCCGGCTTCCTCGTAGTAGCGCTGAGCGCCCGGGTGCAGCGCGATGCCGGTGTTCTCGGGCAGCATCGCCGTCGCCGGGTCGAACTGCGACCAGGCCCCGTGCGAGGACTTCAGCGCCTCGGCGTTCTCGACGATCGCCTTGGTGATCTGGTAGGCCGTCTCGTCGTCGAGCGAGGCGTTGGCGATCAGCACGGTGCCGAGGTTGGCGCCGGTCGTAGTCGCGTCCTGGCCATCGAACCAAGGGCCATATTCGCCGATCTCCAGCCCGTTCTCCTTGAGCAGCGCAACCGCCTCCTCTGGAATGTCGAGGTAGTCGACATCAACAGTCAGCGCGACCTCAGTGATGGTCGGGTGTCCCTTGATCATCGTGTCGATGTAGATGTCGGCATTGCCATTGCGCATCTGGTCGGCGATCTGGCCGGTGTCGACCTGAATCACATCACCGCCGTTCTTCCTGATCTCTTCGGCGCTGGTGCCAAGGCTTTCGAACAGCATCTCGGCCACCGGCACCGCCGAGGAGCCGACAGGCTTCATCAGCACTCGCACAGGCTCGTCCGAGGCGAGGATCTCGGCGAGATCGCTGGTGCCGCGCTTCTCGATGAACTCCTCGCGGGCAATGACGCCGACATAGACGTCGTTCAGCCCACCGACGAGTGCCCGGATATCCGGCGCGGCCATGCCCTGGTAGACATCCGAGCCGCTTTGAGCCCAGACCGCCGAGGCAACGTTCGACAGGGCGATCTCGGCCTTGCCGCCCTGAACCACCATCGGGTTGGCAACGCCGCCGCCGCGGGCGATCACCTCGACCGAGTTCGCACCGATGATCGGCTCGATGATCTGTTCGAGCGTGGCCGCGAATACATACCAGGACGACCCTTCGCGCATCGCGCCGATCCGCACCTCCTGGGCCGTGGCGGCACCGGCGGTGAGCGCGAGCAGGCTCGCCCCGAATGCCGCGGCACGGGCATGGGTCCGAATGAATTCAAACATGTCTGTTCCTCCCTTGATCAGGATGCCCCCGCGCGGGACGCGGGGGCAATCGGTCACTCGGCAGCCATGAGGTTCTCGACCCGGCCGATCCCGGCGGCGTCGAAGGCGGCCTCGATCTCGCGCTCGGCCGCGGCGCCGAGATCCTTGAGCGGCTCGCGGATCGTCGCATGGTCGAGCAGGCCCCGATGGCGCAGGCCGATCTTCAGTGCGACCGTGCCCTCCATGTGGCTGCCGCGGTGATAGACGGCCTTGGTCACCGGCAGAAGCCGTTCGGAGATCTTGCGCGCGGCGGTGTAGTCCTGAGCCTTCCCGGCCTTGATCAGGTCGATCAGCAGTTCCGGCGCGATGTTGCCGTAACCTACGAGCAGGCCGTCGACGTCGAACATGGTCGGCAGCAACCATTCGTCGTGGCACGAGAGGATCTGGAGGTCCGGCTGCGCCTTCTTCAGTTCGGGGATCTCGGTATACCAGCGCTTCATGTTGCGCACGCCGTTCTTCGTGGCGACGCAGCCTTCCTGGGCCGCGATCTCGAGCTGGGTGTCGAGGTCATAGGAGGCCTTGGTGGCGTCGGGATACTGGAACAGGATCGTCTGAAGTCCGCCCTCCTCGTAGATCGCCTTGTAGCGGTCCTGCGGGGCGCCCTTTTGGAAGCCGAAGCGCAGCCAGCCGTGGTTGGGATAGACCAGCGCGCCGGTGGCGCCGGCATCGCGCGAGCGCTTGGCCTCCTCGGCGGCGACCTTGGTGCCCTCGCCGGTGATGCCCGCGATGATCGGGACGTCGATCGCGTCCTTGTAGGCCCGGATCAACTCAAGACGCTCCTCGGTGGTGAGGAAGGTGCCCTCGCCCGCATGGCCAAGGATCACCAGCGATTTCACCTCGTCGAAGCTGGCGAGCCATTTCGCAAGGCGCACATTGGCCTCGATGTCGAGCGAGCCGTCCCGGTTGAAGGCGGTGACGGGGGCCGGGTTGAGACCGCGAAGATCCATGGGTTGCATTGTCGTGCTCCTCCGTTTGCAAGCCGATGTCTGACCCACGGGCCCCTTGCCTCAGCATTTGGGAACGATTGTGGGAACGTTCCCAAATTGCCGTTGCGGCGAGGCTGAGTCAAGTGGTAGTTTCAGGGGGAGGCCGAATGACCGGCTTGGGAGGGCGCCCGATGGACGAGATCAACGAGGCCATGAAAGACCGCGGACGGGTCACGCTGCACGACGTGGCGCGGGCTTCTGGCGTCTCGAAATCCACGGTTTCCCGTATGTTGGATGAGCGCCTGCCACGCTCCGACAGCCAGAAGGCGCGTCATGTCCGCCGCGTCGCCGCTGAGCTTGGCTATGTCCGCGACGTCTCGGCGGCGAGCCTGCGTCGGGGTAAGACCGGAATGATCGGGGTCATCGTGCCGCGGCTGACCGACACCGTCATGGCAATGCTTTACGAGTCGCTTGCCAAGGCCGCGACCCGAACTGGGCGCTTCACGATCGTTGCTACCACCGATGACGAGCCCGATGCCGACCGTCGCGCCGCCGACATGCTGCTGCGCCGGGGCGTGGACGGCCTTGTTCTCTCGACGGCCCGCGAGGGCAATGGTTTCACGAAGGAACTGAAGGAGAGGGAAGTGCCATTCGTGCTGGCCCTGCGGCACAACGGCAGCAGCCTGGCCTCGGTGGGCGACGACCGCCTTGGCGGTTACTTGGCGACGCGCCACCTGATCGATCTCGGGCACCGCCGTATCGGTATCCTCACGGGCCCTGAATATGCCACCTCGGCGCGGGGTCGCGTGGAAGGGTATCGGCGCGCCATGGAAGAGGCTGGCTTCGACATCGACCCGCAGCTGGTCATGCCCTCGACCTTCAGCATTGAATCCGGCGCGGAGGCGGCCGAGGAACTGCTGCGCCGCGATCCGCGGCCGACCGCGATCTTCGCGGTCAACGACAATACCGCCATCGGGGCGCTGTCGGCCATTGCCCATGTGGGGTTGTCGGTGCCAGAGGACATCTCTCTCGTCGGCTACAATGACATTCCGATCGTGCGTAGGTTGCCTGTGCCCCTGACCACCGTGCGCGTGCCGTTCGATCAGATCGCCTCAGCAGCCCTGGAGCTGCTGACGGCCGAGGACGTTCCCGCAGGAGACCGCATCCGGGTTGCGACGCCAACCTTAATTCCCAGGAAGTCGACCGCGCGACCAGCAACTGAGACCTGATACGAACTCCGGACCGAATGTTGCCCCTGTCTTTCGGGCGGTGAGCCGACATTCGCCGCAGGTCGGGCGAAGGTCAGCTCAGCGGACCTTCATGCCGTTAGCTGCAAGCGCACAATGCCCAGCTTTTCGGGTGCGGCATTCGGTAACTCGGGGGGAAAGCGGCCGTTCGCTACTTGTAGGAACCAAGGCGTAACGTCGTGGAAAGGCGACGTTCCAAACCCATGTTTTCTGGTTAACGGTTCTCGCTTCTTTAACCCGCTTTAAGGTCGATTTTCCGACTGTCTCTACCCCCCCTTCCTGACCGACTGCATCCTTGGAAATCGAACGCCCGATGGAAAGAAAAGCCTGGAAAGTTCCTCGCTTCAAAAAATATTAATTCAAGCCTCGTTTCCATTGCTTTCGTTTTTCAAGTTTTTCCGCCTGAATGACGCCAGTTCCGCCGGGCACGCATCTCTCCGCAAAGGCTTGGTTTGCATTGGTGGTCACGTCCAGCTTGTCCGGTGCGGTATTGTGATAGTTTCGTCGGGTCCCACAGATTGTTCCGCCCTTGGCAAAGATCTCGATTATCCCTCGGTCGTGAAAGACGCGAACGTCCTGCGCCCCGTCGATATCAACTCTGTAAAAAATGCCGCCGTCATCCTGCGGTAAGAGCACACTTAGCACGTCATCTGAAACCGTGATCTCAAAGGAGGTCGATCCTGACTGAGTCGCGCGGATTACTGTTCCGTTGAGCGGACCGGTCAATTGCAACTCGAACGGGGCACCTTGGGTAATGACGCCAGCCGCCGCCCGCGCCGGGGACGCGGGCCAAGCAGTGTCAAGTTCCGATACCGGCAGCATGCAGAGTCGGCCGTCCGCAGACAGCGAGAGCTCTCTCGGCAGGGACATCTCACCCGAATAGGATGATCCCAACGGTTTCCGGTCCTCCCAGTTGAATAGCCAAGCAAAAGCGATTTGGCGGCCATCTGCCTCGAAACTTTGCATCGCGTAGAAGTCGGTGCCGAAGTCGAGAAGCTGCAGTTCTTCGCTATCTGGAACGAAGCAGTCGTCGTTGAACTCGCCAACCAAGGCAAAAAGCAAGTTGTGCCGTCCCGAGGTTGGGTCGGTGTGACCGACGAAACCCATAACCAGAACCCATTTGCCGCCAAGTTGAAAGAAGTCGGGACATTCGACTGCGCGGGCGCCCTCCACGCGAAAACGCGAGGGGGCCCGGTAGAGCGGCCCGAGATAGGCCCAACTGCGCAGGTCGTCCGAGGCGTAAAGCAATACTGCGGGGTCGCCCTCCAATGACGCCCCAAGCACCATGCGATAAGCACCTGCGGCGTCGTCCCACCAGACCTTCGGATCACGGAAGTCGTGGGCCACGCCCTTCGGGCGTTCCTCAATTACCGTGATAAGACTTTTGGCCTGAACGAAGCCGGGCCCCGGGTGCGCGATCTTCTGGATCTCGCGGTAACCCGAGAAGAGATCGTAGGCTGGCAGACGCTCAGTGTAGAAAAACATCCGCGACCCGTCACGATCCTGAAAGGCATTGCCGGAAAAGGCCCCGCCGGTGGCGCCCAACTGCCAAAGGTCCTGCTCTGGGTGCAGAAAAACTGGCATGTGAGTCCAGTTGAACAGGTCTTTACTGGTGGCATGGCCCCAATGCATGGGCCCCCAATCTGTGCCCCCTGGATGAAACTGATAGAAGATGTGCCAAGTGTCGCCGACCTTGCAGAGACCGTTGGGGTCGTTCATCCACTGCCGGATCGGCGAGAAATGTAGCGTTGGTCGACCAGGATCCGCGCGCATCCACGCAGCAATTTCCGCGCCCGTTCGGAAAATGATGTCGTCAACCTCGAACTCCCATACAGTGATGCCGGCCCCTTCTACTTCGCCCGGAACGTAGGAATAAGCCCAATGGATAGCGGCTGAGCTATCCCATTCGATCGTGATGTCGCAGGATTCGCGATGATGATATCTAAAGAATGCAGGATGGCTTGGAAAGGCCGGAACCTGCCAGACGGTCTGCGCTCCGATTGTGATCCGCAAACAACCGGGGCCTTGCGCCCAGATCTCGACGCGCGTGCCAGTTTCGAGTCTCAGCGTTTTCTGCATGTCCTGTGCTTTCTTCTGGGTCCGGCGGGTCGGGATTTGCAGGGTCGAGGTCATCCGACGGGGACGGGCGTGCCGCGGAAGGCGTTGACGGAACGGTCCATCACCACCTGTGTCTCACTTCCTGAGTCCAAGACCGTGTTTCTCAGCGAGGCTTGCTCCACAAGAACGGACACCGCGTCGAGCGTTTGTAGGTTTTCGGTTGAAAGCAGCGCACCCACCTGGGTTGAAAAACAGGCGCTGTTCGGCGCAGCGTTTATGTCCGTTTTTTCGGTCGTCGTTACGATGTGATTGTTGGCTATGTAGTTTCCGCGACCAGATACCAAGCGAATGATCACGGGCTTTTCCGAGGGTGGTCTTATGAACTGCACGTCTATGGTTTCGGAGATATGATTGGCGATGACGGAGTTGTTGCTGCCATCAATCCGCAAGAGCCCGAACAGGTCATCGCGACCATTGTCGTATTTGACCATTGGTGCCCAAGGCTCCCGATCGCGAAGGAAATGGTTGGAGGAGACAAGGTTCTCGCAGCAGTTTTCAGAGAAAACCAGCATGCCGGGATAGAATGAGTGGAAGCGGTTGCCGGTGATCGACGACCGCACTACGCCGGAGAAGTGCACACTGCTTGCACCGCGCGGAAACACGTTGTTGGCTGAAACCAGTATACCGCCATAGTTCTCGGCGTAGATCGAATGCCCCCGGTATCCGGCACCGACAAAGTTGTTGGAGATCCGCGAGGCCTGCCCCATGCCTTTCAACTGGATGCAGTTGCCGCATTCCGCGACGAAATTGCCATCCACCGCCAGCGCGTCGGCATCATGGATGGTGATTCCGTGCTCCAGATAGACCAGCCCCATCCCCGTGATGCGGAACGAGTCGTTCGCGCTGGCCACGTGGATCCCGGTCTTTCCGTTCCTGTAGGTGTTTTCCGGATCGTCCTGACCCGACCCATCGTCGATGAAATGCAGTCCGTCGATGCAAAAGTCTGCGAACTCAACAGAGCTAATACGCGGGTTTCCGGTGCGCTTAACGCAGAAGGCGGCGCCAGAGGCATCGCTTTCGCCGGCCTCCGGAGGGAGGTCCACGAGAACTCGGCTTCCGCCTGGCCAGATCTCGTGCCAAGCGGCCAGTTCCTCGGTCGGCGTATTGAAACGAATGCTCGATGACGTGAAGCCATGCCCGGAGCCCACGATCTTTAGATAGCTCACGTCGATCAGGACTTGAGTGCGCAGGCGATAATCGCCGGGAGGGATGTAGATCACGGCACCAGGTTTGCCGCCTTCGTTCGCGTCGCGATCCTTTTGTCTGGCCTTGATATCTGAGATGATGCTGTTGATGACGGCCCCAATATCTTCATGGGCATTGCCCTCGGGATATTTGGTAACGTCATAGTCGTTTTGGTTGCACATGTCGTCTGTCTCCTGCGGCTGTCCGCGCCCTCGACAGGAGCGGGCCGATACGAATTCGAGAGCGGGAACCATCACCAGAGGCTGGTCCGGGTATCAGGGTCGAAGAAGTGGAGTTCCTCGGCGTCGACGGCCACGCGGGCGGTGTCTCCGGCGCGGACGCCGCTTTTCGGCGAGAACCGGGCAACGGCCGATTTCTGATCGCCGATATCGGCTATGGCATCGGGGTCTCCCGCATCCACCCAGGGCGCGTCGATGCTCAGATGCACCATGGATTCCGCGCCGAGCGCTTCGACAAGGGTCACGGGCGCCGATATCTCGGCCGAGCTGGGCCGGACCGTCGCGTCGTCCATGTGCTCGGGCCGGATCCCGACAATGACTGGACGGTGCGACGATCCCCTGAGCGAAGGTCGATTTTCGAACAACACTTCCGGCAGGTCGATGCGATTGCTGCCCAAGGTCACGGTCTGGCCGTCCAAAACCGCCTCGTAGAGGTTCATGGAAGGCGAACCAATGAAGGCAGCGACGAAAACGTTGTCGGGTCGGTTGTAGAGCGACTGCGGTGTGTCGACCTGTTGTAGGACGCCCGCCTTCATGACGGCGACCCTATCGCCCATGGTCATCGCCTCGACTTGGTCGTGGGTGACATAGATCGTCGTCACGCCCAGGCGGCGCTGGATGCCAGCGATCTCCGCCCGCATCTGCACTCTAAGTTTCGCGTCGAGGTTCGACAGGGGCTCATCCATCAGGAAGGCCGAGGGCTTGCGGACGATGGCCCGGCCCATGGCCACCCGCTGGCGCTGACCGCCCGATAGATTGCCCGGCTTGCGGTCGAGGTTGGAGGTCAGCTCAAGGATCGCCGCCGCGTCTTCGACGCGCTTGTTGATCTCGGCCTTGTCCATCTTTGCCATCTGCAGCGGGAAGGCGATGTTTTCCCGCACGGTCTTGTGCGGGTAGAGCGCGTAGGACTGGAATACCATGGCGATGTCGCGATCTTTGGGGTCGACCTTGTTCACCACCCGGCCGCCGATGATCAGCTCGCCGCTGGTGATGCTTTCAAGCCCGGCTACCATCCGCAGCGCTGTGGACTTACCGCATCCTGACGGACCGACGAAAACCATGAACTCGCCGTCCTTGATATCGAAACTCAGGTCGTGAATGGCGTGGAAGCTGTCGCCATAGACCTTGTTAATATTGTTTAAGATGATCGCGGCCATGGGTCTCTCCTCAGCCTTTCACAGCGCCGAACGTCAGGCCGCCGATGATTTGTTTCTGCAGAACCAGCGTCACGATGATGACTGGGAGCGAATAGAGCACCGCCGCCGCTGTCATCGGTCCCCAAGCGAGGCCATAGACCGAGTTGTATTCGGCGATGACGATTGGGGCGGTCTTCGCGTTTTCCGAGGTCAGCAGCAACGCGTAGAGGAACTCGTTCCAGCTGGCGATGAACGAAAATAGCGCCGTGATCGCGATGCCCGATTTCATGACCGGCAGGATGACCTTCACAAAGGCCTGAAACCGGGTGCAGCCGTCCATGCGGGCGGCCTCCTCCAACTCTTTGGGGACGCCTTCAAAAAAGGCCGCCATGAGTAGCAGCGCCAGTGGCACGGCTGTCGAGGTATGGGCGAGCACCAGTCCAGTCGTCGTGTCGAGCAGGCCGACGGATTTGAGCAGCTGGAACAGCGGCACCCCAAGCGAGACCGCCGGCACCATCCGGGTGATCAGCGCGAATAGCAGAAAAACGACAGTGAGTGGCCGGCGATACTGCGTGGCTACGTAAGCGGCCGGCACCGCCAGCGCCAGTGACAGCAGGGTGGTCAGCACCGCTACGATCAGCGAGTTCAGGAAAGCCTTGGGCAGGGTCGCAGTGCCCAGCACCTCGCGGAAGTTCTCCAACGAGAACGTCTCGGGGAAGAATTGTGGCGGGATCTGCTGAACATCCGCAGCCGGTTTCAGCGAGGTCATCAAGAGATAGACGTAAGGCAGCGCGTAGGACAGGACCAGTAAAAGCGCGAAGGCGTTGATCAGGACCTTGCCGATATCTCTTTGTCCGACATCAGTCATGGTTCGGCCTCCAGATTTTCCAGTAGGCAAGTCCTGCAAGGACGATCATCACGATCAGGAACAACGTGGCCGAGGCCGAGGCTTCGCCCATATCGCCGAACCGCACCATCCGCTGATAGATGTTCATCGAAAACACCTCGGATTGGTTGCGAGGCCCCCCTTGGGTCTGGATCCAGATCAGGTCGAAGGTTTTGGCCGCATCTACGCCCCGAACAATTACAACCACGGCGATCACGGGCCGCATCAGTGGAAGCGTGACATGCCAGAAACGTCTCAGCGCATTGGCACCGTCGATCCGCGCGGCTTCGATTAGGTCCTTAGGGATATTGGTTAGACCGGCATAGGAGACCAACGCGACGAAGGAGGTGGTCAACCATATGTCTGCGAAGGCCACCGAGTAGATGACGATATCCACATCTGACAGCCAGTTAATATCGCCCGGCGCGTCGATGAGGCCAACGCCTGCCAAGCCGTAGTTCAGGATGCCAATTTGGCCCACCAGCAGGAACCGCCACAACAGGCCCGCCACGATGGGCGGCACCATCAGCGGAAGCGCAAAGATAGTCCGGTGCCAGCGTGACTTGTCGGCAATAGCTGCGAACAGCAGCGCGGCGCAGAACCCGAACAGAAACTCAAAGAACAACGCGAAGACCGAATACTGCAGGGTGCGCAGAGCACTTTCGGCGAGACGCCTCGACGTTAGGGCGTCGGTGTAGTTCTGCAGCCCGACCCACTCGCGCAGGTGCGGCGCGATGGTTTCAACCTCGTAAAACGAATTGAAAATCAGAAGGCAGACCGGGTAGGCGACCAGCAATCCCAAGAACAGGACCGATGGCGCGAGCATGAGGCAAACAAACCGATTTTCGGTCATCGCTATCCCCTCCCGTTGAAAGGCGGGGAGGGCGCGCGCTGCACGCCCTCCGGTATGTCAGATGACCTCAGTTGAGGATGTCGGCCGCGTATTCGGCGGCTTCGGCCAGCAACTCGGCCACGTTGTCCTCGCATTCCATAGCCGCTTGGAAGGCGGGCATGACGGCTTCGTCCACCAGTTCCTGAAAGTCCTTGTGCAGCGGACGGCCCTTAGTGGCGGGCCCGCCAAGTGTGTCCAGCAGCGGCTGGAAATGCGCGTAGCTCTCCTGACCTACATAGCTTTCATAGGCTGAATTGGACGCGGCGAGCCCCAGCGGTGCTTCGATGCCCATTTCGTTGTTGGCGAAGGCGAAGGCGACGAACTGCTCGGCTGCGTCCTTGTTGGCCGCGGTCGAGGGGATCACGTTATACCATGGGCCGGGAATGGCGCCGATCCCAGCTGAGCCGGCCAGCATGGGCGCAACGCCGACCTTGCCAGACACTTGGCTGTCTTCTGGCGTCAACTTGTAAGCATGCGCCCAGAACTTCATCATCGCGGTCTGGCCCTGATAGAAAAGGTTCTGTTCTTCGCCCCAACCGATTTCCAACGCGTTTTCCGGCGCCGAACCGTCCTCGCAGAGCGGCGCGCGATAGAACTCCAGAGCTTCAATATGTGCCTCGTTGTCGAGGATCACGTTATTCTCTTCATCCAAGATGACCCCGGGCGAGCCAGCCTGCAGCACGTGTGCCATCCACTCTTCGGAAAACAGGCCGTTGACCGACGTGCCAAACATGCCGTCGCGGGTAAAGAACTTGGCCATATCACGCCACTGCTGCCATGTAGCGGGCGGCGCAAGTTCATAGCCATATTCGGCCTCGAAAGCTGCTTGGTTCTCCGGGTCTTCCCACAGGTCCTTGCGGTAAAATACAATCTCGGCATTGGCCCAGGCGGGCATTCCAATCATCTTGCCGTCGACGGTGGCATCAGCCAGAAGCGCCGGCGCCAGATCAGCCTTCACCTCGTCCGTGAAGAGCGCCGAGAGGTCTTCGACGTGATCAGCGAACCGGGCGTTCCAGACGACATCGATTGTGGCGACGTCGAAATTCGACGAACCTGAGGCGATCTCGGCCGACAGTTTGTCGAACACGCCCTGATAGGGAACCACAGTGAAGTTCACTTCGATCCCGGTCTCTTCGGTAAACCTCTCGGCCACGGCCTTCTGCAACATCTCCCCGCCTCCTTCGACGAGAATGTTGATGCTTTCGGCGCTGGCCATCGTGCCCGCCGACATGAGTGCGACAAGGCTCGTGCTCATCAGTGTCTTCATGGCGTCCTCCCAAGATTTATAGCGAAACCGCATCTCACGCGACTCGATAACCATAGGGTAGCCACGGAATGACAACGTTGTCAATTTATAATGTCGACGTTGTCATGAGCATGTAGTAAGGTCTCGCTGTGCAAGGGAAGTTGTCTGATGATCAGCATTGTCGATGTAGCCAAAGCAGCCGGTGTCTCGAACAAGACCGTGTCACGTGTGGTCAACGGGGAGCCGAACGTGAAGCCTGCGACTAAGGAAAGGGTCGAGAAGGCCATTGCCGAACTGGGCTACGTGCCAAACATGGCAGCCCGCTCAGTGCGCTCCAATCGGTCAAACACGTTGGGTATCATCACCGATTGCATTTCGACCACGCCCTATTCCGGAGACATCGTGCGCGGTATCCAAGATTGGGCCGAGGAACACGGACGCACCGTTCTGCTGGCGAATACCAATGGAGATGTCGAAAAGGAACGCCAGATCTGGCGCACGTTTCAGGCCCATCGGATCGACGGAGTTCTTTACGCCTCGATGTATCATCGTGAAATATCGCCCACGGCCGGCGATGTTGTCATTCCAACCGTTCTCCTGAATTGTCACCCGGTGAGCTCGTCTGGATATGCCTCGATCGAGCCGGATGATTACCAGGGGTCTCGCGACCTGACGAAATATGTCTTGAGCCGAGGGCATCGGCGCATCGGCTATGTCCGTCTGAACCCGAGTTTGCTCGGCGCTGAACTGCGCCTGGCCGCGTTTCAAGAGGCAATCGCCGAGGCTGGTTTAGGCGCTGCAGATGTGGATGTCAGGCTAGGGATGGAAGGCGAGATCGGCCAAGAGGTGAACCACGTCTTTGAGATCGTGAAGGCCATGCTATCGAAGCCCGAACGCCCAACCGCTATTTTGTGCGGCAACGACGAGATGGCTTTGCAAGCCTATCTCGCCGCACTCGGGCTGGGTCTGCGAATTCCGCAGGACGTTAGTATCGTCGGATTCGACGATTTCAAGACGGTCTCGACCGCTCTAAAACCCGCGCTGACCACTGTCGCACTTCCATATTACGACCTCGGATACCAGGGGGCCGACCGGTTGAACCAGTTAATCGCTGGTGAATCTCTGGACAATGACGCCCTCGTGCTTGCCTGCCGGATCGTCGAAAGGGGCTCGTGCCGGTAGCGTGCTTTCCAGCTTCCCGAAATTGCACAAGAAAGCCAGCAAAGACATGCTGCATCGCATTATCTGGCACTGGCGCCCGAGGGCGGCTTAGGACTGGTCGCAACCAAAGATCTTGTGCTGCCGCCGCGAAGACCTTCATTGACAAGGTGGTCAGATTTGGGCTTGGAGCAGACCTCCGCTGTGCAAGGCATGAAGGTCGGCTTAGGGCCGTTCGCTTCAGGTCTAAGGCCTCTTTCGATCGGTTCAATGCTAGATTGCATCTATTTAAACCGCGAACTCTGATGACACCCAGTCCGCGGCACCATAGCGTGATGGAATGAACGCGAGCGATTGGTCAGACGCCGAGAACGACGCCGTCGTAGCGGCTTACTTCGCAATGCTGAGCGATGAGCTGTCGGAGCGGCCATACAACAAGGCGGCCCAGAACAGGGCCCTGCAGCAGCAGATCGGGCGCAGCCGGGGCTCGATCGAGTTCAAGCTGAGCAACGTGTCCGCAGCCTGCCTCGGTCTCGGACTACCTATCATCAAGGGCTACCTGCCCCGGTTCAACGTGCAGATGTCGCTCGCCGAGGCCGCTGCCCGTTGGCTCGCGCGGCACCCGGAATGGGAAGCAGCCCTGCATGGCAAGGCCGTCCCGCAGATGACCGAGTCCGCCATTCTTCTCGTTGGCGTCGCGCCGACCCTGCGCAACGCACCGCCCTTGGAAGATCTCGAACACACGCAGCGCATCGCACGACGCTTTGACACGGCTGGTCGAGATGAGCGTAACCACGCCCTGGGCCATGCCGGCGAAGAGCGGGTGTTTCGCCATGAGATCCATGTCCTACGGCAAAGCGGCCGGGAGGATCTGGCGCGGCGGGTCCGCTGGGTCTCCCAGGAAGACGGCGATGGCGCGGGCTACGACATCGCCAGCTTCACGCCCCAAGGTCGGGAGCGCCTCATCGAGGTAAAGACCACCAACGGGTGGGAACGCACTCCCTTCCACATCTCGCGCAACGAGCTCGAGGTGGCGCAGGAGCGCCGCGACGACTGGCACCTTTTCCGGCTCTACGAATTTGCGCGCGCGCCGAAGGCCTTCGAGCTGCGGCCCCCTCTCGACGCACATGTCTCGCTGACCGCAACGAGCTTTCGGGCGAGCTTCCAGTGACCGATACGCCGCGCAGCTTCGCCCGCACGATCGGCATCGACTATTCCGGAGCCGAGACCGCAGAGGCGAGCCTCAAGGGATTGCGGGTTTACCAGACCCTCGGCGACGAGGAGGCGCAGGAAGTCTCGCCGCCGGTCGGGCCGAAGAAATACTGGACTCGGCGCGGGCTGGCGGCATGGCTGGTGCAGGAGCTGGACAGCCGTGTGCCGACGATCGCCGGCATCGATCACGCGTTCTCCTTCCCGATGCGCTACTTCGAACGTCATCGCTTGGCACCAGACTGGCCGAGTTTCATGGACGACTTCTGCGCGCATTGGCCGACGGACGAGCCGCACACCTATGTCGACTTCGTGCGGTATGGCCACGTCGGGAACGGGGCGGCCAGGACAGGCGAGCGAACCTGGCGCCGCCTGACCGAGGAAGCCACCGGATCGGCGAAATCGGTGTTCCATTTCGATGTGCAGGGTTCCGTGGCGAAGTCCACCCATTCCGGGCTCCCTTGGCTTCGGGCTTTGCGCAGGGCGAGGCCAAAGCTCCACTTCTGGCCATTCGACGGCTGGACGCCAGTCCCGGGGGCCTCGGTGGTCCTTGAGGCGTATCCGCGGCTCTGGAGCGCCAACTATCCGCGAGGCGCACGCACGCCCGACCAGCACGACGCCTATGCCATCGCGCGTTGGCTCCAAGAGGCCGATCGCAGCGGAGAACTGGCAGGTGCCTTCGCGGCGCCTGCGCCCGAACCAATCGCCATGACGGGACAGGTCGAGGGGTGGATCCTCGGAGCCACCTGGCCGCCGGTCAAAAAGCCAAAGCCAAAGCCGAAGCGGAAGCCGCCCATGCAGGGCGCGGCACCAGGCAGAACGACACGGCCGGGCTTCGTCAATCGCAACGAACAGGAAGTCCTGCGGAAGACCGACCTTCCCGGCAACGACCACAACCAGCTCGTCTACATTCTCCGATGCCAGCGCTGCGGCGAACGCTACGGGGCGAACGGCTCGGACATCTTTCAGCGGCGCTGTCCGGCTTGCGGGGCGGGCCGCCCGGGGCTGCCGATCGAGTTCGAATAATGAGAGGCACCTCGGGCCACCGCACGTGCTGACCGATATCGGTCATGCCCGGGACTGCCGACAAGACAGAGAAAACTGGCAAAGCCTTTGGCGCATGACCGGGGAGGTTCGGTAGCTGACGATCCCGCCGTTACCCACCCTACTCCTCCGCCAGCCCGGCATAGCGTAGCGCTTCGGCATCCGGCAGATCGCGCAGGTCCGCCAGTCCGAAGGCCGCGAGGAAGCCCAGCGTGGTGACGTAGGTGTAGGGCGCGCCGCGGCGTGGTGCCCGGGGCCCCGGCGCGATCAGATCCCGCGCCGCCAGCCGGCCGATCAGCTCGCGGGAGATCTCGGACCCGAAGATGTCCCTGAGCCCATCGCGGGTGATCGGCTGGTGATAGGCGATGGCGGCGAGCACCGCGAGGTCGCGCTCCGACAGGCCGATCTCCCGGTCGCCGAGATCGGCGGCGGCGCGGATCACCGCCCCGTAGGCGGGCCGGGTGCGCAGCATCCAAGCGTCGCCGACCCGCACCACCTCGTAGGGCCGGTCGGCCAGCTCCGCGGCGAGGTCGTCGAGCAGAAGATCCAGTGCCGCCCCCTGCCCCACGATGCGCGCCAGATCGGCGCGCGGCACCGGCTTGGGGCTGGCGAACAGCACCGCCTCGATCCGCCGCATCCATTCGCGCCAGCGCAGCTCGGGCGGCAGCTCGGCCAGTTCGCGGTCGATCATCTCCATGGTCAGAGCCCGTAGAGCCGGAAGCTGTCGCGGCCGGTCAGCTCGCGCAGCGCGCCGAGGGCCACCAGCCGGTCGCAGAGCCGCCGCGCGGCCCGGTCCGACATCAGCGAGGTCAGTGCCACCGGGGCCAGCGCATCCTGCGCGAGAAACAGCGCGAGGGCTGCTTCGGCCCCCCTGGCCCGCAGCTTCGGCGCCACGGCGTGCAGCCGTGCAGCGCGGCGGACCAGGTCCTGCGCCAGGCCGGCCGCCCGGGCCGCGGCGCGCACCACCGCCTGATGGCAGGCCAGCCGCAACTCGTCCCCATCGCGCCGCAGGTCGCGCGGCGCCAGGCCGATGGCCAGCAGCGGCACGATCCGGTCCCAGCCGAGCGCCCGGGCCAGCACCGCGTCGGCGAGGATCAGCGCCGCCGTCTCGGCCCGGGGCGCCTCGGCCAGCACGGCTTCCAGCGTGGTCGCGGCCCGCGCGACGGGCGGGCCGGTCCGCGCCAGCTCGCGCCGGACCAGCTCCGGCGCCACCCCGGGAAGGTGCACCATGCCGCGCGCCGTCAGCGGCCGCGTCACCGCGCGGCGCCAGGCCTGGCCGATCTCGCCCGCTGGCCCGAGCGGATCGCCCGGGCGCGTCAGGCACAGCGTGTCGCGCAGCTCCGCCAGGCCCTCCGGCCGCCCCGAAAGCCTCACAGTTGCCGCGGCGGCCTCGAGCGCCAGCCGGTCGCGCCACAGCGCGAGAGGCAGGCCGGGCTGGGCCATGGCGCCTTGCAGATGCGCCAGCATTGCCCCGGCGCAAAACGCCGCGTCCTCGGGATCGGCGGCGCGGCCCGTGACGGCCCAGCCCGGTGCGGCGGGCCAGGAAGGAGTGGAACGCTCGGGATGGGAAAGGACGAACACACCCCGGGCGCTACCGGGGCGCGGCGCTTTTGTCCATCATTCGACGCCGTAACCGCCGCGCTGTGCGGCTGTCCCTCATGTCCGATAATCTTGGTTTAACGGACGCATAGGGTGCACGTTCTGGTCGGAGAGCGACTCAGCGCCCCCTGTCCGGTTCTCAGGCGCGCGTTTCGGTAAGGCCGATGCAGGCGTATTTCATCTCGAGGTAGTCATCGAGCCCGTAGCGCGAGCCTTCGCGGCCCTGGCCCGACTGCTTGATGCCGCCGAAGGGCGCCACCTCTGTCGAGATCTGGCCGGTGTTGATCCCGACCATGCCGTAGTCGAGCGCCTCCATCATCCGCCAGCTGCGGTCGAGATCGCGTGTGTAGACATAGGAGGCGAGACCGTACTCCACGGCATTGGCCGCCTCGACGACCTCTCTCTCCGTCTCGAACCGGAAGATCCCGGCCACCGGTCCGAAGGTCTCCTCGCTGGCGATCCGCATCGCCGGGGTCACTCCCGAGAGCACCGTGGGCGCATAGAGCCGCCCCTCGCCCCGCCGGCCGCCGGTCAGCAGCGCGGCGCCCTGCCGCCGTGCGTCCTCGACATGTGCCTCGACCTTGGCGAGCGCGGCCTCGCTGATCAGCGGGCCGATCTCGGTGCCCTCCTCCATCCCGTCGCCGCAGCGCAGCTCCGACACCCGACGGGCAAGCCGCTCGGCAAAGGCATCGTGCAGGCCGGACTGGACGTAGATCCGGTTGGTGCAGACGCAGGTCTGCCCGGCATTGCGGAACTTCGACAGGATCGCGCCCTCGACCGCCGCGTCGAGATCGGCGTCGTCGAAGACGATGAAGGGCGCGTTGCCGCCGAGCTCCAGCGACAGCTTCTTGATCTGCTCCGCCCCCTGACGCATCAGGATCCGTCCGACCTCGGTCGAGCCGGTAAAGCTGATCTTGCGCACGGTCGGGTTCTCGCAGAACTCGAGCCCCATCGCCTTGGCGTCGCTGCTCGGCAGCACCGAAACCAGCCCTTCGGGCACACCGGCCCGTTCCGCGAGCACCGCCAGCGCCAGCGCCGAAAGGGGCGTTTCCACTGCCGGCTTGGCGACGATGGCGCAGCCCGCGGCGAGCGCCGGCGCGAGTTTGCGCGCCAGCATCGCGTTGGGGAAGTTCCACGGCGTGATCGCAGCCACTACCCCCACTGGCTGGCGTAGCACCAGGATGCGCTTGTCGCGCTGGTGGCCCGGGATGGTGTCGCCATAGACCCGGCGGGCTTCTTCGGCGAACCATTCGACATAGGCCGCGCCGTAGAGGATCTCGCCCTTCGCCTCGACCAGAGGCTTGCCCATCTCGGCGGTCAGGATCATCGCCAGGTCATCCGTATGGGACAGGATCAGCTCGTGCCAGCGGCGCAGAACCGCCGCGCGCTCCCCCGCGCTGCGCGCGGCCCATTCGACCTGTGCCAGTCGTGCGGCATCGATCGCCCGGGCAGCATCGGCGCGGTCGCAATCCGCGACCTCGGCCAGCAGCGCCCCGGTCGCCGGGTTGCGCACTTCGATGCGGCGCGCCGTCTCGTGCCAGTCTCCGGCGAGATAGGCGCGGGTCTCCAGCAGGGAGGGGTCCTTGAGCCGCGCCGCGAGCGTGGCGTCCTGTGCTGCGCTCATGCTCGTTATCCTTCCGCGAAGGCGTTGGCCGCGTCGCGCGACCAGTTGATCCACAGCCGGTCGCCCGGCACCGCCCGGCCCGCCAGCGGGTGACCGTAGCCCAGCCGCACGTCGACCATCTGCTTCCAGCCGGTCTCGGCGGTAACCGAGACGGTGTTGCCGAGGAAGGTCGCCTCGCGCAGCGTCACGGGGAGCGATCGGCCCTCGGCGCCCGGCTCGGCCGCCAGCTCGATCCGCTCGGGGCGCAGCATCAACTCGGCCCCCTGCCCGGTGCTGGCGCGGCCATGCAGCGCCACGTCGATCACCCGGCTGCCATCGCCGAAACCGATATCGACCCGGTCGCCCGCCACCCGCTCGATGCGGCCCTTGAGATAGCTGCTGTCGCCGATGAAGTCGGCCACGAAGCGCGTCGCGGGGGCGGCGTAGAGCTCAGGGCCGGTGCCAACCTGCTCGATGCGGCCCGCGTTGAACACCGCGATCCGGTCGGACAGCCGCAGAGCCTCTTCCTGGTCATGGGTCACGTAGAGGATCGTCACCCCGGTCTCGCGGTGGATGCGGCGGATCTCGTGCTGAATCTCCTCGCGCAGCTTCTTGTCGAGCGCCGAGAGCGGCTCATCCATCAAGAGCACCGGCGGATCGTAGACCAGCGCGCGCGCCAGCGCCACGCGCTGCTGCTGGCCGCCCGACATGTTGGCCGGCATCCGGTCCTCGAATCCGTCAAGCCGCACCAACTCGAGCGCGCGCTTCACACGTCGCGTCACCTCGTCCTTCGGCGTTCGGCGCACCCGCAGCGGAAAGGCCACGTTCTCGCCCACCGATAGATGCGGGAACAGCGTGTAGCGCTGGAACACCATGCCGAGATTGCGCTTGTGCGACGGCACGCCGAGGATCGACTTGCCGCGCAGCCGGATGTCGCCGGAGGTCGGGTCCTGGAAGCCCGCGAGGATGTAGAGCGTCGTGCTCTTTCCCGAGCCCGACGGCCCGAGGAAGGTGAGGAACTCGCCCTCGCGGATCTGGAGATCAACATTCTCGGTGGCGACCACCTCGCCATATTGCTTTCGGATGCGGTCGATATGCAGGAAGGGGACGGTCATGACTTCTTTCCTTTGCGCAGCAGGGCGGCGAGGAGCATCAGGAGGATCGTCGTCGCGACGAGAAGGGTGGAGGCGGCGGCGATGACCGGGCTCAGATCCTGCCGCATCGTGGCCCAGATCTTCACCGGTAGAGTCTGCAGGGTCGGGCTCGCCATGAAGATCGCCAGCACCACCTCGTCCCAGGAGATCAGGAACGAGAAGATCGCCGCCGAGAACAGCCCGTGGCTGATCGCCGGGAACGTGACGCGCAGCCGCGCCTCCCAGGGCGAGGCGCCGCACAGGATCGCGGCGTCCTCGATCGAGGGATCGAACTCTTCCAAAGCACCGGTGATCGAGATGATCGAGAACGGCAGCGCCACCACCAGGTGCGCGATCACGAAGCCCGTGAAGGTGCCGCCAAGGCCGATCCGCAGGAACACCGCATAGAGCGCCACGGCCAGCACGACGACGGGCAGCACCATCGGCGTCAGGAAGAAGGCGCGCAGCACCTCGCGGCCGGGAAACCTGCCGCGCACCAGCGCCAGCGAGGCCAGAAGCCCGATCGCTACCGACAGGAGCGTGACCACGACACCGATCTTGGCCGAGGTTAGGGCGGCCTCGGTCCAGCGTGGGTCGGCAAAGAGTTCGCGGTACCAGTCCAGCGTCCAGCCCGGCGGCGGGAAGATCAGCCAGCGCGAGGAGCCGAAGGACAGCGCCGCGATGAACAGGATCGGCAGCAGCAGGAACAGTGCGACGAGCCCACAGATCAGACCCAGTCCCCAGCGCCAGGCGCCGAGTTTTTCAAATGTCAAAAGCATCACTGCGCTCCCTTGGCAGGCCCGACGAGGCGCAGCTGCACCGCGTAGAGCGCCAGCGTCACCACCAGCAGCACGAAGGCCGCGGCGCCGCCCATACCCCAGTTGACGAGCGACTGGACCTGCTGCGCGATCAGCTCGGCCAGCATCATGTTGGAGGTCCCGCCCAGAAGCGCGGGGGTGACGAAGTAGCCCAGCGACATCACGAAGACCATCAGACCGCCCGAGGCGAGGCCCGGCAGCGCCAGCGGCACCAGCACCCGCCACAGCGCCTGCATCTTCGTGGCGCCGCACAGCGCCGCGGCCTGCAGGATGCCGGGGTCGATCTTGCGGATCGTGCCGTAGAGCGGGAGGATCATGAAGGGCAGCATGATGTAGACCATGCCGATGGTGACGCCTACGAGGTTGTTCACCAGCCGCAAGGGCGCGTCGATGATCCCCAGCGCCATCAGCGTGCGGTTGATGATCCCGGTCTGCTGCAACAGCACCATCCACGCATAGGTGCGGGCCAGAAGGTTGGTCCACATCGACAGCAGGATCACCGCGAAGGTGATCCGCGCGGCCAGGGGCGGCATGATTGCCAGCGCCCAGGCTACCGGAAAGGCCACGATCATGCTGATGAGCGTCACCAGCCCCGCCACCAGGAAGGTGTTGTAGAAGATCTTGGCATAGGTCGGCGTGGCCAGAAGCTCGGCATAGTTCTGCAGCCCGAGCACGGGTTCGGTCACAGACCGTGTCAGCAGAAGCGCGACCGGCACGACGAAGAAGGCGCCGAGGAGCAGCAGCGCGGGAAGCGCGAGGCCCAGGCCGCGCGGCAGGCGGGGCCACCGCGCGTGGCGCCGGGGGCTGGCTGTGGCGAGTGTGGTCATGGGAAATCCTGCGGGTGGGGCCCGCGGACCGGAGCGGTCCGCGGGGTCACGAAATCACTCGGCCTGCCAGGCGTACCAGCGGCTGCCGATCTCGTCGCGATGCTCGGCCCAATAGGCCAGATCGGCGTTGATCTGCGTCGCCGTCTGACTGTCGGGCAGCGTGGCGCGCAGATCCTCCTCCATCAGCTCCGGCGATCCGAGGTTGATCGGCGCGTAGCCGGTCTCCGTCGCGAACTTCGCCTGGCCCTCGGCCGAGGTGGCCTCGGCGATGAAGCGCATGGCCGCTTCGCGGTTCGGCGCGCCGCGCGGCACCACCAGCGCGTCGGCGGCGGTGATGTTCTGGTCCCAGACGATGCCCACGGGCATCCCGTCCTGCTCGAGCGCGGCGAGGCGGCCATTCCAGAAGAAGCCGATCGGCGCCTCGCCCGAGGCCAGGAGCTGCTGCGACTGCGCGCCGCTCGACCACCAGATGATGTCGTCCTTGATCGTGTCGAGCTTGGCGAAGGCCCGGTCGAGATCGAGCGGGTAGAGGTCCTCCGCCGCCACCCTATCGGCCAGAAGCGCCGCCTCGATCACGCCTGGCGCCGACCACTTGTAGAAGGTCCGCTTGCCGGGGAAGGTCTCGGTGTCGAACAGGTCGGACAGGCTGTCGGGCGTCTCGCCGGTCAGGTGCATCGGATTATAGCCCAGCACGAAGGCGTAGTAGAAACTGCCCACCGCATGGTCCGACACGAAACGCGGATCCAGCTTTTCGCGGTCGATGATGTCGAAGTCGAGCGGCTCCAACAGCCCCTCCTCGGCCGCCTTGAGCGCGAAGTCGTACTCCACATCGACCACGTCCCAGTTCACCGCGCCGGCCTCGACCATGGCGGTGAGCTTGCCGTAATCGGTCGGCCCGTCCTGGATCACCTGCGTGCCGGTCTCCTCGCTGAACGGCGCGGCCCAGGCCTCGGCCTGCGCGTCCTGCGTGGTGCCGCCCCAGCTGGCGAAAACCATCGGATCGGCGCTGGCCGCGCTGGCGGCGAAGAGCGCCGCGGCGCCCAGGATCAGTCTCGTCGTCATCCTCGTTCCTCCCTTGAAGATGTGGTCGCGGCCGGCTCAGCGCATCACGAACGGATCCGGGATCGGATCGTCGCTGGTGCGCAGCCAGACCGTCTTGATCGTGGTGTAGTCGAGCGCCGCCGCGAGGCCGCCCTCGCGGCCGTGCCCCGACAGCCCGTGGCCGCCGAAGGGCGCGATCGGGGAGACGGCGCGGTAGGTGTTGATCCAGACCACGCCGGCCTCGAGCCCCCGCGTCATCCGGTGCGCGCGGGTGAGGTTGGTGGTGAACAGCCCTGCGGCGAGCCCGTAATCCGTGCCGTTGGCAAGTCTCAGGGCGTCAGCCTCGTCGTCGAAGGCCAGCACCGACAGCACCGGACCGAACAACTCGGTGGTGACGCAGGGCGCTTCGGGCGCCTCGCTGCAGTCGAGAATTGCAGGCGTGGTGTAGAAGCCCGCCTCCCCCACCCGCTCGCCGCCGGTGACCAGCCGGGCGCCCTGCGCGGACGAGGCGGCGATCACCTCCTCGATCCGATCGCGCTGGCGCGCGGTGCATAGCGGGCCCATCTCGGTCTCGGGATCGTCGGGCGCGCCGATCCGCACCGCGCGCGCCTTTGCCATCAGCCGTTCGAGGAACGCGTCCTTGACCGAGCGCTCGACCAAGAGACGCGATCCGGCCACGCAGCTCTGCCCGGCGGCGGCGAAGATCGCCGAGACCTGGGCGTTGGCGGCGCTGTCGAGATCGGCGTCGGCGAAGACGATGAAAGGCGACTTGCCGCCCAGCTCCAGCGATGTGCGCGCGAGGTTCTCAGCCGAGTTGCGCACCACCATCCGCGCGGTGTCCGGTCCGCCGGTGAAGGCCACGTGGGCCACCTTCGGATGGCTGGTGAGCACCGCGCCGCAGCGCGCGCCGAACCCGGTGAGGACGTTGACCACCCCCGCCGGAAACCCCGCCTCGTGCACCAACCGTGCGAAATGCAGAAGCGGCGCCGGCCCCTCCTCAGAGGCCTTGAGGACCACGGTGCAGCCCGCCGCCAGTGCCGGTCCGAGCTTGACGGCGGACAAGAACAGCTGGCTGTTCCACGGCACGATGGCCGCGACCACACCCACGGGCTCGCGCCGCAGCCAGACCTCCATGTCAGGCTTGTCGATCGGCAGATGCGCGCCCTCGATCTTGTCGGCGAGCCCCGCATAGTAGCGATAATACTCGGCCACATAGGCGATCTGCGCGCGGGTTTCGCGGATGATCTTGCCGGTGTCACGGGTCTCGAGCGCGGCGAGCTCTGACGCGTCGCGCTCCACGAGATCGGCCAGCCGATGCAGGAGCTTCGCGCGCGCCGAGGCGGTGAGCCCCGCCCAGTCCGGCGCCCGGAAGGCGCGGTGCGCGGCCCTCACCGCGCGATCGACCTCGGCCTCGCGCGCCTCGGGCATGATCGCCCATGCCTCGCCGGTCGCCGGGTCGAGGCTCTCGAACCCGGCGGGGCCGTCCTCGAAGGCGCCGTCGATGTAGTGCTGGAATCTGCGCATCATTCCCTCCTCAGGCAAAGGCGGGCATGACGTCGCGGATGAAGCGTTCGAGCGACGCCTTCTTGCGCTCGAAGCTCATGCCGCTGTCGATCCAGAAGGCGAACTGGTCGTAGCCGAGATCCCGGTAGCTGGCGACGCGCTCGGTGACTTCGGCCGCCTCCCCGATGATGTTGTTGCGCCGCATCAGCTCTGGCGTGAAGAAGGGATGATTTGCGATCTCCTCCTCGCTCAGTTCCGCGATCAGCCCCTGGCTCACCGGGCGTTCGTTTTTGAACCACGCACCGAAGTAGTTGTAGAAGCGGTTGATCTCCTCCGCGCCGCGCTGCGCATCCGCCTCGTCGGAGGCGACATAGGTGTGGCGCAGCACCATGATTTCGGGGCGCGGCCTCTCGGGGTACTTGGCGCAGGCGCTCTCGAACTTGTCCATCAGGTCGCGCACCTCCTCGTCGCCCTGGCTGAGCGGCGTGACCTGCACGTTGCAGCCGTTGGCGACCGCGAATTCATGGCTGTTGATGTCGCGCGCCGCGACCCAGATCGGCGGGTGCGGTTTCTGCACCGGCAACGGCGCCGAGGTGGTGGCCGGGAACTGCCAGTGCTCGCCTTCATGGGCGTAGTCGCCCTCCCAGAGCCGCTGCACCGCTGGAATGAGCTCGCGCATCTTCTGGCCCGCGGTCCAGGCGTCGAGCCCGGGGCTCATGCGCTCGTATTCGTAGGTGTAGGCGCCCCGCGCGATGCCCAGATCGAGCCGCCCGCCGGTCAGCATGTCGGTCATTGCCGCCTCGCCGGCGAGCTTGATCGGGTGCCAGAACGGCGCCACCACCGTGCCGGTGCCGAGCCGGATGTCCGGAAAGCGCCGCGCCAGGTCGACGAGGTTCAGAAACGGGTTCGGCGCGATGGTGAAGTTCATGCCGTGATGCTCGCCGGTCCAGATGGCGTGCATCCCCCCCTCATGCGCGATCCGGCACAGCTCGATCATCTCGTCGTAGAGTTTGCGCTGCTCCTGCTGTGCCGAAACCCGCTCCATGTGAACGAAGAGTGAGAATTTCATTGCCCTGCCTCCGCAGCCACGCGGCGCACCCGGCCCGCGTTCTGGTTTCCGTAATAGATGCCGAAATCGCCGATCCGGCTTTCCTCCGCGAAGCGGCGCAGCATCACCTGCAGCGCCGGATCCGTGACGTCGCCCAGCGTGCTCTCGGTCAGCTCGACAAAGCCCCGCCCGCGGGCGGGTGCGCCCGCCATGGCGGCACAGAGGAACACGATGTGCTGCTGGCCGCGCTTCACGTCTTCCCAGAGCGCGTAGACGAAGCTCGGCTCTGCCTCGACGCCGGTCGCAGCGATCAGCCGCTGCAACGTCGCGCTCGCGCCCTCCTCGCCAGCGCGGGCCGTGGGGATGCCCAAGCCCCCCTGCCCGTCATCGACGAGCAGCACCTCGCCGTCGCGCTGCATCAGCGCGCTGACCACCACCGCCGGACCGGTGGCGAGTTGCGTCGCGGTCTGCGCGGGCTTGAAATAGGAGCCCCGGTAATAGCCGAGACCGGCCTGCCCGGAGTTGTCGAACGCCTCGACGCGGCCGATCAGGACCGCGTGGTCGCCTGCCTCCACGACCTGCTCCAGCGCGCAGTCGAACCAGGCCGAGACGCCACCCAGGACCGGCGCGCCATGCGGGCCGGGCTGCCAGTCGAGGCCGTCGAACCGATCCTCGGCGGGGCGGGCGAAGGTGTTGGAGATCTCCTTCTGGTCCTCCGACAGGATGTTGACCGCAAAGCCCTGCCCTTCGGTGAAGCTCGCGTAGTTCGCCGAGCGTTTCGACAGCGACACCAGGAGCAGCGGCGGGTCGAGCGAGACCGAGGAGAAGGAGTTGGCGGTGAAGCCCAGGGCCGTGCCGTCCGGGCCGGTGGTGGTGACCACCGTGACGCCGGTCATGAACGCGCCGAACGCGTCGCGCAGCAGGCGGGGGTTATCGATCGTCATGCGCGCATCTCCCTTCGCTCCGCGGCGATCGGCTCCTCCAGCCATCGCCGCATTTCCGCCGTGACTGCCTCGGGGGCGGTCAGGCCGACCATGTGCCGCTCGTTCGGCACGATCACCGCGCGGCCGCGCTGCGCCGCGCCAGCCATGGCGCGGGCCATCTCCGGGGTGGAATTGCGGTCCTCTGCGCCGGTCAGCACCAGCGTCGGGCAGGCGATCTCGCCCCAGCGGTCGGCATAGGTTTCGTCGCCCTCGGCAAAGGCCGCATAGGCGGCGGCGTATCCGGCACGATCGACCCGCTCCAGCCAGCCCGAGACCCGGTCGCGCACCGCGCGCTCCCCCGGCGTCTCGCCGAACCAGCGGCGCAGCGGCACGCTATCGTCGCCTTCACCGCGCGAGATCGCCCGTGCCCGCTCGCGGACCGCGGCCCGCGCCTCGGGGCTGCGGCGATGCACGCTGTTGAGCACCGCGAGACGTCGCACCCGCTCAGGCATCTCGATGGCGCAGCCCGAGGCCACGAGCCCGCCCATCGAATGCCCCGCGAGGTTCACCGCGTCGCGCCCCAGCGCGTCGAGAACCCGCCCCAGCCATGCGACGTAGTCGGGCAGCTGGGCTCCCTCACCCAGCCGGTCCGAGCCGCCATGGCCGGGCATGTCGACCGAGATGACTTCGTGGCTGGACGACAGCGCATCGATCTGCGGCGTCCAGGCTTCGGCGCACATGCCGACGCCATGCACCAGCACCAGAGGCTCGCCAGTCCCCGCCACGGCGCAGGTCGCGCGCGTGTCGTCAGACAGCAGCAGGGTTTTCGGCGTCATGCCCGAGCTCCTGCAGGTCCTGGTAACGATCGCCGATCCGGTGATGCGGCCGGCCACCGATCGACGCGCCAAGCGCCACGACGATCTCGTCGGCCGCCGGTGCGTCCGGGATCGCCATCTGGATGGTGAGGTAGTGCGAGCGCCGCCCGCCATCGTTCTTGTCCATCAGCGGGATCATGATCGGCGCATTGGCGGGCCCGCGCGTGTTGCAGAAGGCAAGATAGGATTTCGCGCCCACCGCGTGGCGGTAGTGATTGCCGAAGCGCAACGTGTGGATCAGCGCCGAGGCGTGCTCGACCTCGCCATCGGTGCCGACAACCGCCGACTTGCCATAACCCTCGACCGCCTCGCCCGAGCCAGCCCGCTCAAGGATCATGCCGGTCAGCAGGGCGCCAAGCTCAGGAGCCACCTCGGCGATCTCGGGGCGCAGGTCCTCGACGAAACCGCGCCCAGCCCACGGGTTCTTCAGCACGGCCGCGGCCGCGATCATCACCAGCGGCTGCGGCGCTGCCTTGCCGCCTTCGATCAGCGTGGTTTCGACATGCAGCAGCGTCTTTCGGATCGAAGCGGCCATGGCGCCCTCCCATATGGTCATACCGTCTTGCGGTCTTATGGTATGCCATAGTACGAGGTGTCAATCGCCTTGTTGGCTTTTCGCCCTTCGAGTAAGGTTCGCTTCATGACCACGACGCCCAGCTTCGATCTTCGCATCGATCAACCGCCTCAGACGCTGAGGGAAATCGTTCTCGACCGGATGCGCGGTGCGATCATCGCCGGGCATTTCGCGGCTGGTGATCGTTTGGTCGAGCGCACGCTTTGCGAGCAGATGGGCGTCAGCCGCACCATCGTCAGGGAAGTCATCCGGCATCTAGAATCAGAGGGGTTGGTCGCGATCCAGCACAATCGGGGGCCAATCGTCGCCACGCTGGACTGGCCGCAGGCACGGCAGATCTACGACATCCGTCTGCTACTCGAGGGGCGCGCGGCGCGGGCCTGCGCCGAGGTTGCCAATGCGGGAACGGGGCGCGAGCTGCGCGCTGCGCTCAAGGCCATCAAGGTAGCGCATAGTGCCGGCGAAGGCCTCGCGCTTTACGGCGCGACCGCGCGGTTCTACGAGATCATCTTCCGCCATGCCGGACACGACATTGCCTGGGAGATCGTGCAACGGCTCAACGGGCGGATCAGCCGCCTGCGCGCCCTGACCCTGTCTTCGACGGCGCGCGAGGTTCCCGGTCCCATGCGCATGGAACGCATCTGCGCCGCCATCGAGGCCGGCGATGCCGATGCCGCTGAGGAGGCGGTCCGGCTGCACCTGACCGAGGCATCCGCACTGGCGAAGTCCCTCCTGGCAGAGGAGAGCGCGTGATGCCCGCATACTGGATCGCCCATGTCACGATCACCGACCCCGAGCGCTATCGGGGGTATCAGGAAGTGGCCCCAGCCGCCTTTGCCCGGCACGGGGCCAGGTTTCTCGCCCGCGGGGGTGCCTCGGAAGTGCTCGAGGGGGAAGCACATCAGCGCCATGTGCTCATCGAATTTCCGGACTACGCGACCGCCCTCGCCTGCTATCGCTCCGACGAATATCAAGAGGCCCGCGCCCGTCGCGATGGCGCCTGCCAAGCCACGGTGGTGATCGTGGACGGGCTTGGCTGATCAAAGAGAAGCGCTCGCTTTGGCGATGATGAGCGCCACGAGCATCTGAAACCCTCATGCATGCGTCAGCATCTTCGCGGCTCCATGGTAGCATCGCAATTAGCTCGGCCCCTCACAGTATCGGGAAGTTCGGAGGTCCAATAGTAAGCGGCGTCTGGGCCCCACGTTGTAGATGAGCTGTGGCACGGCGAGGTGTCACCCGTCTCATGATGGGGAGTGCGCTTCGCAATGTGCGCGACAAATTCGTTTCTCAAATCTCTGGGCGTCGAGATCTACGCGTCTGGTCCCCGGCGTTGGTCGGACGGTGCGAAGGGACGCGCTGTGGCGGAGACACTTGAGCCGGGGGCGACAGTGAATGCGGTTGCCAGGCGGTATGGAATCCGTCCGAACCAACTCTCGGCTTGGCGGCGTCTCGCAAAGCAGGGACAGCTGGTTCTCCCCGCTGCGGAGATCGGCGAGCCTGTCTTCGCGCCGCTGGTCGTTTGCGACTCGGCCGAGACGAGGGATCCGACGGACGCGACGCCGCTTGTGATGATCCGGATCGTCAGGGGAGCAACGCAGGTCGAACTGTCGCCCGACACGGCGGCAGATCGGATCGCCGCGATCGTGCATGCTCTGGAAGCACCGACATGCTGATGCCGTCTCAAGGCGTCCGCATCCTGGTGGCGACGAAGCCGGTAGACTTCCGCAAGGGACATGATGGCCTGACCGCCCTGGTGCAGTCGACCTTGGCCGAGGATCCGTTCACCGGGACGGTCTTCGTTTTCCGGGCGAAACGCGCGGACCGGATGAAGATTCTATTCTGGGACGGCAGCGGCCTCCTCATGGCTTACAAGCGGCTGGAGGAGGGCTCCTTCACCTGGCCCGCGATCCGATCTTTCGCCATTGGCGACGGCCCTGCGGTCCATGCTTGCGCGCCTGCCGTTCGCCATCGCCGAGGAACTTGATACCGGTGCTGTCCACCAGCAGGTTCAGCGGGCCACCGGCCCGGCGATACGGAACCTGAACCGCCAAAGCCTTCTGCCTGCGGCACAGCGTCGAGTAGTCCGGCAGCGGCCAATCCAGCCCCGCCATCCGCAGCAAGCTGGCCACCATCCCGGCCGTATGCCCCGCGATGCGGCAATGAATCCCGCCGGGCCGTGTCGGTCACCAGGCAGCACGGCCCATGCGCGGCGGCCGCAACGGCGCGGAGTCGAGCAAGAATTAGTAGAAAAATCCTTGCAAGACTCGGTTCGCCCAGCCAATAGTCACGAAACGATGCCGGAAAACGCCAGAAACCGTGAACACGATGGGCCGGCTGGGGCGAGAATCAGGATGATGGGCGCAGACGGTGCAGATGCAGGATATCAGACAGGCCGACGAGCTGAACGCCGTCATTCGTGACCATTCCGAGCGTCTGACCGCCCAGCTGCACGCCCAGGCCGAGAGCCTGTTTCCCCCGGACGCCTCCAAGGAAATGCGCCGATTCACCTCCGGCGAGGCGGCGGCGCTGCTCGGGGTCAATGACTCCTACCTGCGCAAGCTGCATCTCGACGGCAAGGGCCCCTCACCTGTGCTGACGCCAGGGAACCGCAGGCTCTACTCGGTGCATGACCTGCACGCGCTGCGGGTTCTGCTGGAAAAGACCGCCCGCCGGCCCGGCGACTACCTCCCTGGCCGCCGCGAGGGCGACCACCTCCAGATCATTGGCGTGATGAACTTCAAGGGCGGCTCGGGCAAGACCACCAGCTCGGCGCATCTGGCGCAGCGCCTGGCGCTGCAGGGCTACCGGGTGCTGGCGATCGACCTCGACCCGCAGGCCTCGCTGACCGCGCTGCACGGCGTGCAGCCCGAGTTCGACCTGCTCGAGGGCGGCACGCTCTACGACGCGATCCGCTACCACGACCCGGTGCCGATCGACACCATCATCCGCCCGACCTACATCCCCGGCCTCGACCTGATTCCCGGCAATCTCGAGCTGATGGAGTTCGAGCACGAGACGCCGCGCGCCCTGGCGCAGGGCGAGGCGGGGCTGTTCTTCTTCCGGGTCCGCGAGGCGCTGTCGCAGGTCGAGGACCGCTACGACGTGGTGGTAATCGACTGCCCGCCGCAGCTCGGCTTTCTCACCATGTCGGCGCTCTCGGCGGCGACCGGGGTGCTGGTCACCATCCATCCCGAGATGCTCGACGTTATGTCGATGTCGCAGTTCCTGCGGATGACCGCCGACCTGATGGACGTGATTGCCGAGAGCGGCGCCGACATGAAGCATGACTGGATGCGCTACCTGCTCACCCGCTACGAGCCGACCGACGCGCCGCAGAACCGGATCGTCGCCTTCCTGCGCACCATGTATGGCGACAAGGTGCTGAACGCGCCGATGCTGAAATCCACCGCGATCTCGGATGCCGGTCTGACCAAGCAGACCCTCTACGAGGTCGAGCGCAGCGCCTTCACCCGCTCGACCTATGACCGCGCGCTCGAGAGCATGAACGCAGTCAATGACGAGATCGCGGCGCTGATCCAGAAGACATGGGGCCGATGAGAGACATGACCGGGGAGCCGCGCCGATGAGCGAGAACCGCAAGAAGCGCATGTCGATGCTCGACGGCCTCGCCGCCGTGGGCAGCCAGCCCGGCGCGCCGATGATGTCGTCGAACCGGGCGCTGCGCTCGGCCCGCGACGCGGTCGACAGCCACCGGGTCTGGGAGATCGACCCGGCGCTGGTCGACGACACCCGCACCCGCGACCGGCTCGACCCGTCCGACGTGATCGACCTGCGCGACGCGATCGAGGCCAACGGCCAGGCTGTGCCTATTCTGGTCCGCCGCCATCCCGAGAAGGATGGCCGCTACCTACTGGTCTATGGCCGCCGAAGGCTCGAGGCGGTGCGCGCCTCCGAGAAGGTCGGCAAGGTCCGGGCGCTGATCGCCCAGATGGACGAGCGCGGCGCGACGGCAGCGCAGATCTCCGAGAACATGGCCCGGCGCGACCTGTCCTTCATCGAGAAGGCGCTGTTCGCGCAGGAGCTGGTCGAGACCGGCTTCGGCAACCAGAGCCAGGTCGCCGAGGTGCTTACCGTGGCCAAGTCGGCGGTGTCGATGGCGATCTCGATCGCCGAGACCATCGGCCGCGACCTCGCCACCGCGATCGGTCCCGCGCATGGCATAGGCCGCCCCCGCTGGGAGGCGATGGCCCGCGCGATCGAGACCTCGGGCGCCGACCGCGCCGCGCTGGCCGAGCTGGCCGACGACATCCACACCGCCGCGCAGGTCGCGATGGTGCCCAACGCCGCCGCCGTCGACGATGATCCGTCGGTCGCCGCCTTCGAGGCCGTGATGCGGCACCTGGCCCCCGCCGCCCCCCCTGCCCCGCGCCGCGCCGCGGCGGCCGCGCCGTCGCGCCGGCCGCTGCGAATCGACGGCCGCAAGGCCGGCACAGTCAAGCGCACTGCCAGGGGGCTCGATCTGCAGCTCGAGGATCAGGGTTTCGCCGACTGGATCGAATCCGAGGCCCAGCAGGTGTTTGAGGAGCTTCACGCCCGCTGGATCGCGCGCGACGAAGGCTGACAACCGCAACGATAGGAGGCACGACCCCGACAAAGAAAGAGCCCCGCAAAGCTGACGCTCCGCGAGACCCTCACTTGATCTTAG